>DASYET010000039.1:0-250357 GCA_036498815.1 Bryobacteraceae bacterium | reverse complement strand
CCAGAGAGGGAGGTATTCGACAGAGCGGACAAGGCGGCGCCTTTACCTAAGCGCACCCGAAGATTCCTCTAGAAACCCCTCAACCTACCGGCGGCCGAACACACCCGGCGATAACCCGTGAGTCCCGGCCGCCCCAACGACCTGCTTCAAGTAGCACAGGCTTCCGCCTGTGATCCGTGGCCCAAGTGTGCCTTCTCCCCTGAATCCCCCCACCCCTCCCTGCATCCAATACCCAGGAACAAGCTCGATCCCCCTAATCTTGACAGAGTTACGGGGGAATCTCTACAATCAGAGGAGTACCCACCCATGGCGCTGGCAAATCCGAAACCGAAGTCCGCCCCCTTGTCCTCCTCTTTGCTCGACCAGATCGGCAACACCCCGCTGATCCGCCTCGCCAAGCTGGATAGCGATCTCCCCGGCGTCGAAATCTACGCGAAAGCCGAATTTTTCAACCCCGGCGGGTCCGTCAAGGACCGAGCCGCCCACAACATGATCCTGGATGGTGAGCGCACCGGACGCCTCACCAAGGACCGTACTCTGCTCGATGCCACCAGCGGCAATACCGGCATCGCTTACGCCATGATCGGCGCGCTGAAGGGCTACAAAATCAAGCTTTGCCTGCCTTCGAACGCCTCCCACGAGCGTAAGCAAATCCTCAAAGCCTTCGGAGCCGAAATGGTGTTCTCCGACCCCGGCGAAGGTTCCGACGGAGCCATCGTCCTCTGCCGCAAGCTCTACGAAGCCGACCCCGACGCCTATTTTTATCCCGATCAGTACAACAACCCCGCGAACTGGAAAGCCCACTTCGACGGCACCGCAGTCGAAATCATGGAGCAGACCGCCGGCCGCATCACCCACTTCGTCACCTGCATGGGCACCAGCGGAACTTTCACCGGCAACTCCCGCCGTCTGAAGCGCGACGTCCCCGGCATCACCTGCATCTCCGCCCAGCCCTCCTCCAGTTTCCACGGACTGGAAGGCTTGAAGCATATGCCGACCGCGATCGTCCCCGGCATCTACGACGAAAAACTTGCCGACGAGAACCTCTGGATCGAAACGGAAGACGCCTATAAGATGACGCGCTGGATGGGCAAGAACGAAGGCCTGCTGGTCGGAATGTCTTCGGGTGCAAACGTCCACGCCGCGCATACTATCGGCCAGCGTCTGGTGAACGAAGGACGCTCCGGCGTCATCGTGACCATCCTCGCCGACGGCGCCACCAAATACTTAAGCGAGCCATTCTGGGATGATTAAAGTCAACTCTGAAGCGTGGCAGACCATGGTCGCCCACGCGGAATCCAAGTTTCCGAACGAGTGCTGCGGAGCCATGATCGGCAAGATCGACGATGACGTAAAAAGCGTCACTCTCGCCGTTCCGATGGAAAATTCTTACTCCGGCGAGCAGGGCACGCGCTATGAGCTCCGCCCCGAGGACCTTCTCGAAGCCGACCGCAAAGCCCGCGCCGCCGGCCTCGACCTGATCGGCATCTTCCACTCGCACCCCGATTGCGACGCGTACTTCTCGAAGACCGATCTTGAGAATTCGTGCCCCTGGTATTCGTTTGTAGTGCTCTCGGTGAAGGGCGGAAAGTTCGATCACGCGAACAGTTTCCTTCCGAACGCCGAGCAAACCGTCGCGGAGAAAGAAGAATTATCATGGCAAAAATCCTGATTCCGACGCCCCTGCGTCAATATGCGGAGAAACAAGATTCGGTGGTGCTCCCCGGAAACACCGTGGGCGAGGTCCTGAGCTCGCTTACCACCAAGTTTCCCGACTTGCGCAAGCAGCTTTTTAACGACGAAGGCAAGCTCCGCAGCTTCGTCAACGTGTACCTGAATGACGAAGACATTCGTTATCTGAAAAAAGATCAAAGCCCGGTGGCCGACGGCGACACTCTGTCGATCGTTCCCAGCATTGCGGGAGGCGCGACCGAAGTCGCGGCTCCCCCCACTACCCTTTCCAAAGACGAAATCCTGCGCTACTCGCGCCACCTCATCATGCCCGAAGTCGGCATGGAGGGGCAGTTGAAATTGAAGAACGCCAAAGTGCTTCTCGTGGGCACCGGCGGGCTGGGTGCGCCTCTCGGGATGTACTTGGCGGCTGCGGGCGTGGGCCGCATCGGCCTGGTGGATTTCGATGTGGTGGACTTCACCAACCTCCACCGCCAGGTCATTCACGGCACCAAAGACGTCGGCAAGAAGAAGCTGGATTCCGCGGCGGAAACCATGCTCGACATCAACCCGAACGTGCAGATCGACCGCTACGAAGTCGCGCTCGATAGCTCCAACGCGATGGAAATCATGGCGCCGTATGACATGGTGATCGACGGCACCGATAATTTCCCCACGCGCTACCTGGTCAACGACGCGTGCGTGCTGCTCAAGAAGCCCAACGTCTATGGCTCCATCTTCCGCTTCGAAGGTCAGGCCACCGTGTTCGCCACCGAAAACGGACCCTGCTATCGCTGCCTCTACCCCGAGCCGCCACCTCCCGGCCTGGTCCCGAGCTGCGCGGAAGGCGGAGTCCTCGGCATTCTCCCCGGAACCATCGGCTTGGTGCAAGCCACGGAAGCGATCAAGTTGATCCTCGGGATCGGCGAGCCCCTCGTCGGGCGATTGATGCTGTACGACGCTCTCGCGATGCGTTTCCGCGAGCTCAAGCTCCGCCGCAATCCCGAATGCCCGGTGTGCGGCGATCATCCGACCATTCACGCATTGATCGACTACCACCAGTTCTGCGGCGTGCCGCAGGGCACCTTCGAAGCTCCGGCGGAAGCCGCGCCCGCCGCGAATGAATTCGAGATCTCGCCGGTGGAAGTGAAAGCGAAGCTCGACCGCGGCGATAAATTCCAATTCATCGACGTCCGCGAGCCGCACGAATATCAGATCTGCAAAATCCCCGGCACCAAGCTGATCCCTCTGGGCGATCTGCCCAAGCGGGTGAACGAGCTCGACAGCGCCGTGGAACTCGTCGCGCACTGCAAGAGCGGAATGCGCAGCGGCAAAGCCGTCGACTTCCTTCGCCAGGCCGGCTTCAAGAAGGTGAAGAACATGGTCGGCGGTATCCTCGCGTGGAGCGATAAGGTCGACCCCAGCGTGCCGAAGTATTAACGAGCCTGGCGGCTCAAGATTCTTCTTCGGATTGCAACGAGCATTGCGAGTCCTGCACCCATCGTCAAGATCGTGGAAGGTTCGGGTATAGATAAAACATCAAAGGTTCCTAATGTTATATTTTGGAGCGGGTTCCAAGTAGCGCCTCCATCTGAAGAGCTTGCGTAGTCGCCCAGAACGCCCTGATTATTATTCATCAGAACATTGAAACTTGTGTCACTCAGACTCAACGGTCCCAGTACCAGAAAATACTGCGCGCCGCCTGTGAGGGTCACTCCCGAAATGCCAGCAATCGAAAGCGTATCGCAGCAGGCACCCTGAATGTTAGTAGAAAGGTTCCAGTGCGCGTTGGAAAGCTCAACTCCTGGCGAGCCGGAGTTGTCGGTCCAAAGGCTGGCATAGAAAGTATTGAGACCGCTGCTATGTTGCATTGCCAGATCGATCTGCGTAACCGCCTCAAGTCCGGTTCCCGAAACAGAGAATCGGTCCGCGGTGGTCGCACTAAAACCCCCGTTCGCGATAGCGTTGGAGCCTAGCTCGCCCGCAGTCGCAACAAGATCGTATACGTTGCCACTCGGTCCTAAGTCGCTAAACAGGATGGTTCCCGCAGTCGCCGGAAGGCCGAAAAGTAAAGCGGCGATCGACGCAAGGGTCAGACTAGATCGGATTGTGCCGGTCGGGCGGGGGGGGGGCGGGTTTCATGATTAGGATAAGAATAATAGCACGTTTTTGCATGTAGCCGCGCCAATTCATTTCCTTTGCCCTTGCGAATTTATTGTGTAATTGCACCTCGGCAGCAACCGCCAGGCCGGCTTCAAGAAGGTGAAGAACATGGTCGGCGGTATCCTCGCGTGGAGCGATAAGGTCGACCCCAGCGTGCCGAAGTATTAAGAGTGTTAAGAGTCCCCTTGCTGACGTTCGGGGCTACATCGCGGTGCCCCGTGCCCTGTGTGCCGATGCAGCCCCAAGGGTAAGCACGGGGACACTCATCTCTCCCATCCCTGCGTCAACCCTCCCCGCACGGAACCGTCTAAGATAGACAAGATCCGTGCGACACCTATCTTTATTACTGTTGCTTCCCGTGCTGGCGGCCGCTGCGCCGCAAAGCGGCGTGGTCAAGGCCGCCGACCAATTGGTTTCCGGCGCCACTGTGACGGCGCGGCAGGGCGAAACCAAGGTGGTCGCCTATACCGATGAGAACGGCCGCTATACGCTGAACCTTGCGCCGGGCACCTGGGAAGTCGACATCCAAATGATCGGTTTCACCCTGGCACACCAGCAGTTCAAGGTGTCGGATCAGCCGGCTACGCGCAACTGGACGCTGGAGATGCCGAAGTTCGGGTCGGCGGGCGGTGCGCCGGCGGCAGCAACGCCCGCAGCTCCGGCACCCGAAGCGCAGGCCCGCGGTCAGCGCGGACAAGGTCAGCGCGGCCAAGGTCGCGGAGGCCAAGGCCGCGGCGGACAATTCGGCGGACGCGGGCAAGGCCAAGGCCAGGGCCCCGGTCGCGGCGGTCCCGCTACGGCGACCGCCAGCGCCGCGACGCCCGGAGCAGGAGCGGCACCCGCGGGCGCGGCTCGAGGCCCCGCGTTTCAGAACGCGCAAGTAACCGCGACGCAAGATGGACAGGATCTGCTCGCGCAAGCGGCGCAATCGTCGTCGAGCTTAGGCGGATTGGACGCGGGCGCGGACGATGCCGACGGAGCCTTTCTGGTCAACGGCAGCACCAGTGGCGGCCTCGGCGCAGCGAGCGATGACGAGGCTCGGCGACAACGCGCGCAAGCGGGCGGCCGCGGTGGTCCCGGCGGCGATAATCCCGGCATCTCCGCGCTCGGTCTGCCTCCCGGAATGAGTGTGCTCGATAACGATGCGCTGGGGCTAGGCGGCCTCGGCGCGGCGGCAATTAACGGAGGCTTCGGCGGCGGTCCCGATGGCGCCGGTGGCTTCGGAGGCGGCGGACCTGGTGGTCCGGGCGGCGGCGGAGCCGGTGGTGGAGGACGAGGCGGCGGTGGCGGCGGAGGCGGCGGTGGTGGTGGAGGAGGACGCGGGGGCCGCGGCGGTGCTGGTGGCGGAGGAGGTCGAGGCCAGGGTCGCGCGGGACGTGGTCCGGCGAACGGACAATTCGCCAGCTTCGGCAACCGGAGGCGCAACACCCGGCCCGCCTACACCGGATCGATCTCGCTCAACCTGGCAAACTCCGCGCTCAACGCCGCGCCGTATTCGCTGAACGGAACCGCGGCGCCCAAGCCGTCTTCGAATCGCGCCAATTACACCGGCACCTTCGGCGGACCCGTAATCATTCCGAAGATCGCGAATTTCCAACGCGCGCAATTCACGCTCACGTATCAGGGTTCGGTCAGCCGGAATCCGTTCAGCCAGTTGTCGGAGGTGCCGACTCCGGCGGAACTCGGCGGCGATTTCTCGCAAGCCAAAACCAACGTCCCGGTGACGATTTACGATCCTTTGAGCGGCAAGCCGTTTCCGAACAACGTCATCCCCGTGACGCGATTCGACTCCGCTTCGGTGGGCCTGTTGAAATACTTTCCGGCGCCCAGCTATACCGACGTTGTGCAGAACTATCGCAAGGTCACTTCCGTGCCGAACAACTCGAACAGCCTGGGTGTGCGCCTGAACGTGCCGCTCAACCGCAAGGACCGTTTGAATTTCAATGAGCAGTATCAGGGACGCAACTCGGCGACGGAGCAGCTCTTCGGCTTCCGCGATACCGGCACGGGCACGGGCTTGAGCGCGTCGGTGGGTTGGAACCACAGCTTCGCGCCGCGCTTCAACAACAGTGCGACGCTCACGTTCAGCCGCAATAACAACAAGACCGCTCCGTATTTCGCCTACAGCGACAACATCGCGGCGGCGCTGGGCATCGCGGGAACCGCGCAGGATCCCATTAACTTCGGTCCTCCGAATCTGAGCTTCACCAATTTCGGCGGCCTGTCGGACGGCTCGGCTTCGGTCACGCGCTCCCAAACCACCAACTTCACGGACAACGTCACTTACGTTTTAAAGAAGAAGCACAATTTGCAGATGGGCTTCGCCTACCGGCGCATGCAGAACAATGTGCTGAGTAATCAGAACGCACGCGGCTCGCTGACGTTCAGCGGACTCCTGACCAGTGAGATCGTCAACGGCCAACCCGTGGCGGGGACGGGCTTCGATTTCGCGGACTTCCTGCTGGGAATGCCGCAATCGAGCTCCATCCGTTTCGGCAGCAACGATTATTTCCGCGGCCAATCCACCGCCGCGTTTCTGCAGGACGATTACCGCGTGTCGCGCAGCTTGACCGTGAATGTCGGCCTGCGCTGGGAATATTTCACGCCCTACACGGAAAAGTATGGCCGGATCGCGAATCTGGATCTTTCGCCGGGATTCACCTCCGCCACCGTGGTGACGCCGGGTTCGGTCTCACCGTTTCACGGCACGCTGCCCGATAGCCTGGTGAATCCGGAGAAGCTCGACCTTTCGCCGCGCTTCGGCTATGCCTGGAGGCCGTGGGCTCGGCACAGCACCGTTTTCCGTGGCGGCTACAGCATCCTCTACACCGGAAATTCCTATTCCGCGATCGTCTCGCAAATGGCAGCGCAGCCTCCTTTTGCCAAGGCGCTTTCCTTCAGCACCAGCCTGGCGAATCCCATCACGATTCAAAACGGATTCGCTTCCACCGGCACCAGCACCATCACCAACACGTACGCGATCGACCCTGGCTATCGTCTGCCGTATGCGCAGCAGTGGAGTTTCGCGATCCAGCAAACGCTGCCGCACCAATTGCTGATCGAGCTGGAAGAGATCGGAACAAAGGGCACGCACTTGGGCGTCGCTGAGCAGCCGAATCAGGCTCCGCCGGGCTCGTCCGTATTGACCGCGCAACAGAATTTGCTAATCGCCAACGCGACGGGGTTCACCTATAACACCTACGGCGCGAATTCCATCTTCAACGCGGGTCAGGTGCGCTTCACGCGGCGCTTCGCGACGGGGATGTCCGCCGTGTTGCTTTATACGTACTCGAAATCCCTCGACAATGCATCGAGTTTTTCCGGCACCGGCGGAACCGCGGTGCAGTTCGTCAACAACTGGGCTCTGGAGCGAGGTCTTTCGAGCTTCGATCAGCGGCACAAGTTGACGCTGACGTACACGCTGTCGTCTCCGGTGGGCGTTCGCGGCATGATGCGCAATGGAGGCTGGAAGACTGCGGCGCTGGCTGGCTGGACCTTCAACGGCAACTACACGGCGGCGTCGGGGACTCCGCTGACCGCGACGGTGAGCGGCAATTTCTCGAATATCGGAGGCATCGGCGCGCTGGGAACCACTCGCGCGGAGGCCACCGGCGCGTCGATTCAAGGCACCGGCTCGCAGTACTTCAATCCGCTCGCTTTTACCACTCCCGTGTCGGGCTTCGGCAACGCCGGGCGCAATACGATTCCGGGTCCGTTCCAGATGTCGCTGAATGGAACGCTGAATCGTTCGTTCCGCATCGGTGAAAGCCGGCGTCAGTTGCAATTTCGCCTGAGCGCGAACAATATGCTGAATCACGTGATGATCACGCGATTTGGCACCACGGTGAATTCTTCGAACTTCGGATTGGCCACAGGGGTCGCGGGGATGCGCACGGTGCAAGCGCAGTTCCGCTTCAATTTCTAACATGCGAGCTTCACAAATCACCGCGGTCCTGCTGATGACGCTGTTCCTCGGCGCGGTCGTCGGTACGCACGCGCAGCAGCCGGCTCCATCCAAGCCCGCGGCCGCGGCGGACGACGGTGCGATCCCGATTTTCAAGAGCGGCACCAGTCTGGTGGTGGTCGACGTGACCGTGCGCGACAAGGCCGGCAAGGTGATCGAAGGGCTGAAGTCGTCCGACTTCACGGTGCTCGAAGACGGCAAGCCGCAAAAGGTTTCGGTGTTTGAACCGCAGCAACTCACCATGACCCCGGAGCCTCCGCCGACGTTGACGCTCTCGGATCAACTCGCGTTGCCGCAAGCCGCGAACACCGTGATCACGACGGAGGCGCCCGGCAAGGTCCAGTATCACGACAAGCGCTTGATGGTGTTCTTCTTCGATTTCTCCTCCATGGCGGTGCCGGATCAACTGCGCGCGCAGACGGCGGCTCTGGAGTTTCTGGATAAGAAGATCACCAAGGATGACATGGTCGCCGTGATGCTCTACACCAGCACCGTGTTCATCAAGAGCGACTTCACCAATGACCGCGACGTGCTGCGCGACGTGGTCCGCGCGCTGCCCATCGGCGAGGCAGTGGAGCTCGCCGGGCTGGCCGACACGGGCGACGACAACAACGAAGACACGGGCGCGGCGTTCGTCGCCGATGAAACCGAGTTCAATATTCTGAACGCCGACCAGAAGCTGTACGCGATCGAGAGCGCTTCGAAGATTCTCGCCGCGCTTCCCGAAAAGAAGCAGCTGATCTATTTTTCGGCGGGCGTGAGCGGCACGGGCATCGACAATCAGGCGCAGATGGAGGCGTCGATCAACGCCGCTGTAAAAGCCAACGTCACGATCTTTCCGATCGACGTGCGCGGCCTGATGGCGGACCCTCCGGGCGGAGCGGCGAGTTCGGCTTCGTCGCGCGGCACGGGTGCGTATAACGGATCGCAGTACAACTCGCAGCGGCAGAAGATCAACAGTTCGCAGGAGACTCTGACGACGCTCGCGGCGGATACGGGCGGCAAGGCGTTTCTCGATTCGAACGATCTCGCGCTCGGGATCGAGCTCGCGCAGCAGGCGCAGAGCAGTTACTACATCATCGGTTACTACACCGGCAACGACAAAGAAGACGGCAAGTACCGGCGGATCAGCATCAAGCTGCTGAACAATACGTCGGCGAAGCTGGAGCATCGCCCCGGATATTACGCGAACAAGAATTGGGGCAAGATGAACGGGCAGGACAAGGAGCAGCAATTGAAAGAAGCCTTGTCGGCTGGCGATCCGATTACGGATTTGCCGCTGGCGTTACAGGTGGACTACTTCCGTGTGGGCGCCACGAGCTACTTCGTGCCGGTATCGGTGAAGGTGCCGGGCAGCGTGATCGACACGGCGGTGAAGGGCGGCGCGGCGAGCACACAGATCGACTTCATCGGCCAGGTGCAGGATGAGACTCGCACGACGGTGCAGAACGTACGCGACTTTATCAAGATCACTCTCGATGCCGAGAGCAAAGCCAAGGCCGCGAAGAAGAATTTCCAATACGACGCGGGGATGGTGCTGGAGCCGGGGCGCTATCACATGAAGTTTTTAGTGCGCGAGAATACGTCGGGAAAAATGGGAACGTTTGAGACTCATTTCACCGTGCCGGATTTGAGCGCGGATACCTCAGGGCTGAAGCTGAGCACGGTGATCTGGAGCAATCAGCGCGAATCGCTGAAAGCAGCGGTGGGCGCGGCGGAGAAAGTTAACACTCGGAACGTGGTGGCGAATCCGCTGATCGACGGCGATGCGAAGGTCCTGCCGAATATCACGCGCGTGTTCCGGCGCCGGCAGACCATGTACGTCAGCTTCGACGTGTACGATGCGAAGCCCGATCCGAAGGACTCGAAACTCCGGCACGTCACGGTCTCGATGAGCCTGTTCAACAAAGCGGGCGCGAAGGCGTTCGAAGTAGGGCCGATTCAGGCTACGGAGATCTCCTCGACGCGGCCGGATACGGTGCCGGTGAAGATCCAAGTGCCATTGAAAGACCTCGCGCCGGGCGAGTATACCTGCCAGATCAATGTCATCGATGAGGTCGGCCGGAAGTTCGCGTTCCCGCGGGCGGAGTTGGTGGTCACGCCGTAGAAAGTAATTGTCTCAAGAATAAATCCAGCCACAAACGTGGCCAGGCTTGACCTCCTATTCAGATTTCAGTTCTGAGGCTCTTCGACCTAACTAAAGCTTGCGGCGGCGAGCTTTTTCGCCGGCTCGACATCCCTCAGGCGGCTTGTTCTGTGGAACGTCCTAGCTTGTAGCCAAAGGAAGGAATATAGTTCGAAGTTTCGGGGGAATCTGTAATATACTGCAAAAGACGCAGATATATGCAAGAAACCGCGGGAGCTCAATTCGAACGACAAGTCCGGGATACGGCGAGAATGCTCTGGCAAGTAAAGCCCGGAGACGGCGCGCCGATGATGATCGACGGCCGCGAGCGCGATTGCTTGTTTTTCGATGAGTTCGTGACCCACTACATCGAATGTACCATTTCGCGGACGTTAGACAAGGTTCGCTCAGACGCGTCCAAGATGGTCCAGTATCGTACGAACCGTGCGAAGAAAGGCGGCCTTGTAAAGTTGTGGATAATTACTCGCGAGGAGCCGACGGCGGACCAAAACACGGAAGCAAGAAGATCGAACATCGAGATTCTTTCATTAGCTGAGTTCCAGCGCCGGGTGTTTGACGCCGCGACTTACTTGGAGGCCCGGCGTATATATCCATTTGGCAGTGCAACGAACCCGGAAAACGACTCTACTGACGTGACGAAGGTTAGGTATCAGAATACTGCGATACACAAGGAGCCAGCCGCAATGAAGGCTTCGGTTCGGGATGTTGCCGGAATGTTGACCAGCCAGGGCGTTGTCGCCTTACTTGGTGACTACGGTATGGGAAAGAGCCTGACCATTCGAGAAGTGTTTCTGCTGATGCGTCAAGAACATCTGAAGAGGCGTGATACCCCGATTCCCGTCGTTATTAACCTCCGAGATCATTGGGGACAGGACGATCCGTACGAGGTCCTAGAAAGACACGCAAAGAGAGTGGGTATCGGAGCGGAGTCCGACCGCCTGATTAAGGCGTTTAACACGGGTCGGTTGACGATCATCCTTGATGGATTTGATGAAACATCTACGAAGCCATGGTCAAGCAGAACCGAGCTCAAAGAGATCAGAATCGAGGCTGTAACAGTAGTACGAAATTTTGTCGATCTGTGCCGTGGTAAAAGAACTGGCGTGCTGCTCGCAGGGAGAGAGCACTTCTTTGATAGTCGCAAGGAGTTATTGGGAGCCTTGGGTCTGAGGGCGGGCGATACCATTCTTGGTATCGGAGAATTCAGCGACGAAGAGGCCCGTGAGTTTCTGCAAGTGTATGGCTTTGGCTCGGAATTGCCATCATGGCTTCCGAGACGGCCATTGTTGTTGGCATCCCTGGCCTCTCAAGGGTTTCTGGACAGCCTCGTCGGCGAACGGGAGTCGCCCGATCCGGCGGCGGCCTGGGACCAGTTGTTGACGGGTATCTGTAATCGCGAGTCACGGATTCACGGGCACTTGGAGCCGGGTTCGATCCGCGAGATCCTGGAGATTCTTGCAAGTCGGACAAGAGAGAGCTTGTCAGGGATGGGGCCCCTTACTGAGAGTCAAATACTCGAAGCCTTTCGGGTCGCGACGGGTGCGGATCCCGATGCTTCGGCGCGCCCCTTGCTGATGCGGCTGCCTTGTCTCAGTATTCGCAACGCGGAAAAATCAACGAGGACGTTCCTTGACGATCAGATGCTCGACGTATTCCGGGCCGGGCCAGTAGCTGGATTCGCGGTGAATCCCTACACCGCTATTGACGGTTCGCCTCATTGGAAGCATGCGCTTGGTGAAGTTGGGGCTGCCGTTGCAATCGTGCAGTTGAAGAGACTGCACGAGAAGCCCGCGGTACAGGCCCTGACAGCGATGAGGGTCGCACAGGAGCGCTGGAAATCGCCTACGCTGTCGTTAGACCTACTCGAAATTGCGAGAATCGGCTCCGAGTTCGGCGAAGATCAGTTGGATTGCGGCGGGCTGGTGATAGAGGGCGGCTGCACCGCCAAGCTAGATCTTTCTACTCAGCCGATCCCGGCTCAACTCCGTCTCGTGGAAATGGAGATTCAAGCTTTGATATTGCCGGGCGTTCCAGTCGACCACCTCCAGATTGAAGAAAGCCTCATCGAGCGAGTCTTCGGCGCGTCTGGCAGGGACCAAGTCCCTCAATGGATGACATCTTGCGAAGTGGGCACCTATGATCCGGCGAGTACGAACGCATCAGTGCTTCAAATGGAAAGCCTGCCGCTTTCAGTCAGAGTATTCATTACAATTCTGCGAAAGCTCTACTATCAAGCGGGGTTTGGACGGCAGGAAGGCGCCTTGTTTCGCGGAATGCCACCCGAGGCCCGCGACTTTGTCCCCCAGGTCCTGCCGATTCTGACAAAAGAAGAGCTCGCTCACGTTGCGACACATACGGGGCGACGAGTCTGGCACGCCTACCGCGACCAACTCCATCGGGTGATGGAGATGGTGGAAGCGCCACAATCGTCGAATGATCCCGCGATTCGCGCGGTAAGGGATCTCCGGTAGACGGCCTCGGCGTCAACACACCCGAAAAATACAAAAGGCCGAGCCTTGCGGCCCGGCCTTCCCTCCAACTGCTGCTGCGGCCCCGCGCTTACGGTTGGGGCTGCATCGTGCCGAAGTTAGTCCCCGAAGGAACCGACTTCTTCAGCCTTCGCCTTCGCGGCCGGCTTGGCCGGGGCGGGGGCGGCGCCGAGTTCGATTTTCACGAGTGCCTCGCCGGGCTCCTCTTTGAGCACGTGCTGGCGGTACAGCTTCATCATCTCGGCGTCCTTGAGCTTCTGGTCGCGCTCGCGCTTCTTCTCTTCGCGAGCGGTCTTGGCGATGCCGAGCTCGTCCAGGTCATGCTGCAAGCCGTGGTTCACGTCGTCCTGGCGAAGCACCAGGGTGTGATCCTTGGACGGCAGGTTGACCTTCTTGCCGCCGGCGATGATCTCATGGCGGCCGTGCTCCTCATACCACTTGGTGAGCGTGGCGGTCATGTGCATCTTCTCGATGATGTTGCGCCAGCCGACGCCCGTGTTGTACGCGCAGAAGGAAATCTCGCCTTCCTGCGTGGCGTAGGGGATGATGCACTGTTCGGTGCGGCGGAAATCGTAGTTGAACAGATCCTGGAACCACATGCCGGCGATGAACAGGAAGTTCCAGCGGTCCCCGCGGCGCTTTTCGATGTCGGCCATGGTGCGGTCGCCGGTGACCTTGCCGTACTTCTTGCTGGTCATGCCGAAGCACTTGTCGAACTTCTGGATCAGGTCCGCGAGGCGGAAGTGCGTGGGAGCTTCGTACGGATTGTAGTTGCGGAGCAGCGCGAGCGACACGCCGATGACGGACATGCGCTTGCTGCGCGCGGCATCGTTGATCTTGGCGACGTCTTTCGCCAACTGGTCGGCGTGCAGGAACGCGGTGACCGGGCGGTATTCCTTGGTCTCCTTGTCGCACATGATGGCCATGCCGGTGCCGCAGTTCGGGTGGCATCCGCAGCTCAACTGGCCCCAATCCGCGTCCGGTCCGTGGACCAGATCGGCGAAGTCGGAGAAGGTGCTCATGAAGGAGATCGGGAACCAGTCGCGAATGGGCTCGCCCAGTCCGGTTTGATTCTTCACATCGTGCGCCAGGTGCGAAAGCGTGTAGCGTTGGGCTTGGCGGCGCTCATCGGTGACGGCTTCGTCGCGGCCGGTGAAGGACACGGGCTGGAAGCTCAAGAACGGAATCTTCTTCGGGTTGTCGAGGGCGAAGCGAACCACCGCGCCGACTTGCTCGTTATTGACGCCGTTGATGATGGTGATGACCGGGACGATGTCGACGCCGGCGGCGTACAGATTCTCGATCGCGCGCAGCTTCACGTCGAACAGGTTGCCGACGGCGCGGTGCGAATTGGCCTCGTTGCCGATGCCGTCGAATTGCAGGTACGCGTAGCGCAGACCGGCCGAGGCGGCTTCCTTCGCAAACTCAGGGCGCTTGGCGAATTCGATCCCATTGGTGGCGGCTTGGACGCTCTGGTATCCCAGCTTGCGGCAGTAACGGATGGCGTCCAGGAAGTACGGGGAAAGCGTGGGCTCGCCGCCGGAGAACTGCACCGAAAGCTGGCGGCGCGGTTTGATGGAGATGGCGTTGTCGAGCAGGGTTTTGATGTCGTCCCATGTCAGCTCATGCACGTAGCCGACCTGATTGGCGTCCATGAAACACGGATCGCACATCATGTTGCAGCGGTTGGTCAAGTCAACCGTGAGCACGCTGCCGCGGCCATGGGTAATGGTGCTGGTGCCGTGGTCGTGGAGCTTCTCGTCGGCGTGGGCGCGGATGTCGCGGCCGGGGAATACGTCTTCCAGGTGCTTGGAGAAGGCCGGATCCATCGACATGATGTCTTCGAAGTGCCCGTGAATCGAGCAATCCTTCACCATCATGATCTTGCCGTCTTTTTCGATGATCTTGGCTTTGATCTCGCCGACCTTTTCGTTCTTCAGGATCTCGACTGGCACCTTGCCGTCGAGGATCTGCTGGCGGATTTCGGGGACGCAGCGCGGGCAGAGCGAATCGGTCTCACGCGGCCAGCCGAGTGTCGGCTTCTGCTTTTCGTAGCTCTTGAGGAGCGGCTTCTCGGACCACTTGGGCGTGAACGACGGGTTCGGCTTGATCGAATTGAGCTTGTCGTAGACGAACCAGGCGGCATTCGCGGCCACAGCAACGGCTTTCTCGACGTGCTTAATCGGTTTATGCAAGGGTCATCTCCAATAGTTTGAAGTAGTTGTAGTTCTTGAAAGATACAGTATACGTCGCCACTCACCGGGGGGCCACGGGAATTAAGCGAAGGGCTGCTGGGTGCATTCAACGGGGCTTATAGTGCAGTGAACGGTCTTGCCTGGAAACCCTTTATCGTTAAAGAGTTACGTCCTGAATCCCCGGTGGATCAGGGGTGTACCTGAACCGCCTGGTTGACCGCCTTCAGGGACTTCACATAGAGAAAGAGGTCCTCGAGATCCGGGCCCGTCAACTGGGCGTAGCCCTGCCAAGGCATCCAGGTGTAATGGGCCGGATCGGCCGGGGCGCCGGGTTTGAAGTGCTGCATGGCTGCGGCGAAGCGTTCGAAGTTCCAGGTGCCGATCCCGGTGGCCTTGTCGGGGGTGATGTTGGAGGAATTGACGGTTCCTTGCGGCGTGGAGAAGAGGCGGCCTCCGGCGAACAAGAGGCGGGAATCCGGTTCGAGGAATCGAGACGTGGGAGAGTGGCAATCGACGCAGGCGGCCACGGTGGCCAGGTATTCGCCGTACGCTTCGCCTCCGTCGGTGTCCTGCGCGGGGACGATCCCGGTGGGGCGGGGCAGAGACCGCATGAGCATCGACGCCGGGAAACTGACGTTGGTTTGCGGCAGCGAGTTCTTCACCGGCGGCAGAGTGTCCATGTAGGCCACCAGGGCCTGGACGTCGTCGTCGGTCATGATGCGATAGGAGGGGTAGGGCATCAGCGGAAAAAGCGTCCGGCCGTCCTTGCCGATCCCCTCGCGGATGGCGCGGATTTTTTCTCCATCGGTCCAGGTGCCGAGGCCGGTGTCCGGGTCGGTCGTGATGTTGGAAGCCACAATCTCGCCGGGCAGTTCGCGGAAAGGCATGACCTGGCCCTTGCCGCGGCCGTTGGCGGCAACGGGGGCGTCGGCTTTGGAGAAATCGCGCTCGGAGTGGCAGGCGTCACAGCCGCTGAGAGCGGTGAAGATGTATTCGCCGCGCGCGACGCGGCTGGGGCTCATGTCCACTTTGATGTTCAAAGGCGAAGTGCGCGACGGCGGGCGCAACAGGACGTAGAGAAAACTCACTACGAGGATCACCGGGATCGCTTGCAGCACTCGGCGGAAGAATCGCTTCGTCCGCCGTTTCACGATGGCCATTGACTTTACAGTTTACGACTAAATGGGTGGGAATTGCGGTCCGGAGTTCTCGTCAAAATAGTTCCCGCAACGAACGCCAGCTAGAAAAAATCACCGCCTGTTCGCGCGCCACCGTGCTGCGTATACTGTTGGCATGACCACTTCGGAGCGGTGGGCGAGGGAGATTGAAACCGCTTGCGACGAGCCGGATCCCGTCCGCTGCAATCAACGGATCACGCGGCTGCATTACTCGCTCTCCGAGGCGCTGGCTGAACTGCTGGGCCGCGAGGGCGGGCCGAACTTCCATTCCTGGGCGGTGTGGGGATCGCGGAAGGCGGGCGTCACGATTCGGCAGGAGGATCTCGACAGTGCCATCCACGACGCGACGGTAACGGCGGGCGTGGTGGGCAGCATGGTGGGGGCGGCCACGGGACTCTTCCTGGGGCGAGGGTTGGGCTTGCCGGATTATGCAGGGACCATGCTGGGGGCCGGTGCCGGTGCCGTACTGGGCGGGTGGACGGGAAAGCGCATCGCGATCTGGAGCCGCGCGAAGGCGTCGAAGCTGGTGCTGGAAGGCAACCGGACGGTGCTGCGGGATATCGGGACGCAGTCGGCGCGATTTCTAGAGTTGCTGGAAGCGGGCGCTCCGGAGGAAGGGCGCACGGCGTTTTTCGCGGGGCTGCGTCCGGGGCCGACTGAGCGTCAGGGGCAGGACCGGCTGGCGACGGCGTTTCGATCGTACCTTGACGCGTTCGATTCCCGCGAAGTGGATGTCAAGCGGGCGGCGATGATCGCGGGAAATTGCGAGATCGTGTACCACGAGCATATCCGGCTGGAGCCGTATATTCGCGGGGCGATGCCGTTCATTATCCGGCGCTGCGCCACGCAGAGGTTAATGACGTATGAGGTCGGCGAGAGGGTTTTGACGGTGGGCGAGAATCTGCCGGGAGTGGCGGCGCAGACGGCGGCGAAGAACTGGGCCAGGATCGAAGAACGGATGCGGTACGTGTTCGCGCTATTCCGGAAGTTTCATACGGCTCCGGAGGTTTTCTCCGCACCATATGCGGGACTGGAGAGGGTCGGAGGGCCGTCGCGAGGCTGAGCGGACGCTTGCGTTTACGCGCGCGCTCGCACCCGGAGGATCGCCACGTCTCGCTTTGCGGGCGTCAGGACCAGGCCTAGATTTTCGCGGAGCGTCTGAAGGATGTCGTCGTTGCTGGTCTCGCTGCCGGCAACCTCGAAATCGTAGTTGCCCTCCAGGCCCGTCTCATCCATCACGGGGCGTCCCACATTCATTTCGAGGGTGCGGCACAAATCGGCGATCCCCATCCCATAACCGGAGATGTGGCTGAGCGGAGCTTGGGCTCTTTGGAGATCGGCCAAAGACGGGAGGGTTCCGCCGGAAGAGGTCCACGCGAAACTCGTGTTCAGGAAGCCCCCTCCGCCGAATTCGGCCTCGCGCAAACCGGGACCTTTTCCGTTTGGCGCGGTCACTACCAGGACATCCAGAGATCTGTTCTCGCGTTCCACGGTGACGTGAAAGTGCCGTTCGAGGGCTTCCTGGAGACGATGGATTATGGTTTCCGGACTTTCCTCGTGCGGCAGAAGCGCCGCCACGTCGTAGCGTTGGCCGTTCTCGAGCGCCGAAGGAAGGTCGATACGGCTCTCGTCCATTTGATAAACCCGGGCGAGAATCGCCTTCAACTCGAAGCCCAGTAGTGTGCAGTGATCCGGACCGCTGCTGCTGGAAGTACCCTCTTCCTGGGTTCTCCTGGTGGGTGAGATATGCACGGTGTAGGAAGGCGGCAAGTCAGGCTTTTCGCCACCCGGCGAGAACGGTTTGACGCTGAGGCGCGTTCCCGGCCGACCCGCAAGGGCCTCTTCCACCTCTCCGCTGAGCGGCAGCGGACTCCGGCTGAAGCCGAGCACGCGCGCGTCTCGATCGATATACACGATCTGCGGAAGCACGATTCCGTAGGCGCTCGCGATGTCCTGCTGCGCATCGATCAGGAGCCAGCCCTCCAGCGGATTGCGATCGAGCCAGGGCTTCAGGTCATGCTCCTGATCGCGCGCGATCAAGACGAACTGGACGTGCTGGGCGGCAAACCGCTCCACGACATCATTCCAAAGGGAGGCGAAGGCGGCGGTGGCGTCCGACACATTAGGGAAGAAGACCAGCGAGGTGAGACATCCCCGAAAGTTCTCATGCCGCCAGGCCGCGTTGTTGGGCGAGCGCAGGATTTTCGACGGGGAGAGTTCGGGGACGAAATCGCCGGCGTGGAGCATGAGCATTGCCTCCCTGCCGACAGTATATCTTCGAGTCTCCGAAAGGCAGGCTGCGGCGCTGCCCCACCTTACACTGGTAGTCGATGGCGATTCTCGGGCTGCATCATGTCACGGCGCTGGCGGGGGAGCCGCAACGGAATCTGGATTTTTACACGAAGTCCGCCGGGATGCGGCTGGTGAAGAGGACGGTGAATTTCGACGATCCGGCTTCGTACCATTTCTACTTCAGCACGAGCGCCGGGGAGCCGGGGACGCTGCTGACTTTTTTCCCCTGGATCACGGCGAGGGCGGTGGTGCATGGCGCGGGAGAGATCGCTCGGGTGGAGCTGCGGGGCCGCGTGGAGGGCAACGATTCGGGTCGCGATCCCGATGGAGTGCCGGTTTCCTTCATCGAAGGCGGCGGCGAGCGGAGGCTGTTGTCGGTCACGTTGAACGTGGCGGATGCTTCGCGTTCGGGCGCGTTTTTTCGGGATTTACTGGGGTTTGAGGCGATCGTCCAGACGGAAGAGAAGATCCAGATGGCGGTGCCCGGCGGAGGCATGGTGGAACTGCTGCACTCGCCGGGAGTGTCTCGCGCGAAGCTGGCGGCGGGGTCGATCCATCATGTCGCGTTCCGAGTTCGAGACGAGGCGGAGCAGTTGGAGTGGAGCGAAAAGCTTACGGCGGCCGGCGTTCGGGTGAGTCCGGTGAAAGACCGCCATTATTTTCACTCCATTTATTTTCGAGAGCCGGGCGGCGTGCTGCTGGAGATCGCGACGGATGGTCCAGGGTTCGGGATCGATGAGGTGCCGGAACATTTCGGGGAGAAATTGTGTTTGCCGCCCTGGCTGGAGCCGTCGCGCGAGAGTATCGAGAAGAGATTGCCGCAGGTGAGGCTTGGCTAAGGGACTGAGACACGCCTGGTTGCCGCTGCAATCGGGGCTGTTTCGCGCGATCTGGATCGCGGCGATGGCCTCGAACATCGGCACCTGGATGCACACGGTGGGCGCGTCGTGGCTGATGACGACGCTCTCGGCGGGACCGTTGATGGTCGCGCTGGTGCAAACCGCGACGACGCTGCCGGTGTTCCTGGTGGGGCTGCCGGCGGGGGCTTGGGCGGACATGATCGACCGGCGGCGGATGTTGATGTTCACGCAATCGTGGATGCTGGCGGCGGCGGCCGTGCTCGGCTTCCTCACTCTGATGGGCTGGACCGGGCCTTGGACACTGTTGGGGTTGACGTTCGCGCTGGGGCTGGGGTCGGCGATGAACGGCCCGGCGTGGGCGGCGGCGATTCCGGAACTGGTGCCTCGGGAGCAGATGCCGCAGGCGGTGGTGCTGAACTCGGTGCAGTTCAATGTCGCCAGGGCGGTGGGTCCGGCGCTGGCGGGAATGGTGCTGGCGGCGTCGAGCGCGGGCGTGTTGTTCGTACTGAACGCGATCTCATTTCTCGGAGTGATCGTGGTGGTGTGGCGGTGGGAGCCTTCTACGCCGGCTCCGCATGCGGGGTCGGTGTGGGATGCGATTCGCAGTGGATTGCGGTGGGCGCGGGGCGCGCCGGGGTTTCATGCGGTTTTGATCCGGCAGGGTGTGTTCGTGTTCGCGGGGAGCGGATTGTGGGCGCTGCTGCCGGTGGTGGCGAGTAAGAGTTTGACGGGGACTCCGCTGGGGTATGGAGTTTTGCTGGGGTGCTTGGGCGCGGGTGCGGTGACGGCGGCGGCGCTGCTGGGTCCGGTGCGAGAGAGATACTCGGCGGACCGGCTGGCGTTCGGAGGCAACGTTTTGTTCTTCGGCGCGGTGCTGGGATTGGCGCTGCTGAAGACGTATTCGGTGGTGGCGGTGGCGATGTTTTTCGGAGGGGTCGCGTGGATGACGACGATGTCGACTTTCAATGTGACGGTTCAGATGCCGCTGCCTCCGGAGTTGAGGGCTCGGGCGCTGGGGATTTATTTGCTGGTGTTCCAGGCGTCGCTGGCGATGGGGAGCGCGGCTTGGGGAGCGCTGGCGGAGCGTGGGGGAGTGAGCGTGGCGCTGGTGATTTCGGCGGCGGGGCTCGCGGTGAGTCTCGCACTGGCGGCTCGCCTGAAGTTGGGGTCGGCGGCGGCGTGGGTGGAAGGAGATACGGTGGAGGTACCGAACTAGATGACGATCGAAGAGACGTTCGTGACGGTGTCGGCGCGGCGGATGGGGGAGTTGATGGACCGGTTGGAGCGCGCGGTGGCGAAGCTGACTCCGGAGCAGGTTTGGATGCGCGCTTCGGAGAATGAGAACGCGGTGGGAAATCTGGTGCTGCACTTGACGGGGAATGTGCGGCAGTGGATTTTATCGGGACTGGGCGGGGCGGAGGATCGACGGGTGCGCGATGCGGAGTTTGAGGCTCGCGGCGGGGAGGATGTTCGCGAGTTGATGGTCCGGCTGCGCGCGGTGGTGCAGGAAGCGCAGAGGGTGATCGGCGGGATGAAGGCCGAGGAGTTGATGGGGCGGGTGGTGATCCAGAAGACGGACGTCACGAAGATGGAAGCGGTGATGCATGTGCTGGAACATTTCTCGGGGCATGCGTTTCAGGTGTTTTTCGCGGCGAAGATGTTTACGAGTGGGGATTTGGGGTTCTACGCGCATCTGCGGTCCAAGTGAAGCGGCTTGTATACTGAGGATTCGATGCCTTCCATCCGGGTTTTAGCGGCGGTTACCGCGGCGATCCTCCTTCTTTGTTACGCCTCGGCGATTCATGGGATGTATCTGCAATGGATGTCCGATGAAGACATGGGGCACGGGATTCTGGTGCCGTTTGTCGCGGGGTGGATTGTGTGGCGGGAGCGGGAGCGGTGGCAAAAGATTCCACTGAAGCCTAGCGCTTGGGGGCTGGTCCTGTTGGGAATCGGGGCGGCGATACATCTGGCGGGGGCGCTGGGCGTAGGACTATTCGTGAGCTCCGCCGCACTGCTGATTTCGATTGTGGGCGCGGTGGTTTGCTTGGGCGGGTTTGGATTGCTGCGATCCTGGACGTTTCCGCTGCTGCTGTGTGTGTTCATGCTGCCGAAGCTGGCGATCGTCTATAACCAGTTCACGCTGCCGCTGCAATTGATCGCGAGCAAACTGGCGGCGGGGATGTTGACGGTGACAGGGATCGGCGTGATTCGCGAGGGGAATGTGCTGGATGTGGGCGGGCATCGCGTGGCCGTGGCGGAGGCTTGTAATGGAATCCGGTTTTTGCTGCCGCTGGGATTTGCTTCGGTGCTGTTTGCGTATCTGGCGGATCCGAAACCTTGGATGAGATGGGTAGCGCTCGTCTCGGCCGTGCCGATTGCGATTTTCGCGAACGCGGTGAGAGTGGCGGCATCGGCGTGGCTGCCGGCTCTGGATTCGGGGACTCCGCATTTGGTGGCGGGGTGGGTGATTTTCGTTTTGTGTTTGGGATCGCTGCTGCCGCTGTACAAGCTGTGCAACATGGTCACCGGGAGGCGGCATGCTTAAGGCGGCTTTGCTGGCTCCTCTTTTTCTCACCTTGCAGGCGGGGGCAGTGTATTGGATCACGGCTGGGGAGAAGATTCCGAAGGCTCCGGACTTCGAGGCGATGCCGCAGAGATTGGGAGATTGGCAGAAGGCTCGCGAGAATCCGATCGATCCGGATACGATCGCGCAGTTGCGGGCGGACAAGACGCTGAATTACACGTATTTTGGACAGCGTGGATGGGGGACGGCGGGAGCGGGACACGGAAGTTTCAATAGCGCGGAGTTGTTTGTGGCGTGGTTCCAATCGCAACGCGGCGGCGCGAGCCAGCCACATTCTCCGCAGGTGTGTTTGCCCGCGAATGGATGGATTCCCACGGTGACCGACCGGCTGGAGTTGGAGCCGGGCCTGCCGATTAATCGCTACATCGTGAGCCTGGGAGAACAGAGGGCCGTCGTGCTGTATTGGTATCAGACTCCGCGGCGCGTGATCGCGAGCGAGTGGGCGGCGAAGTTTTGGGTGATGGCGGACGCGCTGCGGGACAATCGCACGGACACGTCGCTGGTGCGGGTGGTGCTGTACAACCAGGGGAAGACGGACGAGCAGACTACGGGGTCGGCGATGGATTTCGCGCGGCAGGTTTATCCGGCGTTGAAGAGAGTGTTGCCGGAGTAAGAGAGGCGATCTGCGCGGGGAGAATGACAGACCACAAAAAACGATGGTCTGTCCTACTTACTCAGATCGGCGGTAGGGCGTTAGGCTTGGGGGGTGGGCGTCGGGGTCCACTTGCCAGAGTTGGCGGCCAGGGTAGGCGGCCTCCGCTTTGACGTTTTCTTCGGGGCCTCGATCCAGGGCCCAAATCACTTTTTCACTTTTGATGTCGGCGGAGTTGGCGATCCATTCTCGCAGGGGATGGTCCGCGGCCAGGTGCACGAAGACGAGCTGGTTGCCGGAGGTCGTGGCCAGGCGGGCGTGGATGGAGGCTCGGCCTTCGGGGTCGCCGTGGTTTACGTAGTCGGCGGCGGATTCGAAGGGCGTCAGTGCGGAGAGCATCTGCGGGTCGGCTGTGAGGTGGAGGCCGTACCAGAAGACGAAGTGGGCTCCGGCTAGTAAAAACATTACCTGAGTGATTTGTTTCGGGAGACTTTTGAGGGCAGTGACGGAGATCAGCACGAAGAGGCAGGCTACGGCGGCCAGATAGTGCGGATGGAAGTAGGGGTAGAGATTGGACGCGAGCGCGAAGATCGCGATTCCGGCGGGAGGCCACCAGAGTTGGCGGTCGCGACGGACGAAGAAGAAATAGGCCGGGAGGAGTAGCAACAGCGGCGGGAGCAGGAAGTAGCGGGTATAGGGGAGGCGGTCGAAGAGGCGCTCGGCGAACGATTTCGCGGACTCGCGATCGTGCACCTGGACTTGGGCCGCATAGTCGGACTGCTGTTCTTGCGACAGCGGCCGCGAGGGAGGCGGGAGGCCGGGCTGGAATGTGAACGTGGTGGGGACTCCGTATTCGGCTCGCGATTGTTGGTAGGGGAGCGTGCGTGCGCGCCCCGTGACGGCGTGATTGTGGGCTAGCGTCAGCACAAGCGCGGGGAGCGTGGCCGCGAGCGTGAGAGGGATCGCTCGATGAAATTTGTTCAGCAGGAGATACGCGATTGCGATGGCTAGCAGGAACACGCATTCATAGGGTCGCGTGAGGAGTTCGAGGCTGAGGCCCAGGCCGAGGAGCCACGGGTTGCGGCGCGGCAGGGCTCCGAAGACCAGGCATCCGGCGATAGCGGAAACGGCTCCGCCCCAGTATGTGTTCATCCAGTAGCTGAGCGGTCCCCACGTGAGTGCCGTGAGGAGGGCTCCGGCCAGGGCGTAGGCTCGGCTGGTCCCTGCTTGGTCCAACCACGCGGCAAGCATCCAATACATGAGGGCGCAGAAGAGGGATTCGGTGAGGAGGACTCCCGCCCACGGGATGGTGAAGATGGCTCGGCCGATGGCGAGGGCGATGCCTTGGCCTAGCGGGAAGATCGACGAATACGTGGGCTCTTGAAGGACGAAGTTGGTTTCAAAGAATTCGTGAAGCGGGGGCATCGGGTTGGAGAGGCGGCCGTGCAGAAGAGTGTCGGCTTGGAGGAGATAGCTGGCGTCGTCGGCGGTGCTGGGAATGGGGACTCCGGCTACGGGGAGCATCGCGAGGCGGAGGGCGATGGGGAGCGCGGCGGCCAGGAGCATCGAGCGCGTGGGGCTTTGCGATACGGTGCGCGCTGCGGAGAGGATTCGATCCCAGAAGAGAGTGCCGAACAAGAGAAGTGCCGCGATCGCGAACTCGATCATGTCGCTGCCGCTGAATCCCAGGGGATTGCTGAGCGGCAGGTAGGATCGGAAGATGTGGTGAAGGTAGAACACGGGGGTCGGAAGGCCGCTCCATTACTGTCGCGGCTCGGTTTGTTTTCTGTCGCGGCTCAGTTTGTTGCTTTTTTCGCTCGCTTCTTGGCGGAGGGGCGCACGACGGTCTTGCCGCTCCAGCGGCCCAGTTTGTATTCGCGATGATAGCTCGACGTGAGGTTGCTGATAGTGACCGTTACGGTGCCGGTGGCGTCGCAGGTGTAGCGCTCTTCGATTTCCTGGCCGGATTCGGAGGACTCGCGGCCGACGGACACGGTTTCAAGATGCTCGGTGGCGGAGAGCGCCGGGTCAAAGGGGAACAGGATTTCGTCCCACACGGTGATGTCGCCGGAAGGCTGGCCTTCTTCGGTAACGTGGGCGGCTTCGATATAGCGGAAGTCGCCGACGTTATGGACGGGCTGGTATTGGCGCGTGACCAATAGCGGCGGCTCCGATGCGGCGGGCAATCTTGTGCCGCGCGGAAAGATGGGATCGAAGGTCATGCGCTGGCCCGCTTCGGACTCTCGCCAGACGCCGAAGTTGCGGTTGAAGACTTCGCGGAGGGTGTACCCGGACGTCGCGTCGGCCTGGATGGCGAGGCCGATGGCGGTGGCGGATCGTGTGTACTCGCTCCGCTTCACTTTGCGGCCGAACTCTTCGCGAAGCATGCGGGCTACGAGCGGGAGCTCACTGCCTCCGCCGGTGACGTAGAGGGCGTCGAGTTCGGTGGAACCGGCCAAGCGCGACGTTGCGGCGATGGTTTCTTCGATGAGGGGGCGGCAGCGGTCGTAATAATCGGCGACAGCGATGGTGGACTGGCCTCTGCCGTCTTCGATCACATCGAGATCGACGACGATTTTGCGGGAGTTGGGATGGAGGGCTTCTTTCTGCCGCCGACACTCTTCTTCCATGCGGAAGAGCGCGGCGGAGTCGAGCGCTCCGAGGGCTTCCTGGCCGAGGGCCAACTCGGCCAAGAGGCGATCGAAATCGTCGCCACCTAATGTCGAGAGGCCTTCGGTGGCCAGTACGGTGTGGGTGCGCTCGTCGAGATCGACGAGGGAGGCGTCGAAGGTGCCGCCGCCGAGATCGTAGACCAGGATGCGTCCGGTGATGCGCTGGCGGTGGCCGAATTCCACGGAGGCGGCGGAGGGCTCGTTCAAGAGTCCGAGGACCGAGAAGCCGGCGCGGCGGAAGCTGTCGACGGTAAGGAATCTCTGGTTGCTGTTGGCATTGGCGGGCACGCCGAGCATCACTTCGAGAGTCTCGGATTTGCCGAAGTGGATACAGAGGTGCTGGTGGAGCGCTCCCAGGAGTCCGGACATGAGCTCGGAAAGAGGGACCGTGCAGGAGCCGGCTTCGAGGACGGTTTCAGGGCCCGCGTCTTCGAGGTAGCGTTTGAGCGACCGGACGACGGTCCACGTCGGATCGTCCTGCGCGTGCCAGGCGTCCCAGCCGTAGAGACGGCGTTCGCCGCGGAGGGCCACCAGGGGCGGGAACCACTCGAATGTGGCTTCCGCGGTTTCGAAGGGAACCAGCGGATAGTTGCCGCGGTCCGCGAATGCGACGACGATACGGGTGGTTCCAAAGTCGATGCCGAGTTTCATGGTCACCTTTTTGAACGAATGCTATTACAATGGTCGCTTATGAAGAAGCTGTGGTGCACGGTTCCGCAATGCAAGGTCCTGCGATTCATGGTTCCGCTGATTTGCTTGAGTGTCCCGGATTGGGCTCAGTCCTCGAAGCACCTCTCCAACCTCATGCAGTTGACACATGGAGGGCAGAACGCGGAGGCCTACTGGGCTCCGGATGGTAAACGTCTTATCTTCCAGTCTACACGCGACGGCGGGGAATGCGACCAGCAGTACATCATGAACGCGGACGGCAGCGGGCCGCGTTTGGTATCGACCGGCAAGGGCGTGACCACGTGCGGCTATTTTCTGGCGGACAACAAGCACATTCTGTTCGCCTCGACGCATGAGGGCGGGGCGATGTGTCCGGCGCGTCCGGACCGGAGCAAGGGATACCTATGGGCGGTGTATCCCACCTTCGATATTTATCTGGCGGAGGATACCGGCAAGATCGTGAAGAAGCTGACGGACACGCCGGGATATGACGCCGAGGCGACGATTAATTGGAAAAACAAACAGATTATTTACACGTCGCTCGCGGGCGGGGATCTGGATTTGTGGACCATGAAAGAAGACGGGTCCGGGAAGAAGCAGATCACGCATACGGAGGGCTACGACGGCGGGCCGGTGCTCTCGCGCGATGGAAAGATGCTGGCTTGGCGCGCGTATCATCCGGACACGCCGGAGAAGCTGAAGGAGTATCGCGATCTGCGGGCGCAGAATCTGACGGCTCCGATGAAGATGGAGTTGTGGGTGGCGAAGAGCGACGGGTCGGACGCGAAGCAGATTACGAATTATGGGTGCGCGAGTTTCGCTCCGACGTTTACGCCGGATGGCAAGAAGCTGCTGTTCGCTTCGAACAAGCACCACTGCGATAGCGACGATTTCGAGCTGTACCTGATCAACATCGACGGGACGGGGCTGGAGCAGGTGACGAGTTATGGAGGATTTACGTCGTTTCCGGAGATTTCGCCGGACGGCAAGAAGGTGGTGTTCGCGTCGAGCTATCAGGGCAAGGAGCGGTACGAGTTCAACATCTTCACCGCGGACTGGAAGTAATGCGGATCGCGGCGCTAGTGTATCCGGAGATGGACCAGATGGACTTGACGGGTCCGTTCGAGGTGCTGTCGCGGCTGCCGGAGGCTCGCGTGAAGTTGGTTTGGAAGGATCTCTCGCCGGTGCGGGATGCGGCCGGGCTGGTGCTTACTCCGGACATCGCGTTTGATCGCGAGATCGATCCGGTGGATGTGCTGTTAGTGCCGGGCGGGCGCGGAAATGTCGCGCTGATGGAGGATGAAGAGGTCCTCGCCTGGCTGCGCGGGCGGGCGGAACACGCAAAGTGGATTCTCTCGGTTTGCACCGGGGCTTTGCTGCTGGGGGCGGCTGGATTGTTGAGGGGGCGAAGAGCGACGACGCATTGGAATTCGTTTGAGCTGCTGCCTTACTTCGGGGCGATTGCGGAGGATGCCCGCGTGGTTGTGGATGGGAATTTAGTCTCGGCAGCGGGAGTGAGTTCGGGAATCGACGGGAGTTTGCGGCTGGTGGCGATGATGGCCGGGGATCTCGCGGCGCAGAGGATTCAGCTGGATCTGCAGTATGCGCCGGAGCCCCCGTTTTCGTCGGGCAGTCTGGCTAGCGCGCCGGAGCAGGTGCGGGAAGAGGCGCTGCGGGCTGTGAGCGGGACTACGGAACGGCGCAAGAGAATCGCAGAAGAGATTTCTCGCCAAGTCGCAACAAGGAACTGACCGCTATTGCTGGAGGACGAGCGATAGGAGCTGGCGGGTTTTCTTGTTGGTGGTATCCAGTTCCACCGCGCGGCGGAGTTGCTCGGCGGCTTCGGCGGTGCGGCCCAGCTTGGCGAGGGCGAATCCCAGGTTCGCGCGATCCACGGCATCCAGAGGGAGAAGCGCCACGGCGCACTCCAGCGCTGAAGCCGCGGCCTCGAATTGCATCGTTTTCAGATATTCCACGCCTAAGAGAGATTCGGTCCAGGCGTCGGATTGCGGGAATTTCTCGTGCGCGGATTCCAGGAGATGAATGGCTGCCGTGTGATCGCCTGCTTGGGAGGCTCGGTTGGCTTTGCCGAGGACCTCCTTGGCTTTCGGAGGGAGTTCCTGGCGGAGGAGATCAACCGATATAGTTTGGGCAGCGAGCGGAAGCGCTAGGACGAGGGTGGCATGGATCAAGAAAGTCACTGCCTTGTAACTCAACCGTCACTATTCTGCAACTTTGATTATCGGTGGAAATTCGGTGAAGCGGTAGGGTCCTAATCCGGAGCGCGTGACCTGACGATGGTTTTGGCTGAAGGAGCCTGTTAGTGTCGATTCACGCGATGTTCGTGCAGGTGGAAGAAGAGGAATTGGTAGCGATCATTCGCGATCCCGCGCGGGCCGAGGACTTGTTCCTGGATTACGCGGCGTCGACGCCTGTGTTGTCGGGCGCGACGACGGCAGCGGAGCGGAGAATCGGGTCGCCCGATCGAGCGAGCGTAGGCGTGACGATGTCGATCGAGAAGGCGTGGCACGGCGTACACTTCCTGCTGTGCGGAGAACTGGAGCCGGGGGATTCGCCGCTCAGCCAGGCGGTGCTCGGTGGCATGGAGTTGGAGGATGATCCGAATGGAGCGTTAGAGTACGGCCCCGCTCGATTCTTCACCGGAATCCGCGTAGCCGAAATCGCGGAGGAACTACAGGCTGCGGAGCCGCGGGCTCGACGGCGCTTCGATCCCTGGGAAATGTCGCGAATGAGAGTCTATCCGAGCAGCGGTGAAGTGCGCTGGAACGAATCCGACTTGGAGTGGGTGATGGATGGCTTCCACCAATTGCGCGATTTTTACCGGGATGCGGCCCGAAACCGGCGGGCGGTGGTTACTTGCTTGGTGTAGGTGAAATCGCTGTAGGGACCGACGTGAGTTCCATCCGTTTCAACTGGCCGCAGGCGGCGTAGACGTCCAGTCCTCGGGGTTTACGGACAAAGCAGTTGACGCTGCGGCGGACAATCTCCTGGAAGGCGGTGACGCGCTCCGCATCGGGAGTTTTGTAAGGGATGCCCGGTCCGGGGTTGAGCGCGATCAGGTTTACTTTCGCGTTGAGGTTCGCCAGCATCCGCGCGACGCGGCGGGCATCGGCATCGGTGTCGTTCACACCCTTCAACAGCACATACTCGAAGGTGAGTTTCTCGGACGGATGCAGCGGATAGAGCCGGCACGCCTGGATCAGATCCTTTAAAGGATACTTGCGGGTGATGGGCATGATCTCGACGCGCTGCTCTTGGGTGGAGGCGTTGAGCGAGATCGCGAGGCGCGGGCGGATTACGGCCTTACCCAACTCCACGATTTTCGGGATGATGCCGGAGGTGGATACAGTGATGCGGCGCGGCGATATCGCCATGCCCTTGGGATCGGTGAGCAGTCGCGTGGCTTTGAGGACGCTGTCCAGGTTGAGCAGCGGCTCGCCCTGCCCCATCATGACGATGTTGAGGCGGTCAACATTTGCTTCCAGCCCTTGATCCGCGGCCACCGCCAGCACTTGACCGGCGATTTCTCCCGCAGTGAGATTGCGCTCCAAGCCCATGCGCGCCGTGAGGCAAAAATCGCAATTGACGGGGCAGCCTACCTGGGTCGAGATGCAGACGGTGCTCCGCGATTCCTCGGGCATCCACACGGACTCGACCGTCTTCCCGTCGGCGAGTTTCCACAAGTAGCGGCGGGTGCCGTCGGTGGAGTCGAAGGAACGCTCGACGGTGGGCAAGCCGAGCGACACCTCCGCCGTGAGCCGCTCACGCAACGGCTTCGGCAGGTTGGTGATGCGCTCCAGCGTGGGGAGGCGCTGACGATAGACGGCATCGTAGAGCTGTTGCGCGCGGAAGCGCGGCTGTTCGGAGCCTAAGAGAGACTCAATCTCCGTGAGGTCCATTCCCACGAGCGGTACGGTGGCGGTGAGCATAGCGTTATTCTGAAGAAGAATCCCTATGCCTATGATGACGTACTCGGTGACTCCGGTTCAGCAGGCGGCGCTCGACAAGGCTCTTGAGGACTGGCGCGCGCACGATAAATTGCGGCGGTTGTGGGCCCATGATGCGTCGCTTTGGACGAAAGCGGACGAAGCGAAATGGATGGGATGGGAGAGCATTGTCGGCGAGCAGCTCGCGGACGTGGAGCGTTTCGCGGCCATCGCGGCGGAGGTCCGGAAGCGCGCGTACACGGACATTTTGCTGCTGGGAATGGGCGGGTCAAGCTTGTGTCCGGAGGTGCTGGCGCTGTCTTTCGGGCCGATGAAGGGCTTCCCCAAGATGCACGTGCTGGATTCGACGGATCCGGCGCAGATTCGCGCGATCGAGGCGAGGATCGACGTGAAGCGGACGCTGTTCATCGTGTCGAGCAAGTCCGGGTCGACGCTGGAACCGAACATCTACAAGCAATATTTCTTCGAGAAGTCGGGGCGCGATGGCAGCCGGTTTTACGCCATCACGGACCCGGGGTCGAAGATGCAAGGCGTGGCCGAACGCGACGGATTCGCGGAGGTCTTTCGCGGCGTGCCGTCCATCGGCGGACGGTATTCGGCGCTCTCGGATTTCGGGATGGTGCCGGCGGCGGCGATGGGAATCGACGTCAAGAGATTCTTGGAAGGCGCGGATGGGATGGCGCGTTCGTGCTCGGCGGCATCGGCCGTCGAGAAAAATCCCGGAGTGCTGCTGGGTGCGCTGATCGGGACTCTGGCGGTGGCTGGACACGACAAGCTGACTATTGTGGCCTCGCCGGGAATCCATGATTTGGGCGCATGGCTGGAACAACTGGTGGCCGAATCGACGGGTAAGATCGGCAAGGGAATCATTCCGGTGGATCGTGAGGCTTTGGGGACTCCGGAGGTTTACGGCTCGGATCGGATTTTTGCGTATGCGCGGTTGGAGAACGGAGCCGATCCGGAGCAGGATCGCGCGGTGGAGGCGCTGGCCGCTGCGGGGCATCCGGTGATTCGGATTCCGGTGACGGATGCGTATCAACTGGGCGCGGAATTTTTCCGGTGGGAGATCGCGACCGCAGTCGCGGGGTCCATTCTGGGGATCAATCCGTTCGACCAGCCGGACGTGGAGGCGAGCAAAATTGCCACACGGAAACTGACCACGGCGTTTGAAGAGACCGGCGCGCTGCCGCAGGAGGCGGCCACGTCTCAGGCGAACGGGCTGGAGTGGTTCGGCGATCTGCGCGGAGCGCTGGCCTCGATTCGAGCCGGTGATTATTTCGCGGTGCTGGGCTACATCGAGATGAATGCGGCCCACGAGGCGGCGTTGCAGGCGATCCGGCATCGCGTGCGGGATGCGAAAAAGGCGGCCACGTGCCTCGGGTTCGGGCCGCGGTTCTTGCACTCAACGGGACAGGCGTACAAGGGTGGTCCGAACACGGGAGTGTTTCTACAAATCACGGCGGATGCGGGCGCGAGGGATTTGCCGGTGCCGGAGCAGAAGTACACGTTCGGAATCGTGAAGGCGGCGCAGGCTCTGGGCGACCTGGAGGTCTTGCGCGAACGCGGGCGCCGCGCGGTGCGTGTCCATTTGGGCGCGGATGTGGAGGCGGGGCTCGCAAAGCTAGCTTCGGCGGTGGAGGACGCGCTAAACTAGACTTGAAGCGAAGCGGTTTGAGGTCAGGCTCAACGCGTCGTGGTCTCCCCTTCGGGTTTTTCCCTATCGGGCCGGTAGCTCAGTTGGTAGAGCATCGCACTTTTAATGCGGTGGTCGCGGGTTCGAGCCCCGCCCGGCTCACCATTCTTTTTGGTGAAGAATCAATAGATTATAAGTAGGTCGGATTGCGCACGGCCATCGCCAACGCGATCTGTCACGCCACCGGATCACGCGTTCGCGAGCTCCGGATTACACCGGAATAAACTGCTCTCACTGCTCCAGCCGGCTAGCGGGCCGATCCGCGGCGACGTTCCCATGGTGCTCTACTCGGGAACGCGCACTTGAGGATGCGCCGCCTCTGCGGCCCCAGATTGGGCCGCGAGCACGGACCTCATCCCCACCGGAAAATTCATGGCGAGCGCTTCCCGGTAGCCGTTCCGCCTCCACCAAAATAGAATGTGGATCGTGGCCGTCGAGAGCGGCTTTGAGTTCGATCCATCCTGCGTAAATCAAATCCTTGCTCCGCGTCACGATTGACCGAGACACACGATTCACGGCCGCGGCGTAGTCTTCCAGCGTGCCACGCATCTGCCCCTGTTACTTCGTATTCGAGTCCGTGCGAGTCTTGTCGGTCCGGTCCGTCTTGTCGGTTCTATTTTTGTTCGGTCTCTTCTTGCCCTTGGAATCCGTACCGGTGCCGGCCGGGGGACGCCGGGCGCCCGGACGATTGGGATCGTTGGGTCCGCCAGGCTGCACGGGTACGGCAGGATTCGGCGGCTGCCCCGGACCGGGTTGGACCGGGGTGGAAGGCGGCGCGGGAACCGGTTGCGCCTGCGCCAACAGGTCTCCCACGACAATGGCGGAGGGGAACAGACCGGCGGTCAGAAGCGCGTAGATGACCAGGAGGCGTTTCATAAAACCTCTCTCAACGCCGTTCTTGATTTCCCAAGAACCCACGTTGTCCTCTGCCGGTTTGATCGCCGGCTGCCAGATTGCGTTTCGGAGTTTCGCGAAGCCGGGCGAGTTTCGCTGTCCGGAGCGCAGAAGAATTTGCTTACGGCCGCGTGCAGTGTTTACACTACGAAGATAAATACGCCCCTGGCGTGTTCCCTAAGCGCTCCGTCGCGCACGCACTTCATCACGGTGCTTCCGTAACATGATCCGAGTGAAACACAATGGCTACAGACTGCGCGCTCCAAGCAGGCTCATACGATGAGTGCTGACATGCTGCCCACCGGGGAGATGGCTCTGCTGCGCTTATTGCAGCTGGCCGACTCCGCGCTCCCCATCGGCGCCGCCGCGCATTCGTTTGGTCTGGAGACTCTCGCCGATGAAGGAATTCTGGTGCCTGAGGGCGTCGAAGCTTTCCTGCGCGCGTATCTGGAAGAGGCCGGAGCCGTAGAGGCTATCTTTGTTCGGCGATCCGCTTGCGGCGGCGACGTGCGGACACTGCACGAGGAACTCAGTGCGCGCAAACTGGCGAGAGAATCGCGGGAAGCCAGTCTGAAGCTGGGCCGGCGCTTCGCGGGACTGGTGAATCAAATGTGGGAATCCCCCATCCTCGAAGCCGACCTCCATTACTGCATCGCCTTCGGCGCCGCGGGCGCGGCCTTGGGAATCCCCACCGATGCCGTGGTGCTGGCTTTCCTCCACCAGTCCATCGCCGGATTGGTTTCCGCTTGTCAGCGATTGATGCCCCTGGGCCAGGTGGCGGCGAACAAGATCCTGTGGAATCTCAAACCGGCGATGGCCCGCATATCTCATTCCGAGGAGGCCACGTGCTTCAGTCCGTATCTGGAGTTGGCATCGATGCGGCACGGGTCCATCGAGACGCGCCTGTTCATCAGCTGAACCTATGCTTCGAGCGAGAGCGGTTCCGGGTGACGCGGCAGGATCCTCCCTGGAAGGTGGTGCGCGCCTTCGCTCTGCCGTCGGGCTCACTGGTGCATCTCCACAATGTTTCCGGAGGTGTTCTGGCAGGAGATCGCTTGACGCTGGACGTCGAAGTCGCCGCTGGCGCATCCGCGCAGATCACGACCACCGGAGCCACGCGCCTGTACCGTCATCGCCAAGGCGCGGGAGACTCCGAACAGCGCGCGCGATTCTCAGTGGGCGATGGAGCGATGCTCGAATATCTTCCCGACATCGTGATCCCGTACGCCGGATCGCGCCACGTTCAGCGCACCGAATTTCGTCTGGGAACGGGAGGGACACTATTTTGGTGGGAAATTCTCGCGCCCGGCCGGCTGGCGGCGGGGGAACGGTTTGCCTTCGAGCGTCTGCGAATCCAAGCCGGAATCTATGCGGGGGAGCGTTCCGTGCTGCGCGAAGATTATGTTTTAGAGCCGCGGAAGAAAGACCTGTCTTCGACCGCGCGAATGGGCGAATATTCGCATACCGCCAGCCTCTGCGCGGTTCAGACCGGCCGGCCGGCGGCGTTTTGGCGGACCCTCGAAGACGGTTGGAACCAAATCGCGCGGGACCGAACACAACCCGGGAGAACCGTTTGGGGAGCGAGCACGCTCGCCTCCGACGGCGTCGTCGTGCGAGGCTTGAGTGGCAGCGGCCGCGGGCTTCACGATACGTTAGTCGAGTTTTGGAGCATGGCACGGCGGGCGATCACCGGCGAGGATGCGGTGCCCCCGAGAAAGATTTACTAAGGAGGAGCGCGATGCATCTCACACTCCGCGAACAGGAGCGCCTGATGATTTATGTCGCCGCCGAGGTGGCCCGCAAGCGCCGGGCCAGAGGCTTACTGTTGAACTATCCGGAAGCCCTGGCCATTCTCACTGCGGAGATTCTGGAATGGGCCCGCGACGGCAAGACGGTCGCCGAGATCATGACACTGGGCGCCAATGTCCTGCGCACCACCGACGTCATGGACGGCATCGCCGCCATGATTCACGAGGTCCAGGTGGAGGCCACGTTTCCCGATGGCACAAAACTCGTGACGGTCCACGATCCCATCCAATAGCGAGGTCTTCTATGAAACCCGGCGAATACATTCTTGAGTCTGAACCGATTGAGGCCAACGTGGGACGCACCGTTGTCACGCTAGTGGTGCGCCACAGCGGTGACCGGCCCGTGCAGGTGGGCAGCCACTATCATTTCTTCGAGGTCAATGACGCGCTCCACTTCGATCGTGCCGCGGCTCGCGGGCTGCGCCTGAACATCCCCGCCGGAACTTCGGTTCGCTTCGAGCCCGGCGAAGAGAAAGAGGTCCGGCTGGTGGAATTCGCGGGTGAGCGGGTGGTGCTGGGCCACAAGGGCAGGGGAGTCAAATGAGCCTCTCGATTCCGAGAAGAACTTACGCGGATCTGTACGGCCCCACCAAGGGCGACCGTGTGCGGCTGGCCGACACGGAGCTGATCGTGGAAGTCGAAAAAGATTTCGCGATGTACGGAGATGAGATCACCTTCGGCGGCGGCAAAGTTATCCGCGACGGGATGGGCCAAAGCTCCCGCGCCACTCGCGAAGGCGGCGCGCTCGATCTGGTGATTACCAACGCGCTGATCATCGACCATTGGGGCATCGTCAAAGGCGACATCGGCATTCGCGACGGACGCATCGTCAAGGTGGGCAAGGCCGGCAATCCCGACACGATGCAAGGCGTCGATCCGGCGCTGGTGGTGGGAGCGTCTACCGAAGTAATCGCGGGCGAGAACATGATCGTGACCGCCGGTGGCATCGACAGTCATATCCACTTCATCTCCCCGCAGCAGGTGTATGAGGCGCTGTCGAACGGCATCACCACAATGATCGGGGGAGGCACCGGTCCGGCAACGGGAACCGCGGCCACCACGTGCACGCCGGGCGCGTGGAACATGGCTCGCATGCTGGAAGCCGCGGACGCGTGGCCCATGAACTTCGGATTTCTGGGCAAAGGCAACGCCGGCACAACCGAGCCGCTGGTGGAACAGGTGCTCTCCGGCGCGTGCGGTCTAAAACTACATGAGGACTGGGGCACGACTCCGGCCACCATCGATGCATGTCTGCGGGTCGCGGATGACATGGACGTGCAAGTCGCCATCCACACCGACACGATCAACGAAGCGGGCTTTGTGGAGGACACGATCGCCGCCATTGCCGGCCGCGTGATCCACACCTATCACACAGAGGGCGCTGGTGGCGGCCATGCGCCCGACATCATTCGCATCGCGGCGCTCCCGCACATTCTTCCCTCATCGACGAATCCCACCCGGCCATATACGGTCAACACCATCGCCGAGCATCTGGACATGCTCATGGTCTGCCATCATTTGAATCCTCTGGTGCCGGAGGATGTGGCCTTCGCCGAAAGCCGCATTCGCCCCGAGACCATCGCCGCCGAAGACATCCTTCACGACCTCGGCGTCTTTAGCATGATTTCCAGCGATTCCCAAGCCATGGGGCGCATCGGAGAAGTAGTCACGCGCACCTGGCAAACCGCGCACAAGATGAAGACGCAGCGCGGCGCTCTGCCGGAAGATTCCTCGCGCCATGATAATTTCCGCGTGCGGCGTTACGTCGCCAAGTACACCATCAACCCGGCCATCACGCATGGGATCGCGCATGAGGTCGGTTCCATCGAGCCCGGCAAGCTGGCGGATCTGGTGCTCTGGAAACCGGCCATGTTCGGAGTCAAGCCGGAAATGGTGGTCAAGGGCGGCTTCATTGCCTGGAGCGTGATGGGCGACGCCAACGCATCCATTCCCACGCCGCAGCCCGTGATTTACCGGCCGATGTTCGGATCGTTCGGCGGGGCCACGGCGTCCACATCGGCGACCTTCGTGTCGCAAGCTGCGCTCGACAACGGAGTCGGCGGGAAATTCCACAAGCGCGCCGTCGCGGTGAAGGCGTGCCGCAGCATCGGCAAGCGCGACATGATCCACAACTCAGCGACGCCGAACATCGAGGTCGATCCGGAAACCTACGAAGTCCGCGCGGATGGCGAGTTGCTGACGTGCGAGCCGGCGGCGATCCTGCCTCTGGCGCAACGATATTTTCTGTTCTAAAGGGAGAGACGAGATGAGAGCATTTCGAGTCGGCATCGCGGGACCGGTGGGCTGCGGCAAGACCGCGCTGGTGGATCGCCTCAGCAAGGTGCTGTGGCCGGCGGTGAATCTGGGAGTGGTGACCAACGACATCTACACCAAGGAGGACGCCGAGTTTCTGGTCCGTCAGGGCACTCTGCCTCCCGATCGAGTGCTCGGCGTGGAGACCGGTGGGTGCCCTCACGCGGCGATTCGCGAAGATGCCTCCATGAACCTCGATGCCATCGGCGAGTTGGAAGCGATGCATCCGGGTATGGAGCTCATTTTTGTCGAAAGCGGTGGCGACAATCTCGCCGCGGCGTTCAGTCCCGAACTGGTGGACGCGTTCATCTACGTGATCGACGTCTCGGGCGGCGACAAAATTCCCCGCAAAGGCGGACCCGGAATTAAAAGGAGCGGCCTGCTGGTGATCAACAAGATCGACCTGGCTCCGTACGTCGGCGCGTCGCTCGATGTGATGGATCGGGATGCTCGCCGGCAGCGCGGAGAACGCCCCTTCGTCTTTACGAATCTCAAGGACGGACAGGGATTGGATTATGTGGTGTCCTGGCTTGAGGAACAAAGAGCGAACGGCCTCACCGCATCGGGCAAACCAACGTCACATTCGCACGGAACACATGAGCATCATCATCACCATGATGTTGACGCGTAAGCCCCATAGCTGCATAAAACTTCTTTTGGCAACCGATCAGAAATAGCGATGGGCGGTCCTGAGGCCCTCGTGTTAAGATTCTGTTTCACCTCCTGAGCACCCATCTCATCGGGTACTTGTTTTTGTAAGACAGCCGCCCCGTAGCCTCGGCTTGCACTGCCCGCCCCTGTCGGCACCGATAACAAAAAATCCATCCCGCGCTTCGTGCGCCCAAAAAGGAGAGCATTCCCTCATGTCCAGACGATTCGCCCCTACGTTGTTTTCGTTGATGGGGTTTCTAGCATTGGCTTCCCCGTCGCGAGCGCAGACCACGCTGGGGCCGGTTACCGTAGGCGCCGGCCTGCGGACCGACTTCGAACACACGGACCCCGCCAGCGGCAGCTCCGTAGACAAGTTCAACTTGAATGACATCCGCCTTTACGTGAACGGGGACGTGACGGACCACATCAAGTTCATGTTCAACACGGATTACAACGGCGCCAACAACACCGTCCAGGTGCTGGATGCGGCCGCCGAGTTCTCGGCTTCTCCCGGGTTCAACATCTGGGCCGGCCGCCTGTTGCCGCCCAGCGATCGCGCGAACCTCGCCGGTCCGTTTTACGCTCCGGAGTGGAAGGTGTTCACCGACGCGATTCAAGACGGATACAACTCCGTATTTCAGGGCCGCGACAACGGCATCGTGTACTGGGGCGATTTTGGAAAGAAGACGAAGTTGAAGCTCTCCTTCGGCGCTTTTGACGGCGGCTCGCTCGGTACCGGCAGCAACACGGTCCTGTTCGCCGCTCGCGCGCAACTGGACTTCTGGGATGCGGAAGGCGGCTACTATCTGAACCGCACCTACTACGGCGACAAGAACCTGCTGTCGATCGCGGGCGCTACCCAGATTCAGGGCGGCAAGACCGCGAGCACGGTCGATTTCCTGATGGAGAAGAAGCTGCCCACCGGCGGCGCCTTCACGCTGGAAGGCGAGTACGCCAACTACAACGGTTTCGGCGGATACCTGCCGGGAGCGGTGAAGAGCCAGGGCGGATACGGACTCGCCAGCTACATCTTCGGCAAGAAGGCCGGCGTCGGCAAGTTCCAGATCCTCGGCAAATTCGCGGACGCGCAGTCCCATGGCCAGAAGCTGAGCGTTTCGCAGAAGACTACCGAAGTCAACGTCAACTACCTGATCAAACAGTTCAACGCGCGGGTGCAGGGATTCTACGAGGACACGCGTTTCAATACCAAGGCGAACCCCAACTTCTGGCAAGCCGGTATCGGCCTCCAGATCCAAATGTAAGCAGCTTTCCTGACAGTCAAGACTAGCCTCATCGCTTAGAAAGAAGGAGCCAATTTATGAAACGAAAAGCAATGTTTACGACCGCGTGGCTGGCTGCCGCCGGGATCATCGCGTCCCAGGCCGCTTCAGCCCAGGGCACCATCAAAGTAGGCGTGCTGCACTCGCTCTCCGGCACCATGGCCATCAGCGAAACCACGCTGAAGGATACGGTGCTGATGATGATCGACCAGCAGAATAAGAAAGGCGGCGTGCTGGGCAAGAAGCTGGAAGCCGTCGTCGTCGATCCTGCGTCGGACTGGCCGCTGTTCGCCGAGAAAGCCGCGCAGTTGCTGGAGAAAGATAAAGTGTCCGTGGTCTTCGGATGCTGGACCTCGGTGTCGCGGAAATCCGTGCTGCCGGTTTTCGAGAAGGACAACGGGCTGCTCTTTTACCCCGTGCAGTATGAAGGAGAAGAGTCGTCCAAGAACGTGATCTACACCGGCGCGGCGCCGAACCAGCAGGCCATCCCGGCGGTCGACTATCTGATGAAGGAAGTCGGCGTGAAGCGGTGGGTCCTGGAAGGCACCGATTACGTCTATCCCCGCACCACCAACAAGATTCTGGAAGCGTACCTGTTGGCGAAGGGCGTGAAGCAGGAAGACATCTCGGTCAACTACACGCCGTTCGGATTCTCGGATTGGCAGACTCGTGTCGCGGCGATCAAGAAGTTCGGCTCGGCCGGCAAGAAGACGGCCGTGGTCTCCACCATCAACGGAGACGCCAACGTGCCGTTCTACAAGGAGCTTGGCAACCAGAAAGTCTCGGCGGAGCAGATTCCCGTCGTGGCGTTCTCGGTCGGTGAAGAGGAACTCTCCGGTCTCGATACGAAGCCTCTGCTGGGCCACTTGGCCGCGTGGAACTACTTCGAGAGCATCAGCAACCCGGCCAACAAAGCGTTCATCGATCAGTGGCACACCTTCATCAAGAATCCGAAGCGCACCACCAACGATCCGATGGAGGCCACTTACATCGGCTTCAACCTGTGGGTGAAGGCGGTGACGAAAGCCGGAACCACGGATGTGGCGAAAGTAATCGCGGCGCTGCCGGGAACGGAGACTCCGAACCTCACGGGCGGCATCGCGAAGGTCCTGCCGAACCACCACATCACCAAGCCGGTGTACATCGGCGAAGTGAAGGGCGACGGCCAGTTCAACGTGGTCTGGAAGTCCACGGGTACGGTGCCGGGCGATGCCTGGTCCGACTTCCTGCCGGGCAGCAAGGACATCGAAGCGGACTGGGTCACGCTCAAGTGCGGGAACTACAATAAAACGACAAAGGTGTGCTCAGGACAGAACTTCAAATAATGAGAACCCTCCCGTCGGGCGGGCGGCAGCTTTCTTGGCTGCTGCTCGCCCTTTGGGGCGTTGTGCCCGCACACGCCCAATCTCCCAACGACGCCGCTTTCGTTTCGACGCTCGGCGAACTGCGGGAGGCAACGTATTCCGACAAAGCCGGCATCGTCGACCGGCTCAGCCAGAGTGGTCATCCCAGTGTGCGCGCGGTGCTCACCGCGTTCATGGAGGACCGCCTTTACTTCCGTAACGACGACCAGAAAATCTTCATCGGTAAAACCGCCGATGGAGACCCCCTCAGTTTGATCGACCCCATCTCTCTGAAAGATGCCGGCACCGCGCCCGCCGACAGCCTCACCAAAATCGGAACCAACAACGGACTGCGAGGAAAGATTCGGACCGCCGTGGCGCACTTTGCGCTGGCCAGCCCCGATGTCTCCGTGCGGCGCGACGCCGTTCGCGAAATGTCCACGTCGCTGGATGAGGCGACCGTAGCGCTGCTGCGCGAACGGAGTGCCGTCGAAACGGACTCCGGCGTGAAGAAGGAGATCGATACCGCTTTGGCTTTGTCCACGCTCGACGGCACGGCCTCGGACGCGCGCGTCGCCGCCATCGGCACCTTGAGCTCCAGCGTGAGCCAGGATGTGCGTAACCGGCTTGCCCTCTTGATCGAAAAATCCCCCGAAGGCGCCTTTACCGAAAGCGATGAGAAGGTCCGCAGAGCGGCTACCGCGGCCGTCACCCGCATCGACCGCTGGCGCGGTTTCTACTCCGGGATCGAGACTCTGTTCTTCGGCCTGAGCCTCGGCTCCGTGCTGGTCCTGATCGCGATCGGACTCGCGATCACCTTCGGCGTCATGGGCGTGATCAACATGGCTCACGGCGAACTGATGATGCTGGGAGCCTATACCACCTACGCCGTCCAACAGGCCATGCCGGAGCACATCGGGATCTCCATCCTGGTCGCGATCCCCGCCGCGTTTCTTGTCGCGGGCTTCACTGGAGTCATCCTGGAGCGGACCGTCATCCGCTTTCTCTATGGACGGCCTCTGGAGACCCTGCTCGCTACCTTCGGCGTCAGCCTGGTACTCCAGCAAACCGTGCGATCGATTTTTTCCGCGAACAACCGCTCCGTGGTCACGCCGGACTGGATGAGCGGCTCCCTGCGCGTGAACGACGCCCTTGCGATCACGTATAACCGGCTGTACATCGTCGTCTTCACGGTCATCGTCTTCTCCCTCATCCTGCTGGTGTTGAAGCGCACTCGCATTGGCCTGGATATCCGGGCCGTCTCTCAGAATCGCGCCATGGCGAAGGCGATGGGGATCCGTACGGAATGGGTCGACGCGATGACCTTCGGACTGGGCTCCGGCATCGCCGGTGTGGCGGGCGTCGCGCTCAGCCAGTTGACCAATGTCGGGCCGAACCTCGGCCAATCCTACATCATCGATTCGTTCATGGTGGTGGTGTTCGGCGGCGTCGGAAATCTATGGGGCTCGCTGATCGGCGGGATGTCGATGGGCATCGTGAACAAGCTGCTGGAACCCTTCGCGGGAGCCGTACTCGCCAAGATTTTCGTCCTGGTCGCGCTCATTCTTTTCATTCAGAGCCGGCCTCGCGGGCTGTTCCCTCAAGCCGGGCGCGCGGGGGAAGACAAATAATGGAGGCCAACTAGCGGTGTTCCGTCTCTGGAGCGGTGGCGCACGCACGGATCGCGGTGGCGCTTGGCTTCTCGCGATGCTGGGGTTGCTGGCCGTTGCGGTGCCCGTACTCAATCAGGCGGTGCCCGCCTCTTCCGCGTTCCACTTATCGCCGTTCGGCATCACGCTGATCGGCAAGTATCTGTGTTACGGGATGCTGGCGCTCGCGGTCGATCTGATCTGGGGCTATTGCGGCATCCTGAGCCTGGGTCACGCGGCGTTCTTCTCTCTCGGCGGTTACGCGATGGGCATGTATCTGATGCGGCAGATCGGCCCGCGCGGCGTTTACGGCGATCCGATCCTGCCGGATTTCATGGTGTTTCTCAATTGGAAATCCTTGCCTTGGTTCTGGTATGGATTCAACCACTTCATCATGGCGCTGGTGATGATGGTGCTGGCGCCCGCGCTGCTGGCATGGGTGTTCGGGTGGTTCGCGTTCCGCTCGCGCGTCACGGGCGTCTATCTCTCCATCATCACGCAGGCGCTGACGTACGCCCTGATGCTGGCCTTCTTTCGCAACGATATGGGCTTCGGCGGCAACAACGGCTTCACCGATTTTAAGGAGATCCTGGGCTTCGACCTGCATTCCGATCGCACCCGCGTGGTTTTGCTGATCGTCACGGTGGTCGCACTCGGGGCCAGTTACCTGGCGTGCCGGGCCATCGTCGAATCGCGGGCGGGCCGTGTCATCCGCGCCATTCGCGACGCGGAGAGCCGCACGCGCTTCCTCGGCTACCCGGTCGAATCGTTTAAGCTCTGGGTCTTCGTCTTCTCCGCTGTGATCGCGGGCGTCGCCGGCGCGCTCTACGTACCGCAGATTGGCATCATCAATCCCAGCGAATTCGCGCCCATCAATTCCATCGAAGCGGTGATCTGGGTGGCGGTCGGAGGTCGCGGCACTCTCTACGGCGCGATCGTCGGCGCGATCATGGTGAACTATGCGAAAACGTATTTCACAGGCGCGTTTCCGGAAGTGTGGCTCTACGCCTTGGGCGCGCTGTTCGTGCTGGTGACCGTGTTCCTGCCGCGCGGCATCGTGGGCCTGATGCCTGCCCGCCACAAAGAGAAGGAGACAGCGAGGACCGGCGCGCCGCTCGAAGACAAGCCGGATCCGGCGGTGCCGGTGGAGAAATAATGGTCCGCGATAAGAGACTTTACCTGGAGGACCTCACCGTCAGTTTCGACGGATTCAAAGCGCTTAACAAGCTCTCGCTGTACGTCGATCCCGGGGAGATGCTCTGCATCATCGGCCCGAATGGCGCGGGCAAGACCACGATGATGGACGTCATCACCGGCAAGACGCGTCCGGATTCCGGCACCGCGTGGTTCGGCGATGGCATCAACCTGCTGCAACTCTCCGAGCCGGAAATCGTCGACGCGGGCATCGCGCGAAAGTTTCAGAAGCCTACGGTCTTTGAGCAACTGACGGTCTTCGAAAACCTGGAACTGGCGTTGGCTGGAAGCCGGTCTTTCCTCAAGACGCTGCGCGCGCGGATTTCGCCGAAGCAGCGCGAACGAATCGACGAGGTGCTGGAGATCATCGGCCTGACGGCGCACCGCGATTCGCTGGGACGTATTCTGGCGCACGGCCAGAAGCAGTGGCTCGAGATCGGCATGCTGCTGATGCAGAATCCGGAACTGCTACTGGTGGACGAACCCGTGGCCGGTATGACGCCCCAGGAAATCGAGAGGACTTCGGAACTCCTGCGCTCGCTTGCGGGCGAGCATTCCGTGGTGGTGGTGGAACACGATATGCACTTCGTCCGCTCCATCGCCAAGCGTGTCACGGTTCTGCATGAAGGCACCGTGATCGCTGAGGGCGACATGGACAAGGTGCAAAACGACGCTCGTGTGATCGAGGTGTATTTGGGCGTATGAGCGTGCTCACGATCAAGGCCCTGAACCAGTTCTACGGAGGCAGCCACACCCTGTGGGACGTGGATCTGGAAATCCCCGCCGGCTCGCGCATGTGCCTGATGGGCCGAAACGGCATGGGCAAGACCACGCTGCTGAAGTGCATCATGGGCCTGCAAGCCACCCGCTCCGGCGGCATCCACTTTGAGGGGGCCGATCTGGTCAAATGCGCAGCGGAGCAGCGGGCCAAGCTCGGCATCGGTTACGTGCCGCAAGGCCGCGAGATTTTTTCACACCTCACGGTGGAAGAGAATCTCCGAATCGGGCTCGGCGTCCGCAAGAACGGTCCGCGCTCGATTCCGAGCCGCATCTTCGATCTCTTCCCGGTGCTAAAGCAGATGCTGAACCGCCGGGGCGGCGACCTTTCCGGCGGACAACAACAGCAACTCGCCATTGGCCGGGCGCTGGTGCTGCAGCCCTCGCTGCTGATTCTGGACGAGCCGACCGAAGGCATCCAGCCGAACATCGTCCACGAAATCGGCGACATCGTGCTGCGGTTGAATCAGGAGGAAGGTCTCACCGTACTGCTGGTGGAGCAGAAGCTGCCCTTCGCCCGCCGTGTGGCCAGCGAGTTCTGCATTCTCGACAAAGGCCGCCGGGTTGCCGCCGGGTCCATTGGGGAACTGACGGACGACGTCGTAAGGGCACACCTCAGCGTGTAGTCGTCCGTCTTGAGTGCGCCTAGCCGCCGATCTTCGCGGCTTGCGGACGTCCGGCGGGGTCTTCCTGCGGATCGATCGCTCCCAGGTCCTTGAGGATCTTGAAGGCCCCGTTGGTCGCCTGGGCGATGTACATGTTCATCCGAACGTGATGCTGGCCGGGCACCATTTCCGCGGGACCGCCCGGGCCTTCGGCGATTTTGGCGTGATCGAGCGCCCGGACGACGGCGTCCTGATCGAGCGAGCCCGCTTCTCGCACCGCGGCTTCCCATAGCCGGAGGCCTCGGTACAGGCCCGAGCACGCGGTACCGCCCGTGAAGTGCGCGCTGCCGGGATAGAGCTTGTCGTACTGGTTCAACAGCTCCTTGCTGAATGGATCGCTCACGCCTTGGTAGTAGTCGAGGCAACTGTACATGCCTTCGGTGTGTGCAGCCGGAAAGAAGCTGAGGAAGTTCTCGTCGAAGTAGGTTGTCACCAGGTGTCCGCCGCGCTGGGTGAAGCCGGCTTGGTACAACTGCTGGAAGAACGGCGCAGCGCCGGGAGGAACGGTGGTGTTGAAGACTACTTCCGCGCCGCTGGACACGATCTTGGCGATGGTCTCGCGATAGTCGGAATGATCGAGGGGGAAATATTCTTCTCCCACGATCGAGCCGCCGTTCGCCGCCACGGCGGCGCGTACCTTTTGGTTCAACACGCGGGGCCAGATGTAATCGGCGGACGGCAAGTAGAACTTCTTCGCGCCGGTTTTCTGCATCAGCCAGGGAATGAGCGGTTCCACCTGCTGCGCGGGCACAGGGCCGGTGCAGAACAAGAGCGGATCGTAATCCTGTCCTTCATATTGCTCCGGGTAGATGTAGAGCGTCTTGCCCTTCCCGATGGCAGGTCCTTTGATGGCTTCGCGGGTGGAACTGTAAATACCGCCGAGGATCACATCGACGCGATCCTGCTCCACCAGCTTTGCCGCTTTCGCTTCCGCTACCCGGTCGTCGGTGGCGCTGTCTTCCAGGTGCAGCTCTAGCTGCCGCCCTAACAAGCCGCCCTTGGCATTGATATCGGCGATGACCATCCGGGCGACGTTCGAGTTGGCGAGCCCGGCAAATGAGAGGGGACCGGTCTGGTCCGCGATCACGCCTACTTTGATGACTGACGTTGACTGTTGCATTGTATTTTTCTCCTTGAACTACCGGTTGCCGGTGTAGGATGATAGTACGCTAAACGTCCGAGCCCCACATCGGGAGAGTTCCCTATTTTGACCCCACAGCTTCGATTGGCCGAATTTGTCGCCACACTGGCGCTGGCACAAGATAACGCATTTGGCCAACCCCTGGAGTCGCAACTGCGGTCGTGCCTGCTGGCGACGTGGATGTGCGACGCCGCGGGATTCGAGACGCCCTTGCGCGACACCGTTTACTGGGTCGCGCTGCTGCGGTATGTCGGGTGCACCGGCCACGCGCACGAAGTGGCCACTCTCTTCGGCGACGAAATCGCGATCCGCGCCCAGACGTTGGTCCACGATGCGGGGAATCCCGCGGAAGTGATGCGCGACGTGGTCGCCTACGCGACGGCGGGCCGGACGCAGGAGGAGCGCGAACGGATCATCAAGATGATTCAGGAGACGGCTCACCAGTGGGCGATCCATAACTTCGCGTCGGGATGCGAAGTGGCTGACATGCTGCTGCAGCGCGTGGATTTCGAACCGGCGATTCGGGACGGCGTGCGGGAGGCGTTGCGCTTCACCTTCGAGCGGTGGAACGGCAACGGATTCCCCACCCACGCGCGCGGCGAGGCTATTCCGATGGCCATGCGCATCGTGCATGTGAGCCAGGATATGGAGGCGATCGGCCGGCTCTTCTCGCCGGCGAAGGCGCTGGACGCCGCTCGTGAGCGCCGCGATAAAACTTACGACCCGGTGCTCGCCGACTTGTTCGTCGCCGAAGGACAGGGCTGGTTCGACAAACTCGCCAAGCTGGAGCCGTGGGATGCGGTGTTGGAGCTTGAGCCGGAGCCTCGGCGGATGCTGGATGGCGAAACGCTCGATAACGCTCTCCGCGTCGCGGCGGACTTTATCGATCTGAAATCGCCGTACATGGCGGGGCATAGCCGGCGATGTGCGCAGTTGAGCGCGGATGCCGTAAGGCTGTTGGGGGTCCCGGAAGATACCGTGACGATGGTCCACCGGGCGGCGCTGGTTCACGACTTCGGCGCCACGGCGGTGCCCAACTCGATTTGGGACAAGCCGGGTGCGCTGACGCGCGCGGAATTCGATCGCGTGGAACTTCATCCGATGCTCACGGAGCAAATGTTGCGGCGTTCGCCAGCGCTGGCGGCGCTGAATTCCACTGCGTGCGCGCATCACGAAAAATGCGACGGGACGGGCTACCACAAGCGGGTGCGCGCCGATTCCTCCGAGCCGGGAGCTTGCGTGCTGGCCGCGACGGAAATCTACGTCGGGATGACTACCGAGCGGGCGGATCGTCCGGCCTTTGCTGCCGCGGACGCGGCCACCGAACTGCGACGGCTGGCGTCGCAAGGCGTGCTGGATGCGCGCGCCGCGCATGCCGTGCTGGTGGCTGCCGGCCATGGCGTCCCGGAGGCGTCCGCACCCGGCCGGGCCCAGAATCCGGGCGGGCTCTCCCGCCGCGAAGTGGATGTGCTGCGGCTGGCGGCGAAGGGACTCACGACGCAGCAGATTGCCGACCGGCTGTACATTTCTCCGAAGACCGCGGATCACCACATTCAGCACATCTACAATAAAATCGCCGTGTCGACGCGGGCCGCTGCCGCGCTGTGGGCGATGCAGAACGCCGTGGTCCAGTAGGCGGGCTCCGGCTCGACGGGGCGATGCAGAACGGCGTACGGTCGCTGCCTGGGCAATCCCAGGCAGTCGTTCCGTAGGCTGGTTCCATTCGATTAGTGGGCGCCGCTTGAAAGTTTGCGGTAATACTCGGCGACGGAGTCCTGGTAACCTGCGGGGACCTTGGACGGGTCGGTGTTGCGGATGGTGCCGGTTTTGTTTGTGTCGAGCTGGCGGCGCAGCTGGAGTTCGAGTGCGTCCACGCTGCTGAGCAGTTGCTGGTTCATCTGCTCGACGAGCGCGGGGTTGCCTTTGAAGCGCGCCGGGTCGAGGTTGCGCATCTCGTCGATGAGCGCTTGCAACTGCTGCTTGGCCTCAGGGCTATCCTGCACGGCGGGGCGCACTTCATTGAGAACGCCCAAGCCTTGTTGGATCACCGCCTGGGTGTCGGCGGGATTCACGCCGTTCCTGGGCTGCGCCAAGGGGCCGGGGGTAATCTGCGTGTCGCCGGTGTTGATATTGTTCGGGGCCATGCCGCCGGCTCCGCCGCCTGCGACTTGGCCTCCGGGTTGGCCTTGGCCTTGTTGGCCTTGGCCGCGTTGGCCACCTTTGCCCTGGCCTTGACGCTGTCCGGCTTGACCCTGACCTTGGCCTTGACCTTGTCCCTGGCCTTGACCTTGACCCGGTCCTTTGCCTTGTCCCTGTCCTTTTTGGCCGCCTTGACCTTGCTGGCCACCTTGGCCTTTTTGTCCGCCTTGGCCGTTTTGTGCCTGCTGTTGGCCTTGGCCCTGTTGGCCTTGACCCTGCTGGCCCTGGCCTTGCTGACCTTGCCCTTGTTGGCCTTGACCGGGTTGGCGTCCGCCTAGCGCGGCGGCGATCTGGTCGCGGAGACGCGAGACTTGGTCCATGGCGCGGCTGAGTTCGGCTTCCTTCGAAGCGGACTGGCCACGGCCTAACGCACGGGCGGCATCGGCGATTTGATCGCTGACCTTTTTAAGATCGTTGGAGAGTGCATCTTCGGCGGGGCTGGAGAAGCGGCCTTCGCGAAGCTGATCGGAGCTGCGCTGCATCCGATTATTGAGATCGTTCTCATCCATGGTGTCGAGCGCGCCGCGCAGTTTGCCGGAGGCTCCGGGTTGCGTGGTGGCGAGCTCGCGCGCGGCGGCGCGGACTTGCTGAGTGAGGCGCGAGAGTTCATCGCTGACCTCCTGGCGATCGTTCACCATCTTGTCGAGTTCCTGCGCGGAGGGAAACTTGGGCGGCTGACCGGCGGCGCGGGCGGAGGCCTGCTGCGACATGAGGTCGCGGACGTGATCGGCTTGCTGCTTTTGTTGCTGCGCCATTTGCTGGGCGGCTTGCTCCATCGAGTTGAGGCGACCGGCGGCGTCCTGCTGCTGCGCGCCTCCGAGGAGGTCGGTGGCTTCGCGCAGGCGTTCGGCGGCGCGGCGGGAGTCGGCCGCGCTGGCTCCGCCTTGCGCGGCGGCGCGGCGCATGTCGTCATTGGCTTGACGCAAGCGGTCCAGCGCTTGTTGCGCGGCTTGCTGGCGGCTGGTGGCCTGATCCTCGGACTGCTGCGCGTTCTGTCGCGGACGGGTGGTCCCCTGCCGGCCACCTTGCTGGCCGGATTGTCCCGATTGTCCGGATTGTCCAGATGACGCGCTCTGGCTGCCTTGCTGGCCTTGTTGTCCTTGCTGTCCCTGCTGTCCTTGCTGTCCCTGCTGACCTTGTTGTCCCTGTTGTCCTTGCTGACCCTGCTGGCCTTGACGGCTCATCTGGCTTTGGCCGAGTTGCTGTTCCATCTGCTGCTGGAGTTGCTGGGCTTCGCGCTGCAACATTTCCTGCTGCCACTTTTGTTCGGCGGTCTGCTGGCCGTTGCGCTGCTGTTGGGCGAGAGCTTCTTCGCGCTTGTACAGCTCATCGAGTTTCTTCAGGATGTCATTGATATCCTGCGCCTGCTGTTCCTGTGTGCTGGAAGAAGCGGACTTCTGGCTCTCATACTGATTTTTTTCCGTGTCGAGCTCGAGATCGAAGAGGGCCGCGAGATCGCGGGCGGCTCCGCCACCGCCGCCTCCTCCGCCACCACCGCCCTGCTGTCCGAAGGCGACTTGGATTTGTTTAAACGTCGCTTCGGCGCGTTGCAGGAATTGGAGAGCCTTCTGCTCATTGGGGAGGGCTTCCTTCCACTTCTGATCCTGCAAAAGTTTGGCGGCCGGGGCCATGGCTTCGGATGCGGCGATCATGTCCTTCTGAAAATCACTGATGGCCTGCACTTCCGCGGTGAGTTCGCGGGCTTGCAGACGGCCGGAGAGTGTGATGGCCTGATCGTGCAGAGTGGTCTGGGATTGAGAGAGGAGCTTGGAGACCTCGGCGGCCTGCTGCGCGCTGGGGTTCTTTTCGCCCTGCTGGCGGAAGGTGCCGGAGATGATCTCTTTTTCGCGCGCGGTGATTTGCGCGGGCTGCTGACCGCCGCCTCCGCCGCCACCGCCTCCACCCCCGCCGCCCTGCTGCGATTGGGAGAACTCGCGCTCATAGGGGTCGGCCTGGATGAACATCATGTCGGTGTGGGATTCGGCGTTGGCGTCTTTCGCGGTGGCGTAGACGCTGACGAGATCTCCGGGGGCGAGCTTGAAGTCTTCGAGGGAAAGAGTGGTGGAGCCGTCGGCTTGTTTGTCGCCCTTCTTCTTGAGGAGGTCGACGGTTTTCTCCGGGCCGCCGTTGATGGAGTAGTGGAGCTCGACATCTTTGAGCGCGTATTCGCCGTTGGCTTTGGCGGCGATGGTGACTTCTTCGATGGGGAGAGCGTGATAATCCGCGCGCGGGCGGACGAGAGAGATTTGCGGCGGGCTGGCTTTGCGGGCTTCGATGAAGAAGTCCTCCGAGACGCGGACTTGCTGGCCGTCTTCGATGCCGGCGACGTGATAGACGCCGTCTTTCTCCATTTTGACTTTGCCGTGATAGACGTTGTTCTGTCCGCCGACTTGCTTGGTATCCACTTGCTTTGTATCAATCAGGGCGAGAGTTTCGCCGCTGTCGAGCATGAGCTGGCCGCTTTTGAGAGGACGGTCCGTAGAGACTTCGAGTTCGGCTTCGGTGCCGACGACGGCGCGGAGGTCGCCGCCACGCTCTTCCGTTTCGGAAGGCATGCCGGTCCAGGCGGGGTAATGATACGTGACGCGGATTTGTTTGACCGCGGGAAGATCCGTGACCTTGATGTTGTAGTGCTTCGAGGTCATGGCTCCGGCGGTGACATAGTATTCGACGTTATCGGCGAGGCCGGCGAAGGTGAACTGATAGCCACCGGCGAAGCTGCCGGTGACGGTGGGCTGCATCGGGATCTCTTCCCATTTTTCGGAGCTCTGGAATTTCGCGTAGAGCTTGACGTTGGGAGACTGGAGGCCGGTGGGAATCGCGGAGACGGCTTGATCGGCATGGCGGCGCACGACGGCGTCACCGGGAGTGACGCGCAGATCGTACAGGTTGGGCTTATCGTGATGGGGACCGGTCCAGAGCAGAGATGCGCCGTAGCCGAGGAAGCCGGGGCCGGCGGCGATCATCCAGACGAGAACGATGAGCGCGGTGACGCTGGTTCCGACGGAGAGACGGAGGCGTCCGTCGCTGACGAATTGTTGAGGGGGCGCGGTGCGCGCGACATCGAGAGTGTCTCCGGCGAGGAGTTCGATGAAAGGATCTTGACCGTCGCGTTCGGTGAAGGTGGTGAGGCGCTGCTCAAATTGGGGGAACGCGGCTTCGGCAGAGCCGACGGCGCGGCGGCGGGTGAGGCGACGCAGAGGCAGGGCGAGTCCGGCGATGGCGGCGAGGGCGAGGATCAGGATAAGCGCGAAGCGCGCGGCGGTGACGCTGCCTTGCGAGAAGGCGAGCGCGTTGGCGATGGAGACGAGGACAAGCGTGGCGACGAGGGCGCTGGCGGTGAGAACGGCGATGCCGCGGAGCAGGGTGCTCCAGCGAAGACGCTGCTCCAGTTGCGCGATGTAGGCGTGAAGCTGGGCGCGGAAATCCATGGAACCTCCACCGTCGTGACGAGCGTTTATCACTTCCGAACTTTGATCATCTAAAGGATATCGTATTGGCGCGGTGTGCGCGGGGCGGCGGACGAAGGCCCGAGGGGTGGGAAGAAAATTGGGTTTTCAAGCCAAATTGGCTCCGCCGGGGTGAGGCGGGGATTGGCGGGGTGACGATCGCAACTCATTTTTTATGAATCGGATGCTGCGGTGAAGTGGGACTGGGCGGCGATGAGATTGGCTTCCGTTTTAAAATCGGCGAGTGCCATTTCCGGGGGGTGGTTGGGATCGCGCATTTTCAGAAGCTGTGCGAGGGCTTGGTGGTATTGGCGGCTACAGTACGCTTCGAGGCGAATTTGGCGGGTGAAGGCTCGGGAGGTGTTGGCGAGAGTGAGGAAGGCGGCGGCTGTGGGGAAGCCGGTGGCGGCGCGGCGGCGGTTCTGACGGGCGCGTTCGCGCTGGAGGGTGGCGGTTTGGGCTCCCCGGAGGTTCGACAGATGCCAGCGGGCGAGGGTCATGGTTTGGACGAGCGCGGTTTCGGCGGCGTCGCGGGGTTGGAATTGGTGGGTGAGAGCGGCGGCGAGCTGGTTATATTGGTCGAGGGATTCGCCTTCGGGGATGGCGGCGTGGGCGAGGAGCCGGTGGAGAGAGGCGTTTTGGGAGGAGATGCGTTTGCCTTCGGCGGAGCGGGGTCCGGTGGATTTTAGGGCGTTGGCGCGGTTGGCGCGGATTTGACGTTCTGTTGCCATGCCTGAGGGTAGGGGCGAGGGGTGCTCCCCGCAGGTGGATTAGAAGTGCAAAGTGTTTAAAAGACGCGGGATGTTTTGGGCGGTCGGCGGTGACTGGGGCGACTGGAAGAAGCGCCAAACTCAGGCCGAACACCTTACTCGACTCACCTGCGCGGCGGGTAGGATCAAGAGGAGGGGCCGGGTTTGGTTCTTACCGCCTTTGGGGAGGCTCAACCTCTGGATTCCTGTCTTCCTCATTGCCCTCATGGCAATTCCACAGGGTGCCGTTGCTTTCGCCCACATAAAAGCAAAACTTAATCCAGTGGCTGACGCCAAAGTCGTCAGTGTAGTCGATTCGACCGATAAGATAGGAAACCCATTCGTCTTTCGCAACTATCTGCGGTTCCTGACCGTCGATAACGAACGGAATGACAGCGGTTGTCGCCGGAGCCAGGACCTTAGGGGTCGGGTTCTCACGAGCTTCCGGCGTAAGAGCATGCAGCAAAATCGTATCTTGCTCCCCTTTCATGCCTTCGGAGTTTCGTTCAAGGCCGATCGAGGTTCGCATACTTCGAGCCGCGTTCACAATGATAGCGTGAGCCGCCGTTTTGCCGACGTTTCTCGGAAACAGTCGATATCGGAATGTCGCTCCAAATTTATCGTCTTTGGCATGCACGAGGGTTCGGTCAATATGATCGATCTCGATCCACGCCCGCTCATCGGTTCGGAATTGCTCTATGCTTGACGTAAGCGTTTTTGAAGCGGTTTCGGCAGCGCTTTTGGCGGCTTCTGCGGCTGTCTTATTGGCACAGTACATCCCAACAGTAAAAGCAGTGTATATAGCCAGAAGTACAACACCGACGGTCTCGACAATTCGCTTGTTTCTCTCTCGTCTTTCGCGCTTTGGCCGATTACGCTGCTCAGTTTCGTAATAGGTGGTTACTGCTGGTAGCAGGCTCACCACGCCGTTAAGGACCGTGTCGGCTGGTGGCTCCTCTGGATGTTCTGCTGCCTCGTAGTGGTCGCGTATGGCGTGTATCTCCTGCTGCAACGCATGGAGACTAGCGGCCAATGCGCGCAATGCGCGCAATTCGCGCTCGCTCATGCGCTCCTTGTGCGCAGTGGCATCGGCGGATCCTTCACTACGACCTTAAGAAGCTTTCGGAAGTTTCGGTACTCCTTGGTGTTCTTTATGTCCTTTTCTTCCTCGACCTTGTCTTTGTGCTGCGGGCCTGACATCACCCACCTCCTGACTGGTCAGATTGTTCCATGTTAAACACTTCCCGGCGACCGATCCGAGAACTTTGTGGAAGCGCTCGGAATCCATAGCGTTCCGCTCATTGTAGCGGAACGATTGCTCATCGAGGTATTTGAAGAAATGGAACGGCTCAACCGAGACGTACGTGCTACCAATGGCCCGCTTCAGGAAGCTCAGCAATCCTCCAAGCGGTTCGTGTGCACGTGCCGTAAACGTACTGCTCGGCATGGTCCACAACCTTGTGCGTGTATTCGTCAAGCCCGTAGTAGGATTTCAGCGCATCGGTATTGAGTTCCCCACCCGGCGCGGCAGTTTCACATATCTGTTTTTGCGAGGTGATCGTCCGGCGCGTGCCAACCACCGAAGTCTTGACCTTGCCCGTATCGCGCTCCGGCAATTTCCTACGTCGAAGGTCTATATCATCGCCCTAGCCCCAACCGGACGCGCCGAGCGGAACGTAGAATCCGCCGGTGGTTGAAAGAGTAGGAACATGGAGCCCCTCATCGACAGTGCAGCGGCTCGCCCCGGGGTGGACAGTGTCCTCGAGGCCGAGCAGAAGTCCCGAGAACGGCAAAGCGGAAAAGAGTGCGGATTCAAGGTCGACCCAGACGCCCTGGTTATATTACTGGATATAATCAGAGTCATGAAGACCACGCCACAGACACGAGCTCTTAAGAATTACCGCAAACGCCTTCGCGGGCGCGGGATGGCTCGGTTCGAGGTTCTCGGGTTGGACGCGGATCGGGAGCTGATCCGGTCGCTGGCGCGGCGGCTGGCGGAGGGCGGGCCGGATTCGACGCAGATCCGGGCTGCGGTGCGTGGCACGATCGCGGGAGAACCGGCGAAGAAGGGCGGGATTCTGAGTGCGCTGCGGCGGTCGCCGCTGGTTGGAGCGGAGTTGGATGTTCGCCGCCCGATGCCGCCCGTCCGCAAGGTTGATTTGTGAGCCGGTATCTGCTGGATACCAATATCATCAGCGATGTGACGAAGCCGACGCCCTCGGAAGCGTTGGTGCTGTGGATGATAGAACGAGTTGACGAGGATCTGTTCATTTCGTCGCTGACGGTGGCGGAGATCCGGCGCGGAGTGCTGGAAAAGCCCTCGGGAAAGAAGCGCAAGGAACTGGAGCGATGGTTCGCGGGTCCTGAGGGACCGCAAGCGTTGTTCGCCGGGCGGGTTCTGCCGTTCGACGAGAAGGCCAGCCTGGTTTGGGCCCGGCTGATGGCCGATGGGACGGCGGCGGGGAGGCCACGGAATCCGCTCGACATGATCATCGCGGCGGTGGCAGAGGCGAACGATTGCGTGGTGGTCACGGCGAACGAGAAAGATTTCGCGGGCTTGAAGATTGTCAATCCGTTGCGGGGTGGTCGTTGAGTCGGCATAGCCAGGTGTGAGAGAGCGACTCAACGAACCTAGGAGCGAGGCTTCCGCACGGCTCGCGCGCTAGCATGAATCTCAGAGGAGAGGGCGCGCACGTATGTCGAAAGTTCGAGCGGCGGGGTTTGGTGTTTCCCTGGATGGTTTCAGCGCGGGGCCGGAGCAGAGCTTGCATGATCCGCTGGGCAAACGCGGGCCCGAGATCTTCCAGTGGTTCTTCCACACGAAAACATTTTGCGACATGCAGGGGAAGGAAGGCGGGTCGGTCGATGTGGACGACGAGTTTGCGCGGCAAGCGATGTCGAACTTTGGCGCGTTCATCCTGGGGCGTAACATGTTCGGTCCGGTGCGCGGGCCGTGGACGGACCTCTCCTGGAAGGGGTGGTGGGGAGCGAATCCGCCGTACCATGCGGACACATTCGTTCTGACGCATTACGAGCGCGAGCCGATTGTGATGGAGGGCGGGACGACGTTCCACTTCGTGACGGGGGGAATCCACGAAGCGCTGCGGCTCGCACGGCAGTCGGCGGGCGATAAGGACGTCAAGATTGGCGGAGGTGTTTCCACGTTGCGTCAATACCTGGAGGCCGGGTTGGTGGATTCACTGCACGTTGCGGTGGCGCCTGTGGTGCTCGGGCGCGGCGAGGCTTTGTTTACGGGGCTCGATCTGCATGCGCTGGGGTTTTCGGTGACGCAGCACAAGGCCACGGAGAGGGCGACGCATATGGTGTTGGAGAAAGCCGGGGCCTGATCTCGTGATACGCGACGATCAGCATGGCGGGCCAAAAACTCACCGGGCTTTGGACTCGCCCAAAAGGGTAGAGAACTTCTTGTTCGGCTGTTACATTTCCTCGCGCTGGGTGCCTAGGTAGCGGCTGGCTAGGACGGATTCGGCGAGGGCGGCGGCGAGGACGAAGAGCATTACATACCACCAGAGAGATTGCTGCGTTTTGGTGGGCGGGGCGGTGGTGGGGGTGGAGGATGACGGGGAGGATGAACGGCCGTTGCCTTGCCAGAGGGCCAGGGCGTCATCGGGGATGATGTCGAGGTTTGATTCCTTGGGGTCGGGGTTGACTCCGATTTCGTCCTGTCGGCCGTTGGCTAGGCGGAGCTGGTAGTAGCCGGCTTCGGTGAGTTGGAGCGATTGGGCGGAGGCGGCTTCGCTGAGGGAGAGAGGGCGGTGGCCTTCGGGGTCGGTGACTTCGACGCCTTGACCTCGTTCCTTCGCGTTGCGGAGTTCTAGGTAAGCATCGACGGGGCGGGAACCGCCTTGGCGTTCACTGCCGGTGAGGTAGCGCGCCGTCTGCTCGATGAAGGGGACGAAGGCGGGGTGGAGCGGGAAATCGTTCGTCAGGTTGTCCAGGCCGGAGGTGAAGAGGACGACTCGGCCTTCGCCGAGACGCTTTTCGAGGAGGAGCGGGGTTTGGTCGCCGAGTCGCACGATCACACGGGCGGCGTCGGGGCCGGTTCCTGGATCAACGCTGAGGGCGTAGAAAAACTTGACGCCGGGCCAGCCTTCGGCTTTGGCGACGGAGGGATAAGACGAGTCGCTGGAGCCGACGGGCATGTAGCGCTCGGGGGAGCGGTTGTAGTCGCGGGTTTCGTTGATGTGGGCGTTGAAGATGGGGATCTGAGTGCGGGCTCCGGCGGAGGTTCCGGCGGCGATGAGGAGGCTGCCTCCGGAGCGGACGTACTGGGTGAGCGCGTTTTCGAGCAGCGGGGGGACGGTGTTGACGTCAGAGAGGATGATGAAGGCGTAGTTGGAAGGCTGGCGGTCCGCTGCTTCGTTGACGGCGATGGATTCGAGGAGGAAGGCGGATTGCGCGGCGGCGGAGAGGGCGGCTCCGACGTAGAGGGGCGAGCGGCTGTCGCCATAGTTGTGGATGAGTAGAGCCTTCTGCGGATCGGAACGCTGGACGGCGAAGCGGCGGAGGTCGTCGGCGGGGAAGCCGTCGGCGGAGTCGAGCTTGACCTCGCAACGGCTGAAGCCGTAGGGGACTTCGAGAGAGGGAAATTCCACGGTGGCTCGGCCATTGGCGGGGACGGCGACGGTTTTCGTGGCGGTGGTTTTTCCGTTGACGACGAGGGAGGCGGTGCGCTGCGCGGCGGGGGTACCGTAGCCGGCGACCACGGCTTGTACGCGGATGGGCTTGGCGTCCTTGCCCCAGACCTGGCCGGGCGCGTCTACGGATTCGACGGTCCAGTTGGGCGCGGCTTTGGCGACGACGGGGTGGGTGATGAGCTTGACGTTGTCGGAAAGCGCCATGTCGGAAAAAGTGGCGGCGAGGTCGGTGCGCTGCATATCGCTAAAGACGTGGAGCTCGATGGGGGCGCGGGCGGCTTCGGCGAGGCCGCGGACGGCTCGGGCGAGTTCGCCGAAGGTGCCGTGGCCGTCGCCGGGTTGGATGGCTTGCACGGCGGCTCGGAGGGCGGATTGATCCTCAATGGGCTGGGTCATGAGGCGGAGCTGGGAGCCGAAGGCGGCGACCTGGGCGCGGGCGGGGCCTTTGCCGGCGAGGACGTTCATGGCGGCGTCTTTGGCGTCGGCGAGTCGAGTGCCGGCTCGCATGCTGAAGGAGTTATCGATAGCGAGGAGGACGATGCGGTTGCTGGCGAGCGCGGCGGCGTCGCGATTGACGAAGGGGTTCGCGAACGCGAGGATGAGCAGCGCGAGTACGGCGAGGCGGAGCGCGAGCAGCAGGAGATAGTTGAGTCGGCGATGGCGCGTGGAGGCTTGGGTGCGCGATTCCCAGAACATGAGCGAGGGAACGCCTTTGGGTGGGTTCTTTTGGCGCTTGAGGAGATGGAGGTAGAGCGGGAGCGCGAGGCCGGCGAGTCCGGCGAGGAACCAGGGGGCGAAGAGTCCCATTTTAGTGGCGAGCTCGGGTGGGGGATGGCATCCGAGAACTACTTTAGTGCATTGAGGCGGGTGGCGTCATGGGGCGGGGCGAGAGCGGGCGAGGACGTTCCTCCGCGCGTCTGAAGGCGGGCGCGAATTTGCCTCATGGAGATTACCGGATACCCGTTATGCAGGAGATTGAAGAACGTCAGCCATGCTGCGGTATCGTACCAGCCGCGGGCAAGGGTCCACAGGGTCATCGCGAGAACCAGGAGGAAGATGACGAGATGCCCGGCTTCGGGGTGTTGCGTGGCGCGCATCATTGCCTGGCGTGAATCGGTTTGGCGTGAATCCGTTTGCCGGGAATCGGGTTGCGAGCGGAGAAGCGAGGGGTTCACCGACCAGAGCACGGGGCGCAGCAAGCGCCGGTACTGACGGACGCCGAAGTAGTCGTAGAGGCGTCCACCGTTCTCAAACGGACGTGTCGTGTAGTAGGCCGAGGGTAGCTGAATCGTGAGCCCGTCCCGCGCGCCGCTTTGGCTTTCCAAGATCTGACTGAGCCAGATTGCCCAGAAGATCAGGATCCAGTTGATGCCGAAGGCGAATAGGATCGTCCGGCCATGGCGTCGAGCCAGCCAGAAGAGGAGAAGGGCGAAGACGATCGTGAGGAGTGTTCCATACACCACCTTGACCCATCGGGCGTGGTGCGATTTCTCCGTCATCGTGTCTCGATCGACTTTCCCGTCAGATCGCCGCCATGCCTCGGAGGACGGTTGTCACGGCTTGGCCGGGGGAAGAGGCCGCTGGGTATTCATGGGATTATCTGCCGACGGCATGAGCACTGTCTTTTTCGTTCTCGCAGATGTCCTCGATGAGTTCTGAATCCGGGATCAGCGCAAAGTGCACGGTGGCGGTCCAAGGCTTCGCGTAGGCCTTCGGATCGTCGATCGTGACATCCATTGTCATGTGCCCGAAATCGAGGCGGCGGAAGCGTTCGATGGTGTGCAGGGCATCGGTATGCGGATGGCCGACATCATCGAGCCAGCTCTTATCGTTGAAGCCTCTGGTGTCGATGACGAATGTATTGCCGTCCCACTTCCCAATGGAGTAGCCGAACCAAGCGGGCTCCATGGCGGCAGGGTGCGGGCGCCCGTCGGTCAGGATCTGGCGGTAGCGCGTGGCGAACTCATAGAGGATCAGTGTCAGGTTCGGGTTCTGCACAAACTTGAACGGGCGCCCAATCAGCATCATGTCCGGGATGCTATGCGGCAGGCAGGATTCAGAGGGGCGCCCTGCGCCAAGAGTGTCAAATCGCTTCTGAAACAGAGCGGCGGCCTCTGGGAGCAGGACAGGCGGTTCGTTGGGCGGCTCGATATACGAGCGGATATCCGGGCCAACATCGTTCTGTGACTCCCGGGTTGCCCCCGCGGGCCGGCGAGAGGTCCACAGGCCGGAAAGATCGGGTTTCCCATCGCTGGCCTTGGGAGGAGGCGCGGTGAGGTCGGCCTTGCCCTCTTTCGTGCGAGGCGTTCCCGAAATCGGATAGTTGATCCACTGCGCAAACCCTGTTGTTGAGATCATCGTCATGGCCAGCAACAGACGCGTTTTGGACATGGGAAGAATGATATCACCTGCCCAGAAGTCGGATTATGGAGTTCGTTAAACTCTTGTCGGTGAAGAGGACTGACGAACTGTTCACCTCGCCTGAAGGTGTGGCGCTCTCTGAGTCCGTTTTAGTTCTCCGTCGGTTGGCGATCAGCCTTATCGACCACGATTACAGGCATTGGCTGTTTCTGTTGCTCCAGCTTCAGGCCAAGCTGCGCCTCGATGGCCGCGACGAACACGTCTCGTCCCCTCTCCTGTCCTTCCGGAGTCCTCCGCGGAGATGCACCGGGTTCCGGCGTGGGAACCGCGTACGTGAGTTTGAGATCGTACGTCCCCGCGATGCCTGTTCGATCTACCACCGGTCTGTCGATGGACCCCAGCGACAGGGCGGGCAAGCGCTCCGCCAATTCCGGCAGCGTGACATTTGTGCAGGTGACGTTCGCTGCGCCCTTGCAGTTGGCGGAACCGGAGCCAGCACTAGAGTGGAGCTTCGGTCCTGTTTTCGAGGCCAGAAGAACAAAAACCTCCATTGGTTTCTGCTCACGGTGTAGCACGAGGTGAAATCTTTCCGCCAAGGCGCCCTGTATCATCAGGCGCTCCGTCTCGACCGAAGAACCGGACGGCGCTTTTGCGGTGAGATCGAAGCGATCCGAATCCAGCCAGCCAGGCCCTCCGGTGAGATATTCGTCTCGCGTGATCTCCTTGCTGTACGCTTGCGCGATGAGTTGCCTCAATGTGACGGACTTCAGCGTGACGGTCCCGCTCGGCGAGTAGGGAGTGAGCCGACTTGTCGATCCGTCCGCGGAAATAAGAACTTCGGTAGGCGCGGCACCGTTACGTGGACTTGTGATGACAACGATCTCTGGCGAGTCAGCCCCCAGCTTGACCGGATGAATCGCTACGACCTGGAATTTGAGGCGTGCCGGCCGGCTGGCTGAATGCAGACATGCCGAGCGCAAAGATCAAAATAGTCCGTCGCATACCATTGGTAAGACGCCAAACAACCCAAGCGATTTTATATCAGATCCCGAAGCCGCGTGTTGGCCCGTTAGTTCTCGGATGGAACGCGATCACCCGAATCGATCACGAGTGTGTCGATCGGGCCTCTCTTGGATTCGAGCTTGAGCCCGAGCGACTCTTGGAGCGCGATCTTCAGTATGGGTGCGCCACTCACTTCCGGCGCATCGGTAAGAGAGCGATGGAAGCCGTCCAGCTCTTCGCGGGAATACTCGAAGTCGAAATCATATTCGCCAGCGAGTCCGGTTCGGTCCAATACGGGAGTCGCCAAATCGTCGGCTAAGACTCGGGCTAGCTCCTTCATTTGAATCTTTCTGGCGTGCATCTGGTTACGATCCGTCCCCATCCTGACGCCGATCACCCCCTCTGGGACCGCGGGCTCGCGGGACGCGATCGCAGTCTCCTTATGCGGTGTCAACTTGGGTCCGCGCTGGACCACGGTCAGCTCGTAATGAGGCAGAACTTTGGTCTCATGATGCAGTTTCAGGTGGAAGCGATCGACCAAAAGATTCTGGAGCATCACCAGAGCCCGCTGCCTGGTGGTGCCCGGCGGAAGGTTCGCCACGATGTCGTAACGGTCGCTGGTATCCAACTGGGCGGGAAGGATGATCTGGTGAACATTCACGTCGTAGGCCGTCGTAATGAGCATTCTCAGCGTGTAGGAGCCGTAGCGGACGTGGGTGGGGTCGGTGGTGCCGGGTCCTCCGGAAGGTCCGCCGCCGGTGTGATCGGCGGGAGCGGGCCGGATGGAGGCGACCTCATACTTCAGTTGCTGGGACGAATTCTGAGCGGACGCACCGAAGACGAAAACCAGGACACCGAGGGCGATCACAGGGAGTCGGCCCTGGAGAACGCCCCGCTTGCTCGTCAGACGATGCCCCATTTGCGGCGGAGCCACCATTCGGAGAAGCGAAGGAGGATGAGGATGAGGAAGACGAGGGGGAGGTTCCAGAGGTCCTTGGTTTCGCGCATGGTGACGCCGCCTTCGGAGAAGGGGATGCCGGCGGCGAGCTTGTTAAGGTCTGCGGGCTTCCAGTATTGGCCCCCTGTCTGGGTGGCGAGGCGCTCGAGGAGGTCGCGGTTTTGTTCGGTGTGGAAGTTTTCGGCGACGCCGTCCATGCGCTGGAAGGTGAGGACGTCGCGGCCGAGTTCCTTGAAGGCGCCGGTGGCGGGGTCGGGTCGCTGCGCGGTGACTTCGGTGAGGTAAGAGCCGGTCTTGGGCGCGGACCAGGTGGCTTGGAATTGGCCGGGCGTGTCGGCGACGGGCGACATTTCCACGAGGGCGCTGACGCCGCTGGGTCCTAGGATGTGGGCTTCGACTTTGGCGTCGGGCGCGGGATTGTATTGTTGATCGCGCACGTCGGCGGTGAGGGTGAGGGCTCCGTTGTCGAGCAGCATCTGCGCGGGGACGGAAGCGGCGACGTGGCCGGGAGTGTCGGAGACGGTCCAGCGGAGGAGTTGCTGCCAGAAGAGGTCATGCGCGGTGTCGCCGAGGGGCAGGCTCATCTGCCAGCGCCAGCTTCCGCCGGTGGCCATGATGGCGGTGCGGCCGCGGCCGAAGTTTTCGGTGATCAGGAGAGGCAGCTTCTTGCCCTCCGGGGTGATCATGTTGGCGAGGACGTTGGCGCCGGGCTTGGGCGTGCCGGGATCTTCGTAGTCCATTAAATAGGGGAGCGTTTTCCACTTGGCCGCGTTCGCGGCGGGGTCGTCGAGGAGGCGCGTGACGATGTTGTCGACGCCGGCGGGCGCGAGTTCGGCCGTGGTGTGAGTGGTGCCGCGCATGGGGTCGGCCTCGCGATGGAAGGTGCCGGGTTGGGTGGGGAGAACGGTTGGGAACAGATCCGTGAGGGTGGAGGAATTCCAACCGCCGTCTGCGAGAGAGAATTGTCCGCCGAGCAGGAGGAGGCCGCCTCCGCGGCGATCGACGAATTGACGGATGAGTTCCTGCTGGGCGGGCGTGAAATAGCCGGCGTCGACGGAGCCGATGATGAGGCCCTGGTAGGCGAAGAGGTCTTCGGCTTTGGTGGGGAATCCGCCGGAGAGCTCCTTGGGTTCGGTGGTGCCCTGGAAGAGGATTTTATTTTCGCTGGTGCGGACCATGGAGGCGATCTGCACCATGCGGTCATCTTCTTCGGCCTGCCGGATGAACTTGTATTCCCAGCGGGGCTCGCCTTCGATATAGAGGATGCGGCGGGGATCGGCTCCTACGTTGACGACTCGGGTGACGGCGTTGTTTTGGGTGTTCTCTTCGTTGGCGAGAGGGGCGGCGGCGATTTGGAGGGTCTTCGCGCCGGCGCTGCCGATGTCGAACATGAGGATTTCGGTTTGCTGGTTGCCATCGGCGCCGAGGGTGACGGTGCGGGAGGCGAGGAGTTTGGCGTTGCTGGAGTTGGGACCCGCGCTTGCGTCGCGGACGGTGAGGTTGATTTTCGAACCGGCGTAGCCGCGCTGGTGGAAGGTGATTTTGGCGGCGAGACGAGAGTCGGCGAGGGCGCGCGGGGCGATGACGGCGTCTTCTAGTTCGACGTCGTGCGCGGCGTGCTCATGGCCGAAGCCTACGGTGTGAACGGGGATGTGGCGGGCGCGGAGGGACGCGATGGCATCGGGCGCGAGGCCGCCGGAGTTATCGCCGCCGTCGCTGAGGAGGACTACGGCTCCGATGGGGAGATCGGAGGTTTCATCACTCAATTGCTTGAGGCTGTCGCCGAGGCGCGTGGAGGGGGCGTTGGGTTGGAGGTCCTTGACGGATTCGATGCGAGTGGGCGTGTCGTCGACGCGGTAGAGTCGCGTTTGGAAGGTGCGGTTGAGGCTATCGAGGACTCCGCTTTGGAGGGCTTTGACGGCTTGTGCCTGGCGGGTGGAACCGTCTTCGGAAATTCCCATGCTGCGCGAGTCATCGACGAGGACGGCGATGATGTTTTGTTGCGGCTTCAGCTCGGCGACGGTGATGGCGGGTTGCCAGAGGATGATGAGGACGAAGGCCGCGAGGAGCGTTTGCAGGGCCCAGACGATCCAGACCCGCCAACTGCGCATGGTGGGCGCGGCTTCGGAACGCTGGGAGCGGATGAGCCACGCGAGTCCTGCGCCGGCGAGGACGATGAGCAGGATCAGGATCCATTTGGGCCACGCGCCGAGGAGAGCGAATTGGCCGCGTTCGTACATGTAACGCGGGTACTTGAAAAAGAACTCGAACATCGGGGGTTAGAGGCGGACTCAGGAGGCTGAGGGAGCGGTCTCCTTAGTGAGTCATGGCGTACGTAATGTAATTCAACACGATGCGAAAAGCAAGTCCGGAAAACTTTTCGGGGTACTGCGGTTCGTCGGCGTGTTCCCAGGCGTCGCCCAAGTGCATGTTGTGACAGATGGCGACCATGATGCGGCCGTGCTTGTTGCGGATGGCTCGCCACTTGGGGACGTAGCCGTCCTTCTCATAGGTGATGCCGCTGGAGACGTATTGCTCGCCGGGGATCTGGAATTTCTCGTTGATGTCGTAAAGGACGTGGTAAATCTCGTCGAGGTCCTTGAGGTCTTCGACTTCGGCGTCGGGGAGCACCTGGCGCATGCCGACCATGAAGTGGTCCCAATCGTCGGAGCCGTGGAAGTGGTCGACCATGAGGAAGCCGCCTTTTTCCAGATAGTCGTGGAGGCGTTTGGCTTCGGCGTCGCTGAAGTTCCAGCTTTCGACGTTGATGGCGTATACCCACGGGTAGTCGAAGAGATGGTCGCTGCTGACGTCGGCGACGTTGAGGGGCGAGGGCGAGTTGATGCGCGTGAGGCGGCGCAGGGCGATGAGGCAGTCGTTATCGGCCTTGGGATAATCCTGCGCCCAGCCGCCGCCGTAGCTGCGGAATCCGCCGCCGCCGTAGAGGGTGTTGTATTGGAGGCGGCTCCAATAAAATTCGGAGGGAGCGCTGGGTCCGCTGGCGTAGTATTGCTGCTGCTGGCGGCGTCCTTGGGCGTTTCCTTTTTGAAGCGCGAAGACACCGAGGCCCAGCAGGAAGGTGGCGAACACGGCGAAGATGGGCCGCAGCTTCATAGAGGTCGAGATCGAAGGCTGCTAGCAGCGTAGCATAAGCGGGCGGTGCTGAGTGGGGCGCGTCAATTTCGCAGCTGGCGCTCCTTTGATTCGCGCGGGACGGTTCATCTGGAGAAGGCGTGCGGTGACACGGCCCTTGGCTGTGCGGCCCAGGATTTCACCTTTGCGGAATTCGAAATGGTCTTCCCAGCGGTCGAGCCGCGGATGAAAGAGAGGCGTGAGTTGGTTCGTCTCTGGGTCTATCGAAGCAATGTCGCTGCCTTTGAAACGGTTGCAGACCGCGCAACAGAGGCCAGGTTTTCGACCGTGGTCTGGCCGCCGTGCTTGATGGCGATCACGTGATCGATTTCATGCTCGGCCAAGGTGAGTTGTTCTCGGATGCGGCAGTATTCGCACAGGCCGTTTGCCCGAGAGCGAACGAACTCTCGAAGAGCCGCGTCGAGGTCAGCCATTGCCCGCGGAGGACGCGAGTTTCAATTGCGCGGCGGCTTTCGCCATGCGGACGAGATGCTCGAGGTACTCGTAGCGCTCCCAATCTTCTTCGTCGAGAGGCGTCATTTCGCCGGAGCGGCTCTTTTCGACGAGCTCCGCGATGCGGGCCGACAATCTTGCGGAGGGGCGGAGGTTGAGAATTTCTTGCGGAGACGGGAGGGCGGCGAGGAGTTCGAGAACGTCGGCGGCGCCGTCGAATCCGGACTGTCCACTGGCGTTGAGTTCGCGGAGGCCGAGTTCCAGGATGCGGGGGAGATGTTGCTCGAGCGCTTTGACTTGCGAGGCCAGATCGTCGGGGAGGGTGAGGGTGATCGGGGCCATCTGGTGGAAGTATGGCAATCGTTCGATGCAACACATTCCGTGGGTTGATGTTTTGCGATTGAATTTGGTTGGTTCGGTTCAGAGTTCGTGAGTTCAAACGACCAGTCCGTGAAGACGTGTTGCGCTATCATGAGCACGTGCAGGAGCTTCGCCGCATTACGGTCGACCCGGACGTGATGGGCGGCAAACCGTGCGTTCGAGGAATGCGCGTGACTGTCGGCATGATCGTAGAATCGATTGCTGCCGGACGGACGGTCAAGGAACTGCTGGACGATTTTCCTTACCTTGAAGAGCAGGACATCCGCGAGGCTCTCGTGTACGCTGCCAGTCTTGCGCAAGGCCGCGAAGTTCATCTGGCCAGCTGATTCGTGCGGTTCCTCATCGACATGAACCTGACGCCACGCTGGGCGCCGACTCTTGCCGCGGCTGGACATGAGGCGATCCATTGGTCCGTTGTGGGGGACGCCGGAGAGTCCGACTGGGTGATTTGCGAGTACGCCCGCGAGCGAGGGTTTGTGCTGATTACGAACGATCTGGATTTCCCGAGAATCCTCGCTCACACTTTGAACAATAAGCCCAGCATCGTTCTGCTTCGTGGTGAGCCTCTCGTGCCGGAGTTGCGTGGCGAGGGCCTGATCAAGGCGATTGATGAATGCTCGGCGGAACTGGACGCCGGCGCGATCCTTACGATTGACTGGTCGGATCGCGCACGTGCTCGGGTTCTCCCGCTGAAGTGATCAAGCGTGGCGGGCACCTGCGTTACCATGATCGGTGGCTGGTGGTCAGCCGTGGGATGCAACGACGCGACTTTCTTAAGATTGCCGGGGTGGCGGCCGGGAGCGGCTACCTGGTTGGCCAGCAACCGCAGATGCAGATGCAATCGTTCGGGGCGCCTGGCGCTTCGGAGGACGTTGCGAAGACCGAATTCACACTGCAGATTGCGCCGATCACCTTGGAGTTGGCACCGAATCGGGTGATCAGCACGATCGGGTACAACGGGACGTCGCCGGGTCCGCGGCTACGGATGAAAGAGGGCGTGCCGGTTACGGTGAACGTGATCAATGACACGGACGTTCCGGAGCTGGTGCATTTTCACGGGCTGCTGATTCCTTCCGAGGTGGATGGAGCGGAGGAGGAGGGGTCGCCGGTGGTGCCTCCGCACGGGAAGATGAGTTACAAGTTCACGCCGAAGCCGGCGGGGACGCGGTGGTATCACACCCACACGATGTCGATGGACGATCTGCATCGGGGGGCGTTCACGGGGCAGTACGGGTTTCTGATCATTGAGGGCGCGAACAATCCGGGGCGCTACGATCAGGAACATTATTTGGCCACGCGCGACTGGGAACCGTATTTTTCGAATATGGCGATGGACAACGACGACCTGGATGCGCCGGGTCCGCAGCCGGAGAGGCCCGCGGTGATGGATACGCGGATGCCGGGCCTGGAAGTGATGTCGGATATTTATTCGATCAACGACAAGGCTCTGGGCGCGGGCGAGCCGATCCGGGTAAAGCAGGGCGAGCGGGCGATGTTCCATTTCCTGAACGCGAGCGCGATCGAGATCCGGCATCTGGCGCTGCCGGGGCACCGGTTCAATGTGGTGGCGCTGGATGGGAATCCGGTGGCGACTCCGGCGGCGGTGGACGTGTTGATGCTGGGCCCGGGCGAGCGCATCGATGCCTGGGTGGAGATGAATCGGCCGGGAGTTTGGATTTTGGGCGCGCCGGAGGATCCGGTGCGGCAGGGCGGATTGGGGATCGTGATCGAGTACGCGAATCAGAGAAGGACTCCGCAGTGGACGGCTCCGCCGAAGTCGAACTGGGATTACACGATTTTCGGGAAGGCTCCGACGGGGCCGGCTCCGACCGAGAAGATCGACATGGTGTTCGAGAAGGTGCCGCGCGGGGCGGGGAAGTTTAATAGTTTTACGGTGAATGGGAAGTCGTATCCGCACGACCAGGAGTTTGTGCTGAAGCAGGGGACTCGGTACCGGCTGACGTTTCACAATCGCACGGACGATGCGCATCCGCTGCACGTGCACCGGCACCAACTGGAGATCGCGGAGATTTACGGGAAGGCGACTTCGGGGGTTATTAAAGATACGGTCGTCGTGCCGACTTATGGGCGCGCGAGTGTCGACTTCACGGCGGACCAGCCGGGGCTGACGTTGTTCCACTGCCACATCCAGCAGCACATGGACTACGGGTTCAAGGCGCTGCTGCGCTACGCCTGAAACGCTGGGCTGAATGGCGAGGTTGGGCGGAGATGGTGGGCTCCGCCCAACCTCGCGGGTTCGGCTACTTGATGGTCACCTGCACCTGATTCGCTACGGCGGTTCCGGCGGTGAGTTGCACGTTCGCGTTGCCGGTGCCTGCTAGCGAAGACGGAATCTGAACGTTGACCTGGTCGAGTCCGGGAACGCTTCCTTGCGCTCCGACGAAGAGGACCGGGGCATTCACTCCGTTGATGGTGACGGTTGTGCCGGAGACTCCGGGGGATTGGAGGCCGGTGCCGAAGAGGCTCAGGTAGGTTTGATCGGTGGAGGCTCCGAGGCTGATGGGCGCGGCGGTGAAGCCGCCCGAGGTGTTGATCGAATAGGCGGGCTCGACGATCTGGGTGGTACCGGAGACTCGCACGGCATAGGCGGCTGCGAGTCCGGAGCCGTTGATGGTGAACAGAGCGGGAGAGGGCGAGGCGATCACGACGTTGGACGCCGTTTGGGTGCTGCCGCCTCCGGTGATTTTCACTTGCGCCGTTCCGGTCGCGACGGTGGTGGGCACCTGGAACGTTACTTGATCCTGCGAGACGAAGACCAGCGGCGCGGGGTTGGCGGCTCCCTTGGAATCGACGATGGAGACGGAGGTGCCTTCCCAATAGGTGGGAAGCGGCCCGAGAATTTCATCGGGGAGTCCGGTGGCGAAGCCTTGTCCGAGAGCGAAGGCGAGAGAGCCCGGCGCGAGGGAGGTGATTCCGGGAGTGGCGGCAGAGAGGATTTCCGGAACTCCGGTGGCGGGCGTGGTCCCGGTCGACGGGGAGAGAGAAACGCCGCGGAGGGCTTCTCCCGCGTTCGCGGTCTTGAGGGTGGTGAACTGCTCTTTGGCGGCGACGGCGGGATCGGTGTTGGCCAGAGTGTCGACGATCATGACGAGCTTGTTGGGGTCGGCGCCCGGATCTCCGTTGCTGCTTACCGTGGAGGTGACGGCCCAGAGCGTCACCGTGCCATCGCTGTTTACGTTGCCGGTGAGGTTCCGGAGTCCGCCGGTGGCGGGATTGAGGCTGGCGGGGTAGTTCGGGATGGTGTAGGGTTGACCGAGGCTGAGGCCGTTCTGTAAAACGTAGAGCATCTTCCAGGCTCCGTTTACGAGGGTCCATTTCTGCAAGCCCGCGGTGGTGCTTCCGGCGGCGTCGGCGGCGGCGCCGTCTCCTTCATCGGCGACATAGAGAGTGGTGGCGTTGGCGAACCAGATTCCGAACGGGTAGTCCGACGTTTTGTCGGCGGTTTTGGCGAGGGCGGTGGGGAAGCCCGGCAAGATCGTGATCGGGGCTGCCGACGCGGTGGCCAGTGTCGGGAGGGTTCCCGCGGCGCCGACCTGATATACAGTGTTCACGCCGTTGCCGCCGCTGCCTTTGGTGACGTACACGGTGTTGTTGAAGATGGTGAGGCCGCGAAAGTTGGTGTCCTTGCCGGCTTTATCGGCGGCGAAGGGTTTGCCGGTGCTGGGGTCGGTCAGCGAGGCGATGGAGAAGGTGCCGATCTGCGTGGGAGTGGTGTTGAGGGGCTGACCGGGGGTAGCGATTTCGACTCCGGTGGAAGCGACGAGGTTCGCGGGGGTGCCGGTTCCGTTGTTGTTATTTCCGGCCATGTAGTAGAGGCCGTTGGCGAGGATCGCCGCACGTCCGTTGTTCCCGCTGTAGGCGTTAGTGGGGGTCACCTGGATGGTGCCGTTGGCGTTGACTTGCACCACGGCGCGATAGTAGCTGGAGCCGACCGGATTGGTGGGATCGTTCACCGCTGGCGTGTTGGAGTTCGAGACGTCAATGGTGTTGGGCGGCGCTACGTAGCCCATGAAGGTGAGCGCGGTTCCGTCGGCGGAACGGTTCACGGCCAGCTCGGACTTCGAAGAGAAACTGGTGTTGACCATGTTGGTGGGAATCGGGAGAGTGTTGATCACGACTCCGGTGAGGGGGTTCAGTTGATCGAGGAAGATGGGGGACGTGATGCCGAAGCTGCCGTCGATGGTGTCATTGGCCCAGACACCGGGATATGCGCCGTTGGCGGTGGCCTTGGTGGCGCACTGACCTTTCTTGGCGGTCTCCGCGCTGGCGGGACAGACCGGGGGAAGCGATTGTCCGACGGCAATGGTGTTCGCGTCGCCGGTATAGACGGTGCGCGAGACTACTAGATTCCCCTGGGTGAAGCCGGGAAACGTGGACTGCGCGAGCGCGAGCGACGCTGCCGCTGCACTCCATAGAATCAGTACTGCCTGACAACTTCTTCTCATCCGCCTTGTCTCCTTTGTGTACGCAAAGCTTGACGGTAGCAATGGAGGATGACGGAAGGATGACTCTTTGATGACAGGTTCGTCACGTTGGGGAGGAGGGGGCACAGGCTGAAGCCGGTGCAGTACAGGGGCTGGGTCTGCATCGGGTACACTGGTCTGCATTACCCATGCCGCTGTCTTTCGCACGTGGAGTCTCCGGCCTTGTGAGGCTCTGGCGTTTCTCGCACGAGGCGGCGTGAGCGAGGCCTGCCGCGCCGATAATTTCTCGCGATGAGACGGTTTGGTGGCGCTTTACGCGATATCAGGAGGTAGCGCTCTTATGGCGGAGTACATACATTCCGATCGACCGCTGATTCTGACGACCCCTTTGGGGGCGGACGTCCTGCTGCTGAGCCGCATTCAGGGGCACGAGGCGATCTCGCGGCTATTTCGTTTCGAGACCGAGTTGCTGGCGACGATCGGAACGGAAGTAAAGTTCGACCAGATTCTGGGGCAGGGCGTGACGGTGGCGATGCGCTTGGCCGACGGCGACAAGCGGTACTTCAACGGCATCGTGAAGAGCTTGACGCAGGGAAGCCGCGACGAGACCTTCGTGCGTTTCCGCGCCGAAATCGTTCCGAAAGTATGGACGCTTACGCGGAAGATTCGAAGCCGCGTTTTCCAGCATCTGTCGACGCCGGATATTCTGAAGCTGGTTTTCGCGGGATACGATGTGACGTACAAATTCCTGGCGACTTACTATCCCCGCGATTACTGCGTGCAGTACCGGGAATCCGACTTCGATTTCGCGAGCAGGCTGATGGAGGAGGAAGGAATCCACTACTACTTCAAGCATGCGAACGGGAGCCATCAGATGGTGGTGACGGATTCGACCACGACGAATCCGCTGCTGCCGGGAAACAACAGCATCATCTACGACGAGATGGTGGGCGAGCGCATCCAGGAAATGCGGATTACGGGGTGGGAGAAGACGCAAGAGCTCCGCTCCGGCGAGTACACGTTGTGGGACCACTGCTTCGAGCTTCCGACCAATCATCTTGAGGCGAAAGAGAAGACCATCGAGAGCGTGAAGGTGGGGAAGGTCACGCACAAGCTGCACGTGGGAGGCAACGACAAGTTCGAGATTTACGATTATCCGGGCTGCTACGCCGAGAGGTTCGACGGGATTCAGCCGATGGGCGGACCGCGTCCGGACGATTTGAAACACATTTTCGAGGATCGCGACCGGATCATCCGCATCCGCATGGAAGAGGAAGAGACGGCGACGCTGGATATCGAGGGCGCGAGCGATTGCGGGAACTTCAGCCCGGGCCACAAGTTCACTTTGAAGCGGCATTTCGACGCGGAAGGCAAGTACTTGTTGACCTACGTGGAGCACGATGCGAAGCAGAGCATCCGGCAGGGAGAGGGCGAGGAGCCGTTTGTGTATGAGAATCGCTTCCACTGTATTCCGGACGAGCTGCCGTTTCGACCTTCGCGCGTGACCAAGAAGCCGGCGATCGCGAGCGTTCAGACGGCGACGGTGGTGGGTCCGGACGGGGAAGAGATTTTTGTCGATAAATACGGGCGTGTGAAGGTGCAGTTTCATTGGGACCGGGAAGGCAAGAAGAACGCGGACAGTTCCTGCTGGATTCGGGTATCGCAGGTGTGGGCGGGGAAGGGCTGGGGCGGGTTCTTCTGGCCGCGCATCGGACACGAGGTGGTGGTGACGTTCGAAGAGGGCGATCCGGACCAGCCGCTGATTGTGGGAAGCGTGTACAATGCGGACAATATGCCGCCGTTCGTGCTGCCGCTGTACAAGAAAGTGGGCGGTTTAAAATCGGCGACGGTGCATGGATCGTCGAAAGAGAATTTCAACGGCGTGGTGTTCTACGACGAGGACGGACACGAACACTTGGCGATCCATTCGGAACGGAACCTATCCCTGCACGCCGAGTACGACAAGCGATTCCACACGGGGCGCCATCAGGGTGAGCACGTGCCGGGAGCGGCGACGCTCACGGTGGGACGGCTGCCCGGATCAAAAGGAGATTAAGGATGAAATCGGCGTACACACCTTGGCCCTTGCCGGATCCGCAAGCCATCGTCGGGATGAACTCCGTAATGGTTTACGGGGAGAACATCCAGGTGGCGGCGGGGTTGAATCATCAGCTCGCGGTGGGAAGCAACCTTCAGGTCTGCGTGAACCCGGCGGTGCTGGTGGAGATGCTGAAAGCGCCAGGATCGGAACTTTTCAGTGTACTGGCCGGCTCCGGACTCGGCGGGAACATGCAGTTCACGATCGGCTCCAGCGCCAGTGTGGTGTGGGGCCGGAAATTCGACATCCATGTGGGGCCGGACGATTTCAAGGTCGATAACGATCCCGATAAGAGCCTGGTGTCCCAGCTTCTGTGTGCCGCCATTGGCGTCGTCGCGATCGTGCACTGCGTCGCGTACGGGCTGATCGCGAGTGACGACGAGAATGGCCGAGCTACGGAGGTCATCGTGATTCAAATCCTGATGGACCTGCTGATTGGCGCGTTTATGCTGACGCAAATGGCCGGCAGCCAAATCTCGCGTCAACTGGACAAGGCCTGGAAAGCGATGACCGTGTTTCCCCTCTGGGATACCAAGTCCGAACTGGAACGCTGGGCAACGCTTCTGGAACTCGCGGTGATTCTGGGCGCCGTGATCACTCCTCCCATCATCATGGGCAAGGAGGAGAACCACTTCCAGGCTGAGACGCAGGACCGGGCGAACGAGACTTCTGAATTTCCATCATGAGGCGAACCTCCATGAATTTCCACTTTAGAAAATGCCAGCGCCGGACTTTGCCGTTGACGGGGCCGCCGAAAGCCGAGCCTCGCGTGCCGGAACTCGCGGGGGAGGCGCTCTCGGTCGAGCCCTTCGGCGGAGGATCGGGCGGCGGTCCCAACGACGGCGGGCACGTGACGGCTTACGACGGAATCTACTCGATTGCCGCGAATCAAATCGACTTCATCTGCCGCCCGCCGATTCCGCCGGCGAGTCCGGGGCCGTACATCCTCAGCCTGCTCTCCTCCGGCATGGGCACGGATGGGAGGGTGGAGGTGCGCGGGACGCAGGGGGTGCGGGTTACGGCGGGTCCTCCGTTGCTGCCGCCGGGTTCGTCGGAATCGACCAACGGGGTGGAAGTGGTGGCAGGCGAGGCGCAGAGTGTCCTGATTCAACGGGGACTGATTCCGGGGATCGATCAGCAGATCGAAATGCAGCCGGGTTCGATCATGATCGACGGCGGGATCGGCATGGTGACGGTGCAGAGTTTGACGAACGTAAAGATACAAGTGGCGGGCGGATTGAGCTCGATCACGCTGACTCCGGCGGCGATCATTATTCAAGGGCCGATCGTGATGATCAATTAGAGGATTTGGGAGACGATCTTGGCATCCGCACCGCTACCGAAAATCGCCGCGTCGAAGGCCGCGGAAATCTGTGCACAGTACAATCTCGCGCCGGAGGCGAAGTCGCTGCTGGTCGCGGGGATGGCGCCGGGGGAATTCGTCGGCGCGCTGGTGGAGCATAAGCAATACGTCGCGGGGATCGATTTCCTGTGCCACGCGCTGCCGCCGAGGGAAGCGATCTGGTGGGGATGCCTGTGCATGCAGCACGCTTCCGGGGATGACGAGTTTCCGCCGCCGGGGAAGGCTGCGGCGATCGCGGCGGTGCGCTGGGTGATGCAGCCCACGGACGAGAATCGAGCCGCGGCGAAATCGCCAGCGGAGGCCGCGGGCGCGGGGAGTTCCGCGGGGGCGCTCGCCGGGGCGGTGACGCAGACCGGGCCGCCGGCACCGATGCCCGATCTTCCGAACATGCCGGCTCCGCCGACGCTGGTATGGGCGAAGAGCGTCGCGACGGCGGTGAAGCTGGCTTCGATCAAGGGCGATCCGGCGCGGATGCTGCACCGGCAGAGGGCGCTGTTAGAGTTAGGCCTGGGCGTGGCGGAAGGGCGATTTTTGAACTGAGGGCTTTATTGAACTGAGGGCTTTATTTGAACCGATCTTATGGGAATGCCGGCTGCTCGCATGACCGATCCGCATGTTTGCCCGCAGGTGACGGTGCTGGTGCCTCACGTGGGAGGTCCGATTATAGGTCCGTGCTGGCCGACGGTGCTGATCGGAGGGTTGCCCGCGGCGCGGCTGACGGATATGGCGGTGTGCGTGGGACCGCCCGACGTCATCGCGATGGGTTCTCCGACGGTGCTGATCGGAGGGCTTCCGGCGGCGCGCATGATGGATCCGACGGCGCATGGCGGGATGATTGTGATGGGCTGGCCTACGGTGCTGATCGGGCCTTGATATTTCGACATGAATAAAAATCCGGCGATCGCTTACGAGAAGCAGTCCGATCCGCAAGGCAACCGCATGTGCGGCGCGGCTTGCCTGAGCATGGTGTACCGGTCTTTTGGGAAGCCGGTGGAGCAGGGTGAGATCTGGCCCCTGATCGCGAAGAAGAACGCGCAGGGGAGCGTCGCATCGACGACGCACCTGATGGCGGCGGACGTGATCGCGAGAGGGTTCGCGGCGGTGGCGATACAGGCGCGGCATCCGCTGCAGGTGCTGCGACGCTGCGCGGACGCGGGGGTCCACGCGATTCTGAACCATCGTTTGCGGCTGGATTCGCCCACCGGGCATTACACGGTGCTGGTGGATCTGGACGACAAAGCGGCGGTGCTGCACGATCCTTTACTGGGGCCGTCGCGGCGGGTTTCGCACGCGGAACTGATCGAGTTGTGGCGTCCGGCGTTTCCGAACTCGGAGATTGCCGGCAATGTCCTGATCGGCATTGCCGCGGAACCGCCCGCGCAGATGACATGCGAGTTCTGCCACACGAAGATTCCACTCCGGTTCTCGTGCCCGCGATGTTCGAAGAACGTGAGCTTGCAGCCCAGCTCGGTGATCGGATGCGTCCGCGACGGCTGTATCGCGCGAATGTGGAATTACGTGTGTTGTCCTGCGTGCGATTTCTTGTGGTCCTTCAGTCAAGCCGCGCCGGTGTCGAATCCGGCCGCGGCGGAGAAGCCGCCGCAGAGTGTGCCGAGCGCGCAGCCTGAGGTTCCCGCGGTGGATTTTGAGAAGGTATTCGGGGCGTTGGACAATTTCTGCGATCACGTGATGAGCATCCCGGGTGCGGCCGCACGCGCGGATCTGCGGACGCACGTCGACTATCTTCGAGGGTTGAAGGAGAAGATCAAGCTGGCGCGGGTGGAGGAAGCGAGCCACGTGAAGGCTCGGCAGGATCTGGTGGCCTCGATCGGGCAGGACGCGATGAAGAAGGAAGCAGCGCATCGGAAGAAGGTGGAGGAGCTGAATCAGCCGGGGCCTCCGCTGGATGGGGATGCGTTGGGGCATGCGCTGCTGAAGAAGCTAGGGCTGGTTTAGAAATCGACGGAGTGCTCGAAGTACTGCACGTGGTCCGGCCATGCGCCGGGGTGGTGCAGGAAGCCGACCTTGGTTGAGGTGCTCGCGTAGTTCTTGGTTCCGGCTTGGGTGATGGATGGGCCGTTTTCGTCGAGCAGGCGCTGGGAGCGGGCGGCGGGACGCACGACGGCGATGTGGCCGGGCTTGTGCGGGTCCGGGCTCTCATAGACGATCACGACGAGGCGGCCTTCGTTGGCCAGCGTCTGGGCTTGCTGGGCGGTGCCGACAGCGCGCCAGCCGCCTTGACGGCCTTTCTCCGTGTGGAACCATTCGGTCTGCGCGTTCGCTAAAAGGATCTGGCCGTGGTCGGGAGGACGGAGCATGTAGACTCCGAGCTTCTTGCCGACGGCGGCGGCGAAGGCGCTGCAATGGGTGGAGCGGCCGGGGCCGTCGTAGTCGGGGCCTTTATCGGGCTGGCCGGTTTCCCAGTTCACGTGTTCGTGGGCTTGCCAGAGAGACTCGACGTTCATGCTGTCGAGAACGGCTTCGAGTTTGCGGCCCTTGGCGGAGACGGGTCCGCAGCAGGAGGGCTCGGCTGCGGCGGCTTGCGGGGGAGCGGTTTGGATGAGAAAGATGCCGGTGAGCACGGCGGCCAGGGTGGACGTGACGGTGGAGATTCGATTCATACGGTTGCACGAATTATATCGAGGTGCGAAGGGACTTCGCCGGTAGGAGCTTGTTCGGCGTCGGACAGTTTCGTCCACAAACGAACAAGCGGAGGGTGGTGCCGAGCGGCGGGCGGCGTTTGTTTTGTTACTATTTCGAAGCGGAAGGGGAGTTGCCTAAACGACGGCTATGGCGCACAACCTGGTTTACGCGTATCGGATCTTGAGGAAGAGTCCGCTGGCGACGGCGGTGACGATTTTGGCGCTGGCGTTGGGGATCGGCGCGAACATCGGATCGTTCATCGCGGTGAACGCGATTGTGCTGCATCCGTTTGCCTACCCGGATCTGGATCGGATCGAGACGGTGTGGGAGACGGAGCTGAAGTCGGGTGTGGACCGGGCGGGAATTGCGGCGGCGAATTTCGAGGATTGGCGGAAGGCGAAATCCTTTGAGACTCTGGCGGTGTATGACAACTGGACGGTGAACCTCACGGGTGCGGATCGTCCGGAGCCGTTGGTGGGCGCGCGGGTGGGCTCGGGATTTTTTCAGGTGTTCGGAATGAAGCCGAGCCAGGGCCGGACGTTTGCGCCGGGCGAGGAGGAATCGGGCGACGCCCGGGTGGCGGTGGTGAGCAATGCGCTGTGGCATACGCGATTTGCGGCGGCGGATATTGCCGGGAAGACGATTTCGCTGGGCGGGCAGAATTATACGGTGGTCGGGGTGATGCCGGAGGATTTCGATTTCCCCCTGGCCGCGAATGTTTGGGTTCCGCTCACGCTCACTCCGGCGCAGAAGGCGGACCGCGTTTATCACTCCTTGATGGCGGTGGGCAAGCTGAAGGCGGGAGTGAAAAATACGGAGGCCGATGCGGAGCTTCGTACGATTGCAGCGGGGCTGGGGCGTGAGTATCCGAAGACGAACGAAGGGTGGAGCGCCTCGGTGACTCCGCTGCGGTCGCTGGCGGAGAACGTGACGAACCGGTTCCTGGAAGTGCTATTTGTGGCGTCGTTGTTCCTGTTGCTGCTGGCGGCGGCGAATGTCGCGAACATTCAGCTGGCGCAGGCGGTGACGCGGCGGAAGACCATCGTGATCGAGGCTTCGCTGGGCGCGACGCGGTTTCAAATTGCACGGTCTCTGAGCATGCAGAGCGTGATGCTGTCGCTGGCGGGCGGAGCGGCGGCGATGATTGGCGTGGTGTGGATGAACGAGCTGAATCGGGTGGCGATTCCGGCGGTGGTGTATCAAATTGTGCCGGGATTGAAGCAGATCCGCATCGATTCGACGGTGATTCTTTTCACGCTGGGGTTGTCGGTGGTCACGGGAGTTCTGTGCGGCTTGCCGGCGATTTATCATTTGCTGGGGCGCCGGTCCGCGCCGGCGCTGACCGAGGCGCTGGGGCAGGGAAACCGGAGTGTGGCGGGCGATTCGCATCATCGGATGCGGAATCTGCTGGTGATGGGCGAGATGGCGATGGCGCTGCTGCTGCTGGTGGGCGCGGGCGTGATGGTGAACACGTTTCAACGCATGCTGGTGTTGAATGTGGGGTTCAATCCAGCGCATTTGTTGACGGCCCAGATTTCGCTACCGCAACAGGCGTATCCAGGAGACGCGCAGATCACGGGATTTTACGACCGGCTGTTGGGCGAGCTTGCGACGATTCCGGGCGTGCAGAGCGCGTCGCTGCAGATGGACGACGGCGCGGCGGCGGATTTTAAGATCGAGGGCCATCCCGACCTGTTGGCGGGCGATCCGAAGCCCGACATTCGGATTGTGGGGCCGCAGTATCTGCGGACGATGGAACTGCCGTTACTCGCGGGACGTATGTTGGCGGAGCAGGATAGGGCGGGATCGTTACCGGTGATCGTGATCAGCAAGAGCATGGCGGAACGTTACTGGCCGGGGACGGATCCGATCGGACACCGGGTGCGGTTCGGACTGGCGCCATGGCTCACGATCGTAGGCGTGACGGGGGACACGATCCAGTGGTTCACGAATCAGCCGGAACACGCGGCGTACACTTCGTTCCAGCAAAAACCGATCCTGAGCGCGCGCATGCTGCTGCGAACGGCGGGAGATCCGGCGCTGGCGGAGAAGGCGGTGGTGGCGAGAGTGCGGGCGGTGGATTCGAGCGAGCCGGTGTACGAGATCAAAACGATGGAGCGGTTCTTTTTTGAGCAGCGGTCCGGTGTGCAGCAGGCAGCGAGAGCCATGGAGCAGAACGCGGGGATCGCGCTGTTTCTGGCGCTGACGGGGATTTACGGAGTGATCGCGTACTTCGTGAGCCAGAGGACCCGCGAGATCGGGATCCGAATCGCGGTGGGGGCTACGACCTCGGACATTCTGAAGTTGACGCTGGGGGAGGCGGTTCGCGTGGCAGGGATCGGACTGGCGATTGGGGTGCCGGCGGCGTATCTGCTGATGCGGGTCCTTTCGAGTGCGCTGTACAACGTGGTGGTGGTGAAGTGGACTACTTTTTCCGGCGTGACGGTGCTGCTGGCCACGGCGGCGTTACTTGCGGCGTATTTTCCGGCGCGACGGGCAGCTAAGGTGGATCCGGTGGTGGCGCTGCGGAACGAGTAGAAGCCCGCACGTGCCGGCAGGCCGCTCCATCACTGTCGCGGCTCGGATGGGGAGATGCGAGGGGTCGGTTTTGCGTTTCGGCGGCGTCGGCAGGCGCCACTCTGCTAGGCTGGCCTTCACGAGGTGACTTGTGAAATACGGAATCGGCTTGGCGGTGCTGGTGGTGCTCGCCGTGAGCGGCGTTTTGATTGCGCAGGGGCCGGCGTTTCAGGAGAGGCCGTTTAAGATTGTCCGGTTGGACCCCGCACTCGATGACGTGATTGCTCCGGACGCGAAGCTGGAGACGCTCGGCGAACACTTCGGGTTGACTGAGGGACCGGTGTGGATTCGCGAGGGCAACTCGGGGCATCTGCTGTTCAGCGACTGCGCGTCGAACGTGATCTACAAGTGGACCCCGGGGGCGGATCTTTCGGTGTTTCTGGAGAACAGCGGGTTCACCGGGCGGGACAATTTGAACGCAGGGCAGCAGACGGTGAGCGGCGGGCGTGTCGCGATTCTGTTGATCGGGTCGAATGGGCTGGCGCTCGATCCGCAGGGGCGGCTGATCATCACGGCGATGGCGGACCGGAATGTGGTGCGGCTGGAGAAGGACGGAAAGCGGACGATGCTGGCGGATCGGTACGAGGGCAAGCGGTTCGGCGGTCCGAACGATGTGACGGTGAAGAAAGATGGCGCGATCTATTTCACGGACTCGGTGAATGGGATGCGGGGCGGCGGGAATAGTCCGGATCGCGAGCTGTCTTACAGCGGGTTCTTCCTGGTGAAGGACGGGAAGGTGACGCTGCTGGGCGGCGATAAGGATCATCCGGGGGATGCGCCGAATGGGATCACGCTTTCGCCGGACGAGAAGTATCTGTACGTCACGGCGGGGTTCCGCAAGACGCTTCGCTACGATGTGCTGCCGGACGATACGGTGGCGAATCCGAAGGTGTTCCAGGATGGCGGGACGGATGGGATGAAGGTGGACGCGAAGGGGAACCTCTACACGGCGGTGCAGGGGAATGAGATTTGGATCACGGCTCCGGATGGGAAGCGGTTGGGGTCGATTCAATTGCCGCAGATTGCGAAGGAGCCTCGGCCGCGGATTGTCGCGACGAATGAGGCTTTCGGGGATGCGGACGGCAAGACGCTGTACATCACGGCTTGCACGCACTTGTTCCGGATACGGACGAAGATCGGGGCTCCGCGATAGGCGATTTGCGATAAGCTACTTCAGGTTCTTGAGGTGCTGGAGGGACTGCTCGTTCTCGAGGCAGATCTCGTCGATCAGATCGGTGTCGACCATGATCTTTTCTTTTAGCGTGACGGTCCAGGGCTTGGTGTAGGCTTTCGGGTCGTCGACGGTGATGGTGACTTCGAGGTGGCCGAAGTCGGGGCGGCGGAGTTGCTCGCGGACCTTGGCGGACTCGGTGATGACGCTGCCATTCCAGTCGATCCAGGTGTCGTCGCGAAAGCCGTTGCTGTCGATGATGAGCGTGTCGCCGGACCATTTCGCCGTGGAGTAGCCTTGCCAGGTGGGGACCGGGTCGACGGGCAGAGGGCGCGCGTCGGTGAAGACCTGGCGGTAGCCTGCGTTGAGCTCATTCAGCATGAGGAGAAGGCCCGGAGTGTGGACGAACTTCAGCAGGTGCGGCATGCCGTAGGCACGGATGAAATTATCGGGGAAGCACTTGATGTGCGGATCGTCGATGGCCATGTTATCGGTGCGCTCCTTGACGATGGGGAGCTGCCAGGGCTGGTAGGGAAGTTTGCCATCGGGGAGATCGACACCGATGTTCGACATTTGCCGGGAGGCGGCGATGTTGGTGGGGTCGGCGGGGGTTTCCTCGGTTTGGGTTTTCGCGCGGCGGGAGTTGGCCTCGGCGGTGGTCCAGATGCCGGAGAAGTCGGGCTTGCCGTCGGGGAGGCGGGGTGCTGGAGCCGTCATGTCCACCTTGCCGTCGGACTTGTGGGGAACTCCGGCGGTGGGGTACTTGAACCACTGGGCGTCGAGGGGAGCGGACGCGAGAAGCGCGAGGGCGGCGAAGGCGTGTCGGCGGGAGAATCGAAACAACATTTGGGCTTAAGAATACACCAAATACGGCGGAGTTACAGGTCCGCCGCATCGGGGAAGTCGTGAAGGTTAGGGCAGCTTGGCGGTGCCGTCTAGGACGTAGACCAGCAGGCGCGGGTTGAGCGGAGCCGGGGCGTTCGGATTCGGCGCGGGGCCGGGGCCGCCGGGTCCAGGACCGGTGCGGCCTTGTCCCACTTGGATCGCGACGTACTGCTTGCCGTCCACCATATAAGTGATGGGCGGGGCCATGCCGCCGGGGACGTTGGTCTTGAGCTCCAGGAGCTTTTCGCCTTTGTCGGCGGAGTAGGCGTAGAGGGTTCCGGCGGTGGCCTGGAACACGATGTTTCCGGCCGTGGAGACGGTGCCGCCTCCGATGGCGGAGCCGCCGGGGACGCGCCAGCGCTCTTTGGCGGTGACGGGGTCATAGGCGATGAGGAATCCGCCGTTGGTTTCGGGGCCGATGAACTTGAGGTCGGGGCGCTGTTTGGCGGCGGGCGGAGGAGGAGGTGCGGAAGAAGCGGCTGCTGCGGCGGCTGCGGCTGCGGCAGCGCGGGCGGCGGCTACTTCGGGCGAGACGTTTTCGCCGGCGGCTCCACCTGGGCCTGCGGCGCCGGGGGCTCCGGGTCCGCCGCGTCCACCGGCTGCGCCTGCGGGGGGCGGTCCGCCGGGGCCTCGGCCGAAGACGATGCCCATGTTCTGTCCCTTGGGATTGTAGTCGAAGTTCGGCTGAACGGCGTAGGTGAATCCGCCGCCGGATTGGCCGCTGACGTAGAGTAAGCCGAGAGTCGGGTTGAAGCTCATCGGAGACCAGTTATGTGCGCCGCCGGGGCCAGGGGTGATGTTTGCGGATTCGGTCGACGAGTACTTGGCTTCCGGGTTGACGATGGGGCGGCCGGTGGCTTCGTCGAGGCCGAGGGCCCAGTTGACCTTCGCGATGGGCGTGCCGGAGATGAACTTGCCGTTGCTGCGGTCGAGCGTATAGAGGAAGCCGTTCTTGTTGGCCTGCATGATCACTTTGCGCTTCACGCCTTTGATGGTGACGTCGGCGAGGAGCAGGTGCTGGACGCTATCGAAGTCCCACTCATCGCCGGGGACGTTCTGGTAATGCCACTTGTAGAGTCCGGTGTTGACGTCGACGGCGACGATGGACGCGGCATAGAGGAGATCGTAGCCCTTGGACTTGCGGGTATCTTCCGCCCAGGGGCCGGCGTTGCCGGTGCCGAAGTAGACGAGTTCGAGTTCGGGGTCATAGGAGATGGCGTCCCAGATGCTGCCGCCTCCGCCGCCGACGATGTCTTTCGGCCAAGTGGCGGCGGCTTTGATTAAGCCGGGGTCCTTGTCGCCGGGGCCGGGGACGGTGTAGAACTTCCAGGCCTGTGCGCCGGTCTTGGCGTCGAAGGCGGCAAGGAATCCGCGGACGGGGTATTCTCCGCCGGAGACTCCGATGACCACTTTGCCCTTGGCGATGCGCGGGGCCATGGTGATGGTGTAGTTGTCCTGCGGGTAAGAGACGCGGGCTTCCCAGAGGGGCTTGCCGGTTTCTTCATCGAGGCCGAAGAGGCGGCCGTCAATGGCGGGCGCGATGATCTTGCCGTCATAGATGGCGATGCCGCGCTGGACGACTCCGCAGCAGATCTTGGAGCGGAGGGCGGTCTGGTTTACTTCGGGGTCCCAGTGCCATTTCTCTTTGCCGGTGCGGGCATCGACGGCGAAGACGACGCTCCACTGAGTGGTGGAGAAGATGACTCCGTTGTGCACAAGAGGAGTGGCTTCCTGACCGCCGCCTCCGGGGCCGACTTCGTAGGACCAGGCGAGGCCGAGTCGCGAGACGTTGGTCGCATTGATCTGGTTGAGCGGAGAGAAGCGGGTTTCCTGCGGCGTGAAGCCGTAGCTGAGCCAGTCGCTTCCATTGCTTTGGGCGGCGGCGCGCAAGGCGGCATCGTCGACCTTGGCGTTGGCGGGCCGCTGGGCGTGCATGTATGCGGCTCCGGCGGCGAACGTGAGCACAGTTATCAATAAAGAGGAACGGCGAAGAGACATGAAATCAACCCCTGGGCGCAGGCCTAGCGCTGCGCGTGTAAATCTGCAAAACTACGCTATCACTGGTGGGGCGGTTGGGGCAACCGGGGCACTCCACTAGCGGCCCTGGTTGGGGTAGGATCAATAAATCTGTACGTGACGGATGAGGAGGGATTGTGAAGAGAATGCATGCCTGGATGGGGATTGTGATGATCGCGGGCGGGACGTGCGCGCAGGCACAATGGGCGATTTATCGGGATCCGACGACGCCCCGGTTGAAGGACGGCAAGCCGAATTTGGCGGCTCCGGCGCCGCGGGTGGGGGGCAAGCCGGATCTGTCCGGGATTTGGGTTGTGGAGAGTGCTCCGGTGGCGGAGATCCAGCAGTTCCTGCTGCCGGGAGGGATCAACGGGTTGGGTGAGTATCTTCCTTCGAAGTACTTTTTCAATTACTTTGCGGATTATGCGCAGGGGAAGGAGCCGTTCCAGCCCGCGGCCGGGGCGATGTACGCCAAGATGTCGCAGGCGGCGGGGAAGCCTCCGACGCTGTGCCCTCTGCCGTCGCTTCCGGTCGAAGATGTGATTCCGGTGCCGTTCAAGATTTTACAGACGCCTCGGGTGACGATGATGCTGTACGAGGACGTCACGGTGTTCCGGCAGATTTTCACGGATGGGCGCGCGCTGCCGGCGGATCCGCAGCCGAGCTGGATGGGATATTCGGTGGCGAAGTGGGTGGGCGATACGTTCACGGTAGAGACGGTGGGAATGAACGATAAGTCTCCGCTGGATGCGTTCGGGCATCCGCACAGTGAGTCGTTGCGGGTCACGGAGAGCTTTCGACGGCGCGATTTCGGACACCTGGAGGGGCAGATCACCATCGACGATGCGAAGACGTATACGAAGGCGGTGACGATCAGGGTGAACTTCCGGCTGTTGCCGGATACGGAATTGATCGAGAGTTTTTGCACGGAGGACGAGAAGGACCTGGTGCACATGGCGGCGCAGTGAAGGCGGGGGGCGATGTCGTGTTAAAATGACATGTCCTGTTCCTGGACGGGTACATGGAAGCATGGTCCGGCGGACCGGTATCGTCAAGCAGATTTATAGAAGAAGGAGATTGTGATCATGAAGAAGATACTTTTCACCACGGCAGTTGCAGCCATCGGCGTCCTGTCGGGATTTGCGTTGTTGGATGCGCAGCCACCGGCAGGCGGCGGAGGCGGCAAGGGCGGCCCTGGCGGCGGGAAAGGCGGCGGGAGAGGCCCGGCGGGTCCGGCATTCACCGTGACGTCGACGTCGTTTGTGGATGGCGGCGAGATTCCCGCGAAGTTTACCTTCCGGGGCGATAACAAGTCGCCGGCTTTTGAATTTCATTGGATGATGGGCACGGCGGACGCCGCTGCGCCTGCGACACTGAAGAGCTACGCGGTGATCTTCCATGACATGGAGAATGCCACGGCGAAGGGTCCGACGGACACGCTGCACTGGTCCGCGTTTAACATTCCGGGCGATGCGAAGGGCATGCCGGAAGGTCTGGGGGCGGGCGATCTGGCGGATGGCACGCGGAACGGTCCGGGCATTGCGGCGGGTCGCGGCGGCGGGGCGATGCCGGCGTACTTTGGTCCGGGCGCGGGTCCGGGTCCGTTCCATCACTATATGTTCGAGTTCTACGCACTGGATACCAAGCTGGATCTGCCGGCCAACACCACGCGGGACGAGATCCTGAAGGCGATGGAAGGGCACGTGATCGGCAAGGCCGCGTACGGCGGACGTTACCACCAGTAGTCATTGAAGTATTGAGGAGACTTAATTCCCGGCCGCTGCAACGCCGCGGGCGGCCGGGGCGTCTCTCTCACTGAAGGAGAATTGACTGTGAAGCACCTCGCGGCGACGGCAGTGATCTTGTTGGGTTTTGCTTCTTTCGGCTTGGCGCAGGATGCTCCTGTTGCGCCGGCTGCCCCCCAGTTGAATCTCCAGATGCTCGCGGAAACGCTGCGCGCGGCGTCTACCTTCCACGATCTGGTCAAGAACCTGAACGTCCAGAAGAATTTGAATCCGGACGGAGGTTCGGCGGCGGGGACGCAGGCGAGTCCGAACCAGGCCATGGCTCGGACGGCGGCGATGGTTGGGGCGGGCGCGGGTACCGGGGCGGCAATCGGGGAGTGGAATGGCAGCCAGAAGTCGGTGGCGATCGGCGTCATCGCAGGGGCGGCGGGAGGGTTGATCCTCGACCAAATCCTGCGCCACAAGGCGGCGAAGGCGGAGGCCCAAACTCAGGCACAGGCCGATTCGGGCCAGCCGGTTCCCGAGATCAAAGGGTTTAAACCTAGGCCCGCTCCGCCGGTTCGATAGAGGGTCGGGTGTAGGCCCGAGATACTCCTCAGGCATCTCTCCTAATTCATCCAATCGTTTCCCGAAATTACACAAGTCTTACAAACGCAAGGCCAAACCCCTGGTAGTGTGGTTATGCACAAATAATTCCTCCTGGGAGATTTCCTTGAGTTCTAAAATTGTCGCCGTCCCGCGCCGGGACGAGCCTAACTGGTTTACTGCCATTGTTTTGGCCTTCTTTCATGTCGGGGCGATTGCCGCACTGTTCCTGTTCAGCTGGAAGGCGCTCGCCGTGACGGTGGGTCTTTATTGGATGACGATTTGTTTCGGCATCAGCATGGGATATCACCGGTTGCACACGCACCGGTCGTACCGGGTGCCGCTGTGGATGGAGTATTTTTTCGCGGTTTGCGGGGCGCTGACGCTCGAAGGCGGGCCGATCTTCTGGGTGGCGACGCACCGGCTGCATCATCAGAAATCCGACCAACCGGGAGATCCGCACTCGCCGCACGACGGCAAGTGGTGGTCCCACATGGGCTGGATTTTGTTCGGCGAGACGAATCACAACAACACCAAGGTGATGTCGCAATACGCGCCGGATCTGGCCAAGCACAAGTTCTACATTTGGCTGAACAATTATCACTGGGTGCCGATCATCGTGCTGGCGGGGATCCTGTTCGCGATCGGCGGCATGCCGCTGATGCTATGGGGTGTGTGCCTGCGGGTGGTGGTGGGATTGCATGCAACCTGGCTGGTAAATTCGGCGACGCACTTGTGGGGTTCGCGGCGATTTGAGACTCGCGACGATTCGCGCAACAGCTGGTGGGTGGCGCTGATGACGTTCGGCGAGGGCTGGCACAACAATCACCACGCGCATCCGACGTCGGCGCGGCATGGGCTGGCTTGGTATGAGTTGGACCTTTCCTGGATTCAGATTTCGATTTTGAAGTATCTGGGGATTGCGAAGTCGATTCGGGTGGCGAAGCTGCCTTCGGCGGACGAGAAGCGGGCGGCGGCGTAACGCGCGCCAGTCCCCGCGCGTACGCTGGGGGCCGCATCGGCGTAAGCTGGTAGGCGATGGTTTTCGTCAGCCGGAAGAAGTCGATCGCGCTTTTCATTGCTCTCGGGGTCGGGCTGATCTCGGTCATCCTCCTCTTATATGTCGGCTGGGTGCTGCTGAGCTGGCGCACGGGCGCGCTGCTGTTTCTGGGCGTGCTGCTGGTGGCCATGCTGATCTGCGGCGTGGTGTTGAATACCTTCTTCCTGGTGCGCGAGATCCGGCGCAATGAGCAGCACGACGCGTTCATCAACGCGGTGACGCATGAGCTGAAGACTCCGGTGGCGTCCATCCGGCTGTATCTGGAAACGCTGCAAGCGCGGCCGGTGGAAGAGTCCAAGCGGCAGGAGTTCTACGGCATCATGCTGGAGGATAGCTCCCGGCTGCTGCAAACCATCGATCAGGTGTTGCGGACCGGGAGGATCGGCACCGCGAGCCGCAAGCCAACGCTTTCTCATTTCGATTTGAACGACGTGGTGGAAGAGTGCGTGATGCGGGCACGGGCGGTGAAGCAATTGCCGCTGGAGGCGTTGACGCACCAGGGATCGTCGCTGATGGTGACCGCGGACCAGGACGACGTTCGCGCCGCGGTTTCGAATTTGATCGACAACGCGGTGAAGTATTCGGGCTCCGATGTGCGGGTGAGCGTGGGGACCGCGGTGGTGGATAACAAGCTCGCTTCGGTGCAGGTTCGGGACCTGGGGCCGGGGATTCCGAAAGACGAGCTGAAGCAGATCTTCAAGAGGTTTCATCGCGTACCGGGAGCGCAGTCGCGCGTGCCGGGCACGGGGCTGGGGTTGTACATCGTGCGATCGGTGGCCAAGAGGCACGGAGGCCGCGCGTGGGCGGAGAGCGAGGGCGCGGGGCGGGGCAGCACGTTCGTGTTCCAGTTTCCGATTGCGAGATGAGTCGCGTGTTGATTGTGGAAGACGAGCAGCACCTGGCCAACGGGCTGCGCTTCAATCTGGAAGCCGAGGGGTATCAGGTGAGCGTGGTGGAGACCGGGGAATCGGCGATCGAGACGTTGACGGCGGCTCCGGATGCGTTCGACGTGGTGGTGCTGGACGTGATGCTGCCGGGCAAGGACGGCTTCGAGGTGATGAGCGAAGTGCGGCATGCCGGGCAGTTCGTGCCCACGCTGATGCTGACGGCGCGGAGCCGGCCGGAGGATGTGCTGAAGGGGTTCGCGGCGGGGGCGGACGATTATCTGGCGAAGCCTTTCGACCTGGCGATTTTGATTGCGCGCATCCGGGGATTGCTGCGGCGGCGCGAGTGGCTGGGAGCGTCGCGGAGTCCGGCGAGCGCGGCTCCGGTAGTGCCGGAGGTGCTGAGGTTCGGCGAGAAATCGGTGGACTTCAACCGCCTGGAACTCCGGGTGCGCGAGCAGGTGTTTCAGTTGACGCTGATGGAAGCAAACGTCCTACGGTATTTGATCGAGCATGCGGGGGAGCCGGTGCCTCGGAAGAAATTGCTGGAGGACGTGTGGGGGCTGCACGAGGACACGGATACTCGGGCGATCGACAATTTCATCGTGCGGCTGAGGCGGTATATAGAGGACGATCCGAGCCGGCCGCGGCATCTGCTGACGATTCGCGGGGTGGGGTACCGGTTCGTGGCGGAGCCCAAGGGAGAGTAGGGCGGGGCACGTCGGAAGGCCGCTCCATGACTGTCGCGGCTCAGCTTACGGGCTACTCTGATCCTTCCTGGTTTTTGCGCATGAGCTTGGAGACGAAGCCGGACATATTCGCATCTTCGCTGGCTTCGAGGTACCAGGCGGCGATGGGCATGCGGGTCCAGCGGATGGCCTCTTCGACTAAAAAGGTGGCGGGGTTGTGACGCTGGTGGACTCGGAACCAGCCGAGGGCGCGTTCCAGGAGAAGGATGGCTTCGGCATCGGAGGAGGCGGAGACACCGGTGCTCTGCAGGTTGCCATCGCTGGCGGCGGAGTCGTTGGGGAAGTCTGCGTCCGGCTTGGTCTGGCCACCGCCTTTTTTCCGGACGAACTGAGCGGCGAGGTTCTCACAATCCTCCAAGGCTTCCTGGGTGCGGCGGAAGGTGGGGCGGTCGGTTTCCGAGGCGCCGGCGTATTGCTGGTCGACGTAATCGCGGAGGGCGGAGAGGTCGGCGGAGGCGTCGCGGATGGTGGCGAGGAGTGCCTCGTAATGCGCGAGGCTGCATTTCATCACCGCATCGTTGAGCGCGTTGGTGGCGTTCTCGATCATCTGGCGGCGCACTTCGGGATCTTCGTCTTTGCCGCGCGCGGTTTCCTTCATGATCTCGACGCGCTTGAAATCGGCCCAGGAGACTTCGGTGCCGCCGCGGGGATCGGTCATCGAAAGCTGGCGGACGGCGAGGGGCAGAAAGTTCTCGTGGTCGAGGCGTTCAAGGACCACCAAGCGGTCGATAAAATCCAGGGTGCCGTTGTCATCGACTTCGGCGATGGGGAACAGCGCCTCGCCGAAGCGTTCCTGGAGCAGTCGGATAAAGCGGAGGCACGGTCCGACGGCGGGCCAGCCGTGGCTGACGACGGCGGCTTGCGCGAAATAGACGGCGGCCCCGAGTTCCTTGCCTTGGGAGAAGGCGCCGAGGAGCATTTTTTCGATCTCGCGCCAGCCGCTGCGGCGCAGCTGCGCGAGGGAGGCGGCGTCCATTTGCTGGTCAGGCTCGAGGTTTTCGTTGGTGCCGCTGAGGATGGCTTTGCGCTTCTCCTCGATCTCGGCCATCAGCATGGACTTGCCTTTGACGGTGGTGCGGCGAAGGTCCTCGCCCACGGGATTGTCTTCGGAAACCGGCGCCAGCAGTTGTTCGATGTCGAATTCGAGCGCGGTCGATTGGGCGGCCATGGCGGTGCTTCCTCCGTAAGGTGAACGAGAGCGTCTTCGTTCATCATAGTCGAGAAGGGTTTTCCGGGGGTGAATCGGAGAAGAGGAAGGGGGCGAGGATGACGGTGCTGAGCTTTGCATGCAAAAATACAGGGCCCTTGACACCAGCCGACCCCCGGAGTAGCATCGAGCAAGATTCTTTGGGTCTTTCGTGTTTTAGGTAGTCAAAATTTCCTTTGGGGAGGCAGTACGCATGCGCAGGTTGTCTCTGCAGCTGTTTGTATTTCTCTTGATCGTTGCGTCTTTGGCACTAGGCCAGGTCGGCAACGGTACGATCACGGGCACGATTACGGATCCGGCAGGAGCAGTGGTTGCCGGAGCCGCAGTGGAAGCCAAGAACACGGCAACGGGCGTCGTTTATAAAGCGGTGTCCACCAATACCGGTAACTATTCGATTCCGGATCTTCCGGTCGGCACGTTTGAGGTTTCGGCGAAGGTACAGGGCTTCAAGACCTATACCCACAGCAACCTCGCGGTGGCTGCCACGGGGATCGTAAGAGAAGATATCGCTTTGTCGGTGGGCAACTCTTCGGAGTCCGTGACGGTTACGGCCGAAGCTTCGCTGCTCAAGACCGAGTCCAGCGATCTTTCGCACAACGTCTCGATCGACCAGCTCGACGCGCTTCCGCTTTTGGGTGTCGGCACGCAGAACTCGGGCACTTCGGGCGTGCGCAATCCGTATAACTCGATTTTGACCATTCCGGGCGTGACGAACTACGCTTCGAGCGGCCAGTTCACGCTGAACGGCCTCGGCGGCAATATGACGGAGACGATGCGCACGGACGGTCAAGACTCGACCTCGCGCCTGTTCGGCACATACGACTACACGCAGATGGGCCAGACCAGCGCGGACGCGATTCAGGAAATCTCGTACCAGACCAGCAACTACGCCGCGGAGTACGGACAGGCGGGCTCGGTGGTGATCAACCTGACCATGAAGTCGGGCACGAACCAGTATCACGGTACCGGCTTCGACTACTTCGTGAACGAAGATCTGTACGCCGGCTATCCCTACACGGCAAGCGCGGGTCCCGCGGGCGGAAACGGATCGAAGTTCCGGCCCCGGCAGCGCCGGCAGGACTTCGGCGGAACTCTGGGTGGACCGATCTACGTTCCCAAGGTCTACAACGGCCGCAACAAGAGCTTCTTCTTCTTTAACTACGAGCAGTTCCTGGAATCGCAGGGTTACGGCTTCACGGACACGGTGCCGACGTCGGACTATCTGGCTGGAAACTTCAGCAAGATCTCGCCTAACGGAAGCTGCAGCCTGTGCGCCAGCCAGCAAATTACCACCGCAGCTCTCGGCGGCGGCACGCTGGACGCGAAGCAACGGCAATTCTTCGCCAATACGATCTACGATCCGGCTACTCGCGGCACGATCAACGGACTAGGCTATGCCGATCCGTTCCCCAATAACGTGATTCCCGCGAACCGTCTGGATCCCGTCGCGATCGCCATCCAGAAGCTGATTCCGACGGCGACGAACGGCAACCTGGTAGGAAACTACTCGGCGTTTATCAACGGTAACCGTTACTCGGCGATTCCGTCGTTCAAGATCGATCACAACCTGTCGCAGAAGGACAAGCTGTCGTTCTTCTGGAGCCGGATCAACACGGAGAGCCAGATTTCTTCGCCGCTCGGCGGCGCGGACGGCCTGCCGCTGGAGATCGGCGCCTATCGCGGAACCTTCATTCCGACCTGGCAGGCGCGTTTGAACTACGACCGGACGATCACCCCGACGTTGCTGCTGCACGTGGGGGCGGGTTTCTATCACACCAAGTTCTTCGACCACGCTCCCTTCCTGAACTTCGATCCCGCGTCGGTCGGCTTGAGCGGTTTCGTGATTCACCGCCAGTTCCCCTCGATCACAGGCCTCAACGCGCCGTTATCGGGGACGACCAGTCAGTATGGCGGCATGCAGAACATGGGTGAGGCGATCCAGACTCTGAACTACGAAGAGAAGCCGACCTTCACCGCTAACGTCACCAAGATCCGGGGCAGCCACACTTACAAAGCCGGCGTCGAGCTGTATTTCCAGAACAACCTGAACGGGAGTTTCTCCACCGTGACGCTGGCGACCGGCACCGCGCCGACTTCGCAGCCGTTCACGCCGTCGGCCAGCTTCGGCAGCTTCAGCACGGGGTTCGGGTACGCGAGCTACCTGCTGGGCGACTATACGTCGACCTCGCAGACTCCGCAGGAGAACTACCGCCAAGGCCAAGCGGTCATGGGGTTCTATTTGCAGGATTCCTGGAAGGTCACGCGTAAACTGACGCTGGACTACGGCGTCCGCTACGATATCGAGACACCGCTGAGAGAGCAGTACGGCCGTCTGGGCCAGTTCAGCGAGACGCTGGCCAATGCCAACGCCGGCGGACATCCCGGTGGGACCATTTACGCCAGCAACTGCAACTGCTCCTTCTACCAACCGGTTTATCCGTACGGAATCGGACCCCGGTTTGGCGCCGCGTATCAGCTGAATTCTAAGACGGTTGTTCGCGGCGGTTGGGGTGTTGTGTACCAGTTCACGGGACCCTCGGCGGGAGCCGTCGTGGCTGCCAACGGAGCTGCTCCGGTGGCCGGCATCAACGGGTTCGTCAACATCGAATCGCCTGGCGCGATCGTGGCGCCCAGCTGGCCGGTTACGGATCCGAACCGGTATCCGGCTCCCGGCGCGACCGTGGGTACGGGCGCTGCCGGCAGCCCCTTCATGGCGGACGCCAATCAGAATCGTCCGCCGCGCGTGCAGCAGTTCAATATCTCGCTGCAGCGGGAAATTACCCGGAACTTCACGATTGAAGCTGCCTACGTCGGAAACCGCGGCGTGTGGGAGCAGGGCAACGCGTTCGCTTTCAGCGGACCTCTCGGCTATCTGAGCCAGATTTCGGCGGCTCAGTTTGCGAAGTATGGTCTCTATCCTTATCCGGGTACGGGCCCCGCGGGCTACGCCTACCATCCGGCGGGCCTGACCTGCACCGCCGGCAACGATTGCGACCGCGCGCTGCTCGGTCAGCCGCTGAGCAATCCCCTGGTAACCCAGAAGCTGGCCGCAGCGGGGATTTCGAACATCGTTCCGTATTCCGGCTTCAACGGCACGTCACTGCTGAGCGCGTTGTATCCGTTCCCGCAGTTTGGCGCTCTGGGACCGTCGGGTTCGGCTACCGGTAACTCGAAGTATGACGGTCTCCAGATGAAGGCCACCAAGCGCCTGTCGCACAACTTCCAGGCTGGAGGATCCTACACCTTCGCGAAGGGCTTCACTCGTCCGACCCGTCAGGATTTCTTCAATCCGAGCAGTAATAACTGGACGCTGCAGCAGATTCCGCCGCAGGTGCTGACCTTCAACATCACTTACACGACGCCGAAGGCCAATTTCCTGCCGAAGTACGCCAACCTGCTCACGAAGGACTGGCAGGTGGGCTTCTTCGCCAACTACCAGAGCGGAGCGTTTTTGGTGCCGCCGACCAGCACGGTCAATGCCGAGTACCTGACCAGCCAAGACGTGCGCACCGGCCAGCCTCTGTACCTGCACGATATCAATAATATCCACAGCTACAATCCGGCGACCGATTTAGTCCTGAACCCGGCGGCGTGGGGTCCATGCCCGTCGAATGCGACCTGCCCCGCCGCCTCGACTCTGTACAGCGATTTCCGCGGTCCGCGCCGGCCGTCGGAGAACATCAACATCGGACGCAACTTCCGTCTCGGAAAAGAAGGCCGCTACAACCTTCAGATCCGCGGCGAGTTCGTCAACGCGTTCAACCGGATCACCATGCCGAGCCCCGGCGTGGCGAACCCGCAGACCGGGCCCACCAAGGCTTCCGGCACGAACGTGTATCAGAGCGGCTTCGGCGTGATCAACGTCTACGCGGCGCCGGGCAGCCTGCCGTCGAGCTTTGCGAGTGGTTCTCCGATCCTCTCGCCCCGCACGGGTACGGTGATCGCGCGGTTCTCGTTCTAGTCGAGCGAGTAGTTTAGACTTGAGACCCGCCGTCCTTCGGGGCGGCGGGTTTTTTGCTTATGCGGAGAGCTTCCCTGGCTATGTTTTCCGGCGCGGTCCTGTGCGGCGCCGCCTTCGGCGTGCTCGCGGCGGACCGCGTTTTCACGCTGTATGCGAGCGTGAAGCCGTTTCTCGAATCGCAGGGCGACCGGTTGCCGGGGGAACTCCGCCGTCCCGATGCGGCCAAGTGGACGGCTTGGACGCAGAGGTAGGATAAAGCGATCCGGGCGCGGCTCCAGCAAGGCGATCTGGATTCGATGGTGAATCTGCTGTTGTTCGGGACTTCGTCTACGAAGCAGCCGCGCGTGCGGGTGGAGGCGATTCCGGAGGCGTCGAGATCGGGAGTCCTGCGCGCGCGGGTGGACGATCTGGTGGCGGGATTGGGGAGTCCGGGCAAGAACGAGCGGCTGGCGTTCCTGAGCGGATTGCTACGGAGTGTGGGGGGGGATCCGGGGGCTCCGGGGCCTACGGGCGTGTTCGTTTATTCGAATTTGCAGAGGGTATTGCGGGAGCGGCAGCCGATTGCGGAGAAGGCGGCGGAGGCCAAGCCGGAATCGCTGCTGGACCGGCAGAGTCTGTTCGCGGAGCGAGGAGTCTCGCTCGATGCCAGCATTTTGCCGAATTTTTCGATCGAGCAGACGCTGCGGGATCTGAAGCAGCGCGGAATGCTGCGCGAGGAGCAGGTGGCGCGGGTAGCGGTGGTGGGGCCGGGACTCGACTTTATCGACAAGAACGAAGAGTCCGGCTACGATTACTGTCCGCAGCAGACGCTGCAATCGTTCGCGCTGTACGATTCGCTGGTGCGGCTGGGTCTGGCGAAGGCGGGCGGCGTGAAGATGTCGATTCTGGATATTAGTCCGCGGGTGATCGAGCATATCGAGCGGGCGCGAGAGCGGGCGAAGAAGGGCACGGAGTATACGATCCAGTTGCCGCGGGATGTGGCGCGGCCCTGGCCTGCGGCGCTGGTCGACTATTGGCGGTCACTGGGCGGGAGCTTGGGGGCGGAGGTCGCGCCGCTCCGGCCGCCTGAGTTATTCGCGGGGCTGGAGACGCGGGCGGTGCGGATTCGTCCGGAGTGGTGCTGGCGCTTCAGCCGGTGGATCTTAATATTGTCCTCGAACGCGTACCAGAAGCGGCTGCCCGAATAGTGAGACACTGGGAGGAGTCCCTTCACAGTGATTCCTTCCGCGCCCTACGATACGATCGCGTCCGTGTACGACCACTATTGGGGCAATGAGTTCGCGGAATTCGCGCAGGGGGCATTCCAGACGCATCTGAGCGGCGTGCTGCCGCGCGGCGCGGCGGTGCTGGACTTGTGCTGCGGCACGGGGCTGCTGATGGTGCACCTCGAATCTCTCGGTTACAGGGCGTTCGGAGTCGATGAGTCTTCTGGAATGCTGGAAGCCGCGCGGCGCAATGCGCTGCATGCAGGGCTCGGTCCTTTCGGGCTTCAATGCGCGGACATGGCGAGCTTCGAATGGAATTTCTCCTTTGACGCCGTGGTGTGCTTCTACAACAGCGTGAACCACACACGGTCCTTGGAACACCTGGCGTCGGCGATGGCGAATGTGGCCCGCCACCTGAACCCGGGTGGATTGTTTCTTTTCGATTACGCGGCGCGGGAAGCGTTTGAGCGTTATTGGGATTCGCAGGAGCATATTGAAACAGAGGGCGGCATGGCGGCGATGAACTACGCCTACGAACGAACGGGCGGTCGGGCTACGTGCCGCATCGATGCGCAGAGTACGGAGATCCGGCAGATGGCTCTGGAGCCGGAGCAGGTTCACGCATTGCTGGAGCGGGTGGGATTTACGGTGGAGCGCGAGACCGCGATGGCGGGACCGAATCCGGTGGTGGGGCGGCGGCTGGTGCTGGCGCGCAGAGAGCTCCTGAGGGCGGACGGAATTGGAAAAATGATTGCTAAAGGAAGGTTATGACACTGTTATCGACTGCAGCGGGAAATGTCCAGACGGACGAAGAGACATTGCAGGCATTTCATCAAGCGGGCTGGATTAAGTTTGCTTCCAAGAACGGCAACACCTTTGTATCGGGGCAGGACGAGTATCGATCTCGCTTCATTCTCCACCTGCGCCAGAAGATGAATCTGACGGACCAACAGATCGGCATCGTGCTGGAGAATGGCAAGCCGCCGTACTCGCTGGAGCAGGTTCCGACCATTCTCGCCAGCTATTCCGCCGACTAAGGTCGGCCGCGCAAGTTATTGAGTCCACTCGACCGGATCGAGTTTAACGTTTGTGGTGCGCTGCGTCATCGACGGCGTAGCACACCACACCGCTCAGTAGCCAGAACAGAGCACAGAAGGCGGCGGTCAACTCCTCTTGCGGGCGCGCGAGATGGTGGTTGAGGATGCTGACCCATCCCATCGCGCCAAGAATCAGCCCGGCGGAGAGCCACCAGACTATCCAGTGCTGGACTCGTTGATAGAGGTGCATAGTTCCTTCCCCGATAGTTGGACGTCCGGGCTGAGGGGATGGATTCTCCCGCCGGTAAGGGAGAAGAGATTGCGCCACTACACCCAGTTGGCGCAGCGGTGGTAAGTCATCGATCTTTCCGATCAATCGCATAGCGACCCAATGCCGAGGCCCCTAGCCTGCTCTAGTCCCTGGCGGGAGGTGTTATATGCGTGGCAAGATGATCATCTCCATGAGCTTAGTCTTGGCGGGATCGCTGGCGTTCCGGAGTTGGGGCGGGGATTCCAATGGCAAGACGGCGAAGGATTCCCCCCGATTGATTACCTCAATCGAGGGCGAGAAATTATTCAAGGCGTACTGTGCGGCGTGCCATGGCGTTGATGCAAAGGGCAACGGTCCATTTGCGCCGGCGCTGAAGGTGGTTCCGCCGGATCTGACGCGGATTGCGGAAAGGAACAGAGGTATGTTCCCGATGGGCCGCATCGAGCGGATCATTGCAGGGGATGAAGCGTTGCCTTCGGGCCACGGGCCGGGGGAGATGCCTGTCTGGGGACCGGTGTTTTCGCACGTGGACCGGGATCAGGACCTGGGGCGGGTGCGGATCGATAACCTGACGAGGTACCTGATGAGCATCCAGACGCGAGCGTCGGCGGGATTGCGGTGAATGGGATAGGTTTTATCCTGAGCGCTCGAGTTGATCGAAGCGGCCATCGAGTTGCACTAGTGTAGGTGATGTTTCAGATTCGAATCCACGGCCGCGGGGGACAAGGGGTGGTGACGGCCGCCGAGCTCCTGTCCCTCGCCGGCTTTCTTGAGGGCAAACACGCCCAGGCATTTCCCAGTTTCGGTTCCGAGCGCATGGGCGCGCCGGTGATGGCGTTTTGCCGCATCGACGAGAAGACCATCCGCTTGAGGGAGCCAGTGATGCGGCCGGACGCGCTGATCGTGCAGGATCCGACGCTGCTGCATCAGGTGGATTTGTTCGACGGGCTTTCTCTCCAGGGATATGTGTTGCTGAATTCGACCCGGTCCTTTCATGAGTTGGGACTGGATGAGTTTGTCGCCAAGTTTCCGGAGGGGCACTGTTGCACGGTTCCCGCGAGCGAGCTCGCGATGCAGCATGTGGGCCGGCCGCTGCCGAACGCGGCGCTGCTGGGCGGGTTCGCGGCGATTGCGGGATTGTTGAAGATTGAGTCGGTGGAGTCCGCGATCGGCTCACGGTTCGCGGCGAAGATCGCGGGGGGCAACATTGCCGCCGCGCGGGCGGCTTACGACTCGGTTCGGAGCGCCAACGCGGAGGTTCTGCATGCTTAAGGGCGGCGTGGTGCAGATTGAAGGCTCGCGGGCGGTGGCCCACGCGGTGGCGATGTGCCGGCCGGAAGTGATTTGCGCGTATCCGATTACTCCGCAGACGCACATTGTGGAGGCTTTGGGGGAAATGGTGAAGTCCGGGGATCTGGCTCCGTGCGAGTTTATCAATGTGGAGTCAGAGTTCGCGGCGTTATCGGTGGCGATCGGATCGTCGGCGGCGGGAGCCCGGAGTTATACGGCGACGGCGAGCCAGGGGCTGCTGTTCATGGCGGAGGCGGTGTACAACGCCTCGGGGCTGGGGTTGCCGATCGTGATGACCATCGGGAACCGGGCGATTGGGGCTCCGATCAACATCTGGAACGATCATTCGGACTCCATGTCGATGCGCGATGCGGGCTGGATTCAGCTGTTCGCGGAGACGAATCAGGAAGCGGCGGATTTACACATTGTGGCGTTCCGATTGGCCGAGGAACTGTCGTGTCCCGTGATGGTGTGCATGGATGGATTTATTTTGACGCACGCTTACGAGCGGGTGGAACTTCCGAGGCAGGAACAAGTGGACGCGTTTCTGCCGGTGTTCGAGCCGCGGCAGGTGCTGGATCCGGCGGCTCCGACGTCGATCGGGGCAATGGTGGGTCCGGAGGCGTTCACGGAGGTGCGGTATCTGGCGCATCACAAGCAGCTCCGGGCGCTGGAGCGGATTCCGGAGTTGAGTGCGGAGTTCGAGACGCAGTTCGGGCGTGCGTGCGGGGGATTGGTGCGGGGGTATCGGACGCAGGATGCCGAAACGGTGGTGGTGGCGCTGGGGTCGGTGAACGGGACAGTGCAGGACGTCGTGGATGAGATGCGGGACGAGGGCGCGTCGATCGGTGCGCTGAGCGTCGGGACGTTCCGGCCGTTTCCTTTGGCGGCAGTGCGCGAGGCGCTGGCGGGGGCCCGGCGGGTGGTGGTGCTGGAGAAATCGCTGGCGGTGGGGCTGGGCGGAATTCTCGCCACCGATGTTCGAATGGCGTTATCGGGATTGCCGACGTCGATCTATGCGGTGATCGCGGGGTTGGGCGGGCGCGCGATTACGAGATCGTCATTGCACAAGCTGTTCGATGAGGCCCGGCGGGATGCGCTGGAGCCGGTGACGTTTCTGGATTTGAATCTCGACATTATTCAGCGGCACTTTGCACGAGAGCACACCCAACGGCGGCCGGGTCCGGCGGCGGAGAATATTCTGCGGGACATGGGCGTGGTCGCGTCTCGGATCGGGTGAAGGGGTAGAACAGATGCCGGCGCAGACGATCAAGTTTTATCAGACCGGGACGTTCACGGTGGGGAACCGGTTGCTGGACGAGGCGAATCGCTCGATCCAGGCGAGCACGGAGCGCACGAACGGGTTGAATTGCGGGCATCGCGCGTGCCAGGGGTGCGGGGAGGCGCTCGGGGCGCGGTATGCGATCGACGCGGCGATGCGCGCGACGAACAAGCAGCTGATCGCGGCGAATGCGACCGGTTGTCTGGAGGTGTTCTCGACGCCGTATCCGGAGACGTCGTGGCAGATTGCCTGGATGCATTCGCTGTTCGGCAACGCACCGGCGGTGGCGACGGGCATCGCGGCGGCGATGAAGGTGAAGGGGCGGAGCGACGTCCGCGTGCTCGCGCAGGGGGGCGACGGGGGGACGACCGATATCGGGCTGGGGTGCTTGTCCGGCATGTTCGAGCGCGACGACGACGTGCTGTACGTGTGTTACGACAACGAGGCATACATGAACACGGGCGTGCAGCGGTCGAGCGCGACTCCGTTTGCGGCGCGCACGGCGACGACGCCGGCGATTGGTCCGGAGCCGGGGGCTCGCGCCGGGCAGGGCAAGAGCGTGCCGCTGATCGCGATGGCGCACCAGATTCCTTATGTCGCCACGGCGTCGGTGGCGAACTTGCGCGATCTGGAGGCCAAGGTTACGAAGGCGATGGGATTTCATGGCGCGCGGTACATTCATGTGCACGTGCCGTGTCCTCTGGGGTGGGGATCGGAGGCGAGCGATACGATTCGAGTGGCGCGGCTGGCGGTGGAGACCGGGTTGTTCCCGCTATTTGAAGCGGAGGATGGGGAGGTTACGGATCGGACTCCTTTGCGAAAGCAGGTTCCGGTGGAGGAGTACTTGAAATTGCAGAAGCGGTTCGCACATTTGTTTGGGAAGACTCCGGACACGGCTCGTCTGGCGCAGATTCAGGCGATCGCGGACGGCAATATCAAGCGCTTCGGGCTGCGGATGGAACAGTAGACGCCATGCAGAAACCTTTTGCCATTACTCTGAACCCGGGATCGAGTCTCGCGAATCATACGGGCACCTGGCGGACGCAGCGTCCGGTTTACGTGGATCGTCTGCCGCCGTGCAATGCGGCGTGTCCGGCGGGGGAGGATATCCAGGGCTGGCTGTTTCACGCGGAATCGGGAGACTACTTGAGCGCGTGGAAGTCGCTGGTGGCGAATAATCCGTTTCCGGCGATTATCGGGCGAGTCTGTTATCACCCTTGCGAAGGGGCGTGCAATCGGGGGCAGATCGATTCCGCGGTGGGGATTCATGCGGTGGAGCGATTTCTCGGCGACGAGGCGATCCGGCTGGGATGGCAGTTCGAATCTCCGGCGGCGTCGACGGGGAAGCGGGTGTTGATTGTGGGCGCGGGGCCTTCGGGGTTGTCGGCGGCGTATCACTTACGGCGGCTGGGGCACGCGGTGAGCATTTGGGAGGCGGGCGCGTCGGCGGGCGGGATGATGCGGTTCGGCATTCCGAAGTATCGTTTGCCTCGGAACATTCTGGACTCGGAGATCGCGCGGATTGAAGCTCTCGGTGTCGAGATTCGATTGAACGCTCGCGTGGACGATTTGGATGCGGCGATGAAGCAGGGGAATTTCGATGCGGCGTTTCTGGCGGTGGGGGCGCATCTGGCGAAGCGCACGTTTATTCCGGCGGGCGATGCCAGTCATGTGGTGGACGCCCTTACTGTGCTGCGGGGGATGGAGTCGGGCGAGCAGCCGATGCTCGGGCGGCGGGTGCTGGTATACGGCGGAGGGAACACGGCTCTGGACGTGGCGCGGACGGCCAAGCGGTTGGGGGCGACGGAATCGTTGATCGTGTATCGCCGCACGCGCGATAAAATGCCGGCGCACGATTCTGAAGTACGGGAGGCGCTGGAGGAAGGCATCCAGATCAAGTGGCTCTCGACAATCAAGGAGGCGGGCGAGGGGTCGTTTCTGGTGGAGAAGATGAAGCTCGACGAGACGGGCTTTCCGCAGCCGACGGGCGAGTTTGAAACCATCGAGGCGGATTCTCTGGTGCTGGCGTTGGGGCAGGACGTGGACCTGAGCTTCCTCAAGAACGTGAACGGGCTAGAGTTCGTGAACGGCGTGGTGAAGGTGGATTCGCGGATGATGACCGGATGCGCGGGCGTGTTCGCGGGCGGCGATATGGTGCCGTCGGAACGCACGGTGACGGTCGGCATCGGGCACCGGAAGAAGGCGGCGCGGAGTATCGACGCGTGGTTGCGGGGAGAGGCCGCTGCCGGACCGGCGAAGCACGCGGTGGCTTCTTTCGAGAAGCTCAATCCCTGGTATTACAGCGACGCGCCGAAGACCGTGCAGCCGCAGTTGGATCTCGCGCGGCGGCAGCAGACCTTCGAGGAAGTGATCGGGGGGCTGGACGAATCGAACGCTCTGTTTGAGGCTCGCCGATGTCTTTCCTGCGGCAATTGCTTTGAGTGCGATAACTGCTATGGCATGTGTCCGGACAATGCCGTGACGAAACTGGGGCCGGGGCTGCGGTTCCGGTTCGATTACGACTACTGCAAGGGTTGCGGCCTCTGCGCCGAAGAGTGTCCTTGCGGCGCGATCGATATGGTTCCCGAAACGATCTGAGTTACTGCATCGCGATGTTCTTCGCGAGGCCGAGGTTCGCTCCGAGCGCGCCGAAGTCGAGTTGGCCGCTGGGGATCAGATTCGCGGTGAACACACCCCGAGTGATTCCCTGGACGGAGATGCTGCCGAAGTTGGTTCCGGTCGCGGCAACCGGAGAGAGCAAGGCCATCGCCTGGCTGTCGATGGTGTAGGTGCTCGGGGTCGCGGGAAGCGTGCAGTTGATGGTGGTCAAGTGGCGGAGGTTCCCGGTGGCCACCGTGGAACTAATGACTACGGCAACCTGGTCGAATCCGCTACCGGACCAATTGAGAACCAGCGGCTGGGTCCGGTCGATGGCGGTGATGTTGTTCCAGTTGGTCACGTTGAAGCTGAGGGGAAATGTGGTGGTGGCGGTGAAGGGACCGACTTGTGTGCCCCCCGGCCCGTTCAGCGTGTACGAACCGTTCGCCAAGGTTCCCGCGGCGAGCGAAGCGCCGTAAACGGGGCCGGTGGCTGTGGAGATTGTACTGAGGCCGAAGCCCGCAGGAAGGTTGGGTCCGGTAAGCGGCAGCTTTGTGCCTGCGTCAAGAAGAGTATCGGGGGAGCCGGGATCTTTTCCGCCGGCCGGATAGGTCCGGTCATACACGCGGCAGAGACCGAATCGCGGGCCGGAGTTGAGGATGATCCATTCGGTGGGCGTGTACTGAAGCACCTCTCCGCTGCCGGTCTCCTGGGTGATGCCGGCGGTGGTCTCGGTGATCTTCGCAATCGCGAAGGCTCCGAAGGTGATGGGTCCGCCGGAATCGAGCTTGCTCAGGATCGCGGGGCTCATGCTGGCGTCGGAGCAGGAGCTTTGCCCGGCGGCGGCGATCGGAACCGTGACGGTGTTGCCGACAACGCCTCCGGCGCTGACTTGAACGGCGGCGAAGCAATCGAGCGGAATGTCGGCGGGCAGGGCGAAGTTGATTTGCCACAAGCCGGGATAGCCGGAGGAGGTTCCGGCATAGAGCGGCGTGATCTTCCGTGTACCGACGATGACGATGAAGTTGCCGGCGACGGTCTGGTCGCCGGAGGAACCGCCGGCATCGTTCATCGTGTCCGCGCCGCCGCCGGTGCCCCAGAGGACCAGAGCGTCGCCGGGATGCGCGGGTGTGAGCGTCCAGTTGAGGCCGTTGAAGCCCACGGCTCCGTTGTTGAAACGGGTGAGGCTGATGCCTCCGTTGACGTTGCCGATGGTGGCTTGCGCGGTGCCGGTGCCTCCGCTGTTGGCGGCGGCAATGCCGAAGCTGCGGGGAACCACCGTGACGTTTTGCGCCGCGCTGATCTGGCTGTTGTAAGTGACGCGGACGGCGTAGGTGCCCGGGGCGATGGAGGAGGGCAGTAATCCGGCGACTTGTGAGGCGAGCGTGTAAACCATTTTCGCGGTGACCGCGGTCCCGCCGGTCGAGGGCGTGAAGGTGATGGAAGTGCCGCTGAGCGAGGAAGGATAATTTGGGGCGGCAGCGGTGGCGATGGCCGCCGGGCCCAGGCCGCTCCCGAAGATCACGAATACGGTGTCCGGAGCGAGGGTGTTCTGGTAACCCGAGGCATTCAAGATCCCGCTGGTGGTGATGGCAGGTTGAGCACCGACCAATCCGGCCAGCGCGAGGGTGAGTGAAAGGAGCAGCCACAGTCGCATGGAATCTAGGGTACCGTGTTTCAGAAGAGGCTAGGTCCCCACGATTACGCTTGGGGTTGTATCGGTCGCCCCCAGGGCGGGGAGTGGGCCGCATTCGGACGGAAGTGAAGGCTGATACAGGAAGTGTTAGATGGAAAATACAGGCTTTCTGTGTCATCAGCCTGCTTTCACCATAACCCTGAGGGCCTAGTTCGCGTCTATAATGATCAGAAATGAAAAAGAGCGGGTCGGTGGAAGGTCCGGGTAAGCAGGGTTCCGGTAAGCCGGGCTCCGGGAAGGTCGCCAACGGACTGGTGGCGATGAGTTGCGCGGGCGTGCTCGCGGTGTACGCGGCGGGATATGTGCGCACTCGCTCGGCTGCGGAGCAGTTGGATGCGCAGTCCGTCGAGCGGAGGGTGGCGCAGGACGCTCCGCGAGAGGAATCGGCGCGTGCGGAGGTTCGACCCGGGGAGAACCGGCAGGAAGAGCGAAGAGCGCCCGAGAGTGTGCCCGCCGCGTCGGATCCCCGAGAGATCGCTGAACTGGCGCCCGCTCCGACGGTTTCGAACGCACCGAGCCCTGCACCGTCTCATGCTCCGGCTGTGGAGGTTTTCGAGCCGGCCGCGGCGCCTGCGCCGGTGGCTGTGGCTCCGGTTGCCCCAGTGGCGGTCCCGGTGGTGTCCGCTCCGGTGGCGCAGGCTCCCGTAGCCACTCCGGTTCCGGAACCGAAGCTGGTAGCGGTATCTATCGTGGCTCCGCCGGCTCCGGCGCCGGCGCCGCCGCCTGCGCCTAAGTGGAAGGACGGAACGTATTACGGCTGGGGGACCTCACGTCATGGCGATATCCAGGCCGAAGTTGTGGTCGCGGGGGGACGCATTGCGTCGGCGACAATTTCCGACTGCCGGACGCGCTATCCCTGTTCGGTGATCGACCGCTTGCCGCCTGAAGTGGCGCAGCGGCAGAGTCCGGAAGTGGATTACATCTCGCGCGCGACGCAAAGTACGAACGCTTTTTACTACGCGGTGGTGGAAGCGCTCGGCAAGGCGAAGTGAGCTTGACGCTTTGCCGCTCCGCACTCAGATCGCGATGGACACTTTGGTGTCGATTCACGTGGTGCGCGCGGGTGGTGACGTCGATACGGCGATGGAGCGGGCGTTCGGATGGTTCCATGAGATTGAAGATCGCTGCACTCGCTTTCGTACGCAGAGTGAGTTGATGCAACTTTCGGCGCAATCCGGAGTTGCGGTTCCCGCGAGCACGATTTTATATGAAGCCGTGCATTTCGCCGTGACGCTGGCGGAGGAAAGCGGGGGCGCGTTCGATCCTACAGTGGGCCACAAGATGGCGGCACGCGGGTTCAATCGGGAGCATCGCACGGGAGAGGTGGTCCGCGCGGCGGTCGGAGTCGATGGGGACGTCACATATCGCGATGTGCGGCTCGATCCGGAACGGCGCACGATTACGCTACTGCGTCCGCTGACGCTCGACTTGGGCGCGGTGGCGAAGGGGCTGGCGGTCGACGCGGCGGCACGGGAGCTTGTTTCGTTTGAGGATTTCGCGATCGATGCCGGAGGAGATCTTTATCTGGGCGGCGTGAATCCGGAGGGCGAGCCGTGGCGGGTGGGCATCCGGCATCCGCGAATCGAGGGAGAGTTGATCACGACTCTACGAGTTTCGAATCAGGCGGTGTGCACTTCGGGCGATTATGAGCGGCGCGGGGCGGGCTCGGATCATCACATTCTCAATCCTCGTTGCGGAACGTCCGCGGGATCGGTGGCGAGTGCGACCGTGATGGCGTCGGGAGCGATGCTGGCGGATGGGCTGGCGACGGCGGCGTTTGTGCTGGGGCCGCGCGAGGGCATCGCATTGCTGGATCGGCTCGGCGTGAGCGGGCTGATCGTGACGCCGGAACTGGAGCGTTACGAGACGGGAGAGCTGCCGCATGCGGCGTAGAGCTAAGAATTTCTTTAAGACTCCGAAGGGTCTGGTCACGATTATTCTGGTGATCCTGGCTGCAATGGCGGCTCCGGGCGAAGGCGTCCGCACGGTGGCGATCGGACTCGGGAGTGCGGCTGCGGCGGCGGGTCTTGTCGACGCGCTGATTCTACGCTGGCGAAAAAAGGTGTGGGAGTATCCGAGCGGCGCGGTGCTTACGGCGCTGATTGTCGGGATGGTGTTGCGGGCGCAGGAGCCGTGGTACGTGGTCACGCTCACGGCGGTGGCGGCGGTGGTGAGCAAGTACTTGTTGCGAACGCGGTCGGCGAACGTGTTCAATCCGGCGGCTCTGGCGGTGATTGGGAGCTTCTATGTGTTCCACACCGGACAGAGCTGGTGGGGCGCGCTGCCGGAGCTTCCGATGTGGGCTCAACTGGCGCTGGTGGCGGCGGGGGTGTTCATCACGGATCGCGTGAATAAGGTGCCGCTGGTGCTGACGTTCCTGGGCGCGTACTTTCTGCTGTTCACGGTGACGGCGTATGTGACCGATCCCCGGTGGGTTTCCGAGATTTACCGTTCGCCGGATCTCGAAGCGGCGCTGTACTTCGCCTTCATCATCCTGACCGACCCGCCGACTTCGCCCGCGAAGTATCCGGACCAGATTGTGTGCGGGGTGATCGTCGCGGTGGTCAGCTTCGCGTTCTTCGAATGGCGAGGGGTGGTGTATTTCTTGCTCGCCGGGGTACTGGCCGGAAATGTATGGGAGGCATGGCGCAGAGTGAACCGGCGGAGTGCGCACGCGTTCCCCCAAAAGCTCGGCGGATTTCTGCGAGAGATCGTTCCGTGGCCCGCGCCGCAAGCGCACGTGCGCTGAGGTTTACGTCAGGTTCGCGTACACCGCTTGCTCGAACTCGTCGAGCATGGCGGTTGCCTGGGGGTCCAGGAACGGGAAGAACTGCATCATGATCACGGCGGAGACGTTGCGCTTGGGGTCGATCCAGTAGAAGCTGTTCTCGACTCCGGCCCACATGAGGCTTCCGGCGGAACGTCCTCCGGGGATGGGGTCCATGTTGATCATGAAGCCGTAGGTGTACTTCTTATTCGGGCCCATGTCGATGTCGGCAGAGACGGAGGGGTCGACGCTCTTCAGGCGTTCCAGGGACAGGCCGCCGATCTGGTTCGTCATCATCATCTCGACGGACTTAGGACGCAGCAGACGGTCGTCACCTTTGCCTCGTCCTTTGCGCAGAATCATCTGGGTGAATTTGAGATAGTCGGGAGCGGTGGAGAATAGGCCGCCGCCGCCGTTGAAATCCTTGGGCACGGCAGGCTGCGTGCGGGGATCTTCCTTCAAGGTGCCGTCAGACTGACGGCGGTAGGAGCTGACTAAGCGGTCGAACTTTTCGGGAGCCAATATGAAGCTGGTGTCCTTCATGTCCAGCGGAACCAGAATGTTCTTCTGGAAGTATTGTTCGAGGGTGAGGCCGCTGAGCTTCTCGACCAGTTTTCCCGCCCAGTCCATGCTGGTGCCGTAATGCCAGCGGGTGCCGGGATCGAACAGCAGCGGATTTAGGGGAGCCACGGCGGTGGGTGGCGCGCTGGTGCCGGTGGTCTTCAGATATTGGGTGAGGGTCGGGTTCCAGTTCGCATAGACGCAGCCGGAGGTGTGGGTGAGCAGGTGCCGCAGCAGGATCGGAGACTTGGGCGGGCGCAGTTTGGGCTTTCCGCCGCTATCGAAGCCGTCCAATACTTGCAGCTTGCCGAGTTCCGGCAGGTACTTCGACATCGGGTCGTCCAGCTTGACCTTGCCGCGGTCCACCATCTGCATGGCCGCGGTGGCGGTGATGGCTTTGGTCATGGAGGCGATGCGGAAGATCGAATCCATTTTCAAATCGACGCCGGAGGTGGAATCGCGCTTGCCGAAGGCTCCGGTGTAGGTGATCTTGTCACCCTGAGCGACGGTCGCGGTCAGCGCGGGAATCTTGTGTTTGGCGACCCCTGCGCGAAACGTCTCGTCGAGAGAAGTCGCGCCGAAGAGTTTCGCGCGGGAGGAGACATAGGCTCCGAGCGCCAGAGAGAGTCGAGCAAAATCCCTGCGATGCAGTGTGGACATGCCTCTATTGTGTCCCAACTGAGGCGCGGGGTGCGAGGGAGTATGGGATTCAACCGAGCAGCGCCGAGGCCGCGGCGCCAAGGAGTCCGCCGATGGCCGCGCCCGCGAGGACGTCGGTGAGGAAATGCATCCCCAGCAGGATGCGGGAAGCCGCCACGCTGGCGGCGCAGAAGAGCAGCCCGGGGAGCAGGGCGGGGTAGAACGAACCCAGGGAGATCGCCACGGCAAAGGCGGTGATGGTGTGGCCGGAGGGGAAGGAGAACTGATCGGGCGGAAGCAACCGTGCCCAGCAGTGGGGAGCGAGCGCGCAGGGCCGCTGCCGTCCAAAGGCTTTCTTCAGTTTCCGGAAGAGGGCGATGCCCACGCCGACGGCGAGTGCTCCGGCGACCAGGGCTCGCACACGGTTGGGGCCTCCGAAGATCGCGATCATGATGCCGCTGAGGTACCACAGCCAGCCGTCGCCACCGCGGGTAGCCGCGAGCATCCACCAGCGCATCCAACGGGGAGGACGCCAGCGATTCACACGAAGCATCAGCCGATGATCGGTTTGCTGTCCGAAATCAACGATGGACCGGATGTGAAATGCCGCCATGCTACACTTTTACGGCCCTAGCAATACAGGGGGATGAACCTGGTATAAAACATTGGTGACAAAGATTGATTTCATCTATTTCGACGCTGGCGGAGGGCACCGGGCCGCCGCCACGGCCTTGAAATCCGTCATCGAACAGCAATCGCGGCCCTGGGAGATCCGCTTAGTCAACTTACAGGAGATTCTGGATCCGCTGGATGTGTTTCGCAAGGTCACCGGGATTCGCCTGGAGGACCTGTATAACCAGATGCTGGCCAAGGGTTGGACGCTGGGGGCGGCGCAGTTGCTGATGGGCGTCCACGGAGTGATCCGGGTGAACCATCGCGCGACGGTGCGTCTGCTGATGGAGCATTGGAAGACCACGCAGCCCGATCTGGTGGTGTCGCTGGTGCCCAACCTTAATCGAGCGTTATGGGAAAGCTTGCGCACCGCTGTTCCCAGGGTACCATTCGTGAACATTTTGACCGATTTGGCGGATTATCCCCCGCATTTTTGGATGGAGCGGCAGGTGCAGTATGTGATCTGCGGGACGGAGAAGGCGGTAGAGCAGGCCCGTGCGATCGGGCATCCGCCGGAACATATTTTCCGGGCCTCCGGGATGATCCTGGGGCCGAAGTTTTACGAGCCGGTTAGGGTGGATCGGAAGGCGGAGAGGGTGAAACTGGGGCTCGATCCGGAGCGGCCTACGGCGTTGGTGTTGTTTGGCGGACAGGGGTCGCAGGTGATGAAGGAGATTGCCCGGAGATTGCCGGATACGCAGCTGATCCTGATTTGCGGGCGGAATCAGAAGCTGGCGGCGGAGTTGAAGGCGATGCCTGCAGCGGGCGCGGCGCGCTTTATCGAGGGCTTTACCAAGGAGATTCCGTACTACATGCACCTGTGCGATTTCTTCCTCGGCAAGCCGGGGCCGGGGAGCGTGAGCGAGGCGATGGCGATGCATCTTCCCGTGATCGTCGAGAGCAATTCCTGGACTTTGCCGCAGGAACGCTACAACGCCGAGTGGGTTCGGGAGCGCGGCGTGGGGATCGTGCTGCGGAACTTCCGTGAGGTGGGTCCGGCGGTGGAGCAGATGCTCGGGCGTCTGGGCGAGTATAGGGCGAATGTCGAGAAGATCGAGAATCGGGCGGTGTTTGAGATCCCGGACTTTCTTGAGAAAATTCTGGAGCTAGGCCCACCCGTGTAGGTGGTGCGTCTTCGGCGTTTGCTCGCGGTTCTCGGTCTTGCGGTGTCGTTCGCCGCGGGGCAGCCTACGCCGGGAGCACCGGTGTACACGGCGGCTAGCATCGCGAACTCGGCGGCGAATGTTGCGGGATACTATTCGCCGAATTCGTTCCTGACGATTTACGGGCAGAATCTCGCCTACGTGGTCCGGGCGATTCAGCCGGGAGACATCCATGCGGGGCAGTTGCCGATCGCGCTGACGGGGGCGGAGATCGGGGTGATCATCAACCTGATTCCAGCGAATTTGTATTACGCCTCCCCGGGGCAGGTGAACGTGTTGATTCCGCCGTCGCTGTCGCCGGGTCCGGCGGTGGTGCAGTTGCAGAACCAAGGCTTGTATGGACCCGCGATCAAGATCGTGCTGGATGCGGCGGCTCCGGTGCTGTTTCAGAGCGACGCGACGACGGTGATCGCGACGCACGGGAATGGGCCGGTTGTGACGGCGGATGCTCCAGCGCAGGCGGGCGAAGTGGTGGTGCTCTACGCGACGGGGCTGGGGGCCACATCGCCTGCTACGCTGCCGAATCAGATTCCGACGGCGGCGGCTCGGATCATTGACGCCGTGGATTTCCAGGTGGTGTTGAACGGGGTGGCGGTGGATCCGAGGCTGATTCAGTATGCGGGAGTCACGCCGGGGTACGCGGGGTTGTACCAGATCAACCTGCAATTGCCGGCGGACTGTCCACCGAATCCGGAGATTCAGATCGGGTATAGCGGAGGGTTGAGTCTCACGGGGCGATTTCTACCGGTAAAGTAGCTGATTTTGTAACGCGATCGGGTCTTCCACGTCTCACGATTGTGGGATACACTGGCACAAGAGGCTGTTCTATGCTGTTGCGCGCACTTCCGATATTGCTGGCGGGCGCTGTTGCGTTGTCCGCTCAAGATGCCTCCGGGCCTGCGCCCGAGGCGGAAGCGAAGCCGCAGCCGAAGGTCTACATTGTCGATCCGGGGACTCGGATTCCGCTCAGTATGATCAACAGTGTGAGCACCAAGAACTCGGTGCCGGGCGAGCGGGTGTATCTGGAGACAGTTTTCCCGATTCTGGTGAACGGGCGGATTGTGATTCCTCCGGGGAGCTATGTGTCGGGCACGATTACGAAGGTGACGCGTCCGGGCAAGGTGAAAGGGCGCGGCGAGTTTTATCTCCGGTTCGATTCGCTCACGCTCCCGAATGGCGTGACTCGCGATTTCCGTGCGCGGGTTTCCGGTCTGGACGGTCGTGCGAGCGAGGAACTGGATCGCAACGAGGGCTCGATCAAGAGCGAAGGCAACAAGACGGGCGATGCCCGGACGGTAGGCGAGACCACGGCGGCGGGAGCGAGCGTCGGTGGAGTGGTCGGCAGCATTAGCGGGGCTCCGATTATGGGGGCCGGAATCGGTGCGGCAGCGGGGGCGGCGGCGGGTCTGGTGGCCGTGCTGATGTCGCGAGGTCCGGACGCGGTACTGGCCAAGGGTACTACCGTCGAGATGATCCTGGACCGTACCGTAAACTTTGACGAGAGCGATCTAGACTTCAGTAATTCGCCGCAAAGGCGAAATGTAGGCGAAGGTCCGGGCCCGTTGCCGAGCAAAAAGTCGCAGCCTGGGATCGGCCGGTGGCCGCTGTAAGCTCTTTTTCCGAGGCGGCCTTAGAGATCTTGCTTAGGTCTAGATCGGGGTAAGTTCTGTTATGGTGTAGCTGTGGCAACTGTACTAGCCGAGCGCAGCCAAACCGCAGGGACCGTGAGAGGCTTTCGCCTCCTGGGAGTACCCGTACGGTTACACTTCACATTCCTTCTGCTTTTGGTCTTTCTGCTGTTGACGGACCTGGGCAGTCACGAACCTAGCGCGAGCTATGCACTGTTTCTGGTAGGGTTGTTCGCGAGCGTGCTGGTGCATGAGCTGGCACATGCCTTTGTGGCGAGCCGGTTCGGGGTGCGGACGACGGAAATCGTGATGTTCCCGATCGGCGGGTTGTCGCGGATGGAGCGCCCGCTGCGTCCGACCGAAGAGTTGTGGATCTCGCTGGCGGGTCCGCTGGCGAACCTGGTGTTGGCGGGCGGGTTGTTCGCGTATCTCTATACCCATCAACAGTTGTCGGTTTTAGCGTCGATCCGTCCGGCCGATTTATTGCGTCCGACGGAGCAGAAAGCGCTCCCGTTGCTGGCGTTTGGGAATTTGTCGCTGGCGCTGTTCAACCTGCTTCCGGCGTTTCCGATGGACGGCGGCCGGGTTTTGAGGGCTCTGCTGGGATATATCCGGCCCGGCGAGGAAGCCACGCGGATCGCGTCGTGGATGGGACGTGCTTTGGCGATCAGCATGGGGTTGTACGGGCTCGTTGAAGCGCAGTTCATGGTGGTGTTCTTCGCGTTCTTCATCTACCTGGGCGCGGCGCAGGAAGGCGCGGCGGCTCTGGGACGGACGCTGACACATGGCATCCCGGTGCGGGCGGCCATGATCACCGAGTTTCACACGCTGGGGCATGGAGATACGATTCGCGATGCCGCGAACCTGCTGCTGGCGACCACGCAACAGGACTTCCCGATTATGCATGCGGACCAGGTGGTGGGGCTGCTGGGCCGCAATCTCCTGTTGAAGGCTCTGGCGGCGGAGGGTCCGGACTCTTACGTGGCTGGCGTGATGGATCGCGATTTCCTGCAACTAGAACCCGCGTCCGATCTGGCCGAGGTGCTGCCTCTGATGGCGCAGGCGGGCCGCTGCGCGCTGGTGATGGACGGGAGCAAGCTGATCGGGCTGCTGACCACCGACAACTTGTCGGAGTTCCTCCTGCTGCGCCGATTCGGGATGGAACCTGTAGTTTAGGCTCTCTTGCTGCTCAGATTTGGGCGGCTTTTCTTTCCCCTCGTAACTCCGCTGCGATCTCCAGCGACGCTGCACGTGCCTGCTCGATCGCGCCGATCTCGAAGCTGATCGCGCCCACGCGGGGGTGTCCACCGCCGCCGTACCGCTCGCAAATGGTGGCGAGGTTGAACTCGATGGGCCGCTTCGCCCAAGGATTCGATCCCACCGACACTTTGGTACGGAAGCTGGACGTGCTCACCGAGACGGTGTAGATGGAATCCGGGAACAGGTAGTAGGGGATGAACTTGTTGTAGCCTTCGAGGTCCTGCCCGATCAAGTCGAAGTAGATCACGCCGTCGCGGCACTGTGCCTGTTTGCGGATGATGTCCATGGAGCGCAGGTGGCGCTCATAGAGAGGCTTGTAGACTTCGAGGATACCGGGGTCCTCGGCGATCTCCGCGAGCGTGCGGTGCTGCATCATGCGGATGATCTTCTGCACGATCTCAGAGCCCTTGGCGCTTTCGATAACCAGGGTGAGGCGGATGGCGGGGGCGCCGAGATTTACCGCCTCCTCGGCGGAAGCGTACTGCGCACCGTCGACGATGTCGGCCCACTCGACCAGTTCCGCGAGATCTGGCGCGTCGAAGCCGAAGCGGTCGCGTGCGACGGTGGCGATGTACTTGGTGCACGAGCGGAACGTGGGGTCGTACATCTTCCGGCCGCTGGTGTCGTGGCGGAAATGTTCGGCGTCCTCGGGGGTGAGGAAGGCGCTCTGATGATGATCGAACCACCAGGTGAGGCGCGGGTCGGTGGAGTACTTGAAATCGACGATGGCGTTCTCATCGCCGTCGAAGAGGCTGGGCTCGAATAACTGGGATGCCTTGTGGGCCAAGCCGGTGTATTCGAACGTGGCGGCGGGGTGAAACGCCCCCTGCTGGAAGCGGCTGAAAAAAGCCGCGGAGGCAGCGCCGTCGAAGCAATGGTCGTGATGGAGGACTCGAACGCGCATTTAGTTGAAAATCTTTACCGGGAAAACTTGTTAGTGTCTCTCAAATGGGGGCTCGGGTGCAAGTGGGGGGTAAGGAGGGGGATGCCGGAGTGCGCCGCTGCGTAGCTTCCGGCGGCTGGGATTCTGAACAGTGAGGAGAATGCGGACCAGCGAAAACTTGCAGAGGAGGCTTCGGCGTCTGGTAGAATCAATGAGTTTGAGACAAGAGACTTGGAGGACGCATGTCCGTTGAGCAGAAAGTAAAGCAGATTATCGTGGAGCAGTTGGGCGTAGATGAGGCGCAGGTGGATCCTACTGCGAGCTTCGTCGATGATCTGGGCGCGGATTCCCTCGACATCGTGGAGTTGGTGATGGCCTTCGAAGAGGCCTTCGATATCGATATTCCGGATGAAGACGCCGAGAAGATTGCCACCGTGAAGGACGCCATCACGTACATCGAAGGCAAGAAGAAGTAGGCCGGAGTTCCCCTTTGCAGCCACGTAGAGTTGTAGTGACCGGAGTCGGACTGTTGACTTCGGTGGGTACCGGCACATCCGCCTCATGGGAGGCTCTGAAGAAGGGCACGAACGGGATCGGACCGATCACGCAGTTCGACGCCACCGAGTTCAGTTGCCGCATCGCAGGCGAGGTGAAGAATTTCGATCCGGGCGCCTACATCGAGAAAAAAGAAATTAAGAAGATGGGCCGCTTCATCCAGTTCGCCGTTGCGGCGGCGGATTTTGCGATGGAACACGCCGGTTTGAAAGTGAGCGCGGAAGACGCGGAGCGCACGGGAGTGTTCATCGGCAGCGGCATTGGCGGGTTCGAGGTGATTGAGCGGGAGCACAAGAACCTGCTCGAAAAGGGTCCGGGCCGCATCTCCCCGTTCTTTATTCCGGCCACGATTGTGAACCTGGCGTCGGGTTGGGTCTCGATCCGCACGGGAGCGAAGGGGCCGAACTCGGCTACGGCGACGGCTTGCACCACTGGCGCGCATGCTGTGGGGGATTCCTATCGCATCGTGCAGCGCGGCGAGGCCGACGTGATGATCTGCGGCGGAACGGAAGCGGCGGTGACGCCGATGAGTATTGGCGGATTCGCGGCGATGCGGGCGCTGTCGCAACGCAACGACGATCCGTGCCACGCCTCGAGGCCGTGGGACCACGATCGTGATGGATTCGTTGTGGGCGAAGGCGCGGGCATCCTGGTGCTGGAAGAGTTGGAATACGCGAAAAAGCGCGGGGCCCGGATTCTGGCGGAACTGGTGGGCTACGGGATGAGCGGCGATGCGTTCCACATTACGTCGCCTTCGGAAAACGGAGATGGAGCGTATCGCGTGATGCGTAACGCCCTGCAAGACGCCGGTCTCGAGCCGCAGCAAATCCAGTACATTAACGCGCACGGAACGTCGACGCCGCTGGGCGATCGCATCGAGACGACGGCTCTCAAACGCGCGTTCGGCGAGCACGCGTACAAGCTGGCGGTGAGCTCCACGAAGTCAATGACGGGGCACTTACTCGGCGGCGCGGGCGGAGTGGAGGCGGGCATTACGGTGCTGTCGCTGGTGGATCAGATTGCTCCGCCAACGATTAACTTCGAGCGGGCCGATGAGCAGTGCGATCTGGACTACGTTCCGAACGTGGCGCGTCCCATGGCCATGGAATACGCGCTGTCGAATTCGTTCGGGTTCGGCGGAACCAACGGATGTTTGATCTTCAAGAAGTATTAGGGGGTCAGCTGACGTGAAGATTCTGGTCGCAATCAAGCAGGTTCCGGTGCGCGATTCCACGTTGCGCGTGGATGCGGCGGGGCGGTGGATCGACGAAGCGGACCTGAGCTTCGAGATCAATGAGCCGGACGCGTATGCGCTTGAAGAAGCGCTCCAGTTAAAAGAAAAGCACGGGGGCGAAGTGGTGGCTCTCTGTGCGGGGCCGGGTCGCGCGCAGACGACGATTCGCGAGGCGTTGGCGAAGGGCGCGGATCGCGCTGTGCATGTCGAAGAAGAGAATCTGGGAGCGTTCGATTCGCTGGGAGTCGCACGGTTGTTGGCGGCGGCGGCGAAGGCGGAGAACGCGGATCTGATTTTGACCGGGTTGCAATCGGACGATTTGGGCTCGGGGCAGACTGGTGTGATCATGGCGGAGTTGCTGGGGCTGCCACACTCGACGATTATCATGCAGGCCGAGGTGAACGGAGCGGCGATCCGGGTGAAGAGGGAACTGGAGGATGGATGGTTCCAGCACATTGCGATGCCTCTTCCGGCGGTGCTGACGATTCAGAGCGGCATCAACAAGCTCCGTTATGCCACGCTGATGGGAATCAAGAAGGCCAAAACAAAAGAGATCAAGCGCGTGACGGCGGCGGAGTTGGGGATCGCTCCGGCGGCGGGGGTGCGGATCGAGAAGTTGTATGCTCCGCACAAAGCGAAGCAGGCGCAGATTTTTGAGGGCGATGCGAAGACGGCGGCGGCGGCTCTGGTGGAGAAGCTCAAGTTCGAGGTGCGGGTACTATGAGCATCCTCGCGATTCTGGAGCATAACGCCGGGGCATTGCATCGCATGTCGTTCGAGACCCTGGCGGCGGCGCAGGAGTTGGCGGCGGCGCTCGGCACCGAGGTTGAGGCGGCGGTGGTCGGTTCGGGCATCGGCGCGCTGGCGACTGAGGCTGCTTCGAAGAAAGTCGCGAAGGTGTGGGCGGCGGAGGATACGGCGCTCGCCAACTACACGTCCGACGGGTACACGATGGCGGTAGAGGCGTTGATCCGAAAGACGGCTCCGGCGCTGGTGTTGTTTCCGCACACATATCAGACTCGAGATTATGCGCCGAAGCTGGCTACGCGGTTCGAGCGGGCGCTGGTGGGCGATGTGATCGCGGCGCGGAATGAAGGCGGCTCGCTCGTGTTTGTGCGGCAGTTATTCCAAGGGAAGCTGAACGCGGATGTTCGCGCGGAGGGCGCGGGCCCGCAGTTCGTGTCGCTGCAAGCGGGGGCTTGGCGGGCGGATGCCGTGGTTGCGGGCTCCGCTCCAGTGGAGACGTTTTCGCCCGGACTCGATGCGTCGAAAATTCGTCAGACGGCAGAAGCTCCGTTCCGCGAATCGTCGCGAGCGGTGGATTTGACGGCGGCGGAGATTATCGTCTCCGTGGGCCGCGGCATCGGCGAGAAAGATAAGATTGCGGTGGTGGAAGGGCTCGCGCGCGCGTTGGGAGCGGAACTGGCGGCTTCGCGGCCGATCTGCGATGCGGGTTGGCTGCCGATGGAGCGGCAAGTGGGCAGCTCCGGGCAGACGGTTTCGCCAAAGATGTACGTGGCTGTTGGGATTTCGGGAGCGATCCAGCACCTGGTGGGCATGAAGGGATCGAAGACTATTGTCGCGATCAACAAAGACGCGAATGCGCCGATCTTCGAGGTCGCGGACTACGGCATCGTGGGCGACCTGTTCGAAGTGGTGCCGGCATTGATCGCGGAGATTCAGAAGGCGAAGTCGTAGGGCGGCATCCATGCTGCGCCGGTTGCTGACACCGCCGCTGCCGCTGATCCACAATCCGCGCGAGCCGCGGGATTTTCCACTGGGCCGATGGAATTTATACATCGGCGGGGCGCACCGGCGGACGCCGGGGTATGTGAATCTCGACATCCTGCGGGTGCCCGGCGTCGACGTCGCGGGCGATGCCGAGCAGCTTCCGTTTCCCTCGAATCTTTTTACCTGCGTGGAGTGTGACGCGGTGCTGGAGCATGTCCAGGATCCGGAGCGCGTCCTCTCGGAAATCGAGCGGGTGCTCGCGCCGGGGGGGCACGCGCATCTGGTGACACCGTTCTGCCATCCGTTCCACGAATACCCTCGCGATTACCGGCGGTTCACGATCGACGGATTGAAACAACTCACGGGATCGCGGTTCGAGGTGGTCGCCGAGGGGTGGAGAACCGGGCCTACGGCGACCATGCTGGTGTTCACGCTCGAATACGTGAAGCTGTGGTTCCCGTGGAAGGTGTGGAGGGTAGCGGTGCACGGAGTGCTCGGATGGGCGCTGTTCCCACTGCGCTATCTGGATCTACTGTTTCTGCGATCGTCTCGCGCGGGGCGGCTGGGAAATCACTGCTATTTGTGGGTTCGGAAGCCGGCGAGCGGCGAACCGAGCCGACTATAATGGAGAAATGTTCTTTCGCAACGCGAAGCCGCACGAGTTTACGTTTGAAGAGCGTCTGGCCAACTTGAAGCAGTTCAAGTTCGAGTGCCGGAGCGAAGGAAGCGGCCGGGCGAAGGTGACTCGCGGCAGGTGCGGGACCATCGTGCAAGATGCGGGCGGCGGCATGGTGAAGCTGGGCAAGCCGGGCGTGCTGGTGGGCGAAGAGATCGCGCTGCTGGTGAACGAGGGCTACCAGATGTTTCTCGTGACGCCTTCGGGCAAGGAACTGCCGGCGCAGGCGGATCAATTGAAGGCACTGCATGCTTTTGACGAGGATCTGCGCGAGGGGCTCGGGCTGACCAGCTTGTACAATCTTTCGCTGGGCACGGTATCGGACGAGCACCTGTATGACCGGGTGGCAGATCGCGATGCGGCGCCGCATCCACGGCCCTGGGAGAAGAAGGCGCAGAGCGCATAATGGGCTGCGCGTCAGGAGGCCGCTCCATTACTGTCGCGGCTCGGTTACGTCCGTAAGCTCGCGACATCGAACCGCGGCCGTTGTCCTGGCGGGCTATGGCGCGTTCCTGCAACTCTACGCCACGCAGCCGCTGCTGCCGATGTTGCGCGGTATCTTCCACGCTAGCGAGCTGGGAGTCAGCCTCACGGTGATGGGGGCTAGCTTGGGTGTGGCGATCTCGGCTCCGTTCTGCGGCATGCTGGCGGATCGCATCGGGCGGCGGCCGGTGATCGTGTGGTCGGCTGTACTGCTGGCGTTGACCGCGCTGGCCACTTCCACGGCGACGACACTGCCGCAGTTAATCGCGTGGCGGTTCCTGCAAGGTGTGTTCACGCCGGGAGTGTTCGCGGTGACGGTCGCGTACATCAATGACGAGTGGCGCGATGGGGGAGCGGGACGCATTGTCGCGGCGTATATCTCGGGTACGGTGTCGGGAGGCTTCACCAGCCGCTTTGTTTCAGGCCTGGTGGCGGCGAGGGCTCCGTGGCAGAGCGTATTTCTGGTTCTGGGCTTGATGAACTTGCTGGTAGCCGCAGCGATCTGGGCGTGGCTTCCCAAAGAAGCCAAGCCGCACGAGCCTGCGCCGGGAGGCTGGGCTCCGGTGATCGCGCACCTGAGGAACCGGGAGTTGCTCGCGACGTTTCTGGTCGGCTTCTGCGTGCTGTTTTCGCTGGTGGGTTCGTTCACGTACATCACGTTCCATCTGGCGGCTCCACCGTTTCTGTTGCGGCCGGCGGCGCTAGGATCGATTTTTTTCGTGTATCTGGTGGGAGCGGTAGTGACTCCGGCGGCGGGTCCGGCGATCGATCGTTTCGGGAACCGCGCGGCACTGGCGGCGGCGATTGCGTGCAGCGTAGCAGGCATCGCGCTCACGTTGGGCGAGCATTTGTGGATGGTGGTGGCCGGCATGGCGGTGTGCTGCACAGGAGTGTTCGTCGCGCAGGCGTCGGCCAGCGCATTCGTAGGCGCGGCGGCGGAACGTAATCGCGCTCTGGCGATCGGATTGTACTCGACGTTTTACTATTTGGGCGGAAGCGCGGGTGCGGTGGCGCCGGGTCCGTTTTATTCGTGGGGAGGATGGCCTGCCTGCGCCGCGTTTCTGGCCGCGGTGCAGGTGATCACGATCCTTATTGCCCTGCTGTTTTGGAAGCCGACGGCGGGCTCGGTCCGTGCGGGTGACGTGAGAAGTATTTCCGCTTGAGATCGGGCCAGAATTCCTTCAGCACCTGAGAGATCGCATCGGTGGCGAGTGAGGTGGAAAGGCGGCTGAGGTTATCGGTGAACTTGCGCTCGTCGGGATAGTAAGCGTTTCCCACTCCCGCCGCGACGCTATTACCGACGACTTCGGCAAAATTGAAGCTGAGGCGGCCTTTGTCGGTCTTGGTGACGAAGATACGGGTGAGGGCATAGACGGTTCGGTGCACCGGCGTGGCGCGGTCGGGACCCAGCCGGAAATAGCGCGGGTCTTCGCGAAAGAGAACGGGAAAGACGCCTTCGCTGAGATAGTTTCCCACCAGTTGATCTGCATAAGAGGTGCCCCAGCGGTGGGCGAAGCCCTTCACGCCTTGGCCAAATTGGGGATGCGAGTCCGTGCGCTGGCCGAGTCCGGCGAGGATTCCGCTGATGTAGATGAGCGGATAATCGAGCGCGTCCTTCCTGGCGATTTCGAGTTTCCGGCGGGAGGAGATCGGAGTGTACACGCCGGTCTCTTGTGCGGTTCGGTAATTGGGGAGCACGCCGAGCACGCGCTGGTTGGGGTCCACCACAGTGGCCGGCTCGGAAGCCGTGGGAGGAGCGGCGGGTCCGGGGTTCTGGGCGGAAACCAGGGCGGAGGAGAGCAGCCCCAGGGCACACACGGGCACCGCAAGGATTCGGGGGAACCGGATGACGGCGGTCGGCGAGGGGGGATGCAGGTTTAGACCTCGGGTTTAGGGATGGCGATGGAGAACGTGCACGGCGATGTCCGGCCAGAATTCGCGGAAGACGTTGGTGAGCACGTCGCGGCCGATCGCGTAGCCGTATTTCGTGGCGATGGCGCCGCCGGTGCGCGTTCCGGCCGGGTAATAGGAGAGCGAGACTCCTTGCGCGACGGCGCGGCCCAGCAGTTCGGATACGTTGAAAGTTTTATGTCCCTGATAATTGGGTGTGATGAGAACCCGGGTGGAAGAATAGACGGCACGCTTCAAAAAACCGCCGGTGCCCATGGCGTAGTAACGTTCGTCCTGATGAAAGAGTGTGGGTAGCGCGAAGATCACGAGGTAATTGCCATCGGTCTTATCGAGAAAGCCTCGCCAGTAATAGCCCCCGTAGCCGGAGACGCCGGTTCCTAACTGTTTGTGCGCCGAGGAGGACTCGGCCAGCAAGGAGGTAATTCCGACGAAGACGATGGAGGAGTAGTCAAAGCTGTTACGCGTGGCGATGAGGAAGGACTGCTTGGGAGTGGGAGGCGGCGCGACGGTGCCGGCGCTGACGGCTCGGAAGTTGGGCATGATTCCGAGGATTCGCTTCGGCTGCGGATTCAAAGGCGCGGGAGTTCTTACGACGGGGTCCGCCGGAGCGCTTCCCTGCGCGGGTTGAGCATCCGGCTCGGCCGCTTCCGCTGGAGCCAGCGATAATGAGTTGCCGGCGAGCGAGGATAGCCTCAAACTTTGGGTGAACCCGGCGCGCGGGTAGAAAGTCCCGGCGGGTTCAGCGCGCAGCCCCGGCACCATCAGGCCGAGCGCGCACACGGGCAGTAGCAGAAATTTCGGGATCGAGACCATTGCTTATAAGACGCTCGCCAGGAGGGGAAGGTTTCTGCTCTTCATTGCCCTTAAGCTGCTGAAACAGAGCGACATAAGTATTTCTTAATGGCCCGGTAATCAGGGTTTGCGAAGAAGCAGCGGGGCGGGCACCTGGGCGGTGGCCGGAAGCGAGTTCGCGGGCGAATGGCAGGTGGAGCAACTGGCCTGGCCGAAAGGTTTCCAGGAGGCGATCATATCGACCACGGCGCGGGCGACTTTGAAGCAGAAATCCTTGTTGAAATGGACTCCGTCGGAGATGTAATCGGTGGGGCTGGCCAGGATCTCGAAGGCGGCCGTGACCTCCGGGGCGGCACCGGCGAACTGCACCTGGTTAATCATGCCGTGGTAATGGCTCAGATACTTGTTGGTCTGGTTGGCGGGCTGGAGGAACCACAACACGCTGCCACAGCGTTGCGTTTTTAGAGTGCTGACCAGCGCCTGGACGCGTTCGCCGTAGACCCGCTGCCAGGCGTCGGTGCCGACGGCGATCCATTTCCTTTTCTCGATGGCAATGCTCTGCAAGTCGTTCGCGCCGAGTTCCACGATGCAGACGTCGGCGCTGCCGAGGTCCGCGGAATCGCGCAAGTAAGAGTTGTAGTCGAAATAATCGACGCGGGTGAGGCCGATACTGGGGCGGCTCCAGCGGATGAGATCGATGCCGCTTTTCTTGAGCAGGCCCGGTTGCAGCTTCATGCCGAGGTAAATCGCATCGGCAAGGCTGTCGCCGACCGTGGCCACGGTCACCGCGGCCTGCGAGGCTGCGGCGGAAGCGAGGGCGGCGAGGATCAGGATGGCGGGGCGCAAACCTCGATGATAGAACAGCGCGGGCTCGAGTGGGGATCATTTTCTCAAGTCCTATATTCCGCGCCGATAAGGGGGGTGAGGCGTCGCAGAATTGCGAGGCCGGGGGAGGATCCTTTGCGCGCAGCACTTGTTACGTTGATGAATCTCACGCTCGTCGGAGCGGCAGGACAGGCGGCGTTGGCCGCTTCGGCGAACGGCATCACGGCGACACCCGCGGCGATGACGTTTTCCTACCAGATCGGCACTGCGACGCTGCCCACCGCGCAGACCGTGCAAGTGCAGAGCTCGCCCGCGGGGTTGAATTTTACGGTGGCGGTGACGGGAGCTCCGTTCAATGCGGCGTGGCTGCTGGTCTCGGCATCCTCAGGCAAGGCTCCGTCGTCGCTGAAGGTGTCGGTGAATCCCACCGGGCTCGCGGCGGGATCGTACGCGGGTGTCATCACGCTATCGGCGACGGTAGGCACGCAGACGGTGACGCAGACAGTCGCCGCGACGCTGCAGGTTTCGACGGCCGCGCCCACCGTTACGGCGACACCTTCGACGTTGAACTTTAGCTATGTCACGGGGTCTCCGATTCCCGCGCCCACGCTCACCAGCGCGTTCGTTCTCTCCAGCAGCGGCGCGGCGCTGTCGGCGACCGTGAGCGTGACGGGAGCGCCCTGGCTCAAAGTGACTCCGACGGGGAACGTGAGCTTGATCGGACTGCTGAATACGATCGCAGTCACGGCGGATCCGACGGGGCTCGCGCCCAAGGCTTACTCGGGAACGATCACGATCAGCACTCCGGCAGCGGTGAACAAGACAACCACGATCGCGGTGGCTTTGACGGTAAATGCCGCGATGCCCGCGGTAACCGGGACTTGGCCCACGGGGGTGATTCAAGGCGCGGGACAAACCATCACTACGGTACAAGGCAGCGCGTATTACGCGAATTCCACCGTGACCGCGAGCGGTTTCACGCCGGACTCGACGATTTCGGTGACCGACGGCACCAGCACTGTGACAGAAGTCTTCCGGATTCCGGCGTATCAATCGGCGACAACGGGTTTGCGGTTGGCGGTCGCCTCGCCCATGCCGAGCGGCGTGACGGGGTCGATCTACTCCCAGGCGCTGTCGGCCACGGGAGGCACGGCACCGTATACGTATTCGCTCGGAGGCGGGACCGTCCCGCCGGGAGTCGCTTTCGCCGGCATCGGCATCGGCGGAACTCCCACGGCGGCAGGTACCTACTCGTTTGTGATTCAGGTGACGGATAGCTCGTCTCCTCCGCTGACCGCGTACTCATTTAACAAAATCACAGTTGCGCCCTCGGGATCGCTGGCGTTGAGCGCCACGATCGGGGCAGTGGGGCTTCCGCTGGGAACGGTGGGCTCCCTGTACGGACCGGTGACGCTGACGGCGACGGGCGGCACGGGCGGACCTTACACGTGGTCCGCCGCGAATCTTCCGCCCGGAATGACGCTGAGCGCGGGCGGCGTGCTGAGCGGTACTCCTTCGACCGACGGTGCGCTGGGAGCGCTCGCGGGAGTGGTGGTGAGCGACACGGCGATTCTGGCTACCCTGCCAGCCGCGGATTTAACCGCGCCGGGCGTGTTGCGTTTGGCGGTGACGACTCCGGCACCGGGCGGCGGCGTATCGAACGAGGGGCAATTTCAGGTTTACGGTCCGGGGCCGCAGGTTCTGGCGGTGACGAACTCGGCCAGCCTGGTGCAAGGATCGATGGCTCCGGGAGAGTTGATCTCGGTCTTCGGCTTAGGGTTAGGGCCAGCGGCTCTTACGATCTTCGATCCGAGCACTCCTCCGATTCCCGTGGCGCTGCCGACGACGGCACCGTCGACTTCGGTGACGATCAATGGCGCGGCCGCTCCGCTGCTGTATACGAGTGCGACTCAAGTGGGGGTGATCGTTCCGCATACTCTGGCGGGCGTTTCCGCGCAGGTGGTAGTGACGTACAACGGGGTGGCGTCGCAGCCCTTCACCGTCGCGGTGGCTCCGGTGGAACCGGGGGTGTATTCGCTGGCGGCATCGGGACAGGGCGCGGGGGCGATTCTAAATTACAGCGCGGTGACCGGAGACTACACCATCAACTCCAACGCAAACGCCGCGGGGCGCGGGTCCATCGTGGTGATCTACATGACGGGGGCCGGGACGACCACCTCGGCGGTCGACAATATGCTGATTCCGGCGAGCCCGGCGGTGACTCCCGTGCTTGCGCCTTCGGTCAAGATCGGGGGGCTGGCGGCGACGGTGGTCGCGGCACAGGCGCCTCCGGGGTCGGTGCCCGGGCTGATCCAGCTGAATGTGACGGTGCCGAGTGCAGCGATTCCCGGGCCGGCGCTGCCGGTGGTGGTGACGGTGGGCGGGGTGCAGAGCCAGGCCGGGCTCACCATGGCGGTGAAGTAATAGGGCGGTCTAGTAACGGGGCCGCGGTCTCAGTACTGGTCTTGATGAAGTACGGGGTCGAATAGTACCTCGCTTCCATTGGGTCCACTGCGGCGCGAGCTCTATTCTTGAGTTGCGATGAGAGCTGCGGTGGACATCTATTCCGCGAGTTTAGAGACGGATCCCACGCGGCTGGATCTGCTGTACGGGTCGCTATCGGACGAGGAGCGGGAGCGGGCTGGCCGCTTCCGCTTCGCGGAGCACCGGCGGCATTACATCGCTTGCCGGGGAATGCTGCGCGAGGTTCTGGCTCCTTACCTGGACGTTTCCCCGCCGCACCTGAAGTTTGAGTACAACTACTATGGAAAGCCCACGCTGCGTGGGACGGATGTGCGGTTCAATGTCTCGCACTCGGAGGGGTGGGCGATGTTCGCGGTCACTCGGGGGCGGGAAGTCGGCGTGGATGTGGAATTCGTCGACGAGCGCTTCGTGAGGGAGCAGATTCCGGAGCGGTTCTTTTCGCCGCGCGAGGTTCGGGCGCTGCGGAGTTTACCCGCCGCTCAGCAGACCGATGCGTTCTTTCGCTGCTGGACGCGCAAGGAAGCTTACATCAAGGCTCGGGGGCTAGGGCTGGCTCTGGCGCTGGATAGCTTCGATGTTTCCCTGCAGCCGCAGGAGCCGGCGGAGCTGTTGCGCGGGGGAGGGAACTGGTCGTTACAAGAGTTGCAGGCGCCAGAGGGGTTCCAGGCCGCGGTGGCGAGCGAGGGTTGGGATTGGAGAGTGGTGCTGCGGGAGATGCCGCTGCCGCAGGTGACGGGTTTCTCGTTTGTCCGCCCCCTTACGGTTGCGGTTTCCTAGCCATCTCTGGGAGCGGAGTGCGGTAGTTCCCGGCGAAGACTTCGGAGAAGAGCTCCACGGTTTCGGCGTGAACCAACGTGTTGTCGGCCAAAATGTGCGGTCCGCGCAGGTCGTGCGGAGCGCCGTGCATATCCGTCACGGTGCCGCCCGCTTCCCGGACGAGGAGAGCCCCGGCGGCCATGTCCCACGGATTCAGGCTGAATTCCCAGAACAGATCCAGGCGTCCGCAGGCGACGTAGGCTAAATCGAGCGCAGCGGCTCCCGGGCGGCGGACTCCGTGCGTCAGCATGGAGAGCTGATAGAAGAAATGCACGTTCACGTCCTGATGCCGCTTGCGGGAGGGGAAGCCGCTGGCGGAGAGCGCGTCTTCCAGGCGAGCGGCCGAAGAGACGTGGATTCGGCGGCCGTTCAGGAACGCCCCGGAGCCGAGCTCCGCGCTGAACACTTCGTTGCGCGTGGGGTCCACGATCACGCCCGCGATCAGTTCGCCATTGCGCTCTAACGCGAGCGTGGTGTTGAACACGGGAAAGCCGTGCGCGAAGTTGGTGGTGCCGTCGAGCGGGTCCACATACCAGCGATATTCGGAGGAACTCTCGTGCCCTCCGCCTTCCTCGGCGACGATACTGTGTAGCGGGAAGTGGTCGCGCAGCCGCTCGACGATGAGTTTTTCGCTGGCCCGGTCGGTCTCGGTCACCAGGTCGTGGCGGCCCTTGAGTTCGAACTGCTGGCCGCTTACGGTCTGCTGATCGAGAGCCTTGGCGATGAGAGCGCCAGCCTCGCGTGCAATGTCTACTGCTGTTTCGACGAAGGAGGCCACGTTCAGGCGAGCTCGTAAAGGTACTTGATATCGTGCTTGAACAGGAACAGGTTGGGGCCGCCCTCTCGCGTCAGGCGAATGAAGTGCGTGTCATAGAATTCGACGATGCCGTCTACTTCCTGGTTATCGCTCAAGCGTACGCGCACGGGAGTATGGTTTTCGATGAGGCCGCGCAGATATTTGATTTCCTCAAGAGTCTGCTCGGGTGCTTTGGTTTTGCTGGTGCCTGCCATGAGAGACGATTCCCCTGGGCTTACGGGGCCGTATCTCCATAGTAGCCGCGACGCGCGGAAGGCTGCAAATCGGGGCGCGACATCTGGACCCGCACCTCGTGGAAAGGCTTGGCGTCTTTCGGCAGATCCCGCGGATAATAGCCGACCATGTACTGTTTGCGGAGGTCCCGCAGGATGTCGGCGAAGGCGCGGTCGAGCTGCGCGCCGACGGTGGGGTAGAAGTGGCGCCCCCCCGTATCCCTCGCGATTTGCACGAGAGCGTTTTCGCCGCCCACGTTGCGTCCGGCATCGTTGGAGATGGGGACCACGATGATGGGGTAGACGACCGCGTCGGCCAGCAGGGCGGACTTCAGGGCTTCCGGGTAATGGACTCGGCTGGTGGTGTCGTCGCCGTCGGTGACGATCACCAGAACGTGGCGGCCATCGCGATCGCGGGTTCCATCGGAAGCGGCGTAGACGGCGTCGTAGAGCGAGGTTCCGCCCTCGGGGTGAATCAGGTTGAGACTGTTTTCGAGCCGGGTTCGGTTGCGGGTGAATCCTTGTAGCAAGTTCACTTCTGAATTGAAGGAAATGATGGAGGCCGCGTCTTTCGGATTCCCTTCGCTGAGCAAGGCGCTGAGGAACTTCTTCACCGAGGTTGTTTCGTACTTCAGATCCTTCAACGTCGAGCCGCTGTCGTCGATCAGAACGGAAATGGAAAGAGGCCGCTCTGTGTTGGGCTCAAAGACGGAGATCTGCTGCTTCACGCCACTGTCGTAGATTGTGAAATCGGAAGGTTGCAGGGAGCCGACCAAATCGCCCTTGGCGTCCTTCACGGTGACCAGCAACGGCACTAAACGCACGTTGACCCGGATGGTGGACTGGCCGGAGAGCGTAAGCGCTGCGAAGCCCAGCAGCAGCGAAAAAAACTTCATGGGCGGGCCTTCACAACCGAGTCGTCCCATTCGCCGTCTACCCATACTTCGCCGTCGACGAAGTACTCTTTCTTCCAGACGGGAACCAGGCGCTTCAAGCGGTTGATGCCTTCGAGCGCGGCATCGAACGCCGGCTTGCGATGCGGCGAAGTGACCACGACCGCGACGCTGGTTTCGCCGATCTCGATGCGCCCCAGGCGGTGCACCATGGCGATGCGTCCGATGGGAAATCCCGCGGCGATCTCGCGCCCGATCTGGGCCATCATCTTCACCGCCATCGCCTCGTAGCATTCGTAGTCGAGATAGCGGGTTGCGCGGCCTTTGGTGTTGTTGCGGGCGACGCCTTCGAAATTGACAAAGGCTCCGTCTTGGCCACGGAGGAGCTTGCGGGCAAGAGCCGTGCCGTCAATAGGATCGCGAGTGATCGCGAAGAAGTTGCCGGTATCGGTGTCGGCGATCTCCTGCGTATAGGCACCGGAGCCGCCGCTAACGGGAGGCAGAAAGGCCACCTCGTCGCCTTCGCTGAGCGGGGCGGAGGGGGTGGAAAATTCCTGGTTCAGGGCCAGCACCACGCTGGCGGCGACCTCTTTCAGCCGCGGAAAGCGGGAGGCGTAGTGGTCGAAAACGGACTCCAGACGGCCGCCCTCGGGGAGGTCCAAATGGTCCTCACGCAGGCCGACAATATCCCGGAGCACACCGAAAAAAAGGACGCGGATATGCACGTTGCTGTCATAGTATCAGACTGTTCCCGGCGCATTCCGGTTTCGACGATTGGTCAGAAGAGATCCGCTATAATCGGCATCTTGACACCTACTAGTTTGGAAACAAGGGTACGGGTCCGGTACGCGGAGACGGATCAGATGGGGGTGGTTTATCACGCCCACTATCTGGTTTGGATGGAGGTAGGGCGCGTCGAGCTATGCCGGGCGTCGGGATTCCGTTACCGGGATCTGGAGCAGGATGGCATCCTGATGGCCGTGGTGGAGGCGAATTGCCGCTACTTAGCGCCGGCGCTCTACGATGACGAAGTGGTGATCCGTACGCGCATCGAGACCGCCAATGCCCGGGTGGTGCGGTTCGCCTACGAAATGGATGCGGCCCATGACGGTCATCGCCTGGCGGAAGGCTACACCGTACACGTATTCTGCGGCCCGAACCGCAGAGCGGCCAAGCTGCCGGAGAAGTACCATGCGGTCTTCGGGATCGGCGAATAAGCTGCTACTTCTTCACCGTCAGATAGGCGCCCTTCGGGCTTTGCACGCCCGCGATTTCCAACACGAGTGTGAGGTCGCCCTCGGGGGTGTCGTCTGGAAGCAGCAGGTTTAGCTGGTAAAGGCCAGGACTAAAAGGCGTTACGCCGGTATAGAGGATGTTCGGGTCCGGCAGCGGCGTGCCGTTGAGGAAGACCCGGACCGCTCCGGCCGCTCCCGCGAGCTGCGGCGGGAAATCACCGGGAGTCACCGGAGGATTGGTCGGTCCGAAGCCGGTACCGTATACGGTTACGTAGCCCTTGGGCTGTGCAGGAACGAAGCCAGTTCCGGTCCCCAGGTAAGCGCCGGTGAGGGAATCCGTCGCCGCCACGGGGTTGTGGCCGTCGGCGGTGAACCCGAAGTAGAAAAACTCCGGCGAGGCGGCGGCGATTTGTACGGTCGCGCCTGTGCTAGCGGTTTCGGATGAAGTCCCGCATCCGGTGATGATGCGCACGGTCACTAAACCGGGACTGAGAGACGGGACCTGAAAGTTCACCTGCGTATCCGATGCGCCGAAGACGGGCGCGCGGGCGCCGGAGAGATCGACACAGATCCCGTTGAAGTTGGTGGGGACCTTGCCGTTCACCAGATCGGCGGCTCCGACCTTTTGAAAAGTTCCCGCTCCGAAGTGTGTTCCGAACAAGCTGGCGATACCGCCGGGTGAAAGCGCGGCGATCGCGGGGACGCTGAGTCCTGCGCCTTCGATCCCGCCCGTGCTGATCTGAGGACCGGCGGCAGTCACGGTCAAGGTGAAGTTGGCCGTGGTAAGTCCGGCGGAGGTGGCGGAGATTTTGACGGTTCCCGTGGCGTTGCCCAGAATCACCTGCATCGTCGCCACGCCCTTTAGATCGGTTACGGAGGAGGCGGTGCTCAACTGAGCGGGTCCGCTGGCGACGGCGAAGTTCACGGTGACGCCGGCCACTCCGGTTCCGTTCGCGTCGCTGACCCGTGCGCCGATGTTGATCGTCGTGCCCTCGGGTGCGCTCTGCTGGTTCCCGGAGGAGATCGAGAGATTGGCCGGAATCGCGAGGGTCAGGCGGCGGACGCGGTCATTGAAGCCGTCCGCGACGAGGATGGTGCCGTCCGTGTCGACGGCTAGCCCGATAGGGCTGAGGGAGACGCCCACCCCCGCTCCGGATTCCACGTCGAAGATGGGATTGCCGGTTCCCGCAATGGTGGAGATATTGCCGCCTTTCACCATCCGGACCAGGGAATTGCCCCAGTCGGCAATGAAGATGTCGCCAGCCGCGTTCACGGCGACGTCTTCCGGAGTATCGAGCTGGGCTCCCGTGGCGGGGCCGTTGTCGCCGAGCTTTCCGGCTGTGCCCACGCCGGCAACGGTGGTGATGACTTTCGTCGATAAGTTGATCTTGCGGATACGGTTATTGAGGTCGTCGGCGACCAGCATGTTCCCGGCTGTATCGAGAGCAAGAGCGATCGGGGACATGCCGGCTTGGGTGGCAGCCCGGCCGTCTCCGGCGTACTGGCAGTTGCCGGTGCCGGCGAAGGTGGTGATGGTCTGGGTGGGGTCCACCATCCGAATCACGCAATTGCCGGAATCCGCAATGTAGAGATTGGACGCCGCGTCGACGGCCACGGAGGTGGGACCGCTGAGCTTGGCGAGTCCAGCGGAGTTGTGATCTCCGCTGTAGCCATCCTGCCCGTTGCCGGCAATCACTGTCATCTTGCCGCCGGGACTCACCAGAACGACGCGATTGTTGTCCGTGTCCGCGACATAGATGTTACCGAGCGCATCGCGCGTGAGGCCTACGGGGAACGCAAACTGTCCGGGGCTGGAGCCCGAGACGCCCGTGCCCGCAATGTTGGTAATGATTCCGTTGGAAGTGGAGACGGAGCGGATGCGGCTATTACCGGTATCGCCGATCAGGAAGCCGCCTTGTCCGCTGCCTGTCACGGCCGCGGGACCGTTGAGGAACGCGGTGGTTGCCGGGATGTTATCCGCGATGGTGGTTCCGGCGACGCTTGTAATGCTGGTGCCGCGGATGCGGCGGATCCGATAGTTGTACGTGTCCGCCACCAGGATGTCGCCGTTGGGCGCGGCCGCGATGTACTGCGGGAGGGCAAACTCCGTCCCGGTCACGACGCCATCCCCGAGGTAGCCGATGGTAGTGTTTCCGCCGATGTTATGGAGGATTCCGTCTTTCACGGTCACGCGCTGAACATAGTAAAGGTTCAGAATGAGGATGTTGCCATTGGCTTCCACCGCTGTTCCGGTGGGAATGGGCAGAGGCGCGTTGATTGCAGGCACTCCGTCCAGGACCCCGAGGTAACCATTGCCGGCGAAATCCGTGATGAAGCCGGTCTTCGGGTCAATTTTGCGAACTTCGGCATTGAAGTAATCGACAAAATAAATCGCGCCCTGCGCATCGACCGAAATTCCTGTCGGACCGTACAGGATTGAGGCGCTAGCCGCGCCGTTATCGCCGAAAAAGCCCGGAATACCGTTACCGGCGATGGCGCTGATGGTCTGGTCCGCGGCGGAGACTTTCCGGATCACATTGTTATAGAACTCCGCGATATACAGGTTTCCAACGGAATCAACCGCGATGTCGTCGGGGTACATGCCGGCCTGAAGGGCGGGGCCCAGATCGCCGGAGCGTTGGGGACTTCCGTTGCCCGCCACCGTCGTGATGGTGAGTGTGGCGAGATCGACCTTCCGGACTCGAAAGTTGCCTGAATCGGCGACGTACAGGCCTCCCTTGCCGTCGAGTTTGAGCCCTCGCGGTTCGTTGAGCGATGCTTGAAGGGCGGGCCCGTTGTCGCCCGAAAACTGGGGCGTCCCGTCTCCGGCCAGAATGCTCAGCTTGCCGTCGGTGCCGATCTTGAGGATGCGGTTGTCGCGCTGGTCCGCGATATAGATGACTCCGTTGGCGTCCGTGGCGACGCCCCAGGGAGAGCGTAGCGGAACGTTTGTAGCGAGAGCCCCCACTTGAAGTCGAGTGGACCCAGCCACAGTCTGTATGTTGTAGGATTGAGCGAGGATCGTGGACGCGCCGAGCAGCACGTACGCGGCGATCCAGACTCGGTGCAGTCTGGTAGTCAGCAAAGCAGGAATAACTTTACAGGAACAGTCCTAACCCTGTCAACCTAAAACGCAAGGAATTTAGTTAAATGAGCACAATTTCGATTCGAGATCTGGATTTGAACGGAAAACGCGTTTTCATGCGCGTGGATTTCAACGTTCCTCTGGCCAACGGAGGCAAGGAAATCACCAGCGACAAGCGCATCCGGGCGTCGCTTCCCAGCATTCAATATGCGCTGGACCACGGCGCTGGTCTGGTGCTCGCCAGCCACTTGGGCCGCCCTAAAGGAAAGCGGAATCCGGAAATGAGCCTGCAGCCGGTGGCGGATCGCCTGGCGCAATTGCTGGGGAAGCCGGTGGCCATGGCTCCGGATTGTGTGGGTCCTGAGGTTGAAAAGATGCTGCCGGAGCCGGGACAGGTGCTGCTGCTCGAGAACCTGCGGTTTCACGCGGAAGAAGAGAAGAACGATCCGGAGTTCTCGCGCCAGCTCGCGCGGTTATGTGATGTTTACGTGAACGATGCCTTCGGCTCCGCGCACCGGGCGCATGCGTCCACCGTCGGCATGATTCAGTTCGTTCCGCAGGCCGCGGCGGGGCTTTTGATGGATAAGGAACTCGAATACTTGACCAAGGCGACGCGCAAGCCGGCGCGCCCCTGCGTGGCGATCCTGGGTGGCGCCAAAGTTTCCGACAAGATTGAGGTGATCCAGAACCTGATGAAGGTGGTGGATTCGCTCCTGATCGGGGGCGCGATGGCGTACACGTTCCTGAGGGCGCGGGGCGAGTCGACCGGGATGTCATTGGTGGAAGACGATAAGATCGAACTCGCGAAGGAATTGATGGCTTCCGCGGGCGGCAAGCTGTTGCTGCCGCTGGACCATGTGGTGGCGTCCGAGATGAAGGCGGGGGCGGAGAGCGAGATCGTCGACCGCGTGCCGGACGGCAAGATGGGGCTGGATATCGGGCCGAAGACGGTGGAGGCGTTTTCCCAGGTGATCGCCGGCGCGAAGACCATCATCTGGAACGGACCCATGGGCGTGTTTGAGATGCCTCCTTTCGATAAGGGCACGGTCGGGGTGGCGAAGGCCGTTGCGTCCTCGGGCGCGATTAGCGTGGTGGGCGGCGGGGATTCGGAGAAAGCGATCAAGTCGGCGGGAGTCGCGGACAAGATTAGTCACATTTCGACGGGCGGGGGAGCGTCCCTCGAATTCCTGGCCGGGATCGAATTGCCGGGGGTTAAGGCTTTGGATCGCTAGCCGGCCTCGGATCGGCTTCCTTCGGGGCGTCTTCCTTGAGGGAAACCTTGATGAAGGTGATGTTGATGAGCTTCGTGGGACTGTTGGGCTTGTCGTTACTATCGCGAATCACGTGAGCGATCTTGGCGACCAGCGGCTGACCGTCCACCACCTGGCCAAAGATCGTGTATTTTCCATTGCCGGCGGGGTACTTGTCCTCCGTGATGAAGAACTGGCAGCCGGCACTTCCGGGGGCGCCGGTGTTCGCCATGGCGAGGCGTCCCGGCCGATCGAAGGTGATCCGCGCAATGAACTCATCGGGAACGCTGACGCCGCAATCGTGCGAGCCGGTCTCCGTGGGATCGCCGGTTTGAATCATGAACTGCGGAATCACGCGGTGGAAGATCAGGTTCTGATACAGGGGCCGCTGGACCATTTTCTTGGTCTTGGGGTCCAGCCACGGCTTGGCTCCTTCCGCCAGGGCCATGAAGTTTCGCACGGTTTGCGGCGTTTCCGTATCGTAGAGCCGCGCGATGATGGTGCCGACCGAGGTATTAATCTTCGCGTAGAGCCCGGGGGGAAGAACGACGGGCTCGGCGGCCTTGGGGGCGGACTTCTGGGCAAAGGCGAGTGTGCCGAGGAGGAGAAAAGTTGAGAGACGGTTCACGAGATTAGTAGTTCCGGTTCAAATCCATGCCGGTGTATAGGCCAGCCACCTCATTGTATCCATTGAACAGATCGGTCTTGCGGCGGGTGCCAAAGCCGAAGCGCCCTTCGCCGAGGCGGTCTTCAATCGCCTGGCTGTGCGTTGGATGGTCCTTCTTGGGATTAACGTTGGCGTAGAAGCCGTACGCCTCTGACCATTCGCGATTCCACGTGGTGGCGGGCTGCTTTTCGGTGAACGTGATTTTGACGATAGACTTGATGCTCTTGAAGCCGTACTTCCAAGGCAGCACAAGCCTGAGAGGAGCCCCGCACTGCGGAGGCAGCGTCTCCCCATAGAGGCCCACGGAAAGCATGGCTAGCGGGTGCATGGCTTCATCCATGCGCAATCCCTCGACGTAAGGAAACTGGATATGCGCCGCGCGCGAGGACAGCATTTGCTTCGGATCATAGAAGCTTTCGAACGCCACGTACTTAGCCTTCGCGGTGGGCTGGACCTGCTTGAGCAAAGTGCTGAGCGAGTACCCCACCCACGGCACCACGATGGACCAGCCTTCGACACAGCGGTGACGATAGATGCGCTCCTCAAGAGGCGCAACCTTCATGACGGCATCGAGATCCAGTGTCTTAGGTTGTGCAACTTCGCCGCCGATGGTGACGGTCCAGGGCGAGGTCTTGAAGTTTTTCGCCATCTTGACGGGCTCATCTTTGCCGGTGCCGAATTCGTAGAAGTTGTTGTACTCGGTCAGGTTTTTGTAAGACGTGACCATTTCGTTGCCCACGTTGTACGCGGACTTCGTGACGTTGGGGAGCTTCGTTCCAGCATAGGCAGAGAGGGGAGTCGCCAGCGCGGCGCTGGCGGCGGTGGCCAGAAAACGTCTCCGGTTGAGGTAAATCTGCCGGGGTGTCACATCGGAGTAGCGGAGATTCATGGGGGTGCCTCGCCAACATCATACATCGTTCTGTATGCTAGGTTTAGTGTTTCGAGGCCACCATCGCAAAGTAAGGGTCTTTTTCTCGGCATCGGACATCCTTCTGATCGCCCTGGGTTTCCTGCTCGCCTACATCGCGCGCCAGCACCTGCGTTTCGAAAACAACTTCTATCTGGAACCGAGCGCCATCGCTCTGTTGCTGGGTTGGGCGATGCTCATGTGGGTTGCGCTGGGTTACTGGTGGGAAATTTACGATCGCATCGACGCGGCGCATCCGCGAGTGATCCTGCGTGACGCTTTCCGGCAGTGCTTGCTGGGGATCGTCCTGATGGTGCTGTTGCAATATGTGGAGCATCGGGATTTGAGCCGCTCCTTCGTGGCGCTGTTCGCGGGAATCACGTGGTGCCTGCTGTGCCTCTTCCGGTTGAATGCCGGCCGGCTCCTGGGCGCGATGCGCGGACGCTTTGGAGTTCCGCATTTCGTGATGGTGGTGGGCCTGGGCGATCCGGCGCGCAGGTTGGCACGCCAGATCGAAGACGCCGCGATCTATGGGATCCGGCTGACGGGATTCCTCGCGGAGGCGCCCGGGCGTCCGGCGGTGGCGGAGATTGAGTTGGACGGCACCTATCCGGTGCACGCTCTGGAAACGCTACCCGAGTTGCTGCGGAAGCACGTGATCGACGAGATTATCTTCGCTGTAGATACGCGGCAGCTGGCGGAACTCGAGGAAGTGATGCTGGCATGCGACGAAGAGGGCGTGAGGACGCGCGTATCGGTGGATTTCTTTCCGCACGTGAACAGTCAGATCTATCTCGACCGGCTGGGTGGATCTCCGCTGCTCACGTTCTCGGCGACGCCGCATGATGAAATCCGGCTGCTCATGAAACGGGCGCTCGATATTGTTTTGGCGGGCGCCGCTCTGGTGCTGTTCGTTGTGCCGATGCTGCTGATCGCAGCGATCATTCGCCTGACCTCGCCGGGGCCTGTGATCTTCCGCCAGGAGCGCTGCGGATTAAACGGACGCCGCTTCGTGTGCTACAAGCTCCGCTCGATGTGCGAGAACGCGGAGGCGATGCGCGCGTCCCTGGCGCACTTGAGCCAGCGCGAGCTGGCGCTGAAGATTCCGAACGATCCGCGATTGACCAGTGTGGGCCGCTGGCTCCGCAAGTTCTCTCTCGATGAAACTCCGCAACTGTGGAACGTATTGAAGGGCGACATGTCGTTGGTGGGTCCGCGTCCGGCAATTCCGGAAGAGGTCGCGCAATACCAGCGCTGGCAGCGCCGCCGGCTACGGATGCGTCCGGGGCTGACGTGCTTGTGGGCGGTGTCGGGGCGAGATTCCGTGGATTTCGAAACGTGGATGCGGCTGGACATGCAATACATCGACAACTGGTCACTGGCGCTGGATTGGAAGATCATGCTGCGGACCATTCCGCAGGTGCTGGGCGGGCGAGGAGCGCATTAATGCAATTAATTCCGAGCAATGAAGAAGTGGTCGCGCTGCTGCGCCGCACGGGCGGTCTTCGCGACGGGCACTTCGAGTACGCGAGCGGCCTCCACGCCAATGAGCATTTGCAAGTGGCGCTCACCATGCGCGACTATGAGGCGGCGAAGATCTTGAGCGTAGGCTTAAGCCGGAAGCTCCGCGCGCATGCCGATATCCGGGCGATCATACCGGAGCTTTCCATTGTCGCGCCCGCGACAGGCGGACTCCCTGTGGCGTACGGCGTCTGCGAGGCGTTGCGCGCGCACCAGGTGTATTGGTCTGAGCGCCAGAGTCCGGGCGAGCCGCAACATTTTCGCCAGTTTCTGGAGGTGCAGCCCGGAGAGAAAGTTTTGCTCGTCGACGACATTCTGCGGACCGGAAAGCGTTTGGCGGAGCTCAAGACTTTGGTGGAATCCCAGGGCGGGGAAGTGGTGGCAATCGCTGTGATCGTCCACCAGCCTTATCCGGATGTGATTTCGTTCGGATCGCTGCCCTTCTACTCCCTTGCGACGCTCGATGCCCTGTATTACAAGGATGCGGCGTCGTGCGACTTGTGCAAGAAGGGCGTGCCTGTCGTAAAAGTGCGCGAGTGATCGGACGCCGCAGTTTTCTCCTGGCTCCGCTGGCGTTGGCCTGCGCGCAGGATTCCCGGCCGCGGGTGGCGGTCGTCTGGATCAGCGCAAAATCGGTGCCCGAGGATTTTGCGCACCAGAGCATCGTTTTTCCGCGGGCCTACGTGGCGTGTCCGCAGACGCGGCGCGCTCTCGAAACCGGAAGATTTCCGCATGCCCTTCGATCCTCAGATCGGCAAGTGACTGACCTGCTCCGGCCCGCAGCGCCGGACGATCCCGGCACGATCACGGTCATGACAGCCGAATCGGGCGATGGGAATGACGGGCCACTGGACCGTTCCATTCGCGTCCCGCTGGCGATTCGCTGGCCGGGGAAGCTTGCACCACGCATCGCCACCGAAATCCTGATCTCGCATGTCGATGTTTTGCCGACTTTACTCGCCTGGGCCGGCGTCGCAATACCCGATTTACAGGGCCGCGACCTGTCCGCCCTCATCGTCAGCGGACGAGGTGAAGTTCCGGATTCGATTTACTCCGAGGGTAGGATCGGGCAGTCCGGCGAGTGGCGCGTCGTGGTTCGAGGCTTCGAAAAGTTGGTCCTGAATCGTCAGGACGAAGCGACAGCTCTCTACAACTTGGCCGACGATCCCGACGAAGGCGTCAATCTGGTTCACGAGCGCGATCACGATCTGAAGCGCGATGGATTGTTGGCCCTGGCGCGCGTGTGGCGGCAGAGAGTGGGAGACCGGATCGATCCGTCGGGGCTGAGAAAGCGCGATTAGCGCCCGCGGGCGGCGGTGATGCTGCGCTTGCGGCTGTAGCCGAAGTAGACGATCATCCCCAGCGCCATCCAGATGAACAGCCGTGCCCAGTTGCTCCAGCCGAGGTAGACCATCATGGTCAGGTTGAACGCGATTCCCAATATCGGGACCAGTGGCACTAGGGGAGTCTTGAAAGGGCGGGGAAGATCGGCATGGGTGCGGCGCATGATGATGATGCCGATGCACACGAGTACGAAAGCGAACAAAGTTCCGATACTGGTCATCTCTCCGAGAATGGAAATCGGCGCAAAGGCCGCGAACACTCCGGTAAAGACCATGAATAGTAAGTTGGCGCGCCAGGGAGTGCGGAACTTGGGATGAATATCGCTGAAAATCTTGGGCAGCAACCCATCGCGGGACATCGAGAAGAACACCCGGCTCTGTCCTAACAGCATCACGAGGATCACCGATGTGTAGCCGCCGATGATCGCTAGCTTGATGGCGGGCCGGAGCCATTCGTAGGAAGTGCGGTCGATTGCAACCGCGACCGGCGCGGCTACCTTGAGCTCCGAATAATTCACGATGCCGGTGAGTACGTGCGAGAACAACACGTACAGGAGGGTGCAGACGGCCAGCGATCCGATGATCCCGATCGGCATGTCCCTCTTCGGGTTCTTGGCTTCCTGAGCCGCAGTGGACACCGCGTCGAAGCCAATGAAGGCGAAAAATACCACACCGGCGGCGCGCATCACACCGCTCCAGCCGAATACGCCAAAGACTCCCAGATTCGGCGGGACGAACGGTTCGTAGTTTTTCGGGTTGATATAGGACCAGCCCAGCACGATGAAGATCAGCACGACGGTCACTTTTAGAATGACGATGAAGGTGTTCACCCGGGCTGATTCCTGGATGCCGATGATGAGCACTCCGGAAATTAAGATGACGATGAACAGTGCCGGTAAATTGATGATGCCCTGAATGACGGTAGTGGAGCCGGGCAGCGTCACCGGCTCGAACGGCGAGGCCGCCAACTGCGCCGGGAAGGAGATCCCGAAGTCTTTGAAGAAGCTCACCACGTACGCCGACCAACTTACCGCCACCGTCGAGGCCCCCACCGCGTACTCCAGAACCAAATCCCACCCGATGATCCAGGCGAGCAGTTCGCCCATGGTCGCGTAGGCGTAAGTGTACGCGCTGCCCGCGATGGGAATCATGGTGGAGAATTCGCTGTAGCAAATGCCCGCGAAAGCGCATCCGATGGCGGCTAACACGAAGCTCAGGACCACGGCTGGTCCCGCGTTCTGCGCCGCCGCGATGCCCGTGAGCGAGAAAAGTCCGGCGCCGATGATCGCGCCGATCCCCAGGGCCACCAGTTGTCCGGCGGTCAGGGAGCGTTTGAGCGTTTCGTGCTCGGCGTCCGCCAGAATGACATCCAGCGGTTTGGTTGCGAACAGGCTCATGAGTAAGGGTAGGATACCAGAGTGATCCGTGGGCCTGCTTTGCTCCAGACCTGCTAGGGCGCGGTGTAAAGATCGCGCATGCGGATGGTGCGGTACTCCGGCGCCGCGAACTGGATCCCGTAGACGAGCGCCCCGGCCTTGTCCAGTTCCACGGATTGTGCCAGCGTGTTGGCGTTCCCGTTGGCATCGACCACGTAAATAAACCCGGAGTCGAAATGATAGTCGCCGTTCGGCAGCCGCTGTGCCGAGCCGACCGCCTGAGAATAGCTGCCGACATCCGCGTTCAGCAGCAGCGTGGCCGTGCGGTTGACTTCGTCGATCTTGATCGCCTGCCCGCGGCTATGCGCTCTCGGATCCGCCGCGTAGCGATCATTGCCGTCGTCGAACACCGTCATGACGGTCCCGTTCGGTTCGAAGTTGGGATCGTGCTGGTGGGAAAACCAGGGGCTGGGGTCGGACGAAGTGATCTGGAAGTCGCCCTGCTTCCCCATCCGCCACAGGACATCGCCCGCGCCCGCTCCATTGTGGTAGTCGATCTTATACACCCAATCCTGGTGCCGCGCCGAGTACAGTATGTTGCCGTCAGGCGTGAGTTGCAGTGAATTTCCGTGGAGCCAGTCATTCGCGATTTTGCTCAGGTAGAAGGGCGGGCAGGCAAGGGTGGCCGCGGGGGTGCATGTCTCCCCGAAAACCGCCGTACGATGCGTGTCCAAATGGTCGAAGGAATCCCAGGCCCAGCTCACCTGCAGATCTTGGTCGAGCACCAGGATGGTGTCGCCGATCACGTCTACGTCGCCCGCACCCTGGATATCGGTGAGGATCCGCTCGGAGGCCGCCAGCACCAGATATTGACCATCCAGCAGCTTGCGAGCCTCATGATGAAACCCGCTGATGGCGTGGATTCCGAGCGCGGCCAGTTGCTGGTTCACGCGAGCCGCGTTGGTCTCCGCCTGCGTGATGCCGGCCAGGTCGAATTCGCGCACGAATTGTTGCGACGGATCCTTGGTACCGTCCTCGCCGATTCCGAGGAACGTTCCGCCACCCACGGCACGAGTGAGGAACGCGATATCGCCGGGCGAGTACCAGATCAGCTTGCCGTTCAAATCCGTGGCGATGGAATTTCCGTCGAATAGGCTCTGCACGAGCACGCCGTCCGTCATCGGCACTGGGGTATTCGTGAGAGCTGTGACCGGCGGCGGTAGGAGACCCACGGCTCCCGTGGTGAACGGCAGCGGACCGCCGGTCACAAACGCTGTTCCCGTGTCCAGTATTTGTTGCGCCGTGTACGCCGTATTCTGGTACATCCCGGCCAAGTAAAAGTTCATGGTCGCTCCGGGATGGCAATCCTGGAACGGAGTGGTCTGCACGGAGCCTCCGGCAGTCGAGTATTGGATCCGCATACGGCCTCCCACAGCACAAGGTGGCGCGCTATAAATCTCCACGAGAGGGTGGGAGCTCGCCGTGACCGCCGAAGTTTTTCCGCTGGACAGCGGTGTGAATTGGAATAACGAGGACGCGGCCGCCGTCTCCGACGTCGCCATATTCATCGCCGCGACCTCGATTTCGTAGGAACCCTCGCGATCAATTGTGGTCCAATCCAGCGTGTTTTTGGGTCCAAAGTCGACAACTGTCTGGAAATTGGCGCCCAAACGGCGGATGCGGAACCGGTACGCCAGCGTTCCGGGGTTCGCGGCAGAAGCATTTGCCGTCCAAGTGACAACGGTTCCGAGCGGCGCGGGTGACGATACGGAGGAACTCACGGAAATCGTGACCGGGGTAGTCGTCGTACAAGTTAAGAGAACACAGATAAGAGATGGGTGCATAAGAAACAAAGGGAGACTATCAAGATAGACGGACTCCCCGGCCATTCTGTTTCCACGCGTTGCCGCAAAATATTCGCCCCACAACGCGGCGCCGGGGAGAGACTTTTCTTATAGTGACGTGTTAGAGGAAATCGTTTCGCTCGGGTTTTCGCCGGTTGAGCGAAACCAGCGCCGGGCGATGGATCCGGCGAAAATCAGCAGGATAGTGGCTACCAATCCATTGGCCACCGTGTCCGCTCCCATCAGGCCGAAACGCCCGGCGCGTTTATATGCCGCACCGTCGATCCAGGTCATATAAGTGATCGGCAGGTTTCCGCTGGCGCCTAACAGCGAATAGGCTGTGCCCGCCGCATGCGGCCGGTTCCCCAACACGTCAAGTTCGAGCGCGGTAAAAGCCGCGTAAGCGAATCCGGCCGCGAGAGCGTAGCCGATGTAGCCGCCGGCGTAGGTAAAGGACGTCGGGGGTCCCAGCGCCATCCATGCCGAGAAGACCGCACTCAGCAATCCGGCCAGGGCGTATGCCGTGGTGCGTTTGATGCGATCGCAGATAAATCCGCCGAACATGCACCCCGCGGCGGAAAGTAAGCCGCCGGCAAGCCCGGAGACCCACGCCACCTCCGCGTCGGAGGCGTGATAGTCCGGCCCCAGGCTGGAAATCAGGTTCATCACCGCGGCGCTTCCCACCGGCGAGAGGAAGAAGAGGAGGCCAACCCAAGTCGCGGGAGCTCTCAGGACGTCCCAGACGTCATGTCCCATGGCTCGAAATAATACGGAGGGTCGCAGCCGCGTGACCGTTTCCTCCGAAATGCGCAACGCGGCCAGGGCCGGAAGAAAGGTCATGGTGGTGCAAGCCAGCGCCATCAACGGAACCGGCGCGAAGGACGCGAGCCAGATGGCAGCGCCGCCACCCAACGCTCCGCCGCCGAGATTTCCCGCCTGATACCAGCCCGCGGCGCGCCCGCGGACCGAAGGGTCGAGCGTCGTGAGCAGCGCGCCGTTCGCCGAAGAGAGCAGCATGCCGACCACGTTCGCCGCAAGCAACAGCACCGTGAGTTGCAACAGGGACCCCGCCGAGGTGAGGACCGCGATGCCTCCGATGAGTCCCGAGCCGCCCGCGGCGATTAAAACCCAAGTCCGCCGCCGGAAGCCAAGATCGACCACGGGGGACCAAAGGAAATACCAAACGTTCGGAATGGAGGAAATCGCGATGACCTCCGCGATTCGGTCCACCGGAATACCCCGTTTCCGCAACAAAAACGGGACCAGCACCGCCATTACGTTGTTGAATACGCCGTAGGGTAGGGAAAGCAAGCCAAACAGCCACGGTGGATTGTTGCGCCGCGGGACGGATGCGTTCAAGCGGTCTGGACCCCGGCTGCCTTTTCGAGGTGCCGTTCCTGGATCTCAATCTCGCGAATCCGGAATTTCTGGATTTTCCCCGTGACGGTCATCGGGAAGGAGTCGACGAAGCGGATATATTGCGGGATTTTGAAGTGGGCGATCTTGCCGCGGCAGAACTCGCGAATTTCATCTTCCGTGCAGCTCTGCTCCGTCTTGAGGCGAATCCAAACCCCCACCGTCTCTCCAAATTTCTCGTCCGGCAGTCCCACCACCTGCACGTCGGAGATCTGGGGATGCGTGTAGAGAAATTCCTCCACCTCGCGCGGATAAATGTTCTCGCCGCCCCGGATAATCATATCTTTCAGACGGCCGGTGATGCGGAAGTGACCGTCGGGCCGCATGGCGGCGAGGTCTCCGGTGTGCAGCCAGCCCTCTTTATCAATGGCGCGAGCCGTAGCTTCGGGATCCTGATCGTAGCCCTTCATCACCATGTAGCCCCGGCCGCAGAGTTCGCCTTGTTCGCCGAGGGGAAGCGTCTCGCCGCTGGGGTCCACGATCTTCACTTCGATATTCGCCCCCGCGCTGCCGATGGTGGCGACGCGAGTCTCGAAAGAGCCCCGGCAATCCGCGATTGTGATGAGCGGCGAAGCCTCGGTTTGGCCGTAGGCGATGGTCATCTCCGGGCAATGCATGTCGCTCACGATTCGCTTCATGACCTCGATCGGGCAGGGCGCGCCCGCCATGATGCCGGAGCGGAGGCTCGAAAAAGCGAAGCGCGAAAACTCCGCATGTTGCAGCATCGCGATGAACATGGTGGGGACGCCGTAGACGATCGTCACCCGCTCGTTCTGGATCGCTTGCATGGCGGCCAGAGGATCGAACGTCGGGCTCGGGAGAATCATCGCCGCGCCGGTGCGCAGGCATCCCAAGCTGCCGATCACACACCCGAAGCAGTGATACAGCGGGACGGGGACGCACACACGATCCTGTTCTGTGGCGTGTATCCCGTCCGTGGCGCACTGGGCGTTGTTGAGCAGGTTGGAGTGCGTGAGGAGCACGCCCTTGGGACTTCCCGTGGTCCCGGAAGTGTACTGGATGTTGACCACGTCATGGCAGTCCGCCGGCCCCGGACCGGCGTCGACCCCGCCTGCCATCATCCGATCCCAGGAGTCCTCGCCCAGGTAGATGGTGTGCCGTAGTGCGACTTCCTGCTCTTTGAGCGCCTCTTCCAGAATCGCTCTGTAGTTGGACCGGGCATCTGAGGCGCGCAGCACCAGCGCCTTCATTCCAGACTTCTTCAGGACGTATGCCAGCTCGTGCGACCGGTACGCTGGATTCACATTCACCAAAACCAAGCCGGCCCGCGCGCAGCCAAGCTGGAGATACACCCACTCGGCGCAATTGGTGGCCCACATGCCCACCCGGTCTCCCGGCTGGAGGCCGAGTCCTGCCAGTCCGCGAGCAGTGCGCTCTACTTCGTCCGCAAGCTGCCACCAGGTGTGCCGGACCTCGCTGTGAGAAACCGCGCTGGAAGAAACCACCAGCGCCTCGCGGTCCCCGAATCGGGAAACTGTATCGGCGAGAATTTGATGCGTAGTTTTGGTGGTGAGAGGGGAGGCGGCTCCGCGAGAGTAGCTTGCACCCATAAAATTGGAGCGAGGCGCCTCTAGGTACAGCCGCCGCTGGCTCTCTAAGATTCTAATGGAGGAATAGGGATGTGCGCTACCGCCGGGGACCGCGGAAGCCACCGCCTCCGCCTCCGCCGCCTTCGCGCGCGGCCATCGGGCGGGCCTCATTCACGACCAGGGTGCGGCCCATGAGATCCTTGCCATGACAGGCATCGACGGCGTTCTGCGCGGAGGAGTCGTCATGGATCTCGATGAATCCGAACCCGCGAGCCTGGCCCGTAAAGCGGTCGCGCATGACGGTCACGGTGTCGACGGTCACGCCATTTTCTGCGAAAAAATTCTGCAGATCCTGTTCATTTGCCGCGTACGGCAGATTTCCAACAAAAAGCTTCTTCACTCAAGCGCTCCTTCCCTTATCCGGAGAAAGTTGTATCTGGAGACTGCGTGGGCAGACACCGGGCGGGTTGGGGCAAACGATAGCGGCGAACGGGATCCAGAGTCAGACCAAGCTCTCCAATACCGCCGTAGTATGCCAGAAAGCAGTTTCGGAGTCAAAGAAAAAGATGCCTTCGGCTCCCGGATGTGCCGGGCGAGCCGAAACGATTGGAATTACGGGATTTCCGGCTATCGCTGCCCGGCAAGGAGCAGCATGAGCGTCAGATAGCGCTTGACGTTTCCTGTGATCAGGAACTCCTCCCGCACATGCGCGTGGCCCTGTTCGCCCAGCCGCGTTGCGATTTGCGGGTGCGAAAGCAGATACCGGATCTGGTACGCCGTGCCCTCCACCGAATGCGCCAGCATTCCGGTTTGCTTGTGCAGAACCTGCGTCGGAATTCCGCCCACCGCCGACGCCACCACGGGTTTCTTCTTCCACAATGCCTCGGCCACGGTCAGCCCAAAGCCCTCGCGCAGGCTCTTCTGGATTACCACAGTCGACCCCGTTTGCAGCGCATTGATCTCCAGGGGCACCGCCGGAGGCAGTTCCAATAAATGAATATCGGGATCGTCGCCCGCCGCCTGCCGTGTCTCTTCCAGCACCGCGGAGCTCTCGGGATCGTCGCTCGCGCCGCCGCCCGCGAGTACCAACTGGCAATCGAAGTAGCGCTTCACGATCCGGTACGCTTTCACCACGCCCACCGGATCCTTCAGCCGGTCGAAGCGCGAGATCTGCGTCAAAATCGGCCGGTCCGGGTCGATCTGATACCGTTCCAGTACCGACCGCACATAAGCCGGGTCCAGGGGCCGGTTCTTCTCCGAAAGCGGGTCGATCGAAGGATAGAAGAGGTACTGCGGAATCGGCAGCTGCCGCGCGAACGCGGGGGAGGAGAACACCGAGGCGTCGTAACGCATCACCCACGGCTCCAGGAAATTCCACACGTCGGCACGCGGACGCGAGAGATCGATATGGCAGCGCCAGATCCAGTGCCCGGCTCGGCCTTGCCGGGAGTCGATCAGTCCGGCTGGCTGCGGATCGTGGATCACCACGAACTCCGAATCCAGTTGCATCCGTTCCCGATTGGATTGGTTGTACGACCGGAAAATATCGAACGCGTTCGGCGGGAGAGGCACCGGACTCCCGTGCAGCGCATTGTGGAATGCCTTCGTCACTTCGAAGAACTCCTGCGTGCCGGACACCACTTCCCAGCGCGGCCGCATTTCCAGCTCTTCCAGAATCGGCACGATCCGGTTCAGAAGTTCCGCTACGCCCCCGCCCAGGCGAGTGGAGTTGACCATCGAGACCTCACGCCGGGCCAGCGGCTTCGCCAGGGCGCGTAATTCGTCCACTTCGGCCCCGAGCAGCGGGATGTATTGATCCAGCCGGATACCTTCCTGTTCTTCCGTGGCGATCATGCTTTGCCTTCGCGATCCAGAATCTTCACCATCGCGTCCCGCGCGCTATCGAGTGTGTTGGTGTAGATGTCGATGCGCTCGATGCGCCGGCCCAGATCGGGCCGTTTCAGGTGCATTTCGAGCCAATACGAAAAATCGTTGGTCTTTAGTTGCAGCCGCAGCCGTGAAACCAGGAAATGATATTGCAAGGAGGCATGGCTCAAGCCTTCCAGACCGCGCCGGAACTCCTCCATGGTGTCGACCGGCTTCCCCAGCGGAACCGTAATCTCCGCGCTCTCGCTGAAGTAGAAGGGCTCAAACGCCGAGACATCCGCCTCACGAGGATACTCGTCGCAATGTTCGCGAACGATTCGCGCCAGATCGCCCCGCAACTCGGCGATGGAGAGGTAGTCGCGCACATCCAGGCCACCCAGACGTTCCGCCAGCACCGGCCGATTCAGTCCATTCAGAGCCCACTCGGCGAAGTCATTCGAAAACCCCTCGGTCAAGAAGTGATGCCGTCCGAGGCTTTGAAAGGTGTGATAAAAGATCGACGCGTCGTTCGCATGGTCCATTCCCACGCAGAGCTCGTTCAGCGTTGTGGCCTTCTGATTATTGATGCGAATCAAGTACGCCGCGGTCACAAACTGGAATCCGGAGCCGTCTTCCATTGCATCTCCTTTTCGAGCTGAAGCAGAAACCAGCGTACGTCCGCCGGGCTCCGAACCGAATAGTGCGCCTTGGTGGACCGCACCGCACCGACGCGCACCGTAATGCCGGAAGCGAGCGTCTGAAACGCCGCCTCGTCGGTGCCGTCATTGCCGACATAGACCGGAAGCAGATGCATGCCCCAAGCCGCCCATTGCCTCCGCGCGGCGTGGCCTTTGCCGCGGATCTGCGCCGGCAACACTTCCCAAACACAATCGCCGGGCAGCACCCGCAGCCTGCCCCGCGAGCGCGCCACGATCTCGCGCAGGAGTCCGCCCGCCTTCTCCACGTCGTCCGCCCGCGCGCCGCGATAGTGCAGCGCGAAGGAAACGTTCTTATCCTCCACCAGCACGCCCGCGGTCCCGTTCAGCCGGACCACTAGTTCCCGCCTGGCCTCCGAGACTCCTTTCAGAACTTCGGGCGCGAGATCCGGGGAGCCGGAAATCGCCCTGCCAGAGTCCGCGCCATGCACGCCCAGGTAGCGTAAACCTGGCAATGCGATTCGCGCCCGAAGATCGTCACTCCGCCGTCCGCTGATGATGCACACCCGCACGCGCGGGCTCCGTCCCAGCCTTGCCAAAGTGCCTCGCGTCACTGAATCCACCTTGGCTGCTGCCGGATCGGCCACCAACGGCGAAAGAGTCCCGTCGAAGTCTAAAAACAACGCCACGCCCGGGGCGCCGCGTAATCGGCTCGCCACTTGCTCCCATTCTCTTCGCAAAAGTACTGCAGACATTCTTGCGATCTTCCTAACGAACGGCACTCGCCGCGATTTCTTTCGGATCCGTCTCTCCGCCGCGGCGCTCCATCGTTCGCGCCTCTCCCGAGGTCGACCCGCCGTCCTCCACCCGGATCGCCGCCAACTCCGCGATCAGGTTCCCGGCCCAGCGGTAAATATTGTGTTCACGCACGTAGGTCCGCATCCGGCTCATCCGTGCGCGGCGCTCCTCGGGCGCCATTTCGAGCGCCCGGTGAATGGAATCCGCCAGCTCCTCCGTATCGTAAGGATTCACCGCCAGTGCATCCACCAGCTCATGAGTTGCTCCCGCGAACCGGCTCAGCACCAGCACACCGTGCTCCGCGCTCTGAGCCGCGACATATTCCTTGGCCACCAGATTCATGCCGTCGTGCAGCGAGGTCACCAGGCAAAGGTCCGCCGTCCGGTAGAACGGTTGAATCTCCTTATGACTGTGATGCTGCGCCATGAAGACGATGGGACGCCAGTCGCCCGATTGGAAGCGCTTGTTGATGCGCTCCGCTTCGGCCTTTACATCGTCCATTAATTCCTGATAGCGCCGGATGTGCATACGGCTCGGCGCGCCGATCTGCACGAACGTAAATCGACCGCGGTAGGCCGGATACTTCTCGAAAAACCTCTCCAGCGCCAGCAGTCGCTCCGGGAGACCCTTGGTGTAATCCACCCGGTCCACGCCGATCCCCAGCAGGGTCGCGCCGCCCGCCCCCGCCTCCCGCAGCAGCGTCGCGCGCTCCAGATGCAGCGAGCCGCTCTCGTGGTCCGAGCCCTCGCGCTCGAAGTCCACGCTGATCGGGAAGGGGCGCACATAGGTCAGGTGCCCCCCGCGCTTCACCGAAAAATGTTCGCGGTCGGTCCGGGCTTCGAGCGCCCGGTCCACGGACTCCAGAAAATTGTTGCAGTGGGACTGGATGTGGAACCCGATCAGATCGGCACCGAGCAAACCGTCCAGCAACTCGCGCTGCCACGGGCAAATGCCGAACGCCTCCGGATTGGGCCACGGAATATGCCAGAAGATCGCCACGCGCGCGTCGGGCCGGGATTCCTTGATCATGCGCGGAACCAGCGCGAAGTGATAATCCTGCACCAGCACCACTGGATTCTTTTGGTCCCCCACCTCTTCAAGCAGCGCATCGGCGAAGCGGCGATTCACGGCGCGGTACGATTGCCAATCCTGCTCCCGAAATACCGGCCGCGTGTGGGCGATGTGGCACAACGGCCACAGCCCTTCGTTTGAGAAGCCGAAATAGAAACCCTGCTCTTCTTCCGCACTCACCCAAACGCGGCGCAGTGTGTATTCCGGATGTTCGGGAGGCACGCGAAGGCGATCATGCCCGTCCACCGTCTCGACATCCGCATTGCCGGTGCCTTGCGCGATCCAGGTTCCATCGCAGGCGCGCAGCACCGGTTCGAGAGCCGTCACCAACCCGCTCGCCGGAACGGAGCATTCGATCGTATTGCCGCGCCAGAAATGCTCATACGGCTCGCGATTGGAAATCGCATACAGCCGGCTGCCTTCCAATTTGCTCGACACCGCGACGCGCAGCCGCTCGGCGGTCCAGAGCGATTCGGCGGTATACCGAAGACGGGCTTCCTGCTCCGCGGCGGCGCGGGCCACGGAAATGCTGGTCGCCAGCCGCGCCGCCTCGCGCCGCAGCGGAACGAATACGTCTTCCTCAGGTAAATGCGGACCTCCGTCCGTCCCGGCGCGACCGGTGCGCAGATCGCTCAGCCACGCCGCCAGAGTTTCGATGGGACGTCCCAGTCCCCAGCGCAATACCAGCAGCGTCACGCACACGATCAACATCGTCTGCACGACGACGCTCGCCAGCGCGCGATGCAGTGTCGCCGTGCTTTGCGCATCGATATAGGCCGTGTTGTGGAAGATCGCCAGCGCGCCCAGCAGGCCTGAATCGGCGCGCAGGGGAAGTGCGTAGACGTGGAGCGGAATCTCGGCTGCGCTAAAGTACTCGCCCTGACCGGTGCCTTCCGCGATGGCGCGTTCCACCGCCGAGGGCGGCAAGCTCTTCAACTGCCCTGCGAGGTTCGCCGTTGCCGCGAGCAGCGTGGACTGCGCGTCGTACACCGCGACACCGGCCAATCGCTCGTGATCCTGGAAGCGGTCGACGAGCCTCTGTAGTTCGCGCGTGGATCCGGCTGCCACCAACGGAAGAGCGGATCTTTCCAGGCTTTCGGCCAGCACCGAAGCCTGCCGGTCTAAATCCCGCCGCAGTCCATATGTCTCGCTCTGCGTCTGATACAGCGCAAACGCCAGCGAGACCAAAGCTACGCCGAGCACCAACGATAAATTCAGACGTATACTGAGCCGCACGGAAATTAAAGTGCACGCGGCTGGCCTCTCTCAAAATGAAGCTTTTTCAATAAAATACCGCCAGACGCGACCAGCGCCTGGCGGTAAAGTTTTCCGAGATCGGTGCTTTTGCGAGGGCTCGGCCCAAAGGTTTGCCCTCGCAAAAGCGAATACTACGGAGTTCGAGTATTTAACAGGTAGACCTTGACGGTTGCTGTTGCCGTATTTCCCTTGCTATCCGTCACCGTCAGAGTGAAGTCGTACTCCCCGGTCTCGTTCCCCATTTCGATGTTGGCGACGGGGGTGTTGCTGCCGCCGATCGCCGACGGTACACCAGAGGATTGAATCCAGCTATACGTCAGAGGGTTATTGCCGGAGGGGCTGGTGGTCGCCGAAGCGTCCAGCGTGATCTCGCGGTAGATGGTGTTGATCGAGAGTCCGCCCGCGACCGAAATCACCGGAGGATTTCCCGTGGGCGGGGTCACCGGTTGATTGACTTTGACGGTCACGCTGGCGGTATCGGTCTGCCCGTTCGCGCTAGTCGCGATACAGGTGTAGGTCGTGTCCACTGTCGGGAATACCACGAAGGTGGGATTCGGCGGCAGGAACAGGATATTCGCCATCGTGATCGTGCTCGCGCCCGAGGTGTTGCACTGCAGCGTTACCTTGGTTCCCGGGGCGGGAGACGGATTTGGATTCGCCGTGAAGGAGAGGACCTTCGGCGGCGGTACGACGTTGACGTTGATCGTCGCGGTGGCTTGCACCGAGCCGGTCTTGTTGGTCGCCGTCAGAGTGTAGACCGTGGTCTGCGCCGGCGTCACGTCCTGCGTGCCGTCGATCGAGACGTTGCCTACTCCCTGGTTGATCGTGACCGTGTCGGCGTTCTCCACCACCCACAGCAGGGTCGACGTCTGGCCGCTGCTGATGGTGGGCGGAATGCCGGAGAAGCGGATGATGCGCGGCAGTTGGCCGGGCGCCACCGTGACCGTGATGTTGCACGAATCGACGCTGGTTCCACCGCTGCCGGTTGCCGTAATGGTGTAGGTCGTGGTCGCGGTCGGCGTCACCGCGATGTTGCCGCTCTTCGCCACCGCTCCGACGTTAGGTTGGATCGTGACTGTATCCGCGCTCAGCGTCGCCCAGTTCAGCGTCGCCGATTCGCCGGCCATGATATTGGTCGGCGTCGCATAGCAGTATTGCAGCTTGGTCTGCACCGGATTTACGACCACGGTCGCCGTCGCCGTCACCGTATTGACCGCGTTCGACGCCGTCAGTACATACGTGGTGGTCTGCGTCGGAGACACCGGGTTCGAACCGTTCACCGCCACCGTCCCGATCGAGGTGATGGAAACGCTGGTGGCGTTCAGTGTGCCCCACGACAGCGTGGAGGACTGGCCGGTCGTGATGCTGTTCGGATTGGCGTTGAAGAACAGGATCTGCACCGGAGCCGCCGTCTGCGTCGTCACCGAGGTGCGCGCCGAAGCCTGCGCTCCGAAGGTGTCCTTCACGGTCAGCCGGAACGTATAGCGTTGTCCCTGCACCGCCGTGAACGTGGTCTTCGATGCCGTCGGAGCCGACAGTGTTACCGTCGGACCCACTTCCTGCACCCACTGATAGGTCAGAGCGTCGCCGTCCGGATCGTATGACTTCGAACCGTCCAGCGTGATGGTGCCCGCCGGAACGTTGATCTGGTCCGGACCCGCGTCGGCCACCGGAGGATCGTTGCCGTTGCGGACCTTCTTGGTGAGTACCTCATACCGCACGCGCGGAATGTCCATCGGAATCGCATGGTCTGCCGCCATGTATTCCTTCGGCCGCAGCATGTTGCTGAACTGCACGCCGACCACCGCGCGGCCCGAATTGCCGGGTCCCACCAGGGTCTCGTTCATGCCGCCTTCCACCGTAAGAGCCACCTTGGGGTTCAGCGGGAAGATGAAGCGCGCCGTGCCGCCCATGTGATTTCCCTGGGCCGGGCTGTGCAGGTAAGCGAGGTTGCCTTCCAGGTAGTTGTTCTTCCACAGGCCCAGCGTGGTGCTGACGCCCGCCTGGTCCACAATCATCAGGTAGCTGTTGAGGAACTCGTGATTCAAGAGCGCTCCCGACACAGGATCCGTGGCGTTCACGCTGTTGATCAGCGCGCCGTCCATGAAGCCCTTGGTCCCGAAGACGCCCACCTTGCCGCGCTTAAAGATGTAGTCCGCGGCGAAAGCGGCTTGGCCCAGAGCGCCGCCGTGTTGATACTGCGACATCGTCACTTCCTTGAAGCTGCCGAACAGGCCGGCCTGGAAGTGCGGCGTCATGCGGTCCACCAGACCGAAGTCGAACTGCCCTTCGCGCTGGCCTTTGAAGTAGAGATACTCGCCCTCGGCCTGGAACCCGAACCGGGTGCCCATGGGAGCGAAGAAGCGTCCTTTGCCGGTGAACGTCGTGTTGCCGGTGTCATCGACGCCGATGTTGACGCCGAGAAGTTGGAAGCGAGGATCCTTATGCGCCTCGATCTCCTTGGCGACTTCCTTGCCCACTTCCGCCGCCGTCGGCCCGGGGGCCACCGGAGCCGCGGGAGCCGGAGGCGGTTGGTTCACCTTCGATTCCAGCACCTGCTGCGCGTTCTTCAAATCGCCCAGCTGCTTCTTCAGATCCGCGTTTTGATCCGCGAGATCCTTCAGCATCTTGGCGATGTCGTCCAGTTTGTCCAGGCGCTTCAGCACTTCGCTGCAGCAGTCGGCCAAGCCGGCCTGCGGCTCGATCGCCCGGATGGCATCGCCCGCACTGCCCGCCGCGCTCACCGTCTTGCCTTGCGCATCCGTCACCGTCAACGATACGCGCCGGTTCATGTAGCGAGCTTCGTCGGTCTGGCTGTACGTGTTCTTCTGACCCGGATACCGCGGATTCGCCTTGCCCTCGGACGTCGCCGTAATCTGCCCGGCCGACGCGCCATACTTGACCAGGAAGTCCCGCACCGCGTTGGCGCGCGCCAAGCCCAGTCTGTCATTGTATGGGGCGCTTCCGATCACATCCGTGTGGCCTTCCACCCGCACCTTGTCGCCGGTATTCTTCTGAAGCAATTCGGCGAGCCTCAGTAAACTCGGGAATCCGTCCACCAGCACGGAGGAGTTATATTCAAAATTGATTTCTTCCCAATCGTCTTTCGTGACGCCTTGAGGAACGTTTAATCCTTGTGCCCACACTGTCGCACCCAGTGTGAGAAATGCCAACAGCGCCGCGCATTTACGCAACATCCCCTATGCCCTCCCTGAATGGTGCTTAAAGACCTGTCCTACTACAACATTTCTACAGTAACTTGTTTAGAGCCCGCGTGTCTACCTGCTCCGACTGCTCCCGCTGACCACGCTAAGCCGAGAACTCAATGACTTGGAGATCCAACCGACCCCTCAAGTGTTTCCATTCTCCTCCCGTTAAGTTCCCTATGGCAAGACCTAATCGAATACCTGATAATAGAATTCAGGCTTGCCGGACGGGCAGCCGCCCCGTTTTCGGGGAGGAAAGTCCGGTCTCCATAGGGCAGCATGCCGGCTAACGGCCGGGAGGATTCGCTCATAAGCGAGTTTTACGGAAAGTGCCACAGAAAACTATACCGCCCGGCCGGGATTTCCTGGTCGGGTAAGGGTGAAAAGGTGCGGTAAGAGCGCACCGCGGCTCCGGTAACGGACGCTGGCAGGGTAAACCCCATGCGGAGCAAGACCAAATAGGGGAGCAGGAGCGGCCCGCTCCGTTAGGACTTCCGGGTAGGTTGCTAGAGCCGCGGAGTAATCCGTGGTCGAGAGGAATGGTTGCCGCTTTGCCCCGTCAAACGGGCCGAGTACAAAAACCGGCTTATAGTCCGGCAAGCCTGATAGAACGAATTCAATCGCCTCCGCCGGCTTTCTTGTCGGCGGAGGCGGGTCATATCGCAGTAGGGGCTTCGGAGCGCCATGCGCGATGCAGTGGGCTACTTTCCTGCCAGCAGATTCTCCAGCAGCTTCCGATCCAGCGGCCACGTCCCCGACACCCGCACTTCGTGCACCTCGAACCGCCCGCTGCTCAGCAGGCTGGTGAAGTCGGATTTACCCGGAGTCAGGTGGTCCCTTTGAAGCATTTTGCGAAGAAGATCCGTAGTCGAGTTCAACTGTGCCGCCAGCTTTACCGCGACGTCCGCCGAAGGACAGGTGGAATCGAGCTGAATCCTCAAATCCTTGCCCCCATCCCCCGTCGGCCCGATGCTGAAGGATGACTCCACCGTATCCGTCAAAGGAGACAAAAACGCCTGCGCCCCGGCGGGCAAATGTGCGAAACCGCTGAAACTACTGCCCGGAGCCGAGATCCACACGGGAGCCCGCGGATTCACCTCCACAGACCGGGCGCCCGGCGCGATCATCCGCACGCCCTCCGGCTCTCCCGAAACCGCCAGGGCCAAAGCCTCCTCCGCCAGGGGATAGAAAGATACGAACCGTCCCTGCTGGCTGGCCGGCATGCTGCACACCGCGTCCACGCAGCGGCCCTGTTCCTTTGCCGCATAATCGTCCAGCTTCTTGAAGTCGAACTTGCCATGTACCGAGAAGTAGGAGTTATCTTTGCGGAACGACGCCGCCACGCCGTTCAAGCTGGTCCGGTAGTCGAAGCCGATCTGCTGGGTGAAACTTTTGTAGTCCGGATCTTCCGCCGCGGCCGACCCCGCCAGCAGATCCAGCAAGCCGCTAGAACGCAGTTGGTCGAAATCCACCCAGACTTTGACGGAGCCCTCAAGCGGCAACCGCTCCAGCATGTGCCCCGCGTCGTAGCGCTGCGACGCGCTGCGCCACTCCATGACCGAAATCACTCCCACGGTGACCACCGCGAGCGCGGCGGCCAGTTGCCAGGGGCGCATGAAGGAAGTCTACACGGTCGCGGCTTCGGCGACTCGCGCGTCCTTCCAGAGCTTAATGTACGGCTTCAGATCTTCCATCATCTGCAGATACTGCTCCGGATTCAGAGACTGCGCTCCATCGCTCACGGCCTTCTCCGGCTGCGGATGCATTTCGACGATCAAGCCGTCCGCGCCGATCGCCACGCCCGCGCGCGCCAGAGCCGGAACCAGTCTCCGCTTGCCCACCGCATGGCTCGGATCCAGAATCACCGGCAGGTGCGTCAGCTCATTCAGCACCGGAATCGCCGTGATATCGCACGTGTTGCGAGTCTCCGTCTCAAACGTTCGAATGCCGCGCTCGCACAGCATCACGTTCGGATTCCCGTGCGCCACGATGTACTCGGCCGACATTAGCAGTTCCTTGATGGTTGCGCTCAGGCCCCGCTTCAGCATGATCGGACGCCCGCAGTTGCCCAGGGTCTTCAATAGCGAAAAGTTCTGCATGTTGCGCGCGCCGATTTGCAGCACATCGGCGTATTGCGCCACCATCGGCACGTCGACCTCGCTCATCACTTCCGTAATGATCGCCAAGCCCGTCGCCCGCCGAGCCTTATCCAGCAGCTTCAGCCCTTCTTCGGCGAGCCCCTGGAAATCGTACGGCGAAGTCCGTGGCTTGAACGCTCCGCCGCGCAGCAGCTTCGCGCCGCCACGAGCCACGATCTCAGCCGACTCCAGAATCTGCTTCTCGCTCTCCACCGAGCACGGTCCCGCCATCGTGACGAACTCGTCGCCGCCGATGACCACGCCGCCGGCTTTTATCTCCGTCTTGTGCGGACGGAACTCGCGGCTTACGAACTTGTACGGCACCGAAATCCTCACCGCGCGTTCGACCTGCGGCATGCTTTCGAGCGACTCCAGGCACGCCGTCACATCGCCGCGACCGACTACGCCGATGACGACCCGCTCCTCGCCTTCGATCGAGTGGACTTGATACCCAAACTCTTTAATGCGCGCGGTAACTTCGTCGATTTGCTGCCGCGTGGCGTGCAACTTCATGGAGATGATCACAGGAACCCCCTTGGGATGCGCGATGGATAATACTTCGTCCGCGCCGTCCATAAATTGAAACGGCCCACTCAAAGGCGAGCGGGCCGCGCTTCCTAAACCAAAATAATAACACAGGGACTCGAGGAGGGCTTGCCGCAAAAACTACCAGAAGGGCGACGGCCTCGCGGAAAGAAACGCTTCTCTCACCCTCTCGGTCTGGGGTACCCAACGGGGAGGATCCGGTCCGATCCAGAATCGGCTGCTGTCGCCGAAGTCCTCCGAAATCTTGAACGCGGTCCCTTCGATCTCAAACTTGCAAAACACATCCAGACCGAACGGAAAGATCGATGGTCGCCAAGTCACGCGGCTGCCAGGAATCTTGGAAGCGACGCGGATTGCCCCGCGCCGTAGAAGAAAGGTACTGCTGACCTCGAAAGCAAAAACCCGTCCTGCTTGGTCGCGTATATCGTAAACGCGCATCGCTTAAGGTCCCGCAAGCGGCACCCGCAGCGACCCCGCCGCCCCCGTCGCGCGATCGCGGACCACCACTCGCACCTCTCCCGTTTCGGACTGGACTCCGGTCAGCCCCAGAGGATAGCCGCTCTCTAGAGCCTTCGCCAACTGGGCGTCCGTCAAATTGATCGTCACGACGCCGGATCTCACTGTCCCCTGCGAAGGAGGATTCGGGATCGTCAAGTCGAACGCGCCCACGAAGCGGTCTTCTTTCCGCTCCAGGTGGATATCGTGGAGGTCTACCGTCAGGTGCAGATCGTACAACTCGGGATGGTCCGCTTCACGAATAGCTTGCGCCGCTAGCCCGATCCCCGCCAGGTTCACGGGACCCTCCAGAAGTTCCATCGGCGTCGGCGACGGCGCCCGAGAAGCCACCTTCGTCGCGAGATAACCGGGCCGATAATTCACCTCCAGCGTCTGCTTCTCCGGAGCCTTGTCGTGGATCTTAATCGTAATGTTGTGATACTTCCCATCGAGCATGTGCTCGTCCGGATAGTATCCGAGCACGTACGAAGTGGCCGTATCCTCCTGCGCGGTGTGCACGGCGAAGCTGAGATCCTTCGCATCGAGAAACGCTCGCCCGCCCGTCAGCGCCGCGAAGGCTCGGGTGGCATTCATGCTGGGGCCTCCGGGTCCGGTTCGGACCAGCCGCACCAGCACCGGATACAGCACGATGTTCGCCTGCTGCGCCATCGCGATCACCTGCGGCGGTACGTTGCGCGGATCGTCCATGAACCACACCAGATTCTTGCGGCCCGGCATCCCCGAAAGATGCTGCACGATCACCCGCATCGCATTCAGAGTGATGCGCGAGTGGACCGTCTCCTTCCCCAGATCCATCAGATCGCCGAAATCCCGCAGCGAACTCTTTAGATCCGCAGGCAGCGCGCCCTTGGGCTGATCGAGCTTCGCCGCCGTGGCCAGCAACTTCTGCGGATCGTCACTGAAGTTTTGCAGGATGTGCAGATTCTCCCCCAGCGTGTACAGCCCGATCCGGCTGTTATCTTCCGCCAGAGACCGCATGAAGTTGGTCATGCCCATGCGCTGATAACCCGTGAAGTCGAATCCCGTGTTGAGGAAGTCGATCAGCACCGCCGTCGCGCCCTGAAGCGGCTTGCCGCTATTGTCCGTGCGATTGGAAATCGCACCCGGCGGCAGGTTGAACGGCTTGTCGTCAGAGGGACCTTCGCGAAAAACCGCGATCGGCTGCGCCTTCCCTTCGTCGAGCAGCGTGAAATCGTCCTTCGTCAGACCCTTCACCAACTCGCCTGGTGGACCAAAGGGAGGCCCGGAATCGAAGACGTACTTGAGCGACGCGCTGAGCCCCGGAGGACGAACCGGCTGGTTGCGGACCACCACCTGGACCTCGACGAAGCGAGTCCCCGCACGAAATACCGCGGGATCCTGGTAGACATTCAGCGAATTGAGCGAAGCCGCAAAGGAACCCGCCAGCGGCAGGACCCCCAGGAGGCCCACTTTCGAAGCCTTCCACCAAAACATGGCCGAAGCGTATCACAACCCTGAGGTGCGGCGTTGGCGATGTGCGGCGCTTACAATGAAACTAATGCATGCCCGCTTGTTGCTGGCGCTCGCGCCGATGGCCTTGTTCGCGCAAACTCGAACGGTGACGGACGCCGAGGTCATGCGCGTGCACCGCGCCGCGCTTCTGATCGACACTCACAACGACCTCCCCTACTGGACCGTCCAAGGCCACGACATCGCCTCTCCCGCCGGCTCGAAGGACGCCGCCCCGCACACCACGCTCGCCGGTCTGAAACAAGGCGGAGTCGGAGCCGTTTTCCTCTCCGCCTGGGTCGCCAAGGATTTCGTCGAGGGCAACCGCTCCGCCGACCGCGCCCTCCAACTGATCGATTCCGTGAGGCACGACATCGTCGAGAAGTATCCCAGCGACTTCCAGTTCGCCACCAGCGTCAAGGACATCGAAGACGCCCGCCGTGGCGGCAAGATTGGCATCCTGATCGGCATCGAAGGCGGCCATGCGATTGAAGACAGCCTCCGCCTCCTCCGCGACTACTACGACCTCGGCGTCCGCTACATGACGCTCACCCACACCAACACCAATAGCTGGGCTGATTCTTCGGGTGATATTTCCGACGCTAAAATTAAGCACCACAATGGGCTTACAAATCTCGGCAAGCAGGTCGTCCTGGAGATGAACCGCCTCGGCATGATGGTCGATATCTCCCACGTATCCGACAAAACCTTCGCCGACGCCCTGGCTGTCAGCAAAGCCCCCATTATCGCCTCCCATTCCGACTGCCGGGCTCTTGCGAATGCCCCCCGCAACATGACGGACGACATGATTGTCGCCCTGGCGAAGAAGGGCGGCGTGGTGCAGATAAACTTTAACTGTGGATTTCTATCTCAAAGATTCCGCGAGGAATCTTCCGCAACGCAGCCGCTGGTCATGCAGCGGCTCCAGCAAGCTATCGCCGCCAAACCCATCGGCGAGCTCGAAAGCGACATCCTGGAAGGCCAGATCCGCGCCAAAGCCGGAGTCAAGCCCGCCACTCTGGCCGATGTAGTCGCGCATATCGACCATGTCCGCAAAATTGCCGGCATCGACGCGATCGGTATCGGTACTGATTTCAACGGAGTAAGCTGCACACCGGAAGGTTTGGAGGATGTCTCGAAATTCCCCAACCTTACCCGTGCGCTTCTCGAAAAAGGCTACACGGAGCAGGACATCCGCAAGATCTACGGAGGCAACTTGCTGCGAGTGTTCCGGGCCGTAGAAGTGGCGGCGGGGAAATGAGAGTACCTGGGTTCGTTTTTGCGGCTCTTGTAATCGCCAGTTGTAGCAAAGCACCCATCCCTGGCCCGAAGATCGACCCCGCTCTCGCCGGGCTGATCCCTTCCGACTCCACCACGCTCCTGGGCCTTCGTCTGGAGGCTTTACAAAAGACCGATATCTACAAGAAATCTTTGGAGAAGCGGACCTTTCCGCAAATCACGGGATTCGCGCAGAAGACCGGCATCGACACCAAGAATCTCTGGGAGCTGCTCTACGTTTCGAACGGCAAGAACGGAGCCCTCATCGGTCGCGGCAAGTTCACCGACGAATCCGAGCCCCGCCTCGGCACCCATGAGGACAAGCGCTTCAACTACAAAGGTGTGAACCTGGTGGGCAATGATCAGACCGCGATCCTGCTCATCGGACCCACTGTCCTCGCCGTCGGCGACACCCCCGAGCTGGAAGCTTTCGTCGATGCCCGCGAGAAATCCGGGGGGCCGCCCCCGCCGCTCGTCGCCCTGCTCAAGGACATTCCGCCCAACTCCCATGTCTGGGCCGCCTTCAGCGGTGGGCCCCCTCCTCTGCCGCAAGGCCTGAAGGGAAACCTCTCCAATCTCAATACGATGATGAGCTTTATCCAACGCGGCACTTTCGCACTGGATTTTACCTCCGGAATGAACGGCCTTGCCACCGGCACCTCCGGCAATGAGAAGGACGCCGAGCAACTTGAGGGCGGGCTCAAGGCTTTGGTCGGGTTTGGCCGCCTCTCGACCCCCGCCAATCAGCCGGATCTTCAACAGGCCTGGGACGGCCTGCGCCCTACCCGGGAGGGCGTGGACGTGAAGCTCCACATCGAGGAACGCCCGGAAGTTATAGATCGGTTGCTGACGTTGCTGCTGGGGCGGCAAAGCAGTGGATCGAATTGAGTGAGACCCGGCTATACTCATTCTCATGTCGTATCTCCCGCACTACCTGGAGATGATCGGCGCGTTGGTCGCTGCGGGATTCTTGATCGTCGCCGGTGGAACCGCGATGGTCACGCCCGGGAGGAGTTCATGGATTTGCGCGAGGAGTCTTCCGAGACGCTTCGCGAAAAAGAGCCGCGCGAGGACACACTTGGGCTGCTTCGTGCAAAGCTGGCACCTATCGTTTTCGATCGCCACGATCATATTAGCGGCTTGATCGCCAAGTACGGGGTTAAGCCTGCGGTGCTGGAAGAGTTGCATCCGGACGAGGTGGAAACGATCGGAAAGCTGGTCTCGATCTGGAGGCAGCACGCCCCGCACTCTAAGATTGCGGGTTCGCAGATTGCGGGTTCGCAACTCGCAGGTTCGCGAGGATAGCGGGATAACGCAGAGTTACTTCGTCAGCCCCGAGAGCGTGTCGTCCGGATCCACTCGCCGCGCGATCACCACCGTGACATCATCCGCCGCCGGAGCACCCTCGGTGAACGTGTCCACAGCCTTATGGATCTCCTCGATGATCTGCACCGCGGGAGCCTTCCTCACCGACGCGACCAGCGCCGCCAGCCGGTCCTCGCCGAACTCCTCGCCTTCCGGATTCGCAGCTTCCGTCACGCCGTCGCTGAAGAGCACCAGAGTGTCGCCGATGTTCATCTGCGCCTTCGATTCGCTGTACTTCGCCATGGGCAGAATCCCCAGGATCATCCCGCCGCCCGCCAGGGTCTCGAATTCGCCCGACGCACGCACCAGCACCGGCGGATTGTGTCCCGCGTTGGTGTACACCAGCTCGCCCGTCTTGGGATCCAGCACCGTCATAAAGAAGGTGATGAACCGGTTATCGGGGCAGTTCTTGCAAGTGGACTTATTTAGCCGCGTGACCTTCTCGGCCAGCTCATCTCCGTCCTCGAACAGCACATGCACCCGAGCTTGCAAGCTGGACATCAGCAGGCTGGCCGGCATGCCCTTGCCGGCGACGTCGCCCACCAGCATCGCGATGCGCCCGTCGTCGAATTTCAGGAAATCGTAGTAATCGCCGCCCACCGTCCGGCACGCCGTGGTCCGGCCCGCGATGTCCAGCCCGTTCACCACCGGCGCCGCGCTTGGCAGCAGCCGCTTCTGGATCGCCGCCGCCTGGTCCATCTCCTTGGACATGGCGCGCTCGGCCTCTTCCACTTCGTTCAACCGCGCGTGCTCGATGCGGATCGCCGCCACGTTCGCCATCACCGTGAGCAGATTCAGATCCTCGCGCGTGAACTGCCGGAGCTGGTGCGGAGCATCCACATAAATGAGCCCGATCACCTTGTCGTTGGTCTGCAGCGGCACCGCGATCATGCTGTGCACCTTCTGCGCCACGATGCTCATCTGGCCCATCAGCGCTTGGTCCATCTGCGCATCCGCCACCAGCATGGACTCTTTCTGCTTGATCACCCGGTCGCGCACCGTGCGCGAAATCTTGAATCCCTCGCCATGCGCCGCGCGCACGACCAGTTCCCCGCCTTCCAGCGTCATCAGCACGCCGCGGCCCGCCGTGACTGCTTCCATGGAAAGATCCATCACCACCTGGAATAACTCCGCCAGCGGACGATGCGCGGAAAGCTCCTGGCCGGCGCGAATCAGCGCCCGCATCTGCGGGCTGCCCTGGATCGCGACCGTTTTGTTCATGTCGTCCGGACCCAGCACGGCATCCAGATTTGCGACCACCGTCGTAGCAGTGCTCGAAAAACTGTCGGCGTCCTCCAGGAACACGACGGTATTCGCGGGAGCCTCGGCGCCGGAGAATTCGATGGTCAAGTGCCCGGCGGCGATGCGGTCCCCGGGCCGGAACGGAGTGGGCTTTTCGACTCGCTGTCCGTTCAGCAGAGTGCCGTTCTTGCTTCCAAGATCCTGCACCTGCCACTGCCCGTTTTCGACGCGCGTGATCGCCATGTGCTGGCGCGACAGCCCGGCGTCGTCCGGATAACACAGCTCATTCGCGCTGGAGCGGCCGAGCGAAATCCGGTCGCGGTCGAGCGGGATGGTGATGGCTTTGCCGTCAAGGTCCTTGACCAGCAGTTCGCGGGGATTATTTTGGGGGGTGGGAGCCAAGCATCCAGCTTACAATAACGCGGACGGATTCAGCCAACCGCAACGAAAACGTTGTCGATCAACCGCGTCGATCCCACCCACGCTGCCATCGCGATGCGCAGCCGGCCCGCAATTCGCTCCACCGGCTGCATCGTCGATGCGTCGACGATTTCCAGATACTCGACCCGGATCGCGGATTCAGAGAGGATCGCGAGCGCACTCTCTTTAACGCGGTCCCGATCGCGCTCGCCCGCCTGGATGCTGCGCCGGGCCTCTTGGAGCGCCCGATACAGAAGGGGCGCTACGGCCCTCTGCTCCCCCGTCAAATGCTGATTCCGCGAACTCATCGCGAGTCCGTCTGCCTCGCGCACCGTCGCCACCGGGATAACCTTCACTGGAACGCTCAGGTCGAACACCATCCGCTCGATCACCGCCAGCTGCTGCGCGTCCTTCTCTCCGAAGTAGGCCCGCTCCGGCTGCACGATCTGGAACAGTTTCATCACTACCGTGGCCACGCCGCGAAAATGCCCCGGCCGGAACTTGCCGCACAGGTGCTCGCCTACACCCTCGACCTCTACAAACGTCTTGGGTGGCTCCGGATACATCTCCTCCGTCGAAGGAGCAAAGATAATTCGCGCTCCGTGCCGCTCGCAAAAGTCGGCGTCGGTGGCGAGCGTCCGCGGATACCGCTGGTAATCCGCCGGATCGTTGAACTGGATCGGATTCACGAAAATGCTGACCACCGTGCACGCGTTCTCGGCTGCCGCGCGATCAATCAACGATCCGTGCCCCTGGTGCAGAGCGCCCATGGTCGGCACCAGGCCCACATCTTTTTTCGATGCCAGCCGCGCGCGTTCCGATGCCAGCCGCGCGCGCAGTTCCGCGATGGTGTGAATCACCTCGATGGCCATCAGCGCTGCGGAAACTGGCCCTTCCGCACGTCCTGCGCGTACGCTTGCGCGGCCTTGACGATTTCGTCGCCCAGTTGCGCATAGCGCTTGACGAACGACGGCACCGGATCAGGCGTGAGCCCCAGCGCATCGTGCGCCACCAGCACTTGGCCGTCGCAATCCGGACCGGCGCCGATGCCGATGGTCGGAATCCCGATCGCCTCGCTCGCCATCCGTCCCAACTCGTCCGGGATCGATTCGAGAACAATCGAAAACGCGCCTGCCTGCTCCAGTTGCTTGGCGTCCTCGATCAACTGCATCGCTTGGTCCTCGCACCGGGCTTGCTTGCGGAAGCCGCCGAGCTGATTCACGCTCTGGGGCAGCAAACCCAGGTGTCCCATCACCGGAATCCCGGTATCCACCAGCCGCCGCACGGTCTCAAACGCCGGACCCTCGATTTTCACCGCGCCCGCTCCGCCCTGTTGCAGGAGCCGGCCCGCATTGCGGACAGCGTCGTCCACACTTGTCTGGTAACTCAGGAACGGCATGTCCGCCACCACTAGCGCCCGCGACGCCCCGCGAGTCACGGCGGCAGTGTGGTGCACCATCGCGTCCATCGTCACCGGCAGAGTGGTCTCATATCCGAGCACCACCATGCCCAGCGAATCCCCCACCAGCAGGACGTCGACGCCGGCCTCATCCAGCAGCCGGGCCATCAGCGCATCGTATGCCGTCAGCATGACGATTTTTTCGCCGCGCTGCTTCATCTGCTTCAGCTGTGGAGCCCAGATTTTGGTTCCGGTTTCCTTCATTCTCCTGTGCCTTCGCGCAATACCAGCTTAATCTCGCCGCGCCGCGGACCTTTTCGTTCCGCGATTTCCGCCGCGTGCAGCCCCGCTCTTCGGTACAGTTCCCGCACCGCCTGGGGAACCCCGGCGAGCGCCTGCAAGTGCGCCAGTACCGTACCCGAATCCCCGCGCTGGATTGGACCCGTCAAGGCGTGAGTTGGTCCCGCTTCGAGCGTATTCTCCGCGCTCGCGCGAATCAGCGGAGCCAGTGCCCGCAGCGCCTCCTCCGGCTCCACCCCCGCTTCCCCCATCAGGATAACAGCGGAATCGATCAGAGCCACGATGTAGTTGCTCGCCATCACCGCCGCCGCGTGATACAGAGGCCGCATGGCCGCGTCGATCATGAGCGGCTTGCCCTCGATCAGCGCCACGATCTCGAGCGCCCAGCCCAGTGCTCCGTCGGAAAGCGCTTTCCCCGATCCGCTGATCCCATATGACGAGCCGGGCAGGGAAGAGAGCCCCTGTTGCGGAGTGGTCACGGTTTGTAACGGATGCATCGCGGCGCAGGAAACGCCGCGATCTTCGAGCCGCGCCAGCGCCTCCGGACCCCTTGCGCCCGAAGTATGGATAGCGAAGCTGCCGGGCGAGATTCCCGCATCGGCCAGAAGCGTCGCGACGGGCTCGATGGCATCATCCGGAACGGCGATCAGAATCCGCGCGGCATATGACGGTAATTCGGATAAAGGGACAGGCTTGGCACCGCCTCCAATGAACCGGGCGGCCTGGGCCGCGCGCTCCGGATTGCGCCCCGCGATGGCCGCAATCGGCACCCCGCGCTCGCGCAGGAGAAGGCCCAGGGCTGGTCCCAATCGCCCCGCACCGGCAATGGCGACCGGTGCGGTGGAGAGGGTCATGCCTTTATCTTAGAACGTCAGCCGGAGCGACATTTGGATAAACCGCGGGCTGCCCAGCGTGTGCGAAATATAGCCCGCTGAGCTGGATACCGGGGTGAGGGTCACTTTCCCCGACGACACCGTGTACAACTTCGTGCTGTTGTTCGGAACGTCGAAGCTCGGGTGATTCGCGATGTTGTAGAACTCCGCGCTGTAGCGAAGGCCGAAGCGCTCGTTAATGCGGAAGGTCTTGGCGATGGATTGATCCCAGCGGACCTGGAAGGGTCCGCGGAACACGTTGCGGCCCACGTTGGCCCAGCCGGTTTCAACAGTATCGCCGGTGGGAACGCCCGCCGTTCCCGGCGCGATGTAGGGAATGGCAAGTTTGCTCACGTCGATATACGGCTTTCCCGGATTGACGCCGGTGGTCCCTTGCAACTGAATCTGGCTGACCGTCAAGCCCGGCTGGAATCCGATGCCCGGATCGGAAATGTTCGGGAACGCGCCGTTATAGACTCCCGAGACCGCGCCCGAAAAATCGTACATATTAAACGGCTGCCCGCTCTGCGCCGTGAAGACTCCGGAAAGCTGCCACCCGTTTACCGCATACGATGCCCAGGAATTCTTCTGCGCCGTGTTCGGCACTTCATAAAGCACGCTGCTGATGAACACGTGTGTGCGGTCGTACGCCGAGTTCCCGTAAGAGAGGTGCGGACTGGTGGGATCGTTCCCCGCGAAGTACAGCCCCAGGCCGCTCTGTTCGTCGAGCGAGTGCGACCACGTGTACGACGTCGTCATTTGTAGCCCCTTCGAGAGCCGCTTCCGCAGCCCGAGCTGGAGCGAATTGTAGGTCGAGATGCCGATGGTCTTGTAAAACACGGACTGCGTATCGAACCCAAGATACGGCACGCGCAAGCTGGAGTTGCCGCCGCCGAAGGTCTTCAGCGTCTCCGACGCCACGGCGTTGAACCCATACGAAGTCGTCTCGCCGTTGATCGGATTCGTGGCCGTAGCGATACCGGGCTGATTGAACGGGATCGGCAGCACCTGATGGACTCCGTGGTTGCCGACGTATCCCGCGCTGATCAGCCAGCTGTTCGCGGGCTGCCACTGAAGATCCAAAGACCAGTTTTCGGTATACGGCAGGACATTCGCCGGATCGTAGCCGCCGAGTACATAGGTGGTCGCGCCGGTTTTGATCTGCGCTGCCGTCGGCAGCAGAGCTTTGATGCCGTCCGGATTGCTCGGCGGAGGCGGAGGAACCGTGCCGAAGGGAACATCCAGGGTGCTGGCGGAGGTCGCGGCCACGCGGCTCACGAAAGGCAGCCCCAGCGTCACGCCGAATGGTCCGCCGGTGCCGTTCGGGCCCGATCCCGGCGACAAGTAGCTGAAGTACTCGCCACGATCGTAATAGATTCCCGCGCCCGCGCGCAGCGTCAGGTTCTTCACGAAGCTCGGGCTCCACGCGATGCCGATCCGCGGTCCCACTCCCCACTGGCGGCCCGTAAGCGTCGAATCGCTCACGCCCTTGGTCCCCAACGTCGCGTTGTTGCCGGCGATCACGACGCCGCTGGCCGCGTATGAGTCGGTCGTCGCGTTGTAGGAGTAGGCATCCGGATGGAAGCTCGCCAGCCGTCCGTACTTCTCGGAGAACGGTCCGTTGAAGTCGTAGCGCAAGCCCATGCTGACGGTGAGATTGCTCTTCACCTTCCAGTTGTCCTGAATGTAAGCTCCGGCCTGAAGCACCCGATAGTAGCGGCTGGAGGCGCCATTATAGAAATACGAGAACGACGTTTGCAGGGGCGCGCCTTTTACGAAATCGACAAAAGTGTTCGATTCCAGCGTCGCCACCTGATTCGCGCCGTTGATCACATTCATCTGCGTTTCATCCCCGTTGAAACCGAAATAGAATGTGTGGCGCCCCACGATCCAGTTGGCGCTGCTGCTCCATTCGCCGCGGTTCTGGTAAAACCCGTTGTTCGCGAAGCCCGAGCCGTTGCGCGGTCCAATAAAGAGCGACTTCTTCAACGCGCCATCGTCCGTGAAAATCTCGAAGGCGGGGAAACTGGTGCCGCCCAGGAGATTCATGCCGATGTCCTGGGGCGAAAGCGCCTGGGACACCTGCGCCGCTACCGATTCCCGCACCACTCCCACGCGCTGTTCCCAGGTCAGGTTAGGCTTGACGATGTAGGTGTTGTTGAGCGAAATCAGCCAACTGCCCGCATTCAGGCTCTGCGGGAAGCCCAGCGTGTTGCTTTGTGCAAACGGGCTGGTATTCGGATTCTCGCTGACGAAGAACTTCGCCGACGCCCGGTCCATCTGGCTAAAGTTCCAGTCTGCATTTCCATTCGCCATGTTTTGCGTGAATACCGAGGCCGGACCGGCCAGCAGCACGTTATAGCCGAGCCTGGCGGCGATTGCGGGATCCGTCACCGTGGGCGACGGAATCAGGTACTGACTCCCGACCTTGTAATTCAGCAGCTTGAGCGCAACCGGGTCCACCTGCGACGCCGCCACCGGGTTCGTCCCTACGGTGGTCGCGAAATCCTGGTTGGTGACTGCCGCGATCGCGCCCGCGCTCCGGTCGTTGGTCAAATGCTGGGGCACGGTGAACGAAGACTGGCTGCTCAGCGCATCGTTATCTTGCAGACCCTGGTACGACATAAAGAAGAACGCCTTGTCCCGCTTGATCGGGCCACCCAGCGTCGCGCCGTACTTATTGAAATGCAGCGGCAGAACCTTGCTCGACGCCGGAATGGACGGATCGGCGTTGCGGAAGAAGTTCGCCGCATTGAACGCGTTGTTCTGGAGGTAGTCGTAAATCTGGCCGTGGTACTGGTTGGTTCCGGATTTGGTGATCAACTCCACGTGCGCTCCGGAGTTCCCGCCCTGCGACGTATCGTACTGCGCGGTGTTCACCCGAAGCTCCTCGAGCGTTTCCGGAGGAGGCGTCGGAAGCCCTTGGCCGATCGCGTTATACACCGTCACGTTGGTCTGGAGTTCGCCGCCTCCCGTGGGAGCGTTGAACGAACCGGTATTCGCCGTAAACCGGCCTTCCGATACCTGGCTGGACGACTTCCCATTAAAGAGATTGTTCGTGCTCACGCCGTTCATCGAGAAACTGTTGCTGGAATCGCGCTGCCCGTTGGCCCAGATGGCCTGGTTGCCCAGCCCCGCGTTCGTTCCCGACCCGGCGAGAAAATCCGCACTCACTCCGGGGCTCAAAATCGCCAACTGCGTGAAGCTACCGGTCCCCAGCGGCGTATTCTGAATGGTCGAAGAATCCAGCACATAGCCGACGGTCGTATCCACCTCATTCCTTAGTGGCGTTCCGGACACTTCGACCGTCGTCGCCACCTGCCCGACCCTCAACTCCGCGTCCACGCTGGTGGTGCGGTTGGCCTGCACCAGGATTGCCGTGTACGCCTTGGTCTCGAAGCCGTCCTGGGAAACCGTCACCGAGTAATTTCCCGGCGTCAAACTCGTAATCTGATACAGTCCGTTCGACGAACTCGTGGCCGACACGGTAAAGTTCGTATCCGTATTTTTTGCGACTACCTTGGCACCGGCGATGACGGCGTTCTGGGCGTCATGGACGGTACCGGAAATGTTTCCCAACACGAGCTGTGCACGTAACGTCGTGGTCAGAGCGGCAGTGAGCAGGAGAAGAGTGAAGCAACAAGCTCTTTTCATATATGGGGTAGAATCTCACATCTGCATTGCAAAGCAATAAAAATCTGATGCCGGAAGCGGCTGTCTTCAGCCGATAGATTGAGCAGATGCCGCTTGACCCGGCCCTGGGGGTTACGGCACAATAATACTTTGTAGTTACAGCAGTCTATCTAAAGCAGAGGAAGAAACCTTGGCACGAAACCACCGTACGCTTCTGAGGTTGTGGGTTATCCTGGCCGCATTTGCTTCGCTAACGCAGGCAGCCACTGTACACAGGAAGAAGAAACCGGTCCGGACCGCTGCCGCCAAGCCCGCGCTGAAGAACATGGCTTTTGCTCCCGCCGGCACCGCTTCCACCGCGAAACCCACGGCCCAGAAGGCCGCGCCCGTGAGAGCCGCGGCCGCCAAGCCCGCCGTGAAACGCTCCGGCCCCTGGCGAGCGCCCAACTACGCCGATTCCACCGAAGGCGACATTGCCACCGGTGAGGATATCGTCGCCCGCGAGGCCGCGGTAGGGGCGCTCGGCAAGCTGAACGGATCCGTAGTCGTCGCCGACGCCACCAGCGGACGCATCCTCTCCCTCGTCAACCAGAAACTCGCATTTAAGAGCGGCTTCCAGCCGTGCTCGACGATCAAAGTCCCCGTAGCCCTCGCCGCCCTGAGCGAAACCGTAGTGGACCGCACCACTCTCATCCGCCTGTACGGCAAAACCAGCATGGATATGACCCAGGCTCTGGCGAAATCCAGCAATCAGTACTTTGCGAGCCTCGGCGAAAAGCTGGGTTTCGAGCGCGTCAGCTACTACGCCAAACTCTTCGGCCTGGGCGAGAAGGCCAGCAACATCGATGCCGAGCAGCCCGGTCTGCTGCCCCCCGCCACTCCGAAAAGCGGCATGGGAATGATGACCAGCTTTGGCGACGGCATCACTCTGACGCCGCTCGAATACGCCGCTCTCATGGGAGCCATCGCCAACGGCGGCACGCTCTACTATCTGCAGCACCCCACCACTCCGGAAGAAGCGCAAACGCTTCAGCCCCAGGTCAAGCGCCACCTGGAAATCTCCGAGCTCATCCCCGAAATCAAGCCCGGCATGATGGGAGCCGTCGCCTACGGCACCGCGCGCCGCATCGGCTTTGACCCCAACGAACCCATTTACGGCAAGACCGGCACCTGTACCGATACCCGATCGCCCACTCACCTAGGCTGGTTCGGATCGTTCACGGAAACCGGTGACCGCAAGATCGTCGTGGTCGTTCTGCTCACCGGTGGAAACGCGGTCAGCGGACCGGCGGCGGCAGGCGTAGCCGGGCAGGTTTACAAGAACCTCGACGCCGCGAACTATTTCGCCCGCGCCCGCTCTGTGGAACCCCGCTCGTTCGCACTGGGATTCGCTCAGTAAGCTGTTCTCAAATCCAGCACCATCTGCGCCTCGTCGAAGCAGATTTCTCCGACTTTGAGAGACATCGGTTCCACGCCCCAAAGCCGGAACCCGGCACTCTCGTAGAGCCGTCGCGCGGGATCGTTCCCGACAGTCACAGACAGGTACAACAGCCGCAACTCCGTTAGCGTCCGAGCCCTCTCCACAATCCCCTCCAGCAGCGATTTGGCGAGTCCGTTGCCGCGATGCGCGGGCGCGACGTACACGCCCCAGATCATGCCCTTGTGCCGTCGCTTGATCCGAGTCTCGCGATGAAATCCCATCATCGCCACCAACTCCGATCCGTGGAATGCGCCCAGTACGAAATTGTCGTCGCCGGGCTCGCCCAGCCGCTCGGCGTAGTGTTCCACGCTGACTTCCCGAAGCTCCTCGGCAGCCTGAGCGAAGCTCGCCGGCTCCCGCTCCAGCGCCTCCAGCCGCAGACGCCAGAACTCCGCGGCATCCGGCGGACCCAGTCGGCGAATCTCCACTACGCCGGAGCCTCCAGCTCCGCCGAAAGCTGCTCCCACTCCGCCACCCGGGCCTCCAGATCCTTGCGCCGCCCGGCCAAAACCTCGGTCAGCCGCATCGTCTCCTCGGCGCTCTTGAAATCCCCCAGCGCCGCCTCGTGCTGTGCAATCTCCGATTCCAGCGCCGCCACCGAGTGCTCCACTTCCTTCAGGCGGTCCTGAAGCTTCTTCACTTTCATCGGATTCACGCGCTTCTTCGCATCCTGCGCCGCTACCGGCTCCGGCTCCACAGCGCGAGCCGCCTGCTTCGCTTCAGCCTTGGCCTGTTCCGCCAGAAGCGCCTCCGGCCCGCCGCTCTTGCGCCACAAGTAATCTTCGTAATTCCCCGGATAAACGTGGACGTGGCCGTCTTCGATCTCGAAAATTCGCGTCGCGAGGTTATCGATGAAGTACCGGTCGTGCGACACGAATACCACCGTCCCCGTGTACGAGCTCAGCGCCTCCAGCAGCACATCCTTTGCCCGCATATCCAAGTGGTTCGTGGGCTCATCCAGCAGCAGGAAATTCGACGGAGCCAGCAGAATCCGAGCCAGTGCGTAACGGTTGCGCTCGCCACCGGAAAGCACCCCGATCCGCTTAAAAACGTCATCTTCGCTGAACAAGAAGCACCCCAGCAGAGACCGTAGCTCGGTAGTCTTCGACCGCGGCGAAGCCGAGCTTAAATCGTCCAGCATCTGCGCATTCGGATCCAGTTCCTTATACTGATCCTGCGCGAAATAGTCCGGCAGCACGTTGTGTCCCAGCGTGTAACTGCCCGAGCTCAGTGGTTCCGCCCCCGCGATCAGCTTGATCAGGGTGGATTTCCCCGCGCCGTTGATTCCTACCAGCGCGATCCTGTCGCCTTTCTCAATTGTGAAGCTCGCTCCGCTGAACACGTGCTTAACATTTTCCGGAGGAGCACCGTAACTCTTCGAGACGTCCTTAAACTCGGCCACGATCCGACCGCTCGGCTTCGGCTGCGGAAACGAGAAATGAATCGTCTTTTCATCCGGCGGCACTTCAATCCGCTCGATCTTTTCGAGCTCCTTGATGCGCGACTGCACCTGCTTCGCCTTCGTCGCCTGATACCGGAAGCGGTTGATGAACGCCTCCAACTGCTCGATGCGGTCACGCTGATTCGCGTACGCCGCCTCCAGTTGCGACTTCCGCTCCGCCTTCTGCAACAGATACTTGTCGTAATTCCCGGAGTAAAAGTAAGCGTGCTTGTTCCACAACTCCACGATCCGGTCCACCGTCACATCCAGGAAATACCGGTCGTGCGAGATCAGCACGTACGCGAAGGGATACTCGTGCAGGTACGACTCCAGCCAGTTCCGAGCCTCCAGATCCAGGTGATTCGTCGGCTCATCCAGCAGCAGCAGATTCGGCTTTTCGAGCAGCAGCTTCGCCAGTGCCAGCCGCATCTGCCACCCGCCCGAAAACTCTTCCGTGAAGCGAGTCCAATCTTCCTTGCGGAACCCCAGCCCGTCCAGCACCGCGCCCACTTGCGCCTCCAGCGCATACCCGTCACGATTCCGGAACTCGTTGTCGATGTGGTGCAGCCGGTCCGCCGCCGCAGAGTACTCCGCGCTCGCCGGATCCAACTCGCCCAACTTCCGGTGCAGCGTCTCCAGTTCCGCCTCCATCTCGCGGAGGCTGGCAAATACCGTCATGCACTCGGCAAAAACCGTGCGCCCCGTGAGCCGGAGCCCGTCCTGCGGCAAATACCCCAGCCGCACGTTCTTCGGAAACGTGACGGCGCCATAATCCACCGTCTCCATCCCGCAAAGAATCTTGAGCAGCGTGGACTTCCCGGTTCCATTCGCGCCCACCAGTCCGGTGCGCTCTTTCGGCGTGATCAACCAGTCGAAGTTTTCAAACAGCAGCTTGTGGCCGAAGCGTTTCCCGGCCCCTTGGAGTTGGATCATGTGAGGAGACTACTTCGATTTTAGCGTGACGCCTCCCATCGAAATCTTTGTCATCTTGGGGCTTCCAAATGTGGTGTCATCAGAGCATGAGTATCCAGCGGCAGATCTTAATCACGGCCGTTGCCTGGTTATGTCTGGCTACCGTAGGTTGCGGATTCCGTACGGGAGACGTCGTGCTGATACCGGACGGATCCATTGGATGGGTTCGGATTTATTATCAGGAAGCAGGTTCGCCAGTCCTGCCCAAGGAGGGCAGGAGATATATGTCATTCTCTGGCAAGCGCACCCAGGTGAAGCAGGGAAGTGTAGAGAATCAGCCCGACGACATGAAGCCAGGCGTAGACCGCTGTCGGAATCGCTTCGCTATCCGGTTACCTCACCCGCAGAAGAACTTCAGCGCCCGCGAGATATAGCCCTTCAACTCCGACCTCTTCACCACCGCATCCAGAAAACCGTGCTCCAGCAAGAACTCGCTCCGCTGGAATCCTGCCGGGAGCTTCTGCCGGATGCTCTGCTCAATCACCCGAGGCCCCGCGAACCCGATTAGCGCGCCCGGCTCGGCGATATTCAAATCCCCCAGCATGGCGAAACTCGCCGTCACGCCGCCGGTGGTCGGATCGGTGAGCACGCTGATGTAAGGAATCTTCGCGTCGTCCAGCCGCATCAGCGCGGCGGAAATCTTCGCCATCTGGATCAGGCTGACCGCGCCCTCCTGCATCCGGGCGCCGCCCGTCGCCGACACGATGATCAGCGGAGCGCGCGTCGCCAAGCTGCGCTCGACCGCACGCGTGATGATCTCGCCCACCACCGCGCCCATGCTGCCGCCGATAAACTTCAGCTCCATGGAGCAAATGTTCACCGGGCGACCATCCAGCATGCCCGAGGCCGAAATCACCGCGTCGGAAAGCTTCGTCGATTCCCGCATCGACTTCAGCCGCGCCGCATACGTCTTGGAATCGGCGAACCCCAGCGGATCGGTCGAAATCAGCCCCGCGTCGAACATCTCGAACTCGCCGTCGAACAGCAGCTCCAGCCGAGCCTGGGCGTCGATCCGGAAATGGTGATTGCACTTGGGGCAGCACTGCCAGTTCTCATCCAGCGTCTTTTTCCAGATGATCTGGGAGCAGCTCTCGCACTTCAGCCACAGCCCCTCTGTGCGGATGTGCTTCTCCTCGCCCTCAGGACCGCTCTCCACACCCGGCTTCTGTCTGGTAAACCATGCCATCGCGAACACTCTTTACAGGATAACCTGCCCGCCGGGAGCCGCCTCGCGAAGCGCGACTCGCCTACTGCACGGCGATAGTGGTCCCGAGCGGACTCGTGGCTCCGTTGATCGACAGGATCACCGAAGTGTTGTTTCCGCTCACACCCTTCGGAATATGGACGTTGAACTGGACGATCCCGGTAACGATCCCGGGCGCGTTGCCGGCGAAGTCTACCTTCGCCGGTTGGCCGCCCACGGTCGCCGTCACAGTTCCTTGGAGAAATGCAGGAAGGTAGACCAGGTCGGCGGCGGACGCGGGAACCTTCGTCACAGTTCCTGTGGTGGCAGGCGGACTGGTCACGCCGCCTCCGGTTGCGTAGACCGTAATCTCGGAATCCGCCGGTGCGGGCGTGTATCCGCCGGTGGAACCGTTCAAGGTCCCGTTCTGGTTAAAGGCCGCTACCTGGCCCCTGCCGCTGAAGTCGTTGGTGAACAGACCCAGGGCCGTATCCGCTAGCCGCAAGGGAATCCCGGCGGATTGGATGCCCTGATACTCCACCACCATCGTTGTGCTCAGCCGCCCGGCTACCTCGTACGGCACGCTCACGTTGATCTGTGTCGCGGACACGTAGATCGGAGTCCCCGGGATCGTGTCAAACAGCACTCGCACGCCTGCCAACTTCGAATCCACAGCGCCCGCGCCATTCACGGTGAACGAGACCCCGTTCGCCGGAGTTGCCGGTCCGAGGTTCGTGCCCTTGATGCTGATCAACTCGCCCGGCGAGATCACGCCCGCGACCCCGCTCGCCGCGCTCACGATCACCCCCGGCTGCGGCAGCGGCGCCGCCGTTATCGTGAGCGTCACGTTCACGATGGTCGGATTCCCCGACACGGTGGGCGCACTTACCGAAACGGTGCCCATGTAGCTCCCCGGCGTCAGATTCGCCGTGTTTACCGAAACCGTAATGTCCTGCGGTGTGGTCCCCTTAATAATGTCCGTGGAGAGCCAGCCGCTCGATGTTGTCCCGACGCTGAAGTTCACGCCGCTGCTCCCCGCCACCGAAATCTTCTGCGGAGCAGGCTGCCCTCCGGTGAGTTGGTACGCGAAGTTCAGCGACGTCGTCGTAAGCGTGATGGTCTGCGGCTGGCTCACGTGCAGCGTGACATTCACGGTCGCCGATGCGGTGTTCGCCCCCTGGTATGTCAGCAGAATCTGCGCTGGGTAATCGCCCTGGGAAAGATTGTTCGCCAGGATGCTCACCTGGATCGTGCCGCTCGCCTGCCCGCTGGTGGGCGAGATTTGCAGCCAGTTGCCGCCCGTGATCGAAGCGATACTCGCCGTATACGTCGCGGTTCCTCCGGCGCTTGAAAGCGACAACGTCTGAGCCGCCGGCAGCGCACCTCCTTGCGCTTCCGTAAACGTGAGTGTCGAGGCCGACACCGTCACCGTAACATTTGGGGTCACGGTCAGCGTAACCGGAATCGTCAGCTGCGTGCTCCCCAAACTGGTCGACGAGATCACCACCTGCCCGGTATACGTCCCCGGAGCCAGGCCCCCCGGCAGGAACTGCACCACTAGATTCTGCGGAGTCAGATTGTTCCCCGCGCCCACCAGCAGCCACGTTCCTCCCGTGCTCGTCGCGATCGCGCTGAACGTCACGTTCGTATTCGGATCGGTGCTGGTCAAAGCAATCTGCCGCGAGAAGGCGCCCGAGCCGACGGGCACCGTTTCATTGCCGAAGCCCGATTGCATACTGATCACAAGTTCCGCGTTCGCCGAAACCGCCAGCGTCACCGGAATCGCCAGATTCACCTGCCCGCTGCCCGAATTGTAGGCAACCGTAATCGTGCCCGAGCACGTCCCGGCCGTCAATCCGGTCGTGCTCACCCCGGCCGTGACCGTCGCCGGAGTCGAGCTGTTCGTCAACGACGCCTGGAGCCAGTTCTGCCCGCACGAGCTAGTCGTGGTCGAGATCGTGATCGGCACCGACGGACCGGAAGTGCTCAGCTGGATGGTCTGCTGCGAGGGCTGGTTCTGTTGACCCAACTGATAGCTGAACAGCAGGTCCGGCGGACCCGCGGTCACCGCCGATGCGTTCACCACATTCAGCGACACCGCGATGGTCTCCGTATACGTATCCCCATTGTTCGGACGAATCGTGATGGTGCCCGTATAGTTCTGCACCAGCAATCCCGCCGGATTCACGTGGATCGTCAGCGTGAACGGCGTCGTGCCGGCCGAGGCCGTCGGTTGGAGCCATGTCGAATCGGAACTCACCGTGAACGACGTCGCCGCGCCGTTGCCCGCGGTAATCATCACCTGCTGATCCGGCGGAGGCGTCGTCGAAAACTGCGCCGTGTACGACAATGAACTCGCCGAAAGCTTCAGCAGAGCATTGTTGCTCACCACCAGCGAAATCGGAATCCCCGGCAAGTCCGAGCCGCCGCTGGCTGTCACCACGATGCTGGTGGTGTACGTGGACGCTGTCAGCCCCGCCGGATTCACGCTAAGCGTCAGCGGAAACGGCGATGTGGAGCTCGCTTGCCCGCTGAAGTTGCTTAAGACCAGCCAGGAGACGGACGGATTTGCCCTCACGTTGAAATTGGCCGTTCCTCCCGTCGCCGTGATCATCAGCTGCTGCGGCTGAGGGACCTCCTTGCCCACCTGATAAAGGAAAGGAGGCGGTGACGCCGGCGTCACGCTGAGGCTCGCGCTGGAGGTCACCGTGAGCGACACCGAGATCGTCACGGAATCCGCGGTCGAGGTGCTCTGCGCGATGATCGTGCCGGTGTACGGAGTGGTGGTCGTGGGAGCCAGCGCGGCCGGATTCACGCTCACCAGGAACCCCGCGTCCCCGGTAGTCCCGGAGGTCGTGCTCAGCAACAGCCAATTGCTCCCCCCGTTGCTGGTGGCTTGCAGGTTATACGTCAGCGCCGCGCCGCTGCTGGCGATCTGCACCAGGCATCCGTTCTGTGCCGCATTGGTGCAGCCCGTCGGAGTGGCGAAGCTGGCGCCCTGATTCGCCGTGAACGCGAGGCTATTGGGGTTCGCCGAGAGCAAAGAAGTTCCCGTCACCGTCATCGACACATAGACCGTGACCTGATTCACCGTCGTGCCATTGATGCTGATGGTGAAGAATCCGCTATACGTCCCCGTTCCAAAAATTTGCCCCCCCGCGTTCGTGTTCACGCTCACGTTCAGGTTGACTCCGGTGCCGGATCCCACATTCAGGGCAGAAATACTCGATCCGTTGACCGTCAGCCACGGCGAGGTCGAGCTCACCTGCACGATGATCGACGTGCTGGAGGACGCCGACACCGAAACCGACTGCGGAGTTTTACTCGCGCCGCCGCTCGGAATGTTGATAAACGGGAGCGGCGTTGCCGGGTTCGTGACCGTTGCCGGAGTCACCGTGAGTGTCGGTTGGGCGAAGGCTGTGTCGGAACAACACACCGCCGCGATCACCGCGGCCGCTGCAAGCAGCACGTTCTTAGGGCAGTTCATAGAGGCTCCTCGGCGCGGGTACTCGGGAGATCTGCAATCCGATCTCCATCTCAGATTAAAACAAATTAGAGCTGGAATGTTTTTAAGGACGTAGCCGGTCGGCCTCTGCCTAGTATGATAGAAACAGGCCCATGTCTGTTTCCGCCACGGTCCCGTTGGAGGGAGATTGCGCCGTACGCGCCGTCGACCTCACCAAGTCCTACCGCTCCGGCGGCGCGGACCTGGTGGTCTTCGCCGGCCTGCAACTCGAAGTCGCCCGCGGCGAGACCCTCGCTCTCGTCGGCGAATCCGGTGCCGGCAAAAGTACTCTCCTGCACCTCCTCGGCGGTCTGGACAGGCCGACGAAGGGTGCGATATACTTCGGGCAGAACGACATTTGTAGTCTTCCGGAAGCCGATTTGGCCGAATTTCGCAACCGGGAGGTGGGGTTTGTCTGGCAGATTCATTCTCTTCTGGCGGAATTCACCGCGCTGGAAAACGTGATGATGCCGCTGTTGATCCGGGGCCAGTCCAGAGACACAGCCGGTCCCGAAGCGCTAGCGAGGTTGGATGAAGTGGGATTGCACAACCGCGCGTCGCACCGCGCGGGCGAACTATCGGGCGGGGAGCAGCAGCGCGTCGCGCTGGCACGCGCCCTCGTCGGCAACCCCAGCGTTCTGCTCGCCGATGAGCCCACCGGCAGCCTGGACTTCCGCACCGGGGAGATGATGATGGACCTCCTCGAAGACCTCCATCGCCGCCGCCAGCTCACCTCCATCCATGTCACCCACAACTTGACCTTCGCGCGTCGCGCCGACCGTGTCCTCGCCATGCAAGGCGGGCAATTGGTGCCCGAAGGCGGCGAACATGTTTGAGCGCTACACCGAAACGGCCCGCCGGACCATCTTCTTCGCCCGCTACGAAGCCAGCCAGTTCGGCAGCTCCGTCATCGACACCGAGCATCTCCTGCTGGGCATGCTTCGCGAAGACCGCGGACTCGCGGTGCGCTTCCTGGGTGACGATGCTTCGAGCGAAGTCTCCGGAGATGAAGGAAAAGAAATGCTTCCGCCTGAAATCGCGGAGGCACAGCGGCGCATCAAACAGGTAGTACAGCGTATGGAGACTGCTATCGGCGCGCACGATTTCGACAGGGCGAAAGCCTGTTCCGACGAAGAGCGCCGGGAGCGCGAGAACTTGCGCCAGTTGGCCGAGAAATACCACCTGACGGGCGACGCCGGCGGATTTATCCCCAGCGGCGGCCGCATCGGCGAGGTGCGCCGCCGCATTGAGGCCGCGATTCCGCACCGCCCCAAGACTTCCACCTCTCAGGATTTGCCCCTCAGCCAACCAGCCAAGCGCGTGCTCAGCCTCGGAGCCGAAGAAGCGAAGCGGATGAAACATGACCGGATCGGTCCCGAGCACCTCTTCTTAGGATTATTGCGGGAAGAATCTTCGCTCGCCGCGCGTGTCTTGAGCGATATGGGCTTGAGGGTGAACAAAGTTCGCGCCGAAATCGCCTCCGGTCCAGCGCAGCCTGACCGTCCCAGCAGCGCCGCTCTTCGGGATACTCCGGCATCAGGCCTCCGCGCGAGTGGCATGGACAGCATGATGCATGGTTTGCAAGATGCGTCGCGGGTTCTTTTCCTGGCACGCGGAGAAGCATCGAAGCGTCAGAACCCTTGCATCGAGACGACGGACCTGCTGCTGGCGCTCGCAAACGAAAAAGAAGTAAACGAGCGTTTCCTGGGTCCCGCCCGGCCCGCGATTCTAAGCCTCGCCTCGCAGCCCGCTCCGCAGCACGAACACGTCGCCACGGAGGAGTTGGCATTTAGTAAAGATTGCAAGCTGGTCTTCGGCTACGCTGCCGAAGAAGCCGCTCAACTGGGCCAGCGTACCGGCCCCGAACATTTGCTCCTCGGCATCCTCCGCGCGGAAACCTGCGTGGCGGCCGAAATTTTGCGCGCCAGCGGACTTACCGCCTCGGGAATCCGCGCGCAATTGACGCTCCCTCCCCCTTCATCCGATCCCGAACAAGGCAGGAACTATGTTTGAACGTTATACCGAGAAGGCTCGCCGGGTCATTTTTTTTGCCCGTTACGAAGCCAGCCAGTTCGGCAGTCCGTGCATTGAGACCGAACATCTTTTGCTGGGCCTGCTGCGCGAAGACAAGGGGCTGGCCAACCGCTTTTTGCGGTCCAGCGCTTCGGTGGAGTCGATCCGCAAACAGATCGAAGCTCAAACCACCCAGCGCGACAAGGTCTCGACCTCGGTGGACCTGCCGCTCAGCCACGAATGCAAGCGTGTCTTGGCGTACGGAGCCGAAGAGGCCGAACGCTTGAATCATAAACATATCGGCACGGAGCATCTTCTGTTGGGGCTTCTTCGGGAAGAGAAGTGCTTCGCCGCCGACATCCTGCATGAGCGTGGCCTGCGGCTTTCGCAGGTCCGCGAGGATATCGCGAGGCAGAGTTCAGAAAAAATGTCATCCAATCGACCGAAAGAAAGCTCGTTGCTCAGCGAATTCAGCCGCGACCTCACTCAGGCCGCGATGGACGGTCTGCTCGATCCTCTGGTCGGGCGCGACTACGAGGTCGAGCGCGTGGTGCAGATCCTCTGCCGCCGCACCAAGAACAACCCCGTGCTCATCGGCGAGCCCGGTGTGGGTAAGACGGCCATCGTCGAAGGCCTCGCCCAGAAGATCGCCGATGGGGACGTGCCGTCGTTCCTCGCCGACAAGCGCATCCTGGCCCTCGATCTCTCGCTGATCGTCGCCGGCACCAAGTACCGCGGCCAGTTCGAAGAGCGCCTCAAGACCATCATGAAGGAGTTGATGGAAAATCAAAACGCCATCATCTTCATCGACGAGCTCCACACCCTGGTCGGAGCCGGTTCCGCCGAAGGTTCGCTCGACGCCGCCAATATCCTCAAGCCCGCCCTGTCGCGCGGCGAGATCCAGTGCATCGGCGCGACCACTCCCGCCGAGTACCGCAAGTCGATCGAAAAAGACCGCTCCCTCGAGCGCCGCTTCCAGGCTGTGAAAGTTCCACCGCCCAACGAAGCCGACGCCACCAAGATCCTCTTCGGCATCAAGGAGCGTTACGAGAAATTCCACGCCGTCGCCTACACCGATGAGGCGATCACCAACGCCGTCCATACCTCTGTCCGCTTCATCCCGGACCGCTTCCTTCCGGATAAGGCCATCGACCTGATCGACGAAGCCGGCGCGCGCGTCAAGCTCCGCCAGACCACGCTGCCCAGCGACGTCGCAGATATTCAGAAGCGCATCAAGTTCATCGTGCATCGCATGGAAAACGCCATCGCGAATCACGAGTTCGAAAAAGCCCGCTTCTACTCCGACGAAGAACGCAAGGAGCGCGAAAACCTCCGCCAGCTCCGTGAGAAGTACAACCTCGACGACACCTCCACCGGAGTCGTCACCAAGGACGACATTGAAGACGTCGTCGCCCGCTGGACCGGCGTCCCGATGACCGCCATCCGCGAGGAAGAAGTCTCCAAGCTCCTGCGCATCGAAGAGGAACTGCATCGCCGCATCATCAGCCAGGAGAAAGCCATCTCGGCTCTCGCCCGCGCCATCCGCCGTTCGCGCGCCGGTCTTAAGTCTCCCAAGCGCCCCTCCGGATCGTTCCTCTTCTTGGGCCCGACCGGCGTCGGCAAAACCGAAGTCGCCCGCGCTCTTGCCGATTTCCTCTTCGGCAGCGAGAAATCGCTCATCCGCTTCGATATGTCGGAGTTCATGGAGAAGCACTCGGTCTCCAAGCTCATCGGCTCGCCTCCGGGCTACGTCGGATACGAAGAAGGCGGCCAGCTCACGGAGCGCGTCAAGCGCGCCCCGTATTCGATCATCCTGCTCGACGAAATCGAGAAGGCGCATCCGGATGTTTACAACATCCTGTTGCAGGTGTTCGAAGACGGCCAGCTCACTGACGGCCTCGGCAATACGGTGGACTTCAAGAACACCATCATCATCATGACCTCCAACCTCGGCGCGCGCTTCCTCGATAAGCGCAGCCCCATGGGTTTCTCGGCGCCCAACGCCGGCATGCCCGCCAAGGTGGAGGACCAGGTGATGTCGGAGGTCAAGAAGGCCTTCAATCCCGAGTTCCTCAACCGTCTGGATGAAGTGATCCTCTTCACCTCGCTCAGCGACGACGATCTGCTCAAGATCATCAAGCTCCTCACCGAGCAGATTAACGTCAACCTGGTGGCCAAGGAGATCAAGATCCACCTGGCCGATTCCGCCGCCAAGTACATCATGGAGAAAACCTGCACGGACCGCAGCTACGGCGCGCGGCCTCTGCGGCGCGCTCTCCAGAAGTACGTGGAGGATCCGCTCAGCGAAGCCCTGATCCAAGGCTCGCTCGCGCGCCCCGCCGAGTTCGAGGTCTACCTCGGCGAAGGCGGCCTCTTCTGCCGCCAGCTCCAGCCGGAGCAGCAGCCGCAACCGGTCATCGCCGGTGCGGAAGGCGCTCCTTCCGAGGAAGTGGTTCCCGCTGGTCCGGGAATGCCGCTCTACATCTTCGAGTAACGCCGGGCCCTCCGCCTCCAGCCGGGCTTCGGCCCGGCTGCGGCTTTCCGGCATTTGCTAAGATTCCCTTCATGCCTGACTACGTGTTCAAGCGGGGCCGTGTCTGGGAGCCAGCCGCCAGCGACGCTCCGCTGAGCGACCGGCCCGCGGATACAGAGATCAGTGACCATCTTGCCGCCAAAGGTTTTGAACGGGTCTCCAGTCTTGGCCCCACGTGGTCGCAAACGATTGAGGTCTGGGGCGGTTCTTCTCCCCAACCCTACGTTGTCACATGGGCTCTTGCCTCTACGATCCACACCATTTACGCCCCCGAAGTTCCCGACCTGCTTGAGCTCATGTCGATGCTGAGCGCGGTCACGGCAGCGGAGCTTTTGCAGCGGTCGCTTAAAACGTAGCACTCATGGACACTCTCCAATTCCAAAAAGCCGAATTCGCCGACCCCCGCCCGCTCTGCGCCGGCTGCAAAACCCGCATCGACGGCACTTATTACCAATACGGGGGCCGCGAAATCTGCGACTCCTGCTCCGCCCACATCCGGGCCGCCCAATCCACCGCGCCCGCCGCGCCGCCCCTCTCCCGACCGCTGCTCTTCGGAGCCGCCGCCGCCCTAGCCTGCTCCGCCGCCTACGCCCTCATCACGTTCATGCTCCACGGAGCCGAGATCGGAATTATCGCCATCGGCGTCGGCTACCTCGTCGGCCGAGCCATCCGCATCGGAGCCAACAACGCCGGAGCCCGCCCGCTCCAAATCATGGCCGTCGTCCTCACGTACCTGTCGATCACTCTCAGCTATGTCCCGCTCATCTTGCGAGAAGTTCCGGTCGCGCACATCGCCTCGGCTCTGCCCACCGTCATCGGCTACTCGCTTGCCTCGCCGCTGCTGAACCTGCAGAACCCCGCGAGCGGCATCCTCGGCATCATCATCCTCGGCGTCGGACTCCTTCAAGCTTGGCGACTCACCGCCCCCCGACGATTCCTGCCCCTCACCGGACCCTTCGGTCCGACCCCAGGACCCAGCGTTGTCTAGTTCCCCGCAGCCCGACACCCCGCGCTTCTGCGACAACTGCGGCACTCCTCTAGCCCCGCTCGCGCTAAGCTGCCCCTCGTGTCACCAACTGGTCCACGCCGCCGCACTAGAAGACCTCGCCCAGCGAGCCCGCGAACTCGAAACGGCCAATAACCGAGCCGGAGCCGCCGCCCTCTGGCGTCAAGCCCTCGCGCTGCTGCCCCCCGAATCCGCCCAAGCCAAATCCATCCGAGACCGAGTCTCTTCTCTGGGCTTCCCGGTCGATCCGCAACCGCCCGGCGCCCCGCGACCCGCCCCATCCGGCTCCAAGTGGGCCAGCCGCCTCGGCCCCGCCGGTGCCGTAGCCGTCCTCCTGTCTAAAGCCAAATTTCTGCTGCTCGGGTTAGGCCAGCTCAAGACCATCCTCTCGATGCTCGCCTTCATGGGCGTCTACTGGAGCCTCTACGGCTGGCGCTTCGCCCTCGGTTTCGTCCTCGGCATCTACGTCCATGAGATGGGCCACGTCTGGATGCTCCGCCACTACGGCATGCGAGCCAGCGCCCCCATGTTCATCCCTGGCTTCGGAGCCTTCATCAGCCTCTATGACTCCCCCTCGGACGTCCACCAGGACGCTCGTATCGGCCTCGCCGGCCCGCTCTGGGGTACCGGAGCCGCCATCTTCACCGTCCTCGTCGCCTTCGCCCTGGGCGGCGGAGTCTGGACTGCCGTAGCCCACGCCACGGCCTATATCAATCTCTTCAACCTGACCCCCGTCTGGAGCCTCGACGGCGGCCGCGCCTTCCGAGCCCTCGATTATCAGCAGCGCCTCTTGTGGTTCGGACTAGCCGCCGTCCTGTGGTGGTTCACCGGCAGCGGACTCTTCCTGCTCCTGCTCGCAGGAGCCGCCTACCGCATCTTCTGGAAAAAGGACCACGCCCCCGCGCCCGACCAGCTCGCTTTCGCCGAATTCGCCGGACTCATGATCATCCTAGGCGTTCTGATCGCCTGGATCCCCGGTGAAGGCGCGCGGCCCGCTCTGGTCAGCTTCTTCTACGGCCAGTAACCCGGCCGCGCCCGCACAATCGCGCCCTTGTGCTCGCGCACTTCCACGGTCAGCTTGTGATATCCGCTGTTCTTCGATTCCCCCGGCACGAAGCTCAGCAGATACTGACTGTGGATCTCATTTCCCAACCGCCCCAGCGCATCTTCCAACCCTTGCAGCCGGGTAAACGACAAATGTTGCCCGCCCGTCTGCTTCGCCATCAAGTCCGCCTGGTTCGCCGTCCCCATCCGCCCCAACTCCACGAACACGCCCACATAATCCGGACCCATCGGCAGCGGCGGATTATCCTGCGGCTTCGCCGTCCACGCCGTCTTCTGCGCCGAATACGTGATCGGATAAATCGTCACGCCCGCCCTCTGCGCCGCCTCCAGCGTCTTGTCGATCTTGCTCTTGCTCCCGCGATCGCGTGACTCGCCCAGCGTCACCAAAATCCGCCGCGAATTCTCCCCGCGCGTCGAGAGCATTTGAATCCCCTGCGCCACCGCATCGATCAGCACACCATTTTTAATCGTGCGAGCCTGCACCGTCGCGAAAGCCCCCGTGATCTTGTCTCCATCCCGAGTAAAATCCTGCAGTGTACGAACCTCTTCGTCATATGCCAAAATGGCAGCCTGGCTCCGCTCGCCGCCCACCAGCGGTTGCATCAAGCTCCCCACTTTGTGGATCTTCTCCAGCGCCGGCTGCGAAATTCCACTCGCTTGAATCGCTACCACCAGCGCCACCGGCGCCAGCACCGTATCGGAAGTGTCCAGCCGGATCTGCTTCTGCGGGACATCGTCGTCCTTCAGGACGAAATCCTCCGCCTGAAGCCCGTCGATCGTCTTGCCTTTGCTGTCGGTAACTGTAACCGGCACCAGCACTAAAGGAACGTTAGTGCGGATAGGCTCCTGTGCCAACAGGCACAAGCACACCAATCCTCCAAAAAGAAGACGCACACTTATGGGACGGAATCGCGTCAGCGCGCGTTTCGGCTTTCGAGCCCTGCTTTTTTCCACAGTGCATCCACGCGCGCTTGAACGTCTTTGGGCATAGTGATCACATCGGGCCAAGGCCGCGTAAACCCCTCTTCCGGCCACTTCTTTGTAGCATCCACGCCCATCTTCGAGCCATAATTCGCCAGCCGGCTCGAATGGTCCAGCGAATCCACCGGCCCCATCACGAACTGAATATCGCGTTCCGGATCGATATTATTCAGAGCCTTCCAAGCTACCTCACTGAAGTTCTGCACATCGACGTCCTCATCGACGACCACGATCACCTTCGAGAACATCGCCTGCCCCAGCCCCCAAATCGCGTGCATCACCTTCCGGGCGTGCCCCGCATACGACTTGCGAATCGACACCAGAATCAGGTTGTGAAAAATCCCCTCCGCCGGCATCGCCACGTCGCGAATCTCCGGAAGCTGAAGCCGCATCAGCGGCAGGAAAATCCGCTCGATCGCCTTCCCCATGTAGAAGTCTTCCATAGGCGGAGGCCCCACAATCGTCGTCGCGTACAGCGGATTCTTCCGATGCGTGATGCACTCAATGTGGAACACCGGATAATCGTCTTCCAGCGAATAAAATCCTGTGTGATCCCCAAACGGCCCCTCGCGCCGCAACTCCCCGAGCTCGACGTACCCTTCGAGCACAATCTCCGAATTCGCTGGAACATCCAGATCGGAAGTCTCGCACTTCACCATCTCCACGGGTTTCCCGCGCAGAAACCCCGCGATCATCATCTCATCCAGATCCGGAGGCAGCGGCAAAATCGCCGAATACATCGTCGCCGGATCGGCCCCCAGCGCCACCGCGATGTCCATCCGCTTCACGCCGCCCGCTTTGCGCAGTCGCCGGTAATGCTCCGCGCCCTGCTTGTGCGTCTGCCAGTGCATGCCGGTGGTGCGCCCGTCGAACACCTGCATCCGATAACACCCGCAGTTGCGCTTCCCCGTGTCCGGATTGCGCGAGAACACCATCGGCAAAGTAATGAAACGCCCGCCGTCCTGCGGCCAGCAATGCAGAATGGGAAACTCGTCCAGCGAAAAATTATCGCGGCGAATCACGTCCTTGCAGGGGCCGCCCGAAACCGTCTTCGGGAACGCCGATGCCAGATCCGCCAGCTTGGGCAGCATCTTCAGCTTGCCCATCAACCCCTCGGGCTTGCGCATCTCGATCAACTCCGCGATGCGCCCCGCCACTTCCTCCGGCGTGGCATCGAGCGCAATCTGCATCCGCTCCATGCTCGCGAATGCATTGATCAGGAGAGGAACGTTCGACCCCTTCGGCTTCTCAAACAGCAGCGCTGGGCCGCCCGTCTTCACACTGCGGTCGGCGAATTCAGTGATCTCTAGATACGGGTCTACTTCGAAGGGAATGCGCTTCAGTTCGCCGCGCTTTTCAAGGGCGCGTACGAAGTCGCGCAAGTCGTCGTGGGCCATGCAGGGGACTATCATTAATCGTATGACAAACAAGACAGCATTTGTTACCGGCGCGAGCCGAGGCATCGGACGAGCGTGCGCCTTGGAGTTGTCAAAGGCCGGAGCAAGAGTGGCGCTGGCCGCCCGCGACTTGGCGAAACTGGAAGAGCTGGCCGCGGAAATCCGCGTCGCCGGGGGGGAAGCCTTCGTCGTGGCGCTGGACCTCAGCAACGCCGACTCGATCAAGCAAGCCATCGCGACCGCCGCCAAAGATTTCGGCCGCATCGACATCCTGGTCAACAACGGAGCCATCACAAAAGACGGCCTCGCCCTCCGTATGAAGAAGGATGACTGGGACTTGGTCCTTAACACCAACCTGACCGGAGCCTTCTTAGCCATGCAGCAAGTGCTTCACGGCATGATGAAGGAGCGCTGGGGCCGCATCATCAACATTTCTTCTGTTGTCGCCGAAGCCGGCAATCCCGGCCAGGCCAATTACGTGGCGTCCAAAGCCGGCTTGATCGGTCTTACGAAATCGCTCGCCCAAGAAATGGCGAGCCGCAACATCACCGTAAACGCTGTAGCCCCCGGCTTCATCGACACCGACATGACCGCGGGTCTCTCGCAGGAACTCAAGGACAACATGTTAGGCCACATTCCGCTCAAGCGTTTCGGAAAAGCCGAAGACGTAGCGGCCGCCGTCCGTTTCCTAGCCAGCGACGACGCCAACTACATCACCGGCCAAGTCCTGAACGTCAACGGCGGAATGTACATGTAAGTGCATCGCGCACCGCTTCAAGAACATCGGGCTTGTCTCCGGGAATCACTTTCCCCAAGGTACGCCACCGAGCCGCCATTCGCTCGCTCACAAACCCCTTCGCGATGCTGATCACCGGAACCCCGCAAGCCGAAGCGACATGCCCCCCCGCCGAATCGTAGCCGACGAACAATTTGCTCCCTGCAATCTGCGCCGCAAAAGGAGCAAAAGCCCCGTCATGCGTACTCGCGCCCTTGGGCAGCGCCGCGAGCACTCTCTGGCGCTCCTCCTCCGACCCGCCCAGATCTACCAACAAGGAAGCGCCCGTCTCCGCGAGCATCTTTAACAGATTCCGCTCAAACTCACCGTCGATCCTTTTGGCGAAGTTCTCCCCGACTCCTAAACTCACCGTGATCTCCACCGCCGCCTCCGTCACCGGTTTCGGCGCAACATAAGGCCGCGCGCCTTCGACTCCAAAAGTCTCCTGAGCCCACCGAGCCGCCAAATCCGGCAGACGCTCCGACCCCTCGCCTCCATATCCACGGCTGTCGAAGAAAAAATAGTCCGCGTCGTCGCAGACCCTCAGCAGCCCCAACTGCGTCAGCCGCGAATCCGGATCGATCACGATCCCTCGGGTGAGATCGAGTGAAGCCGAAGCCTCCAGCCGGTCCCGCAGCGAACTCGATCGTGGGTACGGGGCAGGGAAGTGCGTCACCCGGGGATCGCCTTCGAACAACTCAAAATTCTTCCAAGGCGCCACGAATACAATCTCTGAATCCGGATACCGGCGTTTGGCCGCGTCGAGCAATACGCTGGTCACTGCCACATCCGCGCCCAGCGTGACTCGCGAAAGCACATAAACTCGCGCCACGTAGACCGGCGGAACGGCGCCTCCCCTGAACCGCCGCGCGCGCGGCAGCAAATCCGGTCGCACCTTGCGGATCACCTGGAGAAACAATTCCGAGTAAACATCGACCAAGCGCGGCTCGAACAAGTCTCCGAGCCGCTCCACCACAATCGACAACAGAGCCCGCCCGTCATCCACCGCGAGCGCGCGGTCGAGCAATTCATCGCTCCACCGCTCCCCGCGCAGACAGCAGTCCAGCAGCTCGTTACAGGTATTTTCCAACCAGCAGCTCCAGCTTTTTGCGCGTGGCCTCGGGGATGGTCTTGCGATCCGTGATCAGCGCGTGCGCCAGCGCGGATGTGCACTTGCACGTGTGTTCCGCGGGCATCGCCTTCACCGCGGCGGTCACCAGGTTGCAAGCGTTCTCGGCGTTCCGAGTTAAATTGGCGATGATATCGTTCACCGTCACCGCTTCATGATCCGGATGCCAGCAATCGTAATCGGTCACCATCGCCACCGTCACGTAACAAATCTCGGCCTCGCGAGCGAGCTTGGCCTCTTGCAGATTGGTCATGCCGATGACGTCCATGCCCCAACTTCGGTACAGATTCGATTCCGCTACTGTGGAAAACGCGGGACCCTCCATGCAGAGGTACGTGCCACCCTTCTTCGCGTTCACGCCCGCTTCCGCCGCAGCCGCATGCGCGACTTCGGCCAACTGCGGACAGATCGGATGCGCGAAACTCACATGCGCCACCATGCCTTCACCGAAGAAGGTCGAAACGCGTCCGCGCGTGCGGTCGACAAACTGATCCGGAATCACAAAATCGAGGGGCTTGTGCTCTTCCTTCAACGACCCCACCGCGCTCAGCGAAATGATTCTTTCTACGCCCAAACATTTCATGCCCCAAATGTTTGCGCGAAAATTTAGTTCCGAAGGTGAGATCCGATGCCCGCGTCCATGCCGCGCGAGAAACGCGACCTCTTTGCCCGCCAGTTGTCCGACGATGTAAGCGTCCGAAGGCTCGCCCCACGGCGTCTCTAAGCGCCGCTCCTCATGTTGCTCAAAGCCAGGCATCGAGTACAACCCGCTGCCGCCAATAATTCCGATGGTTGGTTTCATGATTGAATCAATTCCAAAAGCACTCCACCGGTCGACGATGGGTGCACAAAAACGTAAAGATGTCCGCCCGCACCCGCGCGCGGCTCGTTCAAAAGCCGCGCTCCGGAGGCTCGCAGCTTCTCTACAGCCGCGTTCAGGTCGGGGACTTTCAATGCCACGTGATGCAATCCTTCGCCGCGCTTGTCCAGAAATCGCCCCACCGGCGAGTCCGGTTCCGTTGGCTCCAGCAATTCGATCCGCGAACCCTCCAGAGGCAACATCGCCACGTGGACCTTCTCCGTATCGAGTGTTTCACGTGAAACACTTTGGAGTGAAAGCTGCATCTCATAGAAACGCAAGGCGTTGTCGATCGACTTGACCGCGATACCCAGATGATCGATCGAAACTTCAGTATTTTTTGAGCCAGTCATGAAGGATCGTATAGGGATCGCGGCGCCGCTCGGCGACTTCGACGCCCGCCACGCTAAACTCTTCCGCGGGAATGCGATCGAGCAAACGGTCGCGAAGCATTTCGCGCAGCCGCGCGCTCCAGATTTCCGCCGTGTGGTGAGTCACGTCTCTTCGTGAACGAATTTCCTCCGCGGCGTCAAGAGTTTCGCGAATTCCCTTGCCCTCGCTCGCGATGGTGCTCACGATTTTAACGTCATGAAATGCCGCGGCGAGTTCGCGCTGCAATTTTTCCGCCCCCGGCAAATCGGATTTGTTGATGACGAACACGTCGGCGATCTCCATGATACCCGCTTTGAGCGTCTGAACATCGTCGCCCATTCCGGGGACCAGAACGACCATCGTGACGCCGGCCAACCGGGCGATTTCAACTTCGTCCTGGCCGACTCCTACGGTTTCCACGATGACGGCGTCGAAGCCGGCGGCATCGAGCAGCAGAGTCATTTCAAATGTCGTGCGCGCCAAGCCCCCGAGCCAGCCGCGGGTCGCCATGCTGCGGATGAAGACGCCGGGGTCGGCGTGATGGTGCAGCATGCGGATGCGATCGCCCAGAATCGCGCCGCCGGTGTAAGGGCTGGTGGGATCCACCGCAACAATTCCTACAGTTTTGTTTTGGGCGCGAAGAGCGCGGATCAATTGGTCGACCAGAGTGCTCTTGCCCGCGCCGGGCGGGCCGGTGACGCCGAGAATGAGGGCCCGGCCGGTTTGGGGGAATAGTTCCTCTAGGAGAGGCTCGGCCTCCGGGCGGCGATTTTCAATCCAAGTCGCGGCTCGGGCTACGGCGCGGGTGTCGCGCTGTGAGATCTTTTGAGCGATTTCCGTCACGGAGTCTAGCTGCTTTTCAGAAGCTGGCGTGCGATGACCAGGCGTTGGATTTCGCTGGTGCCTTCGCCGATGGTGCAGAGTTTGGAGTCGCGGTAGAACTTTTCGACGGGATAGTCCTTGGTGAAGCCGTAGCCGCCGTGGATTTGCACTGCCTCATTGGAGACTCGGACGGCAGTTTCGCTGGCGAAAAGCTTTGCCATGGACGATTCTTTGTTCACGCTAAGGCCCGCATCTTTGTACGACGCGGCGCGGAGAGTGAGCAGGCGGGAGGCTTCGATCTCGGTCGCCATGTCGGCAAGCTTGTGCTGGATGGCTTGGAACTCCGAGATGAAGCGGCTGAACTGCTTGCGCTGCTTCGAGTACTTCAAGGCCGCTTCGTAGGCGCCCTGGGCCACCCCGACAGAGAGGGCAGCGATGGAGATGCGGCCTCCGTCCAGGATGCGGAGGCTGTCGATGAAGCCTTCGCCGGGATTGCCGCACAGCTGCGAATTCGGCACGCGGCAGTGGGAGAGAATCACTTCTCCGGTGGGCGAGCAGCGCATACCGAGCTTGTTTTCTTTACGGCCGAACGCGTGGCCGGGCGTTCCGGTTTCTACGATGAAGGCGGAGATGCCGTGAGAAGAAGCTGAGCGATCGGTCACGGCCATGATGACTCCGACGTCGGCCACGTGGACGTTGGTGGTGAAAGTTTTTACGCCGTTCAGAATCCAATCGGCGCCCTCGCGGACCGCCTTTGTTCGGGCTTGTCCGGCGTCGGAGCCCGCTTCGGGTTCGGTGAGAGACCAGGAACCGATCCATTCGCCGGAGGCTAGCTTCGGCAGATAGCGTTGTTTCTGCTCCGCATTGCCTGCGATGTAAATGTGATTCATGCAGAGCGAAATGTGCGCGGCGGCGCTCAGCGCGATGGACGGATCCACTCGCGCGAGCTCTTCCATCAAAATCGCGTAGTCGACGTAGCTGTAGCCTGAGCCGCCGTACTCTTCCGGAAACACCGCGCCCAGCATGCCGAGCTTGCCCAGCTTACGGAAAACGTCCACCGGGAAATGCTGCGATTCGTCCCATTCCATGATGTGCGGGCGAATTTCCGCCTCGCAAAATTCGCGGATGCTGCTGCGAAGCTGGCGATGCTCTTCGGTGAAGGCGAAGTCCATGGGGGTGGCTGTGAGGGAGCTAGACGATCTCTTCGCGCGCCGGGTCCCAACGCAAGGGCCGGCCCAGGCGATAACTATCGACGGCCATGCGGCAAGCGATGGAGACACGATAGCCGAGATCGAACGGGCAGTTGGGTTCCTTGCCGGACCGAATGGAATCGAAGAAATTTTCCATGTGCGCGTGTGGCACATGCGCGGCCCGGCCGGTCACTTCCGGCGCGGAGGCGCGGTTAATCTTTTGCGGAAGATAGCGTACCTGACTGCCGCGAGTGATGGTGCCGTGCGTGCCGAGCACATCCTCGCCGACGCCCAGCTGATTGTTGCCGAAGCCCGACACCCAACTCACTTGAATCTCTTCGGGCTGCTGCAAGGTGACGTTCATGGTATCCGGCACTTCGCGGCCGTCCTTCCAAAGATAAATTCCGCCTTCCATGGCGGCGGAGCGCGGGATTTGGAGGCGCAGGGCTTTGTACCAGAAAGCGAGCTGCTGGCTCATGCCTTCGAAAACGTTTCCGCCGGAGGTTTCCCAGTAATAGCGCCAATGCACCAGACGCTGCGCGTCGAAGGGCTTGCCGGCGTCTGCGGCGAACTGTTGCCAGTCGACCGTTTGCGCGTTCAGATCCGCCGTGAGCAGCGCGGGGCGGGCCCATTGCGGCTTGTTGAACGGCGTGTTCCGATGCATCTGCATGGCGATGGCGGTGATTTTGCCCATGCGCTCCGGATCGTTGAGGAACTGGCGCACATCGCTCATGTGGCCGAAGGAAGTGGCCTGGTGGCCGATCTGCACGGTGCGTTTGTTGCCCTGTTTCACGTGGGCGGCGCGCATACGCTTGGCGTGATCGGCGGAGAACGCCATGATCTTTTCGAGATAGACATGCTTGCCGGCTTCCAGCGAATCCACGAATTGCGAGGCGTGCAAGTGAGGAGGCGTGGCGATGACGACGGCATCGATGTTGCGGTCCTCGAGGAGGCGGCGGTAATCGGAGTGAACTTGCGCGGTAGGGACGGTGCCCTGAGCGCGGTCGCGGCGGCGCGAGTCGATGTCGGCAATGGCGGCGATTTCAGTGTTGCTGCAGGCGCGGATTTGGGGGATAAGTTCCATGCCGCGGTCGCCTGCGCCGATGACGCCGACCCGGATGCGGTCGGCAGCGCCCAGCACTTCGGCGGGGCCTGCGGCGAGCGTTCCCGCGAGTCCGGTGGCGACTTTGCCGATAAAATTCCGGCGGGAGTCCATATATTAGGAGTGTAACAGGAGAGCGCTGGGTGTCCGTATCAGTGGGGGGGCGCGGTAGCTTTGCGCACTGCCTGGAACGCCGGGTACATCAGGGCTTGCAGGGCGTCCTGTGATTTGGGCAGTGGCCAGAGAGCCACCAGCTTGTCGGCTTCTTCGCGCTGGCCGGCTTGGAGCAGAGCGGCTGCGTAGAAGGTGCGGACGACGCCGTCGTCGGTGGGCGCGGTGGTTTCGTAGGCTCGCTTGAGTGCGATCAGGTCCCGGGGGACGGATTGCGGGTCGGCCCACACGGCGAGTTGCTTGTGCGCGAGATCTCCGGGCAAGGGGGCGGCGTTGGTCAACACGGCCACCGCCTCGTCGCGGCGGCCGGTCTCGTAGAGCCAGTTGGCGCGGTGCCAATCCAGCAGCGGATCGTGCATTTTTGCGCGCTGGTCGAAGAAGTCCTTGGCCAGCGTGTCGGCTGCCGGGAGGTCTCCGCCGAGCCAGCGGGCGTGCGCCGCCTTCCATAATGTTTCCCCACCGAGGAACGCAGGATTCTTGGCGTGAGCTTCCAGGAACTGCTGTGCCGCTTCCTGGAATTTTCCGTTCATGAACAAAGCTTCGCCGAGAGAATCGAGCGCGTTGATCCCTTGATCGGGCATGCGGCCATAGGCCTCGAAGCTCCTGCGGGCGCCGTCCATATCTCCGGCAAAGGCCTGCGCATAGCCGAGCAGGTTGAGGAAGGCGGAATCACTGGGGTCGGCTTCGACGGCGGCTTTATAAGCGGCGGCGGCTTGCGCGAAGTGACGCGCCTGCATTTCGGCATCTGCGACGGAACGATGGATCGCGGGGTCGGCGGGCAGCAGCTGCGCAAGTCGATGGAGTCCCGCGAGGCGGGCCGCGGGGTCGTTCTGAAGACCAGCGGCGAGGACCTGGAGCTGCGCGCGGTCCGAGGGGGATTTGAGACCCTCCTGCGCGAGACCGCGCTGGGCCGTGGCGAGGGCTTCGAGGGCATTGCCGGACCGTGCGAGCTGCTCGGACCACGCCACCCAGGCGGGGCCGAAGTTCGGATCGATCTTGACGGCTTCGGCGAAATCGCCTTTAGACCAGGCGGCGATCGCGTTGTCGTTGTTGGTGGCGAAAGTGCCGGCTCCGGGCGCAAGCGCGGTGGCCACGGTGCGCATGGCGGCGACCAGGTCTCCATCGGCGGCCACGACCTGGAGCATCTTATGGCGGACCGCGTCTTCCACCTGGACTTCGAAATGGAGTTTGCCCGCGCGCATTTCGAAGTAGCCGTGAACCAGGCGCGTGGCGTGTTGGAGGTAGGCGTCACTGAGGCTGCTGGGCGAAAGGGTGAGAGTGCGGGCGGCGCCGCTCAACTGGCGCACCAGCATGCCGGGTGCGGCGTCGGCGACCCAGGCGAGGGCTTGCTCCCCTGTGAGGTCGTCGAAGCGGAGAAAGGCCAGGCGATCCGGGCCTCCGGGCGCGGCGGTGCGGGAGCAGGCGGCCAGGGCGGCCAGGCAGAGGAAAAGGAATCGTTTCTTCAGAGGACTTTTTGCTCCGACGCCATCAGGATCTTGAACTCCGGGTTCTCTTGCAAGGCGGCAAACTCGGGTTCCTTGACGAATTTCTCGCGGTCCGTGAAACCTTCTTCGAGCGCTTTGCGGATGTACTGTAAGGCGCGATCGTTGGAGCCGGCCTTCGCATAGGTTTTCGCGACGAAGTAGTGCATCTTGGCGGTTTCTTCCACGCTGCGGTTCTGGAGAGTGGTGCCGACGGTGTTGTGATGTTCGAAAATATCGGGATCGAGGGCGAGCGCCTCCTGGTAAAGCTGCGAGGCTCCCTTGTAATTCTTGCGCGCGAAGTAGACCGTGCCCAGATTGCTCATGAACGAGGCGGATTGCGGCGCGAGGCGCAGGGCTTTGCGATACTGCTCCACCGCGCGGCGGAACGATTTCTGAGCGTAGTAGACGGTTCCCAGGTTGTTCACGGCCTCGGCGTACTTGGGGTCCAGCTTGATGGCCTTCTCGTAGTATTTTCGCGCGCTGGGGTATTCCAGCAGCTGCTGGTAGGCGATGCCGGTCTTATTGGCCAGAATGGAGGACTTCTCTGCGCCGGGTTTATAGAAGTCGATGGCCTCGCGGTACATCTTGCGCGCCATCATGATGTCTCCGCGGAGCTCTGGCGTGATGTTCGGTTGCGCCGGCGCGGCTTGGAAAGCCAGAGCAGGGAACGCCAGACCCGTCAGCAGCAGCAGAGAAGGGAAATTCATACAACAATTCCTCTCATTATCGCCTATTTTAACATTTTGCACCGAGAGGGGAGATCGGGTAGAAGCCCTAAGGGGGCAGCGTGGAATCGCCGATGCTAGGGGAATGAGTCAAGACGCGGTGAGAGTGAGCGTGCTGGGGTCGGGCGCGATTCTGGTGGACGGGGCGGCGGCGACGCTGGATGAGGTGGATGTGGCGTTTCAGGCGGCAAAGGCTCGCGGCGCGATGGTGTATTACTATCGCGAGCCGGGGCCCGCGACGGAGTTGCCCGCGGCGGCGCAGAGCGTGCTGAAACTGGTGGGGGCGAACCGGCTGGCGATCAGCTTGTCGAGCAAGGCGGATTTCTCGGACTGGGTGGATCAGAAGGGGGCGTCGCATCCGCGGGACGAAACGGCCCCGGCGGCGAGGGACTTGGCGTTCGCGAAAGCCCGGAAGGAAGCGGCGAGCGAACGGGCGATCGCGATCGTGCGGGATTTGCACGTGTTGCTTTATCCGGCTCCGCCGGCGGGGTCCGTGCCAGAGGCGGCGGTTAAGTCAGTGGAGGCGATGATACCGCGGGGAGCGATTCGCAATGTCGCGGTGATCGCGGATACGAGCTTCGCGCGGGAAGCGAAGAAGCTCGACGTGGCGGAAATCGGGCGGGTGTTGCCGTTCTTCGGGATTCTGATCGGGCTGTGCTACATCGGGCATGCGGTGTGGGTCTTCGATGCGGACGGCTCGACCCTGGCGGCGGGGTGTAGGGAGGCGGATGTGTTGATTGTGGACAGCAGCGTCGCGGGGCGGTTGGGAAAGGATTGGGGCGTCGCGGCGGCGTCCGCGATGCGGAACGCGAACATTCTGGTGATGGATCGGGCCACGCAGAAGTTCCTGCTGCTACGGACAGCGGGTGGGACGAAGGGGAAGATCGAATTCCTGAAGTAGCGATTATTTAAACAGGCCGCCGAGCCAGCCGAGGAATCCCTTCTTGGCGGCGGGCTGCTGCTGCCCGGGCTGCGCGGGCGTGACCGGGATACTGCGCGCGGGCTTCGGTTCCGAGGGCCGTCGAGCGGCGACGACGGAGCCGCCTTCTGTCGGGGGCTCACCGGTGGGAGGCTGGGTCGGCTCCCACGAGGCTACCTGGGTGCGCCCGTTGCCGTGGATGTGGCAGACTTGCACGGGCTCGGTTCCAGCAATGAAGTATTCGTCGCGGACATTGGGGCAGGCGCGGGTGGCGCGCTCGCCGGTGTCGCTATCGATTTCGACGGTGACGATGCCGTCGGGCGGATCGAAGGTGTGGACGTTGCGGTACTCGCGATGTTGGTGGGCGCGCTTCATGAACTCGACCCAGATCGGGAGGGCGCTATGGGCGCCTTCGAGTTTGAAGTCCCGGTAATCGTCGAAGCCGACCCATACGATGCAGATCAGTCTGGAGGTGAAGCCGGCGAACCAGCCGTCGCGCTCGGTTCCGGTTTTGCCGGCCGCGGGCAGGGTGAAGCCCTTGCTGCGTACGGAGGCGGCGGTACCGGAGCGGATGACTTCTTCCATCATGTTCTCGACCAGGAATGCCGCGCGCGGGTCGATAGCCTGGTGGCGCTGGAGCTGGCTCTGGAAAATGGTGTGCGAATCGCGGTCGCGGACGCTCTTGATGAAGCTGGATTGCAGAAGCTGGCCGCCGTTGGGGAAGACGGTGTAGGCGCTGGCAATCTCGAGCGGCGTGACGACGTAGGAGCCGAGCGCGATGGCCGGGGTCGGCTTGATGTCGCCGTTGAGTCCCACGGCGCGCGCGGTGGCGGCGACCTTGTCGTAGCCGACCATCTCCGCGACTTTGACCGCGGGGACGTTCATCGAATGCGCGAGCGCTTCACGCAGAGTTACGGGCGCGTTGCGGTATTCGTTCTTGAAGTCGGCGGGGGTCCAAGGCGGCTGGTCGCCGTTGTAGAACGTGGTTTCTTCGTCGACGACCGTGGTGGCGGGGGTGAGGACCGGTCCGCCGTTATTCTCGACGCCGGTGGCCATCGCGGTGACGTAGACGAAGGGCTTGAAGGACGACGCCGGCTGGCGCTTGGCGAGACAGCGATCAAGTTGGCTGACGCCGTAGCTGCGGCCTCCGACCAACGCTTTGAGTTCGCCGGTTTGCGTATCGAGCACCACCATGCAGACTTGCGCTACCGGGAATTCGTCGGTGCCGTATTTCTTGGAGCGGCGCTTCCACTGCTGATCGGTCTCTTGGATGCCGACCTTAACGGCTTCGACGGCGTCCCGTTGCAGGTCCATATCGAGCGTAGTGTAGACGCGGTCGCCCCCGGTGTGGAAGTCGGCGTCGTGGAACTGGTCTTGGAGCTGTTCGTTGACGAGGTCGACGAAGAAGGGAGCGTCGCTGGTATCGATGGTGCCGCGGGTCACTTTGACCGGCACGGTAGAGGCTTCGTCATACTCCTGCTGGGTGATCTTGCCGTTCTCGCGCATTAGGTTCAGCACGATGTTGCGGCGTTTCGCGGCACTCTCGGGGTGGCGGTACGGATCCCACATGGAGGAGTTCTGCGCGAGTCCCGCCAGCAGCGCCGCCTCCCCGGTAGTGACTTGCTTAAGATCCTTACCGAAGTAAGCATGCGCCGCTTCGCCGAAGCCGTTGATGCTGAAACTGCCCTGGTTCCCGAGGTAAATCGCGTTGGCGTAATATTCGAAGATTTGTTTCTTGGTGAGCGTGCGTTCCAGATGGAGCGTGATGAAAAGCTCAGGAAGCTTGCGATGCCAGGTGCGGTCCGCGCGATTCAGCCACAACGTTCCGGCGACCTGCATGGTTAACGTGGATGCGCCCTGGCTCGCCTTGCGATCCTTCAAATCGACGACGGCGGCGCGAATGATGCCGATGGGATCGACGCCAGGGTGCGAAAAGAAGTGCTTGTCTTCGGCGGAGAGCACGGCGTCGATCATTACTTGCGGAATGTCGTCGTACCGGACGTAGCGGCGCTTTTCGCGCTCCTTGCGATCTGAGATGTTGGTGATGAGCTCGGGCTCCAGCAGGTACTGCGTGCGATCGGCGTGATCCGCGAGAGAGATGATTTGCGAAACTTTGCCGCCTTCGATCTTGATCACGGCGCCTTCCTGATCGTAAGCGTCGGGGCCCGGGTTGATCTCGATGCCATCGGGCCGGACCTTGTACCATCCGGCGCGGCTGGTGTTCGATTCGGTGTACTGGCAGCGGCGTAGATAGGTGGCGATTTCGGTGGCTCGGGCGTCATCGCCCACGTTGATGGGGCGCGGGGCGGCGTACAACAGGCTCATGCCGGAGAACGGACCTTCTTTGATCTTCTGATCCGTCAGGCGGGAATACTTCACATAGAAATACGTGAACGTGCCGACGCCCAGAGTGCCGCACACGATGAGGAAAAGCATGAACGCTTTCCCCCAGGGGCTCATCAGAAGGCGTGTGAACAGAGAACTGCGGAGCTTAATGGCCAAGCGTTGTCCTAAGGAGTGAGAGCGAAATGATCACTTCTTTGTTTCTTCGAGCGATTCGAGTTCTTTCCAGATATCGTCTGAGTGCGCCTGCCAGTCCGGCTGCTGGCGGCCGGTGATTTGGAGCTCGGCCACTTTGAGCGTGCCGTGGCCGTAAGGGCAAATGTATTCCGTGCGGGGGGCTCCAAAGAGGACGTTGGTCCAGGAGCCGGTGAGCACGGGCATCCGCAGCCGCCGCAAGCAGGCGCGGCAGCGATACTTCTGGTCCCAGGCGATGGCCCAGAATACGCCCACGGCGAAGAGTGTGAATAGCAGCATGAAAATGGTGTAGGTCAGGTCATGACCGAACGGGTCCGGAGAAGTGTCCAGATACTGCTCCGGTTTAGGGAGCAGCAAGACGAGCCCGACGCGCAGCCCCAGGAGTACCGCTCCGGCCGCTGCAAGTTTCGCGACAAGGAAAGCCCAGTACTTCATAATCTCCCGTACCTGAATATAGTGTGGCACAACTGGCCGGGGTTGCGGGTTCCGGCTTATAGAGGAGGACGCGAAGGGAGGGGAGAATGTTCCCGGAGAGGAGAGTTTTGGTTCAGGGAGCCCGAGGAGACCGCTCACGGACGGCTCTTTGAGCCTGAGCGGCCTCCCGGTGTTCGCACGTCGATGTGGATCCCGTCTATGGACGCGTCACAGTGAATGCGAACAGCTTGCTGTTGGGCATGCCACCGCCCAGATGGTGGTATCCCGCGCCCCAGTAGACGGTCCCGTTGACGATGGAGGGCCCATCGACCACCGAACCTCCACTAAAGAACTTAAACAGGACCTTGCCCGTGTTGGCGTCCAGCGCAAGCATGTTGCCCGAGAAGGACGGCACATAGACGATTCCGTTCGCGACGCTCACCGCACCGAGCGCGAAAGCCTGATCGGGATCTGCCGTCTGCCAGACCAGCTTTCCTGTCGCAGCATCGAGCGCGCTCCACGCTCCACCGGTGGTGGAAGTGCCGTCGATCAACTGATACGGTTTGTGTTCGCCATTGGTGATCGCCACGTAGATCTGTTTTCCGTCCGTGGCGGTACCCCACTCGATTCCGCCGAGAGTCGCCCCGGGCCCTACAATGGAGCTCCAGGCCACATCGCCGGTGTCCGCCTTCAAGGCCCAATAGATGCCGCTCTTCTGTCCGAACCCCACGATAGTACCGTTCGCCAGAAGATTCGGTCCGGAGCCGGACAAATCGTAGTCCGGGCTCTGCGGGAACGGGCATGCCATCGGATTCGAATTGCTGGAACAAGCCACGGTCCAGATATCGGTGCCTTGGAGCCGCTTGCTCCACAGAATGCGGCCCGTCTTCATGTCGAGGGCGAGCGCGGAGTCGTAGTAATCGTTCGCGGCGAAGCAGGAAGGCTGACGGTCCGGCGTGGAGGCGGCAACGCAGGCTTTCACCGAGTCCGGCACTTCGTAATTGTTTCCGGTGCCGGCATACAGTACGCCCTTCGCGGTATCGATAGCGGGAGGCTGCCAGATCGCCCCACCGCTGTATCCGTCAGGTAAGCCGCCGTTGTCCGGCATCGTAAACGTTTGCCACAGGATTTTCCCCGTGTTTGCGTCGAGTGCCGCCATACTTCCGCGAAAGCTGCAACAGGTATAGGTCTGATTGGTGGCGAGACTTTCCTCTGTGGAGGAGACGCCGACAAAAACGACGTCCCCCGCGACAGCCGGCGATCCGGTCACGACGGCCGCTGGATGGGAGTCCACTTGTGTGATCCACAGCAGATTTCCGGTTTGCCGGTCGACGGCCACCACGTTCGCGCCGTTATGCGGCAGCTTGGAACTTTGGAGATCGCCCAGGATCAACGCTCCGTTGTGGATGGCGGGACTCACGCGAGAGATCGCACCGACGTAATGGTCGTAATCCGCGATGCTGTGGGTCCAAAGCATGCTGCCGTCATCGGGTTTCACGGCGTAGAGTTTCCCGGACCAGTCCGGGACGTAGATACCGCTTGGGGTCACGATGGGCGTGGCGGAAATATCGTCACCACCGCCGCCCGTGAAGATCCATTTGAGTCCGAGCGATGAGACGTTGGCTGTGTTGATCATGTGCTCGGCGGGCTGGCTTCGCGAGTTGGCGAGGTCGTGGCCCGCCACAGTCCAGTCCGGCGCGGCGGGGGGTTGAGCCGTCAGATAGTGGATTCCCGCTCCCAGGCAAAGAACGACGAAGAGGACGGGCAAGAATTTGAGAAAAGCACGAGTATGCATTGTTCCACCTCACTAAGTAGAGCCGCGCTTCGAGACCGCGAGTGTCGTAAAAAGATTGTAAAAGGCCGGGGATTTTTTTACAGAAGTTGTTGTTCTACTCCGGCGAATTCGTGGTCGCCGCCGCGATCACGGGCGGCCAGTGGAGAGTAGTACGTAACTCGCCTGCGAAACACTTTCGACTGCCGCCGCATCTTCCCCGCCATACCGGCAACCCCGGTCAGGAGGAAACAGATGAGAACCTGGAAGCACTTCGTAGGTGCGTTCGTCGGAGTGGTTCTTTTAGGAACCATGGGGACATTTATGGGCCAGCGGTCCGGTCCCGCGACACTGCAAGCGCAAGGACTGCTGGGGGGCGGGATCGCCGCACCGGTGGCGGTCACCAATTTCCCGAACAGTCAGAACGTGGTGGTCACGAACACTCCTCTGCCGATTTCCTTCAAGCAGAACCTGGTGTCGGATGGGGTGAGTTTTAGCCTGGTGCAACCAGGAACCTCGACGGGGATTCCCACTCAGCCAAAGCTATTCGTGCCCGCTGGCGTGGTGGTGACCGACGTTCACGCGACGGTGACGGGAATCTTTCCGGTATCGAATGGCGGTTTCCTGCTGGTCTCGGACCGCAGCAAGGTTTACATGCATCAGGCGGTGAACACGACCACGTTCGACGCGGGTGCGGACCTGCACAGCGGCATCGTGAGCGACGGCACGCTGGTGGTGTCGTTCACGTGCCAGAATTCGACGAATAATCAGTGCATCGGCGCGTTGATGTATTCGGGATATCAGCAGTAAGGGATGATCCTGTGGGCGCTGGGTAAGCGGTCCCGGCGCCTAAAAAGCCGGCCCGACGCTGTCGGGGCCGGGTTCCTCGCGGAGCAAATCCAAAAACGCTTGCGCCACCCGGTGAAAGCGCTTCTTCTTTCGATGGATAATGCCCAACGGTCGGAAGAGCGTCGCGTCGGCGATGCGAACCGCGGCTAGTCGGCCTTGGTCGATGTCCTCTTTCATCGTACGGGCGGGCATGATGCTGATGCCGACATTATGCGTGACGGCCTCTTTAATCATTTGAATATTATCGAAATGCAGTGTGACATTTACTTCCACGCCGTGGTCCTTGAGGAAGCGGTCCAGGTGGCGCCGGATGGGTAAATCGTCATCGAAGGCGATAAAATCGACGCCATTTAAATCTTGAGGCGCGATCGCTCCGCCGCGGGCAGCCAAGGGGTGAGAAGGGGAGACGGCCAACACCATCTCTTCGCGGCGCCAGGGGATCACGGTGATGTCGCGCTGGGCTTCCGGGTAGCTGATGAGTCCCAGGTCGACTTCCCCGCCGAGGACGGCTTCATAGATGCGCTCGGGACGCAAATACTGGACTTCCACTTTGGCTTCCGGCTGCCGGCGGGCGAACTCGCGCTCCAGGCTGACCATCTCGCTGAGGCCGATGGAGTAGATGGAGCCGACGCGGAGAGTGCCTTCCACTTCCTGCTTGAGGCGCTGCAGGGCGGCCTCGAAATCGTCTTTCCGGCGAAGGATATCGCGGCAGAGCTCGACGTAGAGGCGGCCGGCGGGAGTCACCACCAAGGGGCGCGTGGAGCGGTCCAATAGCTCGACACCTAAGGTTCTTTCCAATTCCTGCACATGCTGGCTGGCGGCGCTTTGGCTGATGCCGTTCGCGGTAGCGCCACGACTGAAGCTGTGAGTTTGCGCGATGTCCCTGAAAAGCTTCAAGTTCTCGAAGTTCACAGTCAATAGTCTATATCAGGGTTGTTAATATTGCAAGACGATAAATCCTGTTGACGTGATACTAGGCCTTAAGGTATTCTGAAGCATGTCATTCCCCCCTAACAGCCAGGGGCCCCCTCAGAAACAAGGCCTCTACGATCCCCAGTATGAGCATGACGCTTGCGGGATGGGGTTCGTGGTCGATCTGAATGGCAACAGGTCCCACGACATCATCCGCAAAGGCATCGAGATTCTGGTCAACTTGACCCATCGTGGAGCTTGCGGCTGCGACCCGGAGACCGGCGACGGTGCCGGCATCCAGATTCAGATTCCGCACGAATTTTTTGTGCGCGAATGCGCGGGGCTGGGCTTTTCGCTGCCGGAGCCGGGAGTGTACGGCGTCGGCATGATGTTCCTGCCGGTGGAACCGCAGCAGCGGCTGATCTGCGAAGGCATCGTGGAGCGGATTGCTCGCGAAGAGGGTTTGAAAGTCCTGGGCTGGCGCGATACGCCGGTACACGGGGATGCGATTGGGCGGACGGCTCGCGCGACGCAGCCGTATATCGAGCAGGTGTTCGTGCGCGGCGCGCACGCGATGACGCAGGATGAGCTGGAGCGCAAGCTGTACGTGATGCGGCGGCGGTCCGAGACCGAAGTGGCCGAGAGCGACATCCGTGAGAAAGGCTTCTTCTACGTCCCCTCGCTTTCGACGCGTCTGATCGTATACAAAGGGCTGCTGCTGGCTCCGCAGATTTCGGATTTTTACAAAGAGTTGTCGGACCCGGAGACGCGCAGTTCGATGTGCATGGTGCACCAGCGCTTCTCGACGAACACGTTTCCCACGTGGCCGCTGGCGCATCCGTACCGGATGGTGTGTCACAACGGCGAGATCAACACGGTGCGCGGCAACGTGAACTGGATGCACGCGCGAGAGAGCGTTCTGGCGACCGATCTGTTCGGCGACGACATCGAGAAAGTGATGCCGGTGATCCGGACGGGGTTGAGCGACACGGGTTCGCTCGATAGTGCGGTGGAGTTTCTCACGCTGGGTGGCCGTGAGTTGCCGCACGTGATGGCCATGCTGATTCCGGAAGCGTGGGACGCGGATTCCACCATGCTGCCGGAGAAGAAAGCGTTCTACGAATACCACGCTTCCCTGATGGAGCCGTGGGATGGTCCCGCCGCGGTGGCTTTTTGCGACGGGAAGTGGCTCGGGGCGACTCTCGATCGCAACGGTCTGCGGCCCGCGCGGTACTTGGTGACCAAAGACGGCTTGCTGATTATGGCGTCCGAAACCGGCGTGCTGCCCATCAAGCCGGAAGAGGTCAACTACAAGGGCCGGCTGCAGCCAGGCAAGATGCTGCTGGTGGATCTGGTGAACCATCGACTGGTCCCGGATGAGGAGATCAAGCACATCCTGAGCTCCCGGCAGCCTTACGCGGAATGGCTGGAGCAAAACCAGATCACGTTGGATGCACTGCCCGATCCTCCGCGCGTGTACGGAACCGATTCGAAGACCATTCTGCCGCGGCAGCGGGCGTTCGGATATACGGAAGAGGATTTGCGCATTTTGTTGACGCCGATGGCGTCGAGCGGGGAGGAGCCTATCGGCTCCATGGGCACGGACACGCCGCTCGCGTGTTTGTCGGACCAGCCGCAGCCGCTGTTCAACTACTTTAAGCAGCTGTTCGCGCAGGTGACCAATCCCGCGATCGATCCGATTCGCGAGGAACTGGTGATGTCGCTGACCAGCTACATCGGGTCTGAGCGCAACATTCTGGAAGAGACTCCACAGCACTGCCACACACTCAAGCTGGCGCATCCGATCCTGACGAATCGCGATCTCGAAAAGCTGCGGCGCGTGAGCTGGGGAGATTTTCTCGCCACCACGATTGAGACGGTGTTCAAGGCCGACGGCGGAGAGGCCGAACTGGAACACGCGCTCGACGGATTGTGCCGGCGCGCGTCGCTGGCCATTCGCGACGGGTACCGGCTACTGATTCTTTCCGATCGCGGCGTGGACAAGAACTACGCGCCGATTCCGAGTCTTCTGGCGCTGACCGCGGTGCACAATCATCTGGTGCGCGAGCGGACGCGTACGCAAGTCGCGCTGATCATCGAATCTGGTGAGCCGCGCGAAGTGATGCACTTCTGCCTGCTGATCGGCTACGGCGCGAGCGCGGTGAACCCGTACCTGGCCATCGAGACCCTTGAAGACATGGCGCAACGCGGTCGGCTCGGCAAGACCACCTTTGAGACGGCGCTCAAGAATTATAAGAAGTCCGTCAATAAGGGATTGCTGAAGGTCTTCTCCAAGATGGGCATTTCCACGCTGCAGAGTTATCGCGGCGCGCAAGTGTTCGAGGCGATCGGACTCAATCACGAGTTGGTGGAGAAGTACTTCACGGGCACGGCTTCGAGGATCGAAGGCATCGGCCTGGAGGTGCTGGCTCGCGAGGCGCTGGCGAAGCACTCTTACGCGTTCGGAAGTCCGACGACGGAATCGGAAACAGAGCTGCACGTCGGCGGCGACTATCAATATCGCGTGAAGGGCGAGTATCACCTGATCAATCCCGAGACGGTGAGCAAGCTGCAGCACGCGGTGCGCGAGAAGCGGTACGAGACGTTCGAAGAGTACGCGGAGTTGATCGACAAGCAGAACAAGCATCTGTGCACGCTGCGCGGCTTGATGGAGTTGAAGACCGCGGAGGAGATGGGCACCAAGCCCGTGCCTCTGGCGGAAGTGGAACCGGCGAAAGAGATTGTCAAGCGGTTCGCCACAGGAGCCATGTCGTTCGGCTCGATCAGCAAGGAAGCGCACGAGACGCTGGCGATCGCGATGAATCGCATGGGCGGGCGGTCGAACACGGGTGAGGGCGGGGAAGACGAAGAGCGCTTCAAGAAGGATCCCAACGGCGACTGGCGCCGCAGCTCGATCAAGCAGGTCGCATCGGGGCGCTTCGGCGTCACGACCAATTACCTGGTGAACGCCGACGACTTGCAGATCAAGATCGCGCAGGGCGCCAAGCCCGGCGAGGGCGGCCAGCTGCCGGGGCACAAGATCGACGAAGTGATCGCTCGCGTGCGCCACTCGACCGCGGGGGTGCCGCTGATTTCGCCGCCGCCGCATCACGATATTTACTCGATTGAGGATCTGGCTCAGCTGATTTACGACTTGAAGAACGTGAATCCGAAGGCTCGGATTTCAGTGAAGCTGGTGGCGGAGGTCGGGGTCGGCACCGTCGCCGCGGGCGTCGCGAAGGCGCATGCCGATGTGGTGCTGATCAGCGGACATGACGGCGGCACGGGCGCGAGTCCGCTTACTTCTCTGCGTCACGCGGGCATTCCGTGGGAGCTCGGCCTCGCCGAAGCACAGCAGGTGCTGGTGTTGAACGATCTACGCAGCCGCGTGGTCCTCCAGACCGACGGCAAGCTGCAAACCGGACGCGACGTCGCGATCGCGGCACTGCTGGGCGCCGAGGAGTTCGGCTTCTCCACCATGCCCCTGATCGCGATGGGCTGCATCATGATGCGCAAGTGCCACCTCAACACCTGCCCGGTAGGCATCGCTACGCAGGATCCGGTGTTGCGCAAAAAGTTCACGGGAACTCCGGAACAAGTCGTCAACTTTTTCTTCTTCATCGCGGAGCAACTCCGGGCCATCATGGCGAAGATGGGTTTCCGGAAGATGGAGGAGATGATCGGGCGGTCCGACATGATCGCGGCGCGCGCGGGCATCGAGCACTTCAAGGCGCGCGGCCTCGATTTCTCAGAGCTGCTGTATCATCCCGACGCGCCCTCGCGGGTGGGAAGGCGCTGCATGATTTCGCAGGATCACGGTCTCGAAGCTGCGCTGGACGCGAAGCTGATCGACTACGCGAAGCCGGCGCTGGAGCACGGCTCGCCGGTGGAGTTCGTGCTGCCGATCCGCAATGTGGATCGCACGGTGGGTGCGATGCTTTCGGGCGAGATCGCGCGCAAGCATGGATCGAAGGGCCTGCCCGCGGGTACGGTCAACTTCCGGTTCACGGGCAGCGCGGGGCAGAGCTTTGGAGCGTTTCTTTCTCCCGGTGTGACGCTGGAACTGGAAGGCGACTCCAACGACTACGTCGGCAAGGGACTCTCCGGCGGCAAGATCATCGTGTATCCGCCGCGCAATTCTTCATTCCTGCCGGAGGAAAATATTCTGGTGGGCAATGTGGTGCTCTACGGCGCTACGTCCGGCGAGGCGTTCTTCAACGGGCGCGCGGGCGAGCGGTTCGCGGTGCGAAACTCCGGCGCGACGGCGGTGGTGGAAGGCGTTGGCGATCACGGGTGCGAGTACATGACCAAGGGACTCGTCATCGTGATCCACGATACCGGCAAGAATTTCGCCGCCGGGATGACGGGCGGGCTCGCGTACGTGCTCGACGAGACCGGCGAATTCGCGAAGACCAAGTGCAACCGCACCAGCGTCGATCTCGATCCGCTCGAAGAGAAAGATATCGAGGATCTGAAATATTGGATCGCGCGGCATGCGGAGGAGACGGATAGTCCGCGGGCGAATTGGATTTTAGAGAATTTCGACACCATGCGCTATAAGTTCGTCAAGGTGTTCCCGCACGAGTACAAACGGGTGCTGGGCGTGAAGCGGAGTGAGGTGCTGCAGCATGGGTAAAGTAAGCGGCTTTCTGGAATACCAGCGCGAAACGCCGGAACGCCGGGCGGTCACCGAGCGGATCAACGATTGGTTCGAAGTCTACCAGGACTTCCCGCTCGATAAGGTGCAGACGCAGGGCGCGCGCTGCATGGATTGCGGCGTTCCGTTCTGCCATACGGGTTGTCCGCTCAACAATATCATTCCGGATTGGAATGATCTGGCGTTCAAAGGCCGCTGGCGCGACGCGATCCGCGTGCTGCATTCGACCAATAATTTTCCGGAGTTCACCGGTCGCATCTGCCCGGCGCCTTGCGAGGCCGCATGCGTGCTGGGGATCAGTGAACCTCCGGTATCGATCAAGGCGATCGAGCGTTCCGTCATTGACTATGCGTGGGATCAGGGCTGGATTCTCCCTGAGCCTGCGTTGAAGAAGACCGGCAAGCGCGTGGCGGTGGTGGGCTCGGGACCCGCGGGACTCGCGGCGGCGCAGCAGTTGGCGCGCGCCGGACACTCAGTCACGGTGTTCGAAAAAGCGGACCGCGTCGGCGGCCTGCTGCGCTACGGCATTCCCGATTTCAAGATGGAGAAAAAGGGAATCGACCGCCGCGTGGAGCAGATGGAAGCCGAAGGCGTCGAGTTCGTCACCAAGATGCCGATCGAGCAACTGGACGATCTGCGGCGCGATTTCAGTGCCATCATTCTCGCGATGGGTGCGGAGCATCCCCGCGACCTCAACATCCCGGGTCGCGAACTGAAGGGCATCCACTATGCGATGGATTTTCTGCCGCAGCAAAACCATCGCGTGGCCGGAGACAAGGAAGATCCCGCACAGGCCATTCTCGCGACCGGCAAGCACGTCATCATCATCGGCGGCGGCGACACCGGAGCCGACTGCCTGGGCACCTCCCACCGGCAAAAGGCCGCGTCGGTGACGCAGTTCGAAATCATGCCCATGCCTCCGGTGGAGCGCTCGCCGCTGACGCCGTGGCCGCTGTGGCCGCTGCAACTGCGCGCCGAAAGCTCGCATGAAGAGGGCGGCAAGCGCGAGTGGGCTGTGAACACCACGCACTTCACGGGCGACAAAGACGACAACGTGAAGAAGCTCCACGCCGTGCGCGTAGGTGCGCCGCCGAAGTTCGAAGCGATGTCGGGCACAAAGTTCTCGCTCGACGCGGACCTGGTGCTGCTGGCGATGGGGTTCACCGGACCCGTGAAAAACGGGATTCTTGAATCGTCGGGATTGAAACTCGACAAGCGCGGGAACGTGGAAGCAGTGGATTATCAAACGTCGATCCCGGGAGTCTTCGCGGCGGGCGATGTGCGGCGCGGGCAGTCGCTGGTGGTGTGGGCCATCGCCGAAGGCCGCAAGGCGGCGGAAGCCGCGGATCAGTACCTCAAAACCGTACCTGTTACGTCACAATAAAGCGGGAGGCATCATGCGAACTTTAAGACAGATCCGCTTGGCGATTCTGGGGGCATTGCTGCTGTGCTTGTGCCTGCCGGTAATGAATGCCCAGCCCAAGGGCAAGAAGTCGTTCGCGTTCCGCGGCAAGGTGGAGAAGGTTGACATGGCGACAAAGAAGCTCACCGTGGCGAACGAGGCCATCGAAGGCTGGATGGGCGCGATGACCATGGGATATGCGGTCGACAAGCCGGATGAGGTGCTGAAGGCCGTGAAAGCGGGAGATCAGATCACCGCTACCGTCTATGACGGCGATTACGTGCTCTACAACGTGAAGGTCGCGCCGCCGGGGAAGAGTAAATAGTTTTGACGGACGATCCGGACAAACCCCGCGTCTACAGGAAGTAATCTTTGACTTTGTCGAAGATACCCTTCTCCTGGGGCTCGTTTTCGGTGGGCAGGTGCTCCTGCAACTGCTCGAACAGCCGGCGCTGGTCGCGCGTGAGTTTGGACGGAATGTTGACGTCCAGGTGGATGTACAGGTCGCCGCGTCCGCTCGCGTTTACGCGGGGGACTCCCAGACTTTTGAGGCGCAGGCGGGAGCCCGGCTGCGAGCCCTCCGGAACCTTCACCGTTTGCAAACCATCGAAAGTCAGCAGATCGATCTGTGCTCCCAAAGCCGCCTGCGACACGTTGATCGGCACCGTGCAATGCAGGTCGAACTCATTGCGCTCGAAGATGGGGTGCTCGGCCACGCGCAGGACGACGTAGAGATCACCGGGAGGACCGCCGTTGGCTCCGGGCTGGCCTTCTTGCGACAAGCGAAGCTGGGTACCGTTGTCGACTCCGGCGGGGATGTTGACTTTCAGTTTGCGCTCGCGGCGCAGGTAGCCTTCGCCTTTGCACTCCTTGCAAGGCCGGCGGATGATCTGGCCCCGGCCCCCGCACTGGGAGCAGCTGCGGCGCACCGACAGAAACGCCTGTTGATAAATGACCTCGCCGCGGCCACGGCAGGTGGGACAAGTCACCAAGCCATCCTCGGGCTCCGCGCCTTTGCCCTTGCAGCGGCCGCACTCTTCCATGCGAGGAACCTGAATATCGGCGGTGAGGCCGCGCATGGAGTCTTCGAAAGTAATTTCCAGATCGTAGCGGACATCGTCGCCGCGCTGCGCGCGATTGCGGCGCTGCTGGCGGTTGCCTCCGCCGAACACGTCACCGAAGCCGAAAACGTCGCTGAGGATGTCGCTTAAGTCGGGGAATCCGGCATTCGGGTCGAACCCTCCCCCCGCCGCGGTCGGGACTCCCTGATGGCCGAACCGGTCATAGGCGGCGCGCTTTTGACCGTCGGTCAAGATGCTGTACGCTTCGGCGGCTTCCTTGAATTTTTCTTCCGCTGCGTGATCGCCCGGGTTGCGGTCCGGATGGTATTGCAGCGCCAGCTTACGATAGGCGCTCTTCAGCGCCGAATCGTCGGCATTGCGCGCGACGCCCAGAATTTCGTAATAATCCCGCTTGGCCACGTTAATTTGCTTCCGGTTTCGCGACGGCTACTTTGACCATCGCCTCGCGCAACAGCCGGCCCTTGAAATTGTATCCGCGCTGGTATTCTTCGAGCACCGTATCCGCCGGAGCTTCATCGGTCTCCATCTTCTCCACCGCGTGATGCACGTGCGGATCGAACGGACGCCCCACAGAAACAATCGGCTCCAGGCCCAATTTCTTCAGGGCGTCGAAAAGGCGCTGGTAGATCAGCTCCATGCCTTTGGCATAGCCGGGGTCGGCGGATTCGGCCTTGAGCCCGCGCTCGAAGTCGTCGAAGATGGGCAGCAGGGAGCGCACGGCTTCGGTGGCGGCGTACTCGTGCCACTCTACCTTTTCCTTCTCGATGCGGCGCCGCAGGTTCTGGAATTCGGCTTGGCCGCGCAGCAGCCGGTCCTGCAATTCGGCGTTTTCGGCGGCCAGACGGTCGCGGTCGGCCACTACTTCCGGCAGCACCGCGCCCGCATCGTTTATGGCCGAAGAATCGCCTTCCGGGGAACCCTTGGATTCAGTGTCTTTCACGCTCTCTGCACTCACGTTTCTAGGGTAACATTCGTCCGCTCTCTGGCCGCGCGGTAAGCGGCCAGGAGGTCTTCGACCGGGATTCCGTAGATCGTCATGCCTTCGATAGCGCTGTCGGCGATCGAGGCGCCCCGGAGATTGGCGTTGGTGACGCGAAGGCCGGAGAGATTCGCGTCGTCGATGGTGACTCCCGAAAGGTTGACGTTCTGGAATGCGGCTCCCGACAATTTCACATCGGAGAAGGTCGATCCGGAAAGGTCGGCATCAACCACCTCCAACCGTTGCTTCGAGTGTTCCAGCTTTATCATTTGTGCCTAAGGCGGCTACGCGCCCTCACGCTTTCTGAAAGGCGTGGCCCATGTGCTGCACGGCGGAAATCACTCCCCGGTAATTCATGCGCATCGGGCCGAGGACGGCGATCACAGCAGAGAGGCCGCCCGGCATCATGACCGGGACACCGATGAGCGAAAGCTCGCGCATCGACGGGTGGACTTCGGCGAGCCCCACATGCACCGCGAGTTCGCCGGACGGATGCTCCATGAAGCGGTCCAGCAATTCCAGGATGCGCTTTTTCTCTTCGAGCGCGCGGAATAGCTCCCGCATTTTTTCTTTGGTCAGGTGCAGATCCACCGCGAAGAGATTGCTCGCGCCCTCGATGTGGACCTCCGGTGTCCCGCCCAAATCAAGCAGCCCCTTCGAGTACAGCACGGTGAGCTTTTTGAGGATCGCATCGTAAGTGGCGGCCGCGTGATCCAGGCGCTGCGCCAGTTCGCGGCGCACATCCTCGAGCATCCAGCCTGCGAAATTGCGGTTAATGTAATTGCGAATCGAGGCCAGCTCTTCGGGCGTGGACGGCTCCTCGAGCGTCACCACGCGATTGTTCACCTGCTGATCGCGCGTCATCACTACCATGAGCACCCGCCCGCCGGGCAGGCTCACCAGTTCGACATGGTCGAGCGCGGGCCGCGAAGCCGGAATCGCAGCCGCGATACCCATGCTCTGGGTCATCTCGGTCAGCATGCGGGAGGTGCGCTCCACGCGCTGCTCCACGGTGTCCAGGCGTCCGATCTCGCTGCGCAAACGGTCGATTTCCGCGGAGGCCAGCTTGCGCAGGCTCAGGCACTCCACATAACTCCGGAAAGCTTTTTCGGTGGGCACTCGCCCGGCAGAGGTGTGCGGCTGGGAGAGGAATCCTTCATCGTCCAGATCCGCCATGACGTTGCGGATGGAGGCGGCACTCAGGCTCGCGTGCCAGCGGCGGGCGATGGAGCGTGAGGCGACAGGCTCGCCCGAGGCGATATACGCTTCCACGATCTCATGCAGTACTTCCCGATGGCGTGGCGTCATATAACTTTCTGGGGGAGCTACTTCAATTCTAAAGAGTTTGGCTGGTTCCGGTCAAGGTCCGTTGCTGCCCCGACAGCATATGACTGGTACTAAGGTCCCGTTTGATCTAAAGCCTCCACCCTAGGATGTCGATACCCCCATTGGGTAGCTGTGTCGTTACTGAAATCATTACAGTGGTCCGCCGTGTGGGCGCCGCGTCTCGCCTCCTGGACCGTCGATCGAAATTGGAATCGCGCCGAAGGCGAGCGTCTGCTCAAAGCGCGGTCCTTTGCGGAAGCGGTCCATTACCTCGAACTCGCGGTTATCGAAGCGGATCAGCAGCACATCTCCGCTCCCAAGCGCGTGCGTCTGCGCCTGCAACTTGCCGAAGCGCAGCGCAAGCATGGCGAGCTGGATCACGCCGAGCAGACTCTGCGCGCGGGCATCCAGATCGCGGCCAAGATTTCCGATTCTACCGGATACCTTCTTTGCCTCGACTCCCTTGCCGACGTGTTCGCCTCCCAGGGCAACTTCGCCGCCGCGGAGCAGGCTTCGCAGGAAGGCATCCGCATCGAAACCTCCATGCCTCACCCGGATCCGATGCGCATGGCTCGCCGGGTGCACCGGTTGGGGATCGCGCGATTCAAGAACGGCGGGTCCGACGATGCTCTGCCGGCGCTGCAAAAGGGTCTCGAACTGCATGAGCAGGCCTACGGAGCGGAGCACGAGGAAACCGCCCGAGTGCTGAGCGAGCTGGGCGCTATTTATCGAGCGGCGGGATCGTATGAAGATGCCGAGCGGTGCCTGCGCCGGTCGCTGCGGTTCCATCAGCACCAGTTCGGTTCCGAGGATTCGCGCGCGGTGCAGGATCTGCATCAATTGGCCGGCGTGCTGGAAGAATCCGGCGATACGGAAGCCGCTGCCGCGGAGTATGAGCGGGTACTAAGCATGAAGGAGCGGACCGTCGGCCGCGACCCCGAGGAACTCTCCGGCATGCAGTTCAGTCTGGCGGGGCTGTACATCGGCTGGGGCAACTATCCCCGAGCCCGTGAGCTCCTGACCGAATGCATCGGGACTTTCAAGCGGAAAGCCGGGCCCCGGCTGGCCGTGGCTTACGAGACTCTGGGGCAAGTGGAGGAGCTCTCCGGCCGGTTCCACGACGCCGTGCGGGAGCTGGACCGTGCCGGCAAAGTGTGGGAAAAATGCCCGGGCCGCGATGTAGAACTCGCGGCGAACCTCGAATATCGTGCGGAGCTGCTCTTGCAACTGCGGCGGAAACGCGAAGCAAGCTGGCTGCGGGAGCAGGCGGCGACGTTAGCAGGCCGGGTCGCCGCGGGGGCTTGAGGCCCGCTCGCACTCAATTGATTTCCGGGCTGGTGGCGTCCGCCGCTTTCGCTCCGCTCTCCGCCCGGATGGCCAGTGTCTCATCGGAGTAAAACGTTCTACCGGACGAGGGATTGGCGGGTTCGGGAGCGGCGGTTACGGCGAACCCGTTCGGGCGTGAGGTCAGCGAGAGCGCGTAGCCGTTCGATTTTCCTGACGCCAGGTCGGCGGGAATCAGATCCTGAAGCTGGCTAAGACTGGCGGCATATTTTCCGAACTGCGCGTAGTATTGCGTCTCGGCTTGCTGGATGGTCTTGATCCGCAGGATCGCGGCAGTCTCTTGGGCGGCGGCGAGTTTCTTGTCCGCGTTACAGGCCACTGTCGCCAGGATCGACAACAGGCCCACGGCCACGGCCACGGCCACTTTCTTCGGGGCGTTCATGCCCGAATAGTTTACTTGATTTCGGGACTGGTCGCCGTCGCCGGCTCTGCGGTATTGTTCGCCCGGATCACCAGCGTTTCGTCGGAGTAGAACGTCCGCCGGCCGGTGCTGTTGAAGGCGTCCGGGACCGCCGTGATCATGTATCCGGTGGGGCGGGCGGTGACAGTAAAGGTGTAGCCGCTGGCCTTGCCGTCCGCGAGCGACTTCGGCAGGAGATCGGCTGACTGCGGACCGGGAGCCCCGCTGGCCGGGGGACCCAGTTGCACGAGTTGGGTGGCGTACATGCCGAACTGCGACATATACTGCGTCTCCACCGTATGGATGGATCCAATTTGCCGGATGGCCGCCATCTCATGCGCCGCCATCACTTGGTTGTTGTACTTGGGCACCGCGATGGTGAGAATGATCAAAATGATCGCGATCACGATCAGGAGCTCCATCAAGGTGAAGCCGCGCTGCTGCTGTCTGCGTTTACGCTCCATGTCTCTATATTAGACGCGTCCAAGTCCGGAAACGTGCAGAGCGGTCCCTATTTGAGCAGAGGACTTGCGGCCGTCGCCGGGTCCGGAGTCGAATTCCTTCGGATCGCCAGGCTCTCATCCGAGTAATACGTGTACCGCCCGGAGCTGTTGAACCCTTCGGGCTCCGCATTGATCCGGTAACCCAGCGTTCTTCCGGCAAGCGCAAACTCGTAGCCGTGATCCCGCCCTTCTGCCAGGTTTTGAGGAATCAGATCCGCGGCCTCAGGCCCGGCAGAACCGGTCTGAACCGGGCCCAACTGCTTGAGATTCGAAGCGAACTCCCCGAAGTCGGCCATGTACTGCGCTTCCGATACCTGAACGGTCTGGATCGACCGGAGCGCCGCCGTCTCGTGCGCCAGCATCACCTGTTTCTTGTAAAAAGGAACAGCGGTAGTCACCAAGATCAAAATAACCGTGATCACCACCAGCAATTCCATCAACGTGAATCCGCTCCGTTTGTGTTCCTGCATTTGAAGGAGCAGACGTGGGAGGACGGGAGAACGTGCAGTCCAGTGCTACTGCACCCGCTCGCGAGTCTTGGCGCGCGTCACTAGTTCATCGAAAATCGCCAGAACTTGTTTGCGGTAGTAATAAATCCGCTGGAGGCGGACCTGCACGGGCAGCTCATTGCGATGCCGCTTCATGATTTTGTCGTGCAGTTTCTTGGGGACGTCGATATCCTGCCGCAGAGCCTCCGCAGAGTGTCCGCGCAGGAACAGGCCGTAGAACAGGGCCGCCTCACGCTGCGGAGCCAGCGGGTCGATCTCTTCGTAAAACGTGGCAGGCATAAAAGCCAGTCCAAAAAAGTCAGTATAGAACCGGCAAGCCCATTAGGCAAGGGGCGAGCCGGTACCCTTTTGCGGGTGTCCCTTGGCACCGCCCCCGGCCATCGAGTAGAGTTGAAGTCGGAGGATTCGATGCCGTTCTGTCCCGCCTGTGGTACGGATGTTCAAGGAAAATTTTGCGCCAAGTGTGGAACTCCGGTGGCTGCGCCACCGCCCGCCGCGCCTGCGCCGCCCCAGGGCGGCTATGCACCCCCGCCCGGAGCCGCCCCCTATACTCCACCTCCGCCCCAGGGCGGCTACGCCCCGCCCCAGGGAGGTTATGCCCCGCCGCAGGGAGGTTATGCTCCGCCTCAGGGTGGTTATGCGCCTCCCCCGCAAGGAGGCTATGCGCCTCCGCAGGGTGGCTACGCTCCTCCTCCGGGTGGTGGTGGCTATAATCCTCCGCCTCCGGGTGGCGGCTACAATCCGCCTCCTCCGGGCTACGGACCTCCGCCGGCCCAAGCCGCCGGAATGGAAGAGAATATGGCCTGCGCGCTGTGCTACCTGCTGGGATGGCTCACCGGAGTCCTGTTCCTGGTTCTGGAGCCGTACAATCGCAACAAAACCGTCCGGTTCCACGCCTTCCAATCGATCTTCATGAGTATTGGTTTGTTTGCGGTGTATATCGTGATGTTCATCATCTCCGGAGTCCTGCTGCTGGTGCCGTTTATCGGTCCCGCGATCAGCATCGCTCTCCATTTGATCATCGGCTTCGGCACGTTCGGGCTATGGCTGTTCCTGATGTACAAGGCTTATAACAAGGAGCGTTTAGTGCTTCCGATCATCGGGCCGTTGGCGGAAAAACAGGCTTAACCGGCGGCCGTCGCGCGGCGTCTAACTTAACTCATGCGGAAACTCCGTGCGGCGGCTGTCGTCCTGTTCTGGCTCACCGGTACTCTGCGGGCGCAGGCTCCCGTGGAAAGGAGCTTGCCGAAGATCGGCACCCTCGATTTTTACGGGCTCCACAAGATCACGGAGGCCAATCTCCGCAAGGCGCTGGGCTTTCGCGAGGGCGATCCTTTGCCGCCCTCGAAAGGCGACATCGAAGAGAAGCTCGACAAGATCTCCGGCATCACGGCATCGCATCTGGAAGCCGTGTGCTGCGAGCACGGAGCGGTGATTCTTTACGTCGGCATCGAAGAGCGGGGGGCTCCGCACTTCGAGCTGCATCCGCCTCCCGAAGGCGACGCGGCGCTGCCGGAGGAGATCTCCGCCGCGTACAAGCGATTCCTGGCTGCCTTTGACACCGCTGTGCGGCGCGGGTCCACGCAGGAGGATCTTACCAAGGGCTACTCACGGATGGCGGATGTTACGGCGCGCGCGGTCCAAGATATGTTCCCCGCGATGGCCGCGGATCATTTGGTGGCGCTGCGGGCCGTACTGCATGATTCCGACGACGAATCCGATCGTGCGATCGCGGCCTACGTCATGGGCTACGCTCCCGATCAGCGCGCCGCGGTCAATGACCTGCAGTACGCCTTGCGCGATGCCGACCCCGGCGTTCGCATCAACGCCGCGCGGGCGCTGACGGCGCTGGCGGTCAAGGGCCAGTTGGATCCCAGTTCCGGTATCAACATCCAGCCGACGTGGTTCATCGAGATGCTGAACTCGCTGTCGTTTACCGACCGAACCCGTGCGCTGGCGGCGCTCGAAATCATCACCGGGACGCGCAATCAGAGCGCGCTGACCCAGCTTCGCGAGAACGCCTTGCCGGCGCTGGCGGAGATGGCCCGGTGGAAGACGCTGGCCCACGCGCTCCCGGCCTACATCCTGCTGGGCCGTGTCGCGGGCCTGACAGAGGACCAGATTCAAGCCGAGTGGTCGAAGGGTGATCGCGAAGCCGTGATCGCGCAGGCGTTGAAGAAAACGAAGTAGCCCTCCCCATTTGTTCATGCACGATCTGGTTGAACTCGCCAATGCCCGCATGCCCTACGGCAAGTATCAGGGCCGCTATCTGGTGGACCTCCCAGACGCCTACTTCGTCTGGTTCAGCCGCAATGGATTTCCGGAAGGCAAGCTCGGCCGGATGCTGGCGGCGATGAACGAAATCAAGGCCAACGGACTGGAGCACCTTTTGCGGCCTCTTCGCCTGCCGACTACAAACGTTTCCCGGTCGTGACGCGTCTTTAGGGCGATGCCACGAACTCTTCTGATCGTTCCGCTGGCTGTGCTAGCCTCGAGCCACCTTCTGGCGCAGATCACGCCTGGGTTCGAGGTCGCCACCGTGAAACCGGCTCCGTCTCAGTCCGACGGGCGCACCCAAACGCGCATGTCGTCCGATACCGACAAAGGACAGCTGACGTATTCGAATGTCAATTTGAAGGAAGTAATCGGCCGCGCCTATAAGGTCCAGCAGTATCAGATCACCGGCCCGGACTGGCTGGAAACCGAGCGCTTCGATATCTCCGCGAGGTTCGCGCCGCACTCTTCGACAGAGCAGCTGGGTCTGATGCTCCAGGCTCTTCTGGCGGATCGCTTCAAGCTCGCCCTGCATCACGAAACCAAAGAGCTCCCCGTCTACAGCCTCACCGTGATCAAAGGCGGACCCAAGTTCAAGTCCTCCGAAACCGCCAGCGGGATCACCAGCAACTCCAACCGGACCCAGTGGCACGTGACGGCGAAGGTGTCCATGGATCGTTTCGCGGAGTTTCTCACCGGTGAGGCGGGCCGTCCGGTGCTGGACAAAACCGGACTCCCCGGGTCCTACGACTTAAAACTGGACTGGTCCCCGGATACGGCTCCCGCGTCCGCCGATGCCGCCCCTTCGCTGCCCTCGCTCTTCACCGCCTTGCAGGAACAACTCGGGCTGAAGCTGGAACCGGCGAAGGGCCCCGTGGACATGCTCGTGGTCGACCGCGCCGAGCGCGTGCCCACCGATAATTAGTTCATAATGTCACAGGACCTCTTATCCTCCCTGATCCCGTTCATGGGCTGCCTGATCGAGCGTACCCCTGACGGAGTGAAGCTAACCGGCGCGAGCCAGGACCACATGATGGCGGTGGCCCTCACCCGCGAGACCTTCCGTCCGCCCTTCACGATCAAAACCGTCGCCCAGACCGACTCCACCAACCTTCGCCTCTACTGGCACATCGGCGAGATTATTTTTAACTGGGAGTGCTCGGTGCGCCGGCTCAAGGTTCATAACCCCGCCACAGGCTGTTGGTGGGATGTCGAAGAACAAGGCTTCATCGAAGTGAACCAGTGGCATGGCATTATCTGGGAGATCCTACCAAACTCCATGCGCGTCTTGGTGGATGGAAAGCTCCGCTTCGAGCGCGATGGCGACTGGGGCTCCATGGAGGCCCCCGTCGCGATCGGCCCTTGCTTCGGGAGTACCGTTACGGTGCGGTCGTTCGTCGTGGAGCGGGGAGAACGCTCATAACCACACCGTTCAAAATACAGTCTTTACCTCCGGCTGAAAGCTTGACTCTTTTGGCGGTAAGTTATAGAATTTTGGTCGCAGCAGCAGCGCCGCCGAGTGCCGGTACGCTGGGAGCTTGGGGTTCGGGAACATCAAAATCTGGAGATTTCAAAAACATGAAGACAAAAGTTGCGGTTTGGGCGGTGGGCCTGGGGCTGTTGGCGGGTGCCAGCCTGCCTCTCCTGGCGCATCACTCGTTTTCGGCGGAGTACGACACTTCGAAGCCGGTGGTTATGAAGGGCAAATTCGTCAAGATGGACTGGGTGAACCCCCACTCCTGGGTCTACTTCGACGTGACGGACGAGAACGGCAAGACCTCGACCTGGAAGGCGGAAACGCCTCCTCCCAACGGTCTCTACCGCAACGGCTGGAGACAGAACATGCTCAAGGCCGGCGATGAGATCACGGTGAACGGCAACCTGGCCAAGGATGCGTCGAATCTGATGTGGGCTTCGCGCGTGACGTTCCCGGATGGACGGGTGATCACGTTGAACTCCTCGCCCGACGCTCCCAAGGACCCCCCCAAACAGTAGTCTGACCCGCAAACTCCCGTCCGTACGAACAGAAACGCGCGGACGGAGTTTGCCCATTCGATTGGAGTCTATTCTCATGAGAATTCGGTTCGCAGCTAGATTGAAGATGATCGCCCCGTTCGCGCTCGCGGCTCCGCTCGCGTTAATGTCGGTTGCGACCGGCCCGGCCTTCGGCCAGGCAAAGAGCAGCTTCACCGCTCCCAAGAACGCCTGGGAAGGACACGCCGACCTTTCGGGAATCTGGCAAGCCAAGACCACCGCCGGTGACGACGTGGACAAGCTGGTGGTGGATCCGCCCAATAAGAAGATCCCTTACTTGCCCGCCGCCGTCGCGCAAATGAAAGCCAACGCCAAGAACAAGGCCGGTGATTCGACGGCGAAGTGCTGGATGCCAGGCGTCCCCCGCCTGATGTACATGAACAAGCCGTTCCAGATTTTCCAGACCGCGAAGTACATCATGGTTGACTCCGAGTACGCGCACGTCTACCGGCAGATTTTCATGGACGGCTCAGGCCATCTCGATGGCGTCCAATTCTGGGATGGAGATTCGCGCGGCAAGTGGGAGGGCGACACTCTCGTGGTGGACGTCACCGGATTCAACGACCAGACCTGGTTCGACAAAGCGGGAAATTATCACAGCGATCAGCTCCACGTGGTGGAGCGCTACACCCGCACCGGCCCTGACACGCTGACCTACGAGGCCACTATCACCGATCCGAAGGTGTTCAGCAAGCCGTGGACGATTCGCGTGCCGCTCATGCTGAACAAGGCTCCGAACGCGCGCATCATGGAATACGAGTGCCAGGAACTCGCTCCGCTGTCGGCGTCCGAGGCGCAGAAGAAGTAAGCAGACCAGGAGAATCGAGATGAAAAAGACCTTATTGATGTTAACCACGATCGCGACCGCAGTGGGTCTCGCGATTCTGATTCCGCTCCCTGGTTCTGGACAGGACGCTCCGCCGCAGGGCAAAGGTGGCGGCAAGGGCGGCGGTGGTGGAAAAGGCGGCGGGAAGGGCGGCGGTCGAGCCCCGGCGGCTCCCGCGGGTCCCATGCCGAAGCTTCCGGACGGCCATCCCGATATGCAGGGTTTTTGGAATCCTCCCGCGATCACGGATATTGAGCCCGCCGCGCCTCGCGGAGGTGGTGCTCCCGGTGGTGGTGCAGCTCGGGGGGGCGGTGCGGCTCGGGGCGGTGGCGCTCCGGGTGGAGCTCCCGCAGCAGGTGGCCCGGCTGCAGGTCCTGGTGGTCCCGGTGGACCTCCGGCCGCTCGCGGCGGCGGCGCTCCCGCCGGGGGTGGTCTCGGCGGATTCGCCGGAGCGGGCAACCGCATCATCGATCCGGCGGACGGCCGCATCCCCTATACTCCCGAAGCTCGCGCCAAGCAACAAGATCTGTTGAACAACCACATGGCGGATGAGCCGGAATTGCACTGCTACCAGTCCGGCGTGCCGCACAGCGAGTCGAACCAATTCGGATTGCAGATTATCCAGACCCCCGGCTACTTCGTCGAGCAGAGCGAGTTCATGCATACCGTGCGCATCATCCCGACCGACGGCCGCCCCCACATCGATTCCAAGATCCGCCTGTTCCAGGGCGATCCCGTGGGCCATTGGGAAGGCGATACGCTTGTCGTGGATACGACGAACCAGAACACCAAGACCTGGTTCGACACTTCGGGGAACTTCAAGACTGAGGCGCTGCACATCACGGAGAAGTTCATTCCCACAGATGCCAACACCATTGAGTACCAGGCCACCATGCACGATCCCAGCATCTATACGAAGGATTGGACGGCGCACTGGAATCTGCCCCGCAACAACACCAAGACCATGTCCGACGGCCACCCGTATGAGCAGATGGAGTTCGGCTGCATCGAGGGCAACGAAGATCTTGGCCACTACACCGAAGATAAGGGCGGCAAAAAGAAACAGGTCCTTGGGAAGAAGCAGTAAGGAAAGCCACAATAACGACTGGCCCTGGCCGGATCACCTGGACGCCGCAATCGCGGCGCCCAGGCATCACACTTTAGTTCTCGAAAACGACCGCGTCCGAGTTCTGGATACTCGCATTCCCGTGGGTGATACCGTCCCCGTCCACACGCACCGCTGGTCTGGCGTCTATTCCACCGTACAGTTCAGCCACTTCATCCGCCGCGATGGCGAAGGGAACGTGCTGTTCGATAGCCGCAACGCCCCTCCCCTGGGCGCAGCGGGCTTCGTTGAAAATCTCCCTCCGCACTCCGTCGAAAACGTCGGCGACCGGGAAATCCACCTCATCAGCGTGGAGTTAAAGGATTAGCCCCGTTACTTCATCCCGCCCGACGCGAGCAGCGTCTGCCCCGTGAGCCATCCCGAATCCGCCGACGCCAGAAATACCGCGATCGGACCGATATCGCTCGGCTGGCCGATCCGGCCCAGCGGAGTCTGCGCCACCGCGTTTTTCTCGAAATCGCCGCCCAGGAATCCAGCCGTCTGCACACCCTCCGTGTCGATGACTCCGGGGTTGATGGAATTGACGCGAATCTTCTTCGGACCCAGTTCGTTGGCGAGCACGTGTGTAATCGCATCCACCGCTCCTTTGGTCGCGGTGTAGACCGCAGCCGTCGGCGGAGCCATGCTGCTCACCACAGAGCCAATGTTAATCACACTACCTCCCTCGGCAGGGAAGTGCTTCGCGGCTTCCTGCGTGGCCAGTAGAACTCCTAGAACATTGGTGTTAAAGTGCCGGTGGAAGTGCTGCTCGGTGATTTGATCCAGTGCCGCGAACTCATACACGCCGGCGTTGTTCACTAGCACATCTACTTTCCCAAAGGCTTTCTTGGTCTCCGCGAAGATGCGTTGCACATCGGAGACCTTCGACACATCGCCCTGCACGGCCACCGCCCGCCCGCCTTGCGCGGTGATGTCGTTCACCACTCGATCGGCGCCTTCTTTGCTCGACGCGTAATTTACAACCACCGCCGCGCCTTCCGACGCCAGATTCTTTGCGATAGCCGCACCGATGCCCTTCGAGGCGCCCGTGACCACCGCCACTTTATTCTTCAGTTTGTCCATTTCTTCTCCTCGGCTCACTTTTGACAGACGGTACATGGATGAGCCGGAGAGGAAGGAAGTTTCAGCGGGATCTTCGCGTCACTTCTTGGCGGGCAACGCGAACACCATATATTGCCCCGCGCCGCCCGGAGTCGCCGCAAGCAAACCGCCTCTCGCCATGAGGCCGTTGCCTCCGGAGACGCACAGCGCGAGATACTCGCGCCCGTTCACTTCATACATCGACGGCACGCCTTCGGAGGCCGCGGGAAGATCTTTCTCCCAAACAATCTTGCCGGAGTCTTCGTCGTAAGCGCGAAGCCTGCGGTCCGACGATGTCGCCACGAAGACGAGTCCCCCGGCGGTCACCAGGACGCCGCCGCGCGGGAAGAAACTCCCGGTGACCTCTTTCGTCTTGTCTGCTAAGCCCGGTACGGTGCCGTCGGGCACTTGCCACTTAATCGTGCCCGTGTTGAGGTCGATGGCGGTGAGCTGCGACCACGGAGGTCCGATCGCGGAGAGGCCATTGGACTGAATCATGAAATCGTACGGCGAAGCATAGTGGATGAAACTGTTGTCAATGGGAAATACCGGCGCGGGTGCAGCGGGAGGCGCTGTTACTGCCGCGGGATCTGCCCCCTTGCCGCTGCCTTTTCCGCCGCCCCGCCCGCCGCCTCTGCCCGCACCCGGAGGCGTAGGAAGATTCAGCTTCAGCGTCATCGGCAGTTCTTTCGAGACGATGAAGATGAGGCCCTTGCCCGGATCGACGCCGGAGCTGCCCCAGTTCGCTCCGCCATTATTGCCCGGGATCTCGATGGAGCCCTTGAGGCTCGGCGGCGTGAAGAGCCCGTCATTGCGATACGTCGCGAGCACGTTCTGCACTTTGGCCTTATCCTCGTCGGAAAGAAATGGATTGATATCCTTCGCGGTGAAGGATTGCCGCGCGAAGGCAGGCGGCTTGGTCGGGAACGGCTGTGTGGGCGAAGAGAATTCGCCGGGCACGTCGGACTGCGGAACCGGACGCTCCTCAATCGGCCACAGAGGCTTGCCGCTCACTCGGTCGAACACAAACAGGAAGCCTTGCTTAGTTGGCTGCGCCACCACGTCGACGTTCTTACCGTCGTGCTTTACCGTAAGGAGCTTGGGAGCGGTGGGCAGATCGTAATCCCATAAATCGTGATGCACGGTCTGGAAATGCCACAGCAGTTTTCCCGTGTGCCCGTCGAGCGCCACCAGAGAATTGCCGAACAAATCGTCGCCCTTGCGATTCGCACCGTAGAAATCGTAGCGCGCCGTGCCGAAGGGAATGAACACGATGCCGCGCTTCTCGTCCACCGACATCTCGTTCCAGTTGTGGACCCCTCCGTCGGTCTTCCACGCCTCGGGCGGCCAAGTCTCGTAGCCTTTTTCGCCCGGATGCGGCACGGAGTGGAACACCCAAGCGAGTTTTCCGGTGCGGACGTTGTAAGCGTGGATGTCGCCCGGCGTCGCCGAGTAATTGTCGCCTTGATTCTGCGGCAGCAGCGACATAATGATGAGGTCTTCGAAGATGTGTCCCGGATTGCCGCTCTGCACGGAGCGGACGTTGGTGAGATCGCGGTCGATGCCGATCTTAAGATCCGTGCGGCCGTTGTCACCGAAGCTGTCAATGGTCTGGCCCGTGGTGGCGTCGAGGGCAGTCAGATATCCGCCCACCGGATAGAGCAGGCGCCGGTCCTTACGATCCTTGCTTTCCCAGTAATTGATGCCGCGAGCCGGCACGGGACCTATGTTGGCGTGGGTCCAGAGCTCCTTGCCCGTCGTGGCGTCGAGCGCGACCACCGAGTTGTTTTTCGCCAACACATACATGGTGCTGTCCACCACCACAGGATTGAACGTATACGTTCCTGCATTGCCCACCGGGTAGGTCCACGCCACGTCCAGCTGCTTGACGGTGTTCCTGTTTATCTGTTTCAGCGAGGTGTACTGGGAGGAATCCGGCCCGCCCAGATACTGCGTCCAAGTGTCGAATCTCCGCTCGTCGGCTGCGATCAGGGCGCCGCAAAGTAATAGGAACAGCAGGACAAATCTACGCATGGAGACCGCCTTCCTCACAAAGATTCCCTGCAAGTATACACCAGCATCGCGAAGAAAAAGATTGGGAAGAAAGGTTGAACAAACAAGGCGCGAACGGAATATGCAAGTGTGAGAATCCTGGCGATGATGGGGTTGGCGGCGGCCACTTTATGGGCGCAGACTGACAGTGGGGAGCTACGGCTTTCCGTCAAAGACGCGATGGGAACTGGCCTCGCGGCGAAGGTGGAACTGGCCAACCAGGCCACCAGCACACGGCAAAATGTGGACCTTCCGGCGGACGGGAATTACTCGTTTAAGAATCTGCCCTTCGGATTTTACCGCTTGCAGGTCTCGCACGAAGGGTTTGCTCCGTCGTCGGAGTTGGTGGAAGTGCGGTCCGCTGTGCCGCTCGCGCACGACGTTACCTTAGGCGTGCAGTCGCTCAGCACGGTAGTGAACGTCACCGAATCCGCGACGCTGATCGATCCCAATCGCACCGACTCTGCGAAGTATATCGGCTCGGAGGAATTGCAAAATCGCCCGAGTGGAACTCCCGGTCGAGGGCTGCTGGACCTGGTGGTGAATCAGCCGGGCTGGACCTTTGAAGCGAACGGCGTCCTGCATCCGCGCGAATCGGAGTACGACACCCAATTCGTGGTGAACGGATTTCCGGTGTATGATAACCGCTCGCCTGCCTTTGCGCCTCCCGCGGATGCGGACGACGTGGAGTCTGTCAAGGCCTACACCAGCGGGATTCCGGCGGAGTACGGGCAGAAGCTCGGCGGAGTGATCGAAGTCAACACGCAGCGGAACAGCTCGCCCGGATTTCACGGCACGGCGGTGTTGCAGGGCGGCAGCTTCGCCACGATGAGCAGCTTCCTCTCCGGCCAGTATGTGGCCGGGAAGAATACGCTGACGGTGACCGGCGAAGGATTCGTGACGGACCGGTACCTGGACCCGCCGACGTCCGACAACTTCACGAACCACGGCTCGAACGCCTCGTTCACGGGAGCGTTTGAGCGGGATCTCACGGCTACGGACCGTCTGCGGGTTTCTTTCGATCATCGTGAGACCTGGTTTCAGGTCCCGGATGATTTGCTCCAGCAGATTGCGGGGCAGCGGCAGGATCGCAAGAGCGGCGCGAACGAAGGGCAGATCTCTTACCAGAAGGTTTTTTCGAATGGGATGGTGGGAACCTTCGGGAGCATGATTCGCGACGTCACCGCGGACCTGTGGTCGAATCCGCTGTCGACGCCGATTTCCGCGACGCAGAATCGCGACTATCGCGAGGGATATTTTAAAGCCGCGCTGGCGGGCCATCACGGACGCAATGAGTGGAAGGTGGGAACCGAAGCTCGCTTCGCGCATATCGAGGAGCAGTTCGGCTACAACATCATCACGTACCGTTTGGACCCGGGAAATGTACGGATCTTCGATCGCGGCTTCCCCGCGACCTACGCGTTCAACGGAACGTCGCCCGACCGTGAGCAGGCCGTCTTCGCGCAGGACACCATCCGGTTGGGAGATTTCACGGTGAGCGGAGGCCTCCGGTTCGATCACTACGCGCTGCTGGTGGACGACTCAGGATGGAGTCCCCGGGCATCGGCGGCGTATCACGTGAAGAAGCTCGGGCTGGTCCTGCATGCGTCGTACGATCGCACGTTCGGTACTCCGCCCTTCGAAAATCTGTTGGTCTCGGGATCGCCCGCGACTTCGGCGTTGAACGGAGGGTTCTATCTGCCGATTCATCCTTCGCGCGGCAATTATTATGAGGGCGGATTTACCCAAAGCCTCGGGAGCCACGTTCGTCTCGACGCGAGTTATTTCCTCCGCAAGGTGTCGAACTTCCTGGACGACGATCTGCTGCTCAATACGGGAGTAAGTTTCCCCATCTCTTTTCATAGCGCCACCATTCGCGGCACCGAGGTCAAGCTCGAGATTCCCAAGTGGGGACGCTTCGCGGGTTATGTGAGCTACTCGAATACCACGGGCGTGGCGCAGTATCCGATCTCCGGAGGTCTGTTCCTCGATGACACCGATCCCGCGCTGCTGGCTTCGACGGATCACTTCTGGGTTTCGCAGGACCAAAGGAACACGGCTCGGGCGTGGGTGCATGCGCAAGTCACCAAGAGGGTCTGGACGGCATGGACCGCCTCCTACAGCAGCGGCCTCCCGGTGGAGGGGGACAATTTTCCTCCCACCGCATTGCTGGTCGCGCAGTACGGCCAGAGTGTGCTGAGCCGGGTGAATTTCGATCGCAGCCGCGTGAATCCCTCTTTCACCATCGGGGCATCGGTGGGAGCGGATCTGTGGAAGCACGAAAAGCGATCCGTCAAAGCGCAAGTGGACGTGCTTAATCTGACCGATCGCTTGAATGTGATCAATTTCGCGGGCCTGCTGTCGGGGACGGCGGTAGCGGCTCCAAGGAGTGCAGGAGCGCGGCTGCGGTTCGAGTTTTAAGGGGAACGGGTATTCTTAGGGAAGAATGGATTCTTCGCGAACAGATGCGTTGACGATGGCGCGGGCTTCGGCTCGGGCGGGGAAGACTTCTCCGCTGGAGCGCGAAGTGGTCGCGCTGTTCGATCTGTATCGCGAGAGGCTGCTCCGGTATTTGCTCGGATTTGGATTGCCGGTGCAGGACGGTGAGGAGATCGTGCAAGAAGTCTTCCTGGCGCTGTTCCAGCATTTGCGCAAGGGGAAGTCCCGGGAAAACTTGCGAGGCTGGGTATTTCGAGTCGCGCACAACCTAGGATTGAAGCGGCGCGCGACGCGGGGACGTACGGAGACGGCCGAGGCGATGGCCGAAGCCATGATCGATCCGGCGCCAAATCCGGAAGTTCAGTTCGCCGAGGGCCAGGAGCAGCGGCGCTTAGAAGCCGTGATGCAAGCTCTGCCGGAGCAGGATCAACGGTGCCTCGCCTTACGCGCGGAGGGGCTGCGATACCGCGAGATCGCGGAAATTTTGGGCATGTCGCTAGGGGCGGTTTCGATTTCACTCAGCCGGTCCCTGGCGCGAATGACACGGGCGATTGAGAGGTGATTCCATGCGCTTCGACGATTCTCATCTGGACGAATCTCACCTGAACGATCAGGAGTTGACGTTAGCTGCGGACGGCGAGCTCACGCCAGGGCGCGAGGCGCTGGTGGAGGCCCATCTCGAAGCCTGCTGGACGTGCCGCGCCCGCAAGTTGGAATTGGAAAACACCGTAGGGGAGTTTGTGCGCGCCCGGAATACGGACCTGGATCCGAAGCTGCCCCCTGCGTCAGGGCCTCGCGCGTTGCTGGGGGCTCGTATGGCGGAGCTGACGGCGGCGGCGCCGGGACATCCGTGGTTGCGGTGGCAGCACTTGGCCGCGGCTTGCGCCGTCGCGGCCTTGGCGGTGATTGCCGTGGGGCGGTGGCCGCTGATGCGAGGACCTCTCGTCGCGGTGGTGTCGGTGCCGAATGCGGATTTGACGCCCGGAGCGACGGTGCTGGAAAGCTCGACGCAGGTCTGCGCTGTGTCCACTCCCAAGAACCGGACCGTTCCCGCGCCATTGCAGAGGCAGGTATTCGAAGAATACGGACTAAGCGGGGCGGAGGCCAAGGCGTACGAGGTGGATTATCTGATTACGCCCGCGCTGGGCGGCGCGGACGACATCCATAACTTGTGGCCGCAATCCTATTCGTCCACCGTGTGGAATGCCCGCGTCAAGGATTCGCTGGAGGACCGGCTGCGGGAGTTGGTGTGCCAGGGCCGCCTGGATCTCACGACCGCGCAGCACGATCTCTCGGCGGACTGGATTTCGGCGTACAAGAAATACTTTCACACGGACCGGCCGGCGGAGGCTCCGTAACGGATTTGCGACAGTACCGATCGACGCTTCGTAAACCGACCCGCGACACTCCGTAAACCGATTCGCGACAGAGATAGAGCAGCCTGCCGGCGAAGCCGACCAGCCTCCCCGATTCCTTAGTGCGGCTCGGCGGCAGGAGCAGCCGCGGGACCTCGTCCTCCCCGTCCGGCACCCGGCGGCGGCTTCAAGCTGCCGAGATACTCGACCACATCGGCTAATTCCTGATCGCTCAACCGTCCCTTGAAAGACGGCATCGGCGATTTGGTCTGAATCCCGAAAGAGCGCAAATCTGTTTTCGTAAAGCTGCGCAGGTTCTCTTTGGTGTCGATGATCTGGACCGTGAACGTGTCCTCGTTCAGCAGGCGGCCGTCCACAGTGGCGCCGTCCTTGAGCACCACGCGATAAGGCCGGTTCGCGGGAAGAATCTCCGCGTCGGGATCCGTCAGTGACATCAGCAACTGGGCTGGCGTCCGTGCGCCTATCTCGCTTAAGTCCGGGCCGAAGCGCGAGCCGGTCTGCTTGATGCGATGACAGGTAAGGCAGTTGCCTTTGCCTTCCATCACAGCTTGGCCTCGTGCGGCGTTACCTTGCGGCTGCGCGAACAGCCCTCCCCCAGCCAGCAGCAACGCGGAAACTCTGACGATCCACATGGTTCTCCTCCACGGCGAAGTCATTACGGAGCGGCCGGCGGAAGCGGGAGATGCACGGACCCGGACAATCCGCTGCCGACGTCTTGCACCGCGATGCGGAGCGTGCCTTTGTGGTCCCCCAACTCCACCAGCCTGCGCAACGGGAAACCATCGTTCAGCGCCGCTCGCAGGCGCGGTTCATTCAAGCTGATCTGAATCGTCTCCAACGTCCCCTTCGTGCTCTCCTGGGGCGAAAACAGAGTGGCGTATTGCACCCGCGCCACCCAGCGGTCCTTCACTCGCTCCAGATGCAGTTCGTTGGTGTTGAGCCTGACCTCAATCTGGAACACACCCGGCCGGTTCTTCACCGGAGTCGCGGTGGCCCGTATGCCGATTTGGGTGGCATCCAGAGGATTTTCCATCACCGCGCCAATCGCTTCGTGTCGATTCCCGGAATTGGTGCCCTTGGGATCGTCGGCGTAATATCCGTCGCGATGCCGCACCTCGACACCTTTCTTATTCACCTTCACAGAGAGCGGATGATAGGAGCCGTCGGGCTTCTGGTCCACCGGATAAAAGCCCAGGCTGTAGGTGACCTCGTCGTCGTCCATCACGGTCTTCATCGCGGTGGTGAGGTCGTTATCGACGTAGATGGATTTCCCCCCGGTGCCTTTTGAGAACAGCAGCATGGTCTCGATGCCGGGATTCGTGAGCCCCGCTCCGGACGCCAGAGCGCCCTGGTCCTTTCCCATACTCATTCCGGTCTTGACGCCCTGCGGGTCGATGGGGTAAACCGCCACGTTGGCTTCGTTCAATTTGCGGATGGCTTGATTGATCTGCAGACCGAAATCTTGCACTTCGATTTGCGTGGCGCCGACGCGAGATCGCGTATCCACAGTGGCTGCGGGAAAACTACCCGTGATCCACACCAGCTTCTTGCGGCCCGGCAATCCCGCCATGTGCCACGCGATCGCTTCAAGCGAATGGGCGGTGACGAAGACCCGGTCGCGCAGAGCGTAATCCGTCAACTCGGCGGCGGTGGCGGTGGCCATGGACTGCAGGTCTGCCAACGACGCCCCCTGAGTGAGCGCCTGCAAGATGGGGCTGTTGATCTGCGACACCAGATCCGTCAGATCTCCTGCCGTGAGGTTGAGAGACTGCTCCGGACCCAGGCGCTTCATGGCTCTGATGAGGCGTTCGGGATCGTCGGTGAAGTCCTGCACCACCAGCAGGTCCTTCACCAGTGCGTAGAGAGCCAGATGATCTCCCGGGCGCAGCGTGTGCAGGTAGTTGAATACCTGCTTCTGGACGTACGATTGATCCTCGGTCTCGGTATTGAGCTTGTCCCACAGCACCACCGTAGCGCCCACCGGCTCCTCGCCCTGGCTGTTCAGGCGATTGGAAACGGTGCCGCCGGGAAGCGGCGTGGTTTTGACCGAGTGCCCCGCGACGGTGACGTTGAAGGTGGCGATCTTCTGCGGCTTGCCTTGATCGAACACCGTAAAATCGTCTTTGGTGAGGCCCTTGACCGGACCATTCTTGTCGCGCACGACGGCGTCGACTTCCACCAGGCGAGTGTTAACGCGGATCGCGGGCGGCTCCTGTCCGATCGACAGGACCGCGAGAAAACCGAGAAGCGGGACGGAGCCTCGGGTCATAAGTGAGCTACTTCGAAATCGGAATCCGAACCGAGCCCGCCGCGCCGCTGGTCTTGTCCAGAATCACGATACGCAGCCGTCCCGGTTGGGCCGGCGCCGGCGCGGAGCTGTCGATGATCATCCCGGACACCAAGCCCTTCTTGAGCTGTTCGTCGGAGAAGTTCAGCGGCGTCGGCACCGTCACCGCATTCGTCGCCTTGCCATTCATGTCTTCGATGGCCATACCCAGCTCGATGGCCCCCACCCATTTATCGGCGCGGTGCTCGAACTGTACATCGCCTAGGGTTACGCGGACTTGCACCAGGTTCATCCCTGGTTTGTTCGGATCGGGCGCCGTGGCGGCCATGACGCCCACTTCCGTGGCATCGAAAGCGTCCCGGATCAGGTCCGATAAACCGGGACGCTGCTTCAGCGCGGCCTGCGGGGGCGTAGCCATATAACTCTTCTTGTAACGTGGAGTGGCGCCTTTGGTCTCCGGCTTATTGACCAGCTTCACCGTCAAATCGTGCGACTTCCCGTCCAGAGCTTTGTCCTCGACGTAGAATCCGAGCGTGTAGCTCACCTCGGACTCGGCCAGCACTTTGCGGACGTCGCCCGCCAGGTCGTTTGTGTTGTGGTAAGCGGTGCCGCCGGTGGCCTTGGCGATACTGTCGACGGTCTCCGTCCCGGATTGTCCGAGAGCGGTCGTACTGGAGGAACTGGCGGCATTGGCGCCTTTCATGAGCCTGCCGGCCTGCTCCGCTCCTGAACTGTTGTCGTTCGTCGCGCCGGAGGATGTGCTGCTGCTCGTGGTGACGCCGCGCGGATCCATGGGATATACCGCGACATTCGCATCGGCCATAATGCTGCCTGCCAGGGCGACTTCGGCGTCATAGTTAGCCCGGCGGGAGGCGTCCTCTCCATAAGTCAGCGGAAAATCGCTGAGCACCCAGACCAGGTTCTTCCGTCCCGGGATACCGGCCAGGTGGCGGGCGATCGTCTGCAATGCCTGCTGCGTGGTCGGCACGCGCAAGCGAATATCCTGCTGCTGGATCGGCGTCATGGCCTCCTTAAGAGCCGCGTCCACCTGCTGGCTCCGCGCGTCCGAAGGAGCCGCTCCCTGGCCGGAGCCCAGGCGTTTGGCGGCTTGCACCATGCGGTCCGCGTCTTCATTGAAGTCCTGCACCATGGTCAAGCTGGTGCCCAGCGAGTAGAAGCCCACCCGGTCCGTCGGCTTCAGCGACGTCAGCATCGCGAGCACGCGGGTGCGCACGTTCGCTTGATCGAGCGCGGCCGGAGTGTTCAAGCGGTCGAACAGGACCACTGTGGCGGACTGCGTCATCTCGCCGCCGTTGTTCATCCGGTTCGAGGACACATTGGGCGGCAGCGGCTCCGGCTTGGTGGCGGGAGCGGCTCCGGCTTCCGTCATCGCGAACACCGCAATCGGCTGCGTCTTGCCTTTATCCTGAAGAATAAAATCTTCTTTGCTGAGTCCTTTCACAGCGCCTTTATCCGAATGGACGGTCACATCCACGGTGACCAGCCGCGTGCCGACGCGATAAATAGGCTGGACTTGGGCGATCGCGATTCCCGCGAAACAGAGCGGGATGATCCACTGGGATCGGAGGTTGGACATGGGGAACTCCTTCCAGGTAAGTCTAAAACAAAATCGCCGTCCCCGGGGAAATCGGGGACGGCGATTTAAGCTCGAAACAGTCGCCAGTTGGAAGTTGCGATTTAGAACTGGAAACGCGCGACCAGCTGTCCGGAGCGAGGCGTATCGCCGGCTCCGTTCAGGAAGCCGACATAACCGAATCCGCCCGAAAGCGCTCCGGTTCCTGTGGCGCCCTGATTAAAGGCATTGGCGGTCAGAGTGGTCGCGCTCGGATTGCCCACCGAAGGTGCGCTGTAGAAGTGGCGATTAAAGATGTTCTGGAATTCCCCGCGGATATTGAGGTTGTAGCGTCCTTCTTTACCGAAGCGGAAGTTCCGCGCAAAGCTCATCGACTCGGCCGGCTGCCGCTGCCACCGGTAGTTGTTGTAGAACGCTGCCGAACTGCCGAACTGGCCGGCCGGAGCATCGACCCAGGCGGCAGGGTTCGCCACCAGCGTCTTGGTCGGATCGAAGTGCGAGTTCGGGTCCACCAGCAGCAGGTTCTTATCGCCGTTCGCGAAGTTCCAGAACGTGGTGCCGCCTGAGAAGAACGCTCCGCTGCGGGCCAGCTGCGCAAAAAGATTGTTCAGCGAGCTGGGTACCTGGAGCAGCGCGCCGCTCTGATAGCGGAGCACCGCGCCCAACTGCCAGTCCCTGACGACCTGCGAGACGATCTTGTTTTGCAGCATGCTGAAAGTTGGCTTCGGAACCGTATACGTGCCGGAGAATACCAGCTGATTCGGGCGGCTGAACGGCGAAAGCTGCTTGTTGATCGAGCGATTGTACACATCGTTGACGACAGTGGCGCCGGCGGTCAAAAACGCCGTATCGGAGTTCGAACCCTGGCTCAGCTCCTTGCTGTAGGTGTACGAACCCTGCGCCTGGAAGCCGTGCGAGTAGCGCTTGGTCATCTTCACCTGAAGCGAGTCATACCAGGTGTCGCCGAGCGGCGGTCCCAGGAACGGAGGAACCGTGGTCCACTGCGGATGCGGACGCAGGCTCTGGATCACCGTCTGGTTCAGCGGGAAGCCGGTGTAAGCGGGGTTGCCGAAGCCGCGTTGAATCGCCGTGGGCGAGTTTAACGTGCTGGTCAAAAGGGCGCGATCGGCCGAGTTGTTGATGCTCAGCCCGAAGTTAGCCAGATCCGGGATGTTCAACGCATTGTAATTGGGAACGTCCAGTCCGGGCGCGGTGAACCAGGCGCCGCGGTTGCCCACATAGCTCGCTTCCACCACTAGGTTGCGGTTCAATTCGCGTTGGATGCCCAGGCTCCACGTGAAAATACGGGGCGGCCGGGCGGAGCGGTCCAGGCTGATGAACGGGCTCTGCGGCGTGTAGCAGGTCTGGTTGGAAGTTCCCGGGCAAATGCCCCGGGTCGGGTACTTGTTCGGATCGAAGTTCGGCCAGTGCAGCGTGGGATTGCCGAACGGATTGCCCGCCGCGTACGGATTCCCCTTGGAAAGCTGTGACTCAGCCACGCCGTAGCCGGGCGCCGCGAAGGAATAGAAATCCTCGATGCTCAGCAGCAACTCGGCATCGTTCGAAGCGGTTCCGTACTGGAGACCCGCGCCGCCGCGAAATACCGTCTTCGAATTGATCTGGTACGCAATTCCCAAACGCGGCCCGAACGCATCCGGATAGTTGTGGGAGAAGGAGCAGTTGCACTGCCCGGGTTGATTCCCTTCGTAAATCACGGTGCCGGGGCGATTGACCGTAGTGTTGATCGCCGTGAAGTTCGCGTCCTGCATGCGGCCGTACTGCTCTTTGAGGTAGGTCTGGAAATCCCAGCGCAGACCGTAATCGAGAGTCAGCTTGCGGGTGACTTTCCAGCTATCCTGGGCGAACAGTCCGATGGCGTGATTGCCCAGCCGCATGTCCGCCGGCGGAGCCACCGTCAGGTTGTCGGTCAAGCCCATCAGGAAGCTCGCGTAGCCGAAGCCGCTGGTGTTCGTAGGCGTCGGGCTGGTCGAGCCCTGCCACGGATCGGAAGTCTCCGCTACGGAGTAGCCGAGGTTCCCATTCCCGCGTGCTTGGGACTGGTAGTTATTGCCATCCACGATCAGCTCGCCGCCGAACTTGAAGGTGTGGTTGTTCTTCACCCACGTCAGGTTGGAGTTCGCCGTGGTCTTCTCGTCGAACTGCTTTTGCGCGCTGTAGGTTCCCGGTCCCAGCACGATCGAGTTGCCACCCGTGGTGCCGTTGAAGATCCCGGCAATACTCGGGAACAGGTTCGCGTAGAAGCCGGTCAGTCCGATTTGGCTCTGATCGTACGCGCCCGTCAGCGCCGGGTTGTAGGTCCACAGATACCCCGCGCCCAAATGAAGTAGCAGCGTCGGACGCAGAGTTTCATCGAAGTTTACGCGGATCGTTCTCGACAGGTTATTGGTCGGGTAAACGCCGGTAATCGCATTGCTGATGGCGTTCGATCCGCCCAGCTTAAGACCGTTCGCCCCGAACGCCGGCGAGTTGGTGCCCACCTGCGAGAAGTAGCCGGACAACTTCATGGTCGGGCTGATCGACTGATCGATCTTCGTAGACCAGTTGGTGGTGTGGGTCCAATTGGTGAACGTCGGAACTTGATAGTTATTGATCAGGTTCGAATTGGTGGGTTCCGGCAGCAGGTTCTGAATCTTGAGGGCCACCGGATCCAGCCGGCCCGTGGGAATCACATTGTTCGGGAACGGGTTGGTGACGATGCCGCCCGAGGTCTGCTGCGCCGTGGTGGGATCGAAGATCGAGTTCGCCGCGATGGTTCGGCCCAGAGGATCTTTCGCAATCGCGCCGTTTTGCGTGAGGTACGTAAGCCCGCCGACCGCCGGACAGGCCGCGCTCACCGCCGTGCAAATCGGAGTTACGGTGCCGAAGTTCCCGCCCCGGTACGCATCCGTGGGAACCGTATACACCAGGTTGGAAGTGTTGGTGCCCACGCGATATTGCTCATAGTTGAAAAAGAAGAACGACTTGTTCTTGCCGTCGTAGACCTTGGGAATCGCGATCGGGCCTCCCACGGTGAAACCATAGTCGTTCTGGCGCAAGCGGTTGCGCACGTGTTGTCCATCGCGCAGGCTGTTGGTGATCCCGGCATCCGTGTAGGGAAGCCCCGCGTTCAGAGCTTCGTTTCTCAGATAGTCATAGGCGCTGCCGTGGAACTGGTTGGTGCCGGACTTCATCGTGAAGTTAAAATATCCACCCGCCGCCTGGCCGAACTCTGCGGCGAAGTTGCTGGTCTGCACCGAGACTTCCTGGATGGCGTCCGTGCCCTGTTCGTTGATGGACGCCGACTGGCGCCAGATTCCGTTGGTGGCGTCCTGCCCCTCGACGCGAATCGCTTCGCTATTGCTGGGAAGGCCGTTGATGCGGAGAACGTTGTCCGCGGAAAACTGCACTCCGGGCAAAAGGTTCGTGACGGCCAGCGGATCGCGGATGTTGCCTGCGCCGCCGATGGTCTGCAACGGAAGATTGTCGACGTCGCTGATGCTGACCGTGTGGCTCAATTCGCCACTTTCGGTCTTAAGCAATGGCGCTGCTTCCGTGACTTCGACGACTTCGGTCGCACTGCCCACCTGAAGATTCACGTCCGCGCGCGTGTCCACCGCGACCGTGACCGTGAGGTTATCGCGCACATACTTCTTGAACCCGGAAGATTCCACCGTCAGGGAATACGTCCCAATCGGCAAGTTCCCGACGATGTAATTGCCCGTGGACGACGTGCCGCTGTTGTACACGGCGCCTGTGTCCTTATTCTTGATCTGGATCTTTGCATTGGGTACGACGGCCCCTGCGGGATCGGCGATCGTACCGGTGATCGAGCCTCTATCGGTCTGGGCGAACGCCCCGGCCGTGGCTATTAACGCGAGGGACAAAATCAACGCGGATCTCATAGACACTCTCCTCGGAAAACCCTTTTGAAGCGATGCAATGGACAGCACGAAACTGACTTGACACCCCAATCCGAGCAAAAACTGGATGCAAGTATATATGAGGCTACTACCAGCGTCAAGCGTTCCGGTTACTAAAGATTGAACAAGTGTCTTCGAGAACCGTGGCAAGCAGCAGCCGCGCCAAATTCGGAAGGTGCATTCTTTTTCCGTGCTAAAGTTGCCGTGTGATGAGCGCCCCTCGCGCCAAATCGGACCGCCTCGCCGCAGCCCTCCAAGCCGCGCGCGAAGCCATGGAAACCGAAGCCCAAGCCGTTCTCGCGGCCTCCCGGAAACTCGAATCGACACTCGCCCAAGCTGTCGATAAAATCTCCGCCCATCCCGGAAAAGTCGTCGTCTGTGGACTGGGAAAATCGGGCCATATCGGACGCAAAATCGCAGCGACCCTTCAAAGCACCGGAACTCCCGCGGTATTTCTCCACCCGTCCGAAGCCGCGCACGGGGATCTCGGAATCTGCCAGCCCGGCGACCCCGTGCTGATGATCTCGAAAAGCGGAGCCACCGCCGAAATGCTCGACCTGATCGGCCCTCTGCGCGAGTTGAACTCGCCGCTGATCGGGATCCTCGGCAGCACCGCTTCGCCTCTGGCGAACGAAATGGACGTGGTGCTCGACGCTTCGGTTCAACGCGAAGCCGATCCCGGCGGTTTCACGCCCACCGCCAGCGCCGCCGTCGCTCTGGCCTTGGGCCACGCCCTCGCTGTAGCTCTCATGGAAGTGCGAGGATTCTCCGCGCAGCACTTTGCCCGCCTGCACGCGGGCGGAACGTTGGGGCGCAACCTGCGCTTAAAGGTCCGCGACGTCATGCACGCCGGGGGTGAGGTCGCCTGGGTGCAGCCTGACGATTCGCTCAAACATGTCGTCATGGAAATGTCGCGGCATCCTCTCGGAGCCGCCTGCGTCGCCGGCCCGGATCGCCGTCTGCTGGGCCTGATCACCGATGGCGACGTCCGCCGCGCCCTCGAACAGCATGACGATATCCGCGGGCTCACGGCATCCGGCGTCATGACGTTGTCGCCGGTCACCGTCGGACCCGCCGTTCTGGTTCACGATGCGCTGCGCATCATGGAAGACCGCCCGTCACAAATTTCCGTGCTGGCCGTTGTCGAAAAGGATCTCTGCCTGGGCCTGCTGCGGCTGCACGACCTTTATCAACGCGGCGTGACGTCGGACTAACGTTTCCAAACGAGCGCGCCCATTTCGCTCGCCAGATAAATCAGGAACAGCGCGATCAACCCGAAGATCGCGATTCTGACCCCGCGTGCGGCGATGCCGCGATCACCTTTCGGCACGCCCCTCGAAAAAACCACAGCTCCGCCAAACATCCACGGGAACAGCAGCCGTCCTTGCATGGCGCTGAATTCCTGATACCGCCAAGCCGTGATCCACAGCATCAGAATGCCCAGGCATAAAATCATCGCCTGCGTGGAACGCATGAGTGCCCGCAGATCCTCCGCACGGGCGCCATCGAACTTGCGCAGCAAACCCGGCAGGTCCCGTGCCAGTCCACCCAACCCCGTAAAGAAAACCAAGCTGGGGATGAGCGCCAGCACAAAGATGCCCCACGCAAGGTAGCGAACCTTCTCGAAACCCAATCGAATGAAATTGGACTCGCGGATGTGCTGGAACCAAAAGGTTCCATACAGCATCACCGGATAGGAGCCATCTGTCACCGGGGACATGAAGGGCGAAATCAGCAGCCGTTCCAGATTGACGTCTACCAAAGACGCGATTCCGCGGTAAGTTTGCCGGTGCGCGATGCGCCAGTCATCATCTTGCAGATCCATGTTGTTAAAAAAGGGATCGTGATATCGCACCGCATTATCGGCGAACTTATAGCCGCCCAGAATCAGCGAGAGGATCAAAAACACATCCGCCCGCAGAAGTCCGGTCCAGCCGTGCCTCCGGGTGCGCGGATACCAAGCCACCAGAGCGAGCAGGATCGGCGCGGCCACGACGAAAACTGTTTTCGTCAGCAATCCCAGCGAGAGAGTCACCGCAAGCAGCAGCAATTCCTTCCAGCAGGGCCGCCGGATGTAACGCCACGTTTGCAGCGCAAGGCAAGCGCCCAGCAAAATCGCCAAAGCATCGCTCGAGACATACAGTGAAAACATCACGAACTGCGGCAGGAAGCAGATCAGCAGCAGCGCGTAAAGACGGGCGCTCGCGTTCTCGATCAACCCACCGTCTTGGATCAGCCTGAACAGTACCCACAACGTGGTGCACGAAAATACCAGCGACAGCAACTGCACCATTTTCATGCTTCCGGTCCAGGCGAGAATCGGCGCGGCCAACAAGTAATACAGCGGCGGATTGTGCGCCTCATGCTCTTGCCAGACCAGCGGCAGAGCGTGGTGGTCCACCAGGAATTGCAGCACTCTTCCATGGAGGTCATTGTTCTCCGGTGCGAGGAAACAATAAGTGACGATCCGGACCAGAATTCCCAGCGTGAACATCACGTAGCGGGTACGTGGCGAGAAGAGAGCCAAGCTTCAGGCTAACATTCCGGTCGTGTTAAAATCGAGGCTACTCTTCCCCGTCGAAGTGACCTAAGGTAGTAAGTAAGGAAGGCCGCATGGCGGGAGTCTTAAGCCGGCAGGTTCTGCCGGAGCCCTTTCATCAATACGAGCTCGATGGAGCCTACGACGAGATGGTCGGCCCGGGCGGCGTAGTGCGCCCCCACTACGAGCGTCTCTACGAAGGCGTGCTCCATCTGGAGCCCGGCGAACTGCGCCGCCGCCAGCAAGTGGCGGACCTCAGCTTCCTCCATCAGGGCATTACCTTCACGGTCTACGGTCGCGAAGAGGGCACCGAGCGCATCTTTCCCAACGATCCTCTGCCGCGGATTCTGACCCACGACGAATGGTCTCGCGTGGAGCGCGGTCTCGCCCAGCGCATCACGGCGCTGAATCTGTTCCTCAAGGACATCTATCACGAAGGCCGCATCCTGAACGACGGGATTCTCCCTCGCGACATGATCTATAGCTGTAAACACTTCCGCCGCCAGATGCGAGCCTTCGCCGTGCGCAAGGATGTCTACGTCTCCGTCGCGGGAACCGACCTCATCCGCATGCCCTCCGGCGAGTTCGTGGTTCTCGAAGACAACGTCCGCGTCCCCAGCGGCGTCTCCTACATGCTGGTGAGCCGCGAAGTGACCAAGCGCATCTTCCCCCGCACCTTCCGGGAAACCGGAGTCGCCCCCATCGAACACTATCCGCAAGCTCTACTCTCCACACTCCGCGCCCTCGCGCCGCAAGGCTGCAACGAACCCGTCATCGCCCTACTCACACCCGGCGTTTACAACTCGGCATACTTCGAACACGCGTTCCTCGCCCGCCAGATGGGCATCGAGCTCGTCGAAGGCCGCGACCTCGTCACGCACGACAATTTCGTCTATATGCGGACCACCGCCGGCCTCCGCCGCGTCGACGTAATCTACCGCCGCATCGACGACGATTTCGTAGACCCCCTCGCGTTCCGCAGCGATTCCTCGCTCGGCGTCCCCGGACTGTTCAACGCCTACCGCGCCGGAAACGTCAGTCTTGCGAACGCCCTCGGCACCGGAGTCGCCGACGACAAAGCCATCTACGCCTACGTCCCCGCGATCATCAAATACTACTTGAACGAAGATCCGATCCTGAACAACGTCGAAACCTATCAGATGTCGAACGCCAAGGAACGTCAGCACGTGCTCGGCAAGCTGGAGCACTACGTCGTTAAGGCGGTGGGCGAATCCGGCGGCTACGGCATGTTGATCGGGCCGCATTCCACCGCGGCGGAGCGCGAAGAGTTCCGCAAACGCATCGAAGCCGACCCCCGCAACTACATCGCGCAGCCCACCATCCTTCTCTCTCGCGCGCCCTGCCTCATCGACGGCACCGTCCAGCCTCGCCACGTGGACCTGCGCCCCTACATCCTCTATGGCGACAAGATCACCATCGTTCCCGGCGGACTCACCCGCGTTGCGCTCCGCAAAGGATCGCTGGTCGTAAATTCCTCCCAAGGAGGAGGCAGCAAGGATACCTGGGTGCTGCACTAAGCCATGCTTTCGCGCGTCGCCGATAGTTTGTATTGGATGAGCCGCTACCTGGAGCGCGCCGAGCACACCGCTCGCGTCATTAACATCCAGTTGAGCCTAATGCTGGAACGCGGCACCGGGCGCGGTTCCGATGACGATTACTGGGCGCACGTCCTGCGCTCTCTCGGCATCGAGCTGAAGCCCGAAGATGCCGCCCAAGGGCAGAGCATCGCGCAATCGCTGGTGAAGGATAGCTCCCACCGCGCCTCCATCGTTTCCTCTGTCGTGGGGGCCCGCGAAAACGCCCGGCAGGTCCGGGAACAAATCAGCTCCGAAATGTGGGAGCAGCTCAACCGCCTCTTCCACTCCGTCCGCAACGCCGGCAGCGGCACGTGGGACGCGCGGGAGTTCCTCCAAAGCGTCAAGGAAGGCGCGCACCTGTTCCAGGGCATCACCGATTCCACGATGACGCACAGCGAAGGCTGGCAGTTCATCCAGGCCGGCCGCTACCTGGAGCGTACCGTGGCCGTGTCGTCGCTCGTCGGCGAGCATTTCCGCGAGATTCCCCGGCCGGACGACGAGGGCGGCGACCCCGAGCACTTGGAATGGATCGGCCTGCTCCGCTCCTGCACGGCGTTCGAAGCCTATTGCAAAGCCTACACCGCGGACCTGAAACCCGATCGCATCGCCGAATTTCTCGTTCTCCATCCCAGCTTCCCGCATTCCATCCGCTTCTCCGCCGCCGCTCTCGAACACGCCGTCCGCGAGATCGGCCGCGAAGTCTCCGGCCGCCGCTCCTCGCGCGTGGAACGCATCGCCGGACGCATGCACGCTACGCTGAGCTTCGGACAAATCGACGAAATCATGGGCGCCGGCTTGGACGCGTATCTGAAATCGGTGCTGCGCCAGTGCGGTCAAGTCCACTCCGCGCTGTATCAAACCTACATCTCTTACCCGATCGAGGTCGCCCTCGAGGCCTGAAAAAGATGTTCTTTACCATTCGCCACCTCACCCGTTTCCGCTACGACGCTCCCGTCAGTGAGAGCCTCATGGAAGTGCGCATGCACCCGCGCACCGAAGGCTACCAGCGCTGCCTCTCCTTCGAACTCTCGGTCGACCCTCGCGCGCGCGTGAACCTGTATCGCGACTATCTCGGCAACAGCGTCCACCACTTCGACGTGCCCGGCAAGCACACCGAACTTCGCATCCTGGCCGAAGCCCTGGTCGAAATGGAAGAGCCTGCCCCTCTGCCGGAGGCCCTCGAAGCCACCGCTTGGGACGAACTGGACGCATTAGTCGGAGCCGGCGATTACTGGGAAACTCTGCACCCCAGCCAGTTCGCGTCGCCCGGCCCTGGTCTCGAAAAACTGATCCGCGAGTTGAACGTCCGTCGGCGCAGCGACCCGCTTTCGTTCATGCTCCAGCTGAACTCCGCCGTGAACGGATGGTTCGAGTACGTCCCCAAAGCGACCCGCGTCGATTCTCCGATCGAGCACGCCATTGAAGCCCGTAAGGGCGTGTGCCAGGATTTCGCGCATATCCTGATCGCGCTCGCCCGCCACGTGAAGATTCCCTGCCGGTACGTCAGCGGCTACGTGCATCCGCGCGAAAGCAGCCCCGCTCACGGACGCGACGGAGCCACGCACGCTTGGGTGGAGGCTCTGATGCCCGGCCTCGGTTGGGTCGGCTTCGATCCCACCAGCAATTTGATCGCGGGCGCCCGGCACATCCGCACCGCTCTGGGACGCGACTACGCCGACGTGCCGCCGACCCGCGGCATCTTCAAGGGCGCCGCCGCCAGCGAGCTCACGGTCTCGGTGCGTGTGGCTCCTTCCGAAGCGCCTCCGCCTCCCGAAACAGAGCTGCGCTCCTCCGGCGAATGGGTGGTGTCGGAATCCTCGGGCGAACTGCCCGTCGAAGACATCCACGCCCAGCAGCAACAACAACAGCAATAGCGTCTGCTCAGCAAAGCGGGTCACAACCCGAGGCAGGTGACAACCCGGGGTGCGTGACAATAGGACCAGTGCCCGCCGCCCTCGCGCATCCCCCCGGCCCGAAGCCTCGCCCCCTCTTGGGCCTCTTCCGCGAGTTCCGCCGCCAGCCCGCCGACTTCCTCGAACGCGCCGCGCGCGAGTACGGCGATCTCGTCTTTATTCCGCTGGGTCCGCAGAACATCTACCTCGCCAGCCATCCCGATTTCATTCAAGAAATTCTGGTAACCCGCCAATCCCAGTTCAAGAAGAGCCGCATGCTGGAACGCGCGCGAACCCTGCTCGGCGAAGGCCTTCTGACCAGCGAGGGCGAGACGCACCTCCGCCAGCGCCGCCTGATCCAGCCCGCCTTCCATCGCGACCGCCTCGCGTCCTACGCCTCCGCGATGGTCGAACGCGCGGACTGTTGCCGGGAGGAAGGCGGTACCCGCTGGAACTCCGGCCCCTTCGATCTCTCCGCCGAAATGTCGCGCCTCACCCTCGCCATCGTCGCGCGCACTCTCTTCAGCGCGAATGTCGATTCCGAGGCCGATGACGTCGGCGCGGCCCTCAACGAGGTCTTCAAAATGTTCGAGCTGGTCCTGCTCCCCTACTCGGACTGGATCGAGAAACTCCCTCTCCCGTCGGTCCGCCGTTTCCATCGCGCCCGCGCCCTGCTCGACTCCATCATCTACCGCCTGATCGCGGATCGCCGCGCGGAGGGGAATCCCGACCAAGGCGATCTTCTCTCCATGCTGCTCGCCGCGCAAGATGAGGATGGCGGCGTCATGACGGACCGGCAAATTCGCGACGAAGCCCTCACGCTTTTCGTAGCAGGGCACGAAACCACCGCCGTCGCGACCACCTGGGCGTGGTACCTGCTCTCTCAAAATCCGGAAGCCGAGGCGAGCCTCCATGCCGAACTCGACCAAGTCCTCGCCGGCCGCCTCCCCACTTTCGATGACTTGCCGCGCCTGCGCTACACCGCCGCGGTCTTCGCGGAGACGCTGCGGCTCTATCCTCCCGCCTGGGGTGTAGGCCGCCGGTCTCTCTCCGAGGTCGAACTCGGTGGTTTCACGATCCCCGCCGGCTCGATCCTCGCCATGAGCCCGTGGGTCACGCATCGCGACGCCCGCTGGTTTCCGGAGCCGCTGAAATTCTCGCCTGAGCGCTGGCTCGCCGACGACCCTGCACGCCCGAAATTCGCCTACTTCCCCTTCGGTGGAGGAGCAAGGGTCTGCATCGGCGAACGCTTCGCCCTGGCCGAGGGAGCCCTCCTGCTAGCGACCTTAGGACAACGCTGGCGCTTCCGCCTGCAACCCGGCCATAACGTAGAAACGCGCCCGCTGATCACTCTGCGGGCGCGCTACGGAATGAAGATGACCGCTGAAACGCGCGCTACTCAGCCTTCCGCGTCATCTCGATATCAATCGTGATATCGATGTGGTCGCCCACCACGAACCCGCCCGCATCCAGCGGGATGTTGAACACCAGGCCGAAGTCCCGGCGGTCGACGCGCGTCGTAGCGGAGGTTCCGCGGCGCAGGAAGCCCCAACCGTCCTTCACTTCCGCGCTGATCTCGTCCACGTCCAGCGTCACTTCCTTCGTCACGCCGTGAATCGTCAGGTCGCCGGTGACCTTCAGGCCGCTGCCCGCCGGCGACACCTTGGTCGACTTGAACGTAATCTCCGGAAACTTCGCGACATCGAAGAAATCCGGACTCTTCAAGTGGTTGTCGCGATCCGTCTCACGCGTGCTGATGCTGTTGACGTCGATCTTCGCCTCCACGCTCGAAAGCCCGGCATTGGCCGGATCGAATTCGACCGTGCCCGAAAGCTTGTCGAACTCTCCCTTCACGTTGGCGATCATCATGTGGCGCACTTTGAATTGCGCGGAGCTGTGCTGGGTATCAATGGTGTAGGTCATAAGGTCAACCCTTCTCGGGGTTCATCACTGCAATATAGCCTAAGTTGCGGTAGAGCTGCTTGTAGTCCAATCCGCACCCCACCACGAAGCGATCCGGAATCTCGAAGCAGCGGAACTCAATCGGCACTTGCACGATGCGCCGCACCTTGCGATCGAGCAGCGTGCACAGCGCCAGCGAATGCGGCCCGCGCCCCGCGAGCGTCTGCAAAAGATAGCGCGTCGTGAACCCCGTGTCGACGATGTCTTCCACCAGCAGGATATCTTCGTCCTGCACCGGATCGTCCAGATCCTTCTCGATCCGCACCATCCCATGAGAATTCGCGCCGAAACTGGAGATGGCCAAAAAGTCGACTTTCACCGGAGTCTCCAGAACCCGCGCCAGCGCGGTCAGGAAAAACACCGATCCCTTCAGCACCCCGATCAGTTTCAGCGCCCGCCCCCGGTACTTGAGGTCGATCTCCGCCGCCACCTCGCGAATCCTCTGCGACACCTGCTCTTCCGTGAACAGCACGCGTTCAATCCCGTGGGGCTGCGTCACGCTACGTCCTCATCCTCAACCCGTACTTCAGCACCAATTCCTGGAAATCCTTCTGATAGAACACCTGAATATTCACATGCGGATAAATCGCCCGCAGCAGCTTCACCTTCCGGTTCTTCTTCGTCACCAGAGCCTGCTTCATCGTCGTGAGCTCCACGTACAAATCGAACTCCGGAAGATAAAAGTCCGGAGTGAAGGCCTCCAGGACATGCCCGTCCTTGTCCCACTGCAACGGAAAGCTCCGAGGCTCGTACGCCCACTGAATCCGATAAAAATCCAACAGATTCGCGAACATCTCCTCGCTCGGATGTCCGAACGCTACTTTGCGCAAATGCGCGCGCCCCGCCGGAACAATGCCATGCCGCGCCAGCTCCAGCCGGGTCTTGAACTGAAGCTCCGCCTCCGCTTCCGCCGCCAGTAACCCCTGCTGCTCCAGGCATCGAGCCCCCGACGCCGCTCGTAGGATCTCTGCCATCTGCTCCGGATCCAACTGTTCGCCATTAAGCAGAATGTCGAAGTTCCCCGCGGAAGTGCGCCCAAACCGCCGCCGCCGAACCTGCTTCGCCTCCGCGTCCAAACGAGCCAACTCAAGCTTCGCCTCCGGACGCTCCAGCCGTTGATCGAGCATCACGTTCCCCACGCGCCGAGCCTCCGGCGCAATCACTCCGGCTCGCAGAACGTAAGGAAGGGCAGGGAACAGTGACTCCGCTCCGCCCGCCGCCACTACAAGATGATGTTCCCTCGCCATGCGCGCCAGAATCGACACCACCACCGCGCGCCACGCTCGATCGGGAACGTCGGCGTCGCCGAATTCGTCCGCGATCCACTGCGCCAGCCGGGCCTCCGTCACCAGCTCGAATTTCAGAAGCTGCGCGGCCCCGTGCGCCACTTCCTCGAATCGCGAGCCGGGCTCCCCGGAGATCGTCAGCAGTGCCATCCGCTACTCACAGCCAGAATAGCGGAACGTCGGTCCTTCGAAGCAACAGGCGTTAGAACCCGCCGCGAGGGCGATAGCCAGGCCGGCACTGCACCCGGTACTTCTTGCCCACGTCCGACACCACCTCGACGTTGATCTTCCGGAACCCCTCATTGGGATTCGTCTGCGGATAATACGTCACCGTGTAGGAATTGCCCAAATCCTCGCGGATCGCCTCAAACGCTTCCACTTGTTTCTGCCACGTCCGCGCCGAGTAGCTCTTGCCGCCCGTGCGCGTGGCGATGCGCTTGAACACGTTCGCGGAAATTGGATCCTTGGTAACGTCGTTCGTCGAGATCACGTAAATCGGAATGCCCTCGTCCTCGGCTACCGCGCGAACATCGTCCGGGCCCAGCATGCTGGCATTGTCCGGACCATTCGAAAACACGATCACCACTTTCCGTCCCGGCACCTTCGCGGCGTCGCGCAGCGTCAGCAGCAGCGCGTTGTACAGTGCCGAATCGTCGCCGGCCACGGCTTTGCGTAGCCCGCCGATCGCATCCGTGCGCTCCTTCGAAAGCTCCGAAGCGCGCGTCAAGTTGCGGCTATACGTGTACACTGCCACCGAATCCGCCCGATCCAGGCCGCGGATAAAATCGGCGATCGCATCGGAGGCATACACGAATCCTCGATACATGTAGTTGCTGGTATCGAACAGTACGAACACGTTGGTGCCGACGAAGGCGTCGGACCGGACCTCGGCCGCCCCGTCGGTCGCAGTCGCGCTGGAGTCCGTGATCACGATCGGCTGCGTGCTGCCGTCCGCGCCCACCCGCACCGGCGGATTGTTGCCCTCGGAAAACGTGTTCAGCGTTTGTGAGATGCCGTCTTCCTGAATCTTGAAATCCTTCGGTTTCAGGCCGTTGATGTAGTGACCCTTGTTGTCGGTGATCTGGAAGCTCAGCACCACCATGTCCACTTTGACGCGGAAGGTCGGACGATCCTGCGCCAGCGCGAGAGCCACCAGTACAAACACCAGCGCCACTCTTTGAATCGAAGCCCGGTGAATCGCGATTCTGGGAATCAAGCCCTTGTACCTCCTCCGATTTTCGATTTCGTTCGGTTCGATCACTGCGCCGCCGCCTGCAAGTGCTCCTTGCGAGCCTTGCCGCGAACGTCGTCGCCCACCAGTCGTAAGGAGCGCAGCAGCGCCGGCCAATCCTCCAGGTGTGTCGCGAAGATGCGCTCCACCGTCTGCTCCGTCCATTCCGGGACCAATACGTTCAGCTCCGTGGGTGCCGCATGAATCTCATCCGCCAGCGCCGCGAAATAAAGAAGGTTCGATTCCCAGCTCTCCGCCAGAATCCGGCTGGAGTAACCCATCAACGTCGGGAACGTCCGCAGATTGAGTAGCTCCGGCTGGAACGAATTCGCCAGGGTCGGTTTCGGTGTGCCGAAGGTATGAGAAATCGCCCGTGGACTGAGCGCCTGCGCGTTTTCGGCCGACATCCGCCGCAGCCCCGCCGCCAGCGGAGAATCCATATCGCTCGCCACCATCTCTTCCGCCAGCAGATACATCTCGGCGGGAACCACCTCGTCCATCGCGCCGCGCACATCTCCTGCCGCGAGCAGTGTATCGATCTTATGCAGCCGCACCGGCGGAGCGTAATGATTCAGCACCGCCTCCACTTGCGTGCGCCGCGGCGCGCTCAACGCGCTTTCCGCCAGTAGCGATTCCGCATACGCCATGTGCATCCCCACATAATGGATCTGCGCCGGAGTCGTGTTCCACCACCGCGGGATCACCGCCGTTAAAATCATCTGCGGCACCAGCTCGCCCCAGATCAGCGCCTGTTCCTTCGAAGGAATCAAAAAGTTCTGCTCCGCCGACGCCAGTGCGTAAGGCAGCCCGGCCAGCGATCCTTCTAATCGTCCGCCCGCGCTGGACGGCCATCCCGCCGTGTACACCTCTGTGGTCTTCCACGTCTGCTGCGACGCCTCGTAGCCGATAAAATCGTGGCTCCGCACGAACAGCGGATTGGTGTGCAGCACCTGCGCTCCGGGGGGCGCGTAGTGAATATAGTTAAAGCCCACCAGCGTGTCCCGCAGGAACGGCGCCAGCTGCCCTCGCACGTCTTTCAACTTCGCCGGATCGTTCGCCGCCTTCTCGATCGCCACGCGCAGATTGATCTTCCGCTGCGCGTCGATGTGCCGGTCGGTCCAGTAGCCCGTCGCCGCCGAATTCTTCTCTTCACTGCTCATGGAAGCCCGCGGCAGCTGGATCTCCGTGATCCGTGTCGCCAGCCGCCCGGCCAGCGCTGTGTTCAGCTTCTCACCTTTTGTCACGCTCTCCAGGTTGTCCGCCAGATCGAACAGTGTGCTCAGCGCCACCAACCTCTGGTCCTCGAAAATGCGAATCATCTCCTGCAGCATCTGCTGATGCGCGTTGGAGGAATCCGAAGCGTCCGTACCCGCCAGCAAGTCGATCATGCGGTCCTGCGGATTCGCTTTCGCCGGCGTGTGCGTCGCCGTCAGCAGCGTCCGGACCCCGGCCAAACCCGCGTCAAACAGCTCGCGCTCGCCCTGGATCTTGGCGAACGGTCCCAGGATCGTGGCGAGAGTCCCATCAGCCTCCGCCACGGTCAGCGATCCCTGGCGCAGGAAGATTTGCCACAGCCCGGTCAGCGCCTGCATGGTTCCCGAAGCGTCCGCGCGCAACCCCGGGTCGCGGATGCTCAGCAGGGTGTGCGCCGCGTCCATGAACTGGAGAATGGTTTTATCGCTCAGCGAAGGCGCTTCGGAAAACAGCGGATACTGCGCGGAAAAATCCCGATACTCGCGCGCCAGCCGGTCCACCGTCGCGGCTTCCAGCGGCTGCGTGCGGCTCCGGTCCACATCGCTCAGCGCCATGAAAATCTTCAGCGGTTCGTTTTCCGCCAGCTTTCGGCTCAAGCCGAACAGCGCTTCCAGCACATCGTCGGAATCTTTCCACATCGGTGCGGCGCGCGTCAGCTTCGCATCGTATTTGCCGCGAGGATGGTTCGCGAACAAATTCTTCCACACCTCCAGGCTCCCCGGCACGTGCGGCTTGCCGTCGGCGTCCAGCCGCAGCCGCGTCGTGAACAGCAGCATGTCGGTATTCGACCGGAACACCGGCCGCGCCGGACCCGGCGTCGTCACCCGCCCCCGAATCGCCGTGTAGAACCGCTTCAGCCGCTCCGGGTCCGTCAGATAATCCTTCACCGGACCGTTCAAGCGCGCCAGCGCGTCGAAGTAGCTCGCCAGCCACCCGTCGTCGCGAGCCAGCAGCTTCTCGATGAACGCGCCGCCCTTCTGCGGATCGGCCCCCGCCAAATCTCCCCACGCCTTCTCCGATCGCGCTCCGCCCGGCACGATTGCCTTTCCGTCGCGGATCTCGAACATCCCTCCGTAGAAATCCAGAATGTGCGCGAAAATCTTCAGCCGCGGCGCCGGCATCTGCTTCTTGATTTCATCCGCCGTCTCCGGGTCCAGCTTTGAGAGCCCCAGATACAACCGGCATAAAGAAGGATCGTTCAGGAACGCGTCGATGAATTCGGTCTGCGTTTTATCCCGAGCGCTCTGCCAGTACTCGGCCGTGTACATCAGGGGAAGACGCGCCGGATGATAGTCCAGCGTGAACGGCTCATTCAAGCGGAGCTTCTGCTCCAACTCCGACAGCGGAAACCCCGAGTCGATCGTCAAGAACGCCCGCGAAGCGTTCAGCGTTTCCAGCACCACATCGGACCCGCAGCCCCCGCGCATCCGGTACCCCAGCACCCGCAACAGATCGCCCGTGGCCGCTGAATCGCACATCTCCACGCGAATCATCTTGTCGGCGCCCGCCAGCTTGTCCAACTCCCGCGCCTGCGAAAGATACCGGATGATCAACTTCAGATACTCGGTCTGATCCAGCCCTTCGTTCGAATTGACAGCCTGGTAACCGGTAGTCACCACGTTGCGCGCCAGCGACGGCAGCACGTCATCCGGACTCAGATCCGGCGCCAGCGCCGCCATGCGCGCGAAAGATCGCAGCGGCCCTGGAATCTCGATATAAGCCGGCGCCGCGGCAGCCGCAGCAGCCGCCGAGCCCAGAGTGAGGCCCGTCCCTCCTGCCGCCGTGAATGCCGAGACGTGTTTCGCCGCCGCGTCGCGATCGCCCGCTTCCAGATCCAGAATCGCCAGCCGCCGGTTCACCGCCGCGCGATCCGCCGCCCCCGCGTTGGTGCTTTCCAGCAACTGCGCCAGCCGTCCGTAGACCGCGCGTGCGCCCGGGTCCTTATAACGATCCAGGAATTCCGCGTAACTGCGGACTTGCGCGGCGCTCGCTCCCCTTGCATCCGCGGCTTGCTGCAGGCGAGTCTGCGCCTGCACGGCGTCTCCGCGGGTTTCCAGGCGCCAAACCTCGTCACCCGCGCTCTGGGCCCAACCGGCGACCGACACCCACTGGAGCCCTGCTAGAACCAATGCGAGCCGCATTGCTTCGTCTCCTTATGATCCCGTTTCTTCTCGTCCCGAGGCCTGCGGCGTTCTCAGGTTCACCACTGTATCATCTCTACCGCTTCGCCGGGTGCGGCTTGAGGGCCGATCAACTTCAGACTGTAGATCGTGCCGATCGGGAACAAGTTTCGCCAAATCCCAAGAGAACAAAGGCTGAAACATTCTTCGGCGGTTTTGATTCTCTGCTAAACTCAAATGCAGGCTGTTTCTTATGCAAGTCCGGATCCGTCTCGATACGGGCCCGCCGGTTCAGCGCAAACGGGGTAAGAATCGTTCCCTGGCGCTCGGCTTCGCCGCGTTGTTGATCCCGGTGTCCCTCATGGCTTATGCGCTCGGTCTCTGGCGCATCGCCTCGGACTTAGGCCTCGCCGGACAATTCAACATCACCGGAATCTTCTCTCACTGGCAGGTCTCCATCGGGATCGCGGTCCTCCTCCATCTCGCCGCCGTCATCCTGAACCGCTATGGACGAGGCGGAGTCCTCGAAGTCCCCCGCGTCCTGAGCCCGCGCCTCTTGCCCCTGCGCCGATCCGAAGAAGATTCCCCCGGAGCCCGCGCCTCCCGCCCCTAGCGTCGCCCATAGCGCGACCACCCCACGTCTGGTATCGTACGGGGAGACTCCCGCTCCTTCCCTTAGGAGGCCACCATGAAACGCTACCTTCCTCTCGCATTCCTCGCCCTCTCCGCCGCGACCTTCGCCGCCGAGCCTCCGTCCACTGTCCCGGAGATCCCGTTCGATTCCGTACCGAATCTCCTCAAGCTCCCGCCCGACCTCTACCTTGGTGAAGCTTCCGGCGTGGCCATCAATTCGAAGAAGCACATCTTCGTTTTCTCTCGCGGCAACACCACCGGACCCGCCTACGGAGCCACCGCCGCCCAAGTCCTCGAATTCGACCAGAACGGAAAATACCTCCGCGAGATCGGCCACAATCTCTACGCCTGGAGCTTCGCCCACGCCATCCGCCTCGACAAGGACGACAACCTCTGGGCCATCGACAAAGGCTCCGACATGGTGATCAAGTTCAACCAGGAAGGCCGCGTCGACATGGTCTTCGGGCGCAAAAAGGAAGCCTCCGACGAAGCCGGCCCCTGGACCCGCGTCACTCCTCCCCGCGAGCCCGTCAACGGCCAGTTCCGCCAACCCACCGACGTCACCTGGGACCCCGAAGGCAACATCTTCATCAGCGACGGCTACATCAACTCCCGCGTCGCGAAGTTCACTAAGAACGGTGACTGGGTAAAATCCTTCGGCACCCCCGGCACCGGCGACGGTCAGCTGAACACCCCCCACAGCATCGCCTCCGACGCCAAGGGAAACATCTACGTCGCCGACCGTGGCAACCGCCGCATCCAGGTCTTCGACCACGACGGCACCTTCCAGCGCATCATCCAGATCAACGTCCCGAATCCCCCCGTGATCAAGATGTGGATGGGCGCGCCCCCTACTGAGCAAGCCCAGCAAGGCGCCATGGGCGGCGGAGCCCCCTGGGCCATCTGCATCACGCCCGGCCCCGGCACGCAATATCTGTACAGCTCCGACGCCTACCCCGGCCGCATCTACAAACTCTCTCTCGACGGGAAGGTCCTCGGAGTCCTCGGCAGCATGGGACGCCAGCCCAAGCAATTCGGCTGGATTCACGAACTCGCCTGCCCGTCGGAGAACGAAATCTACGCGGCGGAAATCCTGAACTGGCGCGTGCAGAAACTCATCCTGCACCCCGCCAAGTAGCGCGTGCCCCCGCCGCGCCCTTCCCGAAATGCCGCTTGGAAACCGCTCTTCGACGCCTGCTTCGCGGGCGATGACGAGCAACTGCGCGTCCTCCTGAAAGCGGGTGCCGACCCCAACCAGGTCGCCCCCTCCGAATGGCGACAGCGCCCTCTGCACCGCGTCTGCGAGTACCGCATCTCCGCCCCGAAGCACGCCGGCCACGACCGCTGTATCGACCTCCTACTCACCGCCGGCGCCGATCCCACGCTCCGAGCTAACGTCACCAACATGCGCCCCGTCGAACTCGCCGCCCTCGCCGGAATGGAGAAAGCCGCCGCCCGTCTCCAAGGCGAAGGTCCCGATATCTTCGCCGCCGCCGCCGTAGGCGATGCCGTTCGCGTAGCCACTATCCTCCGGCGCCGCCCCGCAGCCGCCAAGCAGGTCGACGAAGCCGGATGCTCCGCCCTCTGGTACGGAGCCGCCTCCCGCGTATCGACCTCCCACCCAAGGAAAGACCGCTGGGGCACCGCCGGAATCCTCCTCGACGCCGGAGCCGACCCCAACACCACCGGCATCGGAGTCCCCGCCCTCCACATGGCCCTCGGCCACACCCGCAACTTCGCTCTCGCCGAAATCCTCCTCCTGCGCGGCGCGGACCTGAACGCCAACACCTCGTTACTCCACTCCGCCTGCGCCTTCCACTTCGAATTCCTTCAGGAAGGCTTGGAGTGGCTAGCCTCCCACGGCGCGGACCTCTCGCCTTGCCTGGAAAAAGCCGAGTCCCTCCGCTATCACAAAATCGCCCGCTGGCTCCGCGACCGGCACAAAACCTCTTGACGCCTCCCCTATTACGCGCTACGATACTACGTGTCACGTAATAGTGCTCCGGAGCTCAAGTCATGACCGACCCCACCTTTCTCGTGCTCGCCAGCCTCGCCGGAGGCGACAAACACGGCTACGCCATGATGGAGGACATCCACCAGTTCGCGGGCGTGCACCTCGGCCCCGGCACCCTCTACGGCGCGATCACCCGCATGGAAGAGCGCGGCTGGATTAAACCCGTCCCTAGCGACGACCGCCGTCAGCCCTACACCCTCACCGCCGTCGGCCGCACCTACCTTCGGGAACAGACCGGCTCCCTCAGCCGAGTCTTCGACACCGCCGCCCAGAGGTTAAACCGCGCATGAAACCCCTGATCCGGCTCGCCGCCAAGCTCTACCCTCCGCGCTGGCGCCAGCGTTACGGCGCCGAATTCGAAGCGCTCCTCGACGACACCAACCCCGACCTCAAGACCGCCCTCGACGTTTTCTCAGGAGCGATTTCCATGCAGATCCGTACCTGGAGTATTGGCAAGATTCTCGCCGTAACGGCGAGCGTGGGCGTGCTGGCCGCCATCGGAGTCGTCCTGGCGATGCCCAAGAGTTACTCCTCCCAGTCCGTGTTGAAAATCGCCACGAACGGTCAGGTCTCCGACGCCGACCGCGAGAGCATCATGGCGATGGCGAACGAGGTCGAAAGCAGGCAAATGCTCACGCATCTCATCCAGGCCCATGGTCTCTACCCCGCGGACCGCTCCCGTCTGCCGCTCGAAGACGTGATCGAGAAGATGAGGAGCAACATCTCCATCATCCCGATTCAATCCACCTCCGGGAGTATGCCCGCCTTCTCCGTCCAGTTCAATTACCCGGACCCCGTGCTCGCCCAGCGCGTGACGGCCGATCTCACTTCAAAGCTGATCGACGCAAACCTGGGCCAGCGGTCGCGTATCGCGTTCCAGGCACATGCCGCGCATCGTGAACTCGAACCCGGCCTCATGCTCCAAGTCATCGACCCCGCAAGCCCCGCGCAGCCGCTGCCGACGCCGAACGTCCTCCTGATCGCCTTCGCGGGCCTCGCCGGCGGACTCCTCCTCGGAGCCATCCTCGCCTTCCGCACCTGGAAAATCGTCGCGGCAACCGCACTCGCCGGAGCCCTGATCGCCGCCGGAATCGCGTGGTTCCTGCCCAGACAATACGAGTCGATTACCGTGGTTCGAATCACCGCTCCGTCCCCCCAGGAATCGGGCAGCAACATCAACGCCCTGGCGAGCACCGTCGCCAGCCGCGAGTCGCTCACCCAGATCGTGACGCAGTTCGGCCTCTATCCGAAGGAGCGCGGCAAGATGCCTCTGGAGGACGTGCTCGAACGAATGAAGCGCAGCATTTCGATCCTTCCCATGAACGGAGCGGCCTTCGCCATCCACTTCCAATACTCGGACCCGCAGCTCACGCAGAAGGTCGCTCAGCTTCTCGCCGCGAAATTCATCGACCTGAATTTCCAGCAAGCCTCCGCCACCCCGAACCCGGTGACGCTCCAACTCCTGGATCCCGCAAACCTCCCGCAAAACCCCCTCTTCCCAAACACGCGCAACTTCGCAGGTCTGGGATTAGGAGCCGGCATCCTCCTGGGGGCGATCCTAGCCTTCCGCTTCCGCCCCCGCCCGCAGGTCGCGAGCTCCTGACTCTTTCAATCAGTCGAGTCGATGGCTCGACACGCAACACGGGCCACCAGGGGCCATCTATGTCGCACCGTTCGACTGCGCGGCTGCCGCCAGATTCGAATCGGAAGAGAGCGAAATCAGCACCACGAAGTTGTTTTGCCGCGGAAGAAACCTTCCGGACCCACCTGAGATTGCATGGCTTCTACGGCTAGAGTCGATGGGTACCTTTGCCGGCGAAGAATGCCCTGGTCATCATTGCCCTGGGCTGGGCGGGGATTCTTTAAGCTGGCCCTTAAAGAAGTAAAAGTTGCCTCCCGCGGTCTGGGACAGGAGCCACTCCATCTCGGCATGAGTCGTAGGGAAGGCACGTAGTACATATCCTCCAGAAAGCGAGATAGCAAATCCTCCACTTTCATCTCCTTCTACGGCCTCCACCACTGGTTGCGGGACGGCAGAGTAGATCGATCCCTCTCGTGCTTCGCCGAGAACCTGAGCGAGCTTTTCATCCTGGCGATGCCCCATTGCATCTCAGCTGGTTTCCACGACGGATCGCTGTTGCCGTCCGCCCGGATTCCGTGATCTTCAGAGCCCACCAGAATCTGTTTGTCTGCATGCCGTTCTATCCGCCATGGACACTCCAAACTGATCCTGTACTCGCCATCACCGCCATGTAGGCCGGGAGGACCAAAATAGAAGAGACGCGTCGCATAGATATTCCAGGACTTCACAAGGCTGAGGCCGATAAGACCTTTGAACGCTGCCTCGATTCTCGCCGCACGCATTGAGTTCATCCTCGCCTCCGACGGCTCCCCAGCCGATCCGAGAGCACGCTCCCCGGAGCATTCTTAATCAGCTTGCCGCCGAAGTGGTAGTTGGAGCCGGTCTGCGTCGCCGAGAAGTTGGTCACGCAACGGCTCCCGTCCACCGAGCTCGTCGTGACCGCTTCCACCAGGTTGTACGTCCCCAGCTTCTGCCCGCCCGGACTCCAGAACGTGATCTCATCCGCCGCTGGCACATTTTGACCGTACCCGGCGTCGTACGTCGTCGTGCCCTTCCACACCCGCTTGTTGCCCGGCGCGTAGCTGTAGAAGTAATTGCCGTTGCTCGATCCCGTGTTCACGATCCGGTTCTCGATATCGTAAGTATACGCTCCGCTGGAGGCCGCCGAGTTCCCGTTGCCGTTGGCGTCCGAGTTCGGCCCGTGATTGGTCGCCGCGTCGTAGCTCCAACTGTTG
>DASYET010000038.1:0-5384 GCA_036498815.1 Bryobacteraceae bacterium | reverse complement strand
ATGGAAACGTCATCCCGTTGAGCGAACAGCTTCAGCGTCTGCTGGAGAACTTCCTGGACGACAGGCAAACGATCCATGGCCCGCAGAGCTGTCTCTTTCGCGTTGTTCGGGGCTACCATGATCGCTGGCATATTCTCATCTACCAGGAAGGCACACGGCGGGCCTATCTTGCCAATGGGGGCTTCCCCAATAAAAAGAGCCAGTTAGCCTGTGATCGCCACTCGCCCTTCATAAACTGTTTAAGTCATGTGGGTCATTTAGCCCAACACGCTGCGGGTATTCACCTCCGGTCAATACCTCAAGCAATTAAGCAGAGCAAGCGCCGCTCTAGCGTCTACTAGGGCCTGATTGGAGAGGAGAACCGTACGATATGATGGATCACAGCCTCCGGAAACGGGCGTCAGAACCAGCCCTCTCGCTCCACAAAGTATTGAGCGCCTGTTGGTAAGGGTCAATCAGGTAATCGCCTAACTCATCTCGCCATAATAGCTTGCCCCCAGCTCGTTGCCTGGTGGGGCGTGGTTCTGCGAAGGTATCTCCGCGTACCCCGTCACAGTTAGCTATAGTCGCCCTCCCGAACCGGCCCACCAAATGCATTCCTCTGGTTTATGCGAGAACAATTCTATGGCCTTCTGAGGGAGTATCTCTCAACCCTTCGGGAACTAACTGTGTATGAGGAGCAAGCTCAGGCGGCCGCAGAAGGTATTGAAAGAGAAGAGGCTAGCCGTAAGGTGGCATCTATCAAGAAGCGCTGTAGGATCCTTCGCCTCGAGATCAAGCGCTACCCGGACATCGGTTCTCTCTCCCAAAGAATCGTGCCAAATGACTCAGCGCGGCGCTACATGGCGCAGGCGAGCTAAAGCCGGCATCGCGCGAGCGGCGCCGGGATATTTGGCGCACCCAGCGGGCATGGGCTGCGATGGAGCGTTCGCGATAGTGGCTTGATTGTCGTACCATTGGATGCCGGGAGGTAGCCGGAGGTCGCGACGTAACGCTCACTCTGATCGACGCTTGCCGCGACTGTTCGGGCAACCCCCCGCGTTTGCTAGCGGCAGAAACGGCGCACACACAATGCCTTTCGCATCAGCAACGTAGAGTTCGACAGGCACATGGTTTCGGAACACCACCAAATTGCGGCGAGCGCAAGAACTGCGTTCCGCGCTCCCTTTCCGCGCAAGTGCCCACAGGATTGTTTGAAAGAGCCTTTTTAAAGAGCGTCTCAATTCAAACGCGATCCGAAAGCACGCAGAGAGCTTAAGCGCACGACGGATCACCGTAGTCCAACGCACGCTGCGCCGCGTGGCCCGCTACCGGAGCAATTCCCCAGGTTCCCGCGATGACCACCCCGCTTTTTCCGTCTCCCGCGGCGACCGAGTCAAGCCCAGCTTCTGGTTCATCGCCAGCGAGTTGATGGCGTCCAGTAGCTTCGTTTTCTGGATCGGTTTGGAAACGTAACTGTCCATCCCTGCCGCGAGACACTTATCTCGGTCTCCGGCCATCGCGTGCGCCGTCACCGCGATGATCGGCGTTCGCTTTCCGGTAAACCGCTCGCGCGCGCGAATCACGCTGGTGGCCTCGAACCCATCCATATCGGGCATGTGGATGTCCATCAACACAAGATCGAAAGCTTCGCGCTCCATGGTGGCAAGCGCCTCGCGTCCATTGCCGACCACCACCGCGGAGTATCCCTCATTTTCCAGCACGCTCGCGGCGTATCTTTGATTGATCACGTTATCTTCCGCCACGAGGATGCGAAGCTGGCCAAATGAGTGCGCCCGCAGCTCCGCGCCCAGAGATCGAACACTGTCCCGCCAAGTGCCCACTGGATGCAACGTCGGCGGATGGGCCGTCAGAACCTGCATGATGGTGTGCAACAGTTCCGCTCGCCGCACGGGCTTGATCAAGTACGCTTCCGCGCCCAACTCGCGGCTGCGCGCAACGTCCCCCGCATAACTTCCGGAGGTGAGCATAATCACCGTCGGAATCTGCGAATGGATCTTGATGTGCTTCAGCAATTCGAACCCGTCCATCTCCGGCATGTGAACATCCGTCAGAATCAGCGGAATCGGCTCCACAATCGAATGGAGCAGCGTCATTGCCGACGGCCCGCTCTCCGCCATTATCGGCCACATCCCCCACTGCGTCAGCCAATCGGACAGAACGCGCCGATTCGTCGCGTTGTCGTCCACCACCAGCACCGGCACTCCGCGAAGACTGGAACCATCGAACGCCGATTCCTCCGCCGAAGCTTCGGCCAGACTCACCGGGGTCAAGAACGAGAAGATGCTCCCCTCTCCCACTTGGCTCTCCATCCACAGAGTTCCGCCCATCAGTTCCACTAGGCGCCGCGAGATCGTGAGACCCAGTCCGGTGCCCCCATATTGCCGCGTCGTAGAGCTGTCCGCCTGCGTGAAGGCCTGGAAGATCTGGCTGCTCTTTTCCGGCGGAATTCCGATGCCCGTGTCGCGGACCGTGAAGTGCAAATCCCAATCCGCCGTGCTCTCCGGAGCCCGCGCTTTCGCCTTCATCGTCACCACCACTTCGCCTCGCTCGGTAAACTTGATCGCATTCCCGATCAGATTCACCAGGACCTGGCGAATGCGCAGTGCATCGCCCACCATGGCCTGCGGAACGGAGGCGTCGATGTCGCACACCAGTTCCAGCCCTTTCTTATGCGCGCTCAACGCCAACGCCCGGATCGTCTCTTCCACATTCTCCCGGGGCCGGAACTCGATCAGGTTCAGATCCAGCATCCCGGCCTCGATCTTTGAGAAATCCAGCACGTCGTTGATGACGTTGAGCAACACGTCGGCGGACGTGCGCGCCATGGTCAGATACTCACGCTGCTCGCCCGTAAGATCCGTTTCGAGCGCCAGCTCGGTCATCCCCAACACGCCGTTCATCGGTGTGCGGATCTCGTGGCTCATGTTCGCCAGGAACTCGCTCTTCGCGCGGCTCGCGGTCTCCGCTGTTTCCTTGGCGCGCTCCAACTGCGCCGTCCGCTTCTGCACGGTCGACTCCAGACCGCGTGTGATCGATTCAATCGACGCCTGACGCCGCGCGATCTCCCACATCTCTTGCACCGCATCCAGGCACATCTTTACTAAGATGATGTCTTCGAAAATCACCCAGGCCGCATGTTCCACCCACCGCCACGGGCTCGCCGTCAGAATGCCGAACACCGATTGAGGAAAGAAAATCCCGCGCAGCGCGTGATCCGCCGCCACCACGATCGTCGCCGGAACCAGCACCCGCCAATCCCGGTAAAACGCGAGGAATGCGAGCGACCCGAACACATGGAAGTGCGTCTCAATCCGTCCGCCGCTCAAATGGATCAGCAATCCGGACATCAGCATCTGGCACCCGGCCACCGTATATCGCGTAAAGGCGTCCCGCGGCCGCATCAGTGTCAGGAAAACCGGCAGGCTGGTAATCGCGCCACCCAGGAAAACTGCCAGCCATACGTGAATGTGGACCCGGCTCGTCTCTCCATCCCAGGCTCTCGGAGAAATCCACAACGCCGCCGCGATCCCCGCCACCCACTGCACCAGCATCAGGATGGTGAACAGGCGGCTGGTCTGCGTGTAGATGCGATCCTGGTGTTCCGCCTTCAACTCCGCCGCGCGTGGGCCGACGTCCCCTTCAGCCTCCGGAATCAAGGCAAGATTGGCGGCAATCTCCGACTGCGTCACGTTATTCTCCCCTCAAGCTACAACCGAGCACGGGCGTTCGCACCGGAAGATCGTTCCTTCGCGGAGCGCCGTCCTGAAGCAGCGACGTAATCACCGTCCGGCCCGCATTGTCCCCGGAATGTCCGCGGAACGCTGTAATTCCGCCGTTAAACTCGAGACTCCCCTGCGAGTCGTATAAAAGCACCTGGCCCGAGGTAAACGCGCCAAAGCTCTGCGCCGCCGCGGCCTCGTGGTCTTCGAAGACACGAACTCCCGGGATGGCGGCCGCCATCTTCCACAGGTCGTTCTTCACCCACCCCTCCGGTTTGTTCTTCGGAGCATAGAAATAGACATCCGCATCCAGCCCGCTCGAGTGATGGGCCATGATGATCGCGAGCTCACCTACGCTCGCACTGGTGCACGGACATTGCGGATGGGCGAACATGACCAGCGTGGCTCGGCCATCCGCTCGGGCAACCGGGGCGTCCCCGGGCCACTGTGCCGGCGGTGTCGCCGCCTTTCCTGGCGTCGTCGAATACTTCCATAAAACGTTGATTCCAGAGCCCACTGCTGGAATCCAGAGCGCCACCATTAGGACGATGACGGACTGTTTCTTGAGCAAGGCAAAGAAAGACATACAGTCCTCCGTTGAGTCTATCGGCTTAAGAAAAATAACCTTTAGGACGTATAGTACTACGCCCCCCCCCTGCTGACGATTGCAAGCCTACCTGAGCGAGTGGCGCAGCTTCCTATTGCCACCCATGGGCAAAATATCGGCCCTCCTCAGACTCGGCGTATGCGCTTCGTTTCGTGGCCTCCTCTTGAACAATGGCCGCGTCGCAGGCCAGGTTCTTGCCACGTCTCCTGCGCGGAGGCCAAGTTCCTGCGCGGAGGCCAAATTAAGGGATGATGGCCAGGATGAAAATCCTCACAACCCCCTGGATTCGTTGAACTTCTGCCGGTACGAGAGGGTCTTGCAGCACCAAGTCTTCCGTACGGCAGGCTCTTCAAGTCGACTCCCTCCCTATGCTAGACTCTTGAAAGCACGTGCCCCAGGATGACAAGCCGGAAATAAAACGGGTGTTGGTGGTAGATGATCATCCTGGAGTGCTGAACGCACTCGCAGACGCCCTGAAACTCCTCGGCTTTGAAGTGTTTACTGCCACGAGCGGAAGGGGAATATCAGAGATAGTTTCCGCTTCTTCGATTGATCTACTAATCACTGATCTGGGAATGCCAGATGAAGATGGTATCGAAATAGTTCGCCGAATGAGGCTTGAATATCCCGAACTCAAGATCATCGTAGTCTCGGGAACGTTTGGCTTAGAAATGTTCAAGGCAGCGCGGCTACTCGGAGCGAACGCTACATTAAGTAAGCCCGTCAGGGTTGCAGAACTGCGCGATTGCATCCGTCGGATCTCAGCGAATTGAAGAACATTGTATTTTACCCTCGGGGGGTATTCATTGAAAAGGGCAGAATGTGGACGGCGGTGTCCGGAATTTTGTGTAAGTGCCATTCCGGGTTGAACAACTAGCGCTGGGACTTCCAGTGCTGGACCGTATCCCATCGACCGATCACATTTCGCAGGGCCAGGAAGAGCAGCTTGAGGGCGGCCTCCTCGCTGGGGAACGAGCCGCGCGTCTTGATGATTTTGCGCAGACTCATGTTGAGCGATTCCACCGCGTTGGTAGTGTAGATGATGCGCCGGATCT
>DASYET010000037.1:0-31207 GCA_036498815.1 Bryobacteraceae bacterium | reverse complement strand
TCTGTCCGTCGCGGTGCTCTACGTTCTGGGCAGCGTAGCGGCCTGGCGGCTGGCTCGTCGTGGTGTGGCGCAGGCAGGCCGGCCGTTCGGATTTAGGCATCTCACCGCCGCGATGGTGATCGCGACCGCTGGCATGACCGGCATGATCGCGCTCGGGTCCCGCGCTGAAATTCTCGGAGTAACTCGGACTCGTCGCCGCAAGCGCGCTGGTTTATCTGCTGACCCAAAACGGCCGGAAGGGCATTGGCTCTGTGCAGCCCTTCCGGCCCTGACATCAGCGCAATCGGGTGGCACGCTGCGCAAGTGTGAAAGCCTCGGGTTTCTCGTAAAGAGACGACGTTGTATGGCCTTTTGCCCTTTATTCCGGGCTCCATCCTGCAAGGCGCTGTTGCCGCGGCCGCGACAACGCTTCTCAAAGTGATGCTGGACCAGAACACGCCGGATCCGCCTCCTGGCAGAGGTCCTATGCGCTGACTCACAGTTCGGCGTTTAGCTGGTGGGCCTATTCACCCATCGGAGTTTGCCATGTGCTGGGTGACCACACCCACGTGAATGTCACAACCCTCCGTTGTCAACGAATTGCCCATGGTCATAGCAATGCACATGCATATGTCATAGTGCGGGGAAACGCGAACGGGAGCAATAGGGAAGCCGATAACGCGGCGACCCTGTAAGCTCCAGGACCGTTCCCCGCAGATCCAAGAGTATACAGAAAACGCACGCTGGGCCAGCTTAGGGGTACGGATCCGGCTTCCATCGGGGGCGTGGCACGGAGGCTCGAGTGGATGCGGCAACGCGTGATTGCCTGGTCTCCACCTGCGGGCCCGCCGCCAGGAATCTGCCGCGCGATCCTATCCGCCTAATCGCTGAGACGAGGCGTCCTTGGCTTCCGATAATGCTCCTTATCGGGCCCGGACAAATGGGCGAACGAAGCACACGGAATTTGACATAACGCCCCATTCTCGGAAGTAGTTACGTGCCGGGCTTGAGTCGCCGTCGAACTTCTCGGCGCTAGTGCTGAATCGGCCCATGCAACGTATATTCTCCGCGAGGTGCTCGGAACGGTGGAGATAGCACTCGGGTTCAAGCTAAACTGCCTGTATGATCGGCTCCGTCTGGCAGGACCTCCGTTATGCGGCCCGCGTTCTCGGCCGAAACCGCCTCTTCGCCTCCGCGGCCGTCGGCACCCTCGCAGTCGCGATCGGCGCCAATACCGCGATTTTTTCAGCAATCGACGCCGCCTTCCTTCGCCCTCTGCCCTATCCCGAGTCAAGCCGCCTGGTCTTTCTTTGTGAAGGCCAGCCCAGTGTAACCTACTCCTTCTCTTATCCCCGCTTCGAGATGCTGCGAGATCAGGCGAGCGCCTTTGAGGGAATCGCCGCTTATGATGACGAAAGTATCACCGCATCCGCCTCCGGCGAGCCGGAGCGCATCGAAGGCGGCCGCGTCTCCGCAAATTTCTTTTCCGTGCTGGGAGTCCAGCCAATCCTCGGCCGGACGTTTACCCCTGACGAGGATCATGAAGCCGGACCTCCTCTGGTCATGCTCAGCCACGACTATTGGGAAAGCCATTTTCATTCCGATCCCAACGTAGTCGACCGCGCCCTTCGTATCGACGGCGTCGACCATTCGATCATCGGGGTACTCCCGGCGGGCTTCCAATTCCTGGGCGAACCTGTTGAGGTATGGCGGTCCCGCATGGTTGACACTGGAACATTTTTTCCCTCCAGCGTGCGCCGGGGCGCTCGATATCTCACCGTCATCGGCCGTCTCAAGCAAGGCGCCGATATCAACCAGGCTCAGGCCTCTCTCTCCGTGCTTGACGCAAGCTATCGGCGCGACTATCCCGGAAACGACGATCTCGACGTCTCCGTTTACGCCACCCCCCTTCAACAGCAGTTGGTCTCCGGCAGCCTTCGTCTGAATCTTTTTGTCGCCTGGGGCGCCGTCGGTTGCCTTCTCCTCATTGCCGCCGCCAACATCGCGAATCTGCTGCTGTCGCGCGCCGCCGCGCGGAGAAAAGAAATTAGCGTCCGCCTGGCGATTGGCGCCAGCCGCTGGCGCGTCGCGCGGCAACTCCTCACCGAAAGCGCGCTAGTTGCGCTGTGCGGCGGCGCCCTCGGTCTATTTCTCGCACAGTGGGGTGTCAAGATCGTAGCCGCGACCATCCGCCAGACCTCTCATCAGATGCCCGAGGCGCGTCTCGACGGGACGGTGGCGGCCTTCACGCTGGCCGTGTCCCTCTTGGTCGGGCTGATTTTTGGACTCGCTCCTGTCGCCGCCGCGCTTCGCACGGAACTAAATGACGGCGTCCGTTCCATGAAACGCATTCACCTCCCCAGCCTTCTCGTTACGGCCGCAGTTGCGCTATCTCTGGTCCTCCTCGCCGCTGCCGGTTTGCTGATGCAGAGTTTCCTCCGCATGCGCGGCACGGCCACTGGCATTCAATCTAACCAGGTTTCCGTTCTTTGGCTCATCCTGAATCCCCATCGTTATGAAAATTTCGCCGCTCGCTCCGCTTTCTATGACGAAACGCTGCGCCGTGTCCGCGCCCTTCCCGGCGTGCGGACCGCCGCGATCGCGTCCCGAGTCGATGTGTTGCAGCGGGCCGACATGGCGATTCAGGGCGCAAATGAACCGCTGTCCGGCTCCACCGGCCGCAGCATCAGTCCGGATTATTTGCGTCTGATGGGAATTCCCCTGCTTGCCGGCCGCGACTTTTCGAACCACGATAACACCACGTCGGCCAAAGTGATGATCGTCAACCAAACCCTCGCGCACCGTTTCTTCCCTGATCGAACTCCCGTCGGGCAGCACGCCATTTATGAGGGCAACGACTGCGAAATTGTCGGCGTCGTGGGCGACGTCCGGGGGCATCTGCAACAGGCCGGTGCGAACGCCGAATTTTATATACCTCTTTCGCAGGGCCCGCGGGGCACGGCCAGGCTTCTGGTTCGCTCCACGGCTCCGCTCTCCGCGGTGCGGCACGAAGTGGAGGCCATCGATCCGGACCAGGCCGTCGCCGAAATGCGCCCATTGAACGACGCGCTCGACGATACGCTCAGCCAGCCGCGCAGCACCATGTCGATCCTGATCGCCTTCGCCTCTGCCGCGCTGTTGCTTGCTGTCCTCGGAGTCTACAGCGTCATGGCCTGCGGCGTCGCGCAGCGCACACGCGAGATCGCACTTCGAATGGCGCTTGGCGCGAAGACAACCGACGTACGAAATCTGATCCTCGGCCAGAGCCTCCGACTGGTGGCGGCAGGCATCGCCATTGGACTGCCCCTCGCAATTGCTCTCGGCGGCCTTTATTCGGCCCTGCTTTTCGGCGTCCATCCGGCCGATTTGCCGACCATCGCCGGCGTGATTGCGCTCCTATCCCTCGCTGCGCTGGCCGCAGCTTATCTCCCGTCGCGGCGCGCCGTTCGAGTCGACCCAGCATCTGCGCTGCGCTCCGAATGACTCATCCGCAGTTCCGCGGTCTTTCCAGGCGGGCCGTGCTTCCGCCGGCAATCGCGCTGGCCGTTTTAGTGGGTTCACCCCTCGCGAATAGTGCCACATAAAGGACGTTATGTGGGACTAGACGACCAATCAGGCGCCTCGGCGCTAGCCGGGACAAGCCCGCGAATCTGCGAAGGTGCCCCGCATCGCACACGACGTCACGTTTCCGACAATGGTTGTTATCGTGCGCCCCGAGTCGTGAATCGAGTCTCTGGGTTAAAGGTCCCGCTCGACCTGGCTGCGCCTTCCGAGCTTGGAAGATATTTATCATCGGCCACGGTCGAGAACCAAAAAGCTGATGGAGGCGGCTAACGATTCTACTTATTGACAGTCTATAAGAACGTGCCTATACTGTTATAGACGCTCTATAGAGAATGTCCCATGGGGACAGGCAAGGCGCAGCCGTCCTGGTTCGCTGCTTACAAGGAGGGTTCATGAAAACACTTGCTGTTTGTCTTCTTATCGGTGTCGCGCTATTCGCGCAATCGGAAACGAAGAAGCTCACCTTCGATGTAGTCTCTATTAAGCCCCACAAGCCGGGCGACGACAGAAGATTTTACTCGACTCCTTCAGGAAAGCGGTTCACTGCCTATAACCAGACATTGCTCAATCTGATTCAAATAGCGTACGTAGACGACGTTATGCCGTTGCCTGACTTCGTCGTTGAGGGTCTGCCGGGATGGGCCGAGAGAGACCGGTTCGACGTGGAGGCGCAACCGGAACCGGGTTTCGTGCCGACGAAGCGTCAGGCCATGGAAATGCTTCAGGCAATGCTAGAAGAACGGTTCAAGCTGAAGATCCGGCGTGAGCCGAAGAATGCGCCCATATATGCCCTTGTCATCGATAAGGGTGGCTTAAAAATGAGACCTTCTGAAAATCAGAGCGGGTCTCGTCCATGCCCAGGTGCAGGTGCAGCCCCGGCGGCGGGACTTCAACGATTTTGCTCAAGTACATCCATTGCGTACCTGAACATACGCTTGTATGGAGAGGTTAAGCGGAGGGTCGTTGACAAAACCGGTCTCACCGGACTCTATGACATGGACTTACAATGGTCCGATTCGTTGACAAACGAAGCACCGGATGCCAGCGGCCCGTCGGTGTTTACGGCACTTCAAGAACAACTTGGCCTGCGGCTCGTCTCCGAGATAGGGCAGGTGGATGCGTTCGTTGCTGGGTCAGTCGAACGGCCATCGGAGAATTGATTCTATGGGCAAAGACAAAGCCGAGCTCCTACAAGGAACCCTCGATTTGCTGGTCCTCAAAACCGTAGAAACGATGGGTCCACTTCATGGCTGGGCCATTGCCAAACGCATCGAACAGGTCGCCCAGGATCTGCTGGAACTGAAATACGGGACTCTGTATCCCGCGCTCATGAGGCTGGAGCAAAATGGCTGGATCTCATCAGAGTGGGGCACTTCTGAGAACAACCGCCGGGCGAGATTTTATTCCATCACCAAACAAGGTCGGAAACAGTTGGCGCTGGAAGCGGAGAACTGGGAGCAGATGGTGGCGTTCATCACTCGCGTACTTGGCAGTGCCCGGTAGAGAGGTATCGACATGAGAATCTCCGATCTGCTCCGTCGACAGGAGATCGATCAGCGCGTCGATGAGGAATTCGAGTTTCATCTTCGCATGCAAATCGAGGAAAACATCCGGAGCGGCATGAACCCTTCAGATGCATGCGTAGCGGCCCGCCGCAAGCTCGGCAACAGGACGCAAGTAACTGAAGAGGTTTACCGGATGAACACGATTTCGTTCTTAGAAGAAGTCGCGCAGAACGTGCGATTCTCGGTGCGCACGTTGCGCAGAAATCCCGGGTTCGCGATGACCGCTGTACTCGTACTGGCGCTGGGATTAGGATCATCCACCGCAATGTTCAGCGCGCTCGACCGGATTCTGTTCCGGCCGCTGCCATACGCCGACGAGGACCGGCTGGTGCACTTCGGCATGACGTTTCCCTCGTTCAGTGGCAGGAGCGCCGCGGATAGCGACCTGATCCTCATCGCCGGCAGCTACCAGGGCAGTTGGAAGCCAGTGCCCGAACCGTTCACCGCTGTGACGACTGTCATGTGGGGCAAAGGCAGCTCCTGCGACGTCACCGAACAGCCTTCCGAGCGCCTTCTCTGCGCCCAGGTCGAAAGCAACTTCCTTAAAACTTTCGGCGTGCGGCCCGTGTTAGGCCGCGATTTCACACCGGAAGACGACGCCCGCGGCGCGCCGCAGGTCGCCATCATCAGCCACAAGGTCTGGACGCGGCGCTTCGGCGCGGACCCCGGCGTGATCGGCCGAACTATCGAACTGGACGGTGCGTCCGCTTCCGTGATCGGCGTCCTGCCCGCCGAGTTCTCCATGCCCACCAGCGAAGCCGATATTCTCCGGCCACAGCAGCAGTACCCGCTGCCCCCGGGACAGTTGGGTTCGATGCTGACGGCGTTCGGCCGGCTGAAGCCTGGGGTGACAGGGGAGCAGGCACAAGCAGCGATCGCGCCGATCATTGAAGCGAATGCCAAGGGATTACCCCGTGTCGGGGGGAATAGCCCGCAACCACGGGTGGTGCGGCTGCGCGATCACCTGATCGGCGACGCCCCGCGCGTGGCCTGGCTGCTGTTGGGCGCTGTCGCCGGACTGTTGCTGATCGCCTGCGTAAACGTCACGAATCTGATTGTGGCCAGGCTGGCCGCGCGCAATCGCGAGTTTGAAGTGCGGGCGGCCCTAGGGGCCGGTCGCGCGCGTCTGGCACGCCTCGCGCTGACTGAAAGTCTGATGCTGGCCGTTGTAGGCGGCACCTTGGGATTGGCACTCGCGGCAGGCATGCTGCGCATGTTTGTGCAAATGGCACCGTCCAGCATGCGGGATATCGAGCGGGCCGCGCTCGACCTGCGCGTGTTCACCGTTGCCGGCGCGCTGGCGCTGGTAGTGGGCATGGCCGTGGGCGCTTGGCCCGCTTTCTCCGTCTGGCGTGTCCGCGAACTACAGCACGGATCGCGCGCCACCCCGGCTGCGCGCCCGCACATGCGTTTCGCGCTGGTGACTGCGCAGATCGCGTTGACGGTGGCCATGCTCGGCGGTTCGGCTCTGCTGTTGCGAACGCTGTGGAACCAGGTTGCCGTGCCTCTCGGCTACCAGAGCGAGCAGGTCTTCACGATGGAGGTGGCTCCCAACGTCGCGCGCTATCCACCCAGTTCGCGGGGCTTGCGCCATGCGCTCTTCGAGCAGCTGTTAGACCGCATCCGCCAGATCCCCGGAACCGTGGCCGCCACGATGAGCAGCGACGAGTTTCCCGGCGGAATGCACTCCGTGGCATCGCGCAGCGCCGTTGACCGCCAGCCCCCTCGGGACCTGGCTCGCGGGATGCGCCTCCGCGGCCGAGACGTAACTCCCGGCTACTTCCAGACGTTCCGCATTCCCATTCTGAGGGGGCGCGCCTTCGCCGAATCCGATCGTGGCGGGCCACCGGTCGCGATCCTTTCCGAATCCGCCGCACGGCTTCTGTTTCCCGGCCAGGACCCCATCGGCCACACCGTAGAGCGCGGCTACAATAATACTGACCTGACACGTGTGACGAGGTGGGCTGAGGTGGTGGGCGTGGCGGGAGACGTGCGCAACGTCGGGCCGACGCTCGATTCCGACCCAGAAATCTATGTACCCGCCGAGAACTGGGGCTACCTTGCCAGCTACGCGGTGTACGCGATCCGGACGCAAGCCAGCTCGGCCAACGCCGTAGCCTTTATGAAGCAGGCAGTCGCCGATCTCGATCCGCTGACTCCGGTGACCGTCGAGCCCCTGGACGCGGAGGTCGCCCGCCAGACCGAGCGCCCGCGATTCGTGGCCTGGCTGCTGGCGGCATTCGCGGGGCTTGCGCTGCTGCTCGCCGCGGCGGGTCTCTATGGTGTCGCCTCGTACCTGGTGACGCAGCGCACGCGCGACATTGGCGTGCGGATGGCCCTGGGAGCCTCCCCCGCCGATATCTCACGGCAAGTCGTGGGCGAAGCCGGACGCTGGATCGCGGCAGGCGCCGTTTTGGGATGCGCCCTCGCCTGGGCCGGGGCACGAGCCATCGAAGCGCAGCTCTATGGCGTGGCCTCCCGCGACCCCCTTTCCTGGATGGTGTCGCTGGTAGTGTTGGCCGCCGCTCTGTTGCTCGCCGTGCAGCGCCCCGCCGCTCGCGCCGCGCGCGTCGATCCGATGGAGGCGCTTCGCGCGGACTAGAGCAGTCCAAGCCCGCCGCTTCTTCGCGGCCGTGTCCTCAAGAACCGGAGCTAATGCCAGCCTTCACCGGCAGCTTGCCGCATTCGGTGATGCGTAGATCGCCGCGACCGCCCATGCTATAGCGGCCGGAGAAGCCAGCAGCAGGCATAGGGAGTAGCCTTCCAGTAGATCGGCCGGCGGAGCACCTGTGGGCCCGTGCGAGTGACAGCCGTTAATGTGACATAACGGGTTCGATCCTCCGTCGTCGGAGTCGGCCTTGACCACGACCACCTGGCCTAGGCCATTACTCCGACTGTCGGAATCGTGACCGGATCGCAGAGACATCAACGAGATGGGCGTTATGCCCCAACTTGCGCGGGTTACGAATCGCTATATTTCGGGTTCACTTGAATCGTTCGATTGATGACGCAGAATTTACCTGCTGGTGATCCTGCGATGCTGTTACTTTCCGAACAGGCCCCGGAAGATAAGCATCTGGGTCCGGCGGGGCTCCATGGTTACGTAGGCGACTTGACCGCCGCCGGGACGGGGCTCCCGTTGGCCGACATTTCTCGAAGCAGTCGGTACAGTCCCGGACGCTGGAGTCCTTCGCCCAGTGTCTACGTTGATCAGCATGTGCCCGGTGATTAAACCGTTCACTTCGAGTGACATCCCATCGGGTTGCCAACCGATCAGATCCATCGCGGTGACCCCGGTGCGGATCTCGCGTTCTTCCCCAGTAGTCATGTTGCGAATGACGATGATCGCCTCCGCGAGATTGGAGAGGTATGCCAGTGACGTCCCGTCCGGCGACCACCTGGGTTGAGTCACGACTGGACGCCGCGTTGGGTCCGAAAGTCGCTGCGGGGTGCCAATCGGCTGACCCGTCCCGCTCTCGATTCCGGAAACGTACAGCGCCGAGGTTTGACCGCTGGACCAGAGCCAATACGATCCATTGCGATCGATGCCCATCCCATATGCGCCCGGCTGCGTGTTTTTCGGATAGAAGGCGGAGCCATCGACTACGCGAGCCCTGACCAGTTCCGGCTCCCCGGCTCGTTTTCCATTCGCTGTTCTCACCGACCACAGATCCACATGATCTTGAGCTTCACCGACGACCAAGTACCCGACGCGAGAACCATCCGGCGCAAAGAACGGTTTGCTAGAATTCGCGGAGGATGCCAGCGAATTGACAGTGGCCGAAGCGTCGGTTGCGATCGTATAGATTCCGAAGTCTTTGCTGTCCGGAGCATCGGGCCGAGACGCATAGACCAGCCAGTGACCGTCGGATGAAAAATTTCCCGCAAAAACATCGCGAAAGGTCTTCAAGACCTGTAGCTTTCCGGTCTCGAGGATGAGCAGCGCCAGATCCCATGAATTTCCGTCGCTATGTTCGAGACTCACGGCCGCGACCTTGCCGTCGGGTGTCACGGCCGCTGCCTCAAGATCGGTGTAGTCGTGAGCGGGGATCAGAGTGCGGAGGCCAGTCCCATCAACGTTGACGATGCGAAGCTCGGCTGGGACATTCACCGGATTCACTTGCTTTCGCCAGTAGTAGAGGATCCGCTTGCCGTCGGGCGTTAACATCTGTCTTCTCGTTACGCCCTGCAGCGGGACGGAGCGCTCCGTGTTGGTGGACAGGTCCCGGACGACAAACCCTTGGTCAACGCCCGCCGCCCGGACTATGTACCGGCCGTCGGGGGAGGGGGCACTCCACGCGCCATCGAGGACGTCCACGCTCTGGTCTGCTCCGAGCTTCGCCCGCGCCGCCGCCACAGCGTCTTTTTGATCCGGATAATCGTGGATCACCTCCTCGAAGACCTTGCGCGCCTGCGCGTCGCCCGATTTTTCGTAGCACCCGGCCATGTGCAGCAATGCCTGGGCCGCGGCCGCGCGGTCTGCCTTGTACCTGTCCGCAATCTTTTGGTACATCTTGATCGCGGTTTTCAAGTCGCCATCGATCGATTCCTTGCGGATCGCGGCTTGTAGGTCGATGTCCTGTGGCCGCTTCTGTTGGGCCATGGCGGTGCACCCTACCAGAAGGAATGCCACCACAAAATCTACGCTGGGCTGTCTCACGTCACTACCTCCTGGGATCGAGACTACCGGTCCCTCGTGCACCGCCGATGTGCGGAGTGTGTTGTTTTAGTGCTGTTCGTCGCCTAGTCCAGCCTGTAACCAATTCCCCGCACGCTGACAATATGACGCGGCTCCGCGGGGTTGATCTCGATCTTTCGACGCAGCTTGACGACGTGAGAATCCACCACCCGGTCTGTCACAAACACTCCGCTCCCCCATACCTCCTCCACCATCTGCGCGCGAGTCACGATTCGCCCGCGTTGGCGCATGAACAACTCGACCATCTTGAGTTCGATGGCGGTCATATCAAACCGCGATCCCTCGCGCCGCAGTTCAGCGCGGGAAAAGTCCACCTCGCAATCGCCGACACGCTCGACGGGTCCGTTTTCTGGAGTCACGCGCCGCAGCAGTGCACGGATGCGGGCGCGCAATTCGCGCGGGCTGAACGGCTTGGTGATGTAATCGTCCGCGCCCATATCCAGACCCATAATTTTCTCGGCTTCATGGGCCTTGGCCGTCAGCATAAGAACCGGCGTCAGCACCCGGGCAAGGCGCTTGCGCTATGGGCCGGGAAACCGGCCCCACAAAGTCCTGTATCGCGAAACGCACATCCTGCTCGACGAACTGGCCGACGCGGTCACTGACGGCAGGCGCAAAGAGTATATGGAATCAATCGCCACCGTACCGCTACTTATCATCGACGACTTCGGCATGCGCAAGCTCCCGCACACCGCCGCCGAGGATTTGCTGGAAATCATCATGCGCCGCTATGAGCGCTTCAGTAGTCTCGTGACTTCCAACCGCCCCGTCGAGGACTGGGGAAAACTGTTAGGCGACATTGCCGCCGTCAGCGCCATGCTTGATCGCCTGCTCCATCACGGCCACGTGCTCAAGTGCGGTCCACGAAGCTGGCGCACGAAGACGGGATCGGCATGACGAAGAATAGGGGCACAATCTTGATGTCCACGGGGCTTTCTTGCCTCGCAAACGGATATGCTGAGTGTTTGGAAAAAGATTGGGAAGCTCGATTCGCAAATCGGCCTAATCGCAGAGGAATCGATCGTGCAGGAGTGCTCGTGGCCGGAGGCTATTGGGCTCTAATGATCGTGGCATTCCTCATTTTGCAAATCACCGGATTCGACATGATTGGCTCGGGAGCCATTCCCATCGCAGGGCTGACGTTGCCATGGAGTGTGTTGATGATGATGGCTCACCCTTCGCTCCCTGCTGATCCGGCAAGGCCTTGTCATAACCCGCTCGTCTCATCTCTCGGAACGTTCATCCTCCTTCCACTAATCTGTGGTGGTTTGAACGCCATCGCCATCTACTGGCTTGTTGGTACCATTCAGCGGCGGCGGGGCCGCGCATGATTGAACTTGGGGACGCCGTCCCCAAACCCCTGGGATTTATCGCTTTCCAGCAAGCATGAATGCGAAGGGACGGCCAATCCGGCCGCCCCTCAGGCCCGCACCTGAATCGGCGCTCCGGTCGCTTCCCAGCGTTGCCGTATCCTCCGCCCAGGTTTCGTCAGTATAAGCCCAGATCGGTTGGCTCACGAAAAAGATTTTGCAAAAACCGGCTCCGGTAGGGTATAAATACGTTGTCCTGGCACTGCTCGTTGGCCGGTTTTGAAGTGTCCACGGATGGCCGGTTTTCAGGTGTCCACCGAGGGTTTGGTCATAGACGCGTCCTTCTTCGACTTCCCCTCGGCGGGCGCCGCGTCGCGCGCCTGCGGCGCAACGTCCGGGGACAGTCGCTGAACCGCTGCCCAAATTGGCGCTAGCCGACCCCGGCCCGCCTTTTGGCCTGAGGCCGATCAGGAATTCATACCGGCCATAGGAATTTCTACTGCCCAGAGTCGGTAGAAACGAAAGGAATCACTCGCCGGACCTGTCATTACAAGGCGCTCGCAGTTCGCGCCTCATAAGGACACAAGGCTTAGCCTTCTGGCAGCCGAAATGCCTAGGTATCTAATCAAGCATCAAGCCCAAGTCAGTCATAGAACTTCGAAAGAAGGCTGAGAGGAGGACTCAGCTCTGAAGCAGTCCAATTCTTCGAAGGGGAGGTATCGTTAGCGATGAGGTTTGTTGCCGGCGCGTCTCGAACGCTATTGGTGTTAGCTCCTTCCAAACATGCCGTGCCAGCTCATTTCGGGCACCCACAAGCCGATCCAGGCCGCCACAAGAATTTATTAGATGAGATGCAGCGGTTCCGAGGTCGTCTCTACCTGGAGGACGGGGCAATCAAGCCTTCCCAGCTAAACGAGGGAAGACATTGCCTTGAGATCGATCATGAAAGCTGGCATCTCCTGGTTCTTGACCGGACGGGGCATATATGCGGTTGCATGCGATATCGAGAGTACGAAGTGGGCGTCCGTTTTTCAGAGTTGGAAGTATCTAAGTCGGCTCCGGCGAGTTCCTCTGAATGGAACCAAAGCTTGAGGGGCGCAGTGGAAGCCGAACGCAATCTCTCAAAACATCTCGGCCGGACCATCTCTGAGGCAGGAGGATGGGCGCTCGACGAGGAAATTCGTGGGACTGCGGAAGCTCTCCGGATCGCTCTGGCGACGTTTGCTCTTGCGCAGGAGTTAGGCGATACAATCGGAATCAGCACCGTCACCCAGCGCCATGAATCGGCGTCGATCTTACGGCGAATGGGCGGACAACCACTGGAGTTTCGGGGCACCCAACTGCCCGCTTACTACGATCCCCAGTATGACTGCCAAATGGAAATCCTAAGATTCTATTCTTGGGCTCTGAATCCGCGCTATAGCATCTGGATCGATGAAATTAAAGAGCAACTTCGGACCGCCGAAGTTGTGACAAATGGCGCGGTTGGACCGGAATGGGTGGCAGCGATACGCTCCCGCCCACAAGCTCAAGAGCTACGGCAGACTGCTTCCGCCGTCTGGTCCGGACATACTTGCCGAGCTCTTCTAACTAATCCTGCTTGACTTCGGTCGAATCGGGAAAATGAAAGGCGGCGCCTTCGCGACGCGCGCAGTCGCCCGCGCAGGCACGCAGGGTTGTTGATTGTTGGCTCGATACGATTGAAGGGCCGGTTTGCTCCGCTCTTGTAGGTCATTGACGAACATCAAGTACAGGCGTCAATGTCGTCCGGGCAAGACTCGTGGTATTCTTCGCTCCACTCAAGTGTCTCGGGCCACTTTTTCTTTCTCGCAGCGTTCAGTCTGGGACTATCCAGGCTCAGATCCGCCACGATGTGCTTCAGTCGCCGGTTTCCATCCTCCAACTGTCGCAGGGCCCAGCCATCGCATCTCACCATCTGCCGGCTCTCCTGACTCGAATAGGGGAGTCCATCTTTCACACTATGGAGAAGTAGGATCTGGAGAAGCTTGTCACCGAACCGTTGTGTGTCAAGGGCGGAGCAAAACTAGACCACCGTGGCGGAGAGAAAGTAGACCACTTCCTAGGGGAGGAGGAGCTTTGGTTTGAGGGATTTGCGGGGGCGGCTGGAGCGTAGGACTGAGACTCGCGTAGCGGGGCGCGGTTAGGCCGGAGCGGAAGCCGCCCTCGTAAATCGGCCGCCGGAGTGGAGTCGGGAGATTAAGAACGAGGCCGGGCGGGCCGCTTCTGCTTGCTGTCCTTGAGCCGGTAACTCTCGCTGTTCATTTCCAGGATGTGGACGTGGTGAGTCAGCCGATCCAGCAGGGCTCCCGTCAGCCGCTCGGATCCGAACGCCTCGGTCCATTCGTTGAAGGGCAGGTTAGCTGGTGACCAGAGTGGCGCTGCGTTCATAGCGACGGCTGAAGACCTCGAACAGTAGTTCGGCTCCAGTTTTGGACACCAACTCATGCACCAGGTTGTAGCCGCTGATTAATGCGGTCACGCAGTTCGCGGATGGCTTGGTTCAGTTCTTCGATTGAGAAGAATTTTCGGTGGCGCAGCGCCGCGATGATCCACCGCTCAGCCAACTGCACACCCGATTCGACCTTGGCCTTGTCGCGCGGTTTGTAGGGTCGCGCCGGAACCACGCCCACGCCGTAGTGCATGGCCATCTCCTGATACGTGGGATTTAGATCAGGATCGTAGCGGCAGGCTTTCGTGACGCCGGTCTTGGTGTTGTCGGGCACCACCAGCTTCGGAACGCCCTGGTAAAACTCGAAGGCGCGCACGTGTGCACCGATCCAGTTCGCCAACTGCTCATCGCTGGTGGCCTCAGCGTAAGTGTACGAACTGGCTCCCAGTACGGCGACGAACAGATGTGCCTGCTGAACGGGGCCACCGCGAGGATCGTAGATCGGGATGGTTGTGCCCGCCCAATCAACGAACAGCTTCTCGCCGGCCTTGTGTTCCTGACGGAGCACTACATCTTGCTTGCGGCGCCAGCGCTGGTACATCTCGCAAAAACGGGAGTAGCGATAGCCATCCGGGTTGGCTTACTTCTTTAATCTTTCGCACGGACAGATGGGATGAGACGGTTTGCCGTAGCGGCGTTACCCTGGCCAGTGAAGGAGCGGGAAGGAGAACAATCATGAAGAAGACTAACAACGGAAAGGAACAGAAGACGCGCGAGATAATCGGAATCGATCTGGGCGACAAAGTGAGCCACTACGTCGTTATCAACGAGAACGGTGATGTCGTCGAAGAAGGAACGTTCCGCAATCAGGTCACCTCGATTCGAAAAGCACTTTGGCGGTGAGCCGAAGCGCATTGCCCTGGAGGTCGGCGCGCAATCGGCTTGGATCGGCCGTCAGCTCAAGGAGATGGGGCATGAGGTGATCGTTGCCAACGCCCGCCAAGTTAAGTGGATCACAGCAAGTGACCAAAAAAGCGACCGCGTGGATGCGAAGAAATTGGCATGGCTCGCGAGGGCGGATGCCAGGCTACTTGCGCCTATAGAGCATCGCAGCGCCGAGCAACAGGCCGAGCTGAGTGTAATTCGGGCCCGCGATGCAATCGTACGAGCTCGGACTCTATTGGTAAACGCGGCCCGCGGTATCGCGAAAAACTTTGGCCAACGGCTCCCGGCGACGGTCACGCCGACATTTGGTAAGCGGGCGCTTAAAGTTGTGCCGCCGGTACTCCTACCTGCACTGACAGGATTGCTCGAACAAATTGATGACCTCGGAGAACAGATTCTGGACTATGAGGAGCGTATTGCGCAGGCCGGCGCGAAGCATCCCGAAGTAGCGAGATTGATCAGCATTCCCGGGGTGGGAACGCTCACTGCGTTGACGTTTGTTTTAACGCTGGGGCGTGCCGAACGCTTTTCTCACAGCCGCGACGTAGCCGCGTATTTAGGTCTGCGGCCACGGCAGAGGCAATCGGGCGGCCTTGACCCACAGCTGGGGATCTCAAAAAGTGGGGACAAGTATTTGCGCAAGCTGCTGGTGCAGTGTGCCCACCATACGTTGGGGCACTGGGGACGAGACTCGGCACTCAGGCAATGGGGCCTCGCCAAAGGAGGACGTGCGAAGGGCGCGTCGCGGCGGGCGATCGTTGCAGTTGCAAGGAAGTTGGCTGTACTGTTGCACAGATTGTGGGTGACCGGGGATTCGTACAAACCCTTTCCTAAAGCGGCTTAAAGATTTGGTACGACCCTGTTTTCTCGGAACTCGGTATTTTCCTGGTGACTGCGGCAGGAGATTTGAGCTTTTGAGCTCGCCGGACAGTTGGCAGCGCCAGACTTTGACCATGAACTCAACGTGCATCGAGCCCGGATCGAACTGGCTCAATAAGAATGCGAATGGAAGCCTGGGTCGAAGGTCAACGGGTGACGAACGAAAACTAAAAGGTCAGCTGTTTCGTCGTGGATTTCCTTCGCGCTGCTGATGCGAATAAGGCAGAACGCTCCGGGAGTCAAGGCGGCCTGACGGCTCGCTTACGCTCGGCCTTGACTCCCGGAGCGTTCTGCCTCCTGATCCTAAGATCAGCGCGAAGGAAAGTTCCGAAGACTTGGTGGCTGGATTAAAGGTGAGGTACAACTAAAGGAAAATCTTGTTGACATGGGGCGCCGTCTCATGGAAATCTCCTGGCTAGCAAGCTATCCTCCCTTTCGAGGGGAGGCTGCCTGTTATTAGCTTGCGGTGGCTCTGGTGAAGTTCATGAACTTGCCGAAGCTGATTCGTCGGGACCGGTATACGCGTAAGACTCCAAGGCCCGGACGGTCGATGAGAGCCTCCGGGTGGCCGCCGGAGGCGGAGAGCATGGAGACGATGGCCTCCAGAGTTGCGGGCCTGGACCAAACAGGCCACCAGACGCACAGGCGCGAGCTTTCGTCTGAGCCCGTCCCGACGGCGGCCAATTGGATTTTGCCCCTTTGCCGAATGGGCACCGCGGTCAGAAGAGCCAGAGCAAGGCTCGCCAAACGGTTCGCGCCGTGAACAGTGAGCGCGTCGTCGCCCGAGGGGTCGTCAAACCGCAACGCGTAGCGGCGATCCTCTAGGGGGTCCCAGCGGAAGGACTGGGTAGGGTCGGTGCGGTTCCAAGGGTGGAATAGAGCTTGTTCCAGTTTTTCCGGAGAATTGAGGTTGGCATTCGGTTTCTTGGCTAGCTTCTTGGGCAGAATTCCGTTGGGCACAGTGACCAGGCGTTCCAGAAAGTGCTGGTGGCCTTGACCAAATATCGTGCAGTAAGGAGTTACTTTGACGGCGTCCTTGTCTTCCTTGATGGCGCCGTCGCTCATCAGTGCGCTAAACAGGTCGGCGCGATGACGCTTCTTGGGCTGAGCGCTTCGTGATTCCTGCTTTAGGATGTCGCGGGCGTCAGTCATCGTAAATACGACGTCAGCGCGGTCAAAGTCGTGTGATTCGGCCAGGATCTGACAACCGTGAGCGACCGCTTCGAGTAGCGTCTGACGGTTCACGTTTTGCGTCAGCGAGAGATGGGGGCGCAGCGGCATTCCGGTCCAGCGAACTCTCGGACGCCATGACGGTTCCGCTTCTTCGAGGGCGCGGAGCAGTCCGAGTAGGGCCAGGAAACCGAGCAGGTTATCGGGTTCGATGCCGTCCAAACGGTACTCGCGCACGGGCGCCAAATGTTCAGGCATCCTGTTGCTCCGAGGCGCGGTGATCCGCGAGGCGCAGGAACGCTTCCAAGTTTGAGAGACCCCACGCCCCGTAGCGGCAGCGCAAGGAACGGAAGATTCCCGGCCAGTCGAGACCGTTTCAATCGAAATCCAGACGCTGCGGACCAGACGCTGCGGGAAGGTTGAGACGCTCTCCTGTCATTGTGCGGATGCTTCGAGGCTGGTCGTCCAGGCAATCATCGTGAGGAAAAAAAGGACGCCCGAAGCCGTGGTGCGTGCCGATCAACCATAAGACGAGCTCGGGATCAAGCCCATCGTTTGCGAGGCGGGAATCCTCAACGGCGACACGTACAGAGAGCGCTTCATGCCGCCAGCGCGCGGGAAGTCCAACGGACTCGCGAAGGTGTTTCTCCCCGAGCGGACCGAGCGACCGACGTGTGTATTTGGCGAGGATCACTGGCACGGCTTGTCTGTTGGTCATGGACTCTTGAAACCGGAGATCTGCTTTGCCGGCGTCATGAAGTTCCGCGGCAAGCTCGAGGGAACTCTTCAGCCGACCTTCGATGCCAGCCCGGTCCGCAAAGGAGCGAACCTGGTCGAGAACAGCGGCGGTGTGATCGGAAAGCGTCGCTGGCTTCAGAGAATCGAGGCCTGAGGACTCGTCTTCCGTGCTTGCTTTGCCTGGAGATTTTTTGCCGGGGCGACGGCCGAGCAGGATAAAGCCTTCGGCAGGATCCTGATCGTAGGCCACCAGATCTTCGATTTGGTCTTTTATCGAGTCAAGTGGCTCTCGGATCTTAATCGGAAGTTCTTCCAGCTCGAGAATTCCGGAAACGAGGTCCGGATAATTTTCCGTTGTGGTGACAACCGAACGAATTTGCGCCCAAACTGGCTCCTGGAAAAGGGCCGGGTGAAAACGTAGGGCAACCTTAGCAGCACCGTACTGCTCGGCGGCCTCCAATGCGACGTCGTAATCGAGGATCGATTGATCATCGCCGGTCCAGCCCCATTCATCACAGCCGCCATATTCCACGGGAACGACGATTACATCGCCTGGACGGATGTCTTTGGACCAGATGGGCTGGGTTCGTTCATCCGTAGGACCGCGCCAGCGGAGAACGGGGCGACCAATGGAGTCGGAATCCCCCTGCTGCGGCTGGCCCTCTATGTCGGCCATCTGGGCGGCTGTCGAGGTTTTATGGGCAAGCCAATCTCGAACCCTCCAGATGGGAACGCTCAACGTCTCGGCGGCGCGAGGTGGAACGAGCGCCATCCGCTGTATCAGTTGGTCGATTCGGGCGGCTTGAACCTTGTCGTCGGAACCCACAGGCAGATCGCTGCGGAATAAGTCCTTACGCCAAACGATTTCAACGTCGGCGGGTCCGCTCTCCGGGCCGTGGAGAAAAAGGGAGAGTTCGGGATCGGCTGCGGGGATCGGACTGGTGCGAGCCCAAAGGTCCACGTAGCCTGGGGGAATCACAGGCGCGTTGGCTTTCTTAGTGCATGCCTGCTCTGTTGGGTGGCCTTCGAGAGCTTTTTCCAAAGGCGCAATGCCGAAGTCCACGATCTTCCGGCTGGCTTCCGACTGTGCAATCTTTTGCAGAAGGTTCCAGGCTTCCTGCGCCCGATCGCCATAGAGTGGATCCGGCTTTTTCGGACGAAGCTCCTCTTTCGAAACCAGGATCGCCGCCCGAGCGGGGATATCGCGGCCGGTACGGTTGAGGCGCCCGAATCTCTGACGCAGGGCGTCCAGCGGGGCGAGTTGCGTGACGAGTCCATCGAAATCGAGGTCGGCTCCTGCTTCGATGCACTGGGTGGCGACAGCGAAGAATTTCGAGGGAGTCTCGCGACGCATTCCTTCCGCGAGGTCCACATTGACGATGCGGGATCTCTCGTGCTCGCGAACGCGTCCGATCATCAAGACAGCTCTTTCCTGATCGATCTGAAGTTTCCGGAAGACAGCGCGCGCGAGGTCTACGCGGTTTACGACGATTAGAATTTTATCGAGTCCAAGCGAGGCGTGTTCTTTCGCGGCAGTGATGTACGCTTCCGCGTGATCGCCGGAAAGGATACGCAACTCCGCGGGTTTGCCGGCAGTGACTCGCCTCTGAATGGTCTCGTTCTCGCGGTCCTCCATCTCCAACCGAAATCGGGACTCTTCGTCTTCGGAGTTCTTTGCTTCGGCGGGCGTGGCGGACAGCGTTACGACCGACCACGGTCGGGCCTTCACTTCACTCCAAGGCTCTTCCCGGTAGCGGTGAACCCACCCGAGGGTCTGGCGATACGGTTCTGAAAGATGTGCTTCGTCGAGGAAAGTGAGGCAGTCCGAACCGAGTAGGCCGGCATGAACAGGCTTCATGGAGTCCGAGACGCCGTAGCCGCGAAACATGAGACGCGAGCCAACCTGGTCCACGGTGGAGAGGAGGATGGTGGGCTGTACGGGGGTGCGCGCCCAGTCTGTTTCCTGCGGAATGCCTCCCCGGAGCTTCGCCACCATGAGGGGCGTGTTCGGGTCGCCGGAAAGAAACACGAGTTCGGTGGCGACCTTGTGTGCGACGCTGCCGGGAGGCGCGGCGCACAAGCATTCGCGAATCTGCTCCGCCCGGCGCTCGGCTTGATCGACAATCAAGCGGCGGTCAACGACGAAAACGATTCGGATGGGAGCGCTCCGCTGGGCGAGCCGGCGCGCTTCGAGGGCAAGATGGAAAACGGCGATCTCAAGCACGGCAGTCTTGCCGGTTCCTGTTGGGAGGTCGAGGCAGGAGGGCCAGCGCTGGGCGCGGCACACTGTGAAGGCAAGCCTCTCCTGCCAGGGGAAGGGCGAGAGTCCGCCGTTGACCTCCTGAAAGAAGGAAGAGAAATCCGAGACATGGAGGGAATGCTCGCTCATTCGCGATTTGCTCCGGCTGCCATGCATAAGCCGAGCCCCACGAATCGACCTGCGCCTAGGATGATGGGTCCTTGGACGGGCTCGGCGAATTCAATCATGGCGTGGGTGAGCATTCGCTTGGTCAGACTCCCGGGCAAGGACCATTCGGTCCAGGAAGGAGCGCTTCCGGAGGGATACGCGGAGGGTGTTCCGCGGACCGCTGGATGCTTGGCGCAGCGGACTGAGACGGGTTTCGGAAGGCCGATATTGACGCAGGCATCTGCGATGACGGCCGCTATTTCCGCAACCCTCTCCTCTGGGGATTTGGCTTTGATGAAGCGATCCAGAACGATCGGAGTGGCCGTGGCCCATTGGCGCGATTCTTTGACGTAACGGTGAGGCTGCAGAGTGGGACGATTGGATTCGATCACCCGGCTCAGGCGCCACACGCCAAGCGGGCCCAGGATGAGCTCGGAAACGTCGGCAAGTTTCTGCTGAAACGTTCGCCAGTGTGCGACGGACTGGTCATCCTCCAAACCGCCCGCCCACCGGAGTTCGGAGGCGCGGCGCTGCTCTTCGAGGATTCGGGGAAGCACGACGGCCAGTCCCATAAGCCGGCCTTCCGAGTGTTCGTAGCCGATGTCCGCCATCGGCACCACGGCGAGATGCGGTTCTTTTGAGGGCGAACCGTCGGGCTGGTGTCCGGAGATCCATTCGGGAATGGCCAATCCAGCTTTTCCGTAGTGATTTTGGAGTGCCTCGCGCAATCGCCGCGCCACGAGGGCGATCGCGCGCAAGTCGGGACTCTTTCCGCCCGCGTCATCCAGGACGATCCAGCGAGAGCCGAAGACGCTTGCAGGCGCAGGGACTGCTGGGACTCTATCGGGACGATCCACCGATTCTCCGGCAAGCGGCCTTGTTGCGGAGCGATAGGATCGCTCCAATTCCGCCAGACGACCTGGATACACGCGCCGCTTGCTGGCTTTCAGTTCCAACTCTGCAGGAGGAGCATCCAGGAGGAAGCGGCATCGCACGACGGAGGCAGAATGCCCCAGATAAGGAGTGTCCTGTGCGAGGGACTGGAGAGCTCCCGCATGGGTGTCGTTCGGAGCCGAGGCCCAGCGCATGCGCAGCAGCGGAGCGTGAGGTATGGCTGCTGGAAACATGCGCGGCTGCCGGCCTCTTCGTTCGGGCAGGGACTGGATTCGGCCGTAAACGTCGTTGGGCGGGACATAGGAGATGCCAACGCGGCGCGCGTCGAAGTCGCTGGCTTCCAGGAGAGGCGGGGGCTGCTGTTCGAGCCATTCGAGGGCGGCACGTTCGCCGGGATGCTCGCCGCGGGCACCCCAGGCAGCGACTAGAGCGGAGAAGACGCGATCTGGCTGGGGCGGCCAGTCGGGCTGAGGGCTAGCGGTATTTTGCGCGGCGAAGCAAATGCCCGCGAGAAATTCGATCTCTAGCGTAAGCACGGAATTACGCCTGTGCTTCGGAAGCTTCCCCGCCCTCGCCGGCCAAGGCGAGTTCGCGGCTCTGCTTGACGATATTTACCAGCTTGGGCTGGGGTTTCAAAACGAGGGGAGTTGCAGAAAACGCGAAACCGGCGGTGCGTACCGCGTCGACGCACTCTTTGTAAAGCGATCGGGCTTCTTTCAAATCCAGCTCCAGAGGCACGACAGTTCCGTCGGACTTTACGAGTTCAAGTGGCACCACGCCTTCGCAGACCAGGTCACAACGAGACCGGAGCGCGTATCCGCGAACATCTTGCTCCAGGATGGCAACGAGGCCTAGGGCGGCAAGCAGGGCTCGGGCAGCAACGGTGTTGGCTTCCGACCCGAAACGCAGACGCCGGAGGCCGGCGAGAGTTACTACGGAAGATTGTTCAATGTAATCGCAGGTCACGCCAAGATTGGACACGCTGGGGGCGATATTGCCGTGGTTGATTTCGGAGGGGCGCGCCTTCTTGGCTTCCTTTCCCGCCTTCTTCTGATCCACGTCCCAGCCCTCTTTCGACTTGTAAACCTCGACGCGCCGGAGTATGCCCAATGGGTCGATCCGGCTGCCGGTGCGCTTGCCGGCGCTGAGGACCCCATCATCGGTTTCCTCGACGGGAACGTTTACGCCGGTAAGTTCGCTGACGATGCAGCGGGGGAATTTGGCTCCGAGACCACCGCCTTCCCCCGTGGAATTCCAGATTCCGAATAGGAGGGCGGTGGGAGAGAGTTCGAAAATGGCTGTTGCGTCAGCAGATTTAGCGGCCGTAAGCGCCAGGCCCTTTTCGGATTTCATGAAGGGTTTGCCGTCAATTTCACTGTCGCGGAAGATCGCGTCGAACAAACGATGGGGGGCATCGAGCGAAGTAATCTCAGAGAGCCCGTCGAAGCCGTGCCTGGAGAAGTCGACGGTGACATAGGGGAGGTCGACCAGCTTCTGGCGCGCCGCAGTGAGCAGGAGCTCTTCGAGACGATTGGATTGGGATTGAACGCTATCGACAAGCACGCACCAGACTTCAGCTCCATCGACACGGCGCCGTTCGAACACGTGTTGGGCCGGATCGTCTTTTTTGGGACCCGGGTAGGTAGGCGGAAAGATTTTGCCGCCGGGGCCGTCTACGGGTTGTAATTTCCGGCGGCGGCGAAATGCAGCGTCGGATTCAAGAGAGCTTCGGAGAAGATCGTAGGTGAGTTTCATGTTATTTGCTCGCAGGAATGCCATAACATATCATGTTTTCGGGTGACCGGGAGTCACTAAGGTTTTTCCTTGGAGTGAGACGGCTTCTCAGGATGAGCCAGTTGGACGGGTCATCCAGTTTTGATGTTCGACTCTACTTAGCTCGATTCGATTCCGATATATTGATGGAATGCGCTCCTCCTTCTTGGTGTGCTATGACATCTCCGACGACAAAAGGCTGCGACGCGTCTTCAAGACGATGAGGGCGTGGGGCGATCACATACAGTTTTCCGTCTTTGAGTGCCAGCTCACACCGACCGATCTGGTGAGGCTGCGGGCGGAGCTGTCCTCGATCATCCATCGCGACCAAGATCAGGTGTTGTTTGTCCTGCTGGGACCGGCGGAAGGCCGAGGGGATCGAGTGATTACCGCTTTAGGGAAACCGTACACGCGCGTTGACGCGCCGTGCATTGTGGTGTGAGCGTTCCAGAGGAGGTCCGACGCCGTGGCGACACAACCCGTGGAATTTCCCAAGCATGACGAATTACCGGATTACCTACCGGCTCGCATGGTCAACGAGTTCGTTTACTGTCCGAGGCTCTTCTTCTATGAGTGGGTGGAGGGGATCTTTCGCGAGTCGTCCGACACGGTGGAGGGCTCGGTCCAGCATCGGCGGGTGGACAAGGAAGGAGGCGAACTTCCTCCTGCGGAAGAGTTACCAGAGGATCTTAAGACGCAAGCGATCACGCTTTCGAGTGAGCGGCTCCGGGCGATCGCCAAGATGGATCTGGTGCAGGTGGAGCAGGGTCAGGTTCGTCCCGTGGATTACAAGCGGGGACGGCCAATGGAGACGGACGGCGGTCTGGCGGCGTGGCCTGCCGACAAGGTACAAATCGTGCTTCAGGCGATTCTTCTGCGCGAGAACGGCTATACGTGCGACGAAGGGATCGTGTATTACCGGTCCACGAATCAGCGGGTAAGGATTCCGATTTCAGCCGAGGCCGCGGAGGAAGCTCAGAATGCAGTTTCGGCGGCATGGAGAACAGCACGTAGTGGATTGATTCCGCCGCCGCTGATGGACTCCCCCAAGTGCGTGGGCTGCTCCCTCAATGCGATCTGTCTGCCGGACGAGACGAACGCGCTGCGATTTGACGGTGAGGAGGATGATGGACAACTTCTCCTCTTTAGCAGCGGAATGCCGCCCCGGAAGCCTGCGCGTTCCGAAGTCAGGCGGCTGGTGGTGCCGAGGGAGGATCGGAAGCCGGTGTACCTGAACACGCAGGGGCTACGCATCGGGAAGTCGGGAGACGTGCTTCAGGTGAAGGAAAAGGACGCGTTGCGGCAGGAGGTCCGCATCAACGAAGTCTGCCAGATCAACCTCATGGGAAATATCCAAGTGACCACCCAAGCGGTGCAGGCGCTTTGTTCTGCGGAGGTGCCAGTTTGCTACTTTTCGCAAGGGGGTTGGTTCTATGGCATCACCAGCGGCTTGACGACGAAAAACGTGTTCTTACGACAATCGCAATTCCGCCTTGCCGGGGAGGGGTGGTTCGCGTTGCGGCTCGCGAAGAAGCTCGTTGCCGGCAAGATTCGCAATCAGCGTGTGATGTTGATGAGGAACCATGAGGAACCGCCGAAGCAGGTGCTGGAGCAGATGCGAGAGACGGCGGAGCAGACGGAAGCGGCAGGAAGTTTAGCGGAGTTGCTGGGCGTGGAGGGGAATGGAGCGCGGCTCTACTTCGGTGCGTTCGCCGGTATGATCAAGCAGGAATCGGAAGGCGAAGAGCTGGGATTCGATTTCACGACCCGTAATCGGCGGCCGCCGAGGGATCCGGTGAATGCGCTACTCTCGCTCGCGTACAGCCTGCTGTCGAAGGACCTAATGATCGCATGCGCGGCAGTGGGATTCGATCCGATGATGGGGTTCTATCATCAGCCACGATACGGGAGACCGGCGCTCGCGCTCGATCTGATGGAACCGTTTCGTCCACTGATTGCGGAGTCCGCGGTTTTGAGCGCGATCAACACGCGGATGGTGACGGCGCGAGATTTTGTACGCGCTGGCCGGGCGGTGGCGCTCACACCGTCTGGGCGGAGGGGATTCTTTCAGGCGTACGAGGCTCGGATGGACACGCTGGTGACGCACCCAATTTTTGGGTATCGGGTTTCCTACCGGAGGTTGCTGGAGGTTCAGGCCCGGCTGCTGGCGAAGGTGCTGGAGGGTGAGCTGGATGAGTATCCCGCTTTCATCACCCGTTGACGCGAGCGGTGGGTCGCGGGGCAAAAGGCGGGGTCCGCTCGCAGAACGTAAGTCTTTAGGCGACTGCGGCGTGGCGTTGGAGTTGTATTCTTCAGCGGCGCTGGAGTACGAGGGAGGAGGCGCCGCTCGGGATAGTGATGGCAGGTACTGGGGAATAGGATACTTGGAAGTAGAGCTCTTTCCGCGATCATGAGATCGCGGCCTCATTGAAGCACGGCAATAGCTTCCGGGTGCTGCTGAGCGAGCGGACTTTCCGCGATCATGAGATCGCGGCCTCATTGAAGCCCGCCTGGGCAACGACACCCGCGGCATCTGCACCACCTTTCCGCGATCATGAGATCGCGGCCTCATTGAAGCCAGCAGGCCGACGGGGCAACACCATACCCATTCCGCGGACGGCCCTTTCCGCGATCATGAGATCGCGGCCTCATTGAAGCTCCGAGAAGCTGCGGGGCATCGTAGAGGCCCCCTTCTTTCCGCGATCATGAGATCGCGGCCTCATTGAAGCTACGCCAGCCGTTTGCGGTCCTGCTAAGCTTGGTTGCCTTTCCGCGATCATGAGATCGCGGCCTCATTGAAGCCCGCAATGCCCGCTCCATCCGCACCCACTCGGCCGCTTTCCGCGATCATGAGATCGCGGCCTCATTGAAGCACCAACGTCTATGCGGACATCGAACAGCGCGCGCCGCCTTTCCGCGATCATGAGATCGCGGCCTCATTGAAGCGAAGAAGGGATTCAGGTGCAGGCGTTCGTCCATGCGGCTTTCCGCGATCATGCGATCGCGGCCTCATTGAAGCCGGTCGATCACGGGGGCGGTGCGCCACAGATACGCCTTTCTGCGATCATGAGATCGCGGCCTCATTGAAGCCCGCCCGGCGGCTGCCTGGCTGCGAGGATCACTCCGTTTCTTGCTCCGACATGAGAAAAGGCTAAGCCGCATCGTGGAAAATGATGCCCAGTGTGTGACGGTGCCCCGACAGGATGCGGCTGACGCCGTGACGCAGGTTGACGCGATACATGCCGCGCGTGCCCTGCACGGGCCGGTTGTGAACCGCGAAAATAACTCCGTCGCCCTGGCGGAGAGGCACGACCATCGGCCGACTCTGCATGCGCGGTCGCTGCTCCGTCATAATGAACTCTCCCCCCGTGAAGTCCGCGCCGGGTTCGGACAGCAAAATAGCCAGCTGAAGAGGAAAGACGTGCTCGCCGTAGAGGTCCTGGTGCAGACAGTTGTAGTCGTCGACGCCATATTGCAGGAGAAGCGGTGTCGGCCGCACCTGACCTGCCTTATGGCAACGCTCTATGAAACAGGCGTGCTTGTCCGGATAGCGTACATCCACTCTCATCGCTTCATTCCAGCGATTGGCGACCGGGACCAGATGCGGATAGACTTCTGTCCTAAGTTTACCCAGAAGATCCGGCAGCGGGTAACTGAAATACTTGTATTCCCCGCGCCCGAAGCCGTGCCGCCCCATGACGACGCGGCTGCGAAAGATGTCGTCATTCGGGTAAAGACCGGCGATGGCCAGGCACTCAGACGGGGAAAGAAGCTGTTCCATCACGGCGTTGCCTTGTTGGTCCAGTTTTGTCGCAATCTCCTGCCAGTCAAAGGCATCAATCCGTTCGACGGCCGGTTTCACGCGGCGCTGCACATCGGCAACTCCCTCGATCCGAATCATGCGTGTGTCTCCTTTTCGAGAAGCGCCCTTTTGCGTTCCACGCCCCAGCGGTAGCCGGATAATGCGCCATCGTTGCGGACCACGCGATGGCAGGGGATCGCCACGGCCAACAGGTTGGCACCGCAGGCCTGGGCAACAGCGCGTACCGAATTCGGGGAGCCGATGAGTTTTGCGATGTCCGTATAACTGGCCGTCGAGCCCACGGGGACTCTGGCGAGGGCGCGCCAGACGCGTTGCTGGAAGACAGTTCCGCGGACATCCAGAGGAAGATCGAGGCCGAGAGCCGGTGCTTCGACAAACCCGACCACTTTCGCGACGAGCCGCTCAAAAGCAGCGTCTCCGCCGATGAGGTTTGCTTTCGGAAACTGGTCCTGCAGATCGTGGGCAAGCGAGTCCGGGTCGTCCCCGAGAAGAATGGCGCAGATACCACGTTCGCTTTGAGCTACGAGGATGGAGCCCAAGGAGCATTCGCCGACGGCGAAACGGATATCCGCTCGAGCTCCGCCAGTGCGATAGTTTGAAGGCGTCATACCCAATACTTCATTCGAGGTTTCATAAAAACGGCTGTTCGAGTTGTAACCCGCGTCGTAAATTGCTCCCGTCACCGTATTGCTCTTGTGCAGAGACTTTCGAACGAGATTGTTGCGGTGTGCGGCTGCGTATTCCTTGGGCGTAAGCCCTGTTGCCGCTTTGAATAAGCGGTGAAAATGATAGGTGCTCAAGCCAACATGCTGCGCCAGCAATTCAAGGTTGGGCGGCGTTTCGGAGCTTTCGATCAGGCGACACGCGGAAGTAATCTTCTCTGCGTGCTGGTCGACGGGCGATGTCTGGTCCGGCTTGCAACGTTTGCAGGGACGGAACCCCGCTTTTTCCGCGTCCTCGCAAGTCGCGTAAAACTGCACGTTTTCAGGCCTCGCTAGGCGCGCCGCACAAGAGGGGCGGCAGTAAACACCAGTCGTCTTCACGGAATAATAAAACTTCACCTGGGGATCGCGGGCCACAACGGAAGCCCAACGAGGATCGGTCTCCGTGATCTTTGCGAGCTGTGCATTCTTCGCGGAGGTCCTCATGTGTGTTCCTTTTAAATTCGTCCTTACGAGTACGAATCTAACAGCGATTCTTGCCCGTGACACTCCGGTTCTTGCTTTCAAATTCAGATGTAGCGGGGAAGTTGTCCCCAAGTCCGGTTCTGGGAAGTTACGGCTCGAATGGTTTACCAACCCGAAGCTACCGATAATGGTTGTTAACGTTCTTCTCTCCAGGATGGCGCTGTACGGCTTCACCGCGGAGGATGACGCTGTCGGCGGCGAGGCGCGCGGCGGGCGTTCTGAGAGGAGATGCGCTTACCCTCTGGGTGCTTCTTGACCCGTGGACTCCCCATTGCCACGGGACCTTGATCGATAGGAGCCTACTGCCTGGCTCCGTGTAGCTCGGGTCCAGGACGTAACCGCTGAAACTGTTTACCCGATGGCCCGCTCACTTCTTTAGGCCGGTCTGCCAATGCGTGATCACCGTAAGTGGAGGCAGTTGGGCTGAGTCGCCGGTGGCAGGCATAGCCAGTACGAAGTGCTTTCCGTCCGAGGCAGGGGCATAGGCGCCGCTCGTTTCGAACAAGGGCTCGGGTGTTCCGGAAACAAATGTTGGATCTGTCTTGACTGGCGCGGCCATCAGCTTCTGATCCGGACTGATGTAGAAGATCTCCGAACCCGCCCATCGCGGAGTCTGCCCGCCCGATTTTGAAACCTGCCACTTAGAGCCATTCGGCGGCATCGGCTGCACGTACACCTGGAAAAGGCCGGATTCATCGGATTGGTAGACCACGAATTTTCCGTCCGGCCAAAAACGTGCCTCGGCCTCGGCCGACGGTCCCCGGACGAACGGCACCGGTTTGCCATCTCCTCCCACCGGAAACGCCCATACATCGGGGCTGGGTGCATCATTCCGGAAGAGCACCCATTTGCCGTCGCGGGACCAATCGTAAGGAATCTGATTTACACCGCCAAGGATTCGCTCCGGTAACAATACTTCCTCTTTGCCGGCGCCATTGGATAGTTTCAAGAAGCTCGTCGTTAGATAGCCGGATTGATTCTGGTGTGCGTAAAGAACACGACTGCCATCCGGAGACCAGATTGGGTTCGCGTTTCTTCCCGTCGCAAATGTAAACCGGGTGGGAGTCCCTCCGGGCAAGGTCTGAAGCCAGATTGTCGATTCCTCGGGATTTCCGGTCACGAAGGCTAACGTGTGTCCATCCGGGGAAAGTGCGAGCGGCACACCCGCAAGAGTGATGTCCAGAGAAGCCTCGGTAAGAACCGACAGCCGTTTTCCCTGACGATCCACCCAGACGACCTGCTGATTCCCCGCCTCGCCCGAACCGATGACCAGCGTTCCGTCGCTGGCCACGGAGAAGGCTCCAAATCCAGTGTTGGCAGAGGTAGCCATTCCAATTCGTTCCGCCACCGGAACGGCATCTCCGATCGGCTTCAGCCGGTCCGGATCGAACGGGAGCGCCATAAGTGTGCCGGATTGGCGGAAGAGTAGGTGCCCTTTCCCCGCTCCGGTTGGATTGGAAGCGAAAATCGCATTGGAGAAATTCGGAAACAGGCGCACCGACGTCCCGTCTAAGGCACCCACGTAGATGCCACTCTCTTCCACCTTGTCCGCCTGCGCGAGGTACAGAAAGTGCTGCCCATCCGGCAGAAACTCCGGGAAGCGGTACCCACCAAATCCCGTCCGGACCTGGCCCAAAGGCGAAGGCGTTCCGCCGGCGGCCATGACGCGGTAGAGCGGAAGATTGGGCCCCGGCGAGAAAACGATCACATCGTCGCGGCTCCACGTCCCTCCGCGCGCCGAGGCAGCCTCGCAGAGGGTTTGCACCAGGCCCCCTGAACGCGGAATCCTCTTCAGCTTGCCTTGCGCGAAAAAGCCGATGCTCTCGCTGTCGGGAGACCAGAACGGATAGGAGGCGCCGTCGGTTCCCTCCAATGCCTTGGATTCGAGCGAATCCAGCGGGCGCAACCACAGTTTAGATCCGGCCAGGAAGACAAGCGAGCGGCCGTCGGGCGAGATTCGAAAAGCTCCCATCGCCGATTTACCTGGCGCTGGAATCTGGAAGCGCAGGCTGCTTTCCGAAAGGGCGGGCTCGCGAAAGTGGACCAATGCGAGAGTCCCGGCTGCCAAAGCCAGCGCCCCGGCCAAAACCGACAGCAGCACAACAGCTGAGCGGGATCGCGTGGCCTTTGGCCGGGGTTGGGCGGAACTTTGCGGAATCGGTCCGTGCCGTTCGGGGTGTTCTAAAACGATGCGCGCTTCGCCCATATGCTGCAGGCGCTGCTGCGGATCTTTGTGCAAACACCGTTCGATCAGGTACCGGATCCCCGGAGGCGTGGCCGCGGGCAGACCCGCAAGCGGCGGTTCGTCTCTGATGATCGACGCCAGGGTTTCGCCCACCGTCTCGCCGGCGTAGAGAGGCTTACCTGTCAGCATCTCGCTCAGAACCACGCCGAAGGCCCAGATATCGGTGCGGTGATCCGCGGACTTGCCCTTAGCCTGTTCAGGGCTCATGTAGCCGGCGGTGCCCATGATGGCACCGGCAGTGGTCATGCCCATGGTCATCGTCGGGGAGTTGTTGGGATCGGAGGAGCGTTCGGGCTCGGCGGACAGCGCCTTTGCCAAACCGAAGTCCAGCACCTTCACTCGATCTTCCGGCGTGATTTTCACGTTGGCGGGCTTGAGGTCGCGATGCACCACACCGCGGCCGTGCGCGTACTCAAACGCCTGGGCGATCTGGAGCGCGATGAGCGATGCTTCGCCGGGGGGAATCGCGCCTTGTTGGATCCGGTCGGCGAGGGTAGGACCTTCCACTAGTTCCAGGACCAGCGCGCGTCCTCCACCAGAGTCCTCCAGTCCGAACAGCATCGCGATGTTGGGATGGTTCATCCCCGCCAGGATTTGCGCCTCGCGCTGGAAGCGGGTGAGCCTTTCCGGGTCACGTTCGAGCGCAGCGGGCAAGACCTTCAGGGCTACGTCACGATTCAGTCGTGAGTCGCGTGCACGATACACCTCGCCCATGCCACCCTTACCGATCGGCGCGAGGATCTCATAAGGCCCAAGCTTGTCACGTGCAGCCAGAGACATTTCGGAATCAGTTCAGTTTACATGATCAACGAGGGGAGGTCCGCAGTGGTGACTCTGTCCGAGGGGTCGGCCACTCGGAGAAAGCCGTGAGCCGGGCCGCTTAGGGATCACTCCCGCGAGTCGGCGTAACGGCAACGAGGTTGCTACCGATAATGCTCCATATCAGGCGCGATTCGAATAGCCTATTGGCAGCCGTCCTTCGGGTTGGAATCTGGTTGAGCATTTTCCATTACCGCACTCGCCAAAGCCTGTCGAGCCCTCACGTAAGTCGCATGCGCGAGTTCTTGCCTTTGGCTGAGCCTTGCGAGGTTTAATCTGCTTAACCCGCTAAGGGAACCGGGGTTCATACTTAATAGGTGACCCGTGTATAGACTCGCCTCGTCGATATAGCGTTCGAGCGACAGGCGGCAGGCCCGCCTCAGTCTGTGCAGCTGCTTGTCGTTTGAATGATCTGCCGTGGCGGGTCGCCCGCGCTCTGTCGCTCTAGTCGGATGCATGCCGATGACAAGCATCTAGAATGCCCTTGTCATCCTCTTTGTTCGCTGGCGGTTCAAGCGAAGCTGGCGCGCCACCTCACCCACCGTTGCGCGATATGGCGCTGGGGTCCGAGCAGAATAACAGTCTCTCTTGAAGTCGAACGGTAGCAGATGGACAGACGAGGCGTGCGTTGCCGGAATCCCACTGAACCTTGGCGGACCCGCCGCCACTGGCAGCACGTGATTCCGTTCTTCGCTTTCCCGGAAGAGATCCGGCGCATCATCTACACTACCAACGCGGTGGAATCGCTCAACATGAGTCTGCGCAAAATCATCAAGACGCGCGGCTCGTTCCCCAGCGAG
>DASYET010000036.1:0-65194 GCA_036498815.1 Bryobacteraceae bacterium | reverse complement strand
CCAGAGAGGGAGGTATTCGACAGAGCGGACAAGGCGGCGCCACTACAGAAGCGCACCCGACGATTCCTCTAGAAACCCCTCAACCTACCGGCGGCCGAACACACCCGGCGATAATCCGTGAGTCCCGGCCGCCCCAACGACCTTCTGTACAGCCGTAGTGCGTCTTTGCGAGAAATGTTTTCTCTTTACTTCTCTCTCTCGTCATTGTACAGTGTACATGTACAGAGGACAGCATGACGCTGCGCATCGACCTCAACTCCCCCACTCCGGTCTACCGCCAGATCGTCGACAGTCTTCGCATCCTCTTGGTCAACGCCGAGCTCAATCCCGGCGACACTCTGCCGCCCGTCCGCCGCCTGGCCCTCGACCTCGGCGTTCACTTCAACACCGTGGCCGAAGCCTACCGGACCTTAGCCGATGAGGCCTGGCTCGAAATCGCCAAACGCAGCGGAGCCACCGTCATCGCCCGCAAAACGCCACGCGCGCCCGTAGCGGAAACCTCGGCGACCTTCCAGCGCCGCCTTCAGGAGCTCGTCGCGGAAGTCCAGGCCCGAGGCTTCGCCCCCGAACGCATCGCCCGCGAACTCCACCTCGCCGCCGCATCGCTCAAAGGAGCTAAGTCATGAACGCTTCGCTCATCCCCGTCATCTCCGTTCTCGGAATTCTTTTCCACTTCATCCCCAATTGGATGCGGCCCGAGCTCTTCTTCGCCGTAACTGTCGATCCCGCGTTCCGCCGCACCCGGGAAGCCGCCAACATCCTGCACTGGTATCGCATCCCGCTCTGGATCGGCACCTTCGCTGCCCTCGCTTTCATCGCCGCCACCAGCTCGGCCGCTTACGGACTCTTCGCGCCGGCCGGATTCCTCGCCGGCTTCCTCCTCGCGCATCGCCGAACCCAGCCGCATGCCGTCGAGCCCAGCCCGATCGTCGAAATCGACCTCGCCGCTCCCCAGGAAACATTCCCGGGTGGATCTGTTTCGGCGCTCCCGCCCTTCGCCGCGCTCGCCGCCCTGGCGCTGTGGGCCCATGCCCACTGGGCAAATCTCCCCGGCCGCATTCCCATCCACTGGAGCTTCCACGGACCCGACCGCTTCGCGGACCGCACCGTAGCCAATGTTTACAGCCTGATTGTTCTCGATGCCGTCATTTGCCTGGTGCTGCTGTCTATTGCCTGGGGCATCGTGAACTGGTCCCGCCGCATCTTCACCAGCGGCTCCTCCGCTGCCTATGAGCGTCGCTTCCGGCGGATCAACGCGCAGATGTTGATCGCTTTTTCGTATTGGGCCGCGGCGCAAGGCTGGATCGCGCTCGCGCTCCCCGGCGTTGCTGCCCCGTGGACCGAAATCGCCCTTACGGCGCTCATCGTGACGACGCTCGCGTTCCTCTGCTACTACGTGTTGCTCATGGTCCGCGCCGCGCGCAGCGGAGCCCCCATGGGCGATCGCACGCCGGACGCCTGCTGGAAACTCGGCATCTTCTACATCAATCCAGGCGATCCTTCGCTCTGGATCCCGAAACGTTTCGGCATCGGCTACACGCTCAACTTCGGCAACCGCTGGAGCTGGGCCTTGCTGGGAGTGCTGCTGGCGGCGGTCTTCGCGAAATCGGTCCTCAAGTAACTCAGCTGCCCGTCACTTCCTTCACCTTCGCGAAGAACGCCCGCTTCCGTTCCGTGTCGAGCCCCCAATTCACGGGCGGCTTTTGAAAATCCTGATCGAAGTAGCCCCACGAAACATGCGCCATCAGCGCCGCGCGCATGTGATTTGCCGGATCGTCGAAGCGATCGTGATCGTCCTCATTGATCACCACCGGCTTGGGCGTGAAGGCGCGCGACTTCCGCGTTTGTTCGATCATGCGAGCGATGCGTCCCGGATCATCCGCGCCGTTGCCGTGCAGTAAAAGAAAATCCGACGCACGGATCACATTCGCCGAGGGCACGTTGCCGCCCGAGAAGCTCGTCCCCACCAGCAGCCGCGCCCCGTCCTTCTTCTGCTCCTGCGCCAGCGTAATCAATTCATGAATGCGCCGCGGCTTCAGAATCGCATGATCGTAGCTCGCGATGTCGCATTCGTTGGCGATCTCCAGCATCACGTGGCGATAGCCGCGATCCAGAATCCAGCGGGCCGTCTCCGCCACGCCGCGCTTCACCGCGGCCTCGTCCTTCAACCGCTCGTCCTGGCCGAAGTAATAGCACCCCACAATCGGCGCCATGCCGAGCTCGTCCGCGCGATCCAAAATCGTCGCCAGCCGCGACAGGTACGCTCCGCGCAAGCCCCCCTGCGGAGTGAACGCGGAATTCTCCCACGGCTGCGCGTTCGAGTAGCCTTCCGGACTCCCGCCCTGCAAATTGATCGTGAAGCTGAGCAGGCCATTGCGCCGCCACTCCGGCAGCGCCGCGGCGAACTCACGAGTGTTGCGGTCCGCATCGAACTTTCCCGTGTCCTTGTACGCCCAGCGCGCGCGAGTGTCGGGATTCAAATCGTCGAAGATGCCCTGCACCGCGCGCACGTTCATCAACAGCCCTTCGATCTTCATCCCGTTCCACATGCGGCCGCCGTAAGTAGGTTTGTTGTTGAGGAAAAAATCTTCGCCGCGAATCGAAATTTCGTTACGAACCTTTGGCGCGGCAGCGAATAACCGGCCGGCCAAGGGCAACGTGAGGAACGTTCGGCGCTTCACTTCCTTCCATTATCGTCCGTTCGGGGAAAGCCCAAAACTTTTGCGGCGGCAGTGGGTTCGGATAAACAGGAGCTGACGCTCCGGACGCAGTACAAGAGAAGCAACCTTCATTGAGGAGTGAAAAACCATGTCTACTTTCCTGAGGATGAGTGTGTTCGCATGCGCCGCGGCGGGACTGTTTGCTCAGACCCCGACTCCGGTAGTGCCGCTGTTAAGCACCACAGGAGTCATCGGCGCTGCCGAAGGGCAGATCGCCCGGCTGAATGTCTTGAATCCCGGAGTGGTGCCCCCCGCCACGGGAGCCGTCTGCTCGGCGCAGATCTCGTTCGTGGGTGAGAACGGAAACGTCATCAAGACGTCGATGGTCAGCATCAACCCGGGCAACACAGCCGCCATCGCGCTGGATGGCGATATCGAACTGAAATTGATCGCGGCGGAGCGGAAAGAAATTCGTGCGACCATCGCAAGCTCGTGCAAGCTCATCGGCACGGTGGAGATTTTCGATAAGTTCACCGGACGCACCCAGGCGGTGCTGGGCGGATTCCACAGCGTGGCCGTGCCGGTGGCGGCTTCGGCCGGAAACTAACGCGCCAGCATCGCGACCACTTGCTCGCGAGCGGCGGCGGTGAGTGCTTCGCGGTCGCGAAGCGTCATCCCCACCGTGGCGATGGGATCACCGACGCGCAGCGTCACCTTGCCGCGCCGGAGCAGCGCGGAGTGCATGGGCAGGACCTCGCGGGTGCCGATCAACGCCAGCGGCACCAGCGGGGCCTGCGCCTTGATGGCCATATAGGAGGCTCCGTCTTTGAACTCGTGCAGAATGCCGTCTTCGCTGCGGCCGCCCTCGGGGAAGATGAGCAGCGAGATGCCGCGCGTCTGGATCAACTCGGCGGCCAGCGTCAGGATCTTGAGCGCCGCGCGGGGGTCGCCGAGGGTGACCGGGATGTGTCCCGCGGTCTTCAAATGCCACCCCAAAAAAGGAATGGAAAAAAGACCGCGTTTCGCCAAAAATCGAAACTGCACGGGAATATTTGTGAAGACCACCGGCGTGTCGACATAGCTCAGGTGATTCGACGCGAAGACGTAACGGCCTTCCAGGTCGATCTTGTCGAGCCCTTCCACTTTCACTTTCACGTGGCCGAAGATCAACAGGCTGTGTGACCAGGCGCGCGCCACCGCAATCTGTTTGCGCTGTGACTTTTCGCCGAACAGGGAGAGCACGATGCTGATCGTGCCGCAGAAGATTGTAGAGAGAGCCGCTAGAGGATAGACCAGGGCTCCCCAGAACCAAGCCATCTTGTCTATTGTAAGCGGTGCGGCCTTACTGGATGCGGTTTTTGAGAAAGTTCATCAGCGTCTGGCGCTCTTTCTCGTCGAGCTTGCCGTCGTGATTGGTGTCGAAAAGGGAGAGCGCCAGCGCCAGCCTGGTCTTCGTGGCCTGGGGGATCTCGGGCGGCAGGTTCTTGATGTCCTCCCCCTGCGAGAGAAACTCGGAGATCATCTCCAGGTTCATGGCTCGCTGGAAGGGCTGCTCGTCTTCGACGGATGCCAGCTTCACGCCCATGAAAAGAACCGCCATTTCATCCGTAGTCTGTTCGCCCCAGTGGACTCGTACCGGCGGGTTCGTGGGATTTCGCGGATTATTGTCCGAATTATCGTACGTATATTCGAGTTCCACGCGCGTTCCTTTTGGCAGCTTCACGGGTGTGGAATACGTGTACTGTCCCTGCCAGTTGAAATCCCAGTCCTTGATCCAGATCAGCGGCTTCACCGTGCCGTCGGGAAGATGGGCGTCCACCTTCATATCTTTGCCCAGGTAGTGCGCATGCGGCGTGATACCGAGGACTTCCACATCCTGCGGAATCGTGATGCCGGTCTTCACGATGTAGTGCGAATCGCCGGGCTGGATGTCGATGGCGCGCGAATTCATCAGAATGAGTCCGCGGCCCACGCTGGGCGGGTCTCCGAAGGTCATGCCCAGAGACGATTGATCGTCTTCCGGTTTGCCGGAAGGATGGTAGTGGATCTGCAGAACGAGGTCGGTGCCCTTCTTGACGGTGAGGGCGAAACCCTCGGGCAGAATGTTGGGGCTGCCCCCGGGAGCCCAGCCTCCCAGAAGTCCCGCGGGCCCGAAACCGGGACCGCCGAAGCACGAATAACTCCCGTTGCGCGCCAAGCGGCGGGATGCTCCGGTAGGATCGGTAAATACCAGCGCATGGTGGACAATTTTGCGATTATCGGGTCGAAATTCAAAGGCTTTTACGAAGACATCGTGATCCAGGCCCATGGGAATGACGAAGCAGCGAAACTGATCGCGGCCGTCGGCGGGCAGAGTGTACTTGGCCGGAGCCGTGAAAACTCGCTCCGGAGTGCCGATGTGCCAGCCTTCGGCGAACACGGGCGGCGTGGGTTTCTCGGAAGCGTCGCCTTCCGGAGCGCCGGCTTCGGCCCAATCGTGAAGCGTGGCGATCTGTCCGGAAGACAGGCTGCGATCGTTGCGGAACTCGCCGTGGCCGGACTCGGCTTTCCAGGGCGGCATGTAGCGCGAGGCGGTCACGGTGGCGATGAGCTTGGCCCGCTTGGCCGCGTCCTGGTAGGAAAGCAAAGTGAACGGCGCGACCTCTCCGGGATGGTGGCACGTGGCGCAGTGTTGATAGAGGATGGGCGCGATATCGTGGTTAAACGTCGGGGGTGCGGCGGCGGCGAGCGCGGCGGTGAACGCTAGAAATACGGCTGCCTGGGCTGGCTTCGGAACCATTGACGGGCCTCGCCTACAAGATACAACGATCCGGTGATCATGCAAACGTCATCGGCAGAGGTGTTGTGTTGGAAGTAATCCATCGCGGCTCCGATGTTGGGCGTGACATGGCCGCGCTCATCGAATTCCAGCATCGCTTCGGGGCGTAGTGCGCGCGTGGAATCGGGCGCGGTGAAGATGAGCTCGGTGGCCGCGGGGAACAGGATGCCGGCTACTTCGTCGATGGCTTTGTCGCGCATGGCTCCATAGATCATCCAGATTTTTCGGCCTGCATAGAAACGCTCCAGGTAGCGGACCAGAGCTCGCGCGCCGGCGGGATTGTGCGCGCCATCGAGAATGATGTCGGGGTTCGGCGAAACCACTTCCAGGCGGCCAGGCCACGTGGCATCGGCGATTCCTTGCGGCAGGATGCCGAGCGATTGGAGCGCCAGCACGGCAGTCACGGCGTTGTCGACTTGATGCTCCCCCGCGAGCGGGCAGTGGATGCCGTTGAAGGCGGAGCCTCGCGAAGTGAGGGTGAGGTCGCGGATTTCGTAATCGGCGGCGCGGCTCACCGGGATGCCCAGATCGCGCGCGCGAGCTTCGAGAACGGCCTCGGCTTCGGCGCGCTGTTTCGCAAAGACCGCGGGGGCGCCGGGTTTCAGGATGCCGGCCTTCTCGCCGGCAATGGCTTCGATGGTGTGACCGAGAAACGCTTCGTGATCGAAGTCGATGGGCGTGATCACGGTGAGAGCCGGATGGACCACGTTCGTGGAGTCGAGTCGTCCGCCGAGTCCCGTTTCGATGACGGCAGTATGCACGCCTGCTTCGCGAAAAAGCCAGAAGGCCATCGCGGTGACCGTTTCGAAATACGTGGGATGGCAGTCCAGGTGGAGCGGCTCCGCGGCGCGGTGCACCACTTCGAAGGCTTGTTGGAATTGCGATTCGCTCACTGGGATGCCGTCAATCTGGATGCGCTCGGTGGGCTCGATCAGATGCGGGGACGTAAAGAGGCCGGTGCGAAGGCCGGAGGCTCGCAGACCGGCGTCGATCATCGCGCACGTGGAACCCTTTCCGTTGGTGCCCGCGACGTGGATCGTTCGATAGGTATCCTGCGGATTGCCCAGAGCCGCGAGCACAGCTTGAATGCGCTCCAGGCCAAGTTTGGCGGTCTTAATTTCGTTGCCGAGTGCGTAGAGGAAACGGACCGAATCCGGATAAGTCACTTATCCGTAGAATAGATGGAATGAGTTCACAACCTCAAACTTTCCCGCCCCACGTGGGCATGATGCAGATGCTGAGCGGCCTGATGGTCGCAGGAGCCGTGTCCACCCTGGCGCGGCTCGGCGTACCGGATCACTTAGAGGACGGGCCGAAGTCGGCCGAGGAACTGGCGCCGAAGGTGGGTGCCCAGGCGGTGCCGCTGTTTCGCTTAATGCGGGCGACGGCGGCGGTCGGCGTGCTGGCCGAAGGCGCGGATGGAAAGTTTTCGCAGACTCCGCTGTCGGAGGTGCTTCGCACCAATGCTACTCCCAGCCTGCGCGGATGGGCCACCATGATTGGCGAAGAGTGGCACATGCGCGGGTGGGGCGTTCTGGACTACTGCGTCCGCACCGGCAAGCAGTCGATGGAACATCTCTACGGCAAGCCGGCGTTCGAATGGCTGGGCGGGAGTCCGGAAGTGGCGGCGGTTTTCAATCACGCGATGACGGATCTCTCGCGGCTGGACAGTCCGGGCGTGGCCGAGGCGTATTCGTTCGAGGGGATCGGTACGCTCATGGATGTGGCGGGCGGACACGGTCTGCTGTTGGCGACCATCCTGGCGCGGAATCCGAAGTTAAAGGGTGTGTTGTATGAGATCCCGCCGGTGATTGAGGGGGCGAAGAAGGGTCCGCTCGTGCCGTACCTGGATCGGTGCGAACTGGCCGGCGGCGATATGTTCACATCGGTGCCCCCGGCGGCGGACGCCTACATCATGAAGCACATCATCCATGACTGGCCGGACGAGTTGTGCCTGAAGATTTTGAAGGGCTGCCGCGCGGGCGTGAACAAGGGCGGGAAGCTGCTGGTGGTGGATGATGTGATTCCTCCGGGCAACGATTTCCATCCGGGCAAGTTTCTGGATCTGGAGATGCTGATCTTCCCCGGCGGGCATGAGCGGACCGAGCAGCAGTTTCGAGACCTGTTCGCCGCGGCGGGATGGAAATTGACGCGGGTGATCGGGACGCAAAGCGGGATCTCGATCGTGGAGGGCGTGGAGGCGTAGAAAGAAGAGAGCCCCGCTTTTCACGGCGGGGCTCCTTGTTTGAGGGAAAGTTACTGGACCGCGGGAAGCAGAGTCTGGTCTCCCGTGTTGATGCACTTGGGATGGCCGAATCCGCCGGCGCTGCTGGAGATTCCGAATGTATTGGTGGTGATGTCGAAGATGATGTTGTCCGGACGCGCCGTGTCGCCTGAAACGCCGCCAATCGCGCCGGCCAGGTGATCCAGATTGAGGTTGTGGCGCGTGCGCCAGGCGATGAAGTGGTCCGCGCAGGAAGTATCGCCGCTGACGCCGACCGCGCCGACGATCTGGTGATGGCTATCGTACAAAGCCAGTCCGCCCCCGAACACGTTCACGCCGCCCGCTTTGGATCCGACCATTGGGTCATTCGACGTGCCGAAATTCGACGAGGGTCCTTTGTAGTCATTGTCCGTATCTACCGGGTTGCTGGCCTGGAGCCCGTACAAGCTGCCTCCCGGTTGCACGGCCGAGTAGAGATTTGCGGTGGATAAGGCGAGCGAGACGCCGTTTCCGTTGCTGACCGCGGAGGGGTCAAGCGAGAACGAATTCGCGGTATTCGCTTTCTGGGCGGAAATGATGCGGCTTCCCGGCCATTGCGCGCCGCGGTTGTTACCGGTGAAGGCGACAGCGCAAACGATGCCGTCGCGGTCCACGACCGTGCCCCACATGTTCATATTCAGGCCGCTCGATTCCGCGTTCGTGGCGGCCACGAGCGCGGCTTTCAGCTGGGTATAGCCAGGCAGGTTGTTGCATCCGTTGCCGTTGCCATTATTGTTATCGTTATCGGCCCACGCAGAAAGCGCGAGTACCGCTGCCGACACTCCTAGTGTCACAAGTCTTCTGTTCATTCGAATTCTCCGTTACGTTTAGTTTGAGATAGGGGGAGCCGGAAATCCCGTCCGTCGCCACCGGGGATATAGTGTCGCGCGGAGCGGGAATCGTTACAGGGAATCTCGCCTTACCGCCTTCTAGGGTCGCAATGTGGGCGGGGCGTAGGGTGTCTCCCCGGCGCTATATTCGAGACAGAAACCGCCGGGTCCGACTTTTTCTCGACCGGCGGCGTCTTTACGTTAGAAGTTGAAAAACAACGAGCGGAGCTGGAGAAAAGTTGATCTTCCGCGAGGTTGAAGATCGGGACTTGATCGCCAAAGCGCGGCGCGGGGATGTGGAGGCTTACAACCTTCTGGTATCCCGATGGGAGAAGCGCGTCTTCAATTATCTGCTCCGGTTGGTTTCGAATCGCGAAGATGCGTTGGATGTGAGCCAGGACGTTTTCTTGAAGGCGTACCAGAACTTGCGGAAACTGGATGCTCCGGAGAAATTCGCGGGGTGGCTGTTCCGGATCGCGCATAACGAGGCGTTTTCGCTGCTGCGGAGGCGGAGGCCGGAAGCGGAACTGATTCCGGAGATGGGCTCGCCGGATTCGAGCGGGCGGTTGTTGCCGATGGAGCTCTCGCTTGCGGTGGAGAGCGCGCTGAAGAGGCTGTCCGAAGATCAACGCGAGGCGGTGTTGTTGAAGATTTACCAAGGATTCAAGTTCGAGGAGATGGCGGAGATTCTGGAGTGTCCCGTTTCCACCGTCAAATCCCGGCTGTACACGGCGCTGGAGTTGTTGAAGGCGACGCTGGCTCCGACCGTCTGGAGGGGCGATGCTCAAGGGTGATTTATGAGTTGCGAAAAACATGACTGGAAGGCTTACGCGCTGGGCGAGTTGGACCGGCCGGCGCGAGCGGAGGCAGAATCGCACCATGCCACTTGTGTGCGCTGCCGCGAAGAGCTCGCGACGCTGCGGCTGACGCTGGATACGCTGTCGACGCTGCGGGAAGAAGAGATTCCGCGGCGGATCGCGTTCGTCTCGGACAAGGTTTTCGAGCCGAAGTGGTGGCAAAAGGGCTTTTTTGAAAAAGTGCTGAGTCCGAACCTGGCGGCGGCCTGCGTGATCGCGGCGGCGATTCTGGTGCACGCGTTCGCGCGTCCGTCGGGTCCCGATCCGGCGCAGACGCAGGCTCTGATTCAGGCTCAGGTTAGTGCCGCGGTGAATGAAGCTGTCGCGCAACAGACGGCGGCTACGTTGAACGATTTGCGTCCTCTGGTTGAGCAGGTTCGTCAGACATTTATTCGAGAACAAGGAATCGTACGTCAATGAAATATACTCTCCCCCTGTTTGTTTTTGTCGCGGCCGTTATCTGCCCGGCCGCGGATGCTCCGCGCGTGAACCGTGGGTCCCTGCGGCCCGTCGAGACGAGTCTCGATACTCGCATTTCCCGGCTATGGCCGGACAATGCGCTGACGCTGATCGGTTCGACGCGCGGAGTTTATTTGGATGGCTACGGCGCGGTGTTCTCGGCCGAAGTGAACACGGTGCAGGCTAATACTTTCTTGATGCACCCGTCTCTCTCGAAAGAAGAGATGGACCAGGTAAAGCAGAAGCAGATTGCTCGCGTGCCGGAGCTGACCACGGAGCTGAAAAAAGCTCTGGTGGATTCGGCGGCTTCGCTCGACCCTCTGGGTCCGACGGACAACGTCGTGATTTCGGTGATTCTGGATCATTACTCGTGGGAAGACAAGGGCAGCCTGCCGACGCAGATTACTCTGCAAGCGCAGAAGAGCAAACTACTGGACGTGAAGCGCAATAATGGTGCGGGGATGGATCTGGCGATCAAGGTTGTGAAGGAATAATGCGGCTGGGGGAGATCCTCATTGAACGGCGTCTGCTGTCTGAGGACGACCTGGAACGCGCGCTCGAATTACAGCGCGAGCGCGGCGACAAGCTGGGGAAGATTTTAGTCGACCTCGGATTTGTCGCGCATCGAGAAGTGCTGAACGCGCTGTCGTCGCAGTTAGATGTTCCGCTGATCACGCTGGACGGTCCGCCGGCGGCTTCGCCGGAGATCGAAGCTCTTTCGCCAAGGTTCCTTCGGCAATTCCGCTGCATTCCAGTGGCGCAGCACGATCACACGGTCACGCTGGCGATGGCGGATCCGCTGGATTTCGAGACTCGCGCGACGGTGGCGAGTTGCACCGGGCTTACGGTGCAGCCGGCGCTCGCGTCGGAGCAGGAAATTCTCGACGCCGTCGAGCGGTATTACGGACAGAGCTCGAAGAACGAGACGGAGGCGTTTGTTCCCATCGCCGATGTGGAAGACCTGGAGCACTTGCGCGACATGGCGAGTGAGGCTCCGGTGATCCGGCTGGTGAACGCGCTGATCGCGATGGCGGCGGAGAAACGGGCGAGCGACATCCATATTGAGCCGTTCGAAAAAGAGTTCCGCGTGCGGTACCGGATCGACGGAGTGCTAGTGAATCAGGATTCGCCTCCCCGGGAGATGAAGGCCGCGATCATCAGCCGCGTGAAGCTGATGGCTCGGCTGAATATCGCGGAGCGGCGTCTGCCGCAGGACGGACGCATCAAGATCAAGACCATCGGCCGCGAGGTGGATTTGCGCGTTTCCACGCTGCCCACGTTGTACGGCGAAAGCGTCGTGATGCGTTTGCTGGATCGGTCGGCGGGCGATTTCTACGATCTGGAGCGGCTGGGGTTCGATGCTCGGATGCTGCGCAAGATGGAACACTTCACGGCGCTGCCGCACGGGATCTTCCTGGTTACGGGACCTACGGGAAGCGGAAAATCGACGACGCTGTATTCGGCGCTCAAGCGCATCAATCAGTCCGACAAGAAGATCATCACGATTGAAGATCCGGTGGAGTATCAGATGGACGGGATCAATCAGATCCACGTGAATCCGCAGATCGGGCTGACGTTTGCGCAGGGGTTGCGGCACATTGTGCGCCAGGATCCGGACGTGATCATGATCGGAGAAATTCGAGATCGCGAAACGGCGGACATCGCGATTCGCGCCGCGCTGACCGGGCACTTTGTGTACTCGACACTGCATACGAATGACGCGCCGAGTGCGATTTCCCGGCTGACGGACATGGGCGTGGAGAATTACTTGATCACGTCGTCGCTGGTGGCGGTGCTGGCGCAGCGATTGGTTCGCGTGATCTGTTCGCACTGCAAAACCTCGGCGGGGACGGCGATTACTCCGGAGGGCGAGACGATTCCGGTGTATCGCGGAGCGGGGTGCGAGCAGTGTTTCGGTACGGGATTCCGCGGGCGCGTTGGCATTTTTGAATTGATGGAGCTGGAAGAAGAGCTGCGCGGAATGATCATGCGCAACGAAGATGCGAGCAAGCTGACGGCGGCGGCTCGGCGGAACGGGATGCGGAATTTGAGGGAAGACGGGTGGTTCAAGATCCGCGACGGCGTCACGACGACGGAGGAAGTGACTCGGGTGACGCAAGAGTTCTGATGGCTACGGCGTTTCACTATCGCGCGGTTGCTTCCGATGGGAAGGTGCGGACGGGCACGCTATCGGCGGAGACCGAGCGGATGGTGGCGGCGGAGCTGCGGCGGCAGGGGCTGATTCCGGTTTTCGTGGGGACGGGGCAAGCCAAGAAGAAGGGCATCGAGTTCAAGCTTCCTGCGTTCGATCACGGCAAGCGGCGCGATGTTTTGTTTTTCACGGGCGAGCTGTCGACGCTGCTGAACGCCGGGATTCCTCTCGATCGCGCGCTGGCGATCACGGCGGAGTTGAATGAGCGCGCGAGTTTTCGCGCTCTGGTGACCGACGTTCTGCGGGTGTTGAAAGGCGGCAAGTCGCTGGCGGATAGCTTGGCGACGCATCCTTCGCACTTTTCCGAGCTGTACATCAATATGGTGCGCGCCGGAGAAGCGTCGGGGTCGCTGGGGCAGATCTTCGAACGGCTCGCGGAGTTTGAGAAGACTCGCGACGATCTCCGCGGGTACATCATCAGCGCGATGGTTTATCCGGTGCTGCTGAGCCTGGTAGGCGTCTCGTCGATCTTCATTTTGATGGATGTGGTGGTGCCGAAGTTCGCGCAGATTTTCTCCGATCCGCGCATGGTGATTCCGACGCCGATGCTGATCATGCTGGAAGTGAGCCATGCGATCCAGCAATGGTGGATCACGGCGGCGGTGGTGTTGACGGTGGGCTTGTCGGCGATGATCGGGTATGTGCGAACAGACGCGGGGCGGCTGTGGTGGGACACGCTGCGGCTGAAGATTCCGCTGCTGGGCGATGCGCTGCGGAAGGCGGAGACTTCGCGGTTCGCGCGGGCGATGAGCACTCTGGTGGCTTCGAGCGTGCCTCTGGTGGCGGCCCTCGGCATCGCGAAGGGCATCCTCAATAACAGGAAGATTTCGGGAACGCTCGATGGAATTTCGCAAGGAGTGAAACGCGGCGAGGGGCTCGCACAACCTCTGGTCCGCAGCGGGGCTTTTCCGGCGCTGGCCGGGCATTTGCTGGCAGTGGGCGAAGAGACCGGGCATCTCGACACGATGTTCGACCGCATGGCGGCGATCTACGATAACGAGACTCGGACTTCCATCCGCCGATTCACTTCGTTGTTTGAGCCGTTGATTATTCTGATCATGGGAATCGTGATCGGGAGTTTGATTTTGAGTTTGCTGCTCGCCATCACGAGCATTAATGACGTGAACATATGAAACCTCTAACTGTTGCAAGCGAACGTAGAAAACAATCCCAGCGCGGCGTGACCCTGATCGAGATGCTGGTGGTGGTCGTCATCATGGGGCTGTTTGTCGGCCTGGTGGGCGTGAATCTTTTCCGCCGCGCCGATGAAGCGAAGAAGACGGCGACGCGGTCGCAGATCGATGCGTTCATGACGGCGGTGGGAGCCTACAAGCTCGACACGGGGAGCTTTCCAAGCACCGAGCAGGGGCTGCTAGCGCTGCGCGTGAAGCCGGATGGCGTGTTGCAGTGGGCCGGTCCGTACATGCCGAAGGACATCCCGCTGGATGCCTGGGCTCATCCTTATCTCTACAAGTATCCGGGCGAGCATGGCGATGAGCCGGACATTATTTCGCTCGGCGCGGATGGTGTGGAGGGCGGCGAAGGGAATAATGCGGACATCGTCAGTTGGAGCAATAAATAAATCCGAAGCCGGCGTCACGCTGCTGGAGTTGCTGGTGGTGGTGGTGCTGATCGCGATTGTGGCGGGGCTGACGTATCCTTCCGCGGCTGCGGGATTGGACTCTTTGCGGCTGCGGTCGGCTTCCGATAAGGTGGTCGCGTTCCTCAATACGGCACTCGAACGCGCGGACCGGCGACAGCAGGTGATCGAGCTGCGGATTGCACCCGGGGAAGGGGCGTTGTCGGCACGGTCGGCGGACGCAAGTTTCGAACGTACGCTGGAGCTGCCCGATTTTATCCACATCGTTTCGGTGCAGCCGGCGCTGGTGGCGGATTCGGGCGAGCAGAGGCGGTTCCTGATGTATCCGGGCGGGACGGCTCCGCGGCTGGTGATTGAACTGGAGTCGAAAGACGGCCGCAAGCGGAGAGTGATCGTCGATCCTCTGACGGCGATGCCGCACGCGGAGGCGGAATGACGCCGGTTCCCCTCAAAAACCGCCGGAAAAGCCAGCGCGGATTCACACTGCTGGAGGTCCTGGTCGCCACCATGATCATGGGGATCGCGGTGGCGGGTGTGATGAGCGGACTGAGTTCGTCGGTGCGGAACGCTTCGCGGCTGACGCAGTACGATCGGGCGACGCTCGAGGCGCGGCAGAAGATGGACGAGTTGCTGGTGGATCAGACCATCGCGCGTGGATCGCAACTCGCGGGAGCGTTCGGGCCGGCTTCGGGGTGGTCCGCGACGGTGGCTCCGTTTGAGGCGGCTCCGGGATCGGGCCCCGGGCAGTGGGTGGTGGATCGGGTGGCGCTGCAGGTGTGGTGGCTGGATGGCGCGACCCGGCATGAGTTTTCGATGGAAGGCTTCCGGCGTGGACTGTTGAAGAACGGGGATGTGGTGAATGCGCCCCGTTAGAAGAACGCGCGGCGAGCGTGGGCTCACGTTGATCGAGTTGATGATCGCGGTGACTCTGGTGGCGGCGCTGATGACGGGCTTGCTGATGGTGATGCGCACTGCGTTGATCACGTATCAGAAGCTGGACTATCGCCTGGAAAGCAATCGCAAGACGATGGCGCTGCAACAGGCGCTGCAACGGCAGATCGGCGGGATGATGCCGCTTCCCGCCGGGTGCGCGGGGCCGGCGGGAGTGCTGATGGGAGACCCGTCGTCGATGCGGTTCGTGAGCTCGAATTCGCTCTCGGAAGGCGCGCGGGGATTTCCGCGGGTGATCGAGTATCACGCCACGGCGGATCCCGACGGCGGGATGCGCTTGATGATGACGGAGGCTCTCTATAACGGAGTCTTCTCGACGGCGGCATGCGGTGCGGCGTTCGCGCCGGGCGGGCAGGATCAGGCGGTGCAGATGGCGGGCAAGCTGGCGTACTGCCGCTTCGCGTACCAGGATGTGGTGCCGGACACGATGCTCGGCGGACCGTGGATCACGGGATGGAACCGTCCGATTCTGCCGGCGGCGGTGCGGATTGAGATGGCACCGCTCAATCCGGAGTCGAATGAGTTGCCGTCGCTGACGTTGAATGTGCCGATGCGCCTGACGCGGCAGATCGGAGTGACGTACGTCGATGATCAACAGTAAGGCGACCAGCAATAGCTCCCGAAAGAGCGAGCGAGGGTCGGCTCTGCTGGCGGTGCTATGGATGTCGGCGGCGCTGGCGGCGATCGCGTTCTCCGTGTCGGCGACGGTGCGGTCGGAGACGGACCGCGTTTCGACATCGAGCGACAGTATGAGGACGTCTTATCTCGCGAGCGGAGCGGTGGAGCGAGCCATCCAGTGGATGATGTGGGGCGGGGACTATCGCAACCAGGACGGCACCGCGAAGTATTGGGAGCCGAACCTGCCGCGCATGGCGATGCGCTTTCCCAGCGGTGACGCGGTGGTGGAGTTGATCCCGGAAGCCTCGAAAATGAACGTCAACACGGCATCCTCCCAGGACTTGTACAAGGTGATTCTGGCGGTGGGAAGCGATCCCGCGAGGGCCCAGGCGATAGCCGGCGCGATCCTCGATTGGCGGGGCGGTGGCGGAGGCGGCAACTCACTCAATGGCTTGAATTTAGGGTCGGGTCCGACTTTCCGGCCCCGGCATGCGTCATTCCAAGAGATTGAAGAATTGTTGCTGGTGCAGGGGATGACTCCAGAGCTTTACTACGGCAATTTCGTGACGGATTCCGACGGCAAACTGTATGCTCGCGGCGGACTGCGGGATTGCCTGAGCGTGTGGGGCTCGGCGGGTCCGTACGACGCGAATACGGCGAGTCCGGCGTTGATGGAGGCGGTGGGTGTGCCTCCGGCGGCGATTGGAGATATCGTGACGCGGCGGATGCAGCGGCCGTTCAAGAATCTCGGCGAGGTGGGTGTCTCGGCGCCGCGGCTGGGCATCGGCGGAAATTATATTTGGACGCTGCGGGCCAGCGCGCGGCTGCGGCGGCCGGACGGGGTACCCTCGGAAGTGGTGCGGACTTCGGCGGCGGTGGTGAAACTGATGGATCGGAGAACGTACTACTTGAACCCGGTGCATGTGCTGCGGTATTACCCGGACGCGTGGTCGCAGTCGGCGGTGGTGCCTCCCGCCGTTCCCGTTCTTCCCGGAATGCCGGCGGGAATGAATCCACCAGGAGCGGCGCGTTGATTCCGGAGCCACTGAAAAAGCTCCTGGCGTTCGGTTCGGGCGTGGGGATCCAGATTGTGGGACCGCGCGGGTCCGAATCGCTGCGGATTTGCGCGGCGAAGGTGCGGCCCGGGAGTTCGACGGTGCGCGGCGGATTCACCATCGAGGATTTTCCGCATCAACCGGCGGGCCAGTGGGGCACGGACTATGCGGCGTTCGTAAGGAAGCTCGGCATGAAGGCGGCCTCGGCTGTGGTGGTGCTGCCACGCGCCGATGTGATCGTGAGGCCGATTGCGCTGCCGGGCGTCGCGGACAAGGATTTGGAAAATGCGGTGCGGTTCCAGATGGACGGGCTGCATCCGTACAACGAAGAGGACGTGTATTCGAGTTGGACGCGTCTGCCGGGAACTTCGCAAGTGCTGGTGGCGGTGGCACGGCGGGAGACGGTGGAGCGGTACGCGGCTCCGCTCGAAGAGGCCGGAATTAAGATCGGCGGATTCACATGCTCGGCGGCGGTGGTGTATTCGGCGCTGCGGATCTTCGGAGGCAAGCCCGCGGCAGAGCTGATGGCGGTCGACCAAGACGGGCCGCTGGAATTTTATGGCGAGAGCCCGTCGCGGCCGGTATTCTCGGCGACGTTCGACACGGAACTGGAACGCGCGGCGGCTCTGGCGGCGGCGGAGCTAAGAATCGATCCCCAATCGACGGCGATTCCGCTCGCGACCTTGCTGGGCGCCGAACCCGCCGTCGCGTTTGCCGCGGCGATGAGCTCGGCTTGTCCGATGCACACGCTCGCGGTGAACCTGCTTCCGGAAGAGCGGCGCCAGACGGGATCGGTGCTGCGCTGGGTTCCCTCGGTGGCGTTCGCCACCATCGCTCTGCTTCTGGCGGCGGGGCTCGCGATGCTGCCGGGGTATCAGAAAGATCGCACGCTGCGGTCGCTGCAAGCGCAGATCCGGGAAGTACAGCCGCAGGCGGATCGCGCGGCGAAGCTCGACAAGCAGGTCGCCACGCTCCAGCAGCGGATCCAACTTTTGGATGACATGCGGCGTCATACCAAAGCAGACATCGACGTGCTGGCGGAGTTGACCAAGCTGCTGCCTCCGCCGACGTGGCTGAGCGGCACAGAGATTACGACCAAGCAGGTGACGATTTCGGGCGAAACGAATCAGGCGGAACCTCTGTTGAGGGTGCTGGATGCGTCGCCCTTGTTCGAATCGTCGGAAGTGCAGATGCAGGTGCGCACGGCGGCAAGCGAGTTGTTCCGGATACGCACCAATCGCGAGGGAGCGCGGTAAATGGCTTTCGAACTCCAGCCCAAGCACCGGAGGTTTCTGGCGGGCGCGGCCGTGTCGCTGGTGCTGGGTTGGATCTATACCTACTGGTCGCAAAGCAGCGTGCCGGCGGTGGTGGCTCCGATGGCGGATTCGGTGGACAACGCGCAGAAGACGCTGACCAAGCTGCGGCGGACGGCGGGGACGGTTCCGCAGAAGGAAGATATTCTCAAGAGCGTGCAGGCCGAGCTTGATAAGCGGGAGGCCACGCTCATCGCCGGCGATACGGCGGCTCAGGCGCAGGCTCAGGTGCTGCAAATTCTGCGCCGCTTGAGCGCCAGCTCGAATCCGCCCATCGAGATCCGCAATGTGGAGCGCGGCGCGGTGCTGCCGCTGGGCGATGCGTACGGAGCGGTAAGTGTCGCGATCCAGGTGGAGTGCCCGATCGAGCAGCTTGTGAACTTGCTGACCTCGATTTCGGCGGAGCCACAGTTGATCTACACGACCGAGTTGAGTTTGACCTCGAAGAATAATCCACGCGAGAAGACGGTGTCGGTGCGGCTCGGCGTGGCGGGCGTGGTGGCAAGGGCGCTGGTGCCGGGCAAGGACGACAAGTCGGGAAAAGCAAAGAAGGGAGCCAGCGGAATATGAATCGCAAGATCGTATTGCTGAACGTCGCGCTGGTGTTGGCGATCGCGGGCCTGGGCTACATGCTGCGGGTGAAGTGGCTGGAGGGCGAGGCTCGGACGAAGGCTCTGGTGGCGCAGAAGGTGCCACCCGCGGCGGTGATGCCGCCCCCGGCTCCTGTGCCGGTGGCTCCGGTGGCGCCCGCGGACTATCTGGAAGTGGCGACGCGGACGCTGTATTCGTCGGACCGGAACCCGAACATCGTGGTGCCTCCGCCTCCGCCGCCGAAGCCGGAACCTCCGCCGCCGGTGATGCCGGCGCTGCCGATTTACTACGGACAGATGTCGTTCGGAGAGAAGGTGGTGGTGCTGGCGCTGCCCTCGTCGCCGGAGCAGAAGAGTTATTCAGTGGGTCAGAAGGTGGGCGATTTTAAACTGCTCGCGTTCAATCGCGAGACCATTACGTTCGATTGGAACGGCAAGGAAGTGGAGAAAAAGCTGGAGGAACTGGCTCCGAAGGCGGCGCAGCCGACACAGCAACAAGCGCCGGGCGGTCCGGCGATGCCGGCGGCGGCCCTTCAGCCCTCGGCTCCGCAGACCAGCGGCGTGAGCAGCATCGGCGGGAACTCCACCAGCACAGCAAACTCGCCGAAGGATCCGCTGTCGGGTCCGGATATGGGCGGCGGATTGAAGAGTTGCGTGATGGGTGACACTTCGGCGGCGGGTACGGTCATCAGCGGTTGGAAAAAAGTGGTGGGCGGGGGGCTGCTGGGGATGGGCCAATCCTGTCATTGGGAGCAACAGAAGTGATGATGCGGAAATCGGACAAGAGAGTAGGACAGACCATCGCTTTTCGTGGTCTACCGGGTGGCAGGGAGAATGACAGACGACAAAAAACGATCGTCTGTCCTACTCCGTTGCGGGTGCTGTTGCTGATGCTGGTGGTGTCGTTGCTGTTCGCGCAGGCTCCGGCGCCCGTTCCACAGGCTCCGCCGACGCAGCCGGCTGCTCCTCAGGTCTCCGCATCCGATCTTTCGCTCAACAACGTCGCGTTGACGGAAGTGATCGACCGCCTGGCGCGGCAATTGAAGATCACGTACACCATGGATCGCGGGCTCTCGGCCAGCGGCAGTGTGTATCTCAACTCCTATGGCGAGGGCCGCACGCTCGATGCGCGGAATCTGCTGAACATGGTACTCCGCATCAACGGCCTGGTGATGGTGGAAGAAGGCGGCATCAACCGCATCGTCAAAGCGGCTGACGCGTTCAAACAGCCCATGCCGTTCCAGGTGAACTCGCGCGATTTTCCCGAGGACGACGCGCCGATTTTGAACCTGATCTTCCTGAAGTACATGACGGTGACGGAACTCGCCAAGATTCTGGACCGCTTCACCGGAGAGAATGCCCAGACCCTGGTGTATGAGCCCGCGAATCTGCTGTTCATCCTGGACAATCGCCGCAACATGGCGCGGACCATGGATCTGATCAAGCTGTTCGACAGCGACACGTTCGTGAACGACCGCGTGCGGCTGTATGAGCTGAAGAACGCCCGCCCTTCGGACCTGGAGAAGGATCTGGACAACGTGATGAAGAATGTCTCGCTGGACGGCAAGACCGGCACGGTGCGCTTTCTCGCGGTGGACCGGATCAGCACGCTGATCGCGGTGGCTCCCAATCCGGGCGTGTTTGACACGGTGGAGAACTGGATTCAAAAGCTGGACGTCCCGGCGACGGTGGCGCGAGGGGCGGTGGATACGTATGTATATGCCGTCCGTTATGGCCGCGCGGATTGTCTGGCGCAGGCGCTCACGCAGTTGTTCAGTCCGGCGGGCCTGTACGGAAGCGGGGGCGGTGTGCCGGGTTATGGCGGCGCCTACGGGGGTGGATACGGCGGCGGCTACGCCGGAAACTACGGGTATGGCGCGGGAGGCTCCGGAAGCTATGGCGGAGCGTACGGTGGCGGAGGCGCTTACGGGGGAGGGTCCTACGGAGGCGGCGCGTACGGGGCGGGGGGAGGAACCTACGGGGCTCCCAATGCGTTCCAGAGTGGATTCGGAGGCGCGGGCGCGTGCAACGGGGGGCAGTTCGGGGGCGGCGGCGGAGGCTACGGCGGGACGCCTTACGGGACACCGGCATTCGGGGGATATTCGGCGCAGACGCCCCTGACCAGCGCGGGTCCGGTGGGCTCGGCGGGCCCGACAGGGCAGGGCGCGGGCGCGGCCGGCGGAGCCGGAGGCGGATCGCAGACACCCCAGGAGGTGCCTCCGCGCATCGTGCCCATTCCTCTCGACAACAAGCTCATGATCCAGGCCGACCCGCAGCATTACCAGAGCATCTTGAAAATGCTCAAGGAACTGGATGTGCCGCCGCGGCAGATTCTCCTTGAGTCGAAGATTTATTCGATCGACCTGGTGGATCAATTTTCGAGCGGCGTGAGCGCGTACTATCAAAAAATCAGCGGAAACACGCGGTCCCCGGTGGCATCGCTCGCGAACGGCGTGGTCAACTTCACGGGAGGCATGCTTGCGAGCCAGAGCCGCGAATTGATGCTGGCCTTGGCGTTGAACGAAAACACCACGCACGCGCACGTGATCTCGGAGCCAAGTCTGATCGCCACCGATTCGATCCCGGCGTCGATCAACGTAGGCACGCAGGTTCCCGTACTCACCTCGCAGGTGGGGACTCCATTGCAATCGGGTGGCACGAACGCGTTCCAACAAAATATATCGGGTGTCAATACGGGCGTGACGCTGGACGTGAACGTGCGGGTGAATCCCAGCGGTGTGGTGACGCTGTTTATCGGCCAGCAGATCAGCGGCCAATCCCAGCAGAACGCCACGGGGAACGCGTTGACTCCGTCCTTCGATCAACAGGTGGTGCAGACCCAGATCATGACACAGGACGGGGACACCATTGCGATCGGCGGAGTCATCAAAGAGACCACCAGCTCCGGGGTGAACGGGATTCCGTTGTTGAGCAAGATTCCTTACATCGGGGGGCTGTTCGGGAGCAAGACATATAACCATGAGCGAACGGAACTGATCATTTTTATGACTCCGCATGTCATTTATGACACCACCGACTTGCTAGAGGCGAGCGATGAACTCAAGCTGCGGATCAAGAAACTGAAAAAGTACGTGAAGGATTGAAGCGAGCGCAGAGCATCGCTCCGGGTGGTCTGCCCGGGCTGCTGCTACCCCGTCTTCGGCGGCGGAACAAACTGAAAAAGACGCTCTTCCGCCCTACTCAAATTAAAGAACATCCATAGTCCCGGAGCGGTAGTTATCCACAGGCCACGCGCCATTCGACGTGGATCAGTATCCTTTAAGCCGCCGAATTCGCCATTCCCTGTTTCACCTTGACGGAGGAGGCTGCGAAGTGCTCGAATGGTACCTAACATGGTGTCTCGGAGCACCATCGCCTGGAGCGCAAATCCCATTTTTTGCTTGACTTGAGTGGGCGGAGAGTGTTATCTATAATCTGACTGCGTCCAGGGTGTAACAGAGCAGTATGTAGGCGGCATTCATTGACCGTGAATCCCGCGAGCACAAACAGTAGGAAAAAAGAAGTCAAACAACGAATGAGCTTTCGAGCAGCACGACCGGGGAAACAGCAAGCGGCGACTTCGACCGTGGGCAGTCCCGGATCCCATGTTTTCGAAGTCGAGGGATTACAGATTTGAGGCTCAGGTTGACAAGAAGAACTTCCATCAATTCAATATTCGATATGCACAAGGAGAAGGAAATGGCAGATTTTCGCAGATGGATTTACGCGCTTGCCGTCGTGGCCCTGCTCGCTGGGTTCACGGTGCCGGTTAGCGCTCAAGCCCCTCCGTTCCAATGTATTGCTAACGCCGGCGTACCGCCAATCGTACGCGGCGAAGGTTACACGGAACTGGTGGGCGACCTGACACTGAACTGCACGGGTGGCGTTCCGACGCCGGCCGGCCAGGCAGTGCCTCCGGTAAACTTCACCGTTCTTTTGAACACCAATATCACCAGCAGATTGCTCGCGGTCAACCTCTTCAACGAAGCGTTGTTGATCGTGGACGAACCGCACTCGGCGGTGCAGCCCACTCGCAATATTCTGAATTGCGGCAACACGGGCGCGCCTGATACTGGTTTCTCCGGTCCCGGCGTTTGCTCGATCATCAGCATCGGTGATCCGGCCAACACCTACAACGGAAACCCGAATCGCAGCTGGAGCACCACCGCTCTGGCCGACGCGGCTTGTGGCTCGGCGGGCACCTTGGCCAGCAACTCTTATGGTTGCGGCCGTCCGAACGTGTTCCAGGGCCGCACGGGTAGCCAGCAGAACGCCAACCAGTTCAATTCCGTGACCTGGCTCGGTGTGCCGCTGGATCCTCCGGGCACCACCACGAACCGCACTCTCCGCTTCACGAACATTCGCGCCAACGCGAACTTCCTGGGAGTGAGCACCACCTTCACGACCAACTACATTCAGGCGCAGATCTCGGTCAACGGCAACACTTCGCTGTCGATCAACAATCCGCAACAGATCGTAGCGTTCGTGCAGAAGGGCTTGATCGCGGGCGTGAGCAAGACCAACTTCACGTTCCTGCAGTGCAACTCTGAGAATCCGGGTCCGTTCGCCACGGGCTTCTCGGCCACGACCATCACCAACACGGGCGGCACGCCGGCTTACACCTTCACGGAAGGTTTTGCTAGCTCTTGGAAGGCGAAGAACATCGCCATGATCACCAGCCAGGCTGGTAACGGTGTGTTCCAAAACGCTTCTAACTACTGGCAGTACAACCAAGCCAACCCGATCCTCTATCCGCCGGACCAGAACCAAAACGTTCCGGGTGCAATTTACAACACGGAGAGCGGCTTCGAGTATCCGGCCAATGCGACGGGCGTAGTTGATCCTGCGGCCCCGAACAATCCGCCGAACGGTGTCGGCACCACGCCGGTAACGTCCACCGCGAACGCGCTGAACAGCGTATACAACACCTCGGTCAGCGGTCTGCCCCAGGGCACCAACATCCAGGGCGCCGGCATCGCGAATCAGGGTACCCGCCTGGCGATCCAGCTCTCGAGCATTCCGACCGGCTCGATCGTTCTGGTCCCGCAGGTTGTCTACCTCTCCAACATCACCTCGCAGTTTGGTGGCATCTCTGTCGGCGCCATCCGTAGCGGTGTGATGGTGTTGACCAACACGGACGCCAACGGTGCGGGCAGCTACTCGCCGCCCACCACTCCGCTGTCGACCAACTACCAAGCGGTCCCCTCGAACGGCCTCGTAGTTTACGAAGTCCTGTTCGCGGATCCGTTCTCGATCGAAAGCGCCACTGTGCCTCTGGTTGTCGCGTACGCGGCCAACCTGGCGCAGAACCTGCCGCAACCGGGCGTCACTGCCCAGGCCGCTGGTGGATTCGCTCCGTTCTATAGCACGGCCGCCGCACAGGCTCCGTCTAGCTCGCTGCCGATTCCGCGCTTCACCACGCAGCAGACGTCCTTCACTCCGCAGGACCTCTTCCGCATCAGCAAGTGCGCTTGCAACATGCTCTTCCCGTATGTAGTCTCCGCGGGCGGGTATGACACGGGTATTGCCATCTCGAATACGTCGCTCGATCCGGGCGGCTCCTTCGGGTTCGGTGCGACGCCCCAGTCTGGAGTCATCCAGTTCTGGTATTACAACTCGGCGGCCACCACCGCGCCTCCGGCAACGCAGACCTCCAGCTCCGTACCGGCTGGTGGCGTCCTGACCTACGTCCTGTCGCAAAACAACCCGACGTGGAACCTGGACAACCGCGCTGCTGGCTTCGTGGGCTACATCATCGCTCAGGCGCAGTTCCAATACTGCCACGCGTTCGCCTTCATCGGCGCTCTCGGCGGCGGTAATGCTCTGGTCAACGGCGGTCTCTCTGAGGGTTACCTCGGTCTGATCCTCGACAACACGGGCATCAACTGCGATCCGAAGGGTGACTCGGGCAACGGCCTCTGCCGCACGACGCAACGCGGCGAGAACCTGGTCCACTAGAAAGCACCTAGCAGTAAGCAAGAAAGGGAGGGGCTTCGGCCCCTCCCTTTTTGCGTTTACCGGATCCTTCCCTAAAATGCGAATCTTCGCATCTTCTTCAAACAAATCCCTTCCCTTCTGTTTTTTTCTGGAATCAAACCCGCCCCCTATGGTAAACTAACCGTTGTCCGCCCGCGTCCAACTTCGCTTCCAAGAGGTACATCCATGCTGATTCGACACGTCTCCCTGGTGGCCTGTCTGTGCTGGGCGAGTTTGGCCACGTACGGAGATGCCACCGGTGCCGGCTACGTCTTCGAGCTTCCCGGTCCCACGATCGCGGGCGCACATTTTCAAGCCTTCGGTTATAGCTCCAGTCCTTTTAACGTTCTCTACGACAACCTCGGGCCCACCAGCGCCAACCAGGTTGTGGCTCTCCCCGACGGCAGCAAATTCTATATGCTCGGCGCCAACGGTGGCGGGCTTCAATCGGTGGATCCGACGTTTACCACCTTCCGCAGCGTAAATGGAATTGCCGGCACCGCTTGCACCATCGCCGTCACGCCCAATGGGAAGTACCTCCTGCTGGCCTCCGCGCTTACCTGCCCGAACGCCACCACGACCGGAACTACGTCCATCTTCTATATCCTCGATACCAGCAACGACAGCGTGCTCTCGAATACCGTGAATCTGACCGGTGTGGTCCAAGGATTCGCGATCAGTCCGGATTCCAAGACCGCCTGGATCCTCGGCAATACTGTCACGGGCAGCGCCGTCACCGCCGTGAATCTCGCCACGCGCGCGGCCACTGGAGCGGCGTTCAACTTGCCTTTCGGCGGCGCCACCTCGATCACTCTTTCTCCGCTGGGTCTGCTGTACGTGACCGAACAACAGCGCATCTACGAAGTCAATCCCGCCACGATGAACCTCACCGTGAACGGTGAAATTCAGGTCAACGTCACTACGCCCGGTCCCCTGCGGTACACGCCGGACGGCACCACGGCCTACATGGTGAACGCGACACCGCAGTTCGGAAATACGTCGTTACTCAAGCTGAATCTGGCGACCCACGGATACTCCACCTGGCCCCTGCTCAACAGCGGCATCACCCCGCCGGTCTTCGACGACGTGATTCCCATCAGCAACAGCCGTGTCCTGGCCATCTCTTCGGTGAACACTACCTTGTGGGACGTAACGCCTTCACCGCTGAGCGCCGCACCGAGCACCGCCTTCGGAGGAACGTTCCCGACCACTAATATTCTGAGCGTGGCGGTTTCAAACGAACAACCCGCTTCCCGCTACCTCTACGCGCTGATCGGCAACGGAAACCAAACCAATCTCGAACGGATCACCCTTTCCAATAACACGCTGGACCAACAGTCTCTGGCTGTTCTCGGACCGGGCGTCCTGCAATTCGTGAGCGTACCTCCGCAAACAGGAGCCGCGGCCTTTATCCAGCTGGGCAATCCAAATCAAATCCTGGCCGCCGGACAAACCTCTTCTCAACTCACCGTCATCCTCACCGATGCGACCGGACGGCCGGTCTACAATCAGCCCGTTACCTACTCCACGGATTCCACCAACGGCGTCGTCATCAACGGCGCTGCTCAAACCACCAACTCGTATGGCTATGCTACGGCGACAGCCACGGTCCCGACAACGCCCGGAAGCTACGTGATCAGCGTCACCTCCGGCGGGGCCACCACCAGCTTTACCCTGACCATCCCGGGAGGCGGCGGAAACACTGGCGGCGGACCCAACCAGGTCTCGATCGTAGACGGCGACGGGCAGCTTCTGCTCTTTAACGGCGGCGGCCAGGCACAGCGGCCTCTCACCGTGAAAGTTACGGATGCCAATGGGAGCCCTTTGAGCAATCACGCGGTGAACTTCTCTATCGTCTCCGGACCCGGCGGCCTCGACGTGCTGGGCACCACTACCGATAAAGACGGAATCGCCTACACCGACTTCCTGGTCCAACAGCCGCAGCAAGGTCTCTCGGGACAAATTGCATCAGCGCCCGCGACGGATGTCAACGCCAGCACCGATGTGGGCGGCGTGGACTTCCACGAGACCACCTTCGTGTTGAATCCCGACGGCACCGGCCAGCCTCAATTGACTCTGGTGACTCCGAATGGAACCACCAATTACACGGTCACCGCGGGCGAAGGCGACGTCGTGCCGAACGCAATCACGGCCAGCATCTTCACCTCTGGCGCGATTACCGGCCAAACGCAACCGATCCCCGGTGTCGGTATCCGGCTGGCGGACCCCAGCGATTCCACGCAATCCGGCCCCGCATTCTGCCAGGGAAGCACGCTTTCCGACAACAACGGCATCGCGCACTGCAACCTCGTGGCCACCTGCCAAGTGGGCGCCAGCCTTCCCCACACCACGGGTGTACAGGTAGTGGTGGGCGAAAACATCGTTTTCACAACGCGCATCCAAGTGGTGGCGGGCTCTTCCCGCGGTCTCGCCATTCTCGCCGGGAACAACCAAAGCGGCCGCGGCGGACAGACGCTGCCGACGGACCTGCTGGCGAGTGTGTCCGACAACTGCGGCACGCCCATCAGTGGACTTACCGTCAACTGGAAGGTCACGCAAGGCGATGCCAAAATCTCCAACGCCACCAGCCTCTCCAGCAGCGGCGGCACCGTCAGCACCAAGGTCACGCTGGGAACCAACCCGGGTCCGGTGCAAGTCACCGCTTCGCTTGGCGCCTCGCAGCAGGTCTTCAACATCACCAACCAGGTGGTGGTCAATTCCCTGACGTTGCTTTCGGGAAATAACCAGACGGGCTTCATCAACCAAACGGTCCCGCAGCAGCTGCTCTTCCAGGTTCTGGATATTAACAACAATCCTGTGGTGAACGCCCAGGTTGGCTTCTCCGTAACCGGTAATGCCGCGGTGAATCCGACCACAGGGACTACGGACACGGCCGGTAAAGTCTCGACCACGATTACGGCGGGTTCGACGCCAAGCACGGTCGTGGTCACGGCAAGCTACGCAGGGTTTACAGCGACGGCCACGGCAACCATCAAGCTGCCCGGTCCCTCGCTTACGGCGAACAGTTTCCAGAATGCGGCCAGCTTCCAACCGGGCTTGGTTCCGTGCGGTCTCACGACTGTCATCGGACCCGGCTTGGCGCCGAATGTGCCGGGCGTCGTGTATGGAAACACGCTGGGCTTCGGTCCCCTCCCGACCACGCTCGCAACGGTCACGATCAGCATCAACGGGGTACTGGCGCCGATCTACAACGTCGTGAACCAGGGCGGAACGCAACAGGTCACGTTCCAGACGCCTTGTGAAACATTAGGCGGTACGACCGCAACGGTGGTGGTTACCGTCAATGGAACTCCCAGCACCGTCGCCAACGTTCCGACGCTTGTCACCCAACCGGGTATCTTCAACGGCTATGTGATCAGCGCGGCGGACGGAAGCTTCGTCACCGCGAACAATCCCGCCAAGCGCGGCGGAACGTACATCATGGTCGTCACCGGCCTCGGACAAACAAATCCGCCGATTCAAACCGATTCCGCCGGCCTCGCCAACCAGAACCTGGTAGCATCGACCGTCGTCGGAGTCGCGAACTATGGCGTACCGGTAAATTCAGTCCAATATCTCCAAGGGCAGATTGGATTCTACGTCGTCAGCTTCTCGATCCCGAATACACTGGTCATCAACGGGGTTACGACTCCGTTCCCCACGGGGAACAACGTGCCGCTCTCTCTCGGAGTGGTGCAGAACGGCCAGACCGTGTTCAGCGCACCGTCTTCGCTCGCTGCCGTACAGTAAGCGAAATACCGCTTCCGCAAATCGGGTTGGACATGCTTCGGCATGCCCAACCCTTTTTCATTTACTTGCTACTCACCAACTGGTAGATCTTCTGGAGCGTTGCGCGATCGTCGGCGGTGAATTCGCCGTTAGCCTGATTGACCACCGCCTGAAGATCGGTCCGCGAAATTCCCACTCCCATCAGGCCCGCCTTGAAGACTTCATTCGGGAGCAAGTCGCGCATCGGCATGGGACGCGGAGGCCGGGTATCGCCGAGGCCGGTGGGGGCCGGAGGGTCGGGAACCCACGCCACGTTGGTGGTGGACGTATCCCAGTGTCCGGGCGAGCCGATGCCCTTGTTGTTACGGTCTACCAGCATCAGGCCGACGTTGAGAGCCTGGCCTTCAAAGATAATGTCCCAGACGCGGCGGGGTTCGTCGGTTGGATAAATTACGGGGAATACGGCAGAGGCGCCTTCGTCAATGATGCTGCTCCCGCCGATTTCCACCATCAGAGCCTGGGCCTCGGTAAGCAGGCTCAGGTAATTCTCGTTGATGCCGGAACCGCCGCGGGTGGCCTTGGTGGGCGCCGGAACGTAGGGCGGATACACGATGGCGCCGGTCACATTCACGGTGGCCGCCTCGCTGGCGGGCATCACCAGTTGTTGCAGAATCCAATTCCCCTTGGAATCCTGGGTCAGAACCTTGTACACAGACACGTTGGTGGGGCTGGACGTATCGGCGCTGCTATCGAACCACGTCTTGATCAAGCGCGTGGGGTCATACGACGCCGCGCTCACACCAAACGCCGACTGATAGCTGCCGCGGGTGAAGGTTTGAAATAGAGTCAGAAACTCCGTGCCGTAGTAAGCCTCATTGGGCTGCGGCTGCGGAGTCGGAAGGCTGACGGGCTGAGTGCTCATGGTTGCGGTCTCTCCTCGCACCCATGAGTCTCACGGGGGCGGAAGAGACCGCCCCGGGCAAACACGCTATCTCATTCAGGAAAAGCCAGAAAACAAATCGGGTCCGCGTGGGACCGTCAGGCGGTCGTGCTGACGTAGGGGCTGTTGTACATCGTCACGGAGCCGGCGGCCGGGGGCGCCCCGAACATATTCGGGCTGGCGTAGGACGCGTTCCACCAAGCGGACGGTCCGACGTTGGCGGCCAGGAAATCGGACATGCTCTGGCCGGCGGGGAGACCGGAGAGCATCGCATGCTGGTAGGCCAGCTGCTGATTCTGCGTGAGGTCGTTCCAATTCAGGCTGGTTCCGGGAACCTGAACGCCATACATCGGATCGCCGGCCTGGGCGGCTGTGTTGGAGAGAGCTCCGGGATTGATCTGCGCCAGCATGGAATTGGATTTGTTGAACGCGGAGAGCTCGGTGGCCAGCGTCGGCATGGTGGTAGAGCTCAAGCCGAAGGGTACGTTCTCATAGCCATCGGGAACGCCGTTCGAATCGGTAGGCGTGGTGACAGGTTGCAAAGTGGTGCCGCCGCCGCTGCCATCCCCGCCGCTGTTATCTACGGTGGAGGAGACAATCTTTGGCGTGGGGGCGGTGCTGACGAAGATCGGGCCCACTCCGGCGGTCATGGATGCGGGGATCGAGGCGGCGGAGGCGGTGGAATTGGCGGTGGCAGGCTGAGCTCCGCTGTCCGGGGTGGCAGCCTTCACTGTGACAAGAAATTGACTGCCGCCAGGATTCTGACTCTGCGAAGGCTTAACATCGATCTCCAGATTCGACGAACTGCCGGACTGGCCCAGGTACTGCTCTAGCGCCGCGGCGAGCTGCTGGGTGAAGGAAGACGAAGAAACTGAGGGAGTTGCGGGGTTTTGAAAAATGCCGGCCGCACTGGAATTCTGCCCGGCATGGGTTGGTGAAATCATTGGCGTTGACTGCCTCCGGTATGAAGGAAGCAACGCAAGGGCCAATTCCGGGCGACCCTCCCCTATTTCTTATCGGGATTCTGGAAAGCGATTTGAATCCAGAACACCTGTTCAAACGGATGGACGGCGACACCGAACGTGCGCGGCTGGAGACGAAGATCCGGATCGAGATCGGCGGGAGGGTCGTAGCTGACATCGATCACGGCATCCTCGCCGAAGTTGAGCGTCGTCTTGTCCAGCTTGACGCTGAGCCCGGGGATTTTGGGAACGTCCATCAGCTCGACGGCAACCGATCCATTCATCGCGTTGTGGAAGGAGGCCTTGTCCGAAGAAGCTTTATCCGACAGCAGGCTGATCCGGGTCTTGTCCATCTTGGTCTGCTCCAGGATTTTGTCCGCGGCGGAATTGGCAGCTTTCTGATCGATCACCTTCGGGATGAGAATCTGGGCGTCCGGAGCCTTGTTCACCAGTTCCGCGCTGGAGGGACCCATGGCCGTGATCCACGGCTCACCTTCGGCCCTGTAATACCAGGCCCACTGGCCGTCTTCCAGCTTCCAGGTGGTGGACATCTGAACGGTCAGCGGGACCTTGCCTACGTTCTCGAACTGAATGTTCCATTCGCGATTTGTGGTGAAGTAAACCACAGCCTTTTGGAAGGTGTCGTCGTAGCGGATCTCGTCGATCTTGAAGTCCTTGATCTCGGCTTTCGCGGATGCAAAATAGAAGTCCTGCGACTCCTCGGCGACAAACTTGAGGGCCTTGCGATACTGGCCGTCCACGAAATCCTGAAGGAACTCGGTGACACGCGCGCGGAGTGCTTTGTCGACCTCGGGTGCGGGCTGATGCGCCGGGGTCTGGCCCCATGCCATCACGGGCAGCAGCAATAGGGCGGCATGTCGAGCGAGCATGGGAACTCCTGGAGACCAGTTTATCACTCGGGGGGCGCTTCCCTTGGCGGAGAGGCCGACGGCGATTGTCTTCTCACGGGTAGACGCGGGGAGCCCGGAAGGGTTAGGACAGAAGTGGCTGGGAGGCAGGGACTCGAACCCCGATACGCAGATCCAGAGTCTGCAGTCTTACCATTAGACGACCTCCCAGCAAGACGGAATTTTATTTTAGCATGGGCCGGATGGAGGGGAATCGTGGCGCTTGCCGGTCCGGCATACCAGGCGGTTCACTGGCGTAAAGCTTCGGCCGGGTCGATACGGGTGGCTTGGCGAGCGGGGAGATAGCAGGCAGCGGAGGCGGCCGCGGTCAGAACCACTACGGATCCGAAGAGAGTCAGGGGGTCTGTTGCGCTTACGCCTTGGATCACCTTGGCCAGAACGGTGGACATGGCGAGCGCGCCCGCCAAGCCGATGGCGATGCCAATGGCGGTCAAGCGGAGCCCTTCGGCCACCAGATCGCGCTGGACTCTGCCGGGGGTTGCGCCCAGGGCCATGCGGAGGCCGATCTCGCGGCTTCGCGACGCCACGGCATGGGCGTTGATGCCGTAAATGCCGGCCAGAGCCAGCAGCAGAGCGAGGCCGGCGAAGCTTCCCATCAACTGCGCTTGAAAACGAGGCTCGGAGAAGCGCGCGGAGACTTCCTCTTCCACACTCCCTTCGCGGTCGATGGGCTGATCCTTATCGATCTCCAGAAGCTCGCGGTGCACGGCGGAAAGGAGCTGCGCGGGGTCCATTTTGGTGCGAACGGCGAACTCAGCGTAGCGGCGCCAGACGTTCTGTGCGTGGGGGACGTAGAGGATCGGGGTGCCTTGGGGTGCCGGCCGGCCGAGCATGACATCGCCGATCACGCCGACGATCTCGGCCTGACTGGGCGGCTCAAAATTATTGCTTCCGAGCTTCGGCCGGCTGAGGGTGAGGCGGCGGCCCAGCAACTCCCGCCCTTGCGAATAGCGGCGCGCAAAGGCTTCGTTGACGATGACCACGGGCGGGGAGCCGGCGGTGTCGGCGGCGGTGAAGACGCGTCCACGCCGCAGAGGAATGCCGAGCGTCGAGACGTATTCGGGGCTGATGCTGATGTAGGCGACCCGAGGAGCGTCGCTTTCCTGAAGCGGAGCGATGTCGAGCGCGAAGGGCACCTCCATGCTGGCGTCGCGCAACGGGAGGTTGCTGGCGACGGCGACGCTTTCCACTCCGGGTAGAGCCTTGACACGATCGAGGGCGCGCTGATGGAAGGCGAGGGCGTGCGCGGGATCGTACTTGGTGCTGGGAAGGTACAGAGTCCAGGCCAGGAGATTATGCGCGTTGAAGCCGAGGTCGAGCTGGGACAATTTCTGGAAGCTGCGGATCATGAGTCCGGCGCCGGCAAGCAGCATGAAGGCGAAGGCGACTTCGACCACCACCAGCGACCGGCGGAAGAAACGGCGGGGAGCACTTCCTGCGGCGCCGCGTCCGGACTGTTGCAGGGTCGGCTGGATGTCGGGGCGCGTGGCGGCAAGCGCGGGGGCGAGTCCGAACAGAATTCCGGTGGCGAAGGAGACGGCGATGGTGAACAGCAGCACGGAGCGGCTGAGTTCCAACGGCGCGGCATTCGGCATCGCGAACGAGGGCAGAAAGGAAGGGGCGGCGCGGATCAGCAGCTGAGCGAGGGCGAGTCCGGCGACGCCTCCGGCCAGGGCGAGCAGGACGCTTTCGGTGAGGAGCTGACGAAGCAGGCGTACTCGCGTGGCGCCCATCGAGATGCGGACGGCGATCTCCTGAGTCCGTCCGGCGGAGCGGGCCAGCAACAGGCTCGCGACGTTGGCGCAGGCGATGATCAGGACCAGGCCGAGGGCGGAGGAGAGTAGGATCACTCGCTGACGGAAGGTGGAGTTGACCAGGAATTCACGGAAGTCGTCGACCTGAACGCTCCATCCCTTGTTGGTGCGAGGGTAGGAAAGGGCCAGCGCCCCCGCGATGGTGGACATCTCGACGGAAGCCTGCGCGCGCGGGGCTCTGAGCCGGCCCACCACAACGAGGTAGTGGAAATCGCGATTCGTGCGGAGAAGCGAGGCGGGAACCCAAACGTCGTAATCCGGCGTACGGAATTCGAAATCCGGGGGCATGACACCGATTACGGCGTAAGGAACATCACTCAATGTGACGGTGCGGCCGAGCACATTGGGATCGGCCCCGAGGCTCTGCCGCCACATCCGGTAAGAGATCACCGCGACATGGGAGGCATCCTCGGAATTCGACAGGCCATCTTCATCGGGCAGAAAGGCGCGGCCGAGCAGGGGCGGCACGCCAAGGACGCGGAAGAAATTCGCGGTGACGGAGGCGCCGGGAATCTGCTCCGGGCGATCGGCGCCGGTAAGGACAAAGGAGGCTCCAGACATCGCAGCGAGGTCGGAGAAGGATTGGGCGCGCGATCGCCAGTCGAGATAATTAGCGGCGGTGGTGGAGCGGAGAACGCCCTGGGGGTCGCGGTCGCGGACGACGGCGAGGGAGGCCGGGTCGGGATAGTGAGCCGGGTGGAGCAGCACGGCATCCACCATGCTAAACATCGCGGAATTCGCGCCGATTCCCAGTGCTAAGGCCAGGATTACCGCCGCGGACGTTCCCTTATAGCGCCACAAAATGCGCAGACCGAACCGAAGATCGTGAAACAGGGAATCCATGAAAAAGGCGGGTTTATTTCATGATAACGGTAAGAGGGACGGAGAAAGTAGACGCCCCGTGGCGAAGCCGGGGCGCCAATGCAGGGGTGCGCCGGAGAGTTCCGTGTCCGGCACGGATCGACGACGAGCCCATGGCCCCCACGGGCTCCGGCGTGTAGCGCGACAAGCCCCAGTTTCTCTGCGTCAAAGAACACATTTTCCGCGGTGAGCGAACCAGGAGTCAGTGTAACTGCTTAGTCCTGTTGGGGGATGCGGCGTGGATCGCGAAATGCACTCACCTGTGCGCAAGAGGAAATGAGACAGGAGGTAATCTTATGCGGAGCAAGTTAGCACTCTTGTTCTGCCTGGTACTGTTGATCGCGATGGCGATTCCTGCCAGTGCCGATGAGTGGAACAAGAAAACAACCATTACATTTGCGGAGCCTGTGGAGATTCCGGGCATGGTCCTGGCCCCGGGTACGTACGTGTTCAAGCTGCTGAACTCGGCTACCAACCGCAACATCGTTCTCGTTTACAACGAAGCAGAGGATCATCTGTACAAGATGATTCTGGCGATTCCCAACTATCGCCTAGTGCGGAAAGACGAGACGATTCTGCGATTCAAAGAAGGCGTCAGAGGCGCACCGGACGCGCTTCGAGGGTGGTTCTTCCCTGCGGATCAATGGGGTCAAGAGTTCGTCTATCCGAGAACGGAAGCCGTGTTGATCACCAGAGCTGCTGAAGAGCCGGTTCTGGCGGCGGCAATCACTCCGGTAGAAACAGCGGAAGAGCTGGCTGAGCTTCCGATCACGGTGATGACGCCGGAGAGGGAAGTCGCGGTAACGGCGAAGGAAGAAGAGCCGTTCTCTTCGGAGGAAGTTGAGCAGGCGCTCGCAGAGCCGAGCTTCCTCACGACTCCGGCAGCCGCAACGCCAGAGGAACTGCCGAAGACGGGGAGCAGTCTCCCCTTGGTAGCGTTGCTGGGATTCTCGACAGCGGCGCTGGCCGGGTTGCTGAACTTCACGTTACGCGCTCGGTAGCCGTATTTGTCCGATAAGTAGATCGAGGTTCCTGCCCGGCGCCGGATGCGACGCCGGGCAGGGTGTTTTATGGTGGTGCATGTTCAAAACCGGAAGGCGATGAAGTCGCTTCGCGGCGTGCAGGTGGTGCTGTCGGCGGTGGCCACTGTGGCCCTGGGGTATTGCGCTGTGGTGTACGCACACAGTGCCCTATTCCAGGCGTACGAGAGCTGGCGCTTCGACCACGAAGTCACGCGGGAAATGCCGGAGTTGACCATCGTGAACGCTCCGTCGGCGCTAACCGTACCGGCGCAGAGTCACCGTGGATCGCTGCCTCCCCGGCCGCTGATTCGCCGGAGGCTCAAAGAAGGATCGTCCGTGGGCCGACTGGAAGTGCCCCGGCTGAAGATCTCCGTGATGGTAGTGGAAGGCGTGACGGAGCGCGATCTGCGCCTGGCGGCGGGACATATTCCCGGGACCGCGCTACCGGAGCAGGGCGGCAATGTGGGCATCGCGGGGCATCGGGATTCGTTCTTCCATGAGCTCAAGAACATCCAGAAGAACGACAAGATCACGTTCGCCACGCGGAGCGGGGTGTTCCACTACGCGGTTGAATCGTTGACCGTGGTGGAACCCAGCGCGACGGAAGTTCTCGCCGGAACCGGCGGATCGGAATTGACGCTGGTCACGTGTTTTCCGTTTTCTTATGTGGGCTCGGCTCCGCGAAGATTTATTGTTCGGGCCGCGCGTGTGGACTAAAAAGCACTGGGGTATTTCGCGCAAGCGAGATCGGTAAGTGCCTTCTTTTTCAATAAAGCATTTCGGATTCATAAGTGCAATCACTTAGAAGAGTAAGAAAGGAAGGATTGTCATGAACCAACGGAAGACAGCTTGGATCGGGACGAGCGCGCTTCTTCTCACGGGGTTCCTGGGGGCGTCCGCGGCGGTGAAGGCGGAGACTCCGGACTCTGAACAAGTCACTAAATTACTGGTGGAAACCCAGGCCATGGCCGTACAACTCAGCGAGGACGCGGTAACCATGGAGAGCTTCGCGCGGATGAGCGTCAGTCTGGAGACTCATGCCGTTGCGATCAACCAGATCCGCGAGCATGTGAATGCCTTGGGCCGGCAACAGGCGAAGCTGGAGGAAGCGAAGGAGGGCGCGGCTCCGTGGCAAAGAACCGCGATCAATCGCATCGTGCCGTTTCTGGATGAGTTGACCGGTTACACGTATGCCGTGATCGAGCATATCAATGCCCGGCCGAAGGTGCTGACGACGCCGGAATACAACGATTTCCTGTCGGCGAACGCGGACTATGCTTCGGATCTGGCGGCGATGATCACCGACTTCGTGAACTTCGGGAGAGCAAAGGAACGGATGGAGCGGTTGAGCCGCAAGCTTGAAGTTCCGCAAGGCTAAGAGTTCCCGCAAAGACGCTAAGATCGCAAAGAAGTGCGGGAAGCGAGGGCGGGGTCCGGATGCAGCGGACTCCGCCCTTTATGTTTTGCGGAGGTCGCGGTGGGTTTCCTTCACTCGATACCCGGCGGCGGAGAGGTGTTTGTGGATTTCACCGGCCATCATGACGCTGCGATGGCGGCCTCCGGTGCAGCCGAAGGAGATTGTGAGATACGATTTGCCCTCGGCAATGTAGTGCGGCAACAGGTAGATCAAAAGATCGGAGATCCGCTGAATGAATTCGGTGGTCTGCGGAAAGGATCGAATGTAGCGCGCGACTCCGCGGTTCTTCCCCGAAAGCGGTTTGAACGCCGGAATGTAGTTCGGATTGGGCAGGAAGCGGACGTCGAACACCAGGTCGCTATCGGTGGGGACTCCGTGGCGGAATCCGAAACTGGTCACTTGAATGAGAATTTCCGGGTCGCGGTGCTGGCCCTGGAACGCTTTGTGGATGGTCTCGCGGAGTTCGTGAACGTTGAACTTGCTGGTATTGATGATGGGGTCCGCCAAGCGGCGGATGGGCGCCAGACGCTCGCGCTCGCTGGCCACGCTGGCGGAAACGCTGCGGTCCTTGCCCAGAGGATGCGGGCGGCGGGTCTCGCTGAAGCGGCGGACCAGATTGGCATCCTCGGCTTCGAGGAACAGCAGCCGCGTGCGGATCTTGCGGCGCAGACGTTTATAGAGAGCGGGGAACCGGTCGAGCGCGGAGCCCTCCCGGATGTCCACGACGATCGCCGCTTTGCGAACATGCGGGACGGCCTCCGCGAGCTCGGCGAACTTGGGGATCAAGTCGATGGGCATGTTGTCCACCGAGTAATACCCCAAGTCCTCAAGAGCCTTGAGCGCGGTGCCCTTACCCGAGCCGCTGAGTCCGGTGATGATCACCAGTTCGGTTTGCGGAGCGGATCGGGCAGAGGGCTTGGCCACCGGCTTTGTACTAACCCTCGATCAGATCGAAGTGGCCGTCGCGGCGGCGGACCAGCATGCTAGTGCGGCCCTTTTCGGAATCCTGATAGACCAGATAATCCTTGCTCTTGTCCATTTCGAGCATGGCTTCTTCCAGCGTCATGGGCTTGTTCTGTTTATGATGATTGACGCGGAAGATCTTCTGGGCGCCTTTACGCGCATCCGGGGCGGGCGCGGCAGGGGCTGCCTTCGCGGATTTCTTCGGAGCCGCTTCGCGCTTGGCGGCGGGCTTTTCCTTACGGCGCTCCTGCCACTTGTCGCGATTCTTCACGGCCTGCGAGGCCAGTTTGTCGGCGGCGTTGATGATGGCCGTGGCCAGATCCGTATCGGAAGCTTCGGCCACCAGTTGATGATCGTAGAACTGGACGGTGATCTCCGCCTTGTTCAGGTGCCGCACGCTGGTGACGATGACGTGCGCGCCCTTGGGTCCGCGCTTCTCCAGAAGCTTGGACAGTTTGCCAAACTTGGCGTCAAGTTTAGCCTGGATCTTGGGGGGAAGCTCCTGCTTCATGCCCTTATAGCTGACGTTCATGATGTCCTCTTGTGGCGGGGTTGGCCCGCGCTTGTGCGCGTTAAGCGCGCACTCTTCGCTGATGCGTGGACGGAATACGCATGTCCTCGCGGTATTTGGCGACAGTACGGCGAGTCACCTGGATTCCCTCGGCTTGCAGCCGCTCCGTGATTTGCTCATCCGTGAGCGGATGGGACGTATCCTCCTCCTCGATCATCTTCTTGACACGGCGTTTCAAGATGAGCAAGGGAGTCGCCATTCCGCCCGGACCCTGCACGGCTTCCGAGAAGAAATAGCGGAGTTCGAAAACGCCCTGCGGCGTGTGAGCATACTTACTGGAGACGGCCCGGCTGACGGTGGAAGGATGCACGCCGATCTCCTCGGCGATCTCCTTAATCATCATGGGGCGAAGCTGATCGATGCCGCCTTCGAGGAACTCGCCCTGGCGGCGCACGATGGACTGGCACACTTTCAGGATGGTCTGCTTGCGCTGCTCAATGTTCTTCATGAGCTGAATGGCGGAAGCGTAGCGGTCCCGAACGTAGTTGCGGACGTCCTTATTGGGTTCCTGGGAACGGTCCAGCATGCGGCGATACTGGGGGTTTAGGCGCAGTTGCGGTAGATCCTCGTCGTTGAGCTGGATCAGGTAGTCTTCGCCGTCCTTGGAGATGTAGACGTCGGGCTCCACGGTGCGGGCTCCCGGGCCGGAGTAGCGAAGTCCGGGGCGAGGGTCCAAATGACGAATGACGTCGACGGCGACCTGGATGTGCTCCAGAGGCCGGTGCAATGCTTTGGCGATCTCGCGGAACTGGCGCTGTTCGAGGAGTTTCAGGTGGTCGGAAACGAGTTGCCAGGCCACGCCGCCCTTGCCGTTGCGGCTTTCGAGCTGGAGCAGCAGGCATTCACGCACGTCGGCAGCCCCGACGCCGGCCGGATCCAGGGTGTGGACAATGCGGATGGCTTCCTCAACCTCGGCGAGGGTTTGGCCGCCCTCGGTGGCGATTTCCTGGGGGGTGGCGCTGAGGTAGCCGTTCTCGTCCAGGTTGCCGATGACTTCTTCCGCCGCTTCACGCACCTTTTCGGGCATCGTGACTAGAGCCAACTGGGACCGGAGGTGATCGGAAAGCGTGACCGGCGAGGAAAGGAAGGTTTCGAAGGACGGTTTTTCGACGTTTTCGGACGCGGGACTCTTGAAGCCGGGGTCGAGATAGTTATCGAAGTAGTCGCCCAGATCGATTTCGTCGAAGGGGTCCGTTGCGGCGGGCTGCTCCGGGACCTCGGCGGGTCCGGTAGCATCGGCCGCTACGGCGGAGGCCTCACCTTCGGTGGCGAATTGGGGCTCAGGAGCCTCCATCTCGGCGAAATCGGCTTCGGCCGGACCGGCGGTGGCTTCCAGAATGGATTGGTCGGCGGGAGTGCCGGTGCGTTCGGCTTCGGCTTCGAGAAGAGGCTGGAGCTCGGCGGCGGTGAGTTCCTCCCCCGCCTCGCCGGATTCTTCCAGGACGGGATTCTCGGCGATCTCCGCCGTGATCATATCCTTCAGCTCCAGGCGATTCAATTGGAGCAGGCTGACCATCTGGACCAGCCCGGGCGTCAAGGTCTGTTTCTGCTGGACCCGAACTTGCAGACGCGGCGAGAGCGAACTCATGCTGGTCCCAGTTTATCACCGGGAGGATGGGGGAGACGGGTGATTTTGGGGTTTACAGGCTGCGGTTTTCTATCGAAGCCCTGAAACGTCCCACTGGCGAAGATTTCGAGAAGAGGTGAAGAGGGACTTTGAATCCGCGCTGAACTGGATAGCTCCGTCAAGAGGAGCTCCCCGGGCCGAATAGATGTCCAGGACGAAGATCTCATACAGGTTCGGCGTAAAGGTATCGCCCTTTAGCGTCGCCATACGATGACCATCGGACATCGAGTACACTCCGAAAAAAGCCAAACCAGAGATTCCTTTCGCAATGCCATACGCTACGGCCACCGTTTTGTTATCAGGAGAAATGGCGACAGAGCTCGCGAACTGGTCAGGAAAAGGAACATTGTCCGGGTATGGTTTAGACGGCGCGAGCAAAGGGGCTCGGGTTTGAGGTTTCTCGGGGAACTCCAGCTCAAAATGGTTTAGTTCGGCGCAGGTCTTGAGATCGAGAACGGTGAGAATAATCGGATCGTTGGCGCTGATGGAGGCGCGTGTGACGACGGCGATGCGCGATTGATCGGGCGATATCGCATATCCGCGAATACCTAGGCCTTCGAAGGCATGGCAGGGGCGCGGAGGAGCGCCAGCCTCGATCGAGAACCAAGTCAGACTCTTGCCGAAGCGGTCTTCAAGGCTCCTCCTCGGCGGGGCTTCTTGTAAAAGATAGGTATTTTCGGACCGCCATACGTCGCACTTGAACTGACCGAACGAAACCCGGTTCAGTGTGGCGATGGTTGCAACCGGCCCTCCCGGCACCACCAACTGAAGCGGGCGTTTGTCGTCGCCGCGCTCGATCCTCGCCAGAGGTGGACCGTCTGGCGCGAAGTCCCCTCTGCCGTTCTGGACGATAAGGGGCCCCAGACCCAATAAGCGTTGATTGTCCACGGGGCACTGATACGAGAAGCCTTCGGAGAATGCGACCGAACTCCTCTGCTCGGTTTTAGAGGCCGGGTCCCAGATGGTCCGTGTATAATCGAGGCTCTTCCGTTGGTCGTTCCAACTTGATTCGATGGTTCGAACTTTACCGCGATCAACAAACTCAGGCGTTAAGAAGCGATTCGGAATTCCATAAACCGGTGAACCCGCCGCGGACAACTCCCCCACGGACTTACCGCTCGCCCGCTCGTAGACCGTAAGAACCTCGCTGCCGCAGCTGTTCTTTCCCTCGGCACACTTGGCGCGTCGCATACTGCTGGTCAGAATGAACGTGCCGTCGGGCGAGAGCTGAACTAGCGATGAATTCTTGAACTGGCGCAGCACTTTGGGCTGTTCTTCGCCAGCGAGGCGCATGGCTACCAGAAAAAGAGGAAAAAGCACACCGATCAGGACGCGCACCTTGGTCCAATCCGGCATAGATATAACCTACGACGCCTGAGAACGCGGCGACCCGGATGCCCGGATGCCACTCCAGTCCTCGCAGAGCAGGATGGAATTCGCCGGGTTCTTGGGCGAATACTTCAAGTTCGCGACCCCCACGATGCGCCCGGAATCGGCGGGGAGCCGGTCGCGCAGGGCGGCGATGTCCTGGCTCGCACTGTAATCGACGCCATGGACCGTGTAGCTGTAGTACAGAAGTGCGTCCGTCGCCTCCGTAATGAGCGCATCGCCGAGGCGGCCATTTTGATTTACGTGAAGTCGCCGCCGCCGCTCGCGTTTTTCCGGATTGTTGTGGACCACCCGGAACGCGATGAAACCCGCGAGCGCAATAAGAACGACAGCCAGCGCGCCAAGCGCGGCGAGCTGTAGGTTCGGCGACATGAACTAAGAAAGCTTAGCGCACTGCGGGGGCGTTGTGGAAAGCCTTGTCGTAATCGGCCAGGAACGCCGCCAGACCCTTATCCGTGAGCGGATGGTTGAACAGGCCGTCCATCACCTTGAAGGGCATGGTACCGACGTGCGCCCCGGCTTTCGCGGAATCGATCACGTGCAGCGAATGCCGCAGCGACGCCGCCAGAATCTGCGTCGAAAAACCGTAGTTCTTGTAGATTAGGGCGATGTCCCGAATCAACTGCATGCCGTCCCAGCCGGAATCGTCGATGCGGCCGACGAACGGGCTGATGAAATACGCTCCGGCCTTCGCGGCCAGCAGGGCTTGCCCCGCGGAAAAACACAGCGTCACGTTGACGCGGATGCCCTCGCGGCTCAAGGTGGAACACGCCCGGATGCCGTCCCGGGTGAGCGGCACTTTCACCACGACATTCTTATGGATCTTGGCCAGCTTGCGGCCTTCTGTGAGCATCCCGTCGGTCTCGGTGGCCACCACCTCGGCGCTGATGTCTCCATCGATGATGTCGCAAATCTTGCGGATCTGCTCTTCGATGGGTACGCCCTCTTTGGCGATCAGCGAAGGGTTGGTCGTCACACCATTGACGATGCCCCAGCTCGCTCCCTTCTTCAACTCATCTAGATTCGCGGTATCGAGGAAGAAGCGCATAAGGAAGAACTCCAATTTGAGTATATAATAGGGAGGATTGTCACTGTCCGTCATTCGGACCATGAGCATTCCACTTCCCACTCCCGCGTTCCTCGTCACCAGCGGAGCTTCCGCTCTCGCCGGCAAGGTTATGGATGCGCTCTTTGACGATACCTTCAAGGGCATCCACCGGCTGGAGCCATTCGACTGGGCGATTCTGATTCCGTACTTCGCGGTGCTGGGCGTGCTCTCGTTCTACGGGCTGCACCGCTATGCGATGATCCGCGGGTATTGGAAGCATCGCAAGAAGTTCTTGAATCAGGAGCCCGCACGTTGGGAGCAACTGCCGCGCGTCACCATTCAGCTTCCGATTTATAACGAACAATACGTCGTGGAGCGCCTGCTGGAAGAAACGCTCAAAATGGATTATCCGCGCGAGCTGCTGCAAATCCAGGTGCTGGACGATTCCACCGATGAAACGCATCCGTTCACGCAGAGGCTGGTTGAGGAATACCGCGAGGCCGGGCATCCCATTGAATACATCCATCGCGACAACCGCCACGGCTACAAAGCGGGCGCGCTCGAAAATGGATTGAAGACGGCTACCGGCGAGGTTGTCGCGATCTTCGATGCGGATTTCGTTCCGCCGCAGGAGTTCCTCCAACGCACGGTGCATTTCTTTACCGACCCGAAAGTCGGGATGGTGCAGACGCGCTGGGGCTATTTGAACCGGCACTATAACGTGCTGACGGAAGTCCAGGCGATGCTGCTGGACGGGCACTTCATCCTGGAACATCAGGCTCGCGCGGGCGCGGGACTGTTCTTCAACTTCAATGGCACTGCGGGCATCATGCGGAAGTCGATGATCGAAGAATCCGGCGGTTGGCAGCATGACACGCTTACCGAGGATTCCGATCTCAGCTATCGTGCGCAGTTGAAGGGCTGGCAGTTCGTATACGTACCGACGCTGGAATGCTTGTCGGAGTTGCCGGTGGAAACCTATAGCTTCCAAGTGCAGCAATCGCGCTGGGCCAAGGGCCTGACGCAGGTGGCTAAAAAGCTGCTGTGGAAGATCTTGAAAGCGGACCTGCCGTTCCGCGTCAAAGCCGAAGCGTTCTTCCATCTCACGCCCAATATTTCGTATCCGCTGATGATCGCGGTGAGCGCGCTGATGCTGCCGGTCATGATCGTGCGCGCGTACCAGGGATTATTTGAGATGGTGCTGATCGATCTCCCGCTGATTGCGGCGTCGTTCTGGTCTATCTCGGCATTTTACGTGGTCGCGCACCGCGAGCTGTTCCCGAAAACCTGGAAGCGGGCCTTCCTGTTCCTGCCGGCGCTGATGGCGGCGGGCGTGGCGTTGACCATTATCAACTCGCGCGCCGTGATCGAAGCGCTGGTCGGGTACAAGACGGAATTCGCTCGTACCGCGAAGTACGCTATCGGCGGGCAGCAGAAGGTGCAGCTCACCAATATCCAGTACCGCCGCCGCAGCGGTTGGCTACCCTACGCGGAACTCGTGGCGGGCACGTTCTTCCTGTGGATCGTGATCTACGCGATCGCGTCCTACAATTACCTGGCGGTGCCGTTCCTGCTGCTATTCGTCGGCGGATATTACTGGGCCGGCTTCACTACGCTGTGGCAGGAATACCAAGGCAAACTGGCATTTGAACGTCAGCAGGCGCTGGCCGCCAAGCGCGCCGAGGCATAGTTCACTTCCGCTTTTTCACCGGATTCGACGACAATTCTGCCTGCGTCTTTTTCGGAAGCTTCGCGAACACCAGTTGGTACGCCTGTGTGAGCAACTGCTTCACTTCAGCTCGCGGCAGCGCATTCCCGGTTTCGAGTGCGACCCAGAACATACGTGCGCAGTAGGGTGCGGGCACTACGCCGGGCCGCTCTGTCAGCTCAGCAAACTCTTCCGGAGTGCACTTGAACGTCATGCGGAGGCCCTCCGGTGACAGCGCCGACGACGCGAACATCTTGCCGCCGACCTTATAAACCAAGTGCTCCGCCCACGGGATGTGTTCGGTCACATGCGGCATCGCAAGGCAGTGCTGCCGAACCCATTCCAGACTCATCGCGTTATTCCGGCTTCAGTTCCGCGATGGTGGCGCCGGACCCGCCCTGCTCCGGCGGCGCGGGATAAAACTTCGCCACGTGCGGACTCTGCTTCAGCAGATCCGCCACCGCCCTCTTCAAAATGCCCATCCCGTGACCGTGCACGATGCGCACACGCTCCACCTGCGCGAGCGTGGCGGTGTCCAGGAACTTCTCCACCTGATCGCAGGCTTCCTCGGCGCGCTGGCCGATCAGGTTGATCTCCTGATAAGAGGTGCCCAAATCCGACGTCTGCTGGAACCCCATGCTGCGCGCCCGCCCCGGCTTGTCCGCCGGAGGCAGAACCTCTTCCACGTCGGAAGCGGACACCTGCATCTTGAGGAATCCGGCGTCCACTTCGATCAATCCGTTGGCGAGTACGCGCCGCACGGTGGCCGGCTGCCGGATGTTCTTCAAACGGACTCGCGCGCCCTCTGCGATCTTCAGCGCGGGCTCGACCGCGGCAGCGCGAGACGGCTCCGGCGCCTTTCGCGGCGCGATCGACTCCACGGATTCGTGAAACTCGCGGCTGGTCTTCGCGATCTTCGCCCGAGCCTTCTGGCTCAGCTCATCGATCGTATCCTTGGCGCGCCGCTCGAATTGCGCCGAAAGCTCCGCCGCGCGGCGCTCCACTTCCGTGATCTTGCCGGCGTACTTGCGTTCCCACGTTTGTTCAATCGAGCGCTCGCGAGCTTCCACCGCCTGCTCGCGCTCCCCGATCGTCGCGCGCTCCTTCTCGAGCGCATTCATCTTCTGATGGAGCTCGGCGAGAAACTGCGCCACATCGCGTTCCACCGTCGTCATTCGGGCGCGTGCCGCGTCGATGACCGCCGGATCCAAACCAAGCCTTGAAGCGATGTCCAGCCCCGCGGATTTTCCCGGCGCTCCGAGCCTCAAAACATAAGTCGGCTCCAGCGTCGCCTCATCGAAACCCATCGACCCGTTGAGAACACCGGCCGTCGAAGCCCCGTATACCTTCATCGCCATTAAGTGCGTCGAAGCCAGCGTGAACGCTCCGCGCGTGCGGAAGTTCTCCAGCACCACGACGCCGAGGGCTCCGCCTTCTTCCGGATCGGTTGCGCGGCCCAACTCGTCCACCAGGATCAGGGAATCGGGCGTGGCGCGCTCCAGCATCGAACGAATCGCGAGCATGTGCGCGGAGAAGGAACTGAGGCTTTCCTGGATCGATTGATGGTCGCCGATATCGGCCAACACTTGATCGCAGAGCGGAAACTCGGCTTCGGCGGCAGGCACCGGCAAGCCGGCATGCGTCATCAGTGCGAGCAATCCCGCGGTCTTCAGCGTGACGGTTTTCCCGCCAGTGTTGGGTCCGCTGATCAGTAGCGTGCGTTGCTCTCCTTCGAGCGAGAGCGACACCGGCACTACGGTCTTTCGTTGCTGGCGAAACAGATCCACCAGCAGGGGATGCCGTGCGTCCCGCAGCACCACTCGCCGCGCGGTGGGATCGCTCAGGCGCGGGACCGTGCAGTTGAAGTCGACGGCGAACTCCGCTTTGGCGAACAGCAGTTCCAGCCGGCCCAGCGCCGCGACTGTAGCGCTGATTTCGGCGGAGTGGGCGCGCAAGCGAGACGTAAACTCGCGCAAAATCCGATGCACTTCGCGGAGTTCGTCCTCGCGCAGGCGGACTAACTCATTGTTGAGATGAATCGTTTCGAGAGGCTCGACGAAAACAGTCTGGCCGCTGCCACTCGATCCGTGAATCACGCCGTCCACCCGCCGCTCCCGGCCCGTAACCACCGGGACAACGAACCGATCGTTGCGAATCGTGACGAAATCTTCCTGCAGCGTGCCGTCCTCGCGGTGAGCCCGAAGAAACCGCGCCAGCGATTCTTCGATGTTCCGCCGCTGTTTCTCGGCTTCCCGGCGCAGGCGGCCCAGTGCGACGCTGGCATCGTCCGCGAGCGTTCCATCGGGAAGAATCTTGCCGCGTAGCTCTGCTGCCAGCTCGCGCAAATCGGCGATCGAGGCAGCGTACGACGCCAGCCGCGGAAATGGATCGCGCGCAGCGAGCAGCGCGGTGCGTGTGTCCGACGCCATGTCGAGCAGCCGCGCGACCTCGAAGATCTCGGTCGCGTCGAGCGTCGCGCCTTCTATCCTTAGCCGCGCAACGGCGGGCGCGGGATCGGCTCCCAAGTCGAAGCGCACGCGGCCCGCTGTGCTTCGCGATGTGGGCTGGGCTTGCGCCGCGCCGCGGACGTAATCCATCGCCTCCGTGGCGTCGGCAAGCGCGCTTTCGATGTGCGCACGATCCGAGGACGGCCGGACTTCGTTTAACTCTGCGTGCCCCAAAGCGCTGCGCAGGTAGCGCGTCAGCAGCTTGCGCAGATCTTCGAATTCAAGAACGGGTTCGGCGTACATCGGAATACACTTTCTCAATCACCGCGCGCGTGCCCTCGGTGATCTTGTACTGATCCAGCTCGCTGCGCCTCACCCACGCGGCGCGACTCGCGTCGGTGGCAGGGCGCAATTCGCCGCCCACTACTTTGCAAATGTAGTCGGCCAGCAGGTAATGATACTCGGCGCGACCGTCGGCGTCGCGCATGATGCGCTCGAAAAAATCGTAGAAGCGCACCGGCTCCACGCGGAGGCCGGTCTCTTCCAGGATCTCACGGCGCACCGCGTCTTCCAGCAGTTCACCGGTTTCCACCAAGCCGCCCGGCAAGGACCAGTATCCCTTCAGTGGTTTCCCCGCGCGCTCCACCAGCAAGATGGGTCCGCGCCGTCCCGCTCGCGTAAAAATCAGCGCGCCCACGCCCACCAGCGGATGCTTAGGGTACCTGCGGCGCATACGGCACGGCTCCCTTCACGCCCAGGCGAATGCGATAGATCGCTGTCCGCGCGGTGATGAATAGGCTGGAAAGATCGGGATCGCCCCAAGCAAGGTTCGACGGGGTCTGCGCGAGTTGAATTTCCTTGAGCAACTCGCCGCGCGGCGAGTACGCGTATACGTGTTTGGCCGCGACGTACACGTTTCCTTTTTCGTCGGTGCGAATCCCACCCGGCACGCCTTCGATCTTGGGGACGAACACCCGCTCGTTCGACGCGGCGCCGTTGCTGGCGAGATCGTACGCGCGGACCAGACGCTGGTCGGAATCCGAGACGTAGAGAAGTCTCCCGTTTGGCGACAGCGCGATCCCGTTCGGGCGAGTCTTCCATCGGGCGATGGTTTCCAGTTCCCCGCTCGGCCGAACGCGGAAGACTCCGTAAAAATCCAGCTCGCGTTCGTCTTGCTGGTTGCCAAACGCCGGATCGGTGAAATACACGTTGCCATCGCGCCGCACCACAATGTCGTTCGGCGCGTTCAACCGCTTGCCCTCGAACTTCGCGGCGAGCACGTCGGTCTTTCCGTTTTTCCCCGTGCGGGTCACGCGACGCTCGCGGAATTCGCAGGTATAAAGACGCCCCTGATCGTCGTACGCGTTGCCCGCAACTCCGCCCGCGCGGCTGGCGAAATCGACGACCCCCTTACCGGGAGTCCACTTCTTCAACTGATCCGTGGTCATATCGCTGAACACCAGAAATCCTTCCAGCGACCATGCGGGTCCTTCCGCGTAATGCAGATCCCTTGCGACCGTCTCCACGGTGAATCCCGTGAAGTTCTGCGCGGAAGCAGTGCTGACAAGCAAGAGTGCGGCGAAGAGGATCACGGTGAGTTTCACTAGAAACTATAGCGAATCGCCAGCAAGCCGTAACTGTTGCGATAAAACTCGCCCAGAAAATCCGTCATGTCGCCGCGAATCCACGCGAGGCCTCCCGTGAATCGCCAGTGCTGCCCGAACGCTTCCGAATACTCGAAGCGCGTGAAGGACCCCGCCGCACGCACCGCGGCCTCGACCGAAAGATCGCGATTCGCGTCGATCGTGAAGCCCAGGCGGCCGACGAAGGATCGCGCGAACCCGCGGTCGGGCGCGAAGTCCAGAGGATTACCACTGGATCGCGTGACCGCCTCGCCCGCGTACCCTCCGACGAAGGACCACTCTCGCACCTGCCGCTCCAGTTGAACCACGTAGAGCGCATATTCATCGGTATTCGGAGTGGACGATGTGAAGTACGCGGCCTCGCCCTTCACCGTGACCCATGGCGTAGGCACCGCGAAATCCCCGCCGTATAATCGCAGTGCCGGATAGTAGCGCTGCACCGTCACCATGCCCGTGATTCTGTTGAAGCTCGCGTTGAAGAGCGGCAGATTGTTCTCGCCGTCAAAGAAACACAGCGCGTACTCGTATCCCGCGCCGACATGATTCCACCGCACGCCATACTGCGCGCTGCCGGGGTAGCTTGCCCCGCCATCCACGATGCCGATCCCCGAAACCACCGGCGGGATCACTGTCCAGCGCTGATTCAGCAACGGCGTGCGGCTCGGCGTGAACCAGGGTTGGTACACCAGGTCCACCGAATCGCCTCCCGCCTCCACCGTGAGCCTCGCGGCAGTGACGCCGAGAAAGTCGCTGTCCACCACGCTACTCAAGTAATCCTTCGGCGCGAAGCGATCCGTCGGCGTGAGAATATCCGTCTTGCCCCAGCGAATGAACTGCCGGCCAAGCTCCGCCGTGACTCTGCCCTTGTGAATCGTCGCGCTCAACCGCCGCATCGAAAGCGCCGGCCGCGCCACACCGCGATCGTCGAAATCCACGCGATCGCTCCGATCGGTCTGCCGGTGCGAATCCGTACGCGCGTCGACGGCACCGGAGAGCTTGAACCACGGCGCAAATTGATACGACGTCTCCCAGCGCAGCATCATCGAATCCACCACGTGCGCGTCATCGTTCGGTGCGGTCTGCGGATACACCACCGCCTGATTCTCAAAATACCCGCGCTGCTCAAAGCTCTGGGCCAACAGCGTGAGCGCGAGGATCCCGGCGTCGATCATGACTCGCGGCGCAGCGCCTCAATCGAGAACTGATCGTCCTTGAGAGGCAGGTTGTAATCCACCTTGTCGTACTTGAGCACGGTACGGCTGTTGCGTGTCACGTCCAGCACCTCGCACGTGCGTGCGGTCCAGATGTTCTTCAGAAGCTCGTAATCCTTGTACTCGATCACACGCACAAGGCCCTTTTTGTTGTACGCCTCAATCTTGCCGATGGTGAAATTGTCCTTCTTGATCCAGAACACCGAGTACGTGTACTGCGACGATTTCCGCGGCCGGGATTCGATCTTCCACGAACCGCCCTCCTCGCCCAGCAACTTGTAATCGTACTGATCCACGTCGCGCTCTTCCAGATCTTCAAAGCTGAAATCGGTGCCGAAGAAGCGCGTGGAGCGATCCTGCAACGCAATGCGCTGATCCCGCCCGATCGCCGGCCGCCACATCCATTGGTCGCTGGCGCGGTCCGGATGATTTACGATCAGCAATCCGACGCCCTTGACCTCCGGGGGTGCCGTGAACCGCAGGATCGCTTTACTATTTCCGAAATCCCCGATGCGTTGATAGATCCAGCGCTTCGTCGCCACGCGGCTGCCTCCCGTGGTCACTTCGAGCGTCCCTTCGTAGCGCTGCGAGGTGGAGTGCTGCCGGTGCTGGACCTCCTTCATGATTTCCCGAGCGTCCTGTCCCAGCAACGTCTGCGCGAGCAACACCGCCTGGGAGAGCAGTAACGCCGCCGTGACCCTACTCATATTCGAGTGCCTCCACCAACGATCCTCGCACCGCGCTCTCCGCGGGACCCAGAGCGGCCAGCAACGCCGCGCCCAGGATCACCGGCGTAAGAGCCGCCGCCACGGCGAACGGATACGCATAGCCGAGATCGATTCCGATAATGTCGCGGCGCGAGACCTCCAGGCTGTAGTAAAGCTGGATCGCGCCCAGCACCAGGCCCATCGCCAAGCCGATAAATCCGATCGCCACCGCCTCCATCCAAATCGTGCGGCGGACCTGCATGCGCAACCCGCCCACCGCCTGCAACACTCCCAGTTCGCGACGCCGGTCCGTGATGGAAACCGTGAGCGCATTCACAATCCCCAACACCGCCACCAACACCGCCACCGCGATCTGCACGTAGGTGAGACCGAACCACTGGTCGGTGAGTTGCGTGATGTACTTCCGCACCTCCTGATTCGTCAGGACAAACAAACGCTGCTGCGAACCGTATGCATTGAGAATCGCGCGGCGCACGTCTGCTTCCACCGCGCCAGGCTTCAGATAGAGGCGGAAAACATTCGCGGAATCGTCATTCCACGCGCGAACGAACACGTCGCGCGAAAGCACGATGGTTCCCTGTTGATCCGAATAGTCGCGAACGACGCCGGCTACGGGCAAGCGCAGCGTCTCGTGCGGAGCCGGAATCTCCAGCACATCGTTTAAATGAGTGTCGTGAAGCCTGGCGAAGTTTTCCGACACGAGAACACCCTTGCCCGCGGCGGCCAGCGGATACATTTTCTCCGTGTCGCCCTCCACGGCCGGCAGTTTGGCGCGATTTCCCAGTGCGCGGACATCCGCCGCGATTAACATCACCGGCGCGCCCTTCACCAACACGCGCACCGTGCGTACCATTTGCACTTCGCCCACGCCAGGAATCCCGCGAAGCCCGTCGGCAAGCGACGCGGGAAATACAAAGCTGCGGGAAGAAATGTTCTCTCCCGTGGTCACGAACAGATCCGGATTTAACGCGATGCGGAGCCAGTCCGCAATTGAGTTATAACTGGACCGCGCCAAGCCTGCCAGCGAAACCACCAAAGCCAGTGACAACATCAGCGCCGCCACCGTACCGGAAGTCCGCCGGGGCGATTGAATCAGACTATCCGCGGCCAGCGTTCCTTCCACGGGCCGCAGCCACCGGAGCAGCGGCCGCAGAAGTTTCGACAGCCAGAGTGACAACGCCGGTGAAAGCAACGCAGCCGCCAGCACCGCCAGGAAATATCCCGCATAGAACACCAGCCCGATGCGGCTGAAGGCCAGCGTGACGGCGGAAACAGCGGCGCATGCGATCGCCCACGTTCGCCGTCTGCGGTTTTCGCCCTCGGTCATCGACTGATAACGCCCCTTCTGAAGAGCCTTCACCGGATCGACCCCCGCCGCGCTGCGCGCCGGAATCACAGCGGCGATCAGGCTCGTCAGCACGCCCATCGCAATGGCCGCTCCTAGTAAACGCGGATCAAGCGTGACATCGCCTGCCCGTTGCGCGACGCCGTAGATGTTTTCGAGCAGCCCTCCGATGTAGCCCGCCATGCCGTGCGCCAGCACAATCCCGAAGAGGACGCCCACCAGCGTTCCCAGCAAGCCTGCCAAGGCACTCTCCGTCAGGAACAGCGTGCGAATCTGTGCGCGTGTGGCGCCCAAGGCTCGCAGAATGCCGATCTCGCTCCGCCTCTGCGTGACGGCGATCGCAAACGTGTTGTAGATGATGAACATCCCAATGAACAGCGCGAACACGCTGGTGATGTTCGACGCCAAGGCGTATACGCGGGATGTCGCTTCGAACTGCTGCCCTCGCGAGTTTGGCGCTTGCACCTGGTAGCCGGGTCCCAGCAGCGCCTGCAATTTCGCGGTGGCGTCCTCAAGATGCACGCCGTCTTGCAGCGCGATATCGATGCGGTCGAACTTCGGTCCGCGCCCGAAGACCTTCTGCGCGGCATAGATGTCCATGATCGCCAGGTCGCCGCCGAACGCGCTCGCCAGCCCCCCCGGCTTCATGATGCCGCGCACCGTAAATACCTGGTCGCCCGCCATCGTGCGCATCGGAATGCGGCTGTTCACTTGTAAATGCTGCTGGTCCACGAACGTTCGGGTGACGATCAGAGAATCCGGCTGCGCAAGAAAGATCAGAGGATCGTCGATCTCTTCCGACCCTTCGAAATCGTAGTTGCGCAAGCTGCGGTCGCCCAGCATATCCACGCCAAGGATTAAAAGATTGCCGCCGCTGGTAGAGACCGTCGATTCAATCACGGGAGCTGCCGCGGCCACTTCAGGCACGCTCCGCACCTTATCGAGCACATCCTCGTCGAAGCCCGCCTCTCCGGCGGAGACTTGCAATTGGGTAGATCCGGCGATGCGGTCGATCGTTTCGTGGAATGCCGCCAGCACACTCTGGTTCGCCGTGTGCATGCCGACGAAGACCGCCACGCCCAGCACAATGCCGGCCTCGGTCAGCAGCCAGCGCAGTAAGTGCTTCCGCGCGTACGGCCAGCTGATCAGGCGCAGTAAAATCATCTTCGGATGTCCTCAAACAGTTTGCCGTCGCGCAGGTGAATGGTCCGCGGGCAGCTCTCGGCGACACTTTGATCGTGAGTAACCATCAGCACGGTTGCACCTAAACGATCGTGCAGATCGTGGATCAGTTTCAAAATTTCCACGCCCGTGGCCGAATCGAGATTGCCGGTCGGCTCGTCGGCCAGCAGGATCGGCGGATATATGCTTAAGGCGCGCGCGATGGCCACGCGCTGGCGCTCGCCACCAGAGAGCTCGTCGGGCAGGTGCTCCAAACGGTTGCCGAGCCCCACCAGGTCCAGCAACGCCATGGCTCGCTCTTCGGTCTTCTTCCGCGTCCAGCCGCGCAAGTGCAGCGGCAGGGAAACATTCTCTAGGCACGAAAGCGTCGGCAGCAGGTTGAAGAACTGGAAGATGAATCCGATCTTGTCGCGCCGGACGCGCGTGAGCTCGTCATCGCCCAATTTCGAAAGCACCGCGCCGTCCAGCTCAATCTCGCCCTCCGACGCCCGGTCCAGCCCGCCGATCAGATTCAGCAGAGTCGATTTGCCGGAGCCGGAGGGGCCCACGATCGATACCATCTCACCGCGCTCGATGTTGAGATCGATACTTTCGAGTGCGGTAACCTTTCGCTTGCCGTCGAACTCCTTCGAAACTCCGCGGAGCAGAATCACCGAGTCAGGCTCTATCCCGGGCAAAAAGCAGCGACAGCTTCACGCAGAAGTAAGCCAGCGCCAGCGCCGCCAAAATCCACCCGGCGCCCACCATTTGCGCTTCCCGGAAAGCCGGCGCGAGCGAGGAGAAAGCCTTGTCGAGTGTCGAGGGCGCCGCCGTGACGTTGCCCGCTTGCCGGAAGACCTCGATAAACAAGTACACCAGAGCGATCACACCCGCCGCAATTCCAGGCAGCGCGCGCGCCCACGGAAACGGGATCGGCGGCGGCGCGGAGGCTTCGCTTCGTACGGCGTCCATCACTGCGGACGCGAATCCGGACGAAGGAACCAAGTCGCCCTCACCCGACAAAATGCGGTCGAATTCGTGGTCTTGCATCACGCCTCCTTCCAGTTTAGCTCCGCCAACAGTCGCGGCAGCTTGTCGCGCAAAAGCTCGCGGCCTCGGGAAAGTCTGGCCTTCACCGTGCCCTCGGGCAGTCCCAGGCTTTGCGCCGCGGCGGACACATCCATCTCGTGAAAATAGAAAAGCGTCAGTGCCTCGCGATACTTCGGAGGCAGCGTGAATACGGCTCGCCTTACGGCGCGGTCGCGATCTTCGGCGAGCTTGAGCGGATCGGCCGTGCGCGGGTCGCCTGGCTCGGCCACATCTTCAATCGCAAACATCTTCGGCGGAATGCGCCGCAATTCGGAGCGATAGAGATTCGTGGCAAGGGCAAAGAGCCACGTGGAGAACGCCGCATCTTTGCGCCAGGAGCCGAGCGCGCGATACGCCCGCAGGAACGCCTCCTGCGCCATTTCCTCCGCCCGCCCGCGGTCGCGGCAGAATCGGTACGCCAGGTTCAGCAAAGGACCTTGCCAGCGGTGTACGATCCGCTCGAAAGCCGCGGCGTCGCCGGCCAGAACCTTCTGGACATCGGCTTGATCGTCGCTCGCGCTCAATGGGGATCCTCCGCACGATGTTCTCAAACGCAAGGTTCGACCCGATCGCAGGCGGCGCGGTTGCGTTTTCTTGCCGCTAAAAAAATGCAACCCCGGCTCACACCCCTGAGTCGTACTGGTTGCAAGAACGATTCCTAGCCGAGGAGCATAACATGTACGAGAGTCTGGCCTGGGCCGTTGCCGCGATCGCTTTCTGCTCCCTGTGGGCGGTGCAATCATGGGTCACGAACCGCCGCCAGGAGCGGGAAGCATATTACCGCACCGAGGCGATCAAGAAGGTTGCCGAGATGCAAGGGAACGTGCCGGAGCCCGTGATGTCAATGCTTCGCGAGGCGCTCACCCCCCCCACCGTTCCGAGTCCTTGGGTGAAGGGAAACGTGTACACCAAGGAGCGGGAAGCTTTCTACCGCAGCGAAGTGATGAAGAAAATCGCGGAATCGCCAGGGGCTGGCGCGGAGGCGGCGCTTCAGGTCATGCGCGAGGAAGAAAATCGAGCGGATCGCCGCACGCGCGCCGGGCTTCGGCTGGGAGGCTTGGTGGTCACGGCCGTAGGAATCGGCGTCACGGTGTTCCTTTACGCGATCGTCCCCGATGTGCCCGTGTTTCTCGCGGGCCTCATCCCCACACTCATCGGACTTGCGCTGCTGGCCTACTCTTACATCCTGGGCGATCACCACCCTGTGAAGCCCTAGAATTAAGTTCATGCGCATTGGCGTGGACGCGGGCGGAACGTTTACCGATTTTGTCGTGCTCAACGATGACGGGCGAATCGAAACGTTCAAGCTGCGGTCCAACCCTCGACGGCCCGCGCAAGTGATCCTCGAAGGGCTGGAGCGAGCTTGCGCCAAGGGGCGCGCGGATGTTGTGCACGGCTCCACGGTAGCAACCAACGCGTTCCTGGAACGCAAAGGCGCGCGAACCGCGTTCGTCACGACGGCAGGATTTGAAGACTTGCTTGAGATCGGCCGCCAGAATCGAGCGGAGCTCTACAATCTCACACCCGCTCCTCGAAGACATCTGGTTGATCGAGCGCTCTGCTTCGGTGTGAACGAACGCATGCGGCACGACGGTTCGGTACTGCGCGCGCCGGACGCCACTGAGTGGAAGCGCCTCGCGGTGAAGCTGCGGAAGTCAGGCGCGCAGTCCGTCGCGATTTGTTTTCTACACTCTTACCAGAATCCGACGCAGGAACGAGCGGCGGTGAAGTCGCTCAAAGATCTCGGCGTCTACGTCTGCGCCTCGCACGAGATCAGTCCGGAGTTTCGCGAATATGAGCGCGCCTCGACCACGGCGGTGAACGCGTACGTCGGCCCGCTCATGGACGCCTATTTGAGCGAACTGGAAGGAGCGCGGCGATTCCGCATCGCCATCATGCAATCGAACGGTGGGTTCCTTTCGTCAAACGAAGCCAGAAAGCACGCGGTGCGGACTCTGCTCTCGGGACCAGCCGGCGGAGTCGTCGGCGCCATCGGCTCCGCGCGCCGTAGCGGATTCCGAAAAGTGCTGGGTTTCGACATGGGCGGAACGTCCACAGACGTCAGTCTGGCCGAAAGTGTTTCACGTGAAACACTCGAGACAAATGTCGATGGATACGCTATCCGATTGCCAATGCTGGACTTACACACGGTCGGGGCGGGCGGGGGCTCGCTCGCCCGGGTCGACGAAGGCGGTTTATTGCGTGTCGGGCCGGAAAGTGCCGGCTCGGATCCGGGGCCGGCTTGTTACGGAAAGGGCACTGGGGCGACAGTTACGGATGCTCATGTGGTTTTGGGGCGGGTGGAGGCGTTGCTGGGCGGGGCGATGCCGGTGGATGCGGCTCGCGCATCGGCGGCGGTGGGAAAAATCGCGAAGGCCTTGAAACTCGATACGATCCGCGCGGCGGCGGGGATCCTGCGCGTGGCCAACGCGAATATGGAGCGGGCGATCCGGGTGGTTTCAGTAGAACGCGGGCATGATCCTCGGGATTTCGTTTTGGTGGCTTTCGGCGGGTGCGGCGGGCTGCATGCTTGCGACATCGCGCGGGAGTTGGGAATCAAGACCGTGCTGGTGCCCCAGGATGCGGGGGCGCTTTCGGCGCTTGGTATGTTGATGGCGGACGCGGTGCGGGATTATTCGGCGGGCGTTCTGGGGTACGCGGATTCCGAGGCTCGTTTTGCGGCGCTGGAAAAGCGGGCGCGGAGGGAATCGCCGGGGGCGGAGATCGAGCGCTCGGCGGATCTGCGGTATCGCGGGCAGAGCTACGAGTTGAACGTGAAATATCGTTCTGGAGCAAAGGCGGAAGCCGAGGCTCAGTTTCATCGGGAGCATCAGAAGGTTTACGGGTACTCGCATCCGGGGCGCGAAGTGGAGGTGGTGACGATTCGCGTGCGGGCCCGGACGAAGCTGGAGAAAGCAGAACTGCGGGCTGCGCCGCGGCGCGCGGGCAAGCCGGGAGTGCGCCGTGTGTGGATGGACGGCACGTGGCACGACGCCGCGGTATGGAAGCGCGAGCAGTTGGGGAGCGCGGCTCGGATCGGCCCGGCATTAATTCTGGATTACGGATCGACGACGGTGGCTCCGCCGGGGTGGCGGTTCAGGCTGGATCGCGCAGGCAACTTGCTGCTGCAATCTGTATAATCGGCGCATGATCGAACTGGGCGTGGAGGCGCGGCGGAAGAGGGTGCCGGTGGAGACGGAGAGTCCGGCGCGATTTCTCGTGCTGGGGGATTTTGGCGGGCGCGCCGAGGCAAACGCAATTCCGATCGACCGCGATAATTTCGACGGAGTGCTGTCGCGTTTTGAGGTGAAGCTGGCCGGCTCGAAGATAGAAGAGCTCGACGATTTTCATCCGGACCGCTTGTATCAGCGGCTGGACGTGTTCCGCGATTTGCGGGAGGGCGACGCGCCGGAGGCTCCTTCGCGTCCGGGCTCCCTGCCGCAGGCCGATCTGGAACGGATCTTGCGGCCGTCGAGTTTGCTGGATAAGATCGCCGGCGGGGGAGGCGATCCCTTCGAGGAATACGTGAAAGAACTGGCGCTGTCGTCGGGGGCGGAAGCTGCGCCCGCGCGGAACTCGCAGGCCACCGCGCAGGCGGCAACGATGCGGGCGGTGCTGGGGCATCCGCGGTTTCAGACGATTGAGGCGGCGTGGCGCGGGCTGGATTTTGCGGTGCGAGAGGCTGACGACGAATCCGCGCGGATCTACGTGGCGCAACTCTCCCGCAAGGAGTTGATCGCGGATCTGGCCGAGGCATCCGATCTCAAAACAACTCGTCTCTACGGCCTGCTGCGCTCCCGCGCGTGGAGCGGGGTGTTCGGGCTGTACTCTTTTGGAGCGGACGCGGAGGATATTGAGTTACTGGGCCGCATCGCCCTGCTGGTGTCGAGTGCGCGAACGGCGTTTGTCGCCGAAGGCTCCGTGGACATGGGGCCGTATTGGGCGGACCTGCGGTCGATTCCCGAGGCCGGGTCGCTGGGACTGGCGTTGCCGCGTTTCTTGCTGCGTTTGCCCTACGGGCCGAAGACCAGCGGCATCGAAGCGTTTGCGTTCGACGAGATGCCGGAGGCTCCGGTGCATGCGGCGTACCTGTGGGGAAATCCGGCGCTGGCCTGTCTGGCCCTCATAGCTCGAGGGGGGGCGGATCTCAACTTCACGGGATTGCCGCTGCACCTCTACCAGAAAGACGGAGAGACGGAATCCACTCCTTGCGCGGAAGTGCTCATGACCGAAGATCAGGTGCGTGCGCTGATGGAAACGGGAATGATGCCGCTGGTGAGTTATCGCGACACAGACCGCGTGCGGCTGGCGGGCTTCCGCGCCATCGACGGGAGCGCCCTCCCCTGCGGGCTGGAGTAACCAGGGCCCGCGCCCCGGGCGTCTACACTAGGGGGGAGCGGCCGGTTCTGGACGATCGGCCTCGCCAAAAGGGGATATTCAGCAATGGGTAGTTTTGCGGGCGCGCGGAAGAGCGGCCTTATGTTGGTGGTGTGTCTGATGGCCGCCCAAATGCGAGCCGTCGGGCCGGAGTTTGAGGTTGCGAATATAACCGCCGCGCCTCAGCCGTCGCCGGAACTATTTCGGTCGGGGAAGATTCACATCGGAATCACGGTCACGGGATCCCGCCTGGATATCGGGGGCACACCGCTGACCACGATTTTGCAGCAGGCCTTCCAGGTGAAGCCGTTCCAGATTGTGGCTCCGGAGTGGGCGCAGCAGGCTCGCTGGGATATTCTGGCGAAGCTGCCCGACGGAGCGCCGCAGGGCCAGATTCCACAGATGTTGCAGGCGCTGCTGGCGGACCGGTTCAAGTTAACCACGCATCGAGAGAACAGAGAGCTGCCGGTGTACGCGCTGGTGGTGGGCAAGGGCGTGAAGATGCAGCCGTCCACGGAAGAGGCGGATCCGGCCGATGCGGCAGCAAACGGCGGGCTGAATCTGGGCTTCGGGATCTTTCCGGGGCCGGGGGGTCCAGGAGGTCCAGGTGGTCCAGGCCGTGGACCGGATGGACGCGGTGGCGGACCCGCTGCTGGCGGACCGGGCGGAGGTGGAGCGGGCCGGGGTCCCGATGGAGGGCCCGGGCGAGGCGGCTTCGGTGGGCCGGGCGGCGGAAACACATCGTTCAGCAATCCGCAGTACGGGACGATCAAGATCTCCGGCGCGCCGCAGGACGGCAAGCTGCACCTGGAGGCGTCGCGCGTGAGTATGGCGGCGCTGGCGGATCTGCTGACCGGCATGACGGACAAGCCGGTGGTGGACAAGACCGGGATCACCGGAAATTATCAGGTGGCCCTGGATGTGTCCATTCAGGAACTGATCGGCGGGATCGCGCGTCAAGCGGGCTTTGACTTCGGGGGACGCGGCGGACCGGGCGGATTCGACGGTGGAGGCCGCGGCGGCGGGCAGTTCCAAGTGACGCAGGTGCAGGGGGGAGTGGATGCGTCGGACCCGTCAGGAAACGCGGTGTTCTCGTCCGTGGAAAAGCTTGGGCTGAAGCTGGAGGCTCGTAAGGCTCCAGTGGAGACGGTGGTGGTGGACCACTTGGAGAAGACTCCGACGGAGAATTGAGCTTACGGGGCGGCGATGCCCAGGTGCTCGCAGGTGCGCAGGAAAAAGCCGTCGGTCATGCCGGCGATGTAGTCGCACACCCGGCGGTGCAGGGGTTGGGCCGCGGATTCCTCAAGATAGGCGGCGGGCAACCGGTCGGGGTGTTCCAGGAAAAACTCGAAGAGCGCCGTGATGCGGCCGGCGAACTGGCTGCGGCTTTGTGTGACCGCATCCGAGCAGTAGACCTTCGCGCGAAGAAACGCCTTAAGCTCGCGGGTGCCAGCGGCGGTGGCGGGAGTGAGGCTGGCGGCGCGCACGGAATGTTCGCGGACATCTTCGAGGTGCGTCATTCCGGAGCAGGCCGCTACGGTTCCTTCCATCAAGCCGGAGACGAGCCAGTTGATCAGGCCGCGGACCACTTCTTGGACCCGGACTCGTTCCGGAGCGCCGGGGAACTGCATTTCGGCGGCTTCGTAGAACTCCCGGAACTGCGTGACCGCGGCGCAGGCTTCCTCCACGGTGATCAGGCCGGCACTGAAGCCGTCGTCGAGATCGGCGCTGTTGTACGCAATCTCATCGCACAAGTCGATGAGCTGAGCTTCGAGCGGCGGGCGCTTGCCAGGCAGGTATTCGTCGAGTTCCGGAATCTCACCGGGCGCGAAATCGCGGGAGTGTTTCACGATCCCTTCACGCACTTCGAAGGTCAGGTTGAGGCCCGGGAAGCGGGGGTACGGATTCTCGAAAGATTCGACGATGCGGAGCGCGTGGAGGTTGTGCTCAAAGCGTTCGCCGAAGCGGGCCATCAGGCGGTTGAGTTCTTCTTCTCCGGCGTGCGCGAAGGGAGGGTGGCCGATATCGTGAGCGAGCGAGAGAGCTTCCGTGAGGTGCTCGTCGAGTCCCAAAGTGGAAGCCACGGTTCGGGCGATCTGCGACACCTCCATCGTATGGGTGAGGCGATTGCGGAAATGATCGGAGAGACCGGCGGGGAAGACTTGCGTTTTATTCTCAAGCCGTCGAAAAGCGCGGGCGTGGACGACGCGGTCGCGGTCACGCTGAAATTCGTTCCGGTACGCGTGCGGGAGTTCGGGATAACGGCGTCCCCGCGCGCGCTCCACGGGGAAGCGCAGGTGAGCGAGAACGGGTCCGGCCACTTAGTTGGCTTGCGGAAGCCGGCCGATCAGGTCGATGGCGGTGCGGCTGACGGCGGTGCGTGAGGTGGCGAGAGGCTGGAGCAGCTTGCGGGCCTCCGCAGGGTTGGATTTGGTCAGGATCTCCGCGAGCTCGATGGTGGCTTGTTCCTTAGAGATCGTGTCGGTGGGATGCGCGACCAGGTAGTCCAACAGGGCGCGGGCGTCCTGAATCTTGCCCTCCGAAGCGTACACCTGGGCTAGAGATATGCGGGCCCAGGCCGAGTATTCCTTGGGCGCGGAATCCATCACATCCTTGTACATTTTCTCGGCTTCGGGGAGGTTGCCTTTGTCGGACTGCTTCGCGGCCAGATAGATCTGGGCGATGGCGCCTTCCTCATGGCCGTGATAGTTGGTGGCGACGTCGGTAAAGGCCTTGGTCCAGGCTTTATCGAGCTCGGCCTGGGTAGCGAAGTTGATGTTCGGCGGCTGAGGAGTGGGGGAGACGACGGCGTTGTTGAGCTTCATCGCGTCAGCCAGGGCTTCCTGGCGGACGGTGGCCTGGTGGCGCATGTAGATGTAGGTCCCGCCGATGATGACGATGGCAGCCAAGGCGATAGCGCCGTAGCGCACGGTCTCGGATTTGTGCGCGGAGATAAATTCGACGGTCTCGCCGAGTTCCTGGGCGAGCGGGTCGGTCTTGAGATCCTTACGGGTTTGTCGTTTCACGGGCGAGGGACTCCTCAGAACAGCGGCACTGCTGAAGTATTAGTTTAGCACTCCGGCGGAGCGTGAGCGGGCGGCCGGCATTTACCGGGAAGAAGTGAGGTCGCGCTGGATGGCGAACTTGACCAGGCCGGCGACGTCATGGATATCGAGTTTGCGCATGAGGCTGGCGCGGTAGGTGTCGACGGTTTTGGGACTGAGTTCGAGGCGGGCGGCGATCTCTTTGGCGCGAACGCCCTCGACCAGCAGGGTGAACACCTGGTATTCGCGGGCACTGAGGGATTCGAGCGGGTCTTCGGGGGCGGACTTATGTCCGGCGCTGAAGATTTTGTTGAGTTCGAGTTGAGGGCTGACGTAGATGCCGCCTTCCAGGACCTGTTCGAAGGCCTCGATCAGCTGTTGAGACGGGGCGGATTTGAGGAGGAAGGCGTTGACGCCGCAGCGCAGGGCCTCCACGACGGTCTTGCGATCCTTACGGGTGGAAAGGACCACGATTTTGGTGGGAAGATTGGCGTCCCGGACGCGGCGGACGATTTCGAGAGTGAAGAGATCGGGCAGGTTCAGGTCGAGGACGGCAATATCGGGCGGCTGGGCTTCAATCATGCGGAGAGCGACAACGCCCTCCGAGCACTGACCGACGACGCGATAGCCTGCTTGGGCTTGGCACAGTGCGGCCAGGCCCTCGCGGACTAAGGTGAGATCGTCCGCCAGCAGAATGCTGTAGGTCTTCGGCTCTCGAATAGGAACCATGCCCGGTTACCGGCCACCATCCAACGTCACTCCGCAACGAAGCATTAGTTGCCTCCCAGAGAAAGAGTGAGTTCGCACGGCCCTAATTCTCCCAATTTCAACGGGTAGAAAGGGAAGCCCCCGTTCCCAAAGCGGGCCTCCCGAGCGCCTAGAGGCGTTTCAGACCCGATCAGGAAAAGCTGCGGACCGCGGCTGCTTCGTCCTCATGCACTTCGAAGACGGTGTACAGCTTGGTAATCTGCAAGAGGTCTTTCACGCGCTTGGTCAGGTTCAGGAGCTTCAACTGGCCGCCCTGATTGGTGACGGTGGTGAATCCGGAGACCATTTCGCCGATGCCGGAGCTATCGATATAGGAAACCTCGGCGAGGTTCAGCAACATCTTCTTATGGCCGCTGCCGGCCAGGTCGCGGATGGTGTCGCGGAAGGTGCTGGCACCGTCGCCCAAGGTGATGCGGCCCACCGCATCGATCACTGTTACGTCGCCCACCTGTCGGGTGGTCAGTTTGACACTCACAAAGGCCTCCTTCTCAATTCCCCTCGCCGGCTTGCGGCGTAGTTTTAACCAATTTCACTTCCGTACCCTTTGGCTGACGGGGCCGGATTTGGAACTCATCCATAAACGCCTGCATCAAGAGCAGGCCGCGCCCGGAGTGCCGCAGCAGATTCTCATCGGCCAGCGGATCGGGCAACTGCGACATATCGAAATGGTCGCCTTCATCGGCAATCCGGATCTCCAGGCGGCCGGGGCTTCGGGCGATCGTCAGGAACACCTTTTTTCGGGCGTTATAACGATTGCCGTGGACCACGGCATTCACCATGCACTCGCGGATGGACATGCCGATCTTGTGCAGATCGTCTTCGTCGAAGCCCATCTCCTGGGCGTCCTTGAGGACGATCTCCTCGGCGGTATCCACGCTGTCGAGCGTGGAATCGTACGTATATTCTTCGATCTTGGGTTCCACGCTAGAAATGGAAGCGGCTCCTGATCTATAGGGTCGGCTCGAATCGTCCAAGGTAACGCGGGGGGAAGGGGGAAGTCAAGGAGCATGCGAAGTCGTTAAGATAAAGGCATGTCAGCCCAACCGCACCCGCGCTTGACACCGGAAGAGTATCTGGAGATCGAGCGGGCGGCTGTCGAGGTTCGCAGCGAGTTCTACGACGGGCGGATGTATGCGATGTCGGGCGACGAGCATCCGTACCGTGGTGTTCAAGATTCGGAAGTCCGGCACGCACTCGTAATTGCGAATCTGCGGGACCTTCTCGGAGATTCGTTCGGCCAGGCTGGTCTCGACATCGCGGATTTTGCGCCCGATATTGTCGTTGTGGATTGCCAGCGGCCGAATCCAGTGTTAATTATCGAGGTGCTGTCGCGCTCTACCGAAGCTTACGATCGCGGCTTCAAGGCGCAACAGTATCGGAAGATCGGCTCGCTTCAGGAGTACGCTTTCGTCTCGCAGGCGGAGCCTCGGGTGGAGGTTTTTCGGCGACAGGTTGGCGGGAACTGGTTGTTCTCGGAAGCCATGGGGACGGAAAGCGTGTGCAGGTTCGAGAGTGTCGGGGCGGAGATTGCTCTGGCGGAGATTTATAGCAAGGTCGCGTTTGAAAGCGGAGAGCCTGGCACCCTGCCCACCGCGGGATCTTAGGCGCGCTCGCTCGAACAGGGCATGTCCAAGTCGTCGGCGCCGCTGACAACTGTGCTTTCGCGATCTACGAGGTCGGCCAAGAGTACTTCGTTCTCATCTTCCTTGGAGTTGGTCGAGACGTAGACTTTGTAGAGGACTTGATCAAGAGAGTTGGGCGGCAGCGGGCCAGCGACCTGATAAGAAGGGCCACGAGCAAGAGGATTGAAAAACCGACATTGAGTCAATCGGAAGTCCCCGCGCTGACGCTTGGGGCTACAGGCGGGAGATGGGCACAGTGAAAATCGGATGGGGTTTCCATCTGTGGCTATTTATTAGAACAGAGGGTTATCTGATCGGGAGGTCATTCTGAACTCCTTGCCCCAAGGCCCATGATGAAGAGAATTACTCCGAGCACTGCCGTGAGCAGAAGAACTGGAACCACCACAACAAAGGCGTCACCATGCACATTTGGGTTCCAGAACGACGCCATTGCAATCACGAAGAAAATGGCGATAGAAATTGCGATGCGTGTGGCAGCCTCAAAGTTTCGTGCCCACCACACTGTTCCAGCGAAAGCTGCCAGGGCGCTAAACAAGCCAAGAATTGCGATGTAAGGAGTGAGCCAGTCATAGCGAAATCCAGTAGGAACCTCGTAATGTTCGATCAGGAGTGCCGTCCCGACTGACACGCTCGTCGCTGCAATCCCACCAATCGCAAGGTACTTCGGTAGTGTCTTCCGCCACATCGGTTAAGTCCCAGGAACAACCACCATATCAGTCCTCACACAGATCATTGAGAGGCCGTTCGGGTTCCGCTGGCGGGGATTTATAGCATTTTTGAGAGCGGAGAGCCTGGGGGCAGGCCCTCCGCTGGTTCTTAATCACAGGCCGAAGCCTGTGCCACGTTACAGCCGGCAGATGAGGAGTTCGCGCTCGTAGATCATTTCCGGGGGAAGATGATCGTGGAGCTCGAGGAACAGCTCCTCGTGGCCCATCACTTCCTTCTTCCACGCAGCGCGGTCGAAGGACTGGAGCTCTTCGAAGGTCTCGCGCGGGAAGCTGGTCATGCCTTTCCACTCCAGGTCTTCATAGCGGGGCATCCAGCCGATGGGAGTCTCGCGGCCCAGCGCACGGCCATGGGCGCGGTCGACGATCCACTTCAGCACGCGCATGTTTTCGGAGAAGCCGGGCCACATAAACTTGCCATCGGCGTTCTTGCGGAACCAGTTGACGTGGAAGATGCGCGGGGTCTGGGTCAAGTTGCGCTGCATCTTGATCCAGTGACGGAAATAGTCGCCCATGTGGTAGCCGCAGAAGGGCAGCATGGCCATGGGATCGCGGCGGACCACTCCGGCGGCGGAGGTCGCGGCGGCGGTGGTTTCCGAACCCATCGTGGCCCCGGTGTAAACGCCGGCGCTCCAGTTGAACGCCTGATAGACCAGCGGCATGGTGGTCGCGCGGCGTCCGCCGAATACCATCGCGCTGATGGGCACGCCGGCGGGATCTTCCCACGCGGGGTCGATCGTCGGGCACTGCGAGGCGGGTGCCGTGAAGCGCGAGTTCGGGTGCGCCGCCTTGGCTCCGGTTTCTTTGGCGATCTGCGGGGTCCAGAGATTTCCCTTCCAGTCGGTGCATTCGGCCGGAGGATCGTCCGTCATGCCTTCCCACCAGACTCCGCCTTCGGGGGTGAGGGCGACGTTGGTGAAGATGCTGTTCTTTGCCAGAGTGGTCATGGCGTTCGGATTAGTTTTGACCGAGGTGCCGGGGGCGACGCCGAAGAAGCCGGCTTCCGGATTGATCGCGCGCAGGCGGCCGTTCGCGTCGGGCTTGATCCAGGCGATGTCGTCGCCGACGGTGAGTACACGCCATCCCTCGAAGCCCTTCGGCGGCACCATCATCGCGAAGTTGGTCTTGCCACAGGCCGAGGGGAAGGCCGCGGCAACGTAGGTCTTCTCGCTCTGACCGTTTTTGTCCTTCGGTGACTCCAGGCCAAGGATGAGCATGTGCTCTGCCATCCATCCCTCATCGCGCGCGATGTTGGAGGCGATGCGCAGGGCAAAGCACTTCTTTCCCAGCAGCGCGTTGCCGCCGTAGCCGGAGCCATAACTCCAGATCTCACGCGTCTCCGGGAAGTGGACGATGTACTTATCGTCGTTGCAGGGCCAGGACACGTCGGCCTGTCCCGGTGTCAGAGGAGCGCCGACCGTGTGCATGCAGGGCACGACGCGCTTGTCGGCCTTGTCGATCTCGGCGAAGACGGGTTTGCCGATGCGCGCCATGATGCGCATGTTCACGACGACATAAGGCGAATCGGTGAGCTCCACGCCCAACTGCGACATCGGCGAGCCCAGCGGACCCATGCTGAAGGGCAACACGTACATGATGCGTCCGCGCATCGAGCCGGTGAAGAGCTGCTTCAACTTGCGCCGCATCACGAAGGGATCTTCCCAGTTGTTTGTCGGGCCGGCGGTGTCTTTGGAGAGTGAGCAGATGAAGGTGCGGTCTTCGACGCGGGCTACATCATTTGGAGCGGAGCGCGCGTAGAAGCATCCAGGCCACTGCTTCTGGTCGAGCTTGAGGAATGTGCCGTTCTTGACAAGGAGATCGCAGAGCTTGT
>DASYET010000035.1:0-191791 GCA_036498815.1 Bryobacteraceae bacterium | reverse complement strand
ATGGAAACGTCATCCCGTTGAGCGAACAGCTTCAGCGTCTGCTGGAGAACTTCCTGGACGACAGGCAAACGATCCATGGCCCGCAGAGCTGTCTCTTTCGCGTTGTTCGGGGCTACCATGATCGCTGGCATATTCTCATCTGCCAGGGAGGCACACGGCGGGCCTATTCTACCAACGGACGCTTCCCCAATAACATCAGAGGTTTAGCTGCTATGAGCGCGGCTGGCCTTTCGTAAGCTGTTTAGGTCATGTGGGTCATTTAGCCCAATAGGCTGGGGGTATTCCCCTCCGGTCAACACCTTAAAAGTCAAGCTGAAGCGAGCGCCGCCTTAGCCTCTACTATAGCTTGATTGGGGAGGAGAATCGCCTGACATGATTGATTGTAGCCTCCGGAAAGGCGCGTCTGAAGCAGTCCTCTCGCTCCACAAAAGCGTTAAGAGTCTGAGTGGTAACGGTTCGTTAAAGGTCTCTCCGTATATCCTCTCACGGTTAGCTGGAGCCGCCCTCCCGTTCCGGCCCACCGAATGCATTCCCCCTGGTTTATGCGAGAACAATTCTATGGCCTTCTGAAGGAGTATCTCTCAACCCTTCGGGAACTAACTGTGCATGAGGAGCAAGCTCAGGCCGCCGCGGAAGGTATTGAAAGAGAAGAGGCTAGCCGTAAGGTGGCACTTATCAAGAAGCGCTGTAGGATCCTTCGCCTGGAGATCAAGGGCTACCCGGACATCGGTTCCCTCTCCCACCGACCCGTGCCAAATGACTCAACGCGTCGCTACATCGCGCAGGCGAGCTAGAGAAGGCGGGTATCGCGCGAGCGCCGCCGGGACATCTAGCGCACTTAGCGGAATCGGCTGCGATGGAAGCGGTCGCGATAGTCGCTTGATAGCGATCGTGAGCGTGGCTCGTCCACGCGGCCAAGGCGAATCGTCGCTTTGCACCAAGCGCTGGAGGCGTTCGCGCAGATAGCTCCGCGCCAGGCCCGGGTAGTCGAATTGCGCTACTTCGGAGGACTGAGTGTGGAACAGACGGTTGATGTCATGAGGATCTCCGAGAGAACCGTAATGCGCGACTGGGCCTTCGCCAAGGCATGGCTAGCGCGGGAGCTGGGGCGGTAGCCGAGCGCCAAGGTGGCATCGTATTAGCCTAATACGGGCAACGGTTTTGAATGCTCGTGAATCTGCGGGGGGGCAGGCGAGTAGGGAGCGGCTGACGGTGGTGTCGAACGAGCAGGCAGCATTGCGGAGATAGGAATCGTTTCCGCGCGCCAGGGGGCAACTGCCGATAATGACGCACAACGGTCCCGGTCATCCTTGGGCAACTTTCCTAAGGTGACTCCACGCACCCGATCAGGGCTAGGTACGAGTGGCACGTTTTCCATCAAGTGACGGTGAGCACGGCACAGGGATTCGAGCGGACCCTTTCTCCGAGTCGCGATACGGGCGGAGATGGCGCGCCGTTTCCAATACTGCTGTTACAAATGACAAGATCCTCACCTCCGCGCGACGTCGGCTCAGGCTATTCTCAAGAACGCGGGAGGGAGATTTTACAGCGTGGCAAAACTTGTCTACGGATTGAGCCAGTCCCTCGATGGCTACGTCGACCACATGAAGCTTGGGCCGCCTGCACCCGCAGCCTTCGGTCACTTCATCGGACTGGTGCGCGGCGCGACGGGCCTCATTTACGGTCGCCGCACGTACGAGATCATGCGTTATTGGGACGAAGATCTTCCTGATTGGGACGGGGAAGATCGCGAGTTCGCGATGGTGTGGCGGAGCCAGCCGAAGTGGGTCGTGTCGCGGTCCCTCAAGTCAGTTGGCCCCAACTCGACGCTTGTCGCGGATGACTTCGAGAAGGTGATACGCAGGCTGAAGGAGGAGCTGGCTGGCGAGATTCAAGTTGCCGGACCGGTCCTGGCGCAAAGCCTGACCGAAGCCGGTCTGATCGATGAGTATCGACTCTACCTCCGCCCCGTGGTGTTGGGTAGTGGCAAGCCATTCTTCGCGGGCCCCCGGCCACCGCTCCACCTGGTGGCCAGCGATTTGATCGCCGATGACTTCATTCGGTTGACGTACGTTCCTGCTTAATCGCGCGACTCGCCCGACGGACTGCGCTCACACGGAAACACGGCCACTGCCGATCACGCAATCCAACTCGACTGGTAGTCGGCCACCCGTACATTGGTCGAAACGGAGTTTGGGCCGGTTTCCGATAATGTGCGACATCAGGCCTCAGCGTCGGCACGACGCGTACCTTAGGATAGTCGCCGACCATCTGAGCACAGTCACGCGAATCGCTTTCAAATCTGTCTGCTGGGGGTTGGAGCAGATTTTCGGTGGAAATTACGCTGATCTAGCCTTGGGCCGCTCTTCCTTCACCGGCAAGCACCTCAAGGACTCGCGCTTGGGAGCATCACAGTTGGTGGACTCTGGAATCCACCAATGGTCGCTTGTATTGGCCGGTCTCCGGCCGCGAGCTCCGGGATCTTGACATTGATCTGGTAGAGACCCGACGAGACTAGTCCGGCCCACTGCACCTCAGCGGTCACGCCTCCGATCATGATCGTCACGGGCAGAACGGTCGGAGCCGCTTGGGAAACCAATTGCGCGGAAGGCGCCGCCGGAGTCGTCGCACCGAAACCTGTCCCGTAGATCGCGATCACTTCGCCGGGCGCTGCCGGTCGCGACGACGGTCCAGTGGGGCCCACGAACGTCCCGTCGGGATGTACGGCAGCCGCGTAGTTGGTCGTTCCCGCCTGATACGTAAACAGCCCGGGAGACAACTTCTGCTTCAAAACCGTTCCCGTGTAATTTGCTCCCTGCGGAGTCGTCACCTGTACTTGAACTTGGCCAACGGTGTCGTCGTCCGGAGCAATGACGTTAATTTGCGTCGGGCTGATGTACTCGACATACGCGGGTTTCCCGTTGATCGTGGCGGAAACGCCACCGAGAGACGACGGCAGACTGGTGCCCGAAAAATCTGACGAGGCCCACGTTCGCGGGGAACTGCCAAAGCCAGTTCCAGAAATCGCAACGAACCCTCCGGAGGAAATCGACGGTTGAAAGGTCGCTGCATGGACCACCGAGTTCACCCGCGACGTGGTTGCCGGCAAGGGTTGCTGCCGTTGAAGCAGGATGCTATCGAAACCGCCGAGAGTCACCTGCGGCGCAGATGAGCCATCGTTGTACAGAGCCGCCGACGTCACATATACCGCGTCGGCAATGAGGGCGCCGGTGCCCTCATTGTGAACCCTGAGAAAAGGCGCGTCCGCGGCAGTCAGGTTGACGGTAGCAATCGCGTGCAAGGCGTCGCCCGCGCTCGCCGTGCTCTGATCGATGGTGGCCGACGCCACAACGTGGCCGCCCGCTACTACTTCGTAGACCGCGCTTTTCGTCCAGCTTGCCGCGCCCGGCGCCGCGGGAAGCCAGGCCTGGATCGTGTATTGCCCGTCTGCCGGAGTATTCAAATTCCACTGGGCGGGGCTTGCGCCGGAATCCAGTTGATGGCACGTCCCCTCCCAGCAGTGATAGTAAGGACCATTTTGGTTTTGCGGCGCCGGCGGAAGATTCTTCTTCGCGGGACCCCACGAGCCCGTGTTGTAGGTGACCGTTTTCCAGGAGCCCGTAGCGCTAAAAGCCCCATCCGCATCGTCGAGCATGTATTGATAGAGCGGTGCCTGCGTGCCCTTGAACCGCCTGAGGCCGGCTTCCAGCGTGACCGTCTGCGGCGTCGCCGAGCCGTTCAGCAACACGACTCCATTTGTAAAATCGCGGCGATAAACCAAAGAAGGCTCTTGAACCAAGCGGACATCGTCAATCCAGATGTTCCCCGCGATATCGCCGACCCAAAATTCGAGCCGGCCGATTTGTGGTGTTGTAAGAGCGGTGAACGATAACGAATAAAATCCCCAACTCGTGCCGATCGCGATCGGTGCTGCGCTCTTTGGTCCGCTTCCCACCGACGAAACCGTGATCGTCCGCGGCGCATCGGCGCGCGCCCAGAACTGAATGCGGTACTCGACCCCCGCGGACCAGGCAGCCTTATCCTGCACCAGGCGGACGGAATTGGCCGCTCCCGCCGACACCACATTGATGTGAGCCGAGGCGCTCCCCTCCGCCGCAATGCTCGTGTCTACAGCAAGCGTGGCCTTTCCGTTGGCGACGGTCAACTGCCACTGGCTCAGGCCGGCTTCGAAGCCGCCGTTTGCCATAAGGTTCGCGGATGATCCGGCGCCCGTCTGCACCGCGGGGCCGAGCGGATAGCCCAGGTTGAAATCGTATTCGTCGTACCACCAGGCAATCTGGGACGCGCTGTCGCCGGTATCGAACCCAAAGAATCCGTCGCCCATCAAGCTCAGCCCCAGCCCGAAGCGCATATTCGGGTAGGAGCTTTGAGCGAACGCCATGGTGGAAGGAAGCATGTGGTTCTGGTTGAGCGGTTGATAACCGTAACCGTACGACAGTAAGTTGGGAGGGCAGGACTGGATCATGGTCATCGTAGGCCAGACGCCCTGCGACTCCCATGTTTGGTAGAGATCCCATAGGTCCCCGAACGGTATCAGCCCCTCCTTGACCGTTTCCGTGGAGCCCAAGAGGCTCGTACCATTGAACGCGGCCAAAGATTCGGGCTGAGCCGGAGTAGCCAACACGTGGCCGGAGACGTAGGCATTCGGCGCCAGACTGCGGAAGGCGTTGATCACCGAGTACATGCCGGCCTTCCAGGCGGCGTTCAGAATCGCTGGATCGTCGGCAATACCGTCGCCGTTGGAATCGATCTCGACGGCGTTCCCGTGGCAATCCGTGAAAGGTTGCGAAATCGTCGTATTGAAGCTGTCGAAAAATAAACCGTCATAGACAAAGTTCGAATCCACCAACTGTTGGTACGCCTGCCTTGCGAGCGCTTGCGCCACTTCGGGCTTCGTGGTGTTGGCAAGGTAGAGCGCCGGAGCGCACCAGCTGATAATTTTGTTCCCGTGGATGTCTTTCAGGTAATAGTCCTCGGGAGGAGAGAAGCCCGCGTCGAAAACGCTGACGTTGACTTCGGTAATACCCAGGAAACCTGGATTCGCGGCTCGAAGTTGCGTGATGTCGAGAGGCGTGAGCGGACTGGTGCTCAGAAAAAGCTGATTCTTCTTGGCGAGATCGGACGCGTTTTGATACAAGTACCAGCCCGTCCAGATGGTGCCGATCCTCGGGAACGCCTGCCCCGGCGGCGCCACCGTCCGGTACGTCAAAGTTCGCAGGTAGTCGGGATTTGAGGCGCACCGCAGATAAACGCGGTTCACCACGCGAGGATCGGAGGAGAGGCCGTTGAGCACGCCCTGGTGCGCCGCACTCGGCGGACCGGTATCAAGCGTCAGCATGGAAGCGTAGTCGTCGGCGCTGCCCAGGGAATAACGGCAGGTGGTCGACTGAACCGTGTTAAATGCAATTCTGACGCTGGTGCTGCCGGCGCTCAGCAGGCCCTCGGCCGGTGTGAGATTAGTGATCGGTACACCGACGTAATTATAGGTTGCCGATCCGCAGCCGCCCACCGAATAATTCAGTGACCCTGGAGAAATACCCACCAACGGCAGCATCACTTCGTTGTCGGCAAACGGAGTCGAACGCGTGGCATCGTAGTGAATCTGCGCGGCACTCTTTTCGTCCGATGAAATCCGCAGTTCATCGACGAGAAACGCGCTGGCGTGTCCGCTGGGGTCACTGTCTATCGTGAAAGATGCTCCATTAGAACCCGGCATCGGTATCGACGAGGTATCGTTTCCGAAGCCGAGGGTGCCGTCCAAGTAAAGACGTATCCGCCCTTGCGCAACTGAATAGGTGAAAGCAACGTGGTGCCAGTCCCCGGCCTTCCAGGGGCTCATCTGTCCTAGGGGAAAGCCCCACCCGGTGAACTTTCCGCCAACGAGGGTACCCGCAATGAGCCCTCCACCACTCGCCTCGGACACAATCAACGCGTCGCCGTTGACAGCGGCATAGCGAAAAAGCGTGTGGGCGTACTGCGAATAGACCGGGTCGGTTCCACTCTTGGTTGGCGCGATCCAGAGCTCAATCGTTCCATCACTGAAGCTGACCTTCCCTGCCGACGGGTAACTGAGTATCCCTCCGGTCGCAATGGACAACGCCGATCCCCATTTTCCTGGAACGAACGATGTTCCTACGGACTGAGCGGGCACGTTACCAGCTGTTCCAGCGAGGAAACTGTCGTAGTGGAACAGCGCAAGTTGGGTCAGAGAGCCCTGTGCAAGCGTTTGGCCACCTATAGTGAATGTATACGCGTTGCCCCCGTTGGAACTGCCAGTGGCAAAGCTATAATCCGGCGCGAGCTGCAATTGCACGTTTGCGCAGGGCCCCTGCGCCAACAAGGGATAGGCGGTCAGAAGTAAATACCAAGATCTCCGGTTCTTCATCTGCAATCGATGGGTTGATTGTACACCGGTGCGTTACATGTGGAAGGGGTGCCCGACGATCCGACGATCTGCAGTTGCAAGGGCATGTCGGTCCACGGCAACTCCTCCTTAAGACCTCTGATGGAATCCGAGGTCGTATACCTGGGTGCGACAGAATCTTGGGCGGAAGGTTTCATCGGTGCCTGGCCGCCGCCGATAAATCCGCAGATCGGCCTGCTCCACTTGTACTCGATCTGATCCTCTCCACATCAAGGGGATGCGGGTTCACAGTCCCGCCTAGGTGCTACCTGGGGAATGGTCCCAAACAAGAGTCAAACCAGACTTAGTCGTCCTATCGTCATCGAAGTGGTGTCCAGAAGTGTTTCGAGGAGCACGCCTGCCCTGCTTTGCAGAACGGCATCGCCTACTATTTGACGGTGACGTTTACAGGCGGGCTTGACGCGGCGCCGACCTTGAGAACCACCGGCAAGCTGCCAGATCCGGCGTTCAAAGGGACCATCGCATCCACCTGGAAGAATCCCTCGAACGATTGGGGAGCGGTGCCCGCGTAGGTGTAGACTGCCGACACTCCTCCGATGGTGAGTGAAAACGGAGACGCCGGACGCGGGAGGCTCTGCAACGGATCGGTAGCGATGCGCCCGTCGATTCCAGACGGATTGAGCTGTCCTTCGCCTGTGCCATAAATCTGGATGTACGAGCCCTTCGCGGCCGGATTTCCGGGGCCATTCACGGAGCCGTCCTGATTCAGAATCGCACCTTGGCCATTACCCAGCGAGAAAATCGCCGGAGCTGCCGCGACCACATTCGCTACGCCGACGGTGCTCTTCACATTGTTGTTGAAGACCTGGACGTTCACGCTGCGGCCCACACTCCCCGCGATTTCGTAAGGCGCGACGGCGTTGATCTGTCCCTGACTCAGATAGAGGATCGGCGCGGGCGTGCCGTTGACCAACACTTGCACTCCCGACAATTCGGTCTCGACCTTTCCGCTCTCATCGAGCTGCAAGGTTTGCCCCGCATCCGGGCCTAACCCCGATCCGAACAACGTGAAGATCAGCCCCGGCGAGATGCCCGTGTTGGTCAGCGTCGCACCGTTGACGACCGATGCGATCTTCGGCTGGCCGACTACGAGGTTGACGCTGACCGCGATCGATTCCGGAAGCGCGTCGACGGATTGGAACACGAGAGTGGCTTGATGCAAGCCGTCCTCAAGTCCTGCGCCCGCAGCGGAGATGTTCACGGTCGCAGGGCCTGTCCCCGAGAGCGGATAGACCGTGAGCCAACTGGTGGTGCGATTCGCGGGGAAGACGGAAACGGCCCAGGGTTGCCCGGAGTTCACTTTTACGGCGACGCTGGCCGTCGTGGATTTGGAAGAGTCCGACACGGAGAGGGTGGCCACGTCGTTATTCGAGTCCGAAGAAGTGCTGAGGATGCCGGGGTTCGTCGCGGCTCCTACAAACAGCGAGCTCACGGTGGCGCTCACCGGAGCCCCTGTATCGTCGATGCCGTCCATTTCGTAGTTGAGCGTCTCCGGAATGGTGTCACCCGTAAGGTCCCAGCAAATCCCCGCGAGTAGCGAGCCGAAAGCCGGGAGCGATGACGATCCGAACAGGTACGCGATCTGATCGGAGTAGTCGCCCCCCGCCGCGAGGAAACGCGTCAGAGTCACGCTGTGGCCGTTCTGTTCCTGTAAGCCGAGATTTTGAAAATATTGGCAGCTTGGATCCTGAGTAGGATCGCGGCGAATGGTGCCGGGCAAACCGACCAGTTGCATCGCCGCTCCAAGTTGAGGACCTAAGAACTGCACCGAAATTTGTTGGGTCCAGGTGCGGCCGTTCGCGTCGCGCCCGCTGAAAGAGAAGGCTCGCTGGAGTGGCACGATCAGGCCCGTGGACTTGAGGCTCGCGGACAGTGCTCCGTTCGCGGGTAGGGATGACGTCCCGAAGAAACCCGCAATGCTCGAGGAATAATCCGTCCCGTTGATCGAGAAACCGGTGAGGGTGGTCGCCGAGCCGGCGACTTCGGTCAGGCGGATGGTATAGAACCAACCGTAGCCGTCCGCGTCTGGAGTCTCTTCGAACACGGGATTCGGATTGATCAAGGGAATCACCGCAGAGGCCGCGACGGGCACGGTCACGTTCACGGTGACGGATGCACTGGAGCCATTCACGTTTTTGTCGCCGCCATAGGTGACGTAAATCGTGTCGTTGCCCGCAGGCAGCTGGCTGCCATAAATCGTAATGGTCGCCGTGGCGGTGGAACCAGAACCAGAGAGGCTCGCCGAACCAACCGTCGCGTTATTGAAATTCGCCGAAACGGTACCGGTCGGTGTGATACTGCTGCCGGCGGACCTCACCGTTACCAGAAGTGCAGTCTGGCCGCTGAGAACGAGACTGGTGGGGCTGGCGGTAACGCTGGTATTGGTGCCGACCTGCCCGTTGCCCCAGGACTTCAATAGATTGTAAGCGTCGACCGATCCTAAGCCCGTCACGGCATCCCAACCCGGAATCGCCGTATAGCCGACGCTGGTAAGCGGAGCCGCGCAGTTCGGTGTCCCTTGCTTACAGAGATGGAAATTGTTGCCCGACGTGATGTCATGAAACACGCTGGGGACGCTTTGCGCCAGTCGATATAAATTCGGATTGACGTTGCCCAGACCGTTGGTTCCCAGGTACTGGTTCAACAAAGTGACGATGCCGGCGAACACAGGAGTGGCAATGGAGGTCCCGCCGATATTTTCCTGTTTGCCGTTGTCGAAAATAATGTATCCATCATGATTCGGATCCGACGAGAAGGAGACGTCGGGGGCGCCACGAGCGCTCACGCCGGGCGTGCCCGGAACTCCGATCTGCCAGTCCGGCTTCAGATAGAACACGCTGTAGCCTCCGCCGCTCCCGGTCCAGGCGACCTCTGGAATGTAGCCGACTGCCGTTGCCGCCAGGAGGTTTCCTGTGAAGACGTTCCAGTATTTTCCATTGCTCTCATTCGCGACGCCTTCGTTAAACGTGGTGCCGCCGACTCCGGTGATCTCGGGAACGCCATTCATCAAACTGATGGCCACTCCATGCGTGCCGGCCACGGCCGAATAGTTGTTGGAATCGCAACTCTCCGCGCCGGAATCGCCCGAACACGCCATCCAGGTTTGCCCTTGCGCGTTGGCCTGTTGCGCGAGAGCTTGCACATTCCCCGCCACGGTGGCGGAGGCGTTGAGCTCGCACGGATAGTAGCTGTAACTGATCACGGGCGCGAGATTCTGGTCGATGGCGTAGCTTACGGCGGTGTATTCCGAAGGGGCGAAGACGTAGACGAGTTGCGCATCGGGCGCGATCGCGCCGGCCCAATCCAGATCCAGGTCGGTCTCGGCGTTATCCGAAGTGATTCCTGGATTGGTCGCGCCGGCTACCAGGACTCGTTGGGGAACGACGTTGGGAAGTCCAAAGGTATTGCGGAACTGGCTGATGTCGGAAAGCTGCACGTCGCTGCGGTCGATGATGGCGATCTTCTGCCCTGCCCCGGTGATGCCCGCCCGCAGGATTGGCGCGATATCGTAAAGGTTCCAGACGTCGCCAGGCACCAGTTGATGGCCGCCATTCCCGTTGCTGGTTGCTTGCAGGGCATGGGCAGGAGGAGCAGAGGGAATTGGAAGCCGCGGAACCGCCATGTGCCGTTCACGGAAATCGTGCAAGCCGTCCACGCCCAGCACCAACGACTGGATGGCTTCGGGCACCGAAGGCTCGGTCGAATTTGCGAAGTGTAGCTCACCGTCCACTCTGTATTTGTGGATCTCTGTTCGAAAACCGGTCTGAATCTGTTGCACGGTGGCATTGAACGCGATCCACCGGCGCCCGCGCGCGGGAGCAATAAGCTCAAAGCCTTCCGATTGCAACCAGGCAGTGACTTTGGCGAGGTCGGCGGTACTGACTCCGAAGCGGTCGGCATACTCGTCCGGCGTCAGCCACTGCCGGAAGTGAGGAGAGAAGGGGTCCTGCTGATCTTTCAGCAACTGATCGAGGTCGGCTTGCTGGCTGGGTGAGGTCTTGAACGTCAAGGTGACATAGTTCAGATTCATCGCGGGATCCGCGGGACCTTCATCGAGCTGTGCCAGCGCCCGGGGGTTCATATTCCCTCGGAGTGCGACCCTGCGGCTGGGGTCGATCCGTCCGGTGATCCGATCCTTTTGCGCGAACAGTGCTAAGGGAAGAAATCCGAGTGTTAAAGCGATAGGCAGCGGCCTCGAAAAAAGAGACATGGTATTACCGTAGCGCATTTTGCGGTTTCGACTCTTCGAGTTAAGCGTGTCTACCGGTCGCTAATCAGCCTGACGCTTGCACGTTTCTACTCATAGCGAGTTGGGCCGAGGCGAATAGCTCTCGGCGCGCAGTGCCAAGTCGTTCCCGATTCGAGCCCGATCCGACCAAGAGGCCGGCCTGGTGAGTCAACTTTTGAGGTCTGGCGACCGTCCCATGCGGGAGGATAGGGGGCGTAGGAGTCCGTTTATCGTCTTACGAGACCGATCTTGCCCGCCGCCCAGGACCCGGCAAACATGCTGTCTTCAGTGCGGCTGGCCGTTTCCGTGCACCTGAGATTGGAGCGTCCAGTTGCCGGGAAGCGAACCATTGGGATTGGCGTTGGGATTGTTCGTCTCGTAAAACTGCCCCTGCCCATTGGCCCATGTCTGGCTGTACGCGCTCGAGACCTTGACCGCATTTCCGCCAGTGCCGCTGACGGTTTGCTGATCGAGGGCGTAATCAACCCAATCAGACGCCGGAGTGTGACGAGCCGCCATATTTCTTGCTTCACTCGCATTGTGGCTGTCATAACCAGCCTTGGTGGCCGCCTGATACTCCTGGTTCTGCCGGGCACGGACCGCCTGCGCCTGCTGGAACTGAACTTGGCGAGCCGCCATAATTTGGCGCGTTTGCTGCGCATTGGCGGCCATTCGCTGCTGACTTATCGAGATGACGGCCTGAGTCCAGCGGCTGTCTTCACGGAATCCGCCGTTAGCATCCAGTGAGGCGATCAGGGCGTCGAGCTTTCCCTTCGGAGCACGGATGATGCGAACCTCAGCCCCGCATGTCTCCTGAAATAACTTGCCTTTGGACGCAAAGCCCGGAAGATCATGGTGGGAGCAACGCATCCCCGCCCGTATTTGCTCTTCGATAACGAAGCTGCCGTTCTGATCTTCGAAGCGGGCTGCGGCGGCCGATCCGCGAAACGGTCGCTGTCCGGCGGCTGCCTGGATTCCCGCATTATCCTTCTCAATATTTTGCATGAACGCGTGGACGAAGCCGGCGTCTGACGCTGGCCCGACATATTTCAGTTGAAGAAGGCCACCGAGGTACCGAATAAAGTCGGAGGCCGATGCGTCTTGCGTCAGGGCAAGGCAATCCCCCTGTGGCTTCGGGGCGTAAGGGGCGTTTGACCAGGACCAGTCAAAACGCGGCAGGCGACGGAATTCCGAGAGGCCATCGGGTGAGTAGGCGCGCCAGACCGGGGATGCGAGATTGGAGCAGGAATCCCCCTGCATAATCGTTCCCTGATACTTCCAGCCGTTAGGGATGGAAACATCGTAAGCCTTCATGTTGAGGGCCGGATCCATAATGGACTCGTTGTGGAAGCCCTGAGCTTGACTGATTGCGGGAACCAAGAACAGACCGAAAGCCAGAGCAGTAGAGCGAGTAAGCCAGGCCATCCTTTTTCCCCTTAAGAGCAGAGGCGACGGTCCAGCGTCGGCTCGCGAGTTGGCCGCTAACAAACCGTCGACCGGTTTTTCATTTGACCTCGCAATGCCGGATCCGAGGCGTGCAATGTGAGAGAGGTAACCGGACTCGGCTTCAACGAGATGGTGGCTGGTCATTTCGCCTTCAGTATACTGGCAAAACCTCACGCAGCGGCAGGAATGTCCAGGCTCGCTGGTATTGTGGACAGATGGTGGACGGGCCCTTGGGAAGTTGTCGCTCATGTGCGTTATCGGGCCAGCGGCGTGGATACCACGACAATTTCCTTTCCCGATTGAGAGTGAGAGGGAGCCGAACTAGCGCAGCGAGTCGCTTTCCCTGGTGGCCTGAAGGAGGATCGGAAGGTCCTTGTCGGCATCTTTCCACAGGGCGAGAAAATCCCGGTAGGCGGCCTTGGCTTTGGCGTCGTTTCCCGCCTTATGCCAAGCTTCGGCTATTTTAAGCCGCGCCAGCGCGGCGATCGGATCGGCCAACACAATTCCGCGGTGATCGATTAATTTTTGGAACTCGGCCGCGGCGGCCGCGCCGTTACCCTCCAAGAGAAATGCTTCGCCGCGCACATACGCCGGGTACATAGCTCCGTAGAACGCATTGAGGCTCAGTTCGTTCGGGGCGAGATCATAACGCTCGGCGGATTGTAGTTGTCGTTCGGCCTTCTGCGGGTCGCCCTCTCTAAGAGCTGCAAGCGCGAGCAGCGCCGGCAGGTATTGATATTGAACCGACCCGTTTTCAGGAAACCTGCGATTGAGATCGGTTGCCAGTTTCTGTGAATCCGCCATGTTTCCCAGCTGGGCCTCGGCGAATGCAGCGGCAAATTCCACGTCGCGCCCCCTGGACAACTCCAGGGCACCCGTCGCGCGCGCTTGCGCTTCCTTCGCATTCCCAAAGAGGCTCTCGTAGACGGCGGCTGCGGCCTCGAATGTCGCGGCCCGTTCGCGATTGCCGCCCCTCATCGCCAAGTCCACCGCGTGCCGCGACAGGTCGCGTGCCCGTTGCAAGCGTCCCGAGTAGGCCGCCACCAGCGCTTGCGCAAGCGCCATCGCATCGTCCGTGTCGGGACGATCCCGTGCGAGAGCCACCTGCCGTTGCATGGCGTCCGCGTCTCCTCTCAGGAATGCGACTTGGTAGCGAAGAAGAAAGAAGTAGGAAGACTGGAGCTTGCGGTCCAAGGCCATAAGAAGCATCTTGTCGGCCTCCTCCGGACGCTCCAGATAAAGGTAGTTCAACGCCTGACCCTCGTAGCCGAAGACAATGTCCGGCTCGACGGCGATGGCCTTCGATGATTCTTCCACCGCCCTGTCAAAACGTCCGGTTCGCCGCAAGGCGCCGGACCATTGCGAGTGGGCTCGCACGTCGCGTGGGTATGTTTGTGCCCACGACTCGCCAATCTGAGCCGCCTTCTCCATATTGCCGGTCACGACGCGCTCATAGTTAGCGGAAATAAAGAATTTCTCCGGGTCACTGGTGCGATTCCGAAGGTCGTAAGCTTTCTTGAGGCTGTCCGCTGCCAGGACCGATTCGCCGATGTTGCTGTAGGAAAGACCCAAATGGGCGGAGGCCAGTGCAAAGCTGGGGTCCAGTTCGACGGCGCGATTAAACAGCGGAACTGCCGGTCCGCTCCCCTTCGAGATGTTCACCGCCTGGGCCTCGCTGTAGGCTTGCAGTGCCTCGAGCGAAGACGTGGTGGCCTCTATCAGGGGGATTTGATGGTCCTTCACCATCGCCAGCGACTCGCCGGCCCGCGTGCGGAACCTGCCCGCGATCTGGCCGAGCGCGGTCAGGACCTCTTCCTTCTTCGCCACTTGCACTTGTTGGTAGTCGAGAATATCCCCGTTCCGGCAGTTCCTGGCGCGGAAGCCCAGCACATACTGATTGCCGACGGCCGCGAGCGAGCCTTCCAGCACGGCCGCGCTGCCGCTTCGTACGCACACCTCCTGCGCGATCTCCGGCGTAAGTTTTGTGTCGGGAGACCGCTGCATTAGCGTGAGCATCTTGCGGATGCGCTGATCGGAGATCATGCTCAGGAACGGAGATTGTTCCAAATCAGCCGCTAGCCCCTGACGAAGCGTCTCGTCAAACACCGGATCATCCGTCGTGTTCTTGAAATCGGCGAGGACGATGGTGTCTTTATCCGTGAGCTGCCGTGCACGGGCGTGTTGCTGCCACAGGAAGAAACCGGCGGCGGCAAGAACTAGTGTCCCGGCGGCAGCGGCTGCGTATTTCAACCAAGACCCGCGGGTCGCGTGCCGGGCGGCGGGAGCTGAGCCCGCCTGGAGCCGCTCCAGATCTACGCGCAGCTCGGCGGCGGACGGGTAGCGCAGGGCGCGATCTTTTTCGAGAAGCTCGCTGATGATTCGTTCGAGCTCCGCCGGGACCTTCGGATTCCGCTCATGCGGAGGCACAGGCGTCTTGTTCAAAAGAGCATCGAAGATGAGGGGAGAGGTCGGGCCCTCGAAAGGCCCCACTCCGGTCACCATTTCATACAGAACCACGCCCAGGCTCCACAGATCTGTGCCCGCATCGACGTTTTGGCCGCGGGCTTGTTCGGGCGACATGTAAGCGACAGTGCCCATGGCGGTGCCCGGCTCGGTCAGCATTTCCAAGGTGGAGGCGTTGGTATCGGTGAGCGAGGCGTATTTGGCCAAGCCGAAATCGAGCACCTTGGCATGACCGCGTTCGTTGATGAAGATGTTGGCAGGTTTGATATCCCGATGGATGATGCCTTTGGCATGCGCGGTCTCGAGCGCGTCGGCGACTTCAAGCACTAGCGCCACGGCGTCGGGGATGTCGAGCGGCTTTTCCGCAATCCGCTCGCGAAGCGTTTGACCGTCGAGCAGCTCCATAACGAGGTAAGGGTGGCCGGCCGACTCGCCCAGGTCGTGCACCACGCAGATGTGAGGATGATTGAGCGCCGAAGCGGCACGCGCCTCGCGTTGGAAACGCTCCCGGGCGGCATCGGTGGCGAAAGCTTGCGGGAGGACTTTGATCGCGACATCGCGATCGAGCCGGGTGTCCCGGGCGCGATAGACTTCGCCCATGCCGCCTTTGCCGAGAGGAGCGAGGATCTCGTAGGGACCGAGTCTCTCGCCGGCGGAAAGTGGCATGTGCGTATTAGTCTATCGTGGCCAATCCGAGTAGTCGAGATCCTTCGTTTTGCTTGACGGCTCCAGCACCCAGAGGTAATGGCCTGATAGCTTCCGATAATCCCCATTAAAAGGACCCACGAATGAACGATTTGACCGTAGTTCCAGAGATTCCGGGATGGCAGAAACTCAAAGGGATGGTGCTGGACGGCGTGTCCTCGCCGATCACGCGCCGCGTTTACAACATGGCGCTTGAGGAGTTCCTGGCCTGATTCCAGCAGGCTCCGCGACCCGGCTTCACCAAGGCCACCGTGAGCGCCTGGCAAGTATCGCTGGAGACCCGCGGCCTGGGGTCGTCGTCGATCATTATAAGGATGTCGGCGATCCGCAAGCTGGCTGGCGAGGCTGCGGACAACGGGCTGCTTGCGCCGGAGCTGGCAGCAGGGATTTCCCGGGTGAAGAGCGCGAAGTCCGTCGGCATTCGCGCGGGGAACTGGCTATCGGCGCGCCAGGCGCAGAGCTTCCTCAATGCGCCCGACATCACCACCGTGAGGGGGTTGCGCGATTGCGCTATCCTGGCGGTTCTTTTCGGTTGCGGACTCCGGCGGTCCGAGGTGGCGGCACTCACGTTCGCTCACGTCCAGCAACGTGACGGGCGGTGGTGCATCGTCGACCTCGTCGGGAAGCACGGCCGCATCCGAACCGTGCCCGTGCCTAACTGGGTCAAGGTCGCCATTGATGCCTGGACTTCTCCCGCTGCGGTGGTTGATGGCCATGTCTTCCGGCCCGTAAACCGCGGCGACCGGGTGTCGGGCGAGCAACTGGGCGAGAAGGTAGTGTGGCAGACGCTCCGCCAATACGCGGCGGAAGTCGGGGTTCCCGGTATCGCGCCGCACGACGCTCGTCGGACCTGCGCGAAGCTTTGCAGGGCGGCTGGCGGGGGGCTTGAGCAGATTCAGTTGCTCCTTGGACACGCGTCAGTCCAAACGACCGAGCGATACCTTGATACCAAGCAGGATCTGGTGCACGCTCCCAACGACGCGATCAAGTTGCGCGTGGCGGTCTGAAAAGGCGTTACGCGCCCACCTTCAACTGCCGAGCGATCCTTCGAGCGACTGGCTCCGGCACTTCCCGGAAGCCTAAGCCACTCACGAGGGGCGCGTTGCACGCGATCTTGACCAATGTCCTCTACACCGGGATGGTCGACCACAAAGGTGCCCTCTCCCCGGGTGAACATGAGAGAATCTCAAGGATCAAACGACCTGGGATAAGGTCCACGAAACGCTTCGGCGGAACGGCGGCGACAAGGGCGCGACCGTTAGGAACAAGCTGCGTGCCCCACTGCGCGGGCTCCTCTTCTGTGTTCCGTGCGGGACCCCGATGATGCACACCTACACGATGCGGAACTCAAAACGCTACCGCTATTACGTCTGCTACAACGCCCAGCAGCAAGGATGGCAGAGCTGAAACGAAGTCCGTTCCTGCCCAGGCGATTGAGTCCGCGGCACTGGACAGCGTCCGCCGCATTGGAACCGACCCGAAGCTGGCGGAAGCTGTTGCCGCCGAGGCCCTGGAGCAAGTCGCGCGGCAGCGCCGGGCTGTTGATCAGGAGTCCGATACGCAGCGGCGAAGCCTACGGCAATTCAACCAGAATCTGGCTCGGGAGGCAGTGGATACCAGCGTGGACTCCGGTGCCCGCTTCGAAAGGATTGTGGGTCTTCAGCGCGAGATCGAGACCGCGGAGCGCCGATTGGCCGAACTCGCCACCGAACGGAAGCTCCTCGACTCAGAACGCATAAACGCCGAGGACCTGCATCGGACACTCGCCGAGTTCGACGCGATCTGGTCGTCCCTGACCACCGCGCCCGCTTCAGATTCGGTGCGCACTGCCATACGGGCCGTAAGGCTAATTGGCGGAGGGCCGTTCGACGTGATCGACTTGAAGCACTTCGACGGGGGCCCTGCCAGATTCCAGCTTGAGCCCGAGTTGCTCCTCGACGGCAGTAAAAAGAGACGGGCCGGAGGGATCGGCGTTGGGATTGAAGGTGTAGGTATAGCGGCCAGTGAGGCCGGTCTTATCGACAACGGGTTGGCCCAAGATGTTGGCAAGAGTATTTACTATGCCCGCCAGAGTAATGTTTTGAAAGACTACACCGCCATGATCATCCACCAAGACTTTCGAGGCCTGGCCCTCGGGAGGATCGGCTAACTTTGATCCGTTCTTGCCGATGGTAAGCGAATAGGCAGTAACTTCCTTGATGCCGCGGTGGATCGAAAGCTTGAAGCGATCGGCCAGAAGATTTTGAAGCATGGTGCGGATTTCGGCGGGTGTGGCGTCCGGAGTGGGTGCTTTGGCGAGGATATCGTACTGTTCGTCGTCATACCAGGTGGGGCCGCCCAGGCGGTTCCGTGTTCCACGCGGAGGCCGACGGCGTGAGGCCCCATACGGGGGTCGACCAGCTTGACGGAGGCGACGTCGAATTCTTCCTTTGGCGCGGCATGGCCGACCACAAGACTTGATACGAGAGCGATCAAGGCCGTGATGAGGCGGACTCGCATCAGGTCAGCATACTCCTCGCGTCCCACCCGGCGAAAGACTCCCTCAATCAGGCTTTCTTCAGGATCAGCCCGCATAATCTGGTGCAGGGAGATGACCCGCATGAAACTGCTCCACATTGCAAGTTTGGCGGTTTGCGCCCTGCCGGCACGCCGTATGGCAAATCAAAGAAAGAAGACCAGCCCCTTCTGAGGAGAAAACATGACCAACCGATCGACAGTGCTCATTCTCTTAACGGCGGCGTTGCTGCTTGCGCAATCGAAGACCTCCTATCATGTGACCCACACATACACGCTGGGGAGTGACGGCAGCTGGGACTACGTCGTGCCCGACCCGCCGAATCACCGGCTCTTCATCGCTCGCCAGACACGCGTTATGGTTGTCGATGAGGACAATGGAACCTTGCTGGGCGAGGTGAGCGGCATTAAAGGGGCTCACGGCACCGCTCTCGCACGTGCATCCGGGCATGGATTCGCAACGTCCGGCGACGATAAGGCCGTGGTCATGTTCGATGCGAAAACATTTAAGAGCCTGAAACGCATTCCGGCGGCTGAAGATGCCGACGCCATCATTTACGATGCGCCTTCGGATCGCGTCTTCAGTCTTAACGGAGACGCGCACTCGTCCACAGTCATCGATTCGGCCGGCAATCTAGTCACGAACATTCCACTGGGCGGCAAGCCCGAGTACGGCGCCTCGGCGGGAGACGGCAAGCTCTATGCCAACCTCACCGACACGAGCGAAGTCGTTGAAGTCGATTCCAAGGCGGCTAAAGTCGTTCGCCGCTGGTCAACGGGAACGTGCAAACAGCCGGTATCGATGGCCCTTGACACGGCACATCACCGCCTTTTCAGTGGCTGCCGAAGCGGCGTTATGGCTATCTCCGATTATCAGGCCGGACGCGTTGTGACGACCGTTCCTATCGGGATGGGCGTGGACGGCGCGGGCTACGACCCGGCATCTGGAAACGCTTTCGCCTCGAACGCCGATGGAACCCTTACCGTCATTCACGAAGACTCTCCGGATCAGTATCATGTAGCGCAGACCGTCGATACGCCCCAGGGATCGCGCAACATGGGTCTCGACCCAACGAATCATCGCCTCTACCTCGCTTCGGCGAAGTTCGGGCCGGTTCCTGCCGGAGGCCGACGTGGACCGGTAGTCGCCGGATCGTTTGCGGTCCTGGTCCTCGAACAATAAAGGACAGCCCAAAACCGACACCCTCAAAGCGGCTTATTGAATACTCCAGCGCGGACCCGACCAAGCGCCGTTCGAAGAACCATGAACGTTAACAACTATTATCGGAAGCTTCGGGTTGGTAAACCACTCCAGGCGTAACTTCCGAGAATCCGACTTGTGGACAACCAAATCCGGGAACAGTGAACGCTAGCGATCTGCACCCCATATTCCCGACTATTCGGAGCGGAGCACGTTCACTGGGTCGATGCGCACGGCGCGGATCAGGGGCGGCGCGGCCGCGAGGAGAGCCATGGCGAGCAGGGCCAGCGAGGGAACCGCAAAGGTGCTCGGGTCGGTGGTTTTGATTTGGTACAGCAGAGATTCGATGTACCGCACCGAAGCCATACCCAGGGCGAGTCCGGTAAGTGCTCCGGCAAGTATCCACGCGACGATCTCGAAGATGATCTGGCGGGCGATGTCGCCGGCCTGCGCTCCGATGGCCATCCGAATCCCGATCTCGCGGCGGCGCTGGAAGATGGAATAGTCGAGTACACCGTAGAGCCCGATCCCGGCAAGCAGCAGCGCAACCACGGCGAAGAAACCCGCCAGCGTGGCGAGCAGGCGTTCGCGGATGGTCTGAGCGTCGATGAACTCTTGCTGGGTATGGACGGCGCTGACCCGGAACTCCGTGTTTGCTCGCGAAACTTCCTGGCGGAGCAGCGGTGCGACAGCTGAGGGATTTCCCGTGGCGGTTCGCACAACGACGGTTCCGCCGTTCGCCATCATGCCCTTGCCGTCGTAAAAGTTAGTGTAGGCGACCGGCAAAGTTGCTTGTCGCAGGTAGCGGTATCGAGCATCCCCCACAAGGCCGACGATTTCGAGGCGCTTTCCCCTCAACGTCGCCCACGTCGCTTCAAAGGTCCTCCCAACCGGATTCCGGCCGTTGAAGAAAGCTCGCGCGAACTCCTCATTGACGATGACCATACCCGGAGCATCGGCCGGGCTGAAGTCTCTGCCGGCAAGGAGAGGAATCCGAAGCGTATCGATCCAGCCGGGTGAAATGTTTTCGAGCCAAGCCGTGATGTCGGTAGGAACTGCGCCATCGACGGAGATCCCGGTCGTCTTGTAGCCGTTGCCGTCGAGTACGGGCCAGTCGGCAAACGCGACGGATTCGACTCCGGGAACCCGGCGAAGATGTTCTCCGATTTGCTGCCACAGAATCGGAGGCTCAGTCGTGTGCAACGTGGTAACGCTGAGGTTAAGAACTCGCGCGGCAGAGATACCCGTGGGTTGATTCGACAAATGATCAAAGGTAGTGACGAAGAGCCCGGCGACGAACAGTCCCAGAAAGCAGAAGGCAACTTGCGCGGCGACCAAGCTGTGCATGATTCTTCGGCTTCCGCCGCTCTTAAGTGCGCCGAACGGCTGGATTCGCGAGGTGCGGAGCGCTGGCGCCAAGCCAAAGAGAAAGGTAATGCCCAGCGTTAGCGCCAAGGAGAATACGATCACGCGCCAGTCCACCGTGAGAGGCAAGCTGGCCGGATCATCTGGCGGATTGATCCGGGCAACGACAAAGGGTCCAGACCAGATCGCAAATAAGCCGCCCGCCGCGGATGCAAAGAGCGCAAGAATTGCGCTTTCCACTAACACCAATTGGATGAGATGCCCGCGTCGCGCGCCGAGGGAGACTCGCAGAGCCATTTCGCGCGACCGCGCCGCAGCCTGAGCGGTCATCAAATTCGCGGCGTTCGCACATGCGATGAAGAGCACCAGTCCGACGAGCACGACAAGTGCAGCGAGCGACTGGCGGTAATCACGCCGCAAATTGGATGCGCCAGCGACGGCAGATTCCACCGCGAGCGTTCGGGGAGCTTTCGATTCATCCGCGCTGGAAGCTCGAAGCGCCGCGAGCAGGCGATCTCGCACCGGTTCGATCTTCTCGTCCGGCGGCAGAAGCACGAACGCCCTGAAGATGCCAGCATACGGAGCTTCGACCAGGGCCTGCATCATGGTGGGAAGGAAGAGGTCGATGACGACGCCGGTTTCGGTGCCCACGAATCGCTCCGGCGCGACGCCGACAATTTCGAAGGCCTTGCTGCTTTCGCCGATGCGCCAATCCGGGCCCAGGCGCATCGTCCGGCCGACGACCGCGGGATCGCGTCCGAAGCGGTGCGTCCAATAATCGTAGGAAAGAACTGCGACGGGGTGGGCGCCGGCTTTCAAGTCGTCCGATTCCGTGAGCAGACGGCCGAGGGCAGGCCGGAGTCCGAACGAGCCGAACATCCAGCCGGAGACGAATTGCCCGTGGATCCTTTCGATTTCCTGGTCCGAGCCGTATGTCACATCCAACCCCGGAGCGCCGGAGACGGCGATCAGTTCGGCCTTGCCGCGAGTAGCTCGCATTTGGCGGAATTCCGCGTAGGTCAAATTACGCGCGTTTTCTCCGAGGGACACTCCGTAGAGGCGGTCCGCATTTGCGATGGGCAAGGGCCGCAAGAACAACGCGTCGACGATCCGGAAGGCCGCGATACACGCTCCGATGGCGAGGCCGAGCGAAAGGATCGCAGCAGCGGAGATCGCCTTCCGCTTGGTGAGCTGGCGCCAGCCGAAGACTGCGTCGGCGCAAAGAGAATCGAGCCAGACGCTTAAGGTTTCACCATACATGTGTGTACTCTCTTGCATCTTAAACCTTTAAGCACTCCGCTCTCTTAGAGTCATACAGTATCTACCCCTCCGATGCTATGTGAACCAGCAACAACGCGATCCTTACCGCTACCCCCAGTGATTAGCGACGTATCTGCGCGTCTGCCGCGTCCTGCGAAACAATGTTGATTCCATGGCGAAATCGGTGCAATTTGGATGCCGAAAGGTGCACCTAAGCACTCAGTCTGATTGTGATTTAGCGTTGTAGCCGTGTTCGCACACCTGGGCCTTATGGGCTCCCAGGGCCTCTAGTTTCCGGATCTGGCTTGCGCCAATTAACGGGGAGAAGCGGATCGTGACTTGCTTCCCGAAGGCGACTCTCAGACCGAGGTTAGGCCGGGCCGGATGGGCTGTGTGACTCGCCGTGGGACTAGGTGCGGTGCTTCTGGCGCTTTTGGAGCTTTGAGACCTTTGACGTGTGTATAACTTGCCTATTTTCAATGGACTGCCAGAGAGCAAGTCCCCCTCTCCGCTCCATTTTATGTGTGACTTGGGCCGGAACGGCTCCGGTCCGAAAATGGGCCAACATGAGCCGGTCGATGTCCTTCTGTCAGCCCTCGGACCACTTGCCGTAGTGATTCCGACCGCCTCGGTGTTCCCCAAAATGTCGGCCACCTCCTGAAAACTGGCACCGTCCCCGAGTGGCCGAGTTCCGAGGGGTGTGCCGATACCGGTGGGCGTGGGCGTCCTTCACGCCCGATTCCTTGAAAACCGTCTCCAGCGTGCGCTCGGCGATCGAGCAACGAAGTCACCATGCGAGTGCAATGAAGATGAAAACTTTTGTTTTGATCTTGTGCATATGACGATCATGCTGGCGCAATCGCCGGGCGCGTTCACCGCGGCCGGAAGCATAACCGCGGCTCGCGCTTTCCGCTCGGCAACTTGGCTCACCAGCGCCGAGGTCCTGATCGCCGGTGCCAGTGCGGAATTGTACGACCTTTCCACGGAGATCTTGAGCGTTACGGGCGGCATGACGACGGCCCGATAGAATCACACTGCGCCTCTGCTTCCCGACGGCGATGGTTGTCGAGGGATGGGGGGGGCGGTCTCGGGGGTGCGTTACGGTTCCATTGCTGTCGCGGCTCGGAAGGAGGGATTGCTGAGTGGGGGGAGGGTTGAGGGTAGGAGGGCGAGGGGCGGGAGATGGGTTTGATCGAGCGAAGGTCCCTTCCCTTACAGTCGGGGGCTACACGATGAGCATGCAGTCGCCATAGGAGAAGAAGCGGTAACGCTCGGCTACGGCGTGGCGGTAGGCGGCTTGGGCTAGGTCGCGGCCTGCGAAGGCGCAGATTAGGACGAAGAGGCTGGACCTGGGGAGATGGAAGTTGGTCAGCATCACGTCGGTGTTGCGGAATTGGTAGCCGGGGGAGATGAAGATTTCCGTCTCGTTCCGCGAGGGATCGCTTTCAATGGCTCGGACGCTGGTGGTGCCTATGGCGATCTTGCGGGTTGCACGTGCTAGGGCGCTTTGGGTTGACGGGGGGATGGAGAAAGACTCGCTGTGAAGGTGGACTTCTTCCAGGACTTCGGTGTGGAGAGGTTGGAAGGTGCCAAGGCCCACGTGGAGAGTCACGTTCGCGATTTCGGCTCCGGCGGCGCGGCATTGCGCGAGGATTTCGGGGGTGAAGTGGAGACCGGCAGTGGGGGCGGCTACGGAGCCTCGCTCGCGGGCGTAGACGGTTTGGTAGCGCTCCCGGTCCTGGGTGGTGTCGGGGCGTTTGATGTAGGGCGGGAGCGGGGTGTGGCCGGCGCGGTCGAGCACGTCGTAGACGTCGCCTTTTGGTTCTAAGCGCACGGTGCGTTCGCCACGTTCGCCTCGGCCGAGGATTTCGGCGGAGAGTTCGGGGGTGAAGACGATGCGCTCGCCGGTGCGCATTTTGCGGCCGGGATGGACCAGGGCGGTCCAGGTGAGGTGGTCGGGGGAGAGGGGCTTGGTGAGGAAGACTTCGACTTCGCCGGTGCCGTGTTCGCGGCGGCCGAGCAGGCGCGAGGGGAAGACTCGGGAGTCATTGACGATGACGCAGTCGCCGGGGTGGAGGTAGGAGGGGAAATCGCGAAAGGTGCGGTCCTGCCAGGTGGCGGCGGAGCGGTGGAGGACGAGCATGCGGGAGGCGGAGCGGTCGGCGAGGGGCTGCTGGGCGATGAGGTCGGGGGGGAGAGGGAAATCGAAGTCGGACAGGAACACTCCTTTAGACTAACGAATGGTGGGTCGTGGTCGAGGTGTTTTCAGGGGGGCGGAAGGCCGCTCCATTACTGTCGCGGCTCGGTTTGGGGGAGTGGCCGTTCGGTTTGGGATGGTTAGGAGAATGGGTGGCTAGGATCCTCGGGATTGAATCTTCTTGCGATGAGACAGCGGCGGCGGTTGTCGAGGACGGGTCGCGGATTTTGTCGTCGGTAATCAGTTCGCAGATGGCCACGCATGCTCGCTACGGGGGCGTGGTGCCGGAGCTGGCTTCGCGAGAACATTTGCGGGCGATTGTGCCGGCGGTGCGGATGGCGTTGGAGGAAGCGGGGACGCGGCTGGCGGATCTCGACGCTATCGCGGTGACGCAGGGGCCGGGGCTGGTGGGATCGCTGCTGGTAGGGATCACTTACGCGAAAGCTCTGTCGATGTCGAGCGGAGTGCCGCTGATTGCGGTGAATCACATCGAGGGGCATGTTCATGCGGTGGCGAGCCAGAATCCGGTGGAATATCCGGCGCTGGCGCTGGTGGTGAGCGGGGGGCATACGAATTTGTTCGAGGTTCGGGAGGGGTTTCGGTATCGATTGCTGGGAAAGACTCGCGACGATGCGGCGGGGGAGGCTTTCGACAAGGTGGCGAAGCTGCTGGGGTTCGGGTATCCGGGCGGGCCGGTTGTGGACATGCTGGCTCCGTATGGGAACCCGAAGGCGGTGCGGTTTACGCTCGCCAAGATGAAGGGCAACACGCTGGATTTTAGTTTTAGCGGGATCAAGACGGCGGTGCTGCGGTGGTTTGAGGCTCGGGATATGGCGGCGGAGGTGGCAGCGCGGAAGAGGCTGCTGGCGGAGAATCATGCTCCGTCGAAGGAGGAGTGGCTGGCCCTGACTCCGCGGGCGACGCTGGATGTGCTGGCGAGTTTCCAGCATACGGTCATCGAGGAGTTGCTGCGAAGGGCGGCTCGGTCGGCGGAGGAGATCGGCGCGGGGAGCGTGATCGTGTCGGGCGGGGTGGCGTGCAATACGGGATTGCGGGCGGCGGTGGGCGGCGGCAGGTTCGGGTATCCGGTGTACTTCCCTGCTCCGGGGCTTTCCACGGATAATGCGGCGATGATCGCGGCGGCGGCGTTTCCGAAGCTCGGGCGGCGGGAGTTTGCGGATTCGACGCTTAAGGCGCAGGCGAATCTGACGCTGGCGTAGAAGCGGGTTGCTCGACGCGGATGGTGAGGGAGCCTTCCTTGTGGTGGCCCTGCGCGTCGGCAGCGGTGAGGGTGTAGCGGGTGGTTTTTCGCGGACGGATTTCGAAACAGTGCGTCACGGCGGGCTTGAGAGGTGGGGCGTCGGGCTCGATTTTGACGGTGGCGGCGTTGGAGACTCCGTAGCACATTTCCACTTTTTCGCCCGGGGCGATCAGGCCGGGCTCGGCGGCGAAGGAGAGGATGGTGAGGTCGTCACCGCCGAACATTTTTACGATCTTCTCGTTGGTGGCGGCTTCGCGGGCTTTGGCGCGTTGGTCGGCGTCGCGAGCGTCTGTATAGCGGGAGTAGAGAGTCGCGCCGGAGTAGATCGCGGCGAGCGCGATGGCGATGGCGGTGTAGGGCAGGATGCGCCGCAGGGGTTCTAGGTTCACGCGGTTAAGGGGTTGATAATCGAGAGTATGGCGCTGGAATTCACTACTTCCTATCTTACAGACGCGTTGTCGCTGTTCCGCTATTACAAGGATCTGGCGGAACGGGCGATGGCTCAGTTGACGGACGAACAGCTAGTGGAGACCCTGGACGCGGAGATGAATTCGATCGCGACGATTGTGAAGCATATGACGGGAAACATGCGGTCACGGTGGCCGAATTTTCTGGTGAGCGACGGGGAAAGCGCGACGAGGGACCGGGATGCGGAGTTTGTGGATCCTCCGCGGAGCCGGGCGGAGTTGATGGCTCTGTGGGAGGAAGGCTGGGCGTGCGTGTTTCGGGAGTTGGAGCCGCTGACGGAGGAGGATTTATCGCGACGCATCACGATTCGGGGCGAGGCGCATTCGGTGATGCAGGCGATTAACCGGCAGCTGGCGCATTATACGTATCATGCGGGGCAGATTGTGTTTCTGGCGAAACATTTTCGTGCGGAGGCGTGGAAGTCATTGTCGGTGGCGCGGGGGCAGTCGCAGGAGTTTAATCGGAGGGTCGCGCGGGGGGAGGCGAGCCAGCGGTAGGAGTCCACTTAAGGATGGGTTTGCGGGCGGCTCCGACTTCGTCGACTTTCGAGGTGCGGGTGCTGTGGGGAGCGGTGAGGACGAGTTGCGGGTCCTGCTCGGATTCTTGAGCGATCGCAATTAAGGCTTCGGCGAATTGGTCGAGCTCGTGTTTGCCTTCGGTTTCGGTCGGCTCGATCATGAGGGCTCCGTGTACGATGAGGGGAAAGCTCACGGTGTAGGGGTGGAAGCCGTGGTCGATCAGGCGCTTGGCGATGGTTCCGGTGTTGACGCCGTGCGCGGCTTGGCGCGAGTCGCTGAAGACGCATTCGTGCATGCTGGGGGCGGCGTAGGCGATTTGATACGCGGGCTCGAGCAGCTTGCGGAGGTAGTTGGCGTTGAGCAGGGCGTCGAGTGTCGCGAGTTTGAGGCCGGAACCGTGGGCCTGAATGTAGGCGAGCGCCCGGACCAGGACGCCGAAGTTTCCGTAGAAGGCTCGGACGCGGCCGATGGAGTTCGGGCGGTCATGGGTCCAGCGCCAGGAATCGTTTAGTCGAGAGAGGCGAGGGGTGGGGAGAAAGGGCTCCAGATGCTGCTTTACGGCTACGGGGCCGGAGCCGGGTCCGCCGCCGCCATGAGGGGTCGAAAATGTTTTGTGCAGATTGAGGTGCATCACGTCGACGCCGAAGTCTCCGGGGCGGGCAATGCCGGCGAGTGCGTTCATATTTGCGCCATCCATGTAGAGCAGCGCGCCTTTGGCGTGGAGGATTTGCGCGATGTCCGCGATGTGTTCTTCGAACACGCCAACGGTGTTCGGGTTAGTGAGCATCAGGGCGGCGGTGTTGTCGTCCACCATGCGCTCCAGCGCGGCGGTGTCGAGCATGCCCCGGTCGTTGGAAGCGATGTTCGCGACTTCGTAGCCGGCCATGCGGACAGTGGCGGGGTTGGTGCCATGCGCGGAATCAGGAATGATGACGGAGCGGCGCGGGTTGCCGGACGCTTCGTGCTTGGCGCGGACCAGCAACATGCCCGTCAGTTCGCCGTGAGCTCCGGCGGCGGGCTGGAGAGTGACGGCGTCCATGCCGGTGATCTCGAGTAACGCTTGCTCTAGCGTATTGAGAATCTCCATGGCGCCTTGCGAGAGCGAATCGGGCTGATAGGGATGGATCCAGCAGAGGCCTTCGGTGCGCGCGACCATTTCGTTGATGCGTGGGTTGTACTTCATGGTGCAGGAGCCGAGCGGGTAGAGGCCGAGGTCGATCGCGTAGTTCCAGGTGGAGAGTCGCGTGAAGTGGCGGATGGCGTCCACTTCGCTGACTTCGGGGAAGCCTTCGATCTCGGCGCGGACGTTCGTTGCTCCGAGCGCTTCGGCGGGATCGACCGAGGGCACGTCGAGATCGGGAAGCTGGTAGGCGTGCTTGCCCGGAGAACTGATCTCGAACAGCAGAGGTTCGTTCTGGCTGGGATGCTGGCGGACTTTGGTGATCATCCGGCCATTTCCTCTGCGACGCGATCCATATGCTGACGAAGGGACATTTCGGTGCAGCAGAGCAACAGGGAGCCTTTCAGTTCGGGATAAAAGCGGCCCAGCGGGAGGCCGCCGATGATTTTGTTTTCTTCGAGGGCTCGGTTGAAGGCGGCGGGGTCATCGACGGTGGCGACAAATTCGTTGAAGTAGGGTCCGGTGAAGCGGCGCTTGAGTTTCGCGCCCAGGTAGTGGGCTTTCGAAAGATTCTGCGACGCGAGCTCGCGCAGGCCGGCCTTGCCGTAGACCGTCATGAAGACCGTCGCCATGAGGGCGATGAGGGCCTGGTTGGTGCAGATGTTGGACGTCGCTTTTTCGCGGCGGATGTGTTGTTCGCGGGCGGAGAGCGTGAGGCAGAAGGCCCGGTTGCCTCGCGAATCTTTGGTTTCGCCGACCAGGCGGCCAGGAAGCTGGCGCATGTATTTTTCTTTTGACGCGAGGACTCCGGCGTAGGGGCCTCCGTAGCTGGGGGCGATGGCGAAGCTTTGCAATTCTCCGGCGACGATGTCGGCGTCGCGCGGAGGCTCCAGCAAGCCGAGCGAGACGGCTTCGGTGAACAGGAAGACAAGAAGCGCCCCTTGGGCGTGGGCGATGGCGGCGGCTTGTTTGGTGTTTTCCAGGACACCGAAGAAGTTGGGAGACTGGATGAGAACCGCGGCTACGGTCTGGTCGCACTTCTGTTCGAGTTGCGCGAGATCGAGCGCGCCGGAGTCCGGGTCGTAGTCGATTTCGTCGACGTCGATGTTTTCGTATTTCGTGTAGGTGCGCAGGACTTCGCGATATTCCGGATGCACGGTGCGGGCTACAAGGATACGACTGCGGCCGGTGATGCGGCGCGCCATGAGCGCGGCTTCCGGCGTGGCGGAGGAACCGTCATACATCGAGGCGTTGGCAACATCCATGCCGGTCAACTGGCACAGCATCGTCTGAAATTCGAAGATGCTGGTGAGCGTGCCTTGCGAGATTTCGGCCTGATACGGCGTGTAGCTGGTGAGGAATTCGCCGCGCGAGACTACGGTATCGACCAGCACAGGGCGGTAGTGATTGTAAACGCCGGCTCCGAGGAAACTGGCGAAGCCGTTGGCGTTTTCAGAGCCGCGGGCGCGGAAGTAATCGGCGATCTCGTATTCGCTCTTGCCGCGAGGAAGTTGCAAGTCGCGATGGAGCAGGACGGCGGGGGGAAGGTGCGCGTAGAGGTCTTCCAGCCGGGCGAGGCCCAATACATCGAGCATCTCGCGGCGCTCGGAATCGGACTTCGGAAGATAGCGCAGGTTACTCGGCTCCTACGTAGGCTTGATAGTCGGCGGCGGAAAGCAGCGCGGCGGCTTCGTCGGGCGCGGAGAGCTTCATCTTGATCAGCCAGGCTTCGCCGTGCGGATCGGCATTGAGCTTTTCGGGCGCGGTGGCGAGGGCTTCGTTGACGGCGGTGACTTCGCCGGAGACCGGCGAGAAGAGATCGCTGACGGCTTTCACGGATTCGACGGAACCCATGCTCTTGCCCTGTTCGAGCTTCGCGCCGACTTTGGGGAGATCGACGTACACGATATCGCCGAGTTCTTTTTGCGCATGGAAGGTGATGCCGACGGTTCCGGCATCGCCTTCGACGCGCACCCATTCGTGCTCTTTGGTGTAGCGAAAGTTTTCGGGGTAGTTGGTCATTGAGGCCGCCTGTAAAAGGGAGTGGGCACGATCGCCGCGGGTACCGCCGTTCCGCGAACCATTATATGGATGGTACGGCCCACTTGTGTAAACGGTAGCGGGAGGTAGCAGAATCCGATGTTCTTGTTGAGCGTGGGGGAGGGGCCTCCGCTAGTGACCCAGCCCGCGGGCGCGCCGTCGACGAAGACTTCGTAGCCGTCGCGGCCGATGCCCCGGCCGGTCATTTCGAAGCCTACGAGTTTCCGGGTGAGTCCACTCTCGCGGCGTTGGAGCAATGCTTCGCGGCCGAGGAAATCGCCTTTGTCGAGCTTGACGATCCAGTCGAGGCCGGCTTCCCCGGCGGTGATGCTCGCATGGATTTCATTACCGTAGAGCGGCATTCCGGCTTCGAGGCGCAGGGTGTTGCGGGCTCCGAGTCCGCAGGGTTTGATGTTGAAGTCGGCTCCGGCGTCGAGGAGTTCGTTCCACAGGCGCTCGGCTTGCGAAGGGGCGAAGTAGATCTCGAAGCCGTCTTCTCCGGTGTAGCCGGTGCGGGCGATGCGGGCTGGTGCTCCGGAGACTTCGGCGTCGAGGAAGTGGTAATAGCGGATCGCCGCGAGATCGGCTTGGGTGAGCTTTTGAAGCGTCGCGAGGGCTCGGGGGCCTTGGAGGGCGAGCTGCGCGTAGCGGTCACCGGCGTTTTCTACGGTCGCAGCGGTGCGGTTGTGGGCGGCGATGTGGCTGAAGTCCTTGTCTTGATTCGAAGCGTTGACGCAGAGGAAGAAATGATCGTCGGCTACCTTGTGGACCAGGATGTCGTCGACGAAGCCTCCGTGAGCGTAGAGCAGCGCGGAGTATTGCGCCTGACCCAGGCGGAGCTTCGACGCGTCATTCGTGGTGACGGCGTTGACGAGCTTCAGGGCATCGGGGCCGCGGACTTCGATTTCGCCCATGTGGCTGACGTCGAAGAGGCCGACGCGCTCGCGGACGGCGCGATGCTCTTCCAGGACTCCGGAGTACTGCACGGGCATGTCCCAGCCGCCGAAATCGACCATCTTGGCGCCCATCCGGCGATGCACGGCGTGGAGGGGAGTGGTCCTCAGAAGGGCTGCGGACTGGCTCATGCGACCTCAGGCTAGCACAACGGGTTTGTGATTCAATGAAAGACGTGCAAACCACTAAGGTCTTCGTACTTTCGATGCTCGTCGCGGTGCTGCCGGTGCTCGCGCAGTCGCCTACGTTTGAAGTCGCCAGTGTTAAGGCGGCGGTCCCGTACACGACGGAAGACCTCCAGTCGGGGAAAGCGCATATCGGGCTGAAGGTGGATGCGGGGCGCGTGGATATCGGGTCGTCACCGCTGGCCAGCCTCATCATGAACGCGTACCGGCTGAAGCAATATGAGCTGGACGCGCCGGAGTGGACTCGCAGCCGGCCGTTCTTCGACGTCCAGGCGAAGATTCCGGCGGGGGCGACGGAGGCGCAGATGCCGGAGATGCTGCAAGCGCTGTTGAAGGATCGCTTCAAGCTGGCGGTGCACCGGGAGATGAGGGATCGCGCGTTTTATGCTCTCGTGGTGAGCAAGAACGGGCCGCGGCTGAAGGAAGCGGCGGCGGGGGCGCCGATGCTTTTCAAAGGGACGGCGGTGGATCCGCGTGGAATTTCGCACATCCACACCATTAGCAATCTTTCGGCGCTGGCGTTCGCGATGGGTCCGTATGTGGACCGGCCGGTGATCGATATGACGAATCTGACGGGCGTATACGATATGGACCTGGATGTCAGCCGCGATCCGGAACTGGGAATCGGCGCCATGCCCTTGCTGGATTTCAAGGGTGCGGTGAAGGCGCTGGGGCTGGAGTTGGAGGCTCGGAAGGAGGCGATCGAGATGCTGGTGGTGGATCACGTGGAGAAGATGCCTACCGAGAATTAGTGCGGTAGACTTGCGCTCATGGATCTGAAGAACGCAGTAGCACTGGTGACCGGAGGCAGCAGCGGCATCGGGTACGGGATCGCGAAGATGCTGGTGGACGCGGGGTCGCGCGTGGCGATTACGGCTCGCGGGAAGGACCGGCTGATGGAGGCCGCGAAGGCTCTGGGCGCGCATCCGATTCACGCGGATGTTTCAAAAGAGGCCGACGTGGAACGGACGTATCGCGAGGTGCTGGAGAAGTTCGGCGATCTGGATATTCTGGTGAACAATGCGGGCCGCGGGGTGTTCAAGCCTCTGCTTGACCTGGAACTGAAGGGGTTTGAAGAGACGTTCGCGACGAATGTGACGGGGCCGATGCTCATGACTCGGGCGGCGGCGAAGATTTTCGTGGAACGGAAGCGCGGCAACGTGGTGAATATTTCCTCGACGGCGTCGCTGCGGGGGGCTCCGAACGGGACGGCGTATTATGCGAGCAAGTTCGCGCTGCGCGGGATGACGGAATGCTGGCGCGCGGAGTTGCGGAAGCATAATATCCGGGTGTTCCTGGTGAATCCGAGCGAGGTGATCACGAACTTCGGCGCGGCGTCGGGATTCACGACGAAGGACAATCCCAGCAAGCTGCGGCCCGAGGATATCGCGCACATGGTGAAGGCGGTGCTGGAGATGAACGATCGCGGGTTCACGCCGGAGCTGTCGGTGTTCGGGACGAATCCGATTGACTAGGCGCGATTAGTGCGCTGGGTTCCCGCTCTTTCGATGCTGCTGGTCTCCGTGATCAGCTACATTGACCGGAATACGCTGGCTCTGCTGGCTCCAACGATTCTCAAGGAGACGCATCTCACCAATCAGCAGTATGGGTGGGTGATTCTCGCGTTCTCGATCGCTTACACCGTGGGAAATCCGGTGTGGGGGTGGATCCTCGACCAAGTGGGCGTGCGCCGCGGGATGGCGGCTTCGGTTTCGTTGTGGACGTTGGCGTCGGTGTCGCACGCTTTCGCGGCGGGGATCGGGAGCTTTGGGCTGGCTCGCGCGGTGCTGGGGTTCGGCGAGGGCGCGACGTTCCCCGGCGGGCTGCGGACCGTGGTGCAGACGCTTCCGGCGGAGATGAGGGCGCGGGGGACGGCGCTCGCGTATAGCGGAGGTTCGCTGGGGGCGCTGATTACTCCGCTGGTGGTGACTCCGATCGCGGCGGCGTTCGGATGGCGCGGGGCGTTCTGGTTTACGGGAGCGGTGGGTGCGCTGTGGCTCGCGGGTTGGGGGTTGTTGTCGCGAGGAGAGAAGCTGCGGGCCGCGACGGTTGAGGTTGAAAAGGCGGAGATGCGGTGGACGGACCGGCGGATCTGGGCGTTCATGGCGATTTATGCGCTGGGGGCGTTTCCGCTAGGTTTCGTGATTTATCAGGCGTCGCTGTATTTGAGCCAAGTGCTGCAATTGCCGCAGACGACCATCGGGAAGGTGCTGTGGATTCCTCCGCTAGGGTGGGAGACGGGATACTTCTTCTGGGGCTGGATTGTGGACCGCTACTCGGGCTCGCTCGGGAAGCTGTATGGCGGATTAGCGGTGCTGAGTCTGAGCCTGGCGGCGGCTCCGCTGCTGAGGACGCTTCCGGCGACGCTGGCGCTGATGTTTTTCGCGATGTTCCTGTGCGCGGGGTTCATGATGGGGAGCGTGGCGCAGGCTACGCGGATGTATCCGTCGCGGTACTCGGGGTTGATCGCGGGCTTGACGTCGGGAGCATGGTCGGCACTGGTGGGCGTGGCAATGCCGGGGATCGGGAAGTTGTTCGATCTGCACTGGTATGGCGTGGCATTCGGGATTGCGGCGGTGGCTCCGGCGGCGGGGGTCCTGGTGTGGGCGGGGCTGATGCGGAGTCCGGACCAAGCTTAGTCCAGACCAGGTTATGGCGTCCTACTAGTCCGGTATATCACGGCCAGTACAAAACTAGCCAGTTTGGGGTGTTCAAGGCGCGGAAATTCTGGCATTCTCAGGAAGTCAAGCGAGCAGTACAACAGCCCTGGGGGCCGCCACGTCGGAGGAGCGGCCCTCAGGGCTGATTTTTTTCAAGCTGCTTTCCGAAGACTTGATTCAAGAACCGCGGACCACTCACGCTGTGGTTTCCGGCGACAAAGAAGCGCAGGGGCCAGTCGGCATTGTCGCGGAGCCCGATGCGGGGGGAGACTCCGACGTCGAACTTCGGCGGGCGGGAGGGGGCGTGGACCGTGAAAGCGCCCCGGGTGACATCGGCTCCATTTTGGCGGAGGTTGATGTCGAGGGCTCGGGTGAGGCGGCCGGGACCTTTTCCGGACTCCGGGGGATGGCCCGGGATTTCGACTGCGCGGATGAGCACGCAGCCGGGGCTATTTTCCGGTTCGGCTACGATGTTCAAGCAGTGGTACATGCCGTAGATCAAGTAGACGTAGGCATGGCCGGGCGGCCCGAAAATCACTTTCGTGCGAGGAGTGACGCCGCGGAAGGCGTGGGAGGCGGCGTCGGAAAGGCCCAGATAGGCCTCCGTCTCGACGATACGGGCAACGGCGTCTCCATGCACCAGATAGGTGCCGAGGAGCGCCCGCGCTACCTCGACGGCAGGGCGGGCGTAGAAACGTCGCGGAAGAGGGTCCGGTTTATAGATCGAGCTTGCCGTTGACCACCATGTCCTTCAGCTTGAACTTGGTCTTGACTACGGTCTTGCCGAACTTCGTGGCGAAATCGACTTCCTTGTCGTCCGCGGTGAAGGCGGTCTTGCGGGGGAAGATGAAGTGCGCTTCGAAGCTGCCGCCGCGTCCGGCCCCACCGTAGACAACGTCTTGCGCCACGATGGAATCCTTGTCCTTGGCGCTCAAAGTGGTCGCGGCGAGAAGCTCCTTCTTCCCGGCGTCATCGCGGGGGCGCATGGCGCCGGAGAGTCCGGCGATCCAGATCACATAGGCTTCGGTCTGCGGCTGGAGGCGCTTCTGCGCATCCGGCGATGTCGCGGCTTCCGATCCGTACTGGCTCTTGACCAGCGCCTGTTCTACCGTCATCGCGGTCTGCCAGCGGACGATCAGGTTCAACTCCGGCGTGCCTCCTCCGCCACCGGCGGGCGCTCCACCATCACCCGCGATTCCGGGATCGGCTCCCGCACCGCCCTGCGGACCACCGCCGCCGCGTCCGCCGCCCCCGCCGCCGCGTCCGCCCCCGCCACCACCGCCGGCGGCCGGGGTGCCCGAAGGACCGCCGAAGCCTCCCGTCGGCATGGCGACGGTGACTTTCTTGGCCCACGGCGAATCCAGCATCAGTTTCTGGATGTCCTTGTCGGTCCATTCGGTGTACGGTTTCGTCCAGAAGTCGGCGGCCCACAAAGCGATAGCTCCGGTGAAGAAGAGCGGAATGAATTTTTTCATATCGAGGTACAGTGTACAACAAATCGGCGCTTGCGGAGTACACTAGGAGCTTGTCAAATTATCCCCTATGCGATTGTTCACAGCGATCGAGATCCCGGTGGAGGTGAAGCTTCGTTTGACGGAACTGCTGGAGGATTTTCGGCCCGCGGCGAAGCTCAGTTGGAGTCCGGCGGACAACCTGCACGTGACGACGAAGTTCATCGGGGAGTGGCCGGACACGCGGCTGGATGTGGTCAAGGAAGCGCTGATGGGAGTGACGGGGAAGGCGGGCTTTCAGGTCTCCGTAAGAGGATTAGGTTGGTTCCCAAACTCGCGGAATCCACGGGTGTTTTGGGCGGGCGTCGAGGCCGGGCCGGAGTTGGCGGCGCTGGCGAAATCGACGGATGAGGCGATGGCCGCGATCGGAGTGCCGGGGGAGGAGCGGGAGTATCAGCCGCACCTGACGCTGGCCCGCCGGCGCAAGCCCGTTCCGGTGGAGGAATTGAGGAAGAGAGTGGACGCGGTCGCTTCGACGGAGTTTGGGTCGTTTGCGGTGTCGTCGTTCAGCTTATTTCTCTCGGCGGCGGGAAAGTACACGAGGCTTCAGGAGTATCACCTGTAAATCGCTATGCTCACGGGTTTGCTTACAACGATCGCGGCTTATTTGCTGGGGGCCATTCCCTTTGGATTCCTGCTGGTCAAGCTCACCAGCGGAAAGGACGTTCGTGCTTCCGGCAGCGGCAACATTGGCGCTACCAATGTGCTGCGGACCAGCGGGAAGGGGCTGGGAATCGCGACGCTGATCCTGGACATCTTGAAGGGCTTAGCGGCGGTGTGGCTGGCCAGCTGGCTGACCAACGGATCGCCCCTCTGGACAAGCCTGGCGGCTCTGGCGGTGATGGCGGGACATTCCTACTCGGTGTTCCTGGGGTTCAAGGGCGGGAAGGCAGTGGCGAGTTTCGTCGGAGCGTTCGCGTATCTGACGCCGCTGCCGTTGCTCGCGGTGGCGATCCTGTTCTTCACAGTAGTGGCGAGTACGCGCTACATCTCGGCGGGATCGGTTGTGGCGGCGGGAACGTTTCCACTGGGAGTGTGGCTCATCCTTCATCCTTCGCCTGAACTCTTGGCGGCATCCATCGTCGCGGGCTGGTTTATTGTCTATCGGCACCGGGGGAATCTGGACCGGATTCGCGCGGGGACGGAGAACGTCTTCCGGTGGTCCAAGTGAAGCTGGCGATTATTGGAGGGGGCAGTTGGGGGACGGCGCTGGCTCTGGCGCTGGCGCGAAGGTTTGAGTCGGTCGGGCTGTGGATTTTCGAGGCGGAGCTGGCGGAGCGGATCGAGGCGACCCGCGAGAATGACGCCTATCTTCCTGGATTTCAATTGCCTGCGAATGTCGCAATGACCGCCAAGCTGGATGCGGCGCTCCACCGTGCGGATTTTGTTCTAGGTGTGATGCCCAGTCAGCATGCCCGGGGCTTGTACTCGGCGATGCTACCTTACCTGAATTCTTCGATGATCTTGGTGAGCGCAACGAAGGGAATCGAAAAGGTTTCGTTGCTGCGGATGTCGGAGGTGGCGGGCGAGGTGGTGGGTACACGGTTCGCGCCGAAGATCGCCGTGCTTTCGGGGCCGACGTTCGCCCGGGAGATCGCGGCGGGAGAGCCGGCGGCGGTGGCGGTTTCGTCAGCCGACTTGGATGTCGCAAAGCAAGTGCAGGCAGCGTTTTCGAGCGGAAGTTTGCGGATTTACACGAATCCTGATCCGGTGGGTGTCGAGGTGGGGGCGGCGCTCAAGAACGTGGTCGCGATTGCGGCCGGGGTTTGCCACGGGCTGGGGCTGGGGAACAATACGAAGGCGGCGTTGATTACTCGCGGATTGGCGGAGATTACTCGGCTGGCGGTGGCGATGGGCGGGCAGAAGGAGACGCTGGCGGGGCTCGCCGGGCTCGGGGATTTGGTTTTAACTTGTAGTGGAGATTTAAGCCGCAATCGCATGGTGGGAATTGAGTTAGCGCGTGGGCGCACGCTGCGCGAGATTCTGGAATCAACGAAGATGGTGGCCGAGGGCGTGGAGACCTGCGACGCAGCGATGGCCTTGGGGCAGAAGTTCAAGGTGGATCTGCCGATCGTGGAACAGATGCACGCGGTTCTTCATCAGGACAAGAGTCCACAGGCCGCTTTGCGGGAGCTTATGGAGCGGTCGCTCAAAGGGGAGTAGTCCGGTGCCCTGGCTCACGCCGCAACCTTCTTCTAAATCACGGGTTAGAGAAGACATGGAGGCGATGGCAGCCCTGGAACGAGACGCTCAATTGATGTTGCGCGTCCGCGAAGGCGATGAGATCAGCTTCGCGCTACTGCTGGAGCGGCATCGCGGCCCCGTGGTGAACTTCTTGCACAGGATGGTCCAGAACCGGGCCGTTTCAGAGGAACTGGCGCAAGAAGTTTTCCTGCGGGTGTACCGGAGCCGGCAGACGTATGAGCCGACAGCGAAGTTCACGACGTGGCTGTTCCGGATCGCGACGCATCTGGCTCTGAATTCGATTCGGGACCGGAAGAAGGAACGGTCGCAGGAGAGCCTCAGCGACGAACTGCTGGATGGCGTGGAGCGGCAAGTGGCGGACCAGCAGGTGAGCGTCGAGCAGGCGATGGTTGGGGATGTGAAGGTGCAGGAGATCCGGCAGGCGATCGGTACGCTGCCGGAAAAACAACGGGCGGCGGTGCTGATGCACAAATACGACGGTCTGGACTACGGACAGATCGCGTGCAGCCTGGGGTGCTCGGAGTCGGCGGTCAAGTCGCTGCTGTTCCGGGCGTATGAAACTTTGCGGGCGCGATTGGCCCACCTGGCGTAACTTATACGAGGGAATTTATGAACTGCATCGTTAAGGACAAAGCAGGCGGCGAGGTCCTGATGGACTACTGCGCCGGGGCGCTGGATCCGGCTCGGGCGGCGGAGTTCGAGGGGCACATTCGGGAATGCGCCGAGTGCCGCGAACTGGTGGATGCGCAACGGAGCTTGTGGCAGACGCTGGGGGAGTGGAAGCCGATCGAGGTCTCACGGGACTTCGATGCCCGGCTGTATGCCCGGATCGCGCAGGCGGACGCGGAGCCGTGGTTTTATCGGATGTGGAAGCCGGTGCTCTCGATCGCCGCTGTGGCTACGGCTGCTGCCGTGATGTTCGCGGTGCGCCCGGCCGTTAGGGTCGAGCCCCCGGCGGGGCCTGCGGCGCAGGTGGAGCAGATCAACATTCAGGAGGTCCAGCAGGCGCTGGACGATCTGGATCTGTTGAGTCCGGCGTCTCCGAACACGCGGAAGCCTCTGTAGGGCTCCCCGTGTAACCCGGAGACTGGCCGATTCCGTCGATTCAATTGAGAGAATTCTTTTGAGATTCCTTGGCTCCATCTGCGTGAGTGTGTTCCTGCTGGCGGCGGGGTCTTTCCCGGCGCTGGCGCAGGACACGCCTGCACAGAGGAAGGCGGCCAAGCAGGCCAAGAAGTGGGTCGGCCCGAAGCTGACTCCTCGGCAGCAGTTGGAGTTGCTGATGCAGATGCCTCCGGAGGAGCGGGAGCAGTTTCTTTCGCAGCTTCCCGAGGCCCGGCGGACGCAACTGGAGAATCTGGTGAAACTTCCGGCTGAGGAGCGGGCCTTGCGGCTGCGGAGACTGGACCTCCTGAACAGCCTGACGCCGGAACGGAAGGCGGCGGTGACGCAGGAGATCGGCAACATCAAGCTCATGAACTTCGTGCGGCGGCGGGCGCGGCTGCATAGCAAGGAATTCGAGCAGAGCTTTACTCCGGATGAGCAGGAGCTGATCCGGGATACGTTCGTTAAGGCGTCGCAGTAAGGTCCGATCCGTCCCCCCACGGCACCTATCCCTACTCCGCTCGTCCGGTTCGTCCGATAAGCATGGGGTAAAGGTGTCTACGAACTTGCCCGAGGACGATCCTCTTAAGCCCCTTCATACCGCGGTGAACTGTTATCTGGCCACCATCCAGTCGGTCGCGGAGACTCTGGCGCGGGCTTGTCCGGCGGTGGGCGGGCCGTACCGGCATCGCATCAGCCGGTTGCGGACGAGGCTGGCGTTCGACGCGAATCCTCAGGCGATGGAGGCGAGCCGGGCGGTCGTCGAGGCGGAGATGGCGGAGTTCGCGGATCGCACGGCGATGTACGTGGCTCGGCATGGGGTGGAATTGCGGCGGGGGCTGGCCGGGTTGGAAGAGATCGTGCGGACGCTGGCGCAGCGGCAGGATTTCTACGGCGCGAGGCTGCGGCAATTCGCGACGCAGATGCAAGCGGCGGAGTATCCCGCGGATCCGGAGCATCTGGCGGAGGTGGTGGGGCTGCAAGCGGCGGGGCTGCTGAGTTGCGTCGAAAGCATGACCCACGAGTCGCAGTCGCTGGCTCTGCGGATGCGCGAGGAGCTTGAGCAAGTGGAGCGACGGCTGTCGGAAGCCGAGATTACGGATCCGATCACCGGGTTGATGAATCGCCGCGAGATGGAGCGCCGCATCGCGGAGTATCCTGCGGGCGGAGAGGGGCCGGTGCTGCTGCTGTTCGTGTTCTCCGAGAGACTGCCGGATGAGGTGGCGCGGCAAGCGGGGACTCGGCTGACGGCGCAGTTCCGGCATAACGATTTAATCGCGCGGTGGACGGATCGGCAGTTCCTGGTGCTGTTTATGGGTTCCCGGGAGACGGCGTGCTCGAGATCGGGGCAGATTGTGCCTTGGATCGCGGGATCGTATTCGCTGGACCGCGGCGGCACGATAGATCTCGCCGTGGAGGTCCGGATGGTGGACGCGGCCGTGCTGGCTGAACCCGAAATGCTGGTGGCGCGTTAAAGAAGTACGGCCCGCAATATACCCTTCTTCCCCGTTTTGTATTACTTTGATGAAGGTGCATTCATTTAAGACGGGGCCGGTTCTGGTGACAGGTGCGGGCCGGGGTATCGGAAAACGGCTGGCGATCGGGTTCGCCAGCAAGGGCGCGCGGGTCGGGCTGATGGCGCGCAGCAAGGCGGAGCTGGATCTGTGCCACCTGGAGATCGAGCACGCGGGCGGGAACGCTCTGCGGCTGCGGGCCGACGTGGGCGACTACGAGCAGGTATCGGCGGCGGTGGAGCGGATGAGGGTCCAGCTGGGGGCGCATCCGACGGTGCTGGTTTGCGCGGCGGCAATGCTGGGGCCGATCGGGCCGTTCGCGGAGTCAAATCCGAAGAGCTGGCAGGATGTGGTGCAGACCAATCTAATGGGCGTGCTGAATGCGTGCCGTGCGGTGCTGCCGCACATGCTGGAGAAGCGGGCCGGCAAGATCCTGATTTTGTCGGGCGGCGGGGTGACCCCGGCGCGTCCGAATTTCGCGATGTACGGCGCGACGAAGACCGCCCTGGTGCGCTTCGCCGAGACGCTGGCGGAGGAAGTGAGCGACAGCAACATCCAGGTGAATTGTTTGTCGCCGGGCGGGACGTACACGCACATGACGGATCAGATTCTGGCGGCGGGCGAGCGAGCGGGCTGGCGCGAGATCGAGGACGCGCAGCAGGTGCGGCTGACCGGAGGGGTGGCGCACGAAAAGCAGATCGAGCTCGCTTTGTTTTTGGCGTCGGAGCAGTCCAATCACATTTCGGGGCGGCTGGTGAACGTCCAGGACGATTGGAAGAAGCTGAAGGAAAAGACACCGAGCGCGGAACTGTACCGGCTGCGCCGGGTGCAGAGATAGGTGTCGTAAAGAGCCGTTCAGGCGGGAATGAGTTCGCTTACCAGGATTTCAGACGTGGACGCAGCCTGCGGCGCCACTTTTTCCAATTCACTGTAAGCCACCACGGAGCGGTAGCCCGCGGGGTCGGGATCGCGGTGGACGATCAGGCGGCGGGCGTTCAGGTCGAGCACCCAGTATTCGGCGATGGCGGCTCGGGCGTAGAGCCGGGCTTTCACGTTGAGATCGAAGCGGATGCTGGTGTCGGAGATCTCGACCAGCAAGGTGATGTCGGCGGGTTGAGGGTTGGACTTGAATTCACCGCTCGGGCGATTGAGGATGATAAGGTCTGGCTCGGGTTCGTTGGTGGGATTGTCCTGCGACGCTACATCTACCGGCGCCGACAAGTTGATGTAGTACGGACCGAAAACGTCAGCCAGGCGGTGCATACCGCTCATGAGCGCGTTGACGTGCGGACGCTTCGGTCTTGCTTTGTCGATCAACTCTCCGTCGATCAATTCAAGTTTCTGTTGGTACCACGCGCCGCTCGCTTGCACGGCGGCGCACTCGACGCGAGTCCAACGCTTGCGGGGGAGGAAACTGCGCGGCTGGAAGGTCGAGTGCTGTGGTTAACGCTACGGGCATGACGTCCTAGGCTTATTCTAGCCCTGGCGCGAGCACCGCGGCGAGAGCGGACTCGGCCGGTGCGGCGAGCTCTTCCCTGCCCAGGATGCGGGTGTGCATGCGGCCCACCGTGTACACGCAGACCGCGTAGACGGCGGGACACACGGCAAGGACGGCGTAGATATTTCGCACCGGAAGCGAGGTCGAAAGAATCATCCCACCGAGCGCGGGGCCGGCGATCGAGCCGATCTTGGCGACCGAGACGGCCCAACCGGCTCCGTTGGCGCGGTAGGCGCTGGGGTAGAAGATTCCGCAGACGCTGTGCATGCCGAAGTGTCCCCCGATGAGGAACGCGCCGACGGCCGCACTCAGCACCAGGAACGGCGTGTGGCCGAGGACGGCGAAGCCGGCGAAGAGCAGGAGCGCGGTGGTGATGACGGGCATGACGGTGATGGCCCGAGCGCCGTATTTGTCGGTGAACCGCATGAGCAGCAGCCCGCCGAGCGCTCCCATCGCGGAGTTCATCGATGCCGCGAGGGCGGCTTCCTTGCGCGTGTACTTCAGCGCTTCGAAAACGAGGGGGGTCCAGTTGACGATGAAGAACACGGCCATCGAACTGGCAATGTAGCCGAGCCAGAGCATGGGTGTGATCCAACGGAGTTCTCCGCGGAACAGCAGCGCGGGCTTGAAATCTTTGACGCGCGAGTCTTCATCGGCGACGACGAATTTCGGGTCGGGGGGAAGAGCCTGCTCCGGCGCGATGCGGCGCACGATGGCGGCGATGCGCTCCGGGCTGCGGCCTTTGCTGGCGAGGAAGCGGATGGATTCGGGAAGGAACGCGGCGAGAAGCGCAGCGCCCAGGAGAGAGGCGCAGCCTCCGAACAGGAATACGGATTTCCATCCGAAGGCCGGGATCAAGTAATTCGCGAGCGGACCGCCCAGCGCGGTGCCGAGCGAGTATCCCATCATGTTCACGGTCACGGCGGTGGCTCGATAGCGCCGGGGGGAGTACTCGATGTTGAGCGCCCAGGCAAGAGGCAGCAGTCCGCCGAGCGGGAGGCCATCGAGGAAGCGCAGCAAAAAGAGAGACTGGTATCCGTTCACGAAATAAAAACACAGCGTGAGGATGCCAAAGGTTGTAGCAGAGAGCAGGACCGCGGGGCGGCGGCCGATGCGGTCACCGAGGTAGCTGAGGATGAAGCCGCCCACCATGGTGCCGAAGAGTCCGATGCTGCCGAGATTGCCGATCTGGATCTTGGTGAGGTGAAATTGCGTGGCGAAATAAGGCGCGGCGAAACTGTTGACGTTGGTATCGAAGCCGTCAAAGAAAGTGATGATCCAGGAAACCAGCACCAGGCCGAGAAAAAAGCCGCTGAATTTTTGCCGTTCGACGATTTGAGAAACGTCGACGGTGTGGGATGCAGGCAAGCGTGATCCTCCGGCTTAGTAGACACTATATCGCGCGGGATGATCACCCACACAGTACCTGCGTGGTGGATCGAAGACCCTATTGACACCACCCTCCAGTCGAGTACAATCGAAAGGTCAAGCCCGAATCCGATTAAACGGAAACAGCCCATCATGTTTAAAGCCCGCAAGACGCGTCCTGAGCCCCAGACCCCCGAAAAGACCTATTCCTCCAGTGAAGTGGCGGAGGTCGCGCAAGTGAGCCTCCGGCAGTTGCAATGGTGGGACGAGCGCAAAGTGGTTTCGCCTCGGCATGAAGGACACCGCCGCGTGTACGGGCCGGGCGAGGTGATCGAGATCACGGTGATCGCGGAACTGCGGCGCAAGGGATTCTCGCTGCAAAAGATCCGGCGCGTGCTGCGCTTCCTGCAACGCGAGATGGGCAAGCGGCTGGCGGAAGTGATGCAAGCTTCTTCGGACCTGCACTTGGTGACCGACGGAAAGTCGATTTTCCTCGAGGACCAGCATGAGCGGATCATCGATCTGCTGAAGAACGCGAAACAAGCGATGTTCCTGGTGTGCGTGAGCGACCAGGCGAAGCGCCTGGCGGACAGCGAACGCAAGCCGGTCCGCATGGAGCCGGGCAATCATGCCGCGGTTCGGCGGATGCGGGCCGGGTAAATTAAGACCCCGGCTGGCGCCTCCATGCGCGTCGCAGCTTGGCGGCCCGATGAAGCTCGGTACCAATTAAGTTCTTGCTATACTGAAGTCGGCTGGAGGCTATGCGGATGCGAACTCGTCGCCGAATCTACCTTTTCGTTCCTCTTTTCATTGTGTTGTGCGCGGTTGCCGCGGGAATCATGGGCGGACGGGTTTCCGCCGCCAATCAGGATGAAGCTGCGGCGCAGAGCCGGGAGACTTTCACCAAGATCTACGCCGCCGTGGAGTCGAACTTCGCGGACAAAGTAGATCCCGATAAGGCTCTGTTCGAAGGCGCGATTCCGGGCATGTTGCACACGCTGGACCCGCACTCGAACTTCTTCGATCCTAAAGAATACGCGAAGCTGCGCGAGGACCAGAGCGGCCATTACTACGGCATTGGCATGCTGGTGCGCGGCCGCGGCACCAAGACCATCGTGCAGTATCCCTTTGGTTCGTCTCCGGCAGCCAAGGCCGGGCTCCGGCCGGGCGATACGATTCTGGAAGTCAACGACAAGAAGACGGACAGCCTGAATACCACCGAGATCGCGGACCTGTTAAAGGGACCGCGGGGCACGAAGGTTCAGGTGCTCATCGGGCGCGAAGGCCACACCGATCCACTGACCTTTAATATTGTTCGCGACCAGATTCCGCGCTCCAGCGTGCCGTTCGGCACGTTCATCAAGCCGGGCATCGCGTACGTGAACATCACCGGCTTTAATGAAGATACCAGCAAGGAACTCGACGACAAGCTGAAGAAGCTGGGCGAGAAGGACATTCGCGGGCTGATTCTGGACCTGCGGGCGAATCCGGGCGGCCTGCTGAACGAGGGCGTTGACACCGCGGGCCACTTCCTGAAGAAGGGCGAAGTGGTGGTGAGCCATCACGGACGTCTGGCGTCGTCGAACAAATCGTACTCGACGCGTACCGACGGTACGGGCAAGGACTATCCGATCGTGATTCTGGTGAACCGGAATACGGCATCGGCGGCGGAGATCGTCAGCGGCGCGTTGCAGGATCATGACCGGGCGTGGATCCTGGGCGAGCCGACCTTCGGCAAGGGTTTGGTGCAGACGGTGTATCCGCTGGGCGACAACACGGCGCTGGCGCTGACCACGGCTCACTACTATACGCCGAGCGGACGGCTGATCCAACGCGATTACTCGAACATTTCGTTCCTGGATTACTACACGCACAGCAACCTGGAGCAGAAGAACAGTTCCGACGTGAAGGCGACCGACAGCGGGCGCATCGTGTACGGCGGCGGCGGCATTACACCGGACGAGCGCTACACCTGCGTGAGTTTCCCAGACATCGCTCCGTATTGCAGCGCGCCGGACAAGTTCAATAAGTTCCAGATCGAAGTGCTGCGGAAGTCGGCGCTGTTCAACTTCTCGGCGGTTTACTTCGGCGCGAAGGCGGATGCGAGTCTGCCGAAGGGCTGGGAGCCGGATGAGAAGGTCATCGAAGCGTTCCACGACTACATGTTGAAGAACAAGATGGACTTCACTGAAGCCGACTTCACGGCGAATCACATGTGGATCAAGCAGGAGCTGAAGCGTGAGATGTACATCACGGCGTTCAGCATCGAGGATTCGCAGCGCGTTTCCATCGAACAGGACCCGGCCGTGCTGCAGGGCATCAGCTCGCTGCCGAAGGCCAAGGCCCTTCTGGACAACGCCAAGAAGCTGCTGGTGGAGCGGCAGACGCAACAGCCCGGCAATACCGTAGCTGCGGCGCGGTAGTCGGCCCGGCTCCTCCTTTCACGAATTGCGCGCACAAATAGCGGTTCTTGACGCCGGCGGACAATACTGCCATCTGATCGCACGGAAAGTTCGCGAGCAGGGCGTCTACGCCGAAGTGTTTCCCAGTGAAGTGCCTGCCGCCGAATTGGGCGCGCGGCGGGGCATCATCATCTCGGGCGGACCTTCCAGCGTTTACGATGCGGGGAGTCCGGCGATCGATCCGGCACTGCTCGAGTCCGGCATTCCTGTGCTGGGGATTTGCTACGGGCAACAGTTGATCGCGCACGTGCTCGGCGGCGAGGTCCAGAAGGGCGTGCGCGGCGAGTACGGATTCGCGCAGCTCGACGTCGTGCAGAACGATTCTCTGCTGCGGGGAATCCACGGTCCCCAGCAGGTATGGATGAGCCACCGCGATCTGGTGACTTCCCCGCCCCCGGGATTTCGCGCACTGGCTTCGACGCCGACGTGCACGATCGCGGCGATGTCGTCGCCAGAACGCAAGATCTTCGCGGTGCAGTTTCATCCGGAGGTGGCGCACACTCCGTGCGGCCAGCAGATCCTTTCCAATTTTTTGTTAGACGTTTGCGGAGCCGAGCAGGATTGGAACCCGACGGCGCAGGTGCCGGAGCTAGAAGAGCGGATTCGCGCGATTGCGGGAGATCGAAATATCTTTTTCTTCGTGAGCGGCGGCGTGGATTCGACCGTTGCGTACACGCTGTGCCTGAAGGCTCTGGGTCCGGAGCGCGTGCAGGGCACCTATGTCGACACGGGCCTGATGCGCGAGGGTGAGACGGAGTTTGTGCGCCGCAATTTCGAAGCGCTGGGAGCCCGGGCGTTCCACGTGGCGGACGCGGCGGGGCAATTTTTATCGGCGCTGGAGCGGTCTGTGGAGCCGGAACAGAAGCGGCACATCATCGGCGAGGAGTTCGTGCGCGTCCAACAGCGGATACTCGAAAGCGAGCACTATCTCGACGGGCGATGGATTTTGGGACAGGGCACGATTTATCCCGACACCATCGAATCCGGCGGCAGCGCGAAAGCGGATCTGATCAAGACCCACCATAACCGGGTGGCGGGCATTCAGAAGCTGATCGACGAAGGGCGGATCATCGAGCCGCTGAGTTCTTTCTATAAAGATGAAGTGCGCGCGCTGGGGCGCCAGTTGGGGCTTCCGGCGGAGCTGCTGGAGCGTCATCCTTTCCCTGGGCCGGGGCTGGCGATCCGGTGTTTGTGCGCGGCGGAAGGCGGTGCGCCGCAGGAGACCGAGTTCGGGTGGGTGTTGCCGGTACGGTCCGTCGGCGTGCAGGGAGACTCGCGGACGTATCGGGCCGTGCTCGCCATCGACGATTTCGTAACGGCCGAGGAAGCCGCGCACCTCGTGAACGCGAGCGAGGTGAATGCGAGCGAGGGCGTGAATCGAGTGGTGGTGACGCTGAAGACAGTGGCCCCGCTCGGCGGGATGCGCGCCTTGCCGGCGACGCTCACGGCGGATCGCGTGGCTCGGCTGCGGCGCGCCGACGCGATCGTGCGGAAGATGTCGGAGGAAGCGGGATTCGATGACGAGGTGTGGCAGTTCCCGGTGGTACTGATTCCCTTCGGCACGGCGGAGCGCCCGGATTCGGTGGTGCTGCGGCCGATTGATTCGGTGGACGGAATGACTGCGAGCGTGGTGCGGATGGAGAAGGATCTGCTCGACGCGATGGTGGAAGAGTTACTGCGGGTGGAAGGTGTGGCGGGCGTGTTCTACGATCTTACGAACAAGCCGCCCGCCACGATTGAGTGGGAATAGCTTCGCGCTAACTACTGCTTACCGCCACCGGGACCGCCCTTGCCGGCTCCGCGTCCGCCGCCGCCGCGACCCGCGCTGGAAGGCGGCGTCAACTTCTGGAGACGCATATAAACCGCCATCGCGCCGTAGCATTCGTTGCTGTGGATGACCATGCCGTACATCGCGACCGCTTTCGGTTGCGGGCCGCCCCGGCCTCCGGCGAACGCTTCCATGGCATTCTCATCGGTCACCGCGTTAAACACGGCGTCGCACGCGTCGAACGATTTCTTCAAAGCCGCCACTAAGTCGGATTTGGTGGTCATGGCCGCCGCACCGAGTTGAAGCGGGGTTCCCGCAAGTCCGCCGCACTGGTTGGCCTGAACGTCGGCGACGTGGCCCACCCAGCCGGCGAAGCTGCGGGGTTCTCCTTCGGGCATGAAACCGTAGCCGGATTCCGGCATCTGGTCCGCTGCGCTGGTGATGTTGTTCTTGACCTGATTGTAGGTTTGTTTCAGGTTCGAAGCGACAGTTACGGGTCCTCCGCCGCCTCGTCCCCCTTGCGCGAACAGAGAGCCGGCGCAAGCGGTGGCAGCGAGGAAGAGTGCAAAACGAGTCATTCTAAAGACCTCCTGAAGTCTGGTGAATCCACACTATTCTAGCGGAACGCCTTAAATTGTGCATCCGAGTATCATGGCAGTATGAAGATCGCGATTCTGGGTGGCGGCAATGTGGGCGGAGCATTGGGCGAGGCTTGGGCCCGGCACGGCCACGAGGTGTTCTTCGGCGTACGGAATCCGGACTCGACGGATGCGAAGGCGTTGTTGCATCGCTGCGGTCCGCGGGCCAAGGCGGTAGTCGTGGATGACGCGGTAGGCGAGGGAGAAGTGGTGGTGGTCGCGCTGCCGTGGTCCGCGACGAAGGCCGTGCTGGAGTCTGTAAATCTCACGGATAAGATCGTGCTGGATTGCACGAATCCTCTGAAGCCGGATCTCTCGGGCCTGGAAGTGGGAACGACGACGTCGGGCGGAGAGATGGTGGCCGGGTGGGCCAAGGGTGCTCGCGTGGTGAAGATTTTCAACACCACCGGCTATAGCAATATGGAGAATCCGCTGTACGGCGGCGAGCACATCACCATGTTCTATTGCGGCGACGATGCGGAGGCGAAACAGACGGCCGTGGAATTGGCCCGGACGGTGGGGTTCGATCCCATCGATGCGGGTCCGCTGGCCAATGCCCGGCTGCTGGAGCCCCATGCGATGTTGTGGATCTGGCTCGCGGTTCGGGGCGGACAGGGGCGCGACTTCGCGTTGAAGTTGGTGCGAAGATAAAAAAGCTGGTCCCCCCAGGTTCGGGGAACTTTTCGTCTCAGTCAAAGACAAAGAAACGGGGAGGGCCTTTATGACTAAAGCACGAGTTCCCGGAATTCTGGCCTTGAGCCTTTTCGCGATCCCGCTAGGATTCGCGCAGACGGCGGCGGCGGACTTGAAGTTCGAAGTGGCCTCCGTGAAGGTCGCGCCCGAGGGTCGCAACGGCGTCAGAGGAGGCTGCCGCGGGATCGATTCCGTCTACACTCCCGCGCAGCAGGCCGAAGCTCCTCCACTCGGACGCTGTGTGATTACGGACGCCCGCCTAAGCCACTTGATGGGAATCGCGTACGGCGTCTCGATGATCAATCTGCAGACAGGTCCGGATTGGATCCAGCGCGGAGATCTCCGTTTTAATGTCGAGGCGAAGGCAGAGGATCCGGCCAAGACTACCGAAAAAGATCTGCGCACGATGCTTCAAAACCTTTTGGTGGAGCGCTTCCAGTTGAAGTTCCACAATGAGTCCAGCGAGACATCCGGGTTTGCCCTGAGCATCGCGAAGAATGGACCGAAGCTCCGCGCCTCTCAAGCCAGCGACATGACGTTGGCGTTCACCGGGCCTAAGGGGGAGGAACTGGGAAAACCGGCTCCAGGCATCCCTCTGGTGATGAAGGCCAAGAAATGCACTGTCGTCATGTTGATGAATATCCTGTCGGCCCTGGGTCACGGACCTGGCGTGGACAAGACCGGTCTCACGGGCGAGTACGATTTCACTCTCACCTGGGACGACAACGGCGGTCCGGATCTTTCAACGGCTTTGCGCGAGCAGTTGGGTTTGCGCATCGACACCGTGAAAGTCCCCACGACCACCGTGGTGGTGGATTCCGCGCAGAAGCCCGACGCTAACTAAACCAATCAGAACCGGGCCTCCGCGCGGAGACGAACGTTACTTCGCTTGCTTGGCGTTCGGGTTCGGAGCCGGAACCGTCTGGGGATCCCAATGCTCATCGGCCTTGCCGTCGACGAAGCGCCACATGTCGAACCAGGTGGTGTAGTACATCTTGCCGGGATTGCGCGGATCGGCGGCCATGCGCGGCGTGACCACGGTGACGTAATCTCCATCGGCGACCACGGCGACGATCTTGGTCTGCATTTTTTCGGGCAGCGGCGTCGGCTTGCGCGCGGAGAAGAACGCGACTACTCCCGCGCGGCCCGAAGCGGCCAGGGGATTGTGCTGATGGTACGCCTCCGTGAGCCACTTGTCGGCTTCGTTCCAATGATTGCATTCCAGCAGGTCCAGCATGATGTGATACGCGGCCTGCTTGTTCTTGTCGAGCTTCTTATTTTTATCGTGGAAAAGTTTCTCCGGGTTGTCGACGCCGACCACGGGCTCCTGTGCGAATACGGGCGCGCAGACAAGTGCGGCCAGGGTGAAAACGGAAAGTCTGAGCTTCATGGGTTTTATGATAACCCCAAGCTTGTACGCAGAGAAGCTGCATGCAGGGAAGTTAGCGGGCGGCGAGGGCGGTGTCGATACTCTTGAGGTTCGCTCGGGCGTACTTGGACTCTTCGAGATCGGGATTGAGATCCAGCATGGCGTGGAAGTGGCGGTCCGCGGCCGAGAGCGTCTCAAGGCTGCCGGAGGCTTGCGCCTGGTGCATGTAGCAGAGCGCGAGCGCGTAGTGAGTGTAAGGATCGGCTTTATCGTAGGCGAGTGAGTTTTGGCAGTAGCCGATCGCCGTGTCGAAGTGCTGCTGGTTGCGTTCGGAGTCGCACAGTCCAAAGAACGCCAGGCTGCGGAGGTCTCGCCACGTGTCGGTTTGGGCGGCTCGCTTCTTGTGGCCGACGCCGAAGAGGTAGCCGAGCACGTAGTAATTCATCTGCCCTGCGAGCTTGCTGTCGAAATTGCTGAGGCGAAGATATTCGATGTACTCGGGCGTCGAATCCGCATACTTGCCGCTCATGCGCAGGCTGTCCGCGAGCCACATGTGCGGCTCGGCGACGGCCGGCGTGAGTTTGATGGCGGCGCGGGCGGATTCGATGGCTTGCGGATACAGCTCCTTCATGCGATACGCCTGCGCTTGCAGATAGAGCGCCATCGCGTTCGCTTTATCGCGCTGCGTGACGGTGTTGAGCTGGCGGATGGCCTCGTCGACGCCGCCGGAATCGAGCAGGGCTCCCGCGAAGCTGACGCGGGCTTCCAGATAGTCGGGCTCGATCTCGATCGCCTTGCGGAACGCGGCTTGCGATTTCTGCTGGTCGAAGAGCGAATTATAGGCGCGGCCTAAATAGAGCTCCGCCTGGCTGTACTTGGGGTCGATCTGGAGCGCTCTCTGGAAATGCTCCACGGCTTTGCGGTAATTGTCGGCGGAGCCTTTGTTGTAATCCTTGAGGCCGTCATTCAGTTCGTCGAGCGCGGCCTTATTGCGGCGTCGCGCGATCAGGATTTTGATCGTCACCGTGGATTCGCGCCCCGGGTAGACCATTTCGTCTCGCGGGCCGTCCGCCTCGTAGCCCATCTTGACGCCCTGAATGGTGTGGTTGCCCGGACGCAGCCCGGGGAGCCGCAGAGGCTTGTTCTTATCGACGATGCCGCGTGAGACTCCGTCGACCAGCAGCTCGACGCCGTCCATGTTGCTCTCGAAGACCAGCGTGCCTTCCTTCGGCGGAGGAGCGTTGCCCGTGCGAAGTCCCGCGGGCAAGTACGCGAGCGTCATGTTGGGGTCGAAGCTGCCGCGGTCGCTGGTGGGGTTCTGCTGGCCCATGCTGGCTTCGCGAACGTTGCGGTAGGTGTAATCGGCGAGCTCGTCGGCGGTGACGAAACCGTCATGGTTTTCGTCGGCCTCACCTTCCAGGCCCTTGACCACGTAGTAGGTAAAGATGCCGTGTCCCCCGCCCCAATTGGCGCTTTCAAACGACCGCTCGCGGTCGCGGCTCGCCGTGAGCGAGAACATGCTTCGCGAGAGATCGAGCAGAGCCTTGTTGTACTGCTGCGCGTCGGCGTCGGGCGAGATCGCTCCGCTGTGGCAGGAGTCGGTAAGCAAGACTTTCCACTTGGCCTTGATGCGGGAGCCCACAACGTTCCCGAGCGTCTCCATCGGATAGCCAGTGGCGGCGATCTTGGTGGGATCGAAATCGTAAGGAGCCAGGTAAGCTCGGCCGCCTTGAACGAAGCCGTGGCCGGCGAAGTAGATCACGACCCGATCGTCTTCTTTCGCGACGCTAGGGAGCCAGACTTCGAGTTCCTGTTTGAGATTCGCGAGCGTGGCTTTCGCGCCAGTGAGGCGATGGACGTTTTCCGCCCGGAAGTTGCCGCCCTCAGGACTGATGAGGATGGAGTAGATGGAGTCGGCATCGCGTTCCGAGAATTCGAGCTGCGATTTCGCGGGCAGGTTCTTATATTGGGCGACACCGACGATGAGAGCGTAGCCTCGCGGGACCGTAGCGTTGGCGTTGACGGGCGTGTTCTCTTCGTACTTGAGATCGCGAGGCTTGGCCGGTGTCGCGGTTTGCGCCACAGCGAGTGCCGCGATGAGGAAGAAACTAGCGATGCGCGAGGCGGAGTTCATAGATCACCGGTCCTGCCAGGGGCTTGGGGGATGAGAGCACCGAAGCGCCCTGATCCTGCATGAAGAGTAACTCGCGCGGGGTCGCACCGGCGACTCCGGATAAGTTCGAGGGCAGCGCTTCGCCGGGCTTCACGGGGCGGACCCCGGCCGTGTCGTCGATGCATTCGCCTCGCGCCTTGAAAATCGAATCGTCGCACCGGGGGCGCAATGAGCCTGGCGGTTCGGGACGCGGCGGCGGAGGAGGCAATGGCTTGTATTCGTGCGCGAGCTCGACCGGGCTCACTAACACGTAGACGACGTCCTGTCCGGCGGGTCCACTGACTTTGAACCAGCCTTGCGACGCAGGGACGATGTACTCCTTCGATGCTTCGATCCGGTTGTCGCTGCCGGTGTCGGAGCGCGGGAACAAAAGTTCATAGGTTCCCGTGGTCCCGTGATTCATCACGTAGAGATAACCCGCAAAGTTGGCGGAGACGCGGAAGCGCAGGTGGTCGCCGGAGTTGAACACCAGCGCGGGATTAGTTTGCTTCCACGCCGAACCTTCTTCGCGTTCCACCGTCAGGCGGACTCGCTGAGGGTCCTGGGCTTGAAGCGCCAGACCGAAGAGCGCACCCCAGAGGACGACTCTCATTTGTGGCGCAGCGAGATGTCGACCACCAGCCGCGCATCCGTCGCGGTACTGGGATTGGCGACGTACGCGGCTTTCTCGGGCTTGCCGGTGGGGTCTTGATCGCTGGTTTCGAACACCAGGTCGCGCGAGGCCATTTCTTTGCGCAGCCGATTCACGACGTCGTCGCTCACCGTGTTGCCCGCCACCATCACGTTCCGCGGCTCGGCCGTGGTTCGCGGACCGCCCATCGCATAGATGAGCTTGTCGAGATCGGGCTCGGGCTGGCGCGTCAGCACGACGAAGAGTTTCTCGGTGCCGGCTTGATCGTCGAAGACGAACTGGCCTCGATCGCCCGGCGGGACGGTGCGAAGCTCGCCGGGCTGGACTAAGTTACTGCCTCCGGCCACTTCCTGCGCCGGAAACAGCAGCTTCCAGGTGCCGCTGGAGCCTTGCATCACGATGTACAGGTAGCCGGTGGTGTTGGTTTTCACCTGGAAGCGCACGCGGTCGCCGGACTTGAACATGGTGTCCGCCGCGACCTCGGAAAACTGATTGTCGGCGCCGCGCTTGAGGATGCTATAGCGGAGCCCGAGGGGCATGGCGACGTCGACCGAGTGTTCTCCCGCGCCGGGAGTTTTCGGTACGGCCTTACCGGTAGTGGACGGATTCGGCTTCGCGGGCGGCTTCGGAGCAGGAGCTTTCGGAGCAGGTGGTTTGGGTGGATCGGGCTGCGCAGGAGGCTGAGTTGCCGCGGGCGGCGTGTAAAACAACTCCCGAGCATGCAGGGCCGGGGGCTGCTGGGCCCACGCGCTCGAAATACTTAACGTCATGATCAGCAAGGGTTTCATACCGGCTCCCTGGTCTCCAGTGTAGCTCCGCTTCCATATTTATACGCGCGCCATCGCAGAAAAGTGGATCATCGGTGCGTAACTTTTCAAGGTCCAGCGCGGATTGATAGAGTAGGACGGAAATGAAGCCAGAGCACGACGATCGTCTGCTAGTGGAGGCCGCCCAGCGCGACCCCTCAGGCTTCGCGGCTCTGTATGAACGGAATTTCTATCGCGTCTACGCGTATGTCGCGCGCCGGGTGGGAGACCGGCATGCCGCCGAGGATCTGACCGCCGACGTTTTCCGCGAGGCTCTGGCCGGGATCCAGAAATTCGAGTGGCGTGGCGCGCCGTTCGCGGCGTGGCTGCTGGGAATCGCGGCTCGAGTGGTGGCAGATCACTGGAAACGTTCCGGCCGCGAGTCTCCGCCTGCGGTAGACGCCGCCGTCGATTCTCAGGTGGAGCGCAGCGCCATGTTGTTCCAGTTAGTCGACCGGCTGCCGGAAGCCCAGTTCCGCGTCATTCATATGCGCTTCGTCGAGCAGAAGAGCATCCGCGAGATTGCCGGGAAGCTGGGGCGCAGCGAGGGCGCCGTGAAGCAGCTTCAGCTCCGCGCGCTTGAGAGTTTGCGCGCGCAGATGGAGGTCTCGCATGTCTGACGACGCCCGGATGGAGTTGTTCGACCAGGCGATCGACGCTCTGCTGCGCGGCGCGCCACAGGCCTCCGCCGATGCCGAGTTCGCGGCATTGATCGAGGTCGCGGGCGTTCTCCGCGATCTCCCGGAAGAGAGTTTCAAAGATCGACTTCGCGAACATCTCGAAAGGAAGACACCCATGACCGCATCCAGCCCTACTGCTGCCTTTACCATCGACGCCGTGACGCCTTTCCTCACTGTCGCGGAAGGAGACCGGCTGATCGAGTTCCTCAAGCAAACGTTTGACGCCGAGGAAACGGCACGAGCGCCTCACGGTCCCGATGGATTTGTGGCCACGGTAAGGATCGCCGACTCCGATCTGCTGATCCTGAGCGGCGAATCCGTGCGCGGGCAGGAGCGGCCCGCGGCGCTGCACGTTTACGTGAAGGATACCGACGCCGTGTATCGCCGCGCGATCGACGCGGGCGCCATCACCACGCCTCCGGGCATCGGCGAGCCTGCGGATCGGCCCTACGGGGAACGGTCCGCCTTCGTCACGGATCTGGCGGGGAACCAGTGGTACATCGCCACGCGGCCCGGGCCGAACTACATCGCGGAGGGGCTCAAAGCCGTCACGCCTTACCTGCATCCCGCGAAGGCGCGTCCGGTGATCGACTTCCTAAAGCGCGCCTTCGGGGCCGAAGAGATGGCAGTCTACGAACACGAGGGTCGCGTGATGCACGCCGTCATTCGCGTAGGGGAAGCCATGCTGGAGATGGGCGAGGCGGATCAGCCTCCGGTGTCGTTCTACGTTTATACCGGCGACGTCGATGCCGTGTACCGGAGTGCCCTCGCCGCCGGTGCGGCGTCCGTTCTGGCGCCCGCCGATCAATCCTATGGCGACCGCCTGGCGATTGTCCGCGACCCCTTCGGCAACCTGTGGTACCCGGCCAAGCGCATCGCGTGATGCTGCGATAGATTGAATGGCATGACCGCCGCCGCGTTCAAGAAACTCGCGCTGAGCCTTCCCGAGACCGTGGAAGGTTTGCACTTCGGCGTGGTGGATTTCCGCACCACCGGAGGCATCTTCGCCACTCTCGCCTATGCCAAGCAGGGCAGCGGCGTGCTGTGCCTTACGCCGGAGCAGCAGGCCGGGATGGTGGCGGATGCGCCGGAGCTTTTCTCGCCGGTCCCCAACGGATGGGGCAAGCGCGGCGCGACATTGGTCCACTTGGCGAAGGTATCGCCGGAGGTCCTCGAAGGGGCGCTGCGGACCGCCTGGACCAACCGGCAACGCACCAAGGCCTCCCGTAAACCCCGCGCAATGAAGTAGTTTCCCGTGCCCGCTCATACCCCCGCCCATCGGGGCGATAAGGTTCATGAGTTCGGAATGCAGTGAGGCCTCCGCACCGCTGCTGGTGATTTCCTCACCGCTTCATCCGGGCTGATCGTTCTCGGGAGGGACCTATGGCGTTGGATGTAATGATTGTCGACGATTCGGCCGCGATTCGCAAAATTCTGCAGCGCGTGCTGACACAACTGGAAATTCCGCTGGGAGCGGTGCATGAAGCCGCCGATGGCCGCGAGGCTCTGGAGATGCTCAAGAGCAAACCGGTCGGCCTGATTTTCTCGGACATCAACATGCCGAATATGGACGGCATCGAATTGCTGACCCGGCTCAAAGCTAGCGACGCGTTCAAAATGGTCCCCATCGTCATGGTGACCACGGAAGGCAGCCAGGCCAAGGTTTTGCAAGCGCTCGAACTGGGCGCGGTCGGCTACGTCCGCAAGCCGTTTACGGCGGAGCATATCAGAGAAAAATTGGTAGGAATCATCTAAGGAGTTCATGTCATGATCGATCCAACATTGACGAGCCTGGCCCCCGCCGATGCGGCGCCGGCGCCGACGCCGGGCTCGGACGAAATCATTCCCGCGGTGTTGTCCGCGACGCAGGAAGTGTTCGCCACTATGCTGAACCTCCCGCTCGAATCGGTGACCCCTCACGAAGAAGCCTCCGATCCGGCCCGTTTCGACGGAGTCGTCGCTTTAGTAGGAGTCGCGGGAGATTGGGTGGGAACGGGAAGGATCTCCTGCTCGGCGAAGTTCGCCTGCCAGATCGCGGGCGCGCTGATGATGAGCGACCCCTATGACTCTGTGAATGAAGACGTGCTGGATGGTATCGCCGAAGTGTCCAATATGATCATCGGCAACGTGAAAACGTTCCTCGAAGAACGCCTGGGCAGCATGGCGCTGAGCATTCCCACCGTGGTGTTCGGACGCAACTATATCACGCGGTCGGCGGGCGTGTTGCACTGGAATGTCGTCCCGTTCCGCAGTGGCGAGGAAACCATGGAAGTGCGCTTCTGCCTGATGCCCAACACGGAGAAGTCCCATACCCACCACGCGAGCACGTGCACCTGCACTTGCAAGCGGTGCTCCTAAGAGCAGAGCTCAGTGGGAGCTGCCGGACGAGAAGATCCGGTGAAAAAACGCTCCGAGTTGCAAGTGCCGGCCGGGACAGCGGCCTTCCCAATCGGAGGGCGTGAAGGTGATGGTGCCGCTGGCGCGGTCTACCAGCAAGCCCACCGATTCCTGCTGCGGGTAGGTGATGAGAAAGACCACGCCGTCGCCGCAATAATCGACATTTTCGACTTTGAACTTCGCGGCGTCCGGATACTTACTGGACGGGCCGAAATCTTCGAGGAAGCTCTCCGGCGGATAGTGCTTATTATACGGACCCCACATCTGGAACGCGTCCTGATACCGCTTCTCTTGCAGGGTTTGAAGGAACTGGGCCATCACCCGCTCCTGTCCGCGCGTCCGCAGGGAAAAATAAGCGATCGCGGCCACGATCAGCACCGCCACGACGAGGAAAAAAGTCCGCTTGCGGCGGCGTTCCCGCTGCGCATCGGCAACGCCGTAACTCTCATTAATGATTTCGGCCATAACGCGTCACCCTGTTTAGACAACGCCGGTCCGCGAAAGTTCCGCGCTTCGTGAGAGGCGCGCTTACGGCTTCATCGGATAGGCTTTGTCGTAAGCGGAAGTGGCGTCCTTGGTGAGATCCACCCCCGTGCCGGTCTTGTAAGCGACCGCGCCCACCGTGTCGAAGATCGCGTCGAAGCCCTTTTCGTCCATGATCTTCTTCACCACTTCGATCATGCGGCTGCCCAGGCGCTGATTGATGTCGTCCATGTCCTTCTGATAATCGGTCTGGAGATCGTCCGCCAGGTTGTCATGCTCGCGCTGCTTGCGGTTCATCTTCGATTCCAGGTCCGCCTGACCGGCCGCGCTCAGCTTGCCCTGGCTGTTCTGATACTGCGTCTGAAGGTCGGTGTAATCCCGCGTGGCCTTGTCGAGAGCGTCCTGCCGCGACTTGTACTTGCTGGTCAAATCGGCTTGGACCTTCTTCGCTTCCGCCGTATCGGCAATCGCGGTGCGGAAGTTCACCAGCCCGATCTTGGCCTGGGCCGAGGCGGTAGGCATGGAGAAAAGCGCCGCAGCGCACAGGCTGAGGGCCGAGAAGAGGCGAAAACGAGACATAGTATTACACGAGCTCCTTGGGTCTGATCAATTTGAGTCTGATCAATACGGGTGTTCCCTATTTTAGCCCACACGGCTGCACGCGCGCGTGAGTTCGGCCGGCGGTACGCGAAACGCGTTCTACGGTTTGTTCGAACGAGGCGGAGTTTCCTTCGCCAGACGGACCCGCGCCTCTTCCAACCGGGATTTCACGCGGGACACTTCAGCGGGTTCCAGATCCGCGGGCGCGCCCGCTTCCCATTCCTTCAGCGACAGCTGCCATTGCCCCAGCGCTTCCCGGACTTTCGATTCCGCCATCAGCACCTGCGCTAAGTGATCGTGCACGGTGGGATCGTGCGGGGTCTTCTCCACCGCCACTTTGAGGTTCGATTCGGCATCGGCCAAGCGGCCCATGCGGAAGTAGACCCAGCCCAGGCTGTCGAGATACGCTCCATTGCCCGGGTCCTTATCGAGAGCCTTGTTGATCAGGTCCAGCGCCTCGGGGAGCCGCTGATTGCGATCCGCCAGCATGTAACCGATGTAGTTGAACGCCAGCGTGTAATCGGGGTCGACCTTCAGGACCTTGCGGAATTCGGTCTCCGCGGGCTCAATCTTCTTCATGCGTTCAAACATCGCACCGCGGGTGAACCAGACTTCCTTCTTCTGGTCCTCGGTTTCCGAAAGCTTTTCCGCGCTGTCGAGAGCCTTGGCCATGTCGTCGAACTTGCGGCCCTTGTCATACACCCGCGCCAGCGTCATATAGGTTTCGAGATCGTTCTTGCCGTCGATCAGCTTCTTGACCTCCGCCGCGGCTTGGTCATTCCGGCCCATATCGGCCACCACGAAGGCATGTTCCACGTGCAATCCACGATTGTCCGGAGCCTTCTTCAAAGCGGCCGTGGCTTCCGCCTCGGCTTTAGGGAACAGGTGCGCCTGGCGATACGTCTCGATGATGAAAGCGGATTCGCGGGGCGCTGCCGACGGATCCAGTTCCGCGGCGGAACGATAGGTTTCGACCGCGAGTTCGGTCTGATCCGCATCCGTATAGAGCCCCGAAAGCTGCTCCAGTAATTGGACCCGCTTATCCGTTTCGCCCGGAGTGTATTTGGTCTTCGCGGTCGCATCCAGGACACCCTTCAGTGCCTGAATCGCGTCGACAGTTTTGCCTTCGGCCGACAGCAGGAAGACTTCGTCGTAGCGGATATCCACGCTGGTGGGATCGATGGCTCGCGCCTTCTCGAAATTCTCACGCGACTTGCGCATGTCGTGCTGGGTCCGATAAATCTGCGACATGCGGAGGTACGACAAAGCGTCCTTCGGATCGTCGTTGGCAAGATCCTGGTAGATTTTGATGGCGTCGCCGTAGCGCTGCGCCCGGACCAGATCTTCGGCGATGGCACGCTTCACATCGGGGGCGTCGGGTGGACTCAACGCTAGAGCCTGATTGAGAGCATCCGCGGCGAGGCCGAACTGCTTCAGCTCTTCGTAAGCGGCGGCGAGCTCACGGAAGCTGCGCTCGGACGGCATCTTGTCCGCGAGAGTCCGCAAAATGTCAGCGGCCTTCTGCGCATCGCCCAGATCGGCGTACACGCTCGCGAGTCCGCTCAGCGCGTCTTCATTGTCGGGATCGACATCCAGCGCCTTCTTGAACGCCTTCTCCGACTCGGCGGAATCCGACTGAATCTTGTAGAGCCGGCCCAGCATGACCAGCGAATCGACATCTTTGGGGACCAGGGCGACGATCTTCTTATATTCGTCGATGGTGCGCTTCAGCATCTCCTCGTCCAGGCGATTGCGCGAAGTCTGGATCTGCCCGGCGTAGATGCGCGCCAGCAACCGCAGCGAGTTCACATCGTTGGGATCTTTCTTGAGCGTCTCTTCGGCGTCGGATTGCGCTTCCGCCAGGCGGCCGCTCTGCACATAGAACTCCGTCAGTTCTTCGCTCAGCGCGGAACTGGTGGGGTCGGCCTTGATGGCGGCCTTATAGTTCTCGATCGCCTTGGTGACGTTGGCGGCGGAGCCACCGCCCGGGGACCCGGCAAGTTCGGCGTACATGTGCGCCAGCGTGTAGTGATAGTATGCCGACGCGCGGTCGGCTTCCGAGGGCGCCGGGGCTTGTCCCCACGCCGCTAAACCCATGGACGCCAATACCGCCAAACCTCGTATCCGCATTCGCTTGTCTCGCTTCCCCGGCGCCAGCCGGCTAGACTTGTCCATCTAAAGTATATCTCGGACTCCGCCCCGTTGCCCCTGCCCATTGGACTGGTACGATACCCAGGGTGGACCACCCGCTCATCGTCATCGTTGGACCCACGGGCTCCGGCAAAAGTGCACTCGCGCTCGGACTCGCGGAAGCTTTTGCGGGCGAAATCGTCAATTGCGATTCTCTCCAGTTGTACCGGGGCTTCGACATCGGGACGGCCAAGACTCAGGTCTCCGGACGGCGGGGCATTCCCCACCATCTCTTTGACGTGATTCAGGATATAAAGGTTGCTTTTTCGGCCGGCGACTACACCCGGCTGGCTCGGAAAGCGACGGCGGAGATTTCCGGACGGGACAAGATTCCGATGGTGGCCGGCGGGACGGGATTCTATTTACGGGCGCTGCTCGAAGGTCTGCCGGATCTGCCCGCGCGGGACGAGGCGCTGCGAGCGAGGCTCTCCGAACGCGAGCGGCGGCGCACTGGATCTCTACACCGTCTGCTCCGGCGCCTGGACCCGGCCGCGGCCGCCCGCATCCACGCCAACGACGTTCAGAAATTGACCCGCGCGCTGGAGGTCCGGATGCTCACGCGGAGCACTCTTCCCCGCCCTGAATCGGCCCAGCCTTTGCACGGGTACTCCATTCTCAAGCTCGGACTCGATCCGGACCGCGCGGAACTGTTCCGCCGTCTTGACGCGCGGGTCCAGACGATGTTTTCCGGCGGCCTGATCGAAGAGGTGGCGAACCTCCTCGCCCAGGGCGCTACCGGCGAAGAAAAACCCTTCGAGTCCCTCGGATATAAACAAACGGTCCAGCTTCTGCGCGGCCAGATCACCCGTGAGCAGGCCATGGAGTCCACCCAGATCGAGACTCGCCAGTACGCCAAGCGCCAGTGGACCTGGTTCCGCCGGGACCCGCAAGTCCACTGGCTGCGCGGCTTCGGCGACCATCCGGAAATCGCCGGTCAGGCGTTCGACTTAGTCCGCCCTATGTTAAAATCGCACTAGAAAGCATGCCGCTGCGCCGCAAAATCCTGGCGAGTCTGGCCCCGCTGTTGGGCCTCTCCGCGATTATTGCCGCCATGGCCGCGCAGCCCGGCGAGGCCACGCTTCCTCCGCCGCGCACGGGCATCAGTTCCCTGGTTCAATTGCTCCGATCGGTCGCGCAACTGGCCGCTCCGGACGTCGAATACTCCACCGCCCGCACGCGCTCGGTACGCCGTTCGCCGCAGGCCGCTCTGGCGCTCTCCGCACTGGTGGCCACTCCCTTCCACAGTTCTGTCTGGATGCTGGCCCGCTACACCTCGCCCGCACCTCTGCCCCCGCACCTTAAACACGCTCCTCTCCGCTGCTGAAATGTTCTCCCGCTCCACGCTCTAGCTGTTTCTTGGCAAACCGTCTATTTCAGCAGTTTATTGGAGATTTCCATGACAGTCGATACCGTTCTCGCGAAGGTTTTTGGAACAAAACACGAACGTGAAATAAAGGCTCTACGCCCGTTGATCGCCGCGATCAACGATCTGGAGCCGCAAATGCTCACCCTGACCGACGAGGAACTGGCCGCGCAAACCGTCACCTTCAAGGAGCAGATCGCGCAAGGCGCCTCTCTCGACGACATCCTGGTGCCGGCCTTCGCCACCGTCCGCGAAGCGGGCCGCCGCTTCGTCAACATGCGCCACTTCGACACGCAGTTGATCGGAGGCGTCACTCTTCACCGCGGCAAAGTCGCCGAAATGAAGACCGGTGAAGGCAAAACGCTGGTCGCGACGCTGCCGGTGTACTTGAACGCGCTCGCCGGCAAGGGCGTCCACGTGGTCACCGTAAACGACTACCTCGCCCAGCGCGATTCGGAGTGGATGGGCAAGATCTACAATGCCCTGGGGCTCTCCGTGGGCGTCATCGTCCACGACTTGAGCGACCGCGAGCGCTACGACAACTATCGCTGCGATATCACCTACGGCACCAACAATGAGTACGGCTTCGACTACCTGCGCGACAACATGAAGTTCCGCCTGTCGGATTGCGTGCAGCGCGAACATTTCTACGCCATCGTCGACGAAGTGGATTCCATCCTGATCGACGAAGCCCGCACGCCGCTGATTATTTCGGGGCCGAGCGAAGAATCGACCGACAAATATTACAAGATTAATCGCATTATTCCGCATTTAATCCGCGGCGAGGTGATCGAAGGCAAGGAGCCGGGGCAGAAGTGGACCACCGGCGATTACACCGTCGACGAGAAACATCGCTCCGTCGCGCTGACCGAAGAGGGCGTGCTGAAGATGGAGAAATTGATGGGCCTCGGCAACATGTACGACGCCATCAACATCGAAATCAACCATCACGTGCAGCAGGCGCTGCGGGCGCACGTGCTGTATCTGCGGGATCGCGATTACGTGGTGAAGGACGACGAAGTGATCATCGTCGACGAGAACACGGGACGCCTGATGCCGGGGCGCCGCTGGTCCGACGGGCTGCACCAGGCCATCGAGGCGAAGGAAGGCGTGAAGATCCAGCGCGAGAGCCAGACGCTGGCCACCATCACGTTCCAAAACTACTTCCGCATGTACAAGAAGCTGGCGGGCATGACCGGCACCGCCGACACGGAAGCCGCCGAGCTCAACAAGATTTACAACCTGGACGTCACGATCATCCCCACCAACAAGCCTCTGCTGCGCAAGGAATTCGAGGACGTGGTGTACCGCACGGAAGAGGAAAAGTTCCGCAACGCGGCCAAGGAGATTAAAGAGTGCCACGAGCGGGGCCAGCCGGTGCTGGTGGGCACGGTGTCGGTGGAGAAATCGGAGAAATTATCCGGCATTCTCAAGAAAATGGGCATCCGGCACGAGATACTGAACGCCAAGAATCATGAGCGCGAGGCGTTCATCGTATCGCAGGCGGGCCACAAAGGCGCGGTGACGGTGTCGACCAACATGGCCGGCCGCGGGACGGACATTCTGCTGGGCGGCAATCCGGAGTTTTTGGCCAAGGCGCGTCTGCTCAAGGAGAACAAAGATCCCGACACGGTGCCGAGGGAGGAATGGGACGTCCTTTTCAAGACCGTAAAAGCGCAGACGGATAAGGAACACGACGAAGTGGTGGAGTTGGGCGGACTGCACATCGTCGGCACCGAACGGCACGAGTCGAGACGCATCGATAACCAGCTCCGCGGACGCGCCGGACGCCAGGGCGACCCCGGAAGCGCCCGTTTCTATCTCTCGCTACAAGACGACCTGATGCGCATTTTTGGCGGCCCCCGCATGCAGACCCTGATGCTGCGTCTGGGCATGGAAGAAGATGTGCCCATTGAGAGCAAGATGATCTCGAAGCGCATCGCCGCCGCCCAGAAAGCCGTCGAAGCGCAAAACTTCGCGGCCCGCAAACACGTCCTGGAGTACGACGACGTGATGAACAAGCAGCGCCAGGCGGTCTACGGCATGCGCCGTGCCCTGCTCGAAGGCAAGGAACAGAAGGAGCGCGTCGAGGAAATCATCGGCGGCATCCTGGCCGCCTTCATCGACGCGCGGCTCCCCGAAAAGGGCCACTCCAGCACCTGGGATTGGCACGGCCTGGAAGGCGACATCCTCACCCAGTTCGGCGTCAAGATCCACACCGACGACCTGACCAACCTGGATCGCCGCCAGATTGAGGATGACGTTCGCGTCCAATTAATCGAAAAATACTCGGAAAAAGAAAGGATGATCGGCACGGAATTGCTCCGCGCCACCGAGAGCATGATCATGCTCAACGTCATCGACAACCAGTGGAAAGACCATCTGCTGTCCATGGATCACCTCAAGGAAGGCATCGGCCTCCGCGGCTACGGCCAGAAGGATCCGCTGATCGAGTACAAGAAGGAATCCTACGTCCTGTTCCAGGACATGATGGACCGCATCGAAGACGAGACCATCCGCTACCTGTTCTTCATGCAGCGTGCCGAGGCCGTGCCGGTTCCCGAGGGCGAGGATGCGGACGCCCCGTCCAACGTTCCCTACCCCGAAGTCTGGGCCGACGATCCCGATGAGGACGGCAATGCCGTAGCCGTCGGCGCGCCCGCGCTCCCTCCGGCCAACGACGCACAGATCAACAAAGCCGCGCAAAGCTCGATCATGGATTTAACCCGCAATATCGAACGCAAGAAGCAAAAGGAGCTCGACCAGCTTCAGTTCGTGGGCGGTGAATCCACCGTGGCGAAAGCCCCCGTGCTCGCTAAAAAGACCGCCGGCCGCAACGATCCCTGCCCCTGCGGGAGCGGAAAGAAGTACAAGAAATGCTGCGGACAAAATTAGTCTCCGCCGGCCTGCTGCTCACGGCCGCGCTGGCGCACGCCGCGATCTTCCCGGACTCGCTGGGCGACTATGCCAAGGGTCCCACCAAGGAACTCGCCGCCCCCGACCCGGCTCTCTTCCAGGAATACGGCTTCGAAGCCGCCGAGCAGGCCGAGTTCACCTCGCCCACCCTGGGCAAGATCACCGCCTCCGCCTGGCGCTTCCACGATTCCACCGGCGCCATGGCCGCCGCCCAATCCCAGCGCCCGCCGAAATCCGGCCAGCTGGATTCCTTCGCCAACTACGTCTTCCTGTTCGACCCCAAGCCCCTCGGCGAAGCCGAGCTTGACCAACTGCACAAAGTCCTGCCCCGCATCGAAAACTCGCCGCTGCCCGTCTTGAAGGACTACCTGCCCGCCGACGGACTGATCCCGAATTCCCCCCGTTACGTGGTCGGCCCGGTATCGCTGGCCAAGTTCGAACCCCGGATCTCCCCCTCGCTCGCAGCCTTCCACCTGAGCGCGGAGGCCCAGCTTGGCCAGTATAGTACTACCAAGGGTCCGATGACTTTGGCCATTTTCAACTACCCTACCCCCAACATGGCCCGGGCTCGGCTGGACGAATTCCAAAAGATTCCCAACGCGGTGGCCAAACGGTCCGCCACCTTGGTCGCCGTGATCGTCGAACCGCCCGATCCGAACGCCGCCGAGAGCCTCCTGGCCAAGGTGGTCTACCAGCAAAACATCACGTTAAATGAAAAGGTTCCGGAGAACATCGGACGCCAGATGGGGGGCATCTTTCTGGGCAGTTTCGCGCTCGCCGGGGTGTTCATCGTGATCTGTCTGGTCACCGGAGTCGGCCTGGGGACCCTAAGAATTCTCATGCGGAAGCTGGGGTGGAAGGTCTCCGAACCCGAGCAGATGATCGTCCTCGGCATCGACCAGCACGCGAACAAATAAGCCTCGGCGTTCCGGGCTCTTAGACGGAAAACGGCGAGTTGTCCAGGGGTTTTCGACAGCTTTTCCACAAACCGCCCCGTTTGGGACCTTCCCGCTAACCCCTTCCTGAAGGAAGGCTTACCGCCTGCACGCAAGCCCACATTTTTTCTGTTGACTTAGTTTCCGCCAAACCCTAAGATCCAATCACGCAGGTTTTAGTGGTTGCGATACCATTGAGACCAATTCTCCCATGTACATCACCCTGCCTAAAAACAGGGAAGCGCAAAATGCTCACCTCCGGGTGAGCATTTTCGTTGTTAGGCCCCCTTCCGCCCGCCAGCCTCCACCCCGGGCCGAAGAAACCGCCTAGCGCCGCCCTAGGCCCCTGTGCTACCATCCTGGTGAAGCTTTCTCGACCCCCTGTCGTACAAACAACGGAGAGGTGGCTGAGTGGTCGAAAGCAGCGGTTTGCTAAACCGTCGTAGGGTCAAAAGCTCTACCGGGGGTTCGAATCCCCCCCTCTCCGCCAGTTCCCCTTGCGATGAATCAGTGACTTGCAGGCGCTATCTGTCTTCATTTTGTGCAACAGTTGACCCTCTCCGCCTGTTCCCTTCCTTTCCCCCTCGCTTTTAGCGCAGAGCGCTCTTGACGCAGACCCAGCCTCATGCCATACTTCTCCCATCGATAGCCGATGGGAGAATCTATGAGCCTCTGGCCCCGTCTCCGAAACCTGCTCTCCCGAAGGCGGCGGAACCGCGACCTGGAAGAAGAGCTCCAGCACCACACAGCGCTGGCCGAGCAGCATCTCGAGCGGTCCGGCATGCCTCCTGACGAGGCGCACTACGCCGCCCGCCGCGACCTCGGCAACGTCACACGGGCGCTCGAAAACAGCCGCTCCGTGTGGAGCTTCGGTTGGATCGAATCCCTCTTCCGCGACGCGCGCTACGGACTCCGCAACATCCGCAAAGCTCCACTCTTCGCGCTCTCCGTGATCGGTACCATCGCGCTGGTGCTCGGCCTCAACACCACGATGTTTACCGCCCTCGATGCCTACGTTTTGCGCCCGCTTCCCGTGCGCGATCCCTACAGCCTCTACCAATTCGTCTGGGTCACTCGGGAGGGCCGCTGGCACAAAACCACCTTGGATGAATTCGAGGATCTGCAGCGCCGAAGCGGCGTTTTCGCGGACGCCCTGGGATTTCAATTGATTCTGCCCACCATCGACGGCCAGACGATGGTCACCGCCAAAGTCACTCCGAACTACTTTTCGATGCTCGGCGTAAGCACCGTGATAGGGCGGCCCCTTGCTACCGGTGACACGCGAGTCGCGGTCCTCAACGACACCGCGTGGACCAGCAAGTTCGGTAGCGACCCGAATATCCTGGGAAAAAAGCTGATCATTCTTGGAATTCCCTGGGAAATTATCGGCGTGGCGCGATCCGGATTTCCGGGCTTGGGAGCTCTTCCCGCCGACTTGTGGATTCCGCTCGACGCGAACGGGACGGAGACGGATCGCCGGGTGTTCGTCATCGGACGGCTCAAGGACAGCGTCACGCCTGCACAGGCGAAAGCCGCCCTGCTGGTCTGGTCCCAGCAGCAAACCGCCGGCCAGCCGGAAGCGCAACGTGCCGTGGCCGTAAATCTTGACTCGGCGGCAACCTCGATCGCCATCACGCCCACCACCATGGCGATCGTCCTGCCGATCCTTGTTGCTTTCGGGCTGGTGCTGTTGATGGCTTGCGCCAACATCGCCAGCATGATGCTGGCCCGTGCGGCCGCGCGCCAGCGCGAGATCGGCGTGCGGCTTTCTCTGGGCGCGGGGCGAGGCCGCATCATCCGCCAGTTGCTTACTGAGAGCCTGGTGCTGGCTCTGCCCGCCGCGGCGCTGGCCTTCCTGGTATCGCGAGGCACGCTTCGCCTGATGCAGCAACTGCTGACCTCGACCATCCCGCCTACCATGGCCCGGATCATTCGCCTGGTCGAATTCGGACCGGACGTCCGCGTTTTTCTCTATTTGATGGCGGCCGCGCTTGCCTGCACTCTCGCCTTCGGCCTGGCTCCGGCCCTGCAGGCCACTCGCGCGAGCCTGACCGCCGCCACGCGCGGAGAATTTGGAGGCCCCTTTCGCGCCTCCCGCCTGCGCAACGCGCTGGTGGTAGGTCAGGTGAGCGTGTGTGTGTTCCTGCTGATCTGCACTGCGATCCTGATCCGCTCCGGCAACCGCGTAAGAGCCAGCGATGTCGGCATGACTCCGGAAGGGGTCCTCGATGTACGCGCCAGAGGAAAGATCCAGGAGCAAACCGTCGCGGCCCTTCAATCCGATCCTGCCGTCGAAGGAATCGCTGCGGCTTGGCAAGGCCCGTTCAACGGCCCGTTAGACGCCCTCCCCGTAAACCCGGCCGGCCACAATCAACATGTCTGGGCCGGCTACACGTTCGTCTCTCCCGAATACTTCAGCGTGCTGCACATCCCGCTTGTCCGCGGGAGAATGTTCACGGTGCAGGAAGCAGCCTCCGGCGCGCCGGTCACGATCATCAGCCAAGCCACGGCGGCACGTCTCTGGCCCGGCCAGGACCCGCTGGGCGAATCGCTGCGCTTAAATGAAGACCCGCGGCTCGCCGGGCGGCGCATTCCGCCCTACACTTCGGTCCGCGTCATCGGGATCGCCCGCGACGCGATTAACGGCTCGGTCAGCGATGGTATTGACCCCACGTGTCTCTATTTCCCCACCGACGGCCGAGCCGCCGGCAATGCCTCGCTGCTGGTCCGCGTAAGAGGCAACGTCGAGGCCGCGCGCCGCCATCTCGATACCATGCTCGCCACGGCGACTCCCGGCGCCGTCAACCAGATCTATCCCCTCGAAGATATGGTGGCTACGCAGATTTATCCCTTCCTCGTCGGCGTCTGGGTCACCGGATTCCTGGCTGCTTTCGCCGTGGTACTCACACTGTCCGGCATTTACGGGGTGCTCGCGTTTCTGGTTAGCCAGCGTACCAAGGAGATCGGTCTCCGCATTGCGCTCGGTGCGACAGGAGCGGGAGTCGTACGGATGGTGCTGGCGCAGTCGCTGCGCCTCGCGCTGCTCGGGATCGCAATTGGTGGAGTCCTGGCGCTGGGCCTCTCCAGGATGTTTGACGCTCAAATCGAGTCGTTGAAACCCTACGACGCACTGGCCTACGGCTCAGGCATCGCGGTAGCTGCGTGCGCTGCCCTGGCCGCGGCCTACTTCCCCGCCCGGCGAGCCGCCCGGGTGGACCCGGCCTCCACTCTGCGCTGCGATTAGTGCCAGCTCTACCGGTGCTGCTGCACCAGGTAATTCACGACAGCCACGCCCACGCCCGTCATTACAGCCGCCACGCGGTATTTCCAGCGCGCCGTCCGCCGCGTGGCGACTCGGACGCGCCATACCTGGCATCCGCAGGCATCGCAGACCGCTACCGGTCTACTAAAGGTGCTGTGGCAATCGGGGCATTTGTCCAACGCTGACATACCCTAATTATTCCCAAGCGAACCCCTGAGGACAACCGGGCAAAAGTAATGTTCTGACCGGTACCGAAGGCCTACTCGAACGCCTCCGCCGCCGCGACGCCCGCCGCCGCTACCAGTCCATCCTGCGCGCTGGTGGCGCCGCTCACGCCGATGGCTCCCACCAATTCCCCGCCCACCAGAATCGGCGTGCCGCCTTCCACCGGCACCGCGCCGGGAAGTTTCATGATCACTTGCCGCCCTCCCGCCACCGCGTCTTCCAGCATCTTTGTCGGACGCTTGAAGCGCACCGCGCTCGCGGCCTTCTCCTGCGCCACCACCACGCTGCCGATCTGGGCTCCATCGGCGCGCTCCAGATAAACGGGATGCCCGCCGTCATCGACGACGCACACCACTACCTTCCACTCATTCTTCTTGGCCTCGGCTTGTGCGGCGGCGGCGACGTGCTTGGCGGCTTCGAGTGTCAAAGCCTTCTTCGTGGCAAGCTTCATCTTTCGATGGTAAACCTCGCCGCGCGCCGCGTATAGGGGATCGCCGGATTGTATGCAATCCGGCCTGGGCAATCAGACGTACGCGATGAGGAACACACCACCCGTATCGCTATAAATCGTGGCGTGGGTCGATCCCTTCGGCATGAACAGAAAATCGCCGACACCCAGCGTGGTGCCTTCATCGTCCCGGACCGTGCCCTCGATCACCAGGCAATGCTCGTCGAGCGCATGGGGATGGCTGGGGAGGCTCGCTCCGGCCTGCATCCGAACCAGGAGCGATCGCCGGCCCTGCAGAAACCGGAAGTCAACGCCCGGGGCGGGAGAGGGCGTCCACTCTCCTTCATGCGCCCGCAGAATCCGCATCTGCGCGGGAGCCGGTTTCGCAGCGGGCGCAGGCGCTGGAGCCGCTGCGGCGGCACTCTCGATCTGCCGCATCAACCGATCCTTCAGAGACGGCGGAGGCGCCACCGCCGCGCCTTCGATCATCAATTCCGCGGTCTGCAGACACGTCTCCAGATGCGCCTGGCACAACGGACAACCGGCCGCGATTCTCTGCTCGAAGCCGCGCATCTCCGCCTCCGGCAATTTGCCCAGAGTGTAGAGCGCCGCCGCTTCCGCGACTTCCTCGATATGGCGTTCGATGCTCATGCGGTCCGTCCCGCCGCCGCGCCGTCCGCCTCCGTCAGGACGTCCCGCAAAGTGCGCATGGCAGTTCGAATTCTGCTCTTAATGGTACCAAGGGGCGCATTCAGCTTCTCCGCAATTTCCACATGCGTCAACCCCGTGTAGAACGCCAGTTCCAGCGGCCGGCGTTGCTCCTGCGGCAGCGCCGCCAGGGCGCTCCTTAACTTGGCGACGTCATGCCCCAGCAGTACCGCTTCGGGAAACCTCTCCGTAAGCGGGAACTCCGGAATCTCCGCCACGGCCGTCTCCGTCTGCTGCCGCCGGCGCATCGTGCGCAAGCGATCCAGCGCGCGGCTGCGTGCCAGCAGAAACAACCACCACAGCACGCGGCTCTTGCGTGAATCGTAGGTAGCCGCGCTGCGCCATACTTGTTGGTACACATCCAGCACCACTTCCTCGGCATCCGGCGCACTGCCGAGCACACGCAGAGCGACGCCATACACAGCGGAACTCGTGTCTTCGTACAAGCGGGCCAGCGCCTCACTCTCGCCTGAGCCGATCTGTTGAAGGCACAGACGCCAGCGCGATTCACGGTCGTCCAAGTGGTTCTCTCTCCGATGCGAATCCGCACGCCGGAGTGCGGACGCAATGAGCACCAGTATACCGGAGGGCGGACGATCCGGGCTCCTACGAACCGGGCTAAAATGAGGCACTCATCCGTAAATACGGCCTCACGTGACTTCTGGATTGCACAAAAGCAGTGTTTTTTTCTCTTCTTGTCCGGAGCGACACTTCAAGCGTGCCGTACGGCTTCCATCGGATTCACGGAGACCCACGGCCTCGCCGACAGGTACGCGACCAGTAACGAGATCCCCAGCATCCCGGCAGCGACCGGCACCAGCACCGTCCACTCCACCGCGTGGACTTGATAGAACTGCGACTGGAGCAGCATCGTCACTCCGACGCCCATCAGGATGCCGATCGCGACCCCCGCGCCGCCGATCACCAGCGTCTGCCGCAGCACCATCCGGAAAAGATGCGCGCGGCTCGCGCCCAGCGCCACCCGGATCCCCAGCTCTTTCTTGCGCTCGCTCACCGAGTAAGAGATCGCGCCGAACAATCCGATGATCGCCAGCAGCAACCCCAGCGCACTCAAGCCGGCCGTCAGCGCTCCCGTGATGCGCTCGCCGATCATCGTCAGGTTCATCCAACTGTCGAACGTAAACGGCGTCAGCACGAAAGCTCCCGTTGACCGGACCGCTTCGGCCAGTGGCTGCGACCACCGGCGCGGATCGCCTTTGGTCCTCGCGATGATGTTAAGGTAGCCCGCATAGTGCTGGCTCACAGCCGAGTAGTAAAACGGATGAGGCGCCTCATCCAGATCTTCATACTTACCGTCCGCGACGATCCCGACGACGGTCGTTTTGCGGGCAGGCTCTCCCACCATCACGATCTTGCCCAGCGGTTCCTGTCCGGGCCAAAACATTTCCGCCATTTTATGATTGATCACGATCGCCTCCGGACCACCGGGAACATCGCTGTTTTGAAAGACGCGTCCGCTCAGGACCCGGATGCCAAGGGTGGCGAAGTAATCGTTGTCCACCACGAAGTGCGACACCGCGGTCTTCTTGCCGTCGGGAGATTGCACCGGCTCGCCCGAGCCGCCCAGCAAAGGAATATCGGAAGACAGCGACGCCGCTTCGACGCCGGGCAACTCGGAGACCTTGCGATGCACCTCTCGATACAATTCTCTGCCCCGCTCCTCGGAAACTTTTTCTTCGCTCACAATCACCGGCACCGCGATCAGGTTCCGCGCGGAGAACCCGGGATCCACCTGGCGCAGGTTGTAGAGATCCCGCTGGCACAACCCCATGCCCACCAGGACCAAGGTGCACATCGCCACTTGCACGATCACCAGCGCATTGCGCCGGGCATTCTTGCGCGTACCCCCCACGGCGATTTCTCCACTCAGAACCTGAGCCAGATGGGGCGAGGACGCATACAGCGCCGGCGCGAGTCCGGTCGCCAGCAGAGCAAGGAACATCAAGCCCAGCGTCAGCGCCGCCACGGTCCAGTCCAGATGCAGATTCGGCGAAAACGAGTAAGCTCCATATACCGGCACCGTAATAGTGACGTCGGAATAGCGGGCGATCAACGCCGCCGCAAGCGAATATCCGATTGCCCCACTCAGTCCGCAAATGATCGCGCTTTCCTTCAGAAACTCGCGGACGATGCGGCCTCGGGACGCACCTAATGCGAGCTTGATGGTAGCTTCCTGGCGGCGGCCCACCGCCACCGCCAGCAAGAGATTCGCGACATTCGCGCAGGCGATAAGCAGCACCAGAAGAACCACCGCCATAAAAATCGCGGCGACCCATTCGGCCGTCTGGACCCCATCCGGAGGCAACAGACTGGCCCGCGCGACCACCGCCGTGCGGCCCTTGTCCTCCGCCGGATACGCGGAGGCGAGTTGTCCCGCGAGCTGCGCCACCTCCGCTTGCGCTTGCGTTTTCGTCACGCCGGGCTTCAGCCGCGCGAGCAGAAACAATCCGCGCGCGTCGCGCTTCTCCCGGTCGCCGGGACGCAGCGAATTGTCCAGCGGCAGCAACAGATCTCCATTGACGCCGTAGAACGAGCCGGTGAACTCCCTCGGCGTGACGCCAATGATGGTGTTGCCCGCGATCACCGTCCCGATGATGTTCGCATCAGAACCGAGACGCTTCCAGCAGGTGTAGGTCATCACGGCAATCTTGGCGCCGCTGCGGTCGTCGCCCGGCGCGAACAACCTGCCCAAAAACGGCCGGATTCCCAGCACCGCGAAGTAGTTCTCGGAAACCGGCCGGTTGACGACTCGGATCTCGCGCTTTTCATTCTTGTCGAATTGGAGGCCAATAGAATTGGGCGCCGCGGCGACGTCGGTGAAGACCTGATTGTGCTCGCGGATGTATTGCCAGTCGGGATATGAGATTTGATCGACGTCTTTATCGGCGGCCCGCGCGTGGATCATGACCAGCCGGTCCGGATTCGGCGCGGCAAGCGAGAGAAACAGGAACGTGTTCGAAATGCTCAACGCCAACACGCCCAAAGCCATGGCCACCGAAAGCGAGAACACCGCAATCGCCGTCAGCTTCCAATGCTTGCGAAGAATCCGCAGAGATCGGATCGCACGAATCATAAAGCCTCCGCTTTAGACAGCATCCAACAACAGCCTTACGTACGACCCAGATAGACGCGCCCTCCGCGGTCCGCGTTCCATCCGCGAGTCCCGCTAGTTCTCCGCGAGCTTCCCCACGCGATCGACAACCACCACCGACATCGGCAGCTTCTTCCCTTCCAGCTTCAGCCCCAGCATCTTGTCGACGGCCTCGAACATTGTCAGTCCGCCCTTGTCGAGTAACGTCCGCGGAGCCCAGTTCAATTTGATGTCGTACCCGCCCTCGAGACCGGTTTGATCCAGGTATGGGGCCTGGAGCAACGCGCTCAGCGTCACGTTGCGAATCGAAATCTGCCCGCCCGCCAGTATCCCGCCCGTCTGCTCCGTCGCTCCCGACTTGTTGAGCTTAATCGTGCCGACCTCGAATTCGGGCCGGGCAGCGTCCTGCCCCAGAACCACGCACGCAAAAAGCAAACCGGCACCGGCCAGCCGTCGAATCATGTTGGCGACCTCAACCTTCTACAAATTGTCCAGCAGCCTCCGCGCCTCCGCGACCTCATCGTCATTCACGACGTGGGTCCGCCCCGGATAGACGCACAAGGTCAGATCCGCGTTCCACCCTTCCAGAACCGCCGCCGTCTCCCGGGTAGCCTCCTCGGAAATCCATTCGTCGGCGTCACTGCCCGTCAGCAACACGTGCACGCCGGCTCGCGTCGGCTTCGTGGTGTGCGATCCGGGCGTGCCCAACAACGCTCCCGTGAACACGATGACCGTATCGCACCGCCCCGGATGCCTCCGCGCATACTCAAGCGCCAGACAAGCGCCCTGCGAAAATCCGATCACCGCCAGATGCTCCGGACCCAACCGGCCGTCGTCGCTCGCTTCCGTCACGGCTTCGTCACAGCGCTCGATCGCCTCCGTCAGGAACGGCTCGTTGCTCTCCGCGGGATCCCAGAAACGATTCGGATACCAACTGCCGATGTCCACTCCCGGAGCCACCCAGCGCATCCCTTCGAATTCGCCCAACCGCGAAGTGAGATCCACTTTATCATCCGCCGTCAGACCACGGCCATGTAAAAGCACACCGGCTCGCCGCGCGATTGCACGCGGCGAGCCGGCTTCTCTATAGTTTTTGATCAACCTCTAGTTTTTCACAAATTCGGCCTTCCGATGCGAAGCCGTGGTGTGCTCCACCGCGAAAGCACCGTTTTCCTCCGGAACCCGGATGGGCTCCAGCATCGCCACGATCTCATCGCGCCGGCTTTCGAACCATGGCGGCAGTAACAAGTGGCGGCCGAGGTGATCGTAAGGCTCGTCCTTGGCGAACGCTCCCGGAGCCGTCGCCGCGCACTCCACCAGAATCCCGCCCGGGCAGCGGCAGTAAATCGAGTGGAAATAATTCCGATCCTTGATCTCGGAGCAATCCGTGTAGCCGAGCTCTTCGTAAATCCCCTTCTGCGCCGCGAGCCCCTCATCGTCCGGAATATCCATCGCGACGTGATGCGCCGTGCCCGCGCCAAAGGTCCAGCTGCCGGCCGGCTTATCCGGCTCATGGATCAGCGTCACCGTCTTGCCTGCTCCACCCTTGCCCACTTCCAGGCGATGATAGTTGCCGTCAACACCGGTCTTGCGGAACTTCAGCGCGTCCACGAAGAACCGCTCCGTCTCCTCCACCTCGCGCACCGAAAGCACCGGTCCATGGAAGCCGCGCGTGGTGACGTCCGGCGTCACTTCGCCGACCGTCCAGCCCTTGCGCTTGTCCTCGCCGTCTTCGATCACTTCCAGCTGCAACCCGGAGGGATGGCTCAGGCGCAGGAACTTCGTGCCGAAGCGCTCCTGCACGCCGGTGTGCTGCACCTTGTGATGATCCAGATGCTGCTGCCAGAACTTCGCGGCTCCCTTCGGAACCGAGTACGCCGTGGAAGAAATCTGGCCGGACCCCGGGCGTCCCGGCACGCGATTGTACGGGAAGGTCGTGTAGACTGACCCGGGCTCGCAGTTGGCATTCGAATAATACAGGTGATAATGCGCGTAGCGGCCATCGAAAAGGATGGTCTGCTTGATCAGCCGTTGGCTGAACACCTGCGTAAGAAAATCGACGTCCTCTTGGGCTCCGGCGGCACATACCGTGATGTGGTGGAGTCCCGTGACGAGAGACATAGTGGATTACCTCCGCGGGCGATTATAGCAAATGCTCTCCAAAGGCAGAGCTTTGCATGCAATCGGCCGGAGGTTGAGATAGAGTGGTCCGCAGGAGGATTTCAGATGGGGAAAAAAGTAGGGGTGTTGGCCGCCGTCCTGGTGGGACTTGCGGCGCTGGTAATGGCGGCGGACGCCACGGGAACCTGGACCGCTTCGTTCGATACACAAGTGGGTCCCCAGATGTACACGTACACCTTTAAGGTGGAGGGCGCGAAGCTCACCGGCTCGGCGAAATCAAATCTCGGCGCGGCGACCATCACCGACGGCAAAGTCTCCGGCGACGACATCTCCTTCACCGAGAATCTCGACTATCAAGGGATGACGCTGATGATTCCGTACAAGGGCAAGGTCTCCGGCGACGAGATCAAGTTCACCCGCGCCGTAGTGGAAGGCGCGAATGAGGAATTTGTCGCCAAGCGGGTGAAGTAAACCGCCATCCGAGCCGCGACAGTAATGGAGCGGCCTGCCGGCGGGCCTCCATCACTCGCGGCGGTCTCGCGCCACCGGCCTCCGACTGTGAGTCTGTGGCAGAATAGAGGGCTTGGCTCAACTACTCTCTCTCTCAGACGCGGTGCGGCAATACGTCCACGACGGCGCCACCATGGCGCTGGAAGGATTCACGCACCTGATCCCGTTCGCCGCGGGACACGAAATTATCCGGCAAGGACGCCGCGACCTCACCGTCACGCGCATGACGCCGGATTTGATCTATGACCAATTGATCGGCGCCGGATGCGTGTCGAAGCTCCAGTTCTCCTGGGGCGGCAACCCCGGCGTCGGATCGTTGCACCGTCTTCGCGACGCCGTCGAGAACGAGTGGCCCCGGCCGCTCGCCATCGTCGAGCACGCCCACGCCGGCATGGCCGCCGCCTACGCCGCCGGAGCCTCCCACATGCCCTTCGGTCTGCTCCGCGGCTACATCGGTTCCGACCTGCCGAAGTACAACCCGCAGATCAAGTTCATCGACTGCCCGTTCACCGGCGAAAAGCTCGCCGCCATCCCCGCCATCCGCCCCGACGTCACCATCATCCACGCCCAGAAAGCCGATCGCCACGGCAACGTCCTGATCTGGGGCGTGATGGGCGTGCAAAAGGAAGCCGCCATGGCCGCGCAGTGCTGCATCGTGACCGTGGAAGAAATCGTCGACAAGCTGGAGGCTCCGCCGAACGCCCTGGTATTGCCTTCCTGGGTCGTGACCGCCGTCTGCGAAGTCCCCGGCGGAGCTTTCCCCTCCTACGCGCAAGGTTATTACGCGCGCAACAACGCTTTCTACAAAAAGTGGGACGACATCGCGCGCGAGCGCGATACCTTCCAAGCCTGGGTTGTGAAACACGTACTCGGCACGAGGGATTTCGACGAATTCAAGAGGAGCCTGGCCGAAGTCGGCCCGGAAGGCACGGTGCCGAATGCCTGAGAACAATTACACCGCCGACGAGATGATGACCATCGCTGCCGCGCGCATGCTGAAGAACGGCATGGTGTGCTTCGTCGGCATCGGACTCCCTAGCGCCGCCGCCAATGTCGCGCGCCTCACCCACGCGCCCGATGTCGTGCTGATCTATGAATCCGGCCCGATCGGGACCAAGCCGTCCGTTCTGCCGCTCTCCATCGGTGACGGCGAACTCGCCGAAACCGCCGAAAGTGTCGTCTCCATCCCGGAGATGTTCGCCTACTGGCTGCAAGGCGGACGCATCGACGTCGGCTTCCTCGGCGCGGCGCAAATGGACCGCTTCGCCAACATCAACACCACCGTCATCGGCGATTATCACAAGCCGAAGACCCGCCTGCCCGGCGCGGGTGGAGCTCCGGAGATCGCCGCGCACTCCAAGGAAGTCTTCATCACCCTGCGCCAGAACAAGCGAGCCTTCGTCAACAAAGTGGACTTCATGACCTCCGCCGGACACTTCGATGGCGGCGACGCCCGCTCTCGCATGGGATTGCCCGGCAAAGGACCCACCGTGGTCATCACCGACCTCGGTATCCTCACTCCCGATCCCGAAACCAAGGAACTCACCTTGACCAGCCTCCATCCCGGAGTCGCCGTCGAGAAAGCAATCGAAAACACCGGCTGGCCGCTGAAAGTCGCCGCGAATCTGGAGACCACGCCTCCGCCCACCGGAGCCGAACTCAGCGTCCTGCGCGACCTCAACGCCCGCACCGCGCGAGCGCACGCCGGCCAAACCTAAACTGGGCCGTATGCTCCCCTTCGTCTACGACGCCCTGCCCTCGCGAGTGATCTTCGGCGCGGATTCTCTGGACAAGCTGCCTGAAGAGATCGACCGCCTGGGAGCATCGAAGGCCCTGGTGCTCTGCTCCCCTGAGCAGCACGATCTCGGCTCCGCTCTACTCGACCGCCTCAGTCCCCGAGCCGCCGGCCTCTTCCCGCGAGCCGTCATGCACGTCCCGCTCGAAGTCGCGCAGTCCGCCCGCGAGGAAGCCTCGCGATTGCATGCCGACTGCTGCGTCGCCATCGGAGGCGGATCCACCACCGGACTCGCCAAGGCCATCGCGCTCACCTCCGGGCTCCCGATCCTCGCGATCCCCACCAGCTATGCCGGCTCGGAGATGACGCCCATCTGGGGCATCACCGAATCCGGCGTCAAGAAAACCGGCCGCGACCTTCGCGTTCTCCCGAAAACCGTCCTCTACGATCCCACGCTCACCCTCACCATGCCCCCGCGGCTCTCCGCCACCAGCGGCATCAACTCCCTCGCCCACTGCGTCGAAGCCATCTACGCCAAGGACGCGAATCCCATCATCTCGATGATCGCCGAGGAAGGCATCCGCGCCATGGCGTCCAGCCTGCCCGCGATCGCAGACCATCCCGGCGACATCGACGCCCGTTCCCGCGCCCTTTACGGTGCATGGCTCGGAGGCATCGCCCTGGGAGCCGTCGGCATGGCCCTGCATCACAAGCTGTGCCACACTCTCGGCGGCACGTTCAATTTGCCGCACGCCGAAACCCACACCGTGATCCTGCCGCACGCCGTCGCGTACAACGAAGCCGCCGCCCCCGTGGCAATGGCCCGCGTCGCACGAGCCCTCGATACCACCTCCGCCGCCCAAGGCGTGTTCGATCTCGCAAAATCGCTGGGAGCGCCCGTGTCTCTGCAATCCATCGGCATGCCCGAAGCAGGCCTGGACCGCGCCGCGGAACTCGCCGTCCAAAATCCGTACTACAATCCCCGCCCCGTAACCCAGTCAGGCATCCGTGAGCTACTGCAGCGTGCCTTTGAAGGACGCCGGCCCGCCTAAGCGCACATCCCGCCGTGCGACACTGGCCGTAGGCGTCTATGCGAACCACCACCTCGTTCCTGCTCTCCGCCGCATGTTTCGGGCTCACCGCATTTGGACAAACGCAGCCGGCCAGCGTCGCACCGCAGTGGGACATGGCCGCTACCATCACGGCGTTCTCCGCCCAAGCCGGACGCGTCAAGCCGATTCTCGATCAGCTCACGCCGCAGGCCTGGGTTGCCCAAGGGGCACCCGACGTCTACGTCTCGCAGTGGACCCGCGCCAGGCAGGATCTGGCCTCCGTCTTGGAGTCCGTCACCGCGCTCGACCGCAATCCCGAAAAACTCACCGCGGCGCTCGACGCCTACTTCCGCTGGACCGCTTTCGAAGCCCGCATCGGCTCGCTGGTGGAAGGCGTGCGCCACTATCAGAACCCCGCCATCGGCGATCTGCTCGTGGGCGCCGTCGCGGAAAATTCGCCCAATCGCGACCGTTTGCAGCAGCACATTTCCGATCTGGCGGCGCAGCAGGAACAGGAACTGGTCGTCGTCGGCCAGGAAGCGCAACGCTGCCGCACCAATCTGAATCCTCGAACCCCGGCGCGTCCGGCGCCGGTCAAACCGACCTCCGGAGCCAAGTAATCATGAACGTACCCGTCACCACCTTCGCGTGCAGCATCTGCGGCGAGCCGTCCACCGAAATCTGCGTCCACTGCACCAAGGACGCCTGCACGAACCACCGTTGCGAGAAATGCAAGCGCTGTAGCGATTGCTGCGGCTGTGAACTGCGCCGCAATATGGACTGAGATCCCCTTACGGAAGCGATTCCGCCAGCGCGATATCGAAATCCACCGGGTGGGAGTAGATCCGCATAATCCCCTGCAACTCGGCGAAGCGGCGCACGAAATCCGCCGTCACTTCGATGAAGCGCGACCCGGTCAGCATGCTGATGGTGTGCAGGTTAACCTTATGCACGCGCAACCACTCGGCCCATTCTCCGCTGACGTCGATAGACGCCCCTCGCACCTCGCGCGCGTCGATAAATAAATGCGTCGGTCCGGCGCCCGCCAGGAATCGCTGCAACTCCAGCATCGGCGCGTCGCCGAACTCGCCGATGTCCGTCCCCGTGATGCGCATTACCGCCACGGGTCCCGGAAAAGTCTCGATGCTGAGATGGCAGTGGACTCCGTGGAACTGATTCTGGCTGGATGCTTTCGTGATCACGCTTTCCAAATCATAGCTCTTACGGAGCGGCCTTCGCCGCCGGCTTGCCGTAGTCGAGAATCCACAGCGGAGGCTCCGTCTCCAGACTGCCGATCACCTTCACATTCCGCACCTTTGCCCACCGATAGCCCCACATCATTCCGTAGGCAGTGATGAAGGTTTCCGGCGTACGATACGCCGCGTCGGACTGCGCCACATCCAACGTCACGAATTTGTACTGCTTCTCTTCAAAGATCCGCAGGATCTGGTCGATCATGTCCGCGTTCAGCCGGTTATCGTGCAGCAGCATCACCTCCGGCGGCTCATACCCGAAGACCTGCTTGTCCAGAGCCGCGTAATAATCGATCTCCGTGCGTGTATAGGCGAGATACTCCGCACGCAGCTTCTCCGCCGGCGCCGTATCGCCCGCGGCCAGCATCTTCTGGTATGCGCTGTTGAACAAGTAATCCGACGTGTCGATCGTGCACGTCGCCAGACGATACCCGCGCTCGGCCAGAAAGGCGGCGATGGCGTCGTGCTTCTCCTGGGTGTTGCCGGTGAAGTTCATCGGGAAGCGGAAGGCCGTCAGCTTCTTGTGCGCGCCTTTCATCAGTGGCCCGATGGTGGCTTCGCCGCGCACGATTTCGTCCTCGATCTGCGCCACCGTAAGCGTGTTGCCGTCCCGATGCGAATACGTGTGATTGCCGAGGTTGAACCCGCGTGCCACCCAATCCTTCAGAATGTTCGTACCGATCGAACCGCCGAGCGATTCCGACCGCTGCTCGATCACGAATCCCGTCACCGGAATATGGTGCTTCTGAAACGCCTGGAGCAGCGCCCCGTTGACGGCTCCCGCTTCCGCCGGCGTCGCACCTGCGTAAGGAAGATCGTCCACCGTGATCGCGACGGAGCGCGTCTGCGCGAGCGCATCCGTAGAAAAAGCCGCCGCCGAAAGCGCGAGCGCCAGCACTACTGCAGCTTGCACGAGAAGTTCGCGGCATCGTTGGTGCTGCCCACTCCCTTATAAACCGCCACCTGCGGATACGGACACAGCGGACGGGTCATGTCCACCGTCGCGCCAGTGACATGCGACGCCAGGATCGCCTCCGGAGCCTGCCCCGCTTCGCGCCACCGCTCGATCACGCCCATCTTATTGAACTGGTCCGGACCGATCCCGCCGCCGCAGTGCGCCATCCCCGGCTCCATGTAAAGCTTCATCCAATCGTCCTGCTTCTTCCCCATCTTCGCCAGCACGGCGTTGTAGTACAGCACCGTGTGCTCCGGCGGAATCGTCGAATCGTACCAGCCGTGATACAGCAACAGCTTTCCGCCGTGAGCCTTGAACGCCGAGAGATCGTACGTCAGCACGTCGATCCCTGCCTTGTCGGCCTGCTCCACTTCTTTGTCGAAATCGAAATTGTGCCAGTCGTAATCCTTGTCCTGATGGCCCAGAATGCGGATCACATCCCACACCCCGCCCGGACCGTTCGGGACGCTGCGCAGGGAGCCCACCTGCAACTCCGTGCCCGCCGGATAACCGGTCCAGATCACTTCGCCCTTCTTCGTTTTCACATCGCCAAACACAATCTGCACCGTCTTCAGCTCACCCGGAGTCAGACACGTCGGACCATCGGCGCCCTTGCACAGCAGCGCCGCCGGATCGTACTTGCACTTCTCCGGATTACTAATGATGCCGTCCTTTACCCCGTCCAGAGCATCGCACGCCGCCATCACGGCGTTGTGGAACGTCTCCACCTTCGCCTGCGTCAGCGGAGCGTTATTCTTCATCAACTCCAGCGATCTCTCCACCCCCGCCGCATGCAGATGCACGTGCGGATTCGCCGGAGCCCCCACCGCCGCCGCGTCGAAATCTTCGGGGAACTTGGTGATCTCGATCAACCCCTGCCGCCCGCCAGTGGAGCATCCGTTGTAATACGAATACTTCGGCCCGCGTCCATAAAACGCCGTCGTGATCAGCTTCGCCTTCAGCACCGTCTCATGCATCGCGCGATACGCGAAGTCGGTGATCTTTTCCGGATGCCCCAGCGCGAACATCCCTCCGCCGCCCACGTCATTCGCCCGATGCCCCGTGTCATTGGACGCCGTGGCATAGCCCTCGCGCAGCGCCGAAGCCATCGCGGGATAGCTCACCGTTCCGGCCCAGCCTCCGTTGCCCACCACTTGCAGCTTGCCGTTCCAATTCTCCGCCGGCAGAAAGAACGCCGCCTCGATCAGGGAATCCGTCGAAGGCTTTAGCACCAGCAACACGCGGCAATACGCGGGCACGGATGCGGCCGGTGCCGCGCCGCCGCCGCGTCCACGACCGGGCGCCGCAGCCGGAGCCGGCGTCAACGGAGGCAGCGTCGGAATCGCCGGCGTCGGTGCCGCGAACGGCCCCGCCGGAATAAATTGAATCGACGTCACAGTCGCGCCGGGAAGCGAAAGCTTCAGCTGATCGCAAGGCGTCTGCGCGGCGGCGAACACCGCCGCAAAAGGGAGAGCGAGGAGCGCGTAGGGTTTGAACATCGGGGTCTTTCTCCTTACACCTTTAGATACTCTACACAGAAACGCCGGGCAGCGCTTCCCCGAGCCGCACCCTGAGGATCGCGCCTCGGGTATTCGCCTTACCTGCGGTACTACGAACTTGCAAATCTATAAGCACAAATAGATTTTCTTCTAAAAAAATGAAATGTCAAAATTGAAGAAACAAAGATTTACCGAAAAGTATTTTGAACTCTATTTGGAAAGAGCTTCGGCACAGTGTATCCGTCCGCCGCGCGGACGCCGACGCTCGCCCGTACTTCGGCGACTCCGCCGCATCGCGCCTTCCCTACTTCGTCACGGCCGTTCTTCTGCTGCTGTTCAACCTCGTCGCGGTTCGCGCCGGATACCTGTTCGTCGACGAGAGTTCGCAGTCCGTGCCCTTCTGGCCCGGCGCAGCCTCCGGACTGGGCTGTCTGCTCCTGTTTGGCACGCGCTACTGGCCGGTTCTCTTCGTGTCCTACTTCGTCGGCTGCTTTCAACGGCACTTCGGCTGGAACATCTGCATCGGAGTCTCCCTCGCCGGCGTCGCTCGGACGCTGGTCGGCGTTTCGATCTTCCGCCTCGTCGCCCGCTACCGGAAACAATTAGGAGAGTTTGAAGACCTCGCTGCCGTCGTGGCGGCCGGATTGATCGCGCCGCTGGCCTCGGCGGGCATCGGCACCATGGCCCAATTGGCCGCGGGACGATTTCCCCTCGCCGACCTCGGCCCGGATATCGTCCGCTGGTGGGTGGCGGACGGCCTCGGCATCCTGACCGCGTGTCCTGGCTTGCTTCTCATCGCCCGCTTCATCGTCGCCCCCACCCATCGTCTCGACCAGCGTCTGGTGGCCAAGACCACCCTCTTCACCGCGGTGGTCTGCGGCGTCTGCTACGAGATTTTCTTCCAACCCAGCGCTTCGCCGCTGCTGTTCTCCGTGCTGGTTCTGGTGCTGGTCGCGGCTGCCTGGCTCGGTGATTTTCCCGCGCGCCTCACGGCTTGCCTCATCGCCGCCGCCGCGATCTGGGCCGCCCACCTGGGAAATAGCGCCTTCGCCGGAGGAAGCCTGCACGAAGACCTCCAGAACCTCGACCTGTTCCTGGTCGCCGTCTCTCTTACCGGCATGGCCGCCGGAGCCTTCCGGGTCTCCGGCAAGCTGCTGGCCCCGGGCGGTGTCCTGCTCGCGGGCTGGGCGTTGAGCGGCTGGCTGTACGCGTCTTTGGACCGGGAGAGGGTTCGCGGAGATGAAGCCCACCTGGACCGCTTAGTGACCGCCGCCGAAGCTCAGGTCGACAGCCGCCTCACCACCTATAAAAACGTTGCCCGCGGAGCCGCCAGCTTTCTGGCCACCTCGCCCGCGATCGGCACGGACTCCTGGCGCTCCTACGTCGACGGACTGGATCTGTTCTCGCAATACCCCGCCACCAGAGCCGTCATGATCGTGCAGCCCGTCGCCGACGCCGACCTGAAGACGTTCATCGCCTCCCGGCGCCGCGAGGGAGATCCCGATTTCGACGTCCAGCCTATCCTGGGCCAGGAAGCGCCGGTTCCTTCCCTTTCAGAACACTTCGTGAACGTCTACGCGGAGCCTGCCGGCATCGCGGCGCACGTGATCGGCATGGATCTGGCGGCGGAATCCCGGCGGAGAAGCGCGGCGGAGCTCGCGCGCGATACGGGCCAAGCCTCCCTCACCTCCAGCCTCGTCCTGCACGGAAAAGATGGCGCCTCGCCCGCGCCCGGCAACGGCCTGATCGTCTTCTTCCCCGTCTATAAGCCGGCCTTGAAATCCGGACCGGGCGCCGCAACCGTGGCGGAGCGGCGCCGCGCGCTCGCCGCCTGGGTGGCCATCTCCTTCGGCGCCGAAGCCTTCTTTAAAGACTCGCTTGCCAGTTCGCAGGGAGCCATCACCCTGAACGCCTTTGACGGAGACCCCGCCGAGGTCGGCGAACCCGGACATCTCATCTTCTCCTCGGACGCTTCGGCGCGCGCCTCCGGGAGCGGCACTTCGAAGTTCGAGCGCGCCACCGCGTTGAAATTGGCGAACAGTTCCTGGACTCTTCACTGGAGCCGGACTTCGGCATTCCCTTCGCTCAGCAAGACCCCCTCGTCGTGGGTCGCCGGCTGTACCGCTCTCTTGTCGCTGCTGCTCGCCGGACTGGTGGCGAGCCTGCAATCCACCGGCGTCCGAGCCGCGGCGCTCGCCGCGGAGCGCACCAAGGATCTCGCCCAGGCGCTCTCCGAAGCCGACGGAGCGAACCGCGCCAAATCGAACTTCCTCGCCAACATGAGCCATGAAATCCGGACTCCCATGAACGGCGTCCTCGGCATGACGGCGCTGCTGCTCGACAGCCCGCTCAGCGAAGACCAACGGGAACTCGCCCAAACCGCCCTAAGCTCCGCCGAGTCCCTGCTGACAATTCTGAACGATGTCCTCGACTTCTCCAAGATCGAAGCGGGCCGTCTGCAACTCGAATCCGAGCCCTTCGACACCGAAGCTTTGGTCGCTGGAGTCGCCGATCTTCTGGCCCCGCAGGCCGCCGACAAGGGAATTGAACTGGCGATCCGCTGGTCGCCCGGTACTCCCCCCATCCTCACCGGAGACGGCGGCCGCATCCGCCAGGTTCTGCTGAACCTCGCCGGCAACGCCGTCAAATTCACGCAACGGGGACACGTCCTCATCCGCGTGGAGTGTCCTGAATACAAGGGCGGGTCCGGACTGGTCCGCTTCAGCGTCGAAGACACCGGCATCGGCATCCCGGAAGACGCGCAGAAGAATATGTTCCGCAAGTTCACCCAGGCGGATGGTTCCATCACGCGGCGCTTCGGCGGAACCGGCCTCGGCCTCGCCATCAGCAAGGAGCTGATCCAACTGATGGGCGGACAAATCGGTTTGAAGAGCGCGCTCGGCGAAGGCTCCACCTTCTGGTTCACCGTACCGATTCCCGCGGACGCAAAACATCACGGAGCCCGCGCCGGCAAGACCAGCGATGCGGTCTCCCGGATTCCCGCGGCTTCGCGCTGCCTCATCGCGGAGCCTCAGCCGCTCCATCGCGAAATCCTTGGCGAACTTCTGGCTCAAGCCCACATCGAGCACCGCGCCGTGGCCACCTCCGATGAATTGTTGAAGGAACTCGACGGCGATTCCGACGGGTTGGACCTCCTGCTGGTCGACCGGGCGCTCTGGCAGCGGAGCGGCGCGGAGATCCGCCGGCGGCTGGACCCGCGCACGCGCTTCGCGATTCTGGCTCCCCTCGGAACCGGCGGAGACCCCGGCATGTACGTGCAATCCGGCTTCGCGGGCTGGATCACCAAGCCGGTGAGGCCCTCGCAGTTGTTCAAGGTTCTGCGATCCGGCGGGCAACCCCCCTACGGCCCGGGTCCGCTCCAGCGCTCCCCGGTAGTACTGGCAGGCGGGAAGAACTAAAGATTCCTCGCGCGTCCGCCGATCTGATGCCTTGGAAAGGAACCTTCCCGAATGACCATCACCCGAACCGTTCTGTTTGCCTCCCTGGCCATGTCCGCGTGCGCCCTGCTGTCCGCCGCCAATCGCCCGGAGACCTCGACCTACGTGGAGGGCAACGTCCCCACCCTGAAACCGAACACGGGAGGAACGCTGGTGTTCACCGACACCTCCGCCATGACCTTCAAGACGGGTCTCGAGGAAGTGCCTGTTCCGTACGCCGGCATCAGCCGCGCCGAACTCGGCGCCACCCAGGTTCATTCGCACGATCAGCCCGCGTACAAAGTGTGGAGCCGCCTTCACAAGACCGAGACGCAGCTGCTCACCGTGAATTTCAAGAACGGCCAGGGCGAGACGCAGACCATGACGTTTGAGCTGGCGAAGCCCGCCGCGAACGCGGTTCTCGCCACCATCGAAGGCCACACCGCGAGGCCCAGCGCCGCCTCCAATGGCGGGGCCACCACCAAGATGGGAAAAGAGAGCAGCGAAGCCTGGTGGGGCGACGACGTGTGGAAAACCAACCGCAACGCCGCCAAGTGGGACGACAAGAAGTAGAACAGACCATCGCAGTGTGTGGTCTGTCGTCTTCCGGTATCGCTCCCTCATGGATCACCTGACAGCCGAAACGACCGTCTGAACGTCACTGTGTTACGCTGAAGGCGCATTGGGCCGTAGCATGCAGAAAACACAGCCGCGCAAGGCTGTGCCACACCTCGCGATTCTTCTGTCAGGCTTAGGAGTTCTGGCGGGCTGGGGCGTCTTGCGCGCGCAAAAGCCGTTCGAAGAATACCCCGCGATCGAGTACGACAATTTCCAAGTCCCCAGCGACTATCTCGATAAGCATGACTGGACCCGCGCCCGCCTGCGCTATCCCGACATCGTCGGGTACCCCAGCAATCCGCGCCTGCGGATGAACGACGGCCGCCCTTTTCCCGGCTACTGGACCATGGATTATCCGCGGTCGGACCGCCACCTGTTGCAAGGTGTGCGCCGGCTAACGCGCATCGATTCCCGCTCCGTCGAACAGGTGGTCTCGCTCGACGGCACCGACGAAATCTACAACTGGCCTGTCGCCTACGCGGTCGAAGTCGGCCACTGGGATCTGCCCGGTGATCAGGCCAAGCAACTCCGCGAGTATCTGCTGCGCGGCGGCTTCCTTATGGTGGACGACTTCCACGGTTCCAACGCCGAAGACCACAACGAAGGCATCAATGAGTGGGAAAACTTCACGCGCAGCCTGGACCGCGTGTTTCCCGACCAGGTCGTCAAAGACCTCCCCGACAACGACGCCATCTTCCACACCTTGTACGATCTGGCCGATCGTTTCCAGGTCCCCGGCGCGCAGTACTTCGACACGCACATCACCTACGAAAAAGGTCCCACCGGCCGCGAGCCGCACTGGCGCGCCGTCCGCGACGAACACGGCCGCGTGGTCGTGGCCATCTGCCACAACATGGACTTGGGCGACGCCTGGGAAGTCTCCGACGAGCCCCGCTATCCCGAAAAATGGGCGTCGCTCGCGTACCGCGTCGCAATGAATTACTTCATCTACGACTTGACCCACTGATGCCGTCCGAGTTTCTCCCCAGACGCTCTTTCCAAGTATTTTCCAAATAGCATCGAACTTTCGTGTAACCACGTGCGTTCCCTCCGGTAGATCCTCTAGTGGAGTATACTGGTGCCGATGCCAAAGCGTGAATCCCCCCTCAACAGCGAAATGCTGCAAGGAACACTCGACATGCTGGTCCTGCAAACCTTGGTCCTCGGCCCCGCGCATGGCCACACCATCGCCCATGCGATCGAACACGGCTCGGAGGAAGTGCTGCAGATCGAGCACGGGTCGCTCTACCCCGCCCTGCACCGCCTGGAAGACCGCGGCTGGATCGCCGCCTTCTGGGGCACTTCCGAAAACAATCGCAAGGCCAAGTATTACCGGCTCACACCCACCGGCCGAAAACAATTGCTTGCGCAAACCCGCCGCTGGGATCAAGTTGTCCGCGCCATCGGCCGCATCCTGAAACCGGCCGCCGAGTAACCACCATGAGCGTCCTGCGCTATTTCCGTCGATCGAAATCGGATCGTGACCGGCTCGAAGAAATCGAGTCCTACGTTCGCATCGAGACCGACGACAACATCGCGCGCGGCATGCCGCCCGAACAAGCTCTCGCCGCGGCCCGCAAGAAATTCGGCAACATCACCCAGGTTCGAGAGGAGATTTACAGCATGAACTCCGTCGCCATCCTCGACGCACTCAGCCGCCATATCCGCTACGCCGCGCGGGCCCTGCGGCACAAGCCCGCGTTCACCGCCATCGCCGTGCTGACTCTGGCGCTCGGCATTGGCGCGAACACCGCGATTTTCAGCGTCGTCAATGGAGTCCTGCTCAAGCCCCTTGCCTATCCCCACCCGGATCGCCTGGTCGGCGTGTGGCACTCGGCTCCTGAACTGAGCGGAACCGGTCCGCTGGATTGTTCGCCCAGCCTGTACTTCACCTATCGCGACCACAACCAGACGTTTCAAGACTTCGGAATCGGCGAGACCGGAAGCTCCAGCGTCACCGGCGCGGGCGAGCCCGAACAGGTCCGCGCGCTCTTTATCACCTACGGCACTCTCCAGGCGCTGGACGTTCCCCCGGTCATCGGCCGCTGGTTCTCGCAAGCCGACGATTCGCCGGGCGGCTCCGGTCCCGCGCCGGTCATCCTGAGCTACGGCTACTGGCAGCGGCGTTTCGGAGGAGACAAATCCGTTCTCGGCCGCACCATGATGGTCGATGCGCGCCTGCGCCAGATTGTCGGCGTCATGCCCGCCGGATTCCGCTTCCTCGACTCTGAACCCGAGTTGATCGAGGCCCAACGCCTGGATCCCAACCGGGACTTCCAGAACGGTTTCGGGTATCAAGGAATCGCCCGGTTGAAGCCCGGAGTCACGTTGGAGCAAGCAAATGCGGATCTGGAGCGGCTGATTCCTCTGTGGAAGACCGGGTGGCCCTGGCCGCCGAGTCAGGCCCGTCAGTTACAAGTCCTGAAGATCGTTCCTGCTCTGCGGCCCCTCAAACAAGACGTCGTCGGAGATACCGGAAAAGTGCTCTGGGTGCTGATGGGAACCATCGGCATGGTGCTGCTGATTGCATGCGCCAACGTGGCGAATCTGTTTTTAGTGCGCGCCCAAGGACGCCAACAGGAGCTTGCGATTCGCGCCGCGCTCGGCGCCAGCCGCAGCCGCATCGCCAGTGAGATGCTGGTCGAAAGTTTGCTGCTCGGGTTGCTGGGCGGAGCCGCCGGCTTGGGCCTCGCGTACGGAGGCCTGCGGCTGCTGCTCGCCATCGCTCCGGCGAACCTGCCGCGCCTGAGCCAAATCTCACTCGACTTGCCGACGCTGGGCTTCGCTCTGGCCGCCTCGCTCGCGTCCGGTCTCTTATTCGGATTGATTCCGGCACTCAAGTTCGCGGGCACAGCGGGCGTCATGCGCGGGGGGAGCCGCACCTCCAGTCAGAGCCGCGAACGCCATCGCGCGACCAATGCCCTGGTGGTGATTCAGGTAGCCCTCGCGATGGTGCTGCTGGTCGGCTCCGGACTCATGATTCGAACGTTCCAAGCGCTGCGGAGCGTGCATCCCGGGTTTTCCAAACCGGAATCCCTCCAGGTTTTTCGCATCCTGCTTCCCTCGTTGCCGGGACAGGATCAGATGCAAATCGCCCGCGTGGAGAACACCATTCTCGATCGGATCGCCGCGACGCCAGGCGTTCAGTCGGCGGCGTTTTCGAGCACGGTTCCTCTGGACGGGCGCGCGAACTGGAATCCTTACTTCGCGGAAGATAAGCAATACTCGCCGGGCCAGATGCCTCCGGCTCGATTCTTCCGGTTTGCCTCACCCGGATTCCTCCACACCACAGGGACGAACCTGATTGCCGGCCGCGATTTTACATGGACCGATCTTTACGATTTCCGTCCCGTGGCGATGGTTTCCGAAAACATGGCGCGCGAATTGTGGGGCAGTCCGGCGGCGGCCATCGGCAAGCGGATCCGTGAGACAGCACAGGATGAGCCCTGGCGAGAGGTGGTCGGCGTCGCGCAGGACGTTCACAATAATGGCCTGCAAATCCCGGCGCCGAGCCTCGTCTATTTGCCGACCTTGATGAAGAATCATTGGAACCGGCCCATCTTCGTTCCGGGACAACTCGTCTACACTCTCCGCAGCGACCGCGCGGGAACGGAAAGCTTCCTCGCCGATGTCCGGCAGGCCGTGTGGAGCGTGAACCCGAATCTGCCGGTATTCCAGGTCAGCACGATGCGCGACATCTACGACAAATCACTGGCCGCGACCTCGTTCACCCTGGTGATGCTGGCGATCGCGGGAGCGATGGCGCTGCTGCTCGGCATCGTCGGCATCTACGGCGTAATTTCCTACGCGGTGTCGCAGCGGCGGCGCGAAATCGGAATTCGTCTGGCCTTGGGCGCGCAGCAAAGCGGGCTGCGGCAAATGTTCGTGCGCTCCGGTTTGCTGCTGACCGCGGTGGGCGTGGCCGTGGGACTCCTGGCCGCGGCCGGACTAACGCGGCTGATGTCGTCGCTGCTGTTCGGAACCAGCGCGCTTGATCCCGTGACCTACGCGGCGGTCCCCCTTGTCTTGGCGGCGGCCGCGATGCTGGCGAGTTATCTGCCCGCGCGGCGAGCCTCATCGGTCGATCCGATTGAAGTCCTGAAGGCCGACTGATGCGCTTCCGCAAATTTTTCCGGCGATCGAAGTGGGACCGGGAACGGTTCGAGGAAATCGAGTCCTACGTCCGCATCGAGACCGATGAGAACATCGCGCGCGGCATGCCTCCCGCCGAGGCCCAGGACGCGGCCCGTAAGAAATTCGGCAACATCACTCTGGTTCGGGAGGAGATCTATCGGATGAACACCGCCAGCTTTCTTGACGCCATGAGCCGCAACCTCCGCTACGGCCTGCGGGCCTTGAACCGCAATCGCACGTTCACCGCGGTCGCCTTGCTGACGCTGGCCATCGGCATCGGAGCGAACACGGCGGTCTTCAGCGTCGTCAACAGCGTGCTCCTGAAGCCCTTGCCGTATCCGAAGCCGGAAGATCTCGTTGCCGTGCGGCAGACGGCTCCGGGCGCGGCGGGGCTCGGCTCGATCTCCGATGGTCTGCGGATTTCCGGCTCGATGTACTTCACGTATGCGGAGCAGAACCACACCTTCCAATCGCTGGGAGTCTGGTTTCCAAACCTGGTGAACGTCACGGGGCTCGCGGAGCCGGAACAAGCGCGCGGCTTGCTGGTGAGCGACGGCGTGCTGCAAACGCTGGCCGTGCCGCCGATGCTGGGCCGCTGGCTCTCCGAGGTGGACCAGAAACCGGGAAATCCGGACACGATGATCTTGTCCTATGGATATTGGCGCAGGCACTTCGGCGAAGACCGTTCGGTGATCGGGCGGAAGCTGATGGTGAACGCGAGGCCGCGCGAAATCGTCGGCGTGATGCCGGAGAATTTTCGATTCCTGAATCTCAACGTGGACATGATCGCCCCTCTCGCGCTTGACCGCAGGTTGCTCAGCCTTCCCGGCTTCGCGTTTCAGAGCATCGGCCGGCTGAAGCCCGGTGTAACCATCGAGCAGGCCAATGCCGATCTCACGCGGCTCCTGCCGGTATGGATGGAGTCCTGGCCTTTCCAGGGAAATCCGCACCTGTACGACTCGTGGAAGATCACGCTGGGGATTCGTCCGTTGAAGCAGGACGTGGTCGGCAACGTCTCGGGGATTTTGTGGCTGGTGATGGGGACTATCGGCATCGTGATGCTGATCGCCTGCGCCAATGTCGCGAATCTGCTGCTGGTGCGGGCGGACGCTCGCCAGCAGGAACTCGCCATTCGAGCGGCGCTCGGTGCGGGTTGGGGACGAATCGTCCGCGAGCTGCTGCTTGAAAGCGTGCTGTTGGGACTGATCGGCGGAGCGCTGGGAATCGGCGTCGCGGAGGAAGCGCTGCGGGTGCTGGTGGCAACGGGTCCGGCGAGTCTGCCTCGTCTCGCGGAGATTTCTCTGGATGGGCGTGCTCTGCTGTTCACTTTAGCGGTCTCGCTGCTGTCGGGACTGCTGTTCGGACTGATTCCGGCGCTGAAGTACGCGGGTCCGCGAATTTCTTTGACGCTCCAGGGCGCTCTGCGAAGCGCGGGCCGCACGGCGAGCGTGAGCCGCGAACGCCATCGCGCCCGCAACATTCTGGTGGTAGCGCAGGTGGCGCTGGCGTTGGTGTTGCTGGTCTGTTCCGGACTCATGATCCGCACGTTCCAGGCCTTGCGCCATGTCGAACCGGGATTTGCGCACGAGCATTTGCAGACGGTGCGGATCTTTGTACCCGTTCCGTCCTTGGTCCGCGAGCCGGAACAAGTGACGCGATTGCAAAATGCGGTACTGGACAAGTTCGCGGCAATTCCGGGCGTGACCTCGGTGGCTTGTGAGAGCTCCGTGCCGCTGGAAGGCATCGAACCGGATTGGGATGGCATCTCCGTCGAAGGCCAGGAGGCGCGCGAAGGCGAGGTTCCTCCGCTGCGGAGATTCAAATATGTCTCGCCGGGAGTCTTTCAAACGCTTGGCACGAAAATGATCGCGGGCCGCGATTACACATGGGTCGATCTGTACGGCCGCAGACCCGTGGCGATCGTTTCGGAGAACCTGGCGCGTGAACTTTTCGGATCGCCGACCGCCGCGCTGGGCAAGCGGATCGGGACTCGCGTTCCGGGGACGGGATTCCGCGAGATCGTCGGCGTGGTGCAGGACGTTCGCGAAAACGGTGTGCAGGAAGCCGCGCCGGAAACGGTGTACTGGCCGTTGCTGATGGCGAATCTGTACCGGCCGGGACAACCGCAAATCATAGATGTAGTCACTTACGCGATCCGCAGCGAGCGGGCCGGGACCGAAGCGTTCGTGAGCCAGTTGCGCCAAGCGGTGTGGTCGGTCAACTCGAACTTGCCGCTCGCGGCGGTGCGGACCATGCAGGAAGTCTACGATCAATCCATGGCGCAAACGTCGTTCACGCTCATCATGCTGGCGATTGCCGGAGGGATGGCGCTGGTGCTCGGGCTGGTGGGAATCTACGGCGTCATGGCGTACAGCGTTTCGCAGAGGACTCGCGAGGTGGGCATCCGGATGGCGCTGGGCGCGCAGCCGGGCGCGGTGCGGGGAATGTTCGTGCGCTCAGGGCTGATGCTCTGCGGCATCGGAGTCGCGGTCGGGCTGGTGGCCGCGGCGGCACTCACACGGTTCATGGCTTCCCTGCTCTTCGGGATCCAGCCCTTCGATCCGCTGACCTATGCGGCGACTGCTCTGATCCTGCTGACGGCGGCCCTCACCGCCAGTTATGTGCCGGCTCGGCGAGCGGCCTCGGTCGACCCGATTGAGGCTCTTCGGAGCGAGTAAGCTCAACGGAATTCGATATAATCCCCGAATGCGATCCGCTACTGGGCATCCAATTGCAGTGCCGGACTCGTATAAGAAGCGAGGGGAAAAGCATGAGTTTGTGGCGAATCATCCTGGCGGGGCTGGCTTACTCGGTCCTGCAAGTGGCCCTGCGCTTCAAAGACGATGATGACCTGGTGCTGCGGCTGAAGGCTCGCGACCCGCAGGTGATGTCGAAGTTGTACGACCGCTACGGGCGGCTGGTTTACTCGATTATTTTCCGCGTGGTGCGCGATGCGGCTTCGGCGGAGGATCTGGTGCAGGAAACGTTTCTGCGCATCTGGAACCGGGCGCAATCCTTCGATCAGCAGCGCGGGGCGTTGGGGCCGTGGATTTTGACGGTGGCGCGGAACCGGGCCATCGATCATTTGCGGTCGCTGGACGGGCGCATGGCGGCGGGCGCGCTGGAGTTGGATCGCATCGAGAATCCGGCGCTGTTCTGCAATTTCGAAGATCGGGCTTTGACGCTGGACCGGGCACGAAGAATCAAAGAAGCGTTCCAGAAACTGGCTCCGCATCAGAAGGAAGTGATCGAGCTCGCGTATTACCAGGGGCTTTCGCAGACGGAGATGGCGGAGCGGTTGAAGCAGCCTCTGGGCACGGTGAAGACGTGGGTGCGGACGGCTCTGCAAGTGCTGCGTGAGGAGCTTTCCGGGGCGGCCGTCGCATGACGTGCGCCGAGTTCAAAGAGATGTTCGAGTTGTACTCGCTGGGCCTGCTGGAAAGCGACGAGCGGGACGAGATTGAGGAGCATCTGGCGGGCGGATGCGCGGAGTGCCAGAGCAATTTTAAGTCGGCCATGGCGGTGAACGCGCTGCTGATGTCGACGGTGACGCATGCGAATCCACCGTCTCGATTGAAGCGGCGGGTGCTGGCCGGGTTCGGGATCGAGCGGAGCGGCTGGGGCTGGCTGGGATTGTTGGCCGCGGCCGGGATGCTGGTATTGGCGCTGTGGCTGAGCGTGCAGGAGCGGGAGCGGTCGGCGGAACTGGTCAATGCGCGGCGGCAGATCATCCAGATTACGAGCGAGCGGGATCAGCTTCAACAGGCGTTCACATTTTTCGGGCAGCCGGATACGATTCAGGTGAATTTTGGGCAGGGCGAACCGAAGCCTCCGCGGGGGAACGTACTGGTAAATTCGCGGCTGGGAGTGCTGCTGATCGCGTCGAATTTGCCGACGCTGCAACCGGGGAAAACTTTCGAGATGTGGGTGATTCCGAAGGGCGGCTCGCCGAGGCCGGCCGGGATTTTCCCGGCGGACGCGCAGGGGACGGCGGTGCACATGCTTTCGGGGCCGATTGATCCGCAGGGGCTGGGTGCGGTGGCGGTTTCGATTGAGCCGGAGGCGGGATCGCGGACGCCGACTACGGTGATTTTCGCTGCTCCGGTGCCGGGGGCTTGAGGAGACACACTTCGACCGCGGCTCACAGGCAGAAGCCTGTGCAACTTAAGCAAAGTCGTTGGGGCGGCCGGGACTCACGGATTATCGCCGGGTGTGTTCGGCCGCCGGTAGGTTGAGGGGATTCTAGAGGAATCGTCGGGTGCGCTTATGTAGTGGCGCCGCCTTGTCCGCTCTGTCGAATACCTCCCTCTCTGGTTCCGAGCCCCCTTTGGGTACCCCGGAGCTGATTCCCGGACGCGTCCTGGCTGAACTCTTCCGTCAAAGTGGATCGTGTGGGCGCCACCTGCAAGGCTTCTAACGGCCTCCGGAAGTCCAGTCCTACTTCAATCAACGACTCGATGGCCATCAAGACAACTCGTTGTACGACTGAAGCGTAACGGGCGCGGCAAGGGGTTGGGGCGGCGCGGATGGTCTAAGTGACGGAGGAGACGGGGGAAAGAATTTTTCAAGAGCGTGTGACCGGGAAGAAGACGTGCGAAAATGAGTTCGATGTTGAGGAAAGCATCGGCTGCGGTCCTTGCTGCTGCGGTCGGCTTCGTTGCTGGGGCGCAGGGCGTTGCGACTTCGCCGCGATTTACTGCGGCGGAGGTGCAGAAGAGCGCCAACGTTTCGAATCCGCAGACGTACCGGTCGGGCGGGTTTTTGCGGGGCGAGCGGTACGACTTGCGCAAGGCCACCATGATGGATCTGATCCGGCTAGCTTACGGGTTTGAATCCGATGCCGTGGTGGGCGGGCCGGAATGGCTGGAGTTCGACCGGTTCGATGTGGCGGCTAGCGCTCCCGCGTCAACGTCTCCGCAGGAGATCGCGTCGATGCTTCAGGCGCTGCTGGTGGAGCGGTTTCAGCTCGCGTTTCACAAAGACGTGCAGCCGATGCCCGTTTTTGCGCTGCGGGCTGTGAATGCTCGGAAGCTGAAGGCGGCCGACGGCTCGGGCAACGGCGAATGCAAGTATCAGGAGCAGCCTCGGGACTCGCCTTATACCGTGTACTCCTGCCGCGAGGTCACGATGGCGGGGTTTGCTCAGCAGTTGCACGGGATGGTGGGGAATTCTCTGGCGGATCCGGTGATCGATTTCACGGGTCTCAAGGGCGCATGGGATTTCGATTTGAAGTGGACGTCGCGGTCGGTATTGCCGCCGGGAGTGGAGCGGACCACCGCTTTTTCGGCGCTGGAACAGCAACTGGGGCTGCGGTTGGCAGCGGAGAAGGCTCCCTTACCCGTAATTGTGATCGATCATATCAACGAGACGCCGAGCGCGTTGCGGAGCGCCGTGGCGCTGCCGCCTCGGGAGGTCCAGTTTGAGGTGGCGAGCGTCCGGGCCAGCGGCCCTGAGGTGCACGACGGGTACTCGGGAGGCACGCCGAGAGGCGACTTCGAGGCTCGGGGGGAGACGATGCGGAATCTGTTCGCCACGGCTTGGGATATTCACTGGGATCACGTGGACGAGATGATTGCGGGCGCGCCGGAGTGGATGAATACGGCTCGGTTCGATGTTCAGACGAGGATTCCGTCGGCGACCCAAGGAGCGCCGCCGGCGGGGTCGAGCTTCATCGACGACGACGTTCGGTTGATGTTGCGGGCACTGTTGACGGAGCGGTTCAAGATCCGGACGCATTATGAGGACCGGCTGGTGAATGCTTACACGTTGGTGGCGGCGCGGGCTTCTTCACAAAAAGCTGGAATGAAGAGAGCGGATGCATCGAATCGGGCTAACTGCAAAGAATCCCGGAGGGTGGAGCACGATCCGCGGGAACTGAATCCCCGGATGTCGCGGCTGCTGGCGTGCCAGAACGTAACGATGGCGCAGTTTGCGGAGCAACTGATGGCGGTTTCCGCGAACGATTTTGCGTATCGCGTGGTGGATGAGACGGGGATCGGGGGGCGGTGGGATTTCCTGCTGAATTATGCGCCGACCGGAGACCGGCGGAACCCGGAGCAGCCGGTGGAGCCGAATGGGGCGCTGTCGATTTTCCAGGCGATTCAAAAGCAATTGGGGTTGAAATTGGAACTGCGAAAGCGGAGGGAGCCGGTGCTGGTAATCGACAGCATTGAGCCGCAGCCTACGGATAATTGATAATTTGAACCGGGTGAACGCAACGTTTCATCCGCAATGGCCGTCAGAGTCTGGAGGGGATTGTGATGCTGCGAATTGTTGGTTGTGCGGTGGTTTTTCTGACGGTGGGATTCGCGCAGACGCCCGCCGGGGGTGCGCGGTTCGAGGTGGTCTCAATCAAACCGGTTCCCCGGCCGACGCCCGAGGGCATCCGGGACGGAACGACCCGCATTGCCTACGAGGTCAACGGCGGCCGCGTCCGGATTAGCGGCTACGGCGTGCTGTCGGTGGTACCGCGGGCTTTTCAGGTGGAACCGGCTCAGATCGACGGCAAGGGTTTCACGGCGGGCGACTATTACGACATTGAAGCGAAGATCCCCGAAGGCGCGAAGCCGGAGCAGGTGCCGGAGATGCTGCAGGCGATGCTGACGGAACGGTTCAAGCTGGCCTATCACCGGGAAATGCGCGAGTACCAGATGAATGTGCTGACGCTGGGGAAGAGCGGCATGAAGCTTCCGCGGCTGGCGGAGGGTACGAAGGCGAGTGCGGCGACCACTCGCGCGGGGGACGGGTCCTCACGCATGACATCGGTTGGCAATGTGAAGTCTCTGTTTGCGGTGATGAACTCCTTCGGCGGGCTCCAGATGAAGGATGAGACCGGGCTGGATGGAATGTACACCTGGGTCATGAATCTCCCGGGTCCGGGCGGCGGCGGGAGTTTCCAAGACATCATGCAGGAGAGTTTCAAGGCGATGATCGAAGAGGCGGGGCTGAAGCTGGAGAATCGGAAGATTTCGCGGGAGACGATCGTGGTGGATCATCTGGAAAACAAGCCGACGGAGAATTGAGGGAAGTCTTGCGTCATCGCGCAGTTACCTTATGGCGCGCGGCGCGTCCATTCAATTGGCGATGTGTTATTCTGATTGACACTTGAGGCTATGGATGCGCCTTCGCACTGCGGTTCTGGTTGTGATGGCGGCGGGCACTACTTACCTCCTCCTGGCCTATGGCGTGCTGCGGGCCCAGAAACCCTTCCAAGAGTACAGAGCTATTGAATACAACGACTTCCCGCTGCCGGACGACTGGAGCGAGAAGACGGAATTCACTCGCGCGCGGCTGCGTTGCCCCGGCATTTACCTGCACGGTTACGGCGACGGCGGACCTCTCAACTGGACCATCGATTACCCTCGGTCCGACCGGCATTTGCTCCAGGGCATTCGAAGGCTGACGCGGATCGATACGCGGTCGGTGGAGCAGGTGGTGGACATGGACGGCTCCGACGATGCGTACAACTGGCCGTTCCTGTACGCGGTGGAGCCGGGGCATTGGAATCTGCCGGACGATCAGGCGGCGCAACTGCGGGACTTCCTGTTGCGCGGAGGCTTCCTGATGGTGGACGATTTTCACGGGACGCTGGAGTGGAACAACTTCAAGCGCAACATGGAGAAGATCTTTCCCGACCGGAAAATCGTGGATCTGGATAACAAAGATCCGATCTTTCACGTCATCTATGATCTGGATGACCGGTTTCAAGTGCCGGGCTGGCAGTGGAGTATCAGCCATCTGACGTACGAGTACGACGGGTTCGAGCCGAAGTGGAGAGGGATCTACGACGATGACGGGCGCGTGATGGTGGCGATCTGCCACAATATGGATCTTGGGGATGCGTGGGAGTGGTCCGACGACCCGCGCTATCCCGAAAAGTGGGCGAGTTTGGCGTACCGCATTGCCGTGGACTACGTCATGTATGATATGACGCACTAAAAGGATGGCTTCCATGTTCGAGCTGTTGTTCAAGTACCCTTCTCAAGTGTTCTCTCGTGGGACCTTCGTGCTCCTGAACTCGTGGCCCACGTGGATGCTGGGGGTGTGCTTGGTGGCGGCGGCCGCGGCGTTGGGCTGGCTGGTGCTGAAACGGAGCAAGGGGTCGGACCGGATCGGCGGGGTGCGGGCGGCGTTCGTCTGGCTGCTCCAAACCGCGATGGCGGCGCTGCTGCTGTTCCTGATCTGGCATCCGGCGCTGAGCGTTGCAACGCTGAAGCCCCAGCAGAACATCGTAGCTGTGGTGGTGGACGATTCGGCCAGTATGGGGATCGCGGACGAGGGGGGCTCGACGCGTAAGGACGCGGAACTGAAGGTCCTTAATTCTGGACTGGTCAAGAAGTTACAGGAAAAATTTCAAGTCCGACTTTACAGCATGAGCGATCATCTGCAGAGGATCGAGAAGCTGGAGCAGATTAGCGGGCAGGCTCCGGTGACGCATGTCGGGGAGAGCTTGAAGCAGGTCGTGGAAGATGCGGCGAGCTTGCCGATCGGGGCGGTGGTGCTGTTGAGCGACGGCGCGGACAATTCGGGCGGCATCGATTTGGATACGATCTCCGAGATCCGGCGGCAACGGATTCCGGTGCATACGATCGGGTTCGGGAAAGAGAAGATGTCGCACGACATCGAAGTGACGGATGTGGAGCTTACGCCTCGGGCGCTGCCGGATTCGCGGCTGGGGGCGATGGTCCACTTTCATCAGCATGGGTATTCGGGGCAGAAGGTCAGGATCAATATGAAGCAGGACGGGAAGGTCCTGGCTTCGCAGGAAGTCACGCTGAAGGGCGACGGCGTGGAACAAGTGGAGCAGGTTTTGTTTAGCGCGGGTCCGGCGGGGGTGAAGACGATTGTGGCGTCGATCGATCCGCAGGGAAATGAGGAGAATCCGCGGAACAACCAGTTGACCAGGTTGGTGAACGTGGACGACCGGCGTCCGCGCATCCTTTATTTTGAAGGGGAGCCGCGGTGGGAGTTCAAGTTTCTCCGCAGGGCTGTGGAAGATGACAAGTCGATCCGGTTGACGACGGATTTGAGGACGACTCCGGACAAGTTATACCGGCAGTTGCTGACGGATCAGGATCCGAATACGGACTTGGTGGACGGGTTCCCGACCAAGGTGCAGGAGCTGTTCCAATATGATGCGCTGATTCTGGGGAGTGTGGATCAGGCGTACCTGAAGCCGGCGCAGCAGGAGTTGATCCACCAGTTTGTGGACCGGCGCGGCGGCGGGTTGTTGTTCCTGGGCGGACGGGATTCGCTGGCGGACGGCGGGTACGCCAAGAGCGGGCTGAACGATCTGCTGCCGACGACGCTGCCGGAGAACAAAGGCAAGAAGACCTACGTGATCGATCGCGCGGATGTGGAGCTGACGCGCGCGGGCCGCGAGAGTTTGATTACGCGCCTGGAAGAGAATCCGGACAAGAACGAAGAGCGCTGGAAGAAGCTGCCGTACCTGATGAATTTTCAGGATCCGGGGCTGCCGAAGCCGGGCGCGACGGTGCTGGCGAACTCGATTCCGATGGGCGGGGGCGGAGGGCGGCTGCCGCTTCTGGTGATCCAACCGTTCGGGCGCGGGCGGACGGCGATCTTCGCGACGGCGGGGAGTTGGCGCTGGCAGATGCTGCAACCGGTGGCCGACATGACGCACGAGATGTTCTACCGGCAGCTGCTGCGGTGGCTGGCGAGCGATGCTCCGCGGCGGGTAATCGCGTCGACGCCGAAGCAGATGCTGGCGGATGAGGCGCACGTGAAGCTGCGGGCGGAGGTACGGGACACGACGTATCTGCCCTCGAGCGATGCGACGGTGGAGGCGCACATTCTGGGTCCGGATGGATTGACGGAATCGGTGGAGATGCGCCCGGAGCCGCTGGAGCAAGGCGTGTACACGGCGGATTGGACGACTCCGAAGCCGGGATCGTATGCGGTGGACGTGGTGGCGAAGCATGACAAGGAAGATCTGGGTCATGACACGATGACGTTCCGTCGCGAGGACGGCGTCGCGGAGAATTTCCACGTAGAACAAAATCGGGCTTTATTGGAGAAGCTTTCGTCGGAGACCGGCGGGCGGTATTATAGACCGGATGGCGCGTCGAAGCTGGGGCAGGATATCAACTACTCGGAAGCCGGCATCACGGTGCGAGAGACGCGCGATCTGTGGGACATGCCCGTGATTTTTCTGTTGATCATCGCGATGCGGACGGCGGAATGGACGCTGAGACGCAAGTGGGGTGTGATTTGAAACGAACGATTCTTCTGGCGGCCGTGGCTCTGGCGGGAATGGGGCTGGTTCGCGCCGACAGTTACTATGTCACGGTGGCGGGGCTGGGCGGGGAGTCTGAATACGAGACGCGGTTCGCGGCTTGGGCCAAGGATCTGGATAAGGTGCTGAAGGCCGAGCCGGGCGCGAAGGTGGAGACGCTTTCGGGCAAGGACGCGACCAAGGCGAACATCGAGGCCAAGCTGAAGACCATCGCGGGGCAGGCAAAGGCGGACGATCAGGTGGTGGTGATGCTGATCGGGCATGGGACCTGGGACGATCGCGATTACAAGTTCGCTCTGCCGGGTCCGGATATTTCGGCAGCCGAGCTCGGCGGGATGCTGGATAAGATTCAAGCGCGCCAGTTGGTGGTGGACATGACGACGTCGAGCGGCGGCGCGATTGCTTTCCTGCAAAAACCGAAGCGGGCGGTGATCACGGCGACCAAGGCGGGTACGGAAAAGAGCAGCGTAGTGGTGTTCACGCGGTATTGGATTGAGGCGCTGAACGATCCGGCCGCGGATACGGATAAGAACGACATTATCAGTGCGCTGGAAGCGTTCAAGTACGCGGAGGCCAAGACTTCGAAGTTCTTCGAGACGGAGAACCGGTTGGCCACCGAGCATGCTCTGTTGGAAGACACGGGCAAGGGCGACGGCGTGAAGGATCCGAAGGCGGACAACGGCGAAGGGTTGGCGGCCGGCCGGTTCGGCTTAATCCACCTGGGCACATCCGCGACGATTTCCAAGGATCCGAAGAAGCTGGAACTTCTGAAGAAGAAGGAAGACATCGACGGGCAACTGGACGAGTTGCGATATCAGAAGGCGGCGATGGATCCACGCGAGTATCGGACGAAGTTGCAGACGCTGATGGTCCAGATGGCGGAGACACAGGCGGAGTTGGACAAATGATGCGGTACACGGTTCTCTTTCTTCTTACGTTGCCTCTGGCGGCGCAGGATCTGGCGCAATGCCAGGCGATGCACAAGCATGGCGACGCGGGAGAGACGCAATGCTGGTTGAAATTGAGCCAGTCGACGAATCCAGGGCTGCGGGCCGAAGGATTTTGGGGGCTGAAGAATTTCGATTCGGCCAACGATGCGTTTCGCGATGCGGTGAAGGCTAAAGATAAGGATGCGAACCTGCGGGTGCGCTGGGGCTGGCTGTTTCTGGAGCATGGAGTCCGCAAGGGACCGGTGCTGGATACCGCGTCCGACCTGTTCAACGAAGCGCTGGCGATCGACAAGAACAACGCGCAGGCTTTCCTGGGGTTGGCGACGGTAGCGGAAGAGGGGTTCGACGGCGAAGCGACGAAGTTGGCGCAGAAGGCGCTGGACGCGGATCCGAAGTTGTACCAGGCTCGCGAGCTGCTGGCGAGGATGGCGCTGGAAGACAACAACGAAGCCAAGGCTACCGAGGAAGCGAACAAGGCGATCGCGATTTCGCCTGAAGCGATGGACGCGATGGCGATGCTGGCGACCATCGACTGGATGAACGACAAGCCGTCGAAACCTCCGGTGGGCGAGATCATCACGGCGTCTCCGTGGATGGACAAGATTGCGAAGGTGAATCCGCACTACGGAGAGGCATATGAGATCGCGGGGCATTTCTTCGTGATCAACCGGCGCTATGTGGAAGGGATCAAGTATTTCCGCAAGGCTCTGGAGCTGGATCCGTCGCTGATGACCGCGAAAAATCAGCTGGGCATCAATCTGATGCGGATGGGCCAGGAGGACGAGGCGTTTAAAGTAATGACGGAGGTGTGGGACGCGAACTTCCGCAGCCTGGAGACGCAGAATACGCTGACGCTGCTGGATAGCAACGTGAAGAAGTCCGACACGACCAAGACCGCGACCACGATCATTAAGACTCGGAAGAATGAGACGGCGCTGGTGCTGCCGTATCTGCAAGCGGAGCTGGACAAGATCAACGCGACGTACGAGAAGAAGTACAAGTACAAGCTGAACGTCCCGGTGCAGGTGGAAGCGTATCCGGATCATGAGGATTTCGCGGTGCGCACGATGGGTATGCCAGGCCTGGGAGCTTTGGGCGTCACGTTCAATACGGTGGTGGCGATCGATTCTCCGACGGCGGCGGATGCGCAGCGCAAGCCGGGGAGTTTCCACTGGGCCAGCACGTTGTGGCATGAGATGAGCCACGTGTATGTGCTCTCCATGACGAATAGCAGGACGCCGCGGTGGTTTACGGAAGGTCTGGCGGTGTATGAAGAGACCGCGATTTATCCGGATTGGGGCGACCGGCTGGATCACCCGAGCATCCAGGCGATCAAGGAAAAGAAGCTGTTGCCGATCGCGGATCTGGATCGCGGCTACATCCATCCGACGTATCCGCAACAGGTGATCGTGAGCTATTACCAGGGCGGACGAGTGATCACGTACATCGTGCAGAAGTTCGGCTACGACACGGTGCTGAACATGATCCACGACTACGCGAACAATATGGATACTCCGGCGGTGATCGAGAAGGAACTCAAGATGAAGCCGGAGGAGTTCGACAAACAGTTTATTCCGTGGGTGGAGGCGCAAACCAAGACGGAAGTGGACGGGTTCGACGATTGGGCCAAGAAGATGAAGGCCATGAACCAAAACGTCACGACCAAGGATTGGGGCGCGGTGATTAAGGATGCTCCGGCGATCCGCGATATGTATCCGGATTTCGTGGAGGCGGGCAGCGCGTACGAGGCTCTGGCGCAGGCGTATCTGGCGCAGAATGACAAAGCCAAGGCGATGGCGGCGCTGAAGAAATACTCGGACGTGGGCGGGCGGCAACCGGACACTCTGCGGAAGCTGGCGACGTTGCAAACCGAAGCCGGTCAGAAGAAGGAAGCGGTGACGACGCTCGAACGGATCAACTGGATTTATCTTCGCGACGACAAAGGGCACGCGATGCTGGGCGATCTGGACATGGATTTGAACAATCCGACCGGGGCGATTCGCGAATACCAGGCGGTGGTGGCGCTGAAGCCGGTGGATCCGGCGGCGGCGCACTACAAGCTGGCGAAGGCGCTGGCGGCGGCGCATCGGAACTCGGACGCGATGGATGAAGTGCTGGCGTCGTTAGAGGTGGCGCCGGGCTTTAAGGACGCTCAAAAACTTTTGCTGGAACTGAACGCGCAAGACACCAAAAAGTGACTAGAATAGGCAAATACTAAACATGTCAACTCTCCCCATCCAAACCCTCGACACCGGTGACCTGAAGGACCGGGTCGCGCGGTTCCAACGCGTCCGCGGCGACATTCTCACTCAGGTGCATCGAGTGATTGTCGGCCAGGAGGAAGTCATTGAGCAGGTGATGATCGCCCTGATGGTGGGCGGCCACTGCCTGATCACGGGTCTTCCGGGCACCGCGAAAACATTGCTGGTCCGGACGCTGGCGACGATTTTGGGCTTGAACTTCCGGCGCATTCAGTTCACGCCGGATCTGATGCCGTCGGACATTACCGGTACGGACATCATTGAAGAAGATCCTTCGAACGGGCGGCGGACGTGGACGTTCGTGCCGGGTCCGATTTTCTGCAACGTGCTGCTGGCGGACGAAATCAACCGTACGCCTCCGAAGACGCAATCGGCGCTGCTCGAGGCGATGCAGGAGTTGTCTTGCACGGTGCGCGGCAACCAATACAAGATCAGTCCGCCGTTCTTCGTGCTGGCGACGCAGAATCCGATTGAGCTCGAAGGCACGTATCCGCTGCCGGAAGCGCAGTTGGATCGCTTCATCTTCAACGTGCTGCTGGATTATCTGCCGGCGGAAGATGAGTTGAAGGTTCTGGATCTTACGACGACGACGCACTTGTCGAAGGCCGACTCGGTGACGACGTCGGAAGAAATTCTAGACTTCCAACGGCTGGTCCGCATGGTGCCGATCGCGGAATCGGTGGCGAAGTATGCGGTGGCTCTGGTGCGCGCGACGCGCGCGACGGATCCGAGTTCGCCGGACTTCGTGAAGAAGTACGTGAACTTCGGAGCCAGCGTCCGCGCGGCGCAGAATCTGGTGCTGACAGCGAAGTCGCGGGCGTTGATGCAGGGCCGCTACCACGTGTCGTTCGAAGATGTGCGTGCGCTCACGCGTCCGATTCTGCGGCACAGAATTCTGCTGAACTTCCAAGCCGAATCGGACAAGCTGACGCAGGACGACATCTTAAAGAAACTACTGGAGACGATGCCCGCGCCGCGCGAATAAGGCGCCAAACAGAAGAGACCCGACATGCTTCAGCGTTTTTTGGATCCCGGGGTACTCGCGTCGCTGGCCAGCCTGGATCTGGTGGCGAAGACCGTGGTGGACGGGTTCATCTCCGGCATGCACCGCTCGCCGGATTTCGGTTTCAGCCAGGAGTTCGCGGAGTATCGCTCTTACAACGAGGGCGACGATCTGCGGCACGTGGATTGGAACGTGTTCGCACGGAGCGAGCGCATGTACCTGAAGCGGTATCAGGGCGAGACCAACTGCCAGGTGAACGTGCTGCTGGACACCAGCGGGTCCATGAAGTACGGATCGAAGGGCCTGGAAAAGCTGGAATACGCGAAGTTCCTGTGCGCGTCGATCTTGTACCTGGCGCATCTGCAACGCGACGCGGCGGGGCTGGTGGTGTTCGACGAAGAGGTGCGGAACTTCGTGGCTCCTTCAACGCGGCAAGGGCAGTTGCACCGGCTGCTGCATGCGGTGGAGAAGGCGGAGCCGGGGAAGCGGACCAACATCACCAGTCCGTTCTCACACCTGATGGATTTCCTGCGGCGGCGCGGCATGGTGGCCGTGATTTCGGATTTCTGGGACGAGCCGCAAAAGGTGATCGAGGCGGTTTCTCCGCTGCGGTTCCGCGGCAATGAAGTGGTGCTGTTCCATCTGCTGGACCCGGAGGAGATCCGGCCCAAGCTGAAGCATCCGGTGATGCTGGAGGATCTGGAGACGGGCGAGACGATGGAAGTGACTCCGGATTACGCCGCAAAGGAATATCGCGAAAAGATGCAGGCGCACATGGACGATATCGAGACTCGCACTAAGGGCGCGGGGATGGATTATTTTCTGGTGGACACCAGCCGTCCTTTAGATGGGGCGCTGCGCGAGTATCTGGCATTACGGACGGGGAGGTTGTAAGTGGGATTTTTGTCTCCCTGGTTTTTGGCGGGAGTGATCGGGGTCGGACTGCCGGTTTGGCTGCACTTGCTGAAAAGGCACAAGACGGACCCGAAGCCGTTCCCTTCCCTGATGTTCTTCGAGCGGCGCGAGCAGAGCTCGGTGGTGCATCGCAGACTGGATCACATTTTGCTGTTCATTCTGCGGACGGCGCTGCTGGTGCTGCTGGCGTTGTTGTTCGCGGCACCTTATATCAATCGCGCCCGGCCGAAGGCGTCGGGACAGAAGCTGGTGGTGGTCGCGGTAGACCGGTCGTTCAGCATGCGCGCTACGGAAGGCGGAGAGTCCAGGCTGGAGAAGGCCAAGCGGCAGGCGATGGATATCCTAAACGGGCTTCCGGCCACGACGGCGGCGCAGGTGGTCGCGCTGAGCGGACAGGTTGAGGCGATGACGCAGCAGACGAACGATCCGGCGGCTCTGCGCGCGGCGGTGGTTTCGATCCAGCCGTCGGACGGACGGGCGTCGTTTGGGGAGCTGGCAAGGTTCTCGCGGACGCTGGCAGAATCGAGCAAGATGCCGCTCGAAGTGCATCTGGTGAGCGATTTGCAGAAGTCGGCGCTGCCTCCGGGGTTTACGGATTTGCGGCTCGCGGGAGACACGACGCTGGTGCTGCATTCGGTGGGCGGCGAGATTCCGAACTGGACGGTGGAGAACGTAGTCGCGCCGACGCATGTGTACGATCCGAAGAAAGTGCACATTGTCGCGACGGTGGCGGGATTCGCGGCTCCGGCGGCGAAGAAGACGGTGTCACTGGTGCTGAACGGGAAGCCGGTGCAGAGCAAGCCGGTGGACGTCCCGGCGAACGGTCGCGCGACGGTGGAGTTCCTGGAGCTTCCGGTTTCCTATGGATTCAATAAGTGCGAGGTGAAGATCGACTCGGCCGATGCCCTGCCCGGCGACGATAGCTTCGCGTTTTCGGTGGAGCGGCTGGATCCGAAGAAGATTTTGTTTATCGATAACGGGCGCGGCGATAAGGCGGAGTTGTATCTGCACACGGCGCTGGTGGATGCTTCGCCGGATGCGGCGTTTCAGATCGAGAAGATGCGTCCGGAGGCGGCGGCAAATGCGTCGTTGAACGGATACGCGCTGGTGATTTTGAACGATCCGGGGTCGATGCCGGGCGGGCTGGAGGCGAACTTGCAGACCTTCGTCAATGGCGGCAAGGGGCTGATGGTGGTGCTGGGCACGCAGGCGGCCGCGCTGCCGACGGTTCCGATTGAGGGCGATACGATCGACACGACCAAGTACGCGGGTCGCGAGGCGGAGCGGTTCCTGACGATCTCGTCGTTTGAGGGCGGGCACCCGGTGTTGAAGACGGTGGGGCGGATGGAAGGCGTCCGGTTTTATCAAGTCACGCATGTGACGGCCACCAAAGGACACGCGCTGGCGACGCTGAACGACCAAACGCCTTTGATCATCGAGCGTCAAATCGGAGAAGGCAAGGTTCTGGTGTTCTCTTCGCCTCTGGACAACTCGGTCAACGACTTCCCGGTGCACGGGGCGTACTTCGTGCCGTTCGTGCAGCAGAGCGCGGCCTATTTGGGCGGCACATCGGCGGAGCAGCCGGTGAACGTGGCGGTGGATCAGTACGTCGAACTCCGCACGGGCGAGAGCAAGAATACGGCGGCCGAGGTGACGGATCCGGACGGCAAGCGGCTGCTGTCGGCGCAAGAGGCGACGTCGGCGAGGACGTATCCGCTGTCGCGCGAAGGCTTCTATGAAGTGACGACGGCGACGGGCAAACGGAGCCTGGTGGCGGCGCATGCGGACCGGCGGGAATCCGATCTGGCGGTGATTCCGAAAGAGACTTTGGACCTGTGGACGGGAACCGGGTCGGGCGGCAACGCGCCCAACGGAACGGCGGCTTCGGTGGGTGGCGACAGCACCACTCCGTGGAGCTTGTCCCCCTTTCTTTTGTTGCTATTGTTGGGAGTAGCGTTGGCCGAATCGGTAGTTGCGAACGGTTACCTGAGGCCGCCGAACGATCGACCGGCGGCAAGGAAGGAAGCGGCATGAACACACGCGAGCAGTTGAATCACTACTTGCACGTCTTGGAGACGCGCTTGCGGTGGATGGCGATATCGCGAGGGGTGGCCATTGCGGCGGGAGTGGCTCTGGGCGCCACTTTGGCGCTGGTGCTGATCACCAACGCGCTGGCGTTTTCCGAGACCAGCATGGTGGTGGCGCGCGTGGTGCTGTTCCTATCGCTGGCAGGCGCTCTCGGCTACGCGCTGGTGCTTCCGCTGACCAAACTGAATCAGCGCCGCGCGGCCGGCAAGGCCGAGGTGGTGTTTCCGCAGTTCGATACGCGCCTGGTGACGTACGTCGAGAAGAGCACGGCGTCGGACCCGATGCTGGAGCTGCTGGCGGACGATACGAACCGAGTGGCATCGCAGACGATTCCGACCCATGTGGCTCCGCCGAAGTCTATTTTCGCGTTCGCGACGGGAGCGGGCGCGGCGGGTGCGGTGCTGTTGTGGATGATCCTGGAGGGCGCAAGCATCGGATTCATCGGGTTTGGCGCGAATCTGCTGTGGGCGGGTGCTCCGAAGGGTTTGAGCGGGAGCGCCGGGGGATATTACGACATTCAGGTGGATCCGGGCAGCAAGCTGGTGCGGCGGAAATCGGATGTGCCGATCACGGCGAAGATGATCGGGTTCAGCGCGCAGCAAGTGCATCTGATGTTGAAGTATCAGAGTTCTTCTAAATGGGAAGACGTCGCCATGCTGACGCGGGCGAACGGCAGCGATTACGAGTTTCTGTTCACGGCGCTGCCGGAGCCGGTGGATTACTACGTGCAAGCGGGCAGCGTGAAGAGCAAGAGCTATCGCCTGGATGTGGTGGACCTGCCCAACATCACGCACATCAAGACCACGTATCATCTGCCCTCCTGGCTGGGTTCGGCAAGTGTGACCGAAGATCCCAGCGGCGATTTGCGCCAGGTGGCGGGTACGGTGGCGGAAGTGGAGATCACGACCGACAAACCGCTGAAGAACGGCGCGATCGAAATGGAAGACGGGTCGCGGATTAACTTAGAGGCGGGCGCGAACAATACGCTGATCGCGAAGGTTCCGCTGCAAAAAGACGGCCTGTATCATTTCGCGGCGCTGGAACAGGGCCAAGGTGTGCGGCTGACGCAGGATTACTTCATCGAAGCGCAAGAGGATCAGGCGCCTTCGGTCCGCATCACGCATCCGGGCGCGGACGCGAAGGTGCTGCCGATCGAGGAAGTGGCGATCACGGTGGAAGCGCAGGACGATTTCGGATTGCAGGGCGTGGATCTGCACTATCGCCTGAACGGCGGCGCGGAGAAGACGCTTTCGCTGCTAGCGAACAAGGGCGTGAAGACGGCGGACGGCAAGACGGTCATCGCGCTGGAAGATTTGAACATGAAACCGGGCGATCAGGTGAGCCTGTATGCCACGGCCAAGGACGCGCGCAACACGACGCAGACGGATCTGTTCTTCATTGAGGCGCAGCCGTACGAACGCAACTACTCGCAATCGCAGCAGGGCGGCGGGGGTGGCGGCGGAGGCGGGGGCGGGCAACAGGGACAGGATCTGCAACAGGTGATCCAGCGGCAGAAGCAGATTATCGTCGCGACGCATAACGCGCTGCGGCCGAACGACCGGACCAGGACTCCGGAGACGGCCGGGTATCTCTCGGACACGGAGAAGACGCTGAAGGCGCAGGCGGAATCGCTGGCGCAACGCGCGACCAGCCGCGAGTTGACGCAGACTAATAACGAATTCCAGTCGTTGGTGAAGGACATGACGGAAGCCGCGAACCAGATGGGCGCGGCGTCGGATAAATTGAAGGCGCAGAAATGGCCGGATTCCGAGGCTCCGGAGCAATTGGCGCTGACGGCGCTGCTGCGGGCCGATGCCACGTTCCGCGATATTCAGGTGGCGTTCGGGAATCGTGGTGGCGGAGGCGGCGGGGGCGGCGGCGGAAACGCGGGCCGCGATCTGGCGAATCTTTTCGATCTGGAGTTGGATACCGAGAAGAACCAGTACGAGCAGCAATCGGCTGGCGGTGGCAATTCGGCCGAGCAGCAGCAGAAGGAAGTCGACGACGCGATGGCGAAGCTGGAGCAGCTGGCCAAGCGGCAGCAAGAGCTCGCCAACCAGAACAAGAACAACAAGCAGCAGAGCCTGGATCAGCGGTATCAGCAGGAGCAGCTGCGTCGAGAGGCCGAGGAGTTGCAGAAGAAGCTGGAGCAGTTGCAGCAAACGCAGCAGGGGATGAATCGCAACGGCAGCCAGCAGGCGCAACAATCGGGCCAGCAGCAAGGCGGCCAGCAGGGCGGTCAGCAACAGGGCGGCAAGCAGAGCAATTCGCAGCAGGGTGGCGGACAGCAGCAGGCCAGCCAGCAGAGCGGATCGCAGCAGAACAATCAAGGGCAGCAATCGCAACAGGGAAATCGCGGCGGGCAGCAGACCGCGAGCTCGCAGCAACTGGAGCGGGCGATCAACTCCGTGAAGCAGGCGGCGCAGGACATGCGTAACGCGCAGAACGCGGCGCAGCAGGGTAAACAAGGCGACGCTCAGGCGCAAGCGGAACAGCGGCGGGCGGCGGATCGTCTGCAAGAGGCTGCCGACGCGGCGGCGAATAATCGCCGGCAGGACGCGGCGGCCCGGCTGGGCAACCTGGAGAATCGCGCGGCGGACCTCGCGCAGCAGCAGCATGGCATCGAGAACCGGATGAAGGAAGCCTACGGCGATCAGACGTCGCAGGACGCGCGGCTGCGGGCCAAGGCGACGGCGCCGGACCGCTCGCGGCAGACGGCGGAGAGCATCGCAGACGAGAAGAAGAAGCTGGGCGAGGACGTGGACAAGACCGTGAAGGACATCCAGCAGGCGGCTCGCGATTTGCAGTCGACGCAGCCAAACGCGAGTTCGCGGCTTCGCGACGGAGCGTCCGAGGTGGAGCAGTACGACGTAAAGCAGCGCATCACGCAATCCGAACGCTACACGCGCGCGGGACAGGGATCGCAGATCGTGCAGTGGGACAGTCCGGTGACGCAGGCGCTCGACAAGATGCGGCAGGATGTGCAGGCGGCGCAGCAGGCGCTCCAGCAAGGGAATCAGCAGGCGGCGGGCCGCAATAACCAGGAGCGTCAGCTCGCGACGGTGGAACAGACTCGCCAGCAGTTGGAACAGCTCGCGCAGAGGGGTCAACAGGCAGGCGGTCAGCAGCAAGGGAATCAGCAAGGCGGCCAGCAGCAGGCCAGCCAGCAGCAGGGCGGACAAAAAGGTGGCGGCCAGAAGGGCGGCGGGCAGCAGGGCGGCGGACAGCAGCCTGGTGGACAACAGCCTGGCGGACAACAACCTGGTGGCCAGCAGCCGGGCGGTCAACAAGGCGGCGGACAGCAGGGTGGCGGACAGCAGAACGGCAACGGCGGCGGCCGCAACGGCGGACAAGTGAGTCCGAACGGCGGCGGGTTCAACGGAGGCTACAATGCCGGGAATCCGAATGGCTTCGCCGGACCTTACGATCCGCAGTTGGGGCCGAACCGGTTTAACGCTCCGGGCGTGTACGATGCTCCGGAGATCGGCAACGTCTCGCCATCGCAGGTAATTCGCGGCGTGCAGCAGCAGATCGACCAGCTTCGGCAGCAGGTGAAGGACGATCCGAACGCGGCCCGGCTGTTGCAGGAACTGGAAGCCTCGTTGAACAACATGCAGGTGGGGCAGACGGCGTCACCGGAACTGGCGGAGCGCATCAGCCGCACGGTGCTGCCGAAGCTGGACGAGTTCGAAGTCCTGCTGCGGCGGAACATCGAGGAAAAGGGCGGCGGCAATGCTCGCGCGGGGGCTCCGGATCGAGTGCCGGACGGGTTCCAGGCTCCGGTGGAAGAGTACAGCCGGAAGCTCAGCAAAGGGAAGTAGGCAGGGATCAAAAGGAAACCGCTCCCTGACGGTCGCTGCTCGGTGAAGAGCGCGGCGTCAGGGAGCGGTTTTTGTTTGCTCCCGAAGATTATTGTTCGAAGTAGCCGGCGGCCAGCTCGGGCTTTTGCTCCAGAGCTTGACGCCAGTAGGTGCGGGCCTGTTCGTTGTCGCCCTTGGTCTTCAGCGCGTGGCCCAAGTTCAGCAGAGCCTCGGCGAAATTGGGACGCTCAGTAAGCGCTTCCTGATAGAGACGGATAGCGTCTTCCACCTGGCCGGACTTCTGAAGCAGGAGGCCGGTGTTATAGAACAACTCCGGCGTCCGCTCTCCGGCTTCGATCAGCTTGGCTTGCAGGTCGAGGGCTTTGTCGAGATCTTCACGTTCCACGGCGAGCGCGGCGAGACCGCGGAGGGCGTCCATCGAGGTTGGGTCGTTTTCGAGCACGCTTTCGAACGCCTTGGCCGCGCCTTCCCGATCGCCGATGTTCCAGTACGCCAGACCGAGATTGAGTTGCGCCTCCGGCCAGGCGGCGCGCTTACGCACGCAATTCTGGAAAGCTTCCACGGCGCCACGATGATCGGCGCGCTGTAAGCGGAGATAGCCCAGACGGAACCACGCGTCTTCCCATTCGGGATTGCGGCTGAGCAGCTTCACGTAGAGACGCTCGGCTTCTTCCTTCTCGCCTTGCTGTTCGAGGACGCTGGCGAGGTTGTAGATGACGTCGGCCAGATCCGGCGCGATCTGCAAAGCACGCTCATAGGATTCGCGGGCGGGCTTCAGTTCGCCGAGTTCCTGGCGAACGATTCCGAGATTCACATGGGCTTGCTTCGCGTCGGGGCGGATGCGGACCGCTTCCGAATACGCCTTGGCTGCCTCGGCGAGGCGGGAGCACTTCTGCTCGGCGACACCCAGGTTGAACCAGCGCTCGAAATGATCCGGCGTGAACTCCACCAGCTTCGTGCAGTAGCGCGACGCGGCTTCATAATCGTTGGATTGGAACGCGCAGGTGGCCAGGCCTTCCAGGGCGGCCTGCGAGAAGGAGCGCATGGTGAGCAGGCGCTCCGAGTATTGCTGAATCGCGGGATGATCCTTGCGGGCCATGCCGATGGTGATCAGATTCACCAGGCACTCTTCCGACTGCGGGTTCTTTTCGAGGATCTTGTTGTACAGCGCCGTGGCTTCATCGAACTTCCACAGCAGTTGCAGCGAGACGGCCTTGCCGAACAGCGCCGTTTCCTGGTCGGGCTGCTTGGCGAGCACACGGTCGAACGCTTCGATCGCGGGCTCCGGCTTCTCTTGATGGAGCTGGCAGATGCCCAGACCCAGATGCGCTTCCACGCGCTGCGCGTCGGTTTCGAGGGACTTCTGGAAGGAATCGGTCGCCTCCTGCCAGCGGCCGAGCTTTTCGTAGCAGATGCCCAGGTTAAAGTTCGCGGTGGGGTGGCGGGGCGCCACGCTCAAAAGTTTTTCGTAGGTTTTGACGGCGTCGTCGTACTGCTCCATCTCAAACTGGATGTGGCCCTTGGCGGCCAGCACTTCCACGCTCTCGTCGCCGCCTTCAATCGCGGTATTCAATTCGCGCAGGGCTTCCTTGCGCTTGCCTTCCAGATGCAGGGCCACCGAGCGGGCCAGCACCGGAGAGCCCGCCTTTCCGTTCGCCCCGCCGTTCGACGCCGTATCGTTCTTACGTGCACTCATAGATGATTACCAGCTCCCGTTCGTTGGAATGTTGTACGGCGCCAAATAGGCGCACAAGCGGCCCAGCATGTCGTACTGATGAGTCACCTGAACCCAGCGGACACGGCTCTCTTCCCCTTTGGAGTTAAAGAATCCGACGCCGCCCTTGCTCAAGCGAGGCTCTGACCAACTATCGGTCATTTGGCCTTGGATCGACAGGGCGAACGTATCGTCGTGGACATCCATAGTGACCCGGTACAGCATATCCGGGCGCGCGTCGATGGGCACGATGGTATCGGAGCGGTCCTGCGCCTTGCCGTCGATCACCGCATAACGGGTGATTCCCAGCGTGGTCAGGGGTCCGGGCTTCAGCACCACCATCTTCACGACGTAATAGTTATCGAAATCCTGGGCGCGGACGACCCAGCTCAATGCTTTCTTATCGATCAAGCCCAGGAACTGCATCTGGTAATCGCGCAGGTTCATAGACGGGCGATAGAGAGCCAGGGGTCCGGGGCGGACGAAGCCGGTGGCATCGAAGGACCACTGGGCGGTGGCATCGCCGCGGCTGCTCCAGTCATCGAGACCGGTGCGGAAATCTTCATCCAGCGCGACCGCGGCGCGGTCGAAGACGGCTTGGCGAACGCTGGCCCACTGTCCCCGAACCGCCGTCGAGACGTTCTGCGTGACTTGGCCGGTGGAGGTTCCGGCAGCGGCGGGTACGGAGAAGCCTACCTTGGGAAGCGGCGGATGGAAGGCCAGGACCAGCAGCGCGGGAATCGCGAAGACCAGAATCTTCAGATCGCGCGGAGCGTGCTTCCAGAATTCGGCGGCGTGGCTCCAGATATGTTTTTGCTCGGGCTGAGGCTGAGCGTTCTGCGCGTGAAGCGCGGGGACGGCGGCAGCTTCCGCCAGCAGCGGCGCGGGGATTTCCGGAATCTCGAAGACGGGCCGCGGATTCATCGGCTCCAGCCTGGACTTCGGCAACACCGGCTTGGTGCGGAGAGGTTGCGGGATGGTGGAGACCACCATGGTTCGGGGCGCTTCGAGCTTCACCGCCGTGCGGTTCATTCCGAACGCGAGCGGCAACAGAGCCACGGCGGGCTCCGGCACAAACGCGTCGATGGTTTGTTCGGCGGCCTGCAGAACGGCTTCGGCGCCGCGATCCGGCAGGGCGATCTCGGGAGGCAGGACGGATAGATCGGCCGGCTCCGGTTCCACCGAGCGCGTATGGGTGGCTCGGATCTGGATGGGGTAGCGGCTTCCCTTCCCCATGCCCAGTTGCAGGCGCGCGGCGAGCGTCATGGAACCCTCGCCCAGCAGAATCGCTTGCGGTTTCGCCGCAATTATCTGGGTAGCCGAAATCACCTGCTTGGGCAGGGCTTGAGGGGACACCACGGAGCCGCTGGGGCATTTGTTTCCCATTCCCAGTTCCAGCCGGGCGCCGGCGATACGGAGTGGGCTGCCTGAGGGCAACGCGGCTTGCGCATTCGCTGAAATTGCTTGCGTGGAAATAGCCTGAAGGAAAGCGACGGGACCGCTGGCGAGCTTCGCGGCCGCGAACTTTTCGAGGGTGAACAGGTGGTCCGCGAAAGGATAGACTTCTTCGGGAGCGGGCGGCATCTCCAGCGGCTCGGGAGCCGCATGGAAAGGAACATCGATAAACGGCGCCGGAACGCGAACGGTGGCGGGTTCGAGTTTCACGGATTGAACCGCGATGGCCGCGGATCGCGGCTCGGCCGCGAACGGAATTTCGGTGGCTGCGGCAGCGGGGAGCGCCTTGGTGGAGAGCGAGAAATTGCCCACGGGCCGGCAGATGGGAATGGAGACCTCGCGCAGAGACGGCTCCGGCGAGGAAGGTAGGGCAAGGCGCTGCGGTTCGGGGACCCAGCGGAGGCTCATTGCGCCGGCGGAGGGAAGCTCACGCGGCGCAGGTTCGGGAAGCGTCCACAGCGGTGCTTCGAGCAGCTGCGGCAGTTCGTACTCCTGCGGATCCGTGACCACCATGCGAGGTCCGCCGCCATTGTGCGGGACCTGCAGCGTCGCGACAAATCCGCTCAACGCCGCTGTGGCGACCCCGGCGACGGTGGCTTCGGCGGGGCCGAGGATCGCTTCCGCCGGTACGGTGGGCCGGTGCGCGCGCAGAGAGTTATGGGTTTGGTGAAGCCGCTCGACGGCGAGCCTCTCCTGCTCCTGCCAGTACGCCTTGCGGTGCGCCGTGGAGCAGAATTGGCCGTGCGTGATCTTGCGGTAGAGCGGCAGTTTCCCGTCGCAGTACAGACATCGCATGTCATCAGACCATGACATGGTTCCATCGTACGGCGTACGACATGGTTTTACTACGCAGCGAACCCCTTAGGGCAAGGGTAGGGTTTCGACCTATAGTACGAAGAACGTTTGCGGGCTAAAGCGGTTGGCATTCGTGAGGAGTGGTCAGGCTGCGCTATAGTGAAGATTCGCGAGCGATGTTCCGCTCGAGATCTCACACCGCATGAAAATCCATGAGTATCAGGCCAAGGCTCTCTTGGCACGCTATGGCGTCCCCGTGCCGCAGGGGGAGATGGCGCACTCCGTCGATGAGGCCGAGAAAACCGCGAACAGTCTAGGCAAGGCTGTCGTGGTGAAAGCGCAGATCCACGCCGGAGGCCGCGGTAAGGGCGGCGGCGTGAAGATCGCGCAGAACGGAGCCGAGGCGCGCAGCATTGCCGGCAAGATGCTCGGGATGACTCTGGTGACGCACCAGACGGGTCCCGAGGGCCGCGTGGTACAGCGGCTGCTGGTCGAAGAGACTCTGCCGATCGAGCACGAGTACTACCTGGGCATCGTGCTGGACCGCGTTCGCGGCAAGAACGTCTTCATGGCGTCGTCAGAAGGCGGCGTGGATATTGAAGAGGTGGCGGCGAAGACTCCGGAGAGGATTTTGAAGGAGCCGATCGAGCCGGGCATCGGACTCACGGCGTTCCAGGCGCGCAAGCTGGCTTTTGGCATCGGGATTACGGGCCCGGCGGCGAATCTGGCGGCGCAGGCGATGATCGCGCTCTCCAAGGCGAACGAGGCTATGGACGCTTCGCTCGCGGAGATCAATCCGTTCATCACGACGAAGGACGGAAAAGTCTACGCGCTGGATGCGAAGATCAACCTGGACGACAATGCGATGTTCCGCCACAAGGATCTGGCGGCGTTGCGGGATCTGAATGAGGAAGATCCGCTGGAAGTGGAGGCCTCACGCTTCGGGCTGAACTACATCAAGCTGGACGGCAACGTGGCCTGTATGGTGAACGGCGCGGGCCTGGCCATGGCCACCATGGACATTATTAAATATGCGGGCGGGAATCCGGCGAATTTCCTGGACGTCGGCGGAGGGGCGAACGCCGAGCAGATCCGCAATGCGTTCCGCATTTTGTTGTCGGATAAAGCGGTAAAGGCGGTCCTTATTAATATCTTTGGCGGCATCCTGCGTTGCGACGTGCTCGCGACGGGTGTGGTGGCCGCGGCGCGGGAGCTTTCCATCGGAGTGCCGGTGGTGGTCCGCATGGAAGGAACCAACGTGGAATTGGGCAGGCAGATCTTGCGGGAATCGGGTTTGAACTTCACCATCGGCCAGGATATGAAGGATGCCGCGGAGAAGGTCGTGAGGCTGGCCCAATGAGCGTCCTGGTAAACGCATCGACCCGAGTGCTGGTGCAGGGCTTCACCGGCAAAGAAGGCACGTTCCACGCGCAGGCGGCGATCGACTACGGAACCAAGGTAGTCGGCGGCATCACGCCGGGCAAGGGCGGACAGAAACACCTGGATTTGCCGGTGTTCGATACGGTGGAAGCCGGCGTGAAGGCCACCGGAGCGAATGCGAGCGTGATTTTCGTGCCGCCCCCGTTTGCGGCGGACGCGATTATGGAAGCGGCCGACGCGGGAATCGCGCTGGTGGTCTGCATCACGGAAGGCATCCCCGTAGAGGACGTGATTCGGGCCTGGGCGTACTTAAAACAGCATCCGAAAACGCGCTTGGTGGGTCCGAATTGCCCGGGAATTATTTCGCCGGGAAGCTGCAAAATCGGGATCATGCCGGGACATATTCACCTGCCGGGACACGTCGGCGTGGTGTCGCGCTCGGGAACGCTGACGTACGAAGCGGTGGGGCAGTTGACGGCGCTGGGCATCGGACAATCGACGTGTATCGGCATCGGCGGGGACCCGATTATCGGGACGACGCACATTGATGCGATCAAGCTGTTCAACGAAGATCCGGACACGCATGTGATCGTGATGATCGGCGAGATTGGCGGGAACGCGGAAGAGACGGCGTCGGCTTACATTAAGGAGCACGTCAAGAAGCCGGTGATCGGATTCATCGCCGGGCAGACGGCGCCTCCGGGCCGGCGAATGGGCCATGCGGGAGCGATTATTTCGGGCGGAAGCGGTAAAGCCGAGGATAAAATCGCGGCCATGAAGGACGCGGGAGTTACGGTTTGCGCGAGTCCGGCTGAAATCGGAGAGAAAGTAAAGAGCAGAATCTAAAATTTATGGAACGCACATTTGCAATCATCAAACCCGACGCTGTGGCGGCGGGACAGAGCGGCGACATCCTCGCCATTGTTCAGAAGGCGGGCTTCCGCATCGTGGGCATGAAGATGAAACGGCTGAGCCAGGTTGAAGCCGAGGGCTTCTATGCCGTCCACAAGGAGCGTCCGTTTTACGGGTCGCTGGTGAAATTTATGACCGAAGGCCCAGTGGTGGTGCTGGCGCTGGAGGCTCCGGACGCGATTAAGAAGTGGCGCGATACGATGGGCGCGACCAACCCGGCGAACGCCGCCGAGGGAACGATCCGCAAGCAGTTCGCCGCCAGCATTGAGCGGAATTGTGTGCACGGGTCGGATGCGCCGGAGACCGCCGCGGTGGAGATTCCGTTCTTCTTCGCCACGTCCGAGCTTTTGTAACAATAGCAATAGAAGGGGATAATCCTGGTCAGGAATTATCCCCCTTTTCCTTCGGTTTTCCCCGTGATAGACTCGACCGCATGACTTTGCGCTCCGGTGTCTACATCGTCCCACAAATCGCTGGTACATTGAACGAACCGTCTGGCTGATTGCCGGGGTGGTTTTGCTGGCTAGCACCGCGTTGGCGCTGCTGGTGGACCGGCTCTGGATCCTGGGCGTGGCCGCGACGGGTCTGGTATCGATCAACGTGGCGTTAACCGGGTTCTGCCCCATCGGCAACGTGCTGCTCCTGCTGGGTTTTCCTCCCATGCTGGGAGGGGAGAACGGGAAGCTGTACCGGATGCAGACGGACAAGTGGTACCTGGAGCGGCGCATTTACCTGGCGGTGGGGATCAACATCAACATCGCGTCGATCTTGTTCCTCACTTATAGCCCCTGGGCGTCGGCGTTCACGCTCTTCGTGGGCGGCGCGATGGTCTGGTTCGCGGCCACGGGGTTCTGCGTCATGGCGAATGGGCTGTATTGGCTAGGCGCGGAACCGCGGTTGAATCCGCAGTCTCTGCCCTCGGGCCGCTGCACGGATTGCTCCCAGTCAGAGACTTGCTTGACTGCACCTTCGGCGACTGCTTCGGGGCTTCGAGTTCTCCCTTAAGAAAGAGCCGCTAGGTCGTTTCGGGTCAATAAGCTACACCTCTGCGTAGAAATTTCTTCCAAAACTCATAGATTTCTGCTGCGGGCTGGGAATAAGTAGCTTGTTATCAACAAGAAAACTTCAATTCCGGCTTGGTCTCTGGCGTGCTACAAATGTAAGTGGCGGAGTGTTTCAATCGGGGGCATGAAGGAACTTAAGCAACAGCTCATCGGCGCTCTGCTGGTGATTGTGACGGCAGCGGCGGTGATCGCGGCGGCTCTCAATTTCCAGCAGCAGAGCAAGTTCCACCTGCCCGACGACGGAGTTACGTGGTTAGACCGGACCGTGGGCGACCGGGAACAGGCAATTGCGGTCAACATCGTGCCGGGAAGTCCGGGGGAGAAGGCCGGCATCCATGTGGGTGACGCGCTGGTTTCGATCGGCGGCCTGCACATCGACCACGCCATTGACGCCACAGCGGCGCTGGTCCGGTTGGGGGCGTGGAAGAAGACCGAGTACCAGATCCTGCATGACGGGGTAGAGATTCCGGCGAACGTCATCATCGCGGAGGAGGAGCGCAACTCCACGATTTACTATCAGTACGCCGTGGGCGCGGCGTATCTGCTGATCGGGCTGTTCGTCTACTTTCGCCGTGGGAGCGCGCCGCGGGCTCTGCATTTTTTCCTGCTGTGCCTGGCCTCGTTCGTGCTTTCGACGTTCCACTACACCGGCAAGCTGAACAATTTCGACAAACTGATTTACTACGGCAACGTGGTGGCCGGCATCCTGGCGCCGTCGCTGTTCCTGCACTTCTGCTTTATCTTTCCCGAACCGCAGAGATGGATTCGCAAGCGCGGCGCGGCGTTCCTGGTTTACTTGCCGGGGCTGGTGCTGGGGGCGGCGTTCATCGGAGTCTCGGTGGGATGGCTGCGGACGATGGCTCCACTGCTGGAGGTCCGATGGCTACTGGACCGGGCGTGGCTGGCGTTCTTCTGCATCGCCTACATCCTGGGGGGCGCGGTACTGGCGCTCGAACGGCGTCACGCGGAAGATCCCATCATTCGGCGGCAGCTGACCTGGCTCCGCAATGGCGCGCTGGTAGGAGTGCTGCCGTTCGCGGCGTTCTATGCCCTGCCCTTCATCATCGGCCTGACGCCGGGCCACTTCATGAGCTTGGCGGTGCTGTCGCTGCCGCTGATTCCATTGACCTGGGCGTATGCGATTCTGCGCTACCGGCTGATGGATGTCGACATCATTTTCCAGGAAGGCTACGTTTACACGCTGGCGACCATCGCGGTGCTGGCGATCTTCTACGGCCTGATCTTCGCGGGCAGCTACGCGGCGGACTTGAACGGGACGGCGATGGTGGTGCTGATCCTGATCGCGGCGTTTTTGTTCCAGCCGATCCGCAGTTGGATTCAGGAACAGCTGGACCGGCATTACTTTTACAGAGATCGTTACGACTACCGCCGGACCCTGATCGAATTCGCGCGCGAGCTGGGCGCGACGACGGAACTCGACGCGATGCTGGAGAGCGTGGCGGACCGGCTGATTCGCACTCTGGGTGTGCGGCACGTGGCGTTCTTCGTGTGGGACGATGCCGAGGCGCGGTTCCAACTCGCGCTCGCGACGAATCGCCAGGGGCGGCAGACGGAGAATCTGCCGTATGGGCTGGATCTCTCGTTCTTGAGCCCCACTCCGGGTAAGCCCTACTTATTCTTCGAGCGGACGCGGGCCACGCTGGACGTGGTCTCGCACGAGATGCCCACGGCGGTGCGGCGCTCGATCGCGGAGCTGGAGCTAACGTATTATCTTCCCTGCTCGGCGCGCGGACGGACCATCGCGTATCTCGGGGTGAGCCGCACGGAATCGGGCGATTTCCTCTCGACCGAAGACGTCGAGCTACTGGTTACGCTGTCGGGCTACGTCGGCATCGCGGTCGATAACGCGATGTTGTACCAATCGCTGGCGCACAAGGCCGAGGAGTACGAACGGCTGAAGGAATACTCGGAAAATATCGTCGAGTCGATCAACGTAGGCATCCTGGCGGCGGATCTCGACGATCGCGTGGAGAGTTGGAATTCGCGCATCGAGAAGCTCACCGGCGTGCTGCGGCAGAACGCTCTGGGCAGGCCGCTCCGCGAGCTGCTGCCGGCGGGGCTGTGCGAGCAGTTGGAGAGCTTGCGGGGCGAGTTCGGCGTCCACAACGTGTACAAGTATTTTTGGAACGAGCGCGGCGCGACGCTGAATATCGCGGTGGCGCCGCTAGTCTCGCGCGACGGTGCGCGGATCGGACGGCTGATCATCCTGGACGACGTCACGGATCGCGAAGAGCTGGAGCGCCGGCTGATGCAAGCCGACAAGCTTAGCTCCATCGGACTGCTGGCCGCAGGGGTGGCGCACGAGGTCAACACACCGCTGGCCGTGATCTCTACCTACGCACAGATGCTGGCGAAGCAGATTTCGGGGGACACGCAGAAAGCGCCGCTACTCGAAAAGATCACGCGGCAGACTTTCCGCGCGAGCGAGATCGTCAATTCCCTGCTGAACTTCTCACGCACTTCGCCGACGGAGCTGGTTCAGGTAGATCTCAATAAGATCCTGCGGGAGACGCTGACGCTGGTGGAACACCAGTTCACCACAGCGGGAATTCAATCCACGTTGACGTTCGACGAGACTCTGCCGCGAGTGCGCGGCAACGCGGGCAAGCTGCAACAGGTGTTCCTCAATCTTTTCTTGAATGCGCGCGACGCCATGGAATCGGGCGGGCGCCTGAGCGTGGAGACTTCCACTCGCGACGGCGCGGCGCGAGTCTCGGTCTGCGATTCGGGCTCTGGCATAGCCCCGGAGAATCTGGCGCGCATTTTTGATCCGTTTTTTACCACAAAGGGTGCCAAGCGAGGCACGGGACTCGGCCTTTCGGTGAGCTACGGCATCGTGCGCGAGCACGGCGGCGATATTGAAGTAGAAAGCAAGCTGGGCCAGGGATCGCGCTTCCTGCTCACGTTCCCGGAAGCCGCGGCACCGGGGCTCAAGCCTACGTTCGAGCGAGCGGTGGCGGCCTCCGCGCCTGCGATCGCAGCCTCCGCCGTCTCCGCTACCGAAGTTTCGTCGTCGGCTGGCGTTCCCTCGGTGTCCATTGCCCGGTCTGACACTATAATCCAGTAGGACCTACATCCAATTCATGTCCAGCACCCTTGCGAACCTGCCGCCCGATGTTCTTTCCGAAGAGACCTCGCGCGGACGGATTCTGGTGATCGACGACGAACCCGATATTCGCGACAGCCTGGAGGCTCTGCTCACGCAGGAGCGGTACCACGTGACGCTCGCCGCCAATGCCACCGAGGGTTTGAAACGCTTGGAATCGAGCGCCTACGATCTGGTGCTGCTGGATCTGATGATGCCGGACAAGAGCGGCATGCAGGTGCTCCAGGAAGTTCGCGCGCGCGATACCGACACGCCCATCTTCCTGCTGACGGCGTACGGCTCCATCGAGGTCGCGGTGCAGGCGCTGAAGCACGGGGCGAGCGACTATTTTTCGAAGCCCTGGGACAATGAGAAGCTGCTGATCGAGATCGAGCGGATGCTCGCCAAGCGGCGGCTGGAGCTGGAGAATACTGAGCTCAAACGCGCGCTGCGGCAACGCTACAGCTTCCCCAACATCGTGGGCAAGAGCGAGCGGATGCTCAAGATTTTGGACCTGGTGGCGCAGGTCGCCACGAGCCGCGCGACGATCCTGATCACGGGCGAGACGGGCACCGGGAAAGAACTGATCGCCAATGCCATCCACGCCCATTCCGCGCGCGCGGACCATCCGTTCGTTCCGGTGCACTCCGGTTCCGTGCCGCCGGATCTGCTGGAATCGGCGCTGTTCGGGCACGTCAAAGGCGCGTTCACCGGGGCCACCGCGTCCCGCAAAGGCTACTTCGAGACGGCCGACCGTGGGACGATTTTCTTCGACGAGATCGGCACGATTTCGCTGGAGACGCAGACCAAGCTCCTGCGTGTGATTCAAGAGCGCGAGTTCATGCCGCTCGGCTCGGCGGAGACCACGAAGGTGGACGTGCGCATTGTCGCGGCGACCAACGCCGATCTCAAGAAGTTCGTCGAGGAGGGAAAGTTCCGCGAGGATCTTTATTATCGCCTCAACGTGATCAACCTGGCGCTGCCGTCACTGCGCGAGCGTAAGGAAGACATTCCGCTGCTGGTGGAGCACTTCTTCACCAAGTACTGCAAGGAAAACGAGAAATATTTGGACGAACACGGCCGCTCGACGCTCAGTTTCGAGCCCGACGCCATGCAGATCCTGATGGACCATGCCTGGCCCGGCAACGTCCGCGAACTGGAGAACGTGGTCGAGCGTGCCGTGGTGCTCGCGTCGCAACCTTCAGTGCCTGCGGACGTGCTGCCGGAGCATCTGCTGGAGTCGCGAGGGCTCCGCATTCGCCGCGACGAGAGTGGACACTTGGCCTCCGACGCGTCGCTGTTCGAGATCGTCGCGGACTTCGAGCGGCGGATGATTGTCGAAAAGCTGGAAGCCTGCGATTACAGCCAGACGGCTACCGCGGAAGCGTTTCGAGTACCGCTGTCCACGCTGAATCAGAAGATTAAGCGGCTGAACATCGAGATCCGCAAGCGCGGGGCGTAGTCAGGGTTTGGCGAGGAGAACAAGCAGCGACTGCTTCTCCGGCGTGTCTCGGCACTTTTCGAGCATCTTCTTGAAGTCTTTCTTCGTCTCAGTATCCTTCCCCGCCGCAAGCTTCTTCAGGCCTGGTAACGCATAGACCAGCATCTGTTCCGTGCTCGGACCGTCGATTATATCCGCAAGTTCCGCGAAGGACTTCGTTGGGATCGTAGATCGTGAAGCCGCCAACATAGAGGTCTGGATTGAAAACTTGCTTTCACCAGGAGACCGTTGATAACGGGCTCTGTAAATCTGGGAGCCCAGATCGACGTCCAGGAAATAGAAGTGGACGTTTAGACTCAGGTCGATAGTCTCTGTCGAACTCGATCCACTCTGTGAAGCATTGCCCTCCATCTGACGCCCAATACCAAAGGCCCACGCATTGAAGCTCGCGTCAGTTGGGAAGGAAAACACAGGATCAAAAAGTGGAAAGAGTGAGGTCAAACCAGATCTCCCGTTCGAGCGTGAAGTCGCTCGCACGCACGCCTCGCTCCGCAACCTTCAAGAAGGGCTTGGCGCCAAACTGAAACAACTCATAGTGGCGAGGAAGAACGTTAACCACGTAGGTGTCCGCCAAACCGCCAGCTCCCTGTTTGCTGCCGGTAACGGAGGTAGTAATCCCGGCCACTGGTTTTCAGCAGCAAAATCACTTGAGACGGACTAGGCACGACGATCAATTCGGCACGGCAGGAAGGTTCTCCAGCGTCCAGCGAACATGGCGGCAGATCCCTGAACAAAGCAGCCGTCCCGCCCATCGGGGTCAACAGTGGCCTCCAGTTATCAATCCTCGGATGCGTATAAACGTAACGTTCCAAATCGTACGGGGATCTCGAGGCCCTCGCGATCTCGGGGTCCGCCGCGTTCTGACCCAGCGCGATGACGGAAAACAGCCCCACCATGAATGCGCGCAGGATCACTTCTCCCCCATCAGCGCGAGTAGCGTCCGCTTCTCCGGAGTGTCCTTGCACTTGGCCAGCATCAGCCGCAGTTCCTCCTTTGCCTCGCTCCGCTTGCTTCCCGCGAGTTCCTTCAAGCCTGGCAGCGCGTACACCAGCATTCGCTCCGCGGCTGGCTGGAAGAGGATGTCCGACAGATCGAGAAAATCCTGCACCGGCATGGCGGCTCTGCTCGCGACGACCTGCGCGCTTCGCAGCGAGAAATCCTTCTCATCCGCGTGCCGTTCGTAGCGGCCCATGAACTCCTCTTGCCCCAGTTGGAATCCGAAGAAATCGAAATCCACGGTGAGCAAAAGATCGATCGCGTCCGCCCCGTCCACGCGCGGCACGGCGCTCACGTGGCGCGTGATCCCGTCCGGATTTACGTCCTGATCCGAGTCGGTCGGGAACGAAAACACCGGTTCGAAATCGCGCGCGCTCAGATCGAACCAGACTTCCTTCTCGTTCGGCTCCGGGACGATGCTGGGGCCACGAAAGTTCGGAGTCTGAATCGCGACCTTCAAAATAGGCCGCCCACCGAGCCGCACCACTTGATGCATGGGATCGCGATTCTTGATCGATGCTCCGTAGGCTCCGGCGAATTTCCACGCGCCCTCCGGTTCATCGAGGAAACGCAGGTATAGCTCGACCAGTCCGAGTCCGCCTTGCACGACGACGATGGCCTGATCCGGATTCAACAGCCCGATTACTTCCGTGGAACAACGCGCCTGCCGGTCGGACGCGGTCACGCACGGCTCCACGCTCGCCGGACTCGCCGAGCCCAGGGTCTGCCAGAGTGGAGCCCAATCGAAGTCCGTGTGGGTTTCCAGGTATCGAGCCAAGTCGTACGGCGACTTCGCCGCGCGGGCGATTTCCGCCTGGGGCACACTCTGCGCCACCGCGATTCCCGCAAACAAAATGGCGGCGAGGGCTTGGAGCATTGCAGCCATTATCTCAATCCGCGGGCGTGGTCGATGATCGCGGACGTGCGCGATGATAGAAGAACGCCTTCATGTCTCTGCTGCCCTTTCTTCACCGCGCCGCCGCGGGCTCCCGCCTCTCCGCCGAGGAAGCTCATCAAGCGATGAGCGCGCTGCTCGAAGGCCAAGCGGGCGAAGCCGAGATCGCCTCGTTCGTCACGGCCTTGAAAATGAGGGGCGAGACCGCCGCCGAACTCGCCGGCTTCGCCCAAGCCATGCGCGATCGCATGATCGTGGTGGACGCGGGGCCGGATGTCATCGACACCTGCGGCACGGGAGGCGACTTTTCGGGCACCTTCAACATTTCGACGGCCGCGGCAATCGTCATGGCCGCTGCCGGAGCGCGGGTGGCCAAGCATGGCAACCGTGCGCTCTCCAGCCAGGCCGGCAGCGCGGATGTGCTGGAAGCTCTGGGCGTGCGGATGGCGATGACGCCGGAGGAAGCCGCGCGAGCAGTGCGCGAAATCGGCATCGGATTCCTGTTCGCCCCCGCGCTGCATCCCGCGATGAAGCACGCACAGCCCGTGCGGCGCGCGTTGAAGATGCGGACCGTGTTCAACTTGCTGGGTCCACTGGCGAACCCCGCGCGCGCGCAGCGGCAGTTGATCGGAGCCCCTTCGCCTGAAGCCGCCGCACTGATGGCAGAGGCGCTTTCGCAACTCGGCGTCGAGCGAGCCTTTATCGTCCACGGGCACGACGGTCTGGATGAAGTGAGCACCACCGGCCCCACGGACGTTTGGGAAGTCTCCACCGGCCGCGTGGAAAAACTTTTGTGGACGCCGGCGGATTTCGGAGTGCGGCGCGCCTCGCTGGCCGACCTCAAAGGCGGGGACGCCGCTCGCAACGCTCAGATGATCGAATCCGTCCTGGCGGGCGAACCGGGGGCCGCGCGAGACATTGTCCTGGTGAACGCCGCCGCCGGGCTGGTGGTGGCGAATTTGGCGCCGGACCTCAGATCCGCTCTGGCCCTAGCCACACAAGCTATTGATTCCACAGCCGCTTCCGCGACGCTAAAAAAACTTCAAAAAAACTTTCCTTTTTCGTGAGCCGGTTTCTCCGCGGTCCACGCGTATCTCAATGTCGGAGGAGAACAGGTGATGGCAACATCGCCTGCGACGGCCGGCCCGGTAGGGGAGCTGCCGGGCTGGTCTAACTACGAAGTCCGGCCTGTAGACCGGACAACTCCACGCGGCGCGCAACGCAAGACGGAGGTGCGCGCCGCGCCTTATTTTTTCTGGGGCTGATAGATTCCGGGCTCCGCGCGGAAGGAGATCGCCAGCCGATTCCACGCGTTGATCGAAACCACGGCCATGGTCAGATTCACCAGTTCCGCTTCGCTGAATTGCGTTCGCGCGTGCTGATACAGGGCATCCGGGACGTGGCCTACCGATATGTTGGTCACAGCCTCGGTCCATGCAAGCGCCGCCCGCTCCCGATCGGTGTAAAACGGAGCTTCGCGCCAGGCGTTCAATAAGTACAAGCGTTGCTCGGTCTCGCCTTCCGCCCGCGCATCCTTCGTGTGCATGTCGATGCAGAACGCGCATCCGTTCAGTTGCGATGCCCGCAACCGCACTAATTCCAGCAGCGACAATTCCAACCCGGACTCCCGCACGTACCGTTCCAGCCCCGCCATAGCCGTGTACGCGCCCGGGGCGATCTTCGAATAATTGATTCGCGTTTCCATGATTTGAATCCTCTCCTATGCGGGTACCGTCAACGTCTCGCCTCGCGGCGCTAGCATCACCGCGAGCAGCTTCGCCGGCTTGGTCGCACTGCCGTTTCTCGATACCGCATGCAACTGCTTGGGCGTCTCGATAAACATTTGCCCAACCGTGTACGTCTTCTCCGCGTCGTCACCCACCTTCGACCGCACTTCACCTTCGAGGATGTACGCGATGGTGATGCCGGGGTGCCGGTGCGCCGCCGACGCTTCGCCCGGACCATAAGACACTTCGACGGCAGTTACGGTCCAATCCTTCAGATTCACCTCGGGCAGGTCATGCTCGAACACCACCTTCCGCCCGCCCGCCGTCTGTGTCTGCGCCAGAAGCGTTTGCGCCAGTAGTGCTCCCGCGCCGCCCAGAACCACTCTTCGATTCATCATGCCTCCAGAATAATCCAGCTTGGATATTCTGAAGAGCATGGCTCGAGTCTGCCTGTTTCATTGGAAACCCGAAGAAGCCCAACCTCTTTTAGCCGCGCTTCGCTCGGCCGGGCACGAGGTCGAATACAAGGATAAGATGGCGGATTTTCGCGCTCTGCGCCAGACGCCGCCGGAAGCCATAGTGATCGATCTATCGCGGCTCCCTTCGCACGGGCGCGAACTCGGGATCTTCTTCCGCCGCGGCAGGGCCACCCGCCACATCCCTCTCCTCTTCGTCAATGGCGACGCCGAAAAGGTCGACCGCGTGCGCGCGCTCTTACCCGACGCAGCCTACACTACGGCTTTGCGGATCAAGGTGGCGCTGCGTACCGCGCTCGCAAACCCGCCCGCGAACCCCGCGAAGCCCATTTCGCCGATCGAGCGCTGGGCCGGCCGCAGCACCGCGCAGAAACTCGGTATCGCGAAGGACGCGAGAGTCGCGGTCATCGATCCTCCGCCCGACTACGTCCGCGCCATCGGCGACCTTCCCGAAGGGGCCTCTTTCGAGGAAGAACACCACGGGGAATGCAAGCTGGCCCTGTGGTTCGTGTATGGCCCAGCCGAGTTCCAGGCCGCGCTTCCACGCATGCGGCGGCTGGCCGCGCACGCGCGCCTCTGGATTCTGTGGCGCAAGGCGAGGCAGGACGGCCTCAACGGCAACGTGATTCGCGAAGGTGCCATCGCGGTCGGCTTGGTCGATTATAAAATCTGCTCCGTAAACGAAACCTGGAGCGCGATGGTGTTTGCGATCAAGAAGGCCGGGAACCCCGTACAATCGAAGTGAAGATGCGCGACCCGATCACGGCGACGCCCGCCGAAATCGATCAGCTGCCGGACCGCCCTGCCGTCTTTCTGCTCTGGGCCGCCGAGGGCGCTCCGTATCTGGCGCGCACGGCTTTGCTGAAACGCCGGCTGCGGAGGCTTATTTCGGATCGGGAAAAGATCTCGCGCGCGATCAACCTGCGGGGCGTGGTGGAGCGCATCGAATACTGGCCCACGGGTTCGCAGATCGAGTCTTCGCTGGTCCATCTGGAACTCGCCCAGCGCTACTTCCCCGAGGATTGGCCGCGGCTCACCCGCTTGCGTCCCCCGGCGTTTTTGCGGCTGACGCTGGACAACCAGTTCCCGCGCACGACGATCACGACGCGCCTCGGCCGGGGCCTCTTCTACGGACCCTTCGCCAGCCGGGCCGCGGCGGAGCGCTTCAACGAAGCCCTGCTCGATCTGTTTCAGATCCGGCGCTGCGAAGAGAATCTCGCACCCGCGCCGAATCATCCGGGGTGCATCTATGGCGAGATGAACCGCTGCCTCCGCCCCTGCCAGCAAGCGGTGTCGATCGAGGAGTACCGGACCGAAGCCGCGCGCGTAGAGCAATTCCTGCAGACGCGGGGCGCGGCGCTCCGCCTCACGGCAGAGACCGCGCGCGACCGCGCCAGCGCCAACATGCAGTTCGAAGAGGCGCAGCGCATGCATCAGCGCGCCTCCCGCATCGCCGACGTGCAAGCTCTCTCGGGCGACCTCGCCGCGTCTCTCGATCACTTGGCCGGCGTAGCCGTTGTGCCCTCCCCCGAACCGGACTCGGTCGACCTGCTGTTCCTCGCGCGCGCGCGGTGGCAGGCTCCCCTCCGCGTTCCCCTCTCTGAGACGGCGGGCGCGGGACAATCGCTCGACCACCGCATCCGCGAGCTCACCGCGAACCTGTCCTTCTCCGGCGAACCGAAGCTCGAGCACCTCTCCATTCTGCTGCGCTGGCACAGCTCGAACTGGCGCGACGGCGAATGGATCGGCTTCGAGGCCCTCGACAAGCTTCCCTACCGCAGGCTGGTCAACGCCATCGGCCGCGTAGCCTCGCACGCCAAGGTGGCACCGTGACCGCGTTCCGGCATCTCCGCGAGCACCTCGCCGTGCTTTGGCCGGAGCGCCGGCAGCAAGTCACGCGCACGGGGCTCGTGTTCCGCATCACTCTGCTGATGACCGGCATCGCCGCGTTCCTCACGGCCAACAATCTTCTCTTCCTGATCCTCGCCGCGATGTTCGCGACGCTGGTCATCTCTGGATTCGTCACGCGCCTGGGCCTGGCGGGGCTGGAACTAGATCTTCTGCTCCCGGAACATATCTCTGCTCGCCGGCAAATGCGCGCCGGCATCCGCCTCCGCAATGTGAAGCGCTGGGTTCCTTCGTTCAGCATCCACCTCGCCGGAGCCGCGCAGAGCGGGTTTGATGCGATCCTTTACTTTCCCGTGATCCCCGGCGGCGCGACGCTCGAAGAATCCGTCACGCTGTACTTTCCCCATCGCGGCCAGCAGACCGAGCGCAACTTTCAGGTCTCCACGCGCTTTCCGTTTGGTTTCGCGGAGCGCCATGAGATGGTCACGCTGCGTCACGACGTGGTTGTTTACCCGTGCCTGGATCCGCAGCCCGGCTTCGAGGCTCTGCTCGATTCCGTCAGCGGAGAGATCGCGGCGCTGCAGCGCGGCCGGGGCCACGACTTCTACCGGATTCGTCCGTATGAAGCGCTGGAAAGCGCGCGCCACGTCGATTGGAAAGCCACGGCACACACCGGCGCTCTCCAGGTCCGCGAGTTCGCGCGCGACCAGGAGTGGCGCGTCACGATTTACCTCGACCTCGACATCCCTCTCAATGCCGACGCCTGGTTCGAATCCGCCATAGAATGTTGTGCCTTTATTGCGCACCGCCTCACCGAGAAAGCGATTCAGATCCGGTTTCGTACCCAGGAACTCGACGTCACTCTCCCGGACGAAGGCAACATCTACCGGGTCCTGCGTTACCTCGCGCTCGTCACTCCGATGCGCGGCCGCCCGCCTGCGGCTCCCGACGAAGCGGCCGGATACCAGGTAGTCTTCTCCGCGAATCTTCCCCGCATGACGGAGCTCGGCTGGGGCACCGGCGACAACAGAACTTCGCGCCTGCTGGGCCTGGACACTCTTCCCCGCACCGAAGCCGAACCGCATTCGTAAGGAAGCGGACAGATGAACACCCGGTACACTAGAAACATGCGGCGCGTCCTCCCGGCACTATTTTTCTGCCCACTCGCGCTGCTTGTCTCCCCGCCTTGCGAAGCCGCTCCGTCGGACACCGCCGCCGTGCTCCCCTTCGCCAACTCCACGGCCCTCTCTAACGTCGATTGGATCGGCGTCAGCGTCGCCGAGAATCTCCGTGACGCCCTCAGCGGCCGAGGCCTGGTCACGCTCAACCGCGACGACATCCAGGAAGCCTACCGGCGGCTCCATCTCCGCAACTATGCCCTGCTGACCGAAGCCTCCGCACTCAAGGTCGGCGAAACCGTCGACGCGGAGCAGATGATTTACGGCACCTTCGAATTTCATCCGGCCGCCGGCGACGGAGCCCCTGGCACCTCCGGAGGCTCGCTCAAAATTTCCGCCCGGCTCGTCGACCGCCGCCAGATGCGCCAGACTCCCGAATTCGCCGAGACCGGAGCCCTGGAAGACCTGCCTACGCTGGAAGCTCATCTCGCTTGGCGGGCTCTTTTCGTGCTCGCCCCCAAGCTGGCGCCGGAAGAGTCGGACTTCCGCACACTCCGCGCACCCATCCGCCTGGACGCGGAGGAAAACTACACGCGCGGACTGATGGCGACGCGCCCCGAACAGCGCGAGAAATTTTTCGTCCAAGCCGCCCGGCTCGACGCACGCTTCATCCATCCGTGCTTCCAGCTCGGCCTGATTCACTACAATCGAAAAGAATACCGGCAGGCCGCCGATTGGCTCCAGAAAGCCGGCCCTTCCGACGTCGAATATCACGAAGCCAGCTTTTTTCTCGGCCTTTCTCTCTTCCAAGCCGCCGATTACGCGGGAGCCCAGAAAGCATTCCAGGTGGTGGCCGCCGCCGTCCCGCTGAGCGAGGTTTACAACAACCTGGCCGCTGCGGAGAGCCGCCGCAACCTGCCCCAGGCGCTCGACGATTTTCGCAAGGCGCTGGACGGCGATCCCAACGATCCCGTGTATCACTTCAACGTCGGCTATGCTCTCTTCAAGAAGGGCGACTTCGCCGCCGCGGCCGACCGTTTCCGCGCCGCGCTCGACCGCAATCAGGACGATCAGGCGGCCACCTTGTTGCTCGGCCGCTGCCTCAAGAAACAAGCGTTCCGTCCCGGCGATTCGGCCGATGCCCGGCTGCAGAGTCTCGAACGCCTGAAGACCAATTACGAAGAGCGCGCCTACCGCCAACTCAAATCCGTGATGAATCCTTCGCCCGAGACGACCCAACCGTGAAAATCCGCATTCGCTGGGGACAAAATACTTCTTCTCCGAAAGCCGTTGCCGCGGCTCCGGAAATGGGTATAATCGGAAGGCCCATGCTTGAGGCCTTCGGTGCTTCAGATCCAGGTTGCGTCCGCGGCAACAACGAAGATTATTATCTGGTGGCTCCGTCCATTGGCCTGTACGTCGTGGCTGACGGGATGGGGGGCGCCCAGGCCGGCGAACACGCGTCTAAACTCGCCGCCGAAACCCTTTGGGAAATCGTGTACCAAAACGCTGGCGCGGTGGACTCGGAGAAATTAGTCGAGGCCTTTCACGAGGCAAACCGCCGCGTGATGGAGGCCGCTCAGGGGGATCCCAGCCTGGAAGGCATGGGTACTACCATGGTCTGCGCGCTTTCCCGTGACGGCGAATTGCTGATCGCCAGCGTGGGCGACAGCCGTGCTTATCTCTTCGATCAAGGTACGCTTAGCCCGGTTACGGAAGATCAGACCTGGGTCAACGAAGTAGGACGCCGCCTGGGAATCGATGAGGACACGCTCAAGGTTCACCCCATGCGCCACGTCCTGACGATGGCCATCGGCGTCTCAGAAAACCTGCGCGTGCACGTCTACAACGTGCGCCCCGAGCCGGGCGCCATGCTGCTACTGTGCAGCGACGGTCTCCACGGCGTCGCGCAAGAAGAGGATCTACACCGGGTTCTTTCCGGCAATGGCTCGCTCGAAGCCAAGTGCCAGTCACTGATCGCGGCGGCGAAAGACCGCGGCGGTCCGGACAATATCACGGTCATCCTTCTCAAAGCGCTCTAGCGGGGATAGATTCTCCCGCTACAACCCGTTCGAAACCCATCCGCCGCCCGAATCATACGATCCCGAAGTGCCCGCGCTCGGCACCGGATAGGCGTTCTCGACCACCGGCTGATTCACGTGAGCCGCCTGCGCCCGCTTGAACTCCACCAGCATGGTCCGGAACGCGAGATAGAAGCGCAGCGCCAGATCCTTTTTCTCGCCCTGCTCATACGACCGGCTCGCGGCCAGTAAATCCGCTCGTACGCCCTCTAAATAGGCTCCTTCCGGCAACTCCTGCGCCAGCTCCGCGAGCAAAGCCCCCACTAAATCCGTCATCGAACCGCCTCCTTTTTCAACTTTCCCGTCTACTGCTTCCCGCGTCCCCCGCCCTGAGGCGGAGCCGGCTTGCTCACAAACGCTGCCGAATCCTTCGCTGCCTTGGTTTCCACTCCCGGCTTGCCGAGGAACCCCAGATCGCGAAACCAATCGATGAACCGGTTCTGCCATGTGCCGAACGGAGTGTCATTCCGGTCCGTCAATCCGCCGCTCATCTTGCTCCCATCCGGAAGCGCATCCCCGGGGTGCCGCCCGTTCCCATAAATATGCATCTCGACGTTAGGAATCCTGGCTCCCAACATCGCCGCAAAATACTCATTTGCCCACACTGCGTGTACCGCGTCGTCCGATCCCGCGCAAATGATAAACGAGGGAGGAGTATTCTTCGGAATCGCCGGCGCGGTCCGTCCACGGGCGAACGGAGAAGGCCCCGGATAAACAAGCCCCACAAAATCGGGCCGCGACGAGATCCCCGCGAACGGATCGCTCGGGTCGTTATTCTTCTTGTCGAAATCGTCAAACAGCACCGCCGCCGGAGCCGACAGTTCCGCGCCCGCCGAAAATCCCACGATCCCGATCTTGTTCGGATCGATGCCCCACTGCTTGGCATACGCCCGCACCACACGGATCGCCTGCTGGGCGTCGTAGACTTCGTCGGTCAGCGGATTGTAGCCGTCGCGCCGCAGCCGGTTCCGTAAAATAATCGTGGTCACGCCGTAATTGTAAAAATACGGTACGAAATCCGCGGCCTCGGTGCCGACGTTCAGCGTGTTGTGGCCTCCGCCTGCCGCCAAAATCACGGCCGTCCCCGTGTTGATCCCCGCCTCTACCGTGTGGACCTCAATCGAAGGATTGTGAATACCGACGATACTGCTCACCCGCCCGGGAACCGCCGAGCTCATGTTGTAGACCTCGGGCTCGCGAATGTGCTCGGCCTTTAGATAAGGTGAGCCCGGCGGAAACAGGGTGACGACAACGCCCCCCGGCAAAATCGACGTAGGAGCGTACGGCGCATCCGTCATCGGGCCCGGAGCCGGTACTGCCAGCGGTTTCGGCAGTGTGGGCAAAGGGGCTCGATTCTGCGCCACGCCAACCAGCGCCACTGCCAGGCACGCGAAAACAATCTTCTTCATCGAAGCAATCTCCGGTTTCTCATCATACTTCGCCAGAGACCTATTTTGAAAACCGAAGGCGGGTTAGCAATTCTTCTCGACGGGGGGGTGGTACTGACCCTGCGAGATTTTCCTCAAAGTCGCCGCGTCCCTAGCGACCGGACCTTAAACGAAGGCGCCGACCAGAGCCGAGAGTCCCGACGCGTCACAAGGCACGCTCCCGCCGCGGAAGAATCGCAGGTAGGGATTGGGAGGAAACACCGCACCCTCCGCGGGCCACACCGGAGCCGACGGGATGAAGGGGAGCCAAAGCGAATCGGGCGGGCTGATCAAGCTCAGGCCGTCCGTGCCTCCTCGCATCGTAATGGGACTTATCTGCGTAGGCATATTAATGAGCCACTGGTAGACGAAGAAGTCCTGCAAGGGGGAGTTACTAAAACTTGCGTCCATATAGACGAATGCCAGCGGGATCAATCCGAACGTGATCTCCATCCAGCAAAAAACGAGCACTCCCAGTTCCATGGGGATGTTAATAAAGCTAAACACCGGAAGCGAGTGCGCCCAAGCAAACTGAAGGATATCGGTGAGTTTGCCTCCCATCGGCACGTCCGGATAGGCCGCCCCCAGATCCATGTTCGTGCCGAAAAAATTGACCGAACTATTTATCTGGAGAAGCACCCGACTCGCGCCGGAGCCTGTCGCGGATCTCGCCGAACTCGCGCCGACCGTTGCCGGCTTCCCGCCGAGTTGGCCAACCTGCCGGGAGACGGCCTGCTTGGAAGTGGACGGACTTCCTCCAAGGTTGAACCCCGCGGGGTTCAGACCCGCCGGAACGGGGCCAGGCAGGTTGGGGTACGGAATGGGCACCGGAGTCGGAATGGGTGTCGGGGGCACCTTCGCGGCGCCCAGATTCTGCCGCAGGGCAAATTGGGCCATGGAGAGGCTTGGCATGGTTCTTGGACTATAGCAAACTCCCCTTGACAGCCGCCGCGCCTAGTGCTAATTTCTTAGCATGCTGCTAAACACTACACAGGAGGCCGTCCGTTGAGCACACCCAGCCTCAGCCGCCGCGAACGCCAGATCCTGGAAATTCTGTACCAACGCGGCAAAGCCTCCGCCACCGAAGTCCGCGAAGCCATGCCGGACGCACCCAGTTACTCCGCCGTGCGCACCCTGCTCCGCGTTCTCGAAGATAAAGGCCACGTGAAGCACCGCGCCGAAGGCCTCCGCTACGTCTACGCCCCTACCGTGGGACTCGAACGCGCCAAGCGCGGAGCCGTCAAACACCTGCTCGACACCTACTTCGAAGGACAGCCCGAACAAATCGTCGCCGCCCTGCTCGACCTTTCCTCCACCCGGCTCACCGCAGAGGAGCTGGATCGAATGACCGCCCTCATCGACAAAGCCAAGAAAGAAGGAAAATAACGATGCTCGAATCTGCCCTCTTCTCCACCGCCGTCGCGCTCGCGCTGAAGACGACCGCGATCCTCGCCGCGGCCCGCATCGCGACCTGGCTCCTCCGGCGCAACTCCGCCTCCGCGCGCCATCAGGTTTGGACCGCCGCCTGCGCCGCCGCGCTGCTTCTCCCGTTGCTCTCCGTCTCGCTCCCGGCGTGGCGTCCCGCCGCGACCGCCGCCATCGCGCCCGTTTTCTTCGAAGTCACCACGACCGCCTCCGCGACCGTCGCGACGCAGCCGGCGGCGTCGGCCGCCTCATCAACCCCCGCGTCGTCGAGAACCCCCTGGCGGCCCGATCTTCGCGGATCCATCCTCTCGCTGTGGATCGTGGGTTGCTTCCTGACCACTCTCCCGCTCGCGCGAGCCGCACTCCGTCTCCGCCGCCAACGCCGTGACGCCGGGCCCTCTCCCTACAGTGGACTCGCCGCGGACCTGGCGGCTGAGCTCGAACTACACCGCCCGATCGACATCTTAGAAACCCCCGCAGGCACCATGCCGATGACCCAGGGCACGCTGCGGCCCGCCGTCTTCCTCCCCGCGGATGCCCGCCACTGGACCGAGGACCGCCGCCGCATGGTCCTGCTCCACGAACTGGCACACGTGCGCCGCGCCGACGCAGCCACGCAGCTCCTGACCCGCGCCATGCTCACACTCAACTGGTGGAATCCGCTCGCCTGGACCGCCTGGCGCGAAACCCTGAAAGAACGCGAGCGCGCCGCCGACGATCTGGTTCTCCACACCGGAGCGCGAGCTTCCGAGTATGCCGAAAATCTCCTCGAAATCGCGCGTCATTTCCAAAAGGCTCCCCTTGCCTCCGCGGCCGTCTGCATGGCCCGTCCGGCGCAGCTCGAAGGCCGCCTGCTCGCGATTCTCGATGCGACCACCAACCGCAGCACCGGCAACCGGACCTTTGCGGCCGCGAACGTCCTCGTCGCGATCGCACTCGTCGCCCCGCTCGCGGCCCTCCACGCGCAACAAGCCGCGCCCAAGCCGAATCCGGACGTCGACGCCACCATCCGTGCCGCGCAAGCGCAGCAAAATCCCGATATCGCGGACCAGCCCGCCCAAGCCTTCGCCGACAAGCGCGACTTCGACACCGCCCGCGCACTCCTCGATACTGCGGCCGGCATTCGCGCGGGCGTCTCCGGCACCGGCAGCGTCAACTACGGCCTGGGCCTCATCAAGATCGCCGACCTGGAGGCTCGCCGCCACAATACGTCGGAAGCCGTCGCCTTCTACAGCAAGGCCGTGCAGGTCTTAGGGGACCGCCCTGAAGCCGCGCCGGCCTTCATTTATCTGGGAGTCCGCTCTCTCACCACGAAGAGTTACGATCAAGCCGCCACGTATTTTCAAACCGCGCAAGCGCTCAAATCCCCGCAGGCCGGCACGGCGGCCATGTGGATGGGAGTCCTGAAGGAACGCCAGAACGATCCCTCGGGCGCCGAGTCGATGTATCAGGCCGCGCTGGGTTTGCAAGGCTCCGATTCCCCCGAAGCCGCCACTACGATGCAACTCTACAGCCTGTTCTTGACGCGCAGAGGCCGTACCGCCGAAGCGCAAACCATGTCGGACCGTGCCGGCGCGCAGATTAAATCCAAGCCGGGCCAGCCCGTGTTCCGTGGCACGGCGCCTCCGCCCGCGCAGTCCCCCACAACAGCAGCAGCCGTTCGACCCGGAAACGGCGTGGGCCAGCCCAGACTCGTCTTCAAGCAGGAGCCCACTTACTCGGACGAAGCCCGCATCGCTAAATTACAGGGGAGCGTAAGGCTCTCTCTCGTGGTCGCCGCCGACGGCACGCCCACCAACATTCAAGTGGTGGGGCCTCTGGGTCTCGGGCTCGACCAAGCCGCTGTCGACGCCGTCAGTAGTTGGGTCTTCAAGCCCGGGACGAAGGATGGCCTGCCCGTTCCCGTGATGGCCAGTGTAGAAGTAAACTTCCGCCTGCTCTAGAGGGGCGCATGACTTAACTGAGGGCGGGGTTCACCACTCCGCCCTCTAGAACTTCAAATTCACCACCACGTCCGATCCCGCCTCCGCACGGATCATGATGTGGACATCCCCTCGCTCCTCGTCCCTCCACCAGCTCCCCGACCGTAACTTCCCCCGAGTTTCCTCTTGTACGTAAACACCGGTCTCCTCCGCCACTTGCACCGGAGCATCTACATGATGCAGCACCCATTCATACGTCCGTGCAACCTTCGACTCGATCTCCACCCTCATCTCGTCCCCCGCGGGCGCCGCGTGAAACTGCGAATTATCGTTTAATTCAGGCTCCCACAAAAAGAATTCCCCCGCCGCCGAAGAAAAATAATGGAGCTCCATCACATCCGGCACAGCCATCGGAACGATCGCCCCATTCCGCGCAAACACGGGAACCCCGCCATCGGACTCCGCTTTCACATCCACCACGTGCCGGCCCTGATACTCCACATTGCTCCGCAAATCCGTCCAGGATCCTCGCGGCAAATCCACGCGCCGCGTATCGCCGTCCGCCATCACCGGAGCTACCAGAAGCTCATCGCCCAGCATGAATAGATCAGCCCGAGCATCCATCCCCGCATCCTTCGGATACTCCACCAGCAAGGGGCGCAGCAGCGGATAGCCGCGATCCAAGGCCTCCCGCCGGTAGGTGTCCCAATACGGCCGCAGCGAAACCTGCAACGACCTGTCGCCCGAATCCTCATCCCGCAACCCCGGCACCAGCGCCGCCAGATCCGCCACTCTCCGCCGCACGTCTCGAGGGGCCCGATCCGCCACCGTCACATTGATCTTGGAATTCAGCGTCGCCGAAAGACTTTCCTCATTCAACGCCCGAACCAAATCCTCGACGCCTTCCCACCCGTCCACCACCCGATTCTCGATAGCGCCCGGATCCTCCGCCCTGCCCGTAACCAAGGTGTGCTGTTCCAGAATCTCCTTCGGCGTCGGCCCGTAATAAAAAATGAATTCGATTTCTTCCGCTCCCTGAGCCTCCACCACGCCCTTGTCGAAATCGAAAGCACACAGCGCCGGCGCCAGCATGAAAACGCCATAGCCATCGGAAGTGAAAAAGAATCCGCGACCCCGGGCTAATTTCTCCCCGTGCAGATTCAACCCGCCGCGTCCGCCCCCACGCAGCCCGTACACACGGTCCATCGGCGCGAATCGAACCTCCGCCCCGCGTGCGCCCCGCGAGATTCCGATCGTAGCGATTGGCGTGGCCCCCGTCCGCACAACCACGCTCGTGTCGCGATCGATGTCCACCGTGAGATACCGCGAAACCATCCGCAGGCCATTCCGCGTCACATCCACCGCCGGATGCGCAATCCGGGTTGTCGATGACTCCCCGGTCCCCCAACTCCGCTGCACCCGAAACGCTCGCGGCCCGATCCACTCCATCCGGGCCGATCCATCGTCCAATTTCAACGACAACGTCCCATCGGACCAATCCTGCGACACCACACCGGCGTGAGCCGACGCCGCCATCGCGAACAACACAACGAGCCTCACAACAACAGCAACCTCTCCTGCATTTCCCCCGTCACCCGAGCACTCTCCCGGTCCACAAACACGTCCACCTCGCTCCGAATCCCGAACTGAGGAAGATAAATACCAGGTTCAATCGAGAAACACGTCCATGGAATGATTCGTCGTTCGTCGTGAGTTTCCAGATTGTCCATATTCGCACCCGTCCCGTGGACCTCGGTTCCAATGGAATGCCCCGTCCGGTGAAAGAAATAGTCCGCGTACCCGGCGTCTCGAACCACACTCCGAGCCGCATCATCGACCTCGAACCCCCGCAGCTGCTGCTTTGACGATACCGCCTCCTTCACGCGTCGAATCGCGGCGTCGCGAGCGCCGCTCACTACACCCCACACCTTTTCGATCTCCGCGGGCACCGGAGAACCACAATACCCGACCCAAGTAATGTCGTAGTAAACACTCTCCGGTGCGTCGAGCTTGGCCCACATGTCCATCAACACCAGATCCCCCGCGCGAATCTCGGAACAAGCTTCCTTGGTCGGATCGTAATGCGGATTGGAAGCGTTCGCATTCACCGCCACATCGGGTCCATGATCCGTAAATAGGCCTTCTTCTTTGAACCGCGCCAGGATGAACTCTTTCATCTCGAATTCAGTCACCCGCTCCCCCGCGCCCACTTTTGCAGAAACCCTGGCGAACGCCTCACCCCGAACTCGATCGACGCGCCGCCCCGCCTCCAGGTGCGACTCCAACTGCGCCTTCGACCACTGCGACTCGAAATACTGAATCAAATTCGCCGACGTGACCACTTCCACTTTCAACGCCCGCACCAGTTCCACCGTCCCGGCGTCGACCATCGAAACATACGGCACCGCGTTTTGCGGCGAATACTGCATCGCGACCTTCCGCGCCGCACCCAGCATCTCCCGCAGCCCGGCCATCAACTCCACCCACCCGGCGTACAGCTTCACCACGCCGGGCAAATCTTTCAGAGTCTTCGCTTCGATCTTATGCGCCAGCCCCCGTGGAGCCCCTTTCGCCGGCACGAAATAATACCAGCGGCGTGTGCACATCGACCCCGGTGTGAACTGCAACACGCGATACGACAGCGGATCGCGACCGTGATGATCGTAAAACAACCACCCATCCAATCCTTCTTCGCGGATCTTCTCTTGAATCTCTTCGAGTCTCATACCGTAGCCACCCGCCGCCAACTCACCTTAGTCTTGAAGTTCGCTAACCCCGCCACATCGCGGGAGTCCACCACCGTGAACGAAATCGCATCGTCCACCCAATCTTGACTAAACCCCTCTGCGTACTGCGTAGCCGCCGTCAAAGTATAATCCTGCCGAGTTAAGGAACAATCAAAGTGAAATTCCACCTCGAATAATTCGCCGGCATGGACAAGACCCAACTCCAGGCCCTCAATCCGAGTATTCGTCCCAAAGACATCGATCCCCAGACGATTGCGAATGAGCATCCCCACCACGGGCCCGTCCAAATCGCGTTCCGCCCGAGCCCGTACCCGAACCGTAATCTCCTGCCCTGGCTCGATGCTCCGTAGCTCTTCACCAAACTTGTCCAATAAATCGACGCTCATCACGCGAGAGGCCCCATCGCCGTGTCGAAAGCTTCCCGAAGGCGTTTCTTCCGGCCTCTCGCACCCCTGCCGTTCCAGCACCAGGCCGACGTACCGATTGACCACCGCGCTAGGCTCCCCATACGCCGCCACCCGGCCATCCAGCATCAGGGCCGCCCGATCGCAGAGCCGTTTCACCAGCCCCAAATCGTGCGACACAAAGAGGACGGTAACGCGCCGCTCCTTCAGCTCTTCGAATTTCTTGATGCACCGGTTCGCAAAGATTGCATCGCCCACCGCCAGAGCCTCGTCGACAATAAGAATCTCCGGATCGACGTGAATCGCGGTGGAAAACGCAAGCCGGATGTACATGCCGCTCGAGTATTCCTTAACCGGCCGGTCCATGAAGCTCCCGATCTCCGCAAACTTCTCGATCTCGGGAAACGCGCGCTCCATCTCGCGACGGCCGATCCCCAGAATTTCGCCGTTCAGGAAAACGTTCTCACGGCCCGTGAACTCCGGATTGAACCCGGCGCCCAGCTCAAGCAACGCGGCGATTCGCCCGCTCGATCGCACCCGCCCTCGCGTCGGTGCGAGAATCCCGCTGACAATTTGCAGCAGAGTGCTCTTCCCGCTCCCGTTCGGACCTACAACCCCGAGCACTTCTCCCCGCTCCACGGTCAAGCTGACATCGCGCAGCGCCCAGAATTCTTGCGGAGGATGATAGTTGGAAAAGGGGAGCAGTTCCCGCAGCCGGTCCACAGGCCGCCGGTACAAACGATACATCTTCGAAACGTTCTGAACCTGGAGCAACCTTCAGTCTATCAACCACGGCAAACGAGGCCGCGACAACAAACGCCAGAACTCTGCCCCTACGAACCCATCCGCACGCTCCGCCGCAGCCCGGCCCGCAATGGGGTCTCGTATCCAATTAACGAGTATTGATCGAGCGCAAACAACACCACACTTTCAAACCCCTTGCCCAGCGCGCTGCGGACTTCCTTCAGCCAGGCCGTGGTCGAATCCCCCACGCCCACCAGATGCGCCCTCTGCGCCGCGGAAAACCCGTGCGCGTCCAGAATCGTTTCTTCGCTCGAATCCAGATTCCGCCCCAACGTAAACCCAAAGCACTCCGTCTTCAACACATCCAGCGACGATGGAGCCCAAGCCCCCGGAAAGTTGAACGCCCGATTGAACGGCTGCGCGTTCACATCCCCCGGCCACAGAACCTCAAACCGGCAGGTCGAGTACGTCGACCGGACAAACGAGATGACCGAATTGGTAAAGCTCCCCAATACTCCCGACAAGTACGTCATCTCGTCCGGATAAGTTGCCGGATTCACAGTGTCGGTCGTGAATACCGTCATCGCGCGCCCGTAAGCCGCAAGGAATCCTGCCTGAGTCCAAGCGTCGTAGAACGGCATCCCTTGATAGTCCACGAATGCCGGATCGCTCGACGGCATTCCGTTCGTAGTGAAATACCACCATTGAACCTCGCCGAATTGCAGGAACGGCTGCAGGCCCGCGGCCGTCTGGATCGCGGCGAGCTCCAAATACGCTTCCTTCCAAAAATCCACACTCGTCGGCGAGAAATTCATCTGCAGCGAAGGTGTCGGCAGTAAGATCGCATCATTTTCCGGCAGCGACGACACCGGCCCTCTCTGCGCGATCCCCGCCGCCACCGAGGGATCCCCGTCTCCGATCTCCATACTGAACGCCGCCGCTCCGTCGATTCCGTAACTATGCAGCGCGGAAAAATAGCTCGCGGTCCAATCCCGAGCCGCGCGATTCAATCGCGGCATCGCGCTCAAGTCCGTCCGCCACTTCCCGTCGACGCCGCCCGTCAGTGACGACCCGCTCGCCGTCGCCTGCCACAGCGTCGCATCCGAAGTCGACGCCGAAACTGTAACCGCGTTCCCCTCGGTTCCCAACATCCGGGCGTAAATCGTCAAAACATTCCCGGATGCCGACCCGCGAAAGCTGATGTACCCTCGATTCAGCTCATCGGCGAATGCCTGAGCCAGCGTGTCCGCCGTGTCACCCATGTGAATCAACTTCGTAAGCGCCAGCCCGGCCACGGTCAGCGTGACGGAATTCGTCACCGAAGGATCCGAGTCTGGTCCCCCCGTAAACGTAACCGTCCCGATCGCATAACTATTCCCATCGCAAAAAAGTTCGTAAAAGCGAAGCGCGCCTATGTAGTGATTCGCCCGGCCCTTAAACCCCAGGGTGTCCATCATCCAGGCCGTGCGTTCGGGTGCGAGAGCTAAGGAATGGTCCGTGTCCCAGTCGGTCGCCAGCGTCAGCCGGGGCTCATCCGGGAAGGTAGGCAACGCCGCCGCCGGCACCGCTGCCTCTACGAAATCAAACCAAAACTCCTCGCCTGACGCTCCCGCATGGGTGGCGGTGATGGTGTGCGTCCCCGCGGCGAACGTTCCCACGCCCAACCGCACCAGCACATCCTCACCCGCCACTGTCAACGCGAACGGCGTCCCTGCCACCGCCGCTCCATCCACCGTGATCCCTACCGACGTCGCATTCGAAGTCCGCCGGCTCCCCAGATACAACGTGTGCGAACTGGGTGACGAATACGTACACGACACCGCATCCCCCGGCGTCTTAGTCAGGTGAATCGTGCCCCCCGAATAGTTTCCCTTCGACATCCCCGTCGTAAGCGACCACCCGCCGCTATACACGGCCTCCACGGAGTGATCCTCGATCCGCCGCGTCCCTGCCCCGGCCACCGCATAATCGCGTCCAGTCCCCGTCACCGTCCAGTTGGAAATCACAGCTTCAAAATCGCTACGTGTGTAGGCGCCGGCTTGCAGGTCCGCCGCATAGGTCCATCGCAGTTTCCGGATCTGCTCCGGATGCACAATCGAATGCAGCGTCGAATAATCCGGATCGATGTACCCCGAAAGCGAGTTAAACGGTATCGTCACCTGCCACGTCGTCGGCGATGTCCCTCCCGTCAAAGTCTGGCCGTCGGAGTCCCAACTAAGCGTCGACGCCCCACCCGTCGCCGACGCCGCGAACGAGTACACGGCCACCCGATTTCCATTCGCCCCCGTGGTCGGCGGATCCGCCAACTCAGCGCCCCCCGTGTAATACACCCGCAAAGTCGAGCCCGTTCGAGTGGCGCGTAGCAGCGGCTGCGTCGCAAACGCCGCCACAATCTGATCCAGCAGATTCGGGATCGTCCCCTCCCATCCGCCCACCGGATACGTCACCTGATTCCCCAAATATCCGATCCCGACAAAATCCCCCGCCGTGATCGTTCCCGACAAAGTGAAATCCGCAAACGCCGTCGCATAGCTCCCCGCAATCGGCGTAGCCAGGCCCTTCAATGGAACCTGATATACCTGCTCCACGCCCGAGGCATCCGGAGCCCACACTCTCAAATACGGCCAGCTGTTGATCCGGAATAAGTCCGAATCCATCGGAATACAATTCGTCCGACTTTCCTGATAACTCAGCGTAAGCCCACTCAAGTCTCCGTCGGGGAGATTTCGCAGCGCCGGATGCTCGTAAACGTTATCGCGATTCCACTCAATCACCGCCCAGTCGAACTGCTGCCGCCAGGTCCCTGACACGGTAAACCCAGCGTCCGAGGTCGAGCTCAACGCCGCGATCGCCGACGGATGGAAGAAGAAGCACTGCAAGTCGTGATTCGGAGTAAGTTTTTGAAGGGTCATGGGTCACAGTCGAATCGTTACCGTCAAATCGCGCCCCGGCAGCGACCCCGTGGCCGTGGGCACTGCCGTAATATCCAAACTCAACAGCCCGCCGCCGGCCAGCGCCGGCAATCCAAACCCGCTCACCACTGGAATCGATACAGTCGTATCCGCCGCAACCGTCAACGTGCAGTAGACCGAACTTCCCACCCGCAATTGCAGCGTCAGATCCCCCAGATGCGGAGCCTCATTCACCGTAGCGAAAATATCCCGCACCGCCAGCGTTGTCTCCACCGTCAAGGGCGGAGCTGCATCCGTTTCGACCGCCAGGTAGCCTTCTACTTGAATCGATAACTGCCCGCCCGACAATGTCCGCAGGCCGTGATCCGCCGTGCTTCCAAACGCCCCCGCCGCCACCGAACCATCTCCGATCGTGTTCGTCATGAACAACTCCGCCGCTCCCACTCGAACGTCCGGTTGAAATATCGAAGATGAAAAACTTCCGTTAGCCGGGCTTCCAAAGAATCCCTTGATGAAGGGCACGATCGTAATCCCGCGTTTCAAGTGATACACCAGAGCCGCCGTAGCCAGGTGTCCCGCTGCCGCGCTGCCATGCGATCCGCGGCTCACCGTATAGACCGTCCCTCCACTCGCGGTCGCCGTAACCTGCAGAATCTCCCCGTCAATCTGGATCAGATCGAACGCCACCGCGGGTCCCGCCCCATTCAGCGTCAAGGTGGTGTCCGTGGAAGAAATGCCACTGGCCAGAAAGAATGTCGTCGGACTGTCCAATTCATCCCAGTAAAAGAGCGATAACGTCCCTGCGGTAATCGTATGAGTGTTCGTCAGCGAAGTGAAGCCGACATCCACCAGCTCAATCGTTCCCTGCCCTGCCAAGTTCAATCCAAAAACCGGTTGCGGAGGAACGTCCGTATCTGTCCCCCCGCTTGACCCTCCGCCGATCTGCCACCGCGTCACTGGATTCAACTCGTACGCGCTCTCTTCGTCGAACACATTCGCCGATCTCCCCGAGATCTCCACCGTCTCCCCCGGCCGGTTCGGCACCACAATCTGCGCCGGAGTCGTCAAGCTCACGCCGCCGACTTTCCACGTACCCTCCGCCACGACGAAGTAGCTCGTCGAGTCCGGCACAACGGTCCACGGTGGAGTCACCGTCAACGTGGTCGCGCTATTCCCGGTGACCAGGCGCTCCTGCGTGGCGCCCTTCCCGCGTGTTATCCGCACCAGAGCGCCCTTGAAATCGTCCGTCAGCATTCCCAGCGTGCTGTTCCCTATCGTCGCTGCCGATTCGATCCCCGCCACAATCTCCGGTTCCAACTCAAAACGCCAATAGAAATTGGCGTGATGGAAGTTCGCATCGGGAGGACCGTTCAATGTAGCAGCCGCGCCAGCGTCTGTGAATGTATTCGAAACACTGACATTCGCCGCGATCCGCAGAAACTCGAACGGATTCGGTCCCCGGTAGACATTAAATGCCGCCGTCCCGCCCGAAAAACTCAGCCCCGTCAATTGGACCGTATTCGTGTTGGTGCCCGAAGGCACCACCGCCCTTACCGCGAACGATAATCCGCTCTCCGTCCCGCTCGCGTCCGCCGCACTCACGGAGTAGTACAACGTCTGCCCGCCCGCCATCGTCCCACCCGTTGTACTCACCAGGGGACTCAATCTCACCAACGGAATATTCGCCCCCGATGCCGCCGGCACGGCGGGAGCATCGAACGCCGCCGTAAGCGTTACGGTAAAGCCGCCGTCCGAAGTGGGTGTCACTGTTTCTGTAATCCCAAACTCCTCAAGCCCGTTCGAATCGAGCACGCTGCCCACCAGCGGCCGGGGCACGCCCGACCCCGCCGAGCTCTGCCGCCGGCCGCCCGCCGCACTCGCCCCGGCCGTCGTATACCAGGCATCGTCGTGCCACTGCGCCGTCACCATCACCGTCTGGTAATTCAGCCCGGGCGCGAGCTTCACCACGCGAAACGGCTGCCTCTCGAACCCTTCCTTCACGTAAGTAACCGTGATCAGATCCCCCGGCGCGATCCCAATCCCTCGCACCGTGGTCTCAAACTCGACGAAACAATTCCCCGAGATCGATTTCGCCAGAGCCAATTCCAGCATCCGGGTCGCTTGGTCGAAATTCGGCAGCCCGACTCCGCGAAATGACGCCGTCACCTCACGTCCCGTTAACAAGGAATCGTCCACGTCCACCAACGACAAACTGTCTTGTTGATACTCGTTGTACTCGTCCTGAAACTCTACCGTCAGCCGATTGGGAACATCTGCTCCATTTTTCGAATACAGTCGAATCGCCGCATCGCCGTTCGCACGCCGTAAAATCCCCGAAAAGCTCGCCGACCCGTCGCTGAATTCGTACGCCGGCCATCCACCGTTCAGAACCGACGTGCTATTGCTGCCATCCGGCTTCGCCGACTGCTGCAACGCCAGGGTATTCTCTATCCGCAGTGTCAACAATCCGGTGTTCCCGTAGCTCAACATCAGCGACGACGCCGCTTCGATCCCCTGAGCGATCTCCGCCGCGCTCTTCCGCGAGTTCACCACCAGGTTGCACTCGAACCGCGGAGTCAATACGGAGTTTCCGTACAAGTCCGTAGTGGAAATCGCCTCGCCACCGTACGCCGCCGCCGCGTTGAAGCTCCTCAGGTCTACGTCTGACGTCAACCACCCTGTCCGCCGCAGCACATCCAGCAACACCCATGCCGGATTATTCGTGAACGCCACACCCGTCGAGACTCCGCTCGAATCAAACTGCTCCAGCTTCATCCCGCGAGCCAGCACCTTCACTCGCGCCAGCGTGGACCCATTGCTGATCCGATTCGGCACCACCACACTGAGGAATGCCATGGTCCCGTAGGGATCGCCCAGCGCATTCCCCGCCGCATCCGTAAAGTTCAGGTTGAACGCACCTGTGCGTGTCCCCGTACTCACCACGTCGTACCAACCCGTCGCGGTCATGTCCGCGCCTGTCACACCCAGCGGGATCTCGACGTCGTTCACCACCACCGTGACCACGCCGTCGATCTCTCCCATCCCCAGCAGCACTTCCATCCGGGTCAGGTTTCCATCGTTGCGCGCGAACACAATCGGAGGTGAACTCCAGGCCGTCCCATATAAGAGCGGTACGAAGTCCGCATAAAGAGCCAGGTTGTCCACTTCCGGGGACAAGTGCGTGCCCTGCTCCCCCAAACTCCTCACCTGAATCTGTGGAGGAACAAACTCGATCCCGCCGAACCTCCGAGTCACATTGCTAGACGCGTCCCGATCGAACATCCCGCGAGCCGTACAGTTCGCGCGAGTATAATCGCAAGTGGTGAACGCCGCCCCACTGTTCAGCGACCCCACCCCGCCGGTCTGATCCGCCGAGTATCCGCATTTATACAGTGGTGAATAGATTCCCTTTGAGCCTCCGGTCAGTGCCTCAGCCCGCTGCGCCGATGTGGAAGGAAACATCCAGGGACACCGTCGCTCTATCCGCACGTCCGGAAGCACGATCCGCGACAAATTCAGGCGGTTGCTGAAAGTGACCTTTAGCCCTGCTTCCGTGATCTCGTCCGCCGTGTTCCCAATCCCTCGGAAGATCACCCGGGCATCCGAGGAAGCCGGAGCCCCTGCCACCAAATCGAAGAATAGAAACTGAATCGTGATCTGTGCTCCACGAAATCCCGTCTCCCGTTCGATCTGCGAAAAGTGTGAATCAGCGTTCGCCAGCATCACTGTGATCTTGGCCGTGTCCGATGATGCGTCCACTTCCAGCAGATTGTGCTTCAGCAACCGTGCCGCGTACGCACTGCCGCCAACTGTCACCGCATGAGTACTCCATCGCTCCGTCGCCCCGGAAGCCAGCACGCAGTCGAACAGAAACATCGGAGTGTACGAAGCAACTTGTTCTTTAAGATCGTCAATGGTCGGCATGGTTTCTGATCCTCACGCACTCACGATCCGAATCACCGCATCGAACACATCCGTGCTCTGCGCCTTCACCGTCAACCCGCTTTCCGCAAATCGAGCATCCGCATACACCCCACCTTGCGTCCCTGTTTTCTTGTAAGCCGACGCCGCAAGTTGAGCTTCCACCTGCAGCCCGAACAAATCCACGGATGCCCCTGCATCCAGTTGTGCCCCGAACGTAACGCTGGTCGTGCTCTGCGTCAGATTCACAGGCAGCGAAATCCTCTGCCAGACGGTGTTCAGTGAAAATGTCTTGGCCGAACTCCCTCCGGTCGTCGACGCCGTCAAGGTCACGTTTGACCCGCCGATCGTCTTAGCCCAAACGCTTAAGCAGTATTGGAAATCCCCAGGCACCGTCAGCACTTGCGCCACCGCCTGTGTTGTACTCCCTCCATTAATGGCTCGTGTAGCCCGCATCGTTCCCAACGGATCGCCAATCCCCGTGGTCAGCCCCACTAGGGGGCCATTCGTCCATGCCCCTGCGCTCAATAACTCGCTATCGGCCAACAGATTTCCCACGGGATCCAGGAACGTGAACGTCTGCCACCGCCCCGCCACAGCCTGAAACAGAGTGTCAATGGCGCCCCACTCCCCCGCGCTCAATCCCATCGCCCTTAGTTCCCACTCCGTCACAGCCGCGTCCGGATCGCTATAGACCACGGCGCTCCCGTCCGCCAGTGTATTCACCACCGTTCGGAGATTTGTGTTCCGCGAGACCGGATACACGGCGCTCGCGCCCGTTGATAGTTGGGGAAACACCCACATCGCTAGCGGTTCTCCTTCACAATCACCTGCGTCGCACTCTTCATCGGACCCTCAAACCGCGCGGCCAGCGTATCGCTCGCGAAACTACAATTCACGTGTGCCGTCCCATCGAACGGATCGGTGAAAGAGAAAGTTCCCGCTCGTCCTTCCGCGCTCCCAAAGAACTCTTTCAAAATTTCCATCTCCGCCTCGTCCAACAAATCCAACCGGATGGTCCACTGCCGCAGCGCCGCCCCGAACCCCGGAAATCTCTGTTCGCTCCCGTCCAGGAACCGGAACACCCGCGTCGAGAACGACCGCGTCCGGTCCGACGGGTATTGCGCAATCGCGCCCGTTTTCAATACCGGGAAATTCGCCATCTCAAACCTCCCGGATCACATCGTTCAGCACGCTCGTCTCGAGCATGGCTTGCCGGACCGCCATCGCGATGTCATTGCTGTGATCAAGAAATGACTGGCTGTCCATCGCTTGTACCTGCACCGTAATCTGCGGTGAGGACGCCGCGGGCGGTTGGGAGACCCTCGGCTGTCCTCCCGCTGTGAAGTCCGTCCCGGCCGCCTGGGTAGGTGCTCCGGCCAGGACACCCGCGCCCACGGCAATCGAAGACGGCAACACAAACGCTGCCGGAGCTTGTGCCTGGCTGCTGCTCCCGCCGGCAAACAACCCCAGCAATCCCGATATCAGCGGGCTTACCCCAAGCCCCAAACCCAGCGCGCTCTCCAGAGTGCTTTCCACTTTGCTCGCCGTCGACGGAGCGCTCTGTCCGGCCTGCGTCGTGTTTTGGGCCACAGCCAGCGTATTGGCCTGAATTGTTTCTGTCTCCGCCTGGCTTACCGCCTGCAGTTGTTGCAACTGTTGCGCGAGCTGACCCAGTTGGTCCGCCGCCCCCCCGCCGCTTGCAGGCAGCGCTGCCGCCGCCACCTGCGCCACCGACCCTGGAGACCCGAATACATTCGGATCCAGCAATGTCTTCACCATCGACGTGTTAGCCATTTGTCTCCGCCCGCATCTCCTTTTCTAAAATCACAAAAGCATCCGCCTCTCGCGCCGTCATCTCATCCGCGCCGCCGATCCTCCTCGCGAAGAACCGTTCCACCAATTCCACGCTGGCCGGCGTCACCACCGACGTCGGACATTCCTCCGTCGCCACCGTCCCTCCAGCCCACACCACCCGCCGCGGTCCCCGCCGCTCTTCCGGCAGAAACCCGCACCGCCGCCGAGCCTCCAGGCCCTGCTGTCTGCACTGCTCGCATCTCCACCCAGCCTGCGATCCTCGAAGAAAATGGAATGCGACCCTCAGTTTTTTCTTTCTTGCTCCGTCAGCCCGCACTCCACTCGAATACGCGCCAATATTTCCGTAGCCAAATCGAGCGGCCCCCGATCGATCGTCAGCTCCGGAGTCGCCGCTTCCCCATCGATCTCCAACCCCTCCACCGCCTCGAGACCCCACTCGAGATACGCCCGATCGATTTCCCCTTGCAGCACCGCCGCGTCCAGTTTGTCGCGTACATCACCTGCTGCTTCCAAAAACTCCAGCTTCCGCCCGATCTCCCGAATCCTTCGCGACAGCTCGATCCGCCGCCCCAGCGACATCCGCACGATTCGGTACCGCACGCCCTCATGCTTCTCGGAGTCACACCAAACCGAGCTCTCATGCCCACCCGTGATCGGCAGCTCGCCCTTAACCAAATGCAATGTAGAGCTCGTCATTGACCGTCCCCTCCGCTCTGCTGTTCTGAAATTTCCACTGCAACCGCGTCTCGCTATCGTCGAACTCCGGAACCTCCGGAATCATTGCCGGCATGTAAGCCCCGAACAATTGAGTCGCCGCCTCGCCGAGTTGCAACATCACTCCGATCGGTGATCGTTGCCGGGCTGCCTGATACAATCCCGCGGTTTGCGCATCCACCGCCTCGAACAAACTGAAGTTCAGCGACACGTTCCGCTCCCCGGCCGTGATACATCGTGGAAGATCGTTGCCGAATTCGTGCAGCCGCAGCGCGATATTGTTCGCCAGGTTCAACTCCGCCGCCGTGATCGTGAAGAACCGGTCCGGAGTCGATCCCATCCACACTTGCCCCAAATGGCCCGGCACAATCGTGTAGTCGAAGCCTGCCGTCGAGGGCTCCGCGGGATACGCCGATAACCCTCCGTCCCCGCTATTGAAGCTCGCGCTGTCCAACAGATCCCGAGCCGGCCCGCTGAAGTCGAACTCCTGAAAATCCCCGTTAACCTTCACGGTCATCTTGTCCATCGCCGCGCTCTCCACGATTCGCTGCACCGCCCCGCTCGGGTCCCAGTAGTCGTAGACACTGACGCTCGACAAATCGTCCGCCAGCCCGTAGGTGATCGTAGCCCCGACCGCGGCCCCCGTCGTCGGCGTTACGGTAAACGGCGCATTGATGAAGACAGTAGTGCTATTCGCGACCGCCGTGACAAACCGCATTTCGCCGCCCGAGGTGATCGCCTGGCCGGAAGCCAACCCATGTTCCGCCTGGAATTGGATCTCCGTCTGGCTCGTCACCGTCTGCACCGTGGCACCCGAAAACAACACCGGCGCGGCACCCAGCGCCCCCTGAAACAGTGGCCCCTGCGACGGCGCAGCCAGTTGATTGGTCCACTCTGTCATGAACGTGTTCAACTCGAATGTTGTGGTCTTCCGAATCTGGTTCGGCAGCCCCTGAAACGTGCGGCTTCCCGTCTTGTCCCGGCGGGCAGTCGCAACCGGAACCTGTTTGGCTCCCAGCTTCACCAACGGGATTCGGTTCTGCCCGGTAACGGAGGCAACCTGCCCGTAAGCACTCTCCAGCGCTACATACACGCGCTCATTGTTCGACGAAATATAACAGGACATGGCTACTCCGAGAAATCCACTTCGAAACTCACCTTGGCGATTTGCAGATAGTTCCTGCCGCCGTGTTGAACGGGGTCGAAACTCACCTCGTACCCGCCCGTATAAAACGCACCCTCACCCCAGCTCCCGCGATTCGCGTCCAGCACCTGTGTCACCCCATCTACATACAGCCGCAGTTGCTCTTCAATCCCCTCGATCCTGTCTTGCGAGACCCGCACCTCCGTGACCGTCCGCACTTTTCCCGAAAAGTTCCGGAATTTCTCCGTCAGCAGATTCCGCACCCGGTCCGTGTACACGTGCAGCACCGGATAGTGCACCGCCGATCCCTTCTCCGCCAGCGCGAACGGCACATTCTGACTCACGATGTGCGCCGGCGGAATCGGAGCCAGCGCCACGCCGGTATCGCTCGCAATCTGAGCCACCGCCGCCCCGATTCCGGTCGCCGGCATCGCCAAAAACGTCACCATCTTCCGAGCCGCCACACTTCCCGTGCTCGCCATAACCTACCCTCGCCTCATCATCGGTCCGCCGACCACGTAATAATCCGCCGACTGCCCCATCCCTGGCGCCCGCCCTGCGGCCACGCCTGTCGTCGCCAGAGTGAAGCTCTGTCCCACCGGCACAGGAGTCGCGGTCTGCAACGCCATCGAATCCGGGCTCAATCCCACATACACGTTGAACCCCGTTGCCAACGCCGGAGGATTTACCGCCGTCACCACCGGCAAACTCCCCACCGGGGAATCAAACGTCGTCACATCGCTGGGCGCACCCTCTTGCCCCGACGGCGACACCCAACTCACCTGCACGTAATAAATCGTCTCCAACAATAGCCCCGCCACGAACGTAAACGTTGGCGGTACCGCCTTCGGAATCGGAGTTAACGCCAGACCGATCCCGAACCGGAACGTATGCTCGCGAGCGTCCTTCGACAAGCGGTGATATTCCTGGAATTTCGCATGATATCGATCGTTCAGCTGATTATTGAACGCATCCCGATATACCGTCTCCAGCGTGTGCACCGCGTGCCACCGCCTCATGGGCGCCGACACCACCACGTCCGAGACGCCGAGCGTCCGCCGAACCGTCGACTGCGGATCGGAAGCCCGGGTATGATCGAGGAGCACATCGAGCACCTCCTCCGAAATCTCCTCAAGTGCCAGATCCAGTTTGGCAGCCAATTCGATGCGCTCCGTGTTCGCGACGTCCAGAATTGCCGCCTCGTACACCTTGAGCGCTTCGTCGTCGTTGGGAACTCCGTCAGTCAGTAGCATCTTCGCCCCTTACTGTTTCTTCCCAGGCCGCGCCGGATTGGCGGAGGGTATCGGTACTTCCACTGGCTTCTCCACCGGAGCGTCTTGCGCCGCCTTCCAGGCCTTCTCCACACCGTCGCGAAACAGGGCGCTCTTCTCCGGATTCGCTAGATCCGCCCGCTCATCCGCCACCATTCGCGCGGCTAGTTCGCGCGGAACGTCCGTCAATACTCCCGGCTTCCCGCCGTCCGGCGTTGCCCGGCTCACCAGTACCACGAACGGCTCAGTGATCTCGGCTTCAATCTTGCGAAGTTTTTGGTAGTAAACGCGCAGATCCATTTATGTTTTGGAGGGCGCCGACGCCAGCTCGGCCGCGCGCCCTCCAGCTCCTTAGCTATTGACTTGGACTCCGAACCCGTTCCGTAGTACGCCCGTGCCGTACAACACGTCCACCGTGAATTGTTGTGCCAGCGTGTTCGGCTGGTAGCTCATCGTCACCCGCATGCCGAAATTGCCCAACTCCGCGTACTCCGCGATCGCGCCCGTTCCCGGCAGCGGCTGCGGCAGACGCCGAACTACCAGTCCGATCGCATCTCGCCCGAAAGCCAAGTTATGCGTCGTCACCGGACTGCTGCCCGTCTTCGCGACGAACTGCGACCGGAAGATGTAGAAGTCTTTCATCTTGCCGACCGCCCCATCCACCAGGGCGCGCAATCCCGCTTCACCCGCCGTGTTGAATTCGCTAAATCGCGGAATCTGGCGCAGCGTCGAGTATGTCCCTGAATCCACGATCAGGTATTTCGCGGCGCTCGCAGGCAGCTTCGCGGAGAACAGAGAGGCTTCCGCGGAATCTACCACCGCTTCGGTAATCGGTGCCCCCCCCGTACCCACCGCCGTATTAGAGGTGAAGCCGGGATACAGCCCCAACAGGTCGGACTCAATCCGTTCCGCCAGCGCCACTACCGCGGGCTGCATATACAGCCGCAGCAGATCCGGGACTGCGAGAACCTTTGTCACATCCGGAATCTGGAACGACGCTTCCGCGTGCGTGTTCAGCACGATCTGGGCATTGCCCAGGTTCGGATTTTGAAGCTGAACCGTGCTGCCTTCTGCAATGTTGTTCGCCACCAGGGTCGGCGGAATCGGCACGTTGATCGTGTCGCCGGCCTGCGCCAGAGACGGCTCGTAATCGCGATTGACCAGGTTCCCCATCACCAGGTTCCCCATCAGTGCCGGCAGTGCATCCGCTGCCACCAACTTGACAATCGCAGTCGCCACATTTGCTGATGTAATTGTTGCCATTTCTTCTCCTTTTGCCTTACTTCTGTTACATTCCCCGCAGCGTCTGCGACGCCACCTTCGCGATCTCTTTCCTCACCCGCTCCTTGTCTTCCTCGCTCATTCCCGGACGGATCTGGTCCACATCAATCGCCCCTCCTCCTGAAATCCTCTGGCCCGCCGTCGCGCCGGACCCTCCCGCTAGCCGCGCCGGCAGCAGTTCCGGGTTCTCCCACACGAATCGCGTGAGAAAATCCCGCATTTCCGCGGTGTCCGGACCGATTTCATCCTTCACCGCCTTGTACGCCAGGTCGACCTTCGCCACGCCCAGCTTTTGCAGCTCCGCTCGAATTGCCGCACTACGTTCGGCTTCCTCGGCTTTGGCCCGAGCGCGCTCGTTCTCCGCCACAAGTTCGTTCACTCGGGTCTCCAGCCGTTCCCGCCTCCGCCGCTCCTCCACCAGTTCCGCTTTGTAGGCGGGCTCGGCTTTGCTTTGCTCCGCCTTCACGAACTCCTTAATCACCGCTTGGACAATGCCTTGAATGTCGGTAGCTTCCGCCATCTCGATCTCCTTATTGAATTCCTGCCGCCTCAATCTCGGCGACAATTCGATCCTTGACTTCCTGCCGCGTGTCGCTCAAGTATTTAAGCGACAATTTCTTGAATACTTCCTTCTTTAACGTGGGCGAATCGACCCCCAGCGCCAGCAGCTGCTTTGCGTCGTCCAACTCCGTCGAGAACTCGGAAATATCGAACTCGTCCATCCCCGTCACTCCGATTTCCAGTCCATCTTCGCGAGCCCCCTCGATCGCCCGCAGAACTCTGCGCATCTGGTCCTTCACCGCATCGCCGTACGCCCGCAACACCTCCTGCGTGATCGAGAAATCCATCTGCTTCGCGAGCCCCGATTGCCGGCCGCCCTTGTCCAGCGAGCCGCCCGCTTGCGGCAGGTAACAGACCCGATAGATTTCCTCTTGCAGTTGGCTCAAGTTATCCGCCGCAATTTGGTACACCTTGCCCTCCGGCTCCGTCCAGCCGAATTTGTCTCCGGGAGCCAGTTGGATGTAGTAGCTCTCGCCCACCATCTGGCTCCACTCCCGATCGGAATAGACCACCGGCATGGCGAACAGCCCCATCGTGAGCGCCCAACTCAGTGCGTTTGACTTGTTGAAATGCTCCAGTTGCAGTGACCCGGCGCGATTCAGCATCCACAACCCTTCGGGCATCCGCATCGAGAACAGCGGAACCTGCCCCAAGCGCGCCAGCGCGTGCGTTCCCTCGTCAATCAGCGTGACTGCGTCCTTGAGCCCTGTCTCCCGAGTGCTCGTGTAAATCCGGTAGGTCTCTTTGTCGTAGTACGACCACCGCGTCTCCAGCCGCCACTCGTCGTCCTCCACGCGGTCCTTCTTAAGAGATCGCGTTCGAATCACTACCCATTCGAAATTCCCTCCGGAATCGAGACTCCAGTTGATGACGTCGTCGGCCGCGTAGTCCACCAAGTAAGCGCGAGATGCGCCCAGCGCATCTTCCTCTCCTCGCGTCCCGGCCTTCAACGCGACCTTCGGAAAATCCACCAGTACGTATCCTCCGCCGGTTATCATGCTTTCGGTAAATACGCGACGAAAGAACTCATTGAAATGGGTGCCGCGCCGGTCGGCGTCCTCCACCAGGGCAGAGTAGAACGCCCTCCCGGAATCGTTGGTCCCCTCAAAGGCCAGAATTGGCTCGCGGCGAAACAGGGTCGAGGAGTACCAGTCGACAATCGAGCCAATGTAATTCTCGTAAAACACCCGGCTGAGCCGTTCCGAGTACACATCGCCCGGCTCTCTCTGACGGCGGATCAGGTAGTCCTGCGCGTGGATCTGCATCTGGTCGCCGCCCACGTATAAGTCGCGATACTTCTTCCAGGTTCGCTTGCGCGCCGCGTATTCCGGATGCTCACGGTCGATGTCAAACATAACTAGACCAACCTCCGATTCCGTTCCAGGGACCCCCGGGGCCTTGAGAATTCCTGCCATACCAGGTACCCGAGCGCGTCCGAAAGGTGCGTTCGCCGTGAATCTCTGTCTTTGTCCACCACCTGGCTGTTCTCCTTGTAAGTAACTTGTTCGAAATCCTTGATCAATTCATGACAACGGTCACTCACCACAACGGACCGCGTCCCGTCCGCGGAAGTCAGCCTCGAATTCAGCAGCGTAATCCGTTCCCGCACGGGAGGATTCGACGGGGGAATCTTGAACTTCGCCTCTCCGTACTCGCCGCTTCGAAAGAACTCCGTGAGCACCCAGTGGTCTGAGGGCCCGGCGGTCTGAGCATGCGCACCAGCGGCGTCTGCATACACCACAAGTCCCGCCGCGTGCCTCGGATACCGGCGCGCGAACTCTTCGCAAGCCTGCTGCGTCGTCACGCGGCTCAACACAATCTCGTCCATAACGTGCACCTTACCCTTCTCGATCTGCGCAATCACCGAGCACATTGGGTCCCAGTTAAAGTCCAACGCCCAGAGCAGCGGGAGCCGGCCCGTCATCCTGACCTCCGCGACATGCAACGACCGCTCGAAGCCGTAGTACACGCGCCCTGCGTTCTGGCTCAGGTACTGCCCGAGGGCTTCCTGCTCGTAGAACCGCGCATCATAGCTGGACTGCAATCTGCTGTAATAATCCGGAATCTTTTCTAAAAGAAACCGATTTTCGAACGGCGCGGCCACCACTGTTTCGTATCCCTCCACTTTTCGTCCTAAGAATCTTTCGTGCACCCAATCAAATCCCTTCGGTGTCCAGACCGCGAACCCGCACAAACGGGAAGCCTTCGGATCCCGCAGCCGTCCTTCCAGCCGGAGCCACGCCTGCTCCGACGTGTACGTCAATTCGTCCAGCCCGAACCACGCCAGATTGCTCCCGCGCAGGCGTTCGAATTCCTCTACCGCACGGAACAGAATCTTCGACCGCGTCTCTCGAATCACCAGTAGATTCTCCGCCCGGTTGAATTCGAACCCGATCTTGTTCTGCTCCAGCACTTCCATTAATGCCGCCGCGGTGGCGTCCCGCAGCATCGGATATGTAGGCGCTCCGATCAGCCCCATCCGCCCCGGATTCAGATAGCTCAGCTTGATCGCTTCGTGGCACAGTGCCTGGCTCTTGCCCGATCCAATCGGACCCGAGAATCCCTTGAACCGCGCCGTCGATTCGTGAAACCGTCGCTGCGAAGGCAGCGGATGGTAAGCGATGTTCCGCTCTAGGATTTCGCGTCGTTGTCCGTCTCCTTCTCTGTCTCCGGTTCCACCCATCTCACTGTGATCTCCTTCGGCTCCTCCAACTCCAGTTCTCTCTGGAGCTGTACCAGGCGGATATAGTCCGCCAGGGAAGCCTTGACATCGCCTTCACCGAGCTTCTGCTCGACTTTTTCGATTAAGTCTTCAACAATCTCTGCTTTGTTCTTTTTTTTTCGTCGTTCTTCACGCCCGAAGGTTAAACCATGGCGCAAACGAGTCAGCCGCTAGGCGGGAGTTAAGCGATAGGAAGGAAAGGATTACTTTTTTCTACTTCATTGGTGACAGACGCGAGCGGCCAGCTGTTTCCGGTAGGCCCGGCTACGTCAAGGGATCTTCTCGTCAGAAATTGTGACTCCCCTGAAGCTTGTTTCCCGCAAAGTTACCTTGGCGAGCGCCGGATAGCGGATGACGAGATGATCAGGAGCCATCCACCGGGCGTCGACAGTAAGTCTGTACTCTGCGACAAGGACATTTCCCGGATCGTTCGGAAGAGCGTGGTCGTTATCCAGTATTGAAACCTGCGTGCTGAAATCGGTGGTGGCGCCACAATCGCGCTCGAACACAACCGCACGCTTACCGTTACCAGGTGCGGAGGATTCGTTCTTGATCTCGTTCCCGCAGAGGTCAGGCAGGCACGCCGACAGGCCCAGGGAAACGCTTAGCAGCGCGAAGACTCTAAGTTGCCACACGGCGAGCACCCTAGCAGCACCGAGCCCGCCGAGCCCTCGCCGAAAGATGACCGTCCTGAAATCGTCGCCACTCGGCCCCAGAATGCTGAACATTGTGAGCAGCCAAATGCCGCCGATAAGCCGACTGATCGAAGATCTCGTCCAATACCGCCCGGAGCAGCTTGAAGAACCGTCTCATGCCTCCTCCGGCAGTGTCGAAACCACAAACGGAGTCTCCGTCGTCCCCAACTCTCGCCTGCCAGAAAGCACCCCAACCCAAACCCGCAGCGAGTCGACCAGAATCACTGTCACCATCACCAGAAATAAGGCGGTAACCGCGGCATCCAGGCGATCGTTGAAAATCAGCGCGGGAGTTGTCGCAGTTTGCACTCCACTCGCGAGCAGGTTCGCGTGCGCCAGGAATCCCAAAGACGGCGCATCGGAGAAAATCTTCTGATACCCGGCCGTGAACGTCACCGTTACCAGCCACACCAAAGGCACACATGTCACCCACATGTACTTCGCCCCGTGCCGCTTCACCAGAACCGTCGTACCTACGCAAAATGCAACGGTCGCCAGCAATTGGTTCGAAATCCCGAACAGGGACCACAGCGAATTGATGCCGCCTAAAGGATCGCGCACCCCTTGCACCAGGAAATAGCCCCACATCGCGACCACGAACGCGCTGGTCCCGATCATGCCCGGCTTCCAACCCGTGTCGCCCGCCTTCGGCCAAATGTTGCCGAGCAGGTCTTGCAGCATAAACCTTCCCACCCGCGTCCCCGCATCCAGAACCGTCAAGATAAACAGCGCCTCGAACATGATCGCGAAGTGGTACCCAAAACTCACCAGCGATTCGCTCCACGGCGAGCTCGCAAAAATCTTCGCCATGCCGAGCGCAAACGACGGCGCGCCCCCCGTGCGAGCGAACAGTGTCTTCTCGCCGGCTTCATGCGCCAGCGCCGTCATCTGATCCGTAGTCACCGGAAAACCCCAGTTAGTAATCGTCGCCACCGCCGCCTGCGGCGCCCCCACTACGCCCGCCGGACTATTGACCGCGAAATACACCCCCGGATCCAGCGAAGCCGCCGCCACCAATGCCATGATTGCGACAAAGCTCTCCAGCAACATGCTTCCGTAGCCCACCCCGGTAGCATCACGCTCCTTCGAAAGCAGCTTCGGAGTAGTGCCGCTCGAAATCAAGGCATGAAACCCGGAAACCGCGCCGCACGCAATCGTGATGAAACAGAACGGAAATATTTTGCCCGCAAAAATCGGGCCCGTTCCGTCCACGAATCTCGTGAACGCCGGAAGCTTCAACGTAGGGTGCAGCGCCACCACGCCCACCCCCAGTGCCAGGACCACCCCCAACTTCACAAACGTGCTCAAGTAATCGCGCGGTGCCAGCAGCAGCCATACTGGTAGAACGCTCGCCAGGAACCCGTACACGATCAACGCCCCCGTAAGCACCATCCCGGAAAACGTGAATAGCGGAGCCAGCGTGGGCGAATCCGCCACCAGCTTCCCTCCGAACACCGCGCCCAGCACCATCACGAAACCCACGGCCGAGCACTCCAGCACCTTCCCCGGCCGCCAGAAACGCAGATACAACCCCATGAACACCGCGATCGGCATCGTCGCCGCGATCGTGAACGCTCCCCACGGACTATCCCGCAGCGCATTCACCACCACCAGCCCGATCACCGCCAGCAAAATGATCATGATCAGCAGCACCGTGATCAGCGCGATGAAGCCTCCCACCTTGCCGATCTCCTCGCGAGCCATCTGCCCCAGTGACTTTCCGTCGCGCCGCAGCGAACAAAACAACAGCACGAAATCCTGTACCGCCCCGCCCAGCACCGCCCCGATCACGATCCACAGAGCTCCCGGCAAATATCCGAACTGCGCCGCCAACGTCGGTCCCACCAATGGTCCGGGGCCCGCAATCGCCGCGAAGTGGTGCCCAAATACGATCCACTTATTCGTTGGCTCAAAATCGTGCCCATCCCGAAGCCGCTCCGCTGGCGTAGCCCGGGCATTGTCCAGTGTCAGCGCTTTCGCCGCCAAAAAGGCCGCATAGAAGCGATACCCGATCAAGTAGGTGCACACCGCGAACGTAACCAGCCACAGGCTGTTGACGGGCTCTCCGCGAGATTGGGAAATGGTCGCCATGGCAAAAGCGGCCAAAAGAGAAACGGCGGCCCAAAGGATACGGGCTAGGGGTCGAGGCATGGTCTCCAACAAGAATACCGGACCGCAGCGCCGCCTGTTACCTCAAGCGACGCTGCCCCGCGGAGGTGCTGGTAAACTGTCTAGGGTATTTCTAATGGCCGCCAGCACCTTTACCGACCTGCGGACTCCGGCTGCCCCGGGGCGTGATGAACTCATCCGCGCGTTTCGACTCATGTACCTCTCGCGGCGCATTGACGATCGCGAAATCGTACTCAAGCGGCAGAATAAAATCTTTTTTCAGATCAGCGGCGCCGGCCATGAAGCGATTCAAACTGCAGCGGGTATGGTCACCCGCGCCGGACACGACTGGTACTTCCCTTACTATCGCGATCGTGCACTCTGCCTCGCGCTCGGCGTCACCGCGGAGGACATGCTGCTGCAATCCGTAGGCTCGGAAGCCGACACCGCATCCGGCGGCCGCCAGATGCCTTCCCATTGGAGCTCGCCCAAGCTGCACATCGTGTCGCCCTCTTCGGCCACCGGCACTCAATTCACTCCCGCCGTAGGATGCGCGAACGCGGAGCGCTACCTCGACGCCTCCTCTGACGCGATCACCCTCGTCAGCACCGGAGACGGCGCCACCAGCGAAGGCGAATTCTGGGAATCTCTCAACGTCGCCTCGCTGGAAAAGCTTCCGCTCCTCTACCTGGTTCAGGACAACGGCTACGCCATCTCCGTCCCCGTGGAAAAACAAACCGCCGGCGGAAGCATCGCCCGTGTAGTCGAGCACTTTCCTGGCCTGAAAGTCTTCGAATGCGACGGAACGGATTTCGTCGAGTCCTACAAAACAATGGCGGCAGCCGTGGCACACTGTCGCGCGAGGCTCGGCCCCGCCCTGGTCCACGCCACCTGCACGCGCCCCTACGCGCACTCTCTGTCGGATGTCGACAAGCTCTACAAGACCCGCCATGAGCGGTCCGCGGAAGCCGCCCGCGACCCTCTGGTGAAGTTCCCCGAGTGGCTCGCCAACGAAGGCATTCTCGATTCCCACGGCCTCGAAATTCTCATGAACCAGGTCGACCGGGAGATCCAGCACGCCACCGAACATGCCCTCAAAGCCGCGCCCCCGGCCCCTGGATCGGGCTTGCGGTACCTCTATTCCGAACGAGTCGATCCCACCTCATCCGAGTTCCACACCGAGCCCCACTTCTCCGGTGAGCCGCGCACGATGGTCGACTCCATTAACCGCACGCTCTTCGAAGAAATGCGCCGCAACGACAAGATCGTTGTCTTCGGCGAGGACGTCGCCGATTGCAGTCACGAAGCCAATCTCAAGGAAGTCAAGGGCAAGGGCGGAGTCTTCTACGCCACGCTGGGCTTGCAGCGCGAATACGGTTCCGCACGCGTCTTCAACACGCCCATCGCCGAAGCTTGCATCGTCGGCCGGGCCGCCGGTCTGGCCACTCGTGGCATGAAGCCCGTGGTCGAAATCCAGTTTTTCGATTACATCTGGCCCGCCATGATGCAGATCCGCGACGAGCTCGCCAGCCTGCGTTGGCGCTCCTATAATGGATTCTCCGCCCCCCTGGTGATTCGCGTCGCCATCGGCGGATACTTGAGCGGCGGAGCCGTCTATCACAGCCAGTGCGGCGAAGTCCTGTTCACCCATATCCCCGGCCTCCGCGTTGTGTTCCCCTCAAATTCCCTGGACGCCTGCGGCCTGCTGCGTACCGCCATCCGCTGCGAAGATCCGGTCCTCTTCCTCGAACACAAGAAGCTCTATCGCGAGACCTACAACCGCTCTCCGCTCCCCGGCCCGGACTACATGATCCCCTTCGGCAAAGCGAAAACCGTCAAGCAGGGTTCAGACCTTACCATCGTCACCTATGGAGCCCTGGTGCAGAAGTCTCTGCAAGCCGCGGTGCAAGTGGAAGCTCACAGCCAAGGCCGCACCATCGAAGTGATCGATCTTCGTACTCTGGCCCCGTACGATTGGGAGGCTGTAAAAGCATCGGTAGAAAAAACCAGCCGCGTGATGATCGTCCATGAGGATTGCCTCTCGTTCGGTTACGGCGCAGAGCTGGCCGCCCGCGTCGCCAACGAATTATTCTCCTCGCTCGACGCCCCCGTCGGTCGCGTCGCCGCCTTGGACACCTGGATCGCGTATCATCCGCAACTCGAAGCGGAGATTCTCCCTCAAGTCGAAAACATCGTTACCGAAGCCGAGCGCCTGCTGGCCTACTAACGGTTTGTCCCCTCTCTCCGCCAGCATGCACGAGCGCCGAAACAGAGCCGCCATGCGTGAGCATGCGGCAACACAACCTTGAAGCTCCTAAACAGCCCCCTTCACGTCCGCTCACGCGCAAAATGAGCCGCCGGAATCGCGAGCAAACTCACCGCGAACCCCGCCACCGCATCGACGCCATAGTGATATCGCCCATACACCGTAGCGATCGACACCGACACCGCGTAAACCAACATCGTCCACCCCATCCATCTCTTCTCCCTCATCACCGCGAGCAATCCCCAGGCGGCGGAGAACGCCGATGACACGTGCGCGCTGGGGAACACGCTGGAATGGATGCCATAACCGCCCACGATCCACAAATTCAGCTGCCGGATCACCGTAACCACGTGGGGCAGATCTTCCCCCGCGAATACCGTGCGCGGCGGCTCAGAAGGGAAATAAGGAAACAGCGCGTACGCCCCCAGCGTCCCCGCCAGGTAGGCGATCCAAAGATGGTCCGTGCGATGCCGTCTCTCGCTGAAGATCGCCGCAGCAACCACCACCGGACCCACCGCGTAAACCAGCAAGTAGCATAGCTCCAGATACCCCGGCAACAACATCCCAGCACTCTCAATCGCCGCTCGCAGGCCGTGCCCATCCAGCAACGCACGATCCCACACGATCCAGCTTCGCTCCAGATGATGATCCTGAACCGCGGGTGTAAACCAGTTCATCTCGCGATACGCGGCGAGGGTCGCGGCCAGCGGAGCAAGGTCACGCAACACCTGCGGCCCTCTCGACAGGAGCAGGAACCCGCCCGCAATAATCGCCGCCAACAACAACGCCCGCCACGGAGCCACGATATAAAACGGCGCGATCGCCGCGACGTACAGGAAGTACACAATCGCCAGCCATTCGGAGGAGCGCAGCCGCGGCATCACTCCAACCAGAGTCGCAGATCGCGGTCCAACAAAGTCGAAAGCTTCACGATGTTATCGCGATAATATTCCCGCAAGTGAGCCCGATCCGCCGGATCCATCACCAGGGATTCGCGCTTGCGCACCGCCGCGGACTTCATCGTGGAGTGAAACGTTTTAGGACTCCACTGTTTGATCTTCTGCCACACGCCAAACCTCTTCAGAAAGTATGCCGCAGTGACGAACTGAGGCACGCTCGGCTCCAGAAAGCGGCGGGAAAGATCCGGCTGAAACGTGGGATCCACCTGAAGAAACCCAAACAAACCCGCCAGCATCGAATGAGGATCTTCCCGATACTCTTCGTACAGATAGACCCGCACCTGCTCGCGAGGAAAGTGCCGGAAGAAACGCTCCACCTGTTCGAAATACAGCCCGAACTGCAGCAGTGGGTTCAGCACATCGAACTTGCTCTCCGCCCCGCGTCGCATGCTCGCCTGAATCTGCTCCCGAAACGAGTTCCGTACCTGTCCGGCGGACACCGCCTGCAGATACTGCGAGAAAGCCCGGTCCGCGGGATTCCGAAGCATCAGCACGATTCGCGCCCCCGGGATCTTCGCCGCGATATTCCGCGCCGCCGTCCGCGACCACAGGTAGCTCACGCTCCCCTCGCCAATCGCCGTTTCGTCCGTGACCTTGCGGAACAGCTTCAAGTAATCCTGCCACTCCACCACCGGCCCTCCGAACCGAGGCGCCGTCATCGGACCCTCCAGGTACCGCCGAGTCTCCTCCAATTCCCGCAACATCTGCGGCTGAAACGCTTCCACAAAATTCTCCGGCCGGAGTTCATCCGCGAAATAGCTGGGCTCCTTGATCGGACTCATGTAGATCTGCGGATGCTGGGCCAGATAGTGCGCAAGCGAAGTCGTCCCGGCCTTCACCGTGCCTGCGAGGAAAAAGTTGGGGTGGTGCAAATACTCAGTATCGGCTACAGCCGGACCCCTGCGACCGCATCATCGCCAGAACGCCATCACAGCGCCTCCGGAAAGCACCAGCGCACCGCCCACCAGCATCGACGGACCCGGCGGCTGCTGGAACACCAGCCACGACAGCAATTGTGCGGTAAGGAAAAACAGCGCGATGTAGATTCCCAACAGCCGCCCGAACTCCCACGGCGGAGAATTCACGGCGTACCCATACGAGAACAACGCTACCGCTCCCGCGCCCAGCAGCGCGAACGCAGAAAAGCCGGTGCGCCGCAGACCCAAACGGATCAGAGCATCGCCACCGGCTTCCAAAAGCGCGGACAAAGTCAATAACAGGATGACAGTAGTCCGGCTCATCCGCTAGCGCTTCACGGGAAACTGCTTGTCCAAGTCAAGATTTAGCAGCAGCACGTTCACCACCGGCTCTCCGAGAAATCCCGCCGCGCGACCCTCCACGTGGCCGTCAACAACCTTCTGCAACGCGCCCGCGTCCACCCCGCGAGACTTCGCCACCCGCGCCACTTGCGCCGAGGCGGACGCGGGACTGATGTGCGGATCGAGGCCGCTCGCCGATGTCGTCAACAAGTCCGCAGGAATGGGACCGTTGTAATCCGGGTTCTCCTTGTGGAACTTATCGATGTCCCCCTTCACGCGGTCGATCAGTTTTTGATTCGTCGGCCCATAGTTGCTGCCGCCGGATGCCGTAGCGTCATAACCATCCGACCCCGCCGCCGAAGGACGCGGATGAAAATACTCGGGCATCGTGAAGTTCTGCCCAATCAATGATGACCCGACCACTTTTCCGTCCTGCGTAATCAAGCTCCCATTGGCTTGATTGTGAAACAGCACCTGCGCGAGCCCCGTCACCACGCCGGGGTAGATCAGCCCCGTCAGAATCGTTAACAACAAGGTAATCCGAAAAGCGGGAAGAATTTGTTTCCACATATATTTGCTCCTATGTCTTCACCTCACTACGCCAAATGCAGAACGGCCAGCAACCGGTCGATCAGCCAAATCCCCGGGAACGGCACCAGAATCCCACCGACTCCGTAGATCAGCAGGTTCCGCCGCAGCAACGCGCCCGCGCCGCTGGGCCGATACCTTACGCCGCGCAGCGCCAGCGGCACCAGCGCGATGATGATCAGCGCATTGAAAATCACCGCCGCGAGCACGGCGCTCTGCGGACTGTGCAGATGCATGATGTTGAGCGCGTTCAGTGCCGGATACGTCACCGAGAACATCGCCGGAATAATCGCGAAATACTTTGCCACGTCGTTCGCGATCGAGAATGTCGTCAGCGCCCCGCGCGTGATCAGCAACTGCTTGCCGATTGCCACCACCTCAATCAACTTCGTCGGATTACTGTCGAGATCCACCATGTTGCCGGCTTCCTTGGCCGCCATCGTGCCCGTATTCATCGCGAGCCCGACATCCGCCTGTGCCAGCGCCGGAGCATCGTTCGTTCCATCTCCGGTCATTGCCACCAACCGCCCCTCACCCTGCTCCTTCTTGATGTAATTCAGCTTGTCGGCGGGCGTCGCCTGCGCGAGAAAATCGTCCACGCCTGCCTCCCCCGCAATCGCCGCCGCCGTCAGAGGATTGTCGCCCGTGATCATCACCGACCGGATCCCCATCGCGCGCAGCTGCCCGATGCGCTCCTTCATGCCGCCCTTGACGATGTCCTTCAGGTGAATCACGCCCAGCGCGCGATCCCCGTCCGCCACGGCCAGCGGAGTTCCGCCCTGCCGCGAAATCCGCTCGCCAATCTCTCGCAAGCCGGCCGGCACCGCCCCGCCCTGCTCTTCCACGAACCGCGCGATCGCCTCTGTCGCCCCCTTTCGCAGCTTTCGTCCGGAGAAATCCACACCGCTCATCCGTGTATAAGCCGAAAACGGAATAAACTCCGCCTCATGATGTGAGATTTCGCGTCCGCGCATCCCGTACAACTCCTTCGCGAGAACCACCACCGACCGCCCTTCCGGAGTCTCGTCCGCCAAACTCGAAAGCTGCGCCGCATCGGCCAGTTCCGCCGGATCCACGCCTTCCAGCGGAATGAACTCTACCGCCTGTCGATTGCCGATCGTAATCGTCCCGGTCTTATCCAGCAGCAGAGTGTTCACATCGCCGCTCGCTTCGACAGCCTTGCCGCTCATCGCCAGCACATTGTGTTGCATCACACGATCCATTCCCGCAATGCCGATCGCGCTCAAGAGCCCGCCAATCGTCGTCGGAATCAGGCAAACCAGAAGCGACACCAGCACCGCAATCGTCGGCACCGTGCCCGCGCCCGCACTCGCGACACTGTAGGACGCAATCGGAGGCAGCGTCGCCACCGCCAGCAGGAAGATGATCGTCAGCCCCGCGATCAAAATGTTCAAGGCGATCTCGTTCGGAGTCTTCTGCCGCTCCGCGCCTTCCACCAGCGCGATCATCCGGTCCAAAAACGTCTCGCCCGGATTCGCCGTGATCCGCACCTTGATTTGGTCCGACAGCACGCGAGTGCCGCCCGTAACCGCGCTCCGATCGCCACCGGACTCGCGGATCACCGGAGCGCTCTCGCCCGTAATCACCGATTCGTCCACCGTCGCAATGCCGTCGATCACGTCGCCGTCGCTCGGAATCAGATCTCCCGCTTCCACCAGCACCGTGTCTCCGGAGCGCAACTTCGACGCCGGAACCTGCTCGATCTTGCCGCCGTTCACCACCCTCTTGGCGGCAGCGTCGGTCTTGGTCTTCCGGAGCGGATCCGCCTGCGCTTTCCCGCGGGCCTCCGCCATCGCCTCTGCGAAGTTCGCGAACAGCACCGTGAACCAGAGCCAGAGTACGATCTGGGCCGTGAACGCGATCTCCGCCGCGCCCTTTATGATGTCGCGTGCCAGCAGGAACGTCGTCACGAACGCACCCACCTCCACCACGAACATCACCGGATTCTTCGCCAGCGTCATCGGATTCAACTTGGCGAAGGATGCGGCCGTGGCGCGGCCCAGAATGTCCGGATCGAACAGAGGCCTCGCGCGAACCAGCTTGCGCGGAATCAGAGTCGTCGGATCCTCACCCTTGTTGTTGTCTACGACCGGAGGAGGTGTGTGCATTGTCGTCGCCATATCGTTAGCTCCAAATTCCGTTCAACGCGTTACCAACAACCGGCGCAACCCAGGAGAACAGCCTGCCGGAATGCATCAGGAAATGTTCTACAATCGGACCCAGTGCCAGCGCCGGGAAAAACGTCAGTGCGGCCACCAGAATCACCGTGCCCACGAAGAGCCCCACGAACAGCGGCCCGTGTGTAGGGAACGTGCCGCTGGTGACCGGAGTCTTTCTCTTCCCCGCCAGACTCCCCGCCACCGCGATCAACGGAATCATGAATAGGAAACGTCCGATCAACGTCGCGAGTCCCGTGGTCAGGTTGTACCAAGGGGTGTTCACGCTGATTCCCGCGAACGCGCTGCCGTTATTCTCCGAAGCGCTGGAATACGCGTAAAGAATCTCGCTAAATCCATGCGGCCCGCTATTATTCAAATTCGAAGTCGCCGGAACACTCGCCGTAGGGGCCGGCTTCGGACTCCCCGACGCCGGATTCCAATACTGCGCCTTGTCCCAATCGAAGTGAATCGCAGAGGCCGCTGCCGAAAAAAGCAGGATGCTCATCGACGTCACGATTAACGCCAGCATCGCCATCTTTACTTCTTTCGACTCGATCTTCTTGCCTAGATATTCCGGCGTGCGGCCCACCATCAGTCCCGCGATGAACACCGCCAGAATCGCGTAGAGCAAGATCCCGTACAGCCCCGCGCCGACACCTCCGAAGATCACCTCGTCGGTCTGCATGTTCACCATCGGAATCAACCCCGCGAGCGGAGTAAAGCTATCGTGCCACCCATTGATGGCTCCGCAGCTCGCGTCCGTCGTAATAACAGCGAACAACGAGGTTGCCGCGATGCCGAACCGCGTCTCCTTGCCCTCCATGTTGCCGCCAGGCTGCGTGTCTGTGGCGACGCTCTGAATCCCTAGACTGGATAGCATCGGATTCCCGGCCTGTTCGTAGTGGTAAACCACCCACACCCCGCCCAGGAACATAATGCTGCACGCCGCAAACACGGCCCAACCTTGCCGCGTGTCGCCCACCATCTTCCCGAACGTGTACGTCAACCCCGTCGGGATCACGAAGATTAACAGCATCTGCACAAAGTTCGACCACGGCGTTGGATTCTCATACGGGTGCGAGGAGTTCGCATTCGTAAATCCGCCGCCATTCGTACCCAGCATCTTGATCGCTTCCTGAGAAGCCATCGGCCCCTGCGCCAACCTTTGCGTCGCGCCTTCGACCGTGGTGACCTTCTCATAAGGTTTGAAGTTCTGGATCGTACCGGCAGAGCACAGCACCAGCGCCGCAACGATCGAGATCGGCAGAAGCAAGTAGAGGATGGACCGCGACATATCCACCCAGAAGTTGCCAATCTCCTTCACCTGCTGCCGCGCGAAGCCGCGCACCAGCGCGATGGCCACCGCGATTCCGACAGCGGCGGAGGCGAAGTTTTGCACCGCCAGCGCGGCCATCTGAACGAAATAGCTCATCGTCGACTCGCCCACGTAGGCTTGCCAGTTCGTATTAGTCAGGAAACTATTTGCCGTGTTGAATGCCAGATCCGGCGTCATCGCCGTAGCCCCGTTCGGCGCATGCGCCGTTCCGAATCCCTGCGGATTGAACGGCAGCCACGCCTGCAGCCTCTGGATCACGTACACAAACACGAAGCTTGCCAGACTAAACGCCAGCACGCTTGCGGCGTACTGCGTCCAGCGCTGCTCTACGTTCTCTTGCACGCCACACAGGCGATACCACAGGCGCTCCACCGGCCGCACCACCGGATGTAGAATCGTCCGCTCGCCCTGGAACACCTTCGTCATGTAAGAGCCCAACGGTTTGGTGAGCGCCAGCAGCACCAAGAAATAAATCCCGATCTGTAACAGACCAACGCTTGTCATAACGTGAACCTCAACAGTCCCCTCTTTAAAAAGTGGCGTGCGAGCGTCGCCGCCCGCACGCGCTCCTTAAAAGCGCTCCGGCCGAAGGAGCGCGTAAATCAAATAACCGAGCAGTAACACCGTAGTCACTCCGGCAATGACGTAATCCATGTTTCTTTCCTCCCCTCGCCTTACAAGCGGTCGCAAGCCTTCGTAAACGCCCACGCCAGTAAAAAGAACAAAACAGTGATCAATACATAGAACAGGTCGAGCATGTTGTACTCTCCTTCGTCACGAATAAAACTTGATGTCCTGCGGCTTCCAGCGCGCGAGCCAGCTTGCTCTCGCGAGTCCGCCACCATCTCTTTCTCCCGCCGACCACCACCAGCGAATTCGGCCGCAGAGCCGTATTCAGCCCATCCACCACGTCTCGGCACAGAACGATTTGTACGCTGGTTTCCACACCAGCCTCTTCCGCAATCGCCCGATACTGCGCGGCGAGGAACTCCGGATTCACCCGCGGATGTTCTAGATTCGTGTGGAAATCGACCACCACCGGCGCGAAGACGCACACCCGAGCGCTCAAATCCGACGCCAGTCGAGCAGCCTGATCCATGGCCGACACCGTGGCGCCGGCGGATGTGAAGATCACGTTGACCTCGAGCGGCCGTAAGGCAACTTCCCGTGCTCCCGATCGCACGTAAGCCGCCCACGTCTCCGCCCTTCGGCCCAAAAGCCCGATCAGGATGTTGGCCATGACGCTCTCTCCATCCCAAGCGTAGGTCTCGGATCCTAAAGATGTCCTTAAGGGCGCCTAAAATTGTTATAAAAACCCGGTCGATTTATTGAGGCAGGCAGAACCGGTATCCCAGCCGGGGCTCGGTAATCAGATACCGAGGCTTGCTCGGATCGGGCTCGATCTTCTTGCGAATCTGGTTCACGAAAACGTGCAGGTACTCCACCTGATCCCCGTAGTCCGGACCCCACACCGCTTGCAGCAGCCGCCCATGCGGAATCGCCATGTTCGGATTGCTCACCAGGTATTGCAGTAAATCGAACTCTTTCGGCGTCAGCCGCACTTCTGCTCCTCGCACCGTCACCAGATGCGCCGGAAAATTAATACTCACGCCGTCGAATTCCACCACCGCCGCGCCGCCGCCGGGAGTCAACGGCACCCTCCGCAGATTCGCCCGAATCCGCGCGAGCAGTTCCGTCATTCCGAACGGCTTCGTCACGTAATCGTCCGCGCCCGCATCCAGCCCGGCCACCTTATCCTGCTCCGTGTTGCGGACCGTCAGCATGATAATCGCCGCCTCGCTCACCGCGCGAATCTGCCGGCACGCCGCCAGCCCGCCCATCCCGGGCATATTCACGTCTAGCAGGATCAGATCGAACCGCTCTTCGCGAATCTTCAGCAGCGCCTCTTCCCCGCTCCGCGCGTCGGAGATGATGTAGCCCTGGCTCGTGAGGCTGGTTCGCAGCACACGCCGGATCTGCGGATCGTCATCCACCGCCAAAATCTTCGCGGATACGATACTCACGGAATCACCGCGGGCTCAAGCAACACCGCGAGCGGCAGCGTGAACGAGAACTGCACGCCCTCCCCCGGATGGCTGCTCACCGTAAGCTTGCCGCCATGCGCCGCGATAATCTCGCGCGCGATAGTCAACCCCATCCCCGTCCCGGGAATGCGATCGCGCACATCGTTGCCTCGATAAAACTTATCGAAAATCGCCTGCTGCTCCCGTGGCGAAATTCCCGGACCCTCGTTCGACACACGCACCGCGAGCCCCTTCCCCATGCTCTCCACCGAAATGGTGATCGCCGCCGCCGGGGGAGCGTACTTCAACGCGTTATCCAGCAACTGCCGCAGCACCAGCCCGATCAACCCCGGATCCGCGTCCGCTGCTCTCAATCCCTCCGGAATCTCAACTCGAATCTCATGACCTTCGCAGAAACTCTTCAACTGCTCCAGCGATTCCGCCACCAGTTCCGCTATCGAAGTCGGCTGCCGGTTCAGCTTCACGTGCCCCGCCTCGATCCGCGCGACCTCGATCGTCTGATTCACCAGCTCCGTCAAACGATCCGCCTCTTCATCGGCCACGGTGAGCAGTTCCTGCTCCACCGCATCGTGCGCCCGAGCCCCCAGCACCGAAGTGATCGCCGCCTTAATCGAAGTCAGCGGAGTCTTGAATTCATGCGCCAGCGCATCCAGCAGCGTCGATTTCAGCCTCTCATTCTGCCGCGTCGCCTCTGCCGCGCTCGCCAGCTCCTGCGCCCGAGCTCGCTCCAGCGCGATCGCGCTCAATTGCGCCACCGCTTGCAGGGCCGCCTCCGAAATCACCGAGCCTGCCAGCCCCAGGCTTCCCAGGGTTCGCCCTCCGAACCGAACCGCCACTACCGACGCCTGCCGGCTCAGCGAAGACCAGTTGGTATCGTTGCGAGCCGTCTCCCGCAACTGCTCATCCGTCAAAATACCCTCAGCCGTCCCCGCACGAAGCACCGTATCGCTTGCGCGTTCGTAAAACGCCGCCTCCTCCGCGCGAAATACCTGCTCCAAACTCTGTGAAATTTGTGCCACAACACCCCCGCCGCCGTCCCCGATCATCAACGCCCGGCTAAATTCGTATACCCTCTCCATCTCCTGCCGCCGAGCGCTCGCCTCCTCCGCCCTTCGCTGAGCGTTCGCCGAAAGCTGGCTCGCCGTCACCGCAGTGATCAGGAACACGCACAGCGCCACCCAATTCTGCGGATCCGCAATCGTAATCCTTCCGATGGGGGGCAAAAAGAAAAAGTTGTAACACAGCATGCTGACCACGGACGCCGCGATCGACTCCCGCAGCAACCCGCGCGAAGCCAGCCCCAGGATCAACAGCAAAAACGTAAACGCCGCCGTCGGACTGTTCACCTTCAAGAGCAAGAAATCGAGCGCCGTGACCGCTGCCACCAGCACCAACGCTCCCGCAATCCGTAACGCGAGTTTCACTCGACTTCTATTCTAAACATCGCGTCTCTAAAGAAGTTCTAAAGGAATTCTGCGCACCACTCATGCCCGCCGAGCGTTCCTTTGTACACTGGAAAAGAATCATCGGATGTCATCTCCTTTCGTCCGTCCTTCCCCGGAAGAGCTCTTGCGCCGGGTGCAGGCCGAAGAAGAATACGAGCGCCGCGGACGCTTGAAGATCTTCCTGGGCTACGCCTCCGGCGTCGGCAAGAGCTTCCGCATGCTCGACGAAGGCCGCCGCCGCAAGGATCGCGGCCAGGATGTCGTGGTCGGCGCGATCCAATCCAACAGCAGCCCCGAGCTCGACGAACTGCTCCGCAAGCTCGAGGTCATTCCTCTTAAGAGTGTCGACGGCCAAACCCGCATGGACCTCGACGCGATCCTCCACCGCCACCCCGCCACCTGCCTTGTCGACGGCCTCGCCTACGACAATCCTCTCGGCAGCCCGCACGCACACCGCTGGCAGGATGTCGAACAGCTCCTCCAAGCGGGCATCAGCGTCATCACCAGCATCAATCTCCAGTACGTCGAGGAGCGCCGCGACGAGGCCGCGCGCATCCAAGGCAAGCGCGCCACCGTTGCCGTCCCCGAAAGCTTCCTCCGCACCGCCGACGAAATTGAAATGGTGGACGCCCCCGCGCAGTACTGCATCGAGCAAGCCGCAGCCGGCACCGTTCCCGTCCCGCTCCCGGAGCTTGAACAGCGACTCTCCCAACTCCGCGAAATCGCCCTGCTCCTCGCCGCCGACGTCGTCGATCATCAACTCGAAAGCTACCTCGACCGCAGCGGTGTTGGCCAAGCCTTCAGCACCCAGGAACGCATCCTCGTTTGCATGACCCCGAAAGCCAACGGCCGGCGCATGATGCAGCGAGCCTGCCGCGCGCGCGATCGCTTCCATGGCGAACTCTTCGTCGTCCACGTGGGTCAATCCAACCTCAGTGCCGATGACCAGGCCTCCCTCGAAACAAATCTCCAGCTCGCCCGCGAATCCGGCGCGCGCGTCCGCCTCCTCGAAGGCGGCCACGACCCCATTAACGCCATCGTGCAATTCGCCCGCGAACACCGCGTCACCCAGTTGTACGTGGGCCACAGCCCTTCACAAGGCTGGTTCAGCCGCCTCAAGAGAACCGCCGTCGACCGACTCATCGAGGCCGCGGAAGGAATGGATGTTAAGCTCTTCCCCCACTAACGGCGAGCCCGGCGGCCCTCCGCGCGGCAAGCTCAAAATCTTCCTGGGCTACGCCGCTGGAGTCGGAAAGACCTTCAAGATGCTGCAAGAGGCGCAAGAACGCCGCCGCGACGGAGCCGACGTGGTCGTCGGATACTTCGAGCCGCACGGGCGCGCCGACACCATCGCGCAGCTCGAAGGCCTCGAAGTCGTCCCGCGCCGCATCCTTGACTATCGCGACACTACTTTCGAAGAGATGGACGCCGAAGCGATCCTCGCCCGCCACCCTGAAGTCGCCGTGGTGGATGAATTCCCGCACACCAACGTCCCCGGCAGCCCCCGCACCAAGCGCTGGGAAGATGTGCTGGTGCTGATGGACGCTGGAATCGACGTCTACACCACCATGAACGTCCAGCACCTCGAAAGCCTCAACGACCACATCCAGGAGATCACCGGCATCCGCGTCCGCGAGACCGTGCCGGACTGGGTGATGCAACAGGCGACCGAGGTGGTCATGATCGACCTTACTCCGCGAGCTCTTCTCAACCGCCTCGAACGCGGAGCCGTCTACAAGCCCGAAAAAGCCCGCCAGGCTAAGGAACATTTCTTCAAGGAATCCACGTTAGTCGCCCTCCGCGAACTGGCGTTGCGCCAAACCGCCTACGAAGTGGAACTCCGCCACGGAGCCGCAGTCGCGGCGCCCCCGCCCGACTTGGACCACGTTCCAGCCTCGCCCCCAAATAAGGCCAATGCCGAGACCATCCTCGTGTATCTCACGCCCGACCCCGCCGCCGCCGCCCTTATCCGCCGAGCCAAACGCGTCGCCGATTTCTTCCACGCCGAATGCTGGGCCGTAGCCGTCTGCGACAATCTCGACAACCTAGCCCCCGCCGACCGCGAGGCCCTGGAAAAGCACCTGAACTTCGCCCGCAATCTCCATCTCGAAACCCGCCTCCTCGAAGGCACAGACCCCGCCCAGGAACTCATCAAGTTCGCCCACGACCGGGGCGTGACACAGGTCTACATGAGCCGCCCCCGCAACGGGAAGTGGAGCTCTCTTAAAGCGCCGTCGCCCTTCGCCCGGGACCTCGTCAAGCAAGTCGTCCGCCTCGCTCACGACCTCGAGATCACCATCGTCTCCACCCGCCAGGCGGCCCCTAACGCTTCTTGATCCGATAACCCGTGAAATGCAGCGGAATTTGAACGTTGCCCATCTTCACGGTGACCAAGGCGGGCAACTCAAAGCCTTCCACCGCTTGTTCTTCAATCGTGACGTCCATCTCCTGGGTGCCGCCCGGCACTTTCGCGTTTGACCCATATCCAGCAAACAAGAATCCCTTAGGACTCTCGGCGAACCGGGGACGCAGCGCGACATCCATGTTGGGTCCCACAATCTTGATCTCTGTCACCAGGAATTTTCGATTCATTGCGATCGCAATGTGAACCTCGCCTTGAGTCTGTAAGATCCGATAGTCATCGGCGCCTTGCTCGATCCCGTACGCCTCGCCATCTCGCGGACCGGGAAGACCGTTCAGCGATTGCGCCCACACTTGAAAGAATCCGGTCAGCACCTGCTCCATTCCTCCGGCCGTCGTGCGGAACCGCTCCGCAAGGGCGGCATCCGCGGGAGTGGGCCCCAGCCGCGAAACCGCGGGAACGCCGTCCGGACCGATCACAACCGTGAAGTGCGTCTGCTTCAGCGCCGCGGCCAGAGGATCGGCCGGATCCGCCTGCAAGCTCTTTAGAATCGCCTCCCAATCGGCATCCACTTCGCAGCGAAACTCTACCAGACCGTCCTTCTTCAGGTCGTAATATGCCGCGCGCGCATGGGACAAAATCTCCTGCTTGTCCGCTCCACAGAGCAGACCCGAGCCCCATCCGCAAATCACCAATCCGACGAAAACTCCGCACATATTTCTGCGCATTTTCGTCCATCGACACTACGCTCCGCCTCCGATAGGTTCCTTCGATCTCGGCGCGCCACCTTGAGATCACTATCGTCGCTACCCCAGCGCGCTCGCCACCAGGGCGTCGATCCCCTCCTTTGCGACTTCAGGTGAGCCGCTCAGCCACGACCCTTCCGAGTTTGGAAGGAACGCGATGAGGTCTTCCCAGGTCCAACGCTTGTCCGGCGAGAAAGCCGCGTAGCCGAGTGCGTCCGCCAGCCGCCAGCTCACTTTGATGAGATTGTAGAGGCTGTTCTCACCGGGAACCGGCTCGTCGTGATGGGTCGCGATGGCCGCCGCCAGTTCATCCGGGAAGTCCCAGTCCTGCGCCAGATAGGCCCCGGCCGCGCAGTGGTCGATCTCGAATAAGTCGCGTTCGGTTTGCAACAGATCGAAACCATAATCGTCGGAAACCTCCAGCATCCGCGAATATTCGTTCGGATACGCCGACATCAGTCCCAGCGTCCCCAAGTTGTGCAACAGGCCGGTCGTGTAAGCGCCGTCGCGGTCGGATCGCATAATTCGCGCCGCTTCCTCGGCGATCACCGCGGTGGCCAAACTATGCACCCACACTTTGCGCAAGGCCGAGATCCGTACCGAGGAGCGAACCATACGGTTCATCACCACCATGGTCGCCATCGTCGTCAGACGGTTGGTGCCGGCCAACAAGATCGCGTGACGAAGACTCGTCACCTCACGCTGGCTGCCAAACAGGGCCGAGTTGGCGAAGCGAAGCAACTCCGCCGAAAAAGACGGATCCTTTTTGATCAATTCGCCTAGCTCAGTAAAGTCGACGTCTTCCTGGCTCACCAACGCAAGAATGCGATGCGCGATGGCGGGAAACGGGGGCACCAGGCGAAGCGCCCAGGGTGCTTGTGGACGGGCAAGAAGTTCGGTCATAGCTGCTCCACCACCCTCATCGGCCGAATCCGCTAGTCTGTGGGGTCGATCTCATCGCTCTAGCGCTCGCCCGCAACTAATGAGAGAATAAACACTTGGCGGAAACATCCGAGATCCTTGGCGACCTCGACCGCGCCCTCGCCAAATTGCGGGCGGCTCAAGGCACCTCCGCCTGGCGAGATGCCGTGGTGGAATCCTGCGCGCACTTCTCTCGCGGAATCGCCTGTCTCCTCGAGACTCTTTCCGCACCCGCGCCCGACTTATCCGAAAAAGGTCTCCGCGCCCAGCGCTACGCCCGAGTGAAGGTAGCCGAAATGCGCCTCTACGCTGCCGACCAAGTCAAGGCCGGCAAGCATGCCCGCGATCTCTATTCCGCCTTGCGCCCCCAGATCGATGAAGCTCGCGCGGCTTTCTCCGGGCAATTTCTGACGCCCCCTAACGGCGTCCCCGACTATCTCCACGAAGAGCTGGTTCGTGCATTGGCTCAGAATGACGAGGCCCTGCTTGGTCCAAATTATCCCGGCCCTTTGGCTTAGGAGCCAGAGCCGCAAAATCGCGATCACCGCAGCCGTGCTGATCGGCACGGCGATCTATCTCCTCGCTGCCAACGACTCCGCCGCGGACCTCAAAGCCGGAGCCACCGCCCTCGACGAAAAACGCTACGCCGCCGCCATTGCCTCTCTCGAGCCTCTCCCCAAGCGCCTCCCCACCATCGCCGATTACCCGGCATGGCTCCTCGCCTCCGCGCAATTCGCGTCGAAAAACTACGCCGCCGTCCCCTCCGCCCTTGCGCCGGTGTGGAAACAAACTCCGCCCTCCCCGCTCGCCGCCCGAGCCTACGTGCTCGCCGCGCAAGCCGACGTCTTAAACAATAAACCGAAGGACGCCGTCGAGATCCTCCGCAAGAACTACGCCACTCTCCCGCAGCCGCAGGGCGACCTCGGTCTCGCCAACGCGTTCGACGCCGCGGGAGATTCTGTCAGCGCCGCCATTTACGCCCAGCGCGTCTACTACGGCTTCCCTTTCTCCAACGAAGCCACTCAGTCCGACGCCCTCATCGCCAAACTGCGTGACCGCCTCGGCGATACCTATCCCCCCGCTCTTCCCCACGCCATGCTCGGCCGCGCCCTCAAGCTCCTCGAAGGAAAAGAAATCGTCCGCGCGCGAAAAGAACTGGACGCCCTGATCCCGCAGCTAGGCGGCTCCGAGCGCGACCTCGCCCGAGTCCGCATCGGCGTCGCCGACTATAACGATAAACAAACCGCCCCCGCCCGCCAGTATCTCTCTTCGCTGGAGAACCTCTCCCCCGAAGCCGACGCCGAGCGTCTCTACTATCTCCTCCAATGCGCCCGCCGCCTCAAGAACGAAGAGGAAGCCGACGCCACGCTCGATAAGCTAGGCCGCCTCTATCCCAACTCCCCCTGGCGTCTGCAAGGCTTGGTCGCCGTGGCCGACCACTATCTCGCCAGCAACCAGATGGAGACCTATGAGCCTCTCTATCGAGCCTGCTACGAAAGCTTCCCCAAAGACCCCGCCGCCGCGGACTGCCACTGGAAGATGACCTGGGGCCATTACCTGCGCCGCCGCGCCGACGCAGGCGATCTCCTGCGCGCCCACCTGCGGCTCTTCCCCGGCTCCGAATCAGCTTCCGCCTCGCTCTATTTTCTAGGCCGCCTCGCGGAGTCCGCCACCGACAGCACCGCCGCCCGCACGTATTACAACGAAATCGTCCGCGAATATCCGAATCAATACTACGCGACGCAAGCCCGTACGCGGCTCACCCAAATCGGCGCCAATGGCGCACAGTCTCCCGCCGTAACTGACTTCCTTCACAACACCCCCTTCCCCACCCGCTCCCGGACACTGAACTTCACCGTCGGCTCTCTCGCCGCGTCGCGAATCGCCCGAGCCCGGCTTCTCGCCAATGCCGGTCTCAAGGACTTCGCCGAAAGCGAACTCCGCTTCGCCGCGAAGAATGAGGATCAACCTCAGCTCATGGCCATGGAACTGGCTACGCTCATCACCAGCACCAAGCCGGACCAGGCCATGCACTACATCAAGTCCTACGCCAGCGGCTACCTCTTCGTCCCGCTCGATTCCGCGCCTCGCCAGTTCTGGACCATGGCCTTCCCGCTCCCCTACCGCGAGGAACTCGAACGCTTCTCCAAACAAAACGGCCTCGATCCGTTCTTGGTGGCCGCGCTCATCCGCCAGGAATCCGAGTTCGACCCCAAAGCCGTCTCGCCGTCCGACGCCCGAGGCCTTACCCAGATCATGCCCGCCACCGGCAAAGAGCTCGGCCGCCGCCTGAAGATCCCGGCCTACACCACCCAGAAGCTCTTCACGCCCACCGTCAATCTGCAACTCGGAACCTTCTATTTGAAATCCCTCACCAACAGTGTCGGCGGAAAAGTAGAAGCCGCCCTCGCCGCCTACGACGGTGGACTCACCCGAGCCAAAGCCTGGCTCACCTGGGGCGACTTCCGCGAGCCCGCCGAGTTCATCGAAACCGTCCCCTTCACCGAAACCCACTCCTACGTCCAAGGAGTCCTCCGCAATGCCGACGTCTACCGCCGCTTGTACGCTGACCCCTCGCGGTAGCATAAAAAAGTGCTAGCCACTCCCGCTGCCCGCGACCGCTTCCGCGCCCACCGCACTGAAAACATCGTAGAAAGCGTCATCCGCGAGATGACCCGCCTCGCCGTCCAATACGACGCCGTCAATCTCGCCCAAGGCTTCCCCGACCTCCCCGCCTCGGATCTTCTCAAGCAAGCCGCCGCCGACGCCATCTTCGCCGACGTCAACCAGTACGCCATCACCTGGGGAGCCAAGCGCTTCCGCGACGCCATCGCCGACAAGTACCGCCGCCACTACGCCCTCGACTTCGACCCCGAACGCGAAATCACCGTCTGCTGCGGAGCCACCGAGGGCATGATCGCCACTCTCCTCGCCGTGACCAACCCCGGCGACGAGATCATCATTTTCGAGCCCCACTACGAAAACTACGGCCCCGATACCCTCCTCTGCGGAGCCGAGCGTAAATTCGTCCCCCTCCACCCGCCCCACTGGGGCTTCGACCCCGACGAACTTCGCCGAGCCTTCTCTTCCCACACGAAAGCCATCATCCTTAACTCACCCGGCAACCCCACTGGCCAAGTCTTCACCCGCGATCAGCTCCAAATCATCGCGGACCTCTGCCAGGAATTTGACGCCCTCGCCATCACCGACGAAATCTACGAGCACATTATCTATGACGGAGCCGTCCACATCCCCATCATGACCCTGCCCGGCATGCGCGACCGCACCGTCCTGGTCAACAGCATGAGCAAGAGCTACTCGGTCACCGGCTGGCGCGTGGGCTGGGTCCTCGCCAGCCCCGACCTCACAGATTCCATACGTAAAGTCCACGACTTTCTCACCGTCGGCGCCGCCGCCCCGCTGCAGGAAGCCGGAGCCGTCGCCCTCGCCTTCCCGGACGACTACTACGCCAAGCTCCAGCACGATTACCAATCCCGTCGCGACGCCATGCTCGCCATGCTCACCCGAGCCGGCTTCCGCCCTTTCATCCCCCAAGGAGCTTACTACGTCATGGCCGATATCTCGTCATTTGGCTTCCCCGACGACATCCAATTCGCCCGCCATTTGGTCCAAAACGTGCATGTCGCCGCTGTCCCCGGCTCCAGCTTTTTCTTCAACCCTGCCGAAGGACGGTCATTAATTCGCTTCTGTTTTTGCAAAAAACATGCGACCCTAGAATTAGCCGAAGAACGCCTTAGTCATATCTGAGCGGCGAATACCGCCACCGGTGAGAAGGAGAGTGGTATGTTCTTACTCCCTGAAACCGTGGCCCACCAAGACGGCAAGGGCCCCGAAACGATCTTGAATCAGAGCGGCACGCTGTTGCAGCTCAACCTGGCCATAACCCGCATTATCGAAGATGAGTGTCTGGAAGTGTCCCTGTGGGGCTCCTCAGACCGCCATCATTGGCGCAAACTCGCCGCCTTCCCGCAGAAATTCTACTGCGGCGATTATTCCCTGATGCTGGACCTCAGCCTTCATCCTGAAGTCCGCTACCTGCGGGCACATTGGAAGATGGACTGCCGCTCGCCCGGCAGCTCTAGAAAACCCCTGTTTGGCTTCCATCTCTCCCTGGAGCAGATGCGGGTCCAACACGCCGGCGCGGTTTAGCCCCAAGCGTCAGCGCGAGGACTCATCGTCCTCTCACAACCGGTTCATCAAACTAGCCACGTAGCCAGCTCCGAAACCGTTGTCGATATTGACCACCGTCACGTTGCTGGCGCAGCTATTCAGCATCCCCAACAACGCCGCGAGCCCCTGAAAGCTCGCCCCATACCCGACACTCGTCGGCACCGCAATCACCGGCACCGCCACCAGCCCTCCCACCACGCTCGGCAGAGCCCCCTCCATCCCCGCACACACGATCACTACCCGAGCCTCCGTCAACCTCTCGCGATTATGCATCAGCCGGTGAATCCCCGCGACCCCGATATCGTGGATCGCGTCCACCTCATTCCCCATCACCTCGGCAGTAACTTGCGCCTCCTCCGCCACCGGCAAATCGCTCGTCCCCGCGCACACCACCGCGATCTTCCCCTTCCCCCGAATTCCCTTGTCGCGCCAAATCCGAACCGCCCCCGACGCCGGAAAATGCTCCGCCTCCGGATGCTCCCGCTTCACCCTCGCCGCCGTCTCCGCGCTAGCCCGAGTCACCAGCACATTCTGCGCCCTCGCCACCAAACTAGAAGTGATCGCCGACACCTGATCCGGAGTCTTCCCCAACCCAAACACCACCTCCGGAATCCCGTGCCGCAGCGCCCGGTGATGATCCACCTTCGCGAACCCCAAATCCTCAAACGGCATGTGCCGCAGCCGCTCCATCGCCGCATCCACCTCCACCGCCCCCGCCCGAACCTGCGCCAACAGCCCCCGCAACTGATCTTGATCCATACGTAGCCGAGTGTACCAGCCCCCTGCCTGATCCGCGTCCTCGGGCCCTGCAGGTTGTTGTGAGGCTAGTTTTCTTTGCGTTATTTGCGTCTTTGCGAGAACGGTTTTCGTCCCAGGCCGTTTTCATTTTTCCGGGTGGGGGTTCCGCCAGCCATGTGACATACCTTGTGGGGCCGGGCTTTCAGCCTGTAGCCGAGCTTCCGCTCGGCTCCCGACCTAGACCACATTTCAGCTAGCTGGTAAGCTAGACGTAGATGTCCACGCCGCGCGAAATCGGATCCTTCGAAGCAAAAAATAAGTTAAGCGCCCTCCTCGACCAAGTCGAGCACGGCGCCGAGATCGTAATAACCCGCCACGGGAAGGCCGTGGCAAGACTTGTGCCCGCCGAGCCCGGATTCAACCGGGAAAAGGCAAAGCGAGCTGCCGCCGGTCTGCGCGAAGCCAGTAAGGGAACCAAACTCCGCGGCCTCAAGATCAAGGATCTCGTCAACGAAGGGCGGCCATGAGTTTCGTCGTCGATACTTCGGTCGCTCTCGCCTGGTGCTTTGAGGACGAGCAGACGCAACCCGTCATGAATCTCCTGGATCGCGTCACGCAAACCGGAGCCATCGCTCCCTCCCTGTGGCCTCTGGAAGCCCTGAACGCCCTCTTGATGGCGGAACGCAAAAAGCGTCTCGACAGCGAACACCGTCAACGCCTCGCAGGCTTTCTACGCGAACTGCCCATCACCCTTGACACCGAAACCGCCGAACACGCCTGGACCACAACCGCCCGGCTAGCGGAGCGTTACCGGCTCACCCTCTACGATGCTGCCTATCTAGAACTCGCACAGCGCCGGAGGGTACCTCTCGCCACTCTAGACAAAGACCTCATCAAAGCGGGAAAAGCACTGGGTATACAACTGGTCGGAACCGGAGCCTGATTCTCAGTCCCAAGCTGCGCAAGAGGCACGCAATCCACCGCACTAAACTCCCTTCCAACTCCGCCCGAACATACTAGGGAGGATCAGTGCCTTCCCCCGAGACCCCCGAAATCCAAAATGTGGACCGGCGTATTTTGGGCGATGCTCTCACTAATCGAGGGCATCAGTCTGTTTTTCGGCCACGTCTTTCTCGGCAAGAACAGGACAGCCCCTGTCTCACCAACCACCGGATTCGTAATAGGAAGCCTCTGCTTCCTCGGCACCATTGTTTCGGTGGTCTACGCCCGCCGTCGCTATCTCGAATCCAAGCAAGAATCCACAGAGCAAAATCCAAGATGAGTGCATTTGCAACTCACTCCGGAGCGGACGCCTTCGGATTCTTGTAGGAACGCCATGCCAGCCACAAGTAGCCAGGACCCGCCGAAATCCCAGATATCCAAATAATCATTCCCAGCGGAGCCTCCGATCAGAAGTACGCCCATTGCTATCCTGACCATATGGACACCCGGCATTCGGTCTGCGCCCTCGACTGTCCCGACGCCTGCGCCCTCCTCGTGCAAGTTGAGAATAGCCAAGCCACCAAACTCCGTGGCGACCCCGACCATCCCGTTACCCGCGGCTTCCTCTGCGGCAAAGTCGCGCGCTATCTCGACCGCAAGTACTCGCCCGACCGCCTCCTCCACCCGCAAAAACGCGTGGGACAAAAGGGCGAAGGGCGTTTACAGCAAATCACCTGGGACGAAGCCCTGGACACCATCGCCCATCGACTCTCCTCCGTCGCCCAAGACTTCGGCTCCGAAGCCATCCTGCCCTACAGCTACGCCGGCACAATGGGCATCCTCAATCGCGACGGCATGGACCGCCGCTTCTTCCACCGCCTCGGAGCCTCGCGCCTGGACCGCACCATCTGCTCCTCCACCGGAGGCGCCGCCCTCAACGCCACTCTCGGCCTCCGCTACGGCACCGAGCCCGAACAGTTCCGCGACTCCAAGCTCATCCTCGCCTGGGGAGCCAACATTCACGGCACCAACATCCACCTCTGGCCCTTCATCGTGGAAGCCCGCCGCAAAGGCGCGCGCCTCATCGTCATCGATCCCATCCGCACCCGCACCGCCGCGCTAGCTGACCGCCACTTCCCCATCCACCCCGGCAGCGATCTCGCTCTCGCGCTCGGCCTGGCGCACGTCATCATCGGTGAAGATCTTTACGATCACGATTTCGTCGAGCACCACACCAACGGCTTCGAAGCCCTCCGCGATCTAGCAGGCGCTTACAATCCCGAACGAGTCGCGTCCCTAACCGGCATCGCCAAGGACGACATCATCCAACTAGCCCGCGAATACGCCGCGACACACCCGTCCGTGATCCGCCTAAACTTCGGCATGCAGCGCAGCGAACACGGCGGAGCTGGCGTCCGAGCCATCGCCGCCCTCCCCGCCCTCACCGGTTCCTGGAAGGAACCCGGCGGAGGCCTCCAGCTCTCGCTCGGTCAAGCGTTCCAATTCAACCGCGCCGGCCTGGAAATGCCGGAGCTTCAACGGCGCTCCCAACTAGGCCGCGAAGCCCGCTTAATCAACATGGCCAACCTGGGAACCGCGCTCACGGAACTCGACAACCCGCCCGTCAAAGCCATGGTGGTCTACAACTCCAACCCCGCCGCCATCGCCCCGAATCAGAACGCAGTCCTGCGCGGCATGAAGCGCGAGGATCTCTTCACCGTCGTTCTAGAACAATTCCAAACCGACACGGCGGACTACGCCGACATCCTGCTCCCCGCGACAACCTTTCTCGAACACACCGACATCTACGCGTCCTACGGCCACTACCATCTCCAGCTCGCCCGCCCCGTCGTCGATGCCCCGGGAGAAGCGAAATCCAACGTGCAATTCTTCCGTGAACTGGCCCAGCGTATGGGCTTCGAGGACCCCTGTTTCCGGGAATCGGAAGACGACATGATCCGCGGCCTGCTGGGTTCCGGCCATCCATTCCTGGACGGCATCACATTAGAGCGTCTCGATCGGGAACACTCCGTCCGCCTCAACGTCTCCGCGCCGGGCGAGCCGTTCCTCCCCTTCGCCAACGGCTTCGGCACCGCTTCCGGGAAATGCGAATTCGGAGCCGAGACTCTGCAATACACACCGCCCGCCGAATCGCGCTTCGGCGAGGAAGCTCTTCGACAAAAATATCCCCTGGAATTTCTGTCCTCGAAAAATGATGACAGCATGAACTCCACTTTCGGCAACCGCTCCGCCGTCGATGCCGAAACGTCCCTGCTTCATCTGCACGAAGATGACGCTGCTCCGCGGGGCATTCAATCCGGTGACCGCGTGCGAGTCTTTAACGATCGCGGTAGCCTCCTGCTCACCGCGGAAGTCCGCCCCAGCGCGATCAGTACCGTCCCGCCCGGCATCACCCGTGCCCCCTCCACGCGCTGGCCCAAGCGAGCCATGGACCGCCGGAGTGCCAACGTCCTCACCTCGGAACGCCTCACCGATATCGGCGGCGGCCCGACGTTTTATAACTGCCTGGTCCAGGTGGAACGTTGCGGCGATTAAGTAGCACAGTCTTCAGCCTGTGTCTTGCGTTTTGTTTCTCACTGGCATTGGCCCCCGCCGCGTGCAAGCGGAAACCGAAACCCCGCCTCGCGACGATCCCCACGTTCGTGAACGTCTCGAGCATCGTCAACATGAACGATCCCGATACCGCCGACCAACTCCTCGGCGGCTTCTATCAAGTGGAAGACAACCGTTGGCGCTGGGCCGCCCCCAAGTTTTCAGTAGCGCTCCGCCCGAAAGGAAACCACCTGGTCTTGAAATTCAATATCCCGGAGGCCTTGCTCCAGCAGGGCCCGGCAACGCTAAGCGCCTCCGCGGCTGACCAGCCGTTGCCTCCGCAAACCTACACGAGCCCTGGCAATCAAACCTACGAGCGAGACATCCCAATAACCACCGGCAACGTAGTCGTAAATTTCGAGTGCAACCGAAAACTAGCCCCCACCAACGGAGACACGCGAGAACTCGCGCTCATCGTCGTCTCAGTCAGTCTTTCTGAGCCGTGACCGTCAGGGAGCGGTAACAAGCTCCCCTACTTTCTCCACCATCCCATCGATCTCCGCTCGCCCGAAATACCGCCCCCGCATCACGACTCCGCGAACCTTCAGCGTATTACGTATATCCTTCAGCGGATCCGCATCCAGCAAAACCATATCCGCAAACTTCCCCGCCTCAATCGTCCCCATCTGGTTGAGCACTCCAAAGTACCGTGCCGGATTCACCGTAGCAGTCTCCAGCGCCTCCCGCGGCGTCAACCCGGACTCTACCAGTAACTGCAACTCCTGGTGCAAGCCTTTTCCCGGGATCACCGGATTATTCAAGCTCGTATCCGTCCCGGCAAGAAACTGCACTCCTGCCCGGTGCATGTCCCCCACCAACTTCTTGTGCCGTTCCAGTAGCGCGCGAATGCTCTTCACCAAGTCGTCGAATTGATCCGGAGTCAAATCTTTCATGTACGGCTTATCTCGAGGATGCGCCGTCTTCCGCCACCCCTCCGGCATCTTCTGCATCAGCGGGTCCGCGACAAACTCATCGCCATAAGCGAATCCGTGCAGCAGCGCAAGCGTCGGCACCTGCCACGTACCATTCCGCACAAATGTTTGAAACAAAGTCGCGGCTTTTGTTTCATCGTAAGTGTCGGCCAAACCCTCCAACTTCGGAAACCCTAGCAGCCGCAGCCGTGCCTCGCCGGACAACTCCGTGCTGTTCATCACGCGAACCCGCTCGGCTCTCAGCGCCGCTTCGTTCGTCGAGCACGCCAGCAGAATATTCATGAGGTGCTCTTCGCTCCGCTGCCCCGCTTCCGAAGCCTCCAGCGGACTGACCGTTTCCGGAACGTGCCCCGCAAACGGAATCCCGATCGCGCGAGCCTCCTGCGCAATCGCGAAATAAGCATCGCGCGGAAGATCGCTATAGACCTTGATGAAATCGTAGCCGCTCAGCTTCAGCACCTGGACCGCGTAGCGAGCCTGATCCGCAGTCGCAACCGCGAACGCGCCCGGCGGAGGCATTTGTCCGGGCTCCAGCATCAGCGGTCCATCAAGAAATCCGGATGCGACGATGCGTGGGACTTCCGGCCGGGTCCGCCATTGCGCAATCGTCTGCGGCGGAATCCCGGAGTACATTTCGCGGACACCAGTGATCCCATGAGCCAGCAAAAGCGGGAAAAACGCCTCCGGCAGCCCCAGGTGCATGTGCATGTCCCAAAGCCCCGGAATGAGGAATTTGCCCTTCGCGTCGATAATCTGCGGAGCGAGTGTTTCACGTGAAACACTCGGCTTTATTTTGAGTGACCCCTTTTGAAGAAGTGTAATTCGATTGCCTTCAACAACTACCGTATAATCCTTCAACGGTTTCGCCGAAGTCATGGTAATGACCGTGGCGTGTTGAATGACAAGTGTCTGCGCGGAAAGGGGTAAGGCGAACGCGCACCAGCAAAGCAGCAATCCGCGCACTAGGGCTGCTGCTGCTTACCAGCCCACCAGTATCCGTCGCGGCTGGTCACTTTCAAATCCGAGCCATGACGATCCACAAAGACTTTGATAGTGTGAAATCCGGCTTCGTCCTGATTGTTCGGCGTGTAGGTCAACATGTAAACGCTGTGGAGTTGTTTGCCGATGTCCGCGACCGCTTCTTCCAAGCCTTTTTGCGTGAAGAATGGAAACTCGCGGCCGCCGGTATAACGCGAGTAGACTTCCAAGGGATTCGACACGAAGATGGCCTTGATCTGCGTGAAAATTTCCGTGATGACCGGGACGAAGTTACCGTTCTGGTTCATCTGAAGATCCAGCGTCGGGGTCATGACCGTGCCGCCTGGCAGCACTTGGCCGCCCGGCGGAATCGTATTGGGACGCGCGGCCTGCACCTTCCCGGTTAGCGAGGTCACCAGATGGGAAACGTCCAAAGGATAGATGACGACATCATTGAACTCGGCGTTGGTCAGGACGTCGCGGACGTGAATGTGGCTGCCATTGTCGCGCGACTCGCTGATCACGATCAGAACCTTGCGATGATCCTTGGGGCGATTGTGCAGCATGTTCACGCCTTCCATCACCGCGTCATTCAACGCGCTGGTGGAGCTGCCGGCCTTAAGCTTCAGGAAGGCCTGATGGATCATTTCCGGATCCGAGGTAAAGGGCGTGAGGACCTGATTGCGATGATCGAACGCCACGACCGCGACTTCACCCGTTTCGCCCGCGACCATGCTGTCGAAAACCGATCCGACCTTGCGGATCTGCGGCAGCACCTTCTCCATGTTCAAGCTGGCTTGCACGGCGACGACGACCGAGACGGGGTGCTCGCCCAGATCCATGGTGATCTTCTGCGGCTTGCCGTTGTCGCTGAGCCGGAAATCGAGAGCCGTGAGATCGCTTACCAGCTTTCCGTCACTGTCGAGCACGGTGACGGGAGCCTGGACAACCTGCACCGTGACGGCAGGGATCCTGAATGCTTCGTCGCCCGAGGGCGCTTTGGAGGGTTCCTGCGCGGCAAGCAGACCGGTCAGGGCTAGGCATGCAAGCAGTGTTCTCATTTCAGTTACTAAGATACCGCCTAAACGCTTGCGGTTACGCATGATGTTCTGTCCTCCCTTGTAAGAGGTTGACGGCATGAGGGATCAGGGCGGCGACGGCGTCGAGCGATTCGACCGCCCCACGGGGGGAGCCGGGGAACGTCAGGATCAAAGACGCCCCGCGGGTAAATGCGGTGCTGCGGCTCAGTGCGGCATATGGCGTGGATTTGCGTCCTTCGGCCCGCATCACTTCACCGAAGCCCGGCACTTCGCGGTCCGCGATGGGGCGGATGGCCTCGGGAGTAACGTCGCGCGGGGCCAAGCCGGTGCCTCCGGTGCAGAGGATCAGGTCAGTTTCACCTGAGTCGGAGAGTTCCGTAACTACCGCAGCGATGGTTTTGGCTTCGTCGGGCACCAGTTTCGTTGCAGCAATTTGCCAGCCAAGTTCGCGGACGCGGGCTTCCAGGGCGGGGCCGGAACGGTCGGCTCGGGTACCAGCTACCCCGGAGTCGCTGATGGTGATGACGGAGACTCGGATCATATCTCTACGTACCCCGTTTATAGTCGCCCGATTTGCCGCCGGTTTTTTCGAGCAGATGGAGGTCCTGGATTTCGATTCCCTTGTCAAGTGCCTTGGTCATGTCGTAGACGGTCAAGGCGGCCACGGCGGCGGCGGTGAGCGCTTCCATTTCCACTCCGGTCGGGCCGGTGGTGGTGGCTTTCGCTCGAATGCGGACGCCCTTAGATTCAACCGTGGCCTCGACATCCAAATGCGAGAGCATGAGCGGATGGCACATGGGGATCAGTTCCGAGGTGCGCTTGGCGGCGGAGATTCCGGCAAAGCGGGCCACTTCCAAAGGATTCCCTTTGGGATTTTGGGGGAGCTTCTTGAGCACGCTGGGCCGGATCTTCACGAAGGCGTGGGCGGTGGCGGTGCGGCGAGTGTCGGCTTTCGCAGAGACGTCCACCATACTGGCTCGGCCGGATTTGTCGTAGTGGGAGAGTTTTTTCATTACTTGAGGAGAATGCGGATGTCATCGCCGGCGGACCAGGATTCGCGATCGGTTTCGGCGACCAGGAAGGCGTTGGCCCGGGCGAGCGAGGCGATGTCACCGGAGCCGCCCCAACTTTCCGGAGTGACCGTCGAGCCGTCGACACTCAAGACGGCGGGCAGGAAGCGGGTGAGGCCGGGCTTGTGACGGAAGTCCGTGGCCAAGCGGGCTCGCGTGAGGGGAAGAGGGGCTTCCTCGGCACCGCTCAGAAGTTCGAGGGCTGCCCTGGCGAAGACTTCGAACGTCACCATGGTAGACGCGGGATTGCCGGGGAGTCCGAAGAATTGCTTGCCTTGGGCTGTGCCGAAGACTACGGGCTGGCCGGGCTGGATCTTCACGCGGTCGAAATAGAATTCGGCGCCGAGATCGGCAAGCACCTTTTCGACGATGTCGTATTTGCCGGCGGAGACCCCGCCGGAGAGAAGAAGGAGGTCGGAGGCCAGGCCGCGTTCAATGGAGGTTCGGGTGGACTCGTAATTGTCGCGGGCGATGGGCTGGATTTCGGGAACACCTCCGGCGCGGGCGACTTGCGCGGCGAGGGACCAGGCGTTGGAGTTGCGGATCTGGAAAGGCTGCGGGATTTCGCCGGCCTCCACGATTTCGTCGCCGGTGGGAAGGATGGCGACGCGCGGCTTGCGGTAGACCTTCACGCATTCGCGGCCGGTCATGGCGAGGAGCGCGATTTCGGCGAAGCCCAGGCGGCGGCCCGGAGTAAGGACGACGGCTCCGGCTTGGGCTTCGGAGCCTTTGGGGCTGAAGTTCTCACCGGGCGCGGGGGCTCGGTCGATGTGGACTTGATCGGCAGAGCGAGTGGTGTGCTCCACCATGACGACAGCGTCAGCGCCATCCGGCAGAGGCGCGCCGGTCATGATTTCGATGGCTTCGCCTGCGCCGAGATTGCCCGGGAAGACTTCGCCGGCTCGGACCTCGCCGGTGATGCGGAGGGTGCCGGGGAGATCGGCGGCGCGGACGGCGAATCCGTCGCGGGCGGAGCGGTGGAAGGGAGGATAGTCGCGGTCGGCAGAGATGGGCTCGGCGAGAATGCGGTGTTGCGCGTCGGACAGGAGCACGGATTCGGTGGCGGTGGGACGAAGGGCGTGGGCGAGCACGGAGGCTCGGGCTTGGAGGAAGGTCAGGGCCACTGATTTAGCTTAGCGTGAGTGGAGAGGAGGAAACTCGGGATGAAGCGGTCGAGTTCTGGATGAAGCGTTAGTGCGCGGCATACTCGCGCTGCAGACGATCAGTCATGCGTTGTAATTGTCCGGAGCAAGGGTGGCCGCCCGCCCAGAGGGTGCGTCAGAGAGCAAATTCACGGTGATCGCGGGTCATAACTCGTCGGCTGCTTCTGCTTCAAATACTTCGTCCGCTCTCGGGAGATGTCGAGGTACCTAGCCTACGGCTTTGCTCTAACAAAGCGCCCTAGATGAAACGCGCCACACTCCCTATATTCGCGGCTAGATCAAAGCCGCCAGCATCCGCCGGGGACTCGCGGCGCGAAGCGACTGAACGGCATCCAGGGGCGATACGTGTACTCCTGCTCGGGGCGTGGAATCCGGGTAGCATTTCGGCTCCCAGCAAAGGTTCCTACCGCAAAGCTTGAGCGGTGATCCAAAGGTCTTCGTACGTTTTCGCCACGGCGGGGAACGCATCAAGAATCTGCGTTACGGTTGTGGGGGCCGATTTCGCACCATCCTTAAACGATGCTCCTGATTGATAACAGGAAGAGGCGTCTACGATAACGTATCGATCGTGAAAATTCGCAGCAGACCTCACTTCAACCCTCCGGCCCGCTTGTTGAGCAAAAGCATCCACAGCCGGGAGTAAGGTCGCTAGCTTCTCTCTGGCGAGCAGACGTATCGTCACGCCTGCAGCGACGTGGGGCAGGTAGCGCGAAACAAAACCGGCGTCCAAGTACGGATCGATGAATAACAAGTCTGAATTGGCCAGTTGAATGATCTTGCGAATCTCATCGAAGTAGTCAAAGACCATACCCCGAGAAACGCTTACGTTGCCAGCGCCCGGGAGTTGAGCGATGAGATTGTGTCGGGCTTGGTGTAGCAACATGACCAGCTTCTGCAAGCCCTGATTTGCGAGATGTCCGTTCATGCCGAGGATCTGATCGAGCCATTCTCGGAGCAAGTCACACTTGGATGGGTTCCAAGTTTCAAGAGCTGCAGACGCGCGTCCAAACCAAGCTATATTCTCAGGATTCTCGTGACGTATCGTAGCCCGGGGCGGAATTGTCCGGAGGATTTCTTCGATTTCAACCAACAGTTGCTCTGCGTTCAGAGAGCTCATGACGAATCAGTCTAACAGGCCGCTAAATAAGACTTCTCTCTACTGGCAGCTGACACGGCGGACCGCGGTAGCTTTCCCCGTACCCTCGTCCACCTCAACGATAACGCCGTGCAACTCGCCTCCACTTCGAGCAGCCTCCATTTTTGCGGGGAGCTGGGTGAGGAAGCGCTGGAGGATGATGTCTTTGTCGACCCCGATGACGGAGTGGTAGGGGCCGGTCATTCCGGCGTCGGTCTGGTACGCCATGCCTCCGGGCAGAATGCGAGTGTCGGCGGTGGGGATGTGGGTGTGGGTGCCCACCATGGCGGAGGCCCGGCCGTCGAGGTGCCATCCCATGGCCATTTTTTCGCTGGTGAGCTCGGCGTGGAAGTCGACGAAGCGGACGCGTACTTCTTCGGGGATCGCGGCGAGAAGGGCGTTGGCCTTCTTGAACGGGCAGTCGATGGGGATCATCATGCTGCGGCCCTGGAGGTTGAGGATCGCGACGTTGACTCCATTGCGGGCCTGGACAATGACGACGCCGGCGCCGGGGAGTTCCTCGGAGTAGTTGGCGGGGCGCAGCAGGCGCTTCTGGCGCGGCAGGTATTCGTAGATCTCGCGTTTATCCCAGACGTGGTTGCCGGTGGTGATGACGTTGACGCCGAAGCTGAAGATTTCTTCGGCGAGCGCGGGAGTGATGCCAAAGCCTCCCGCGGCGTTTTCTCCGTTGGCGATGGTGAGGTCGATCTTTTCCGAGGTGACGATTTCGGGAAGGTGGCGGGCGACGAGTCCGCGGCCGGTGGAGGCAAAGATGTCGCCGATGAACAGGAGGTTGGTCAAGATGTGAAGGGGAAACGAGTAAAGCGGAGCGCTACCACCAAGCCGTTACAACTCCCGTCATTTGACCCCAAACTCCAGCAGGGCGGAGTCCTCCGCGCACCTTCAGGCTTCTCCATGGCGGTTTCCCGCCGGAGCTTGCTCACCGATGCGTAATCGAGCCGGACCCCATGACATTGACTGTTGGATCAATTTTTGGAAACCGCTCGCGAACGCGGTAGGAACGCTCCCATCTGATGATACCAGGAGCGCAAACAGTTACAATGGAACTCTAGTACATTTCGCAACGTCAAACCGGTCTTGAGGAACACGCCCGCACGGGTGCATCGCTCCCGGCACTCTGGGCCGCTTGGCCGTCGGGAAGCGCAAAGGGTGCGGCGTGTTCGGCCAAACGGGTTAGGTGGGAGCTTGGTTGGCGCGGACTACGTTTTGCGCGTTCGAGAGGGGTCGGCTGGGGTGCTAAGGAAAACAAAAGGAAGAGCATGAGGCTTTTTGGGGGATTG
>DASYET010000034.1:0-114058 GCA_036498815.1 Bryobacteraceae bacterium | reverse complement strand
CCTTCAGTGACGACGCGATATTAATGAACTCGTTCGGAATCTGGGTGTCATTGCACTTCGCGCCGCAGTTGGCGCGCGTGACCCATCCATACATACCCGTGAAATCCGGATGCCCATCCGCCGTCCGCGGCGCCGGAGCCGCCAGATTGGGTTTCCCGTCCGGCCCCTTCGGAAGCCCCGCCGTCGGATATCCCAGATACTGCCCGAACACTGCGTTCGCGCTTCCCGCCAGGACCATAAGGATCGCCCCGACCCCGATCCTCAATCGTTGTGCAGTCAATTTCACTTCCTCCTCTTCGTCTGTAAAGACTAGGCCCCTGAAGGGTAGAGAATCGAGGGGCCTTCTGGACTCGCGATTCTTAGCTACTTCGTGTGAGCCTTGAAGAAGGCGAAAATGTCGGGGATGGAGGCTTCGATGACGCTTCCGTGCGTCGCGCCCGGAACTTCCTTGTAGTCGTAGACCATTTTCATTTCCTTCATCGTGTCGACCCATTTTCGGGTGCCCGCGACGGGAACCAGCTCGTCTGCATCGCCTTGCGCAATCATCACGGGCACCGACTTGTCCTTCAAGGGTTGAAGAATCGGACTCATGTTGGGCGCCATCCGCATTGCCGCCGGAGCCATTGCGGCAATGGCTGCCCAGTTTGACGCGTACTTCGATCCCAGGTAAAGCGTTCCCGCGCCACCCATCGAATGCCCCATCAGGTACGTACGTTTGTCATCGACATTGAACTCTTTCCGCATGATGTCGAGCACGTTCATCGCATCCTTCTCACTTAGCTCGGAAAGATTTGCCGGAGGCTCCGGCGCGGGAGCCCCTTTGCCGCCTCTGCCGCCGGTATTGATGATAGGCGAGCCATACCAGCCGCCCGTGTTATAACCCATCGGAGCAGCCAGAATGTAGCCGCCGGCCTCCGCTTCATCGATCGCCTTGCCCTGGCACATATAGCCGGGGCCAATGCCTAAGCCGTGCAGCGAAATGATCAGCGGATTCTTCTTGTCTTTCGAAACCTTGGAGGAGACGAACACGCAGTACGGAAGATCCTCATTCGTGTCAGCAAAGTGATAGGTGCGATTCTGAACGCGTGGGTCGTTCGATTTGATGAACCCGCCGGCGCCGCCTTTGCCCTTGGCCGCCTGCTTAGGGGCGGGTTCCTGCGCTTGAGCTGGAGCATGCCACAGCATCACGCCCGCGGCGAGCCCCGCGAACACGACTGCCGTTGTGATCTTGAAGTTGAGTCTCATGAGTATCTCCTGAAGTAAAGGACTGGGATGGGTCAGCGTGATTATATCGTGGGTGTTTCCGTCGGCTCCAATAGCGAATTCGTATCGTTCGATAGGTTTTAGCTCTAGTTCCCGTTTATCAGAAGAGCCGCTTGGCAGAAGCGTTCAGATATCCGCGCCACGTCAGCCGTTCATGCGGGGCGCGTGGGCAATCGAAATACACATTGGGCTTCGCCGTTCACCGCGGGCCGACAGATAAAGAGACGCCACTCGGGCAGGATCAAGACGCACCGATTGAACATACGCGTTCCCCCGCTCAAATGACGCCCGCCGATTGAAGGCGATCCAGCTCTCCTTGCGTGTAGCCAAGCAGGTCCCCGTATACTGGCCGGTTGTGTTCGCCGATTCCGGGTGGAGGTTCGTCGAGTTCTACTGTGGATCCGGAGAACACGATGGGCACTCCCGGGCCGTACACGTCCGCGTCGGCCGCCGCGGAGTGACGCAGCCGCACGGTTTCGCCTCGCGCGACCACTTGCGGATCTCGCACCGCTTCCGCGGGGCTGCGCACCTCAGCCGCCGGGACTCCGGCCTGCCCGAGGATCGCGATGACCTCCGCGGTGGGACGCGCCGAGGTGAATTCGAGAACGATCCGGTCGACCTCGGCAACATTTCGCACGCGGTCATCCCGCGTCCGGAATCGCGGGTCCTGGCAAAGCTCGGGGCGTCCGATCGCCTGGAAGAGCGTGCGCGCAAATGCCTCCGTGGGCGCGCAAATCGCCACGTAGCCATGGGCCGTCGCGTAGACGCCGAAGGGCGCCAAACGGGGTACGGTTTGACCGGTGCGCTGCGGCACGCCGCACCGTTCCAGCAGATCGAAAGGTTCAGACGCAACCAGGGAGGTCATCACGCCCAGCATTGAGACATCAATATGTTGGCCGACTCCGGTACGCTGCGTCTGATGCAAGGCGGCAAGAAGCCCGATCACGCCGAACAGAGGAGCGCACAAATCTGCAAATGGAACACCGACCCGCACGGGAGGATCGCAGGCTGAGCCCGAGGTCATCATCGCTCCGCTGAGAGCCTGGATGATGGCGTCCATCGCTTTTCCCGAACCTTCACCCTGGCTTCCGAATCCGGTGATGGAGCAGTAAAGCAGGCGCGGATTCATCCCATGCACTTCCGTGAAACCGGCGCCCAACCGCTCCAGCACGCCGCGACTGAAGTTTTCAACCAGCATGTCGGCTTTCTGAACGAGTCTCTCGAAGACTGCGCGCGATTCGGGATGCTTCAAGTTCAGGGTTACCGCTTTCTTGTTCCGAAGGCGATTGATGGCGGAGACGGAGATGTCATCCGGATGCCGGCGCGTCAAGTGCGGCCCATCGGGGCCCAGATAGGGAGCGTTCGCGCGACAGGTGTCGGGACCTGTTGGATTTTCGATCTTGATCACGCGAGCACCGAGTCCCGCCAAGAGAAATGTCGCGTATGGTCCGGCCAGAGCCGTGGTGAGATCGAGGACGGTGATGTCCTCGAGTGGACGTGGGTTCGATATCATAGGTTTTTTCTCCGGTAGAACTCAACTCGATCTCCCGCCCACTCGAAAGCCGCGTTCAGACCCGCTCGCAAAGTGATGTCCTCCACGTAGCGGGCGACAGATTGTCCGCGCTCGTCATTTCCCAGGACCTCCGGCTGAGAATTCCGGTTTACGAAGCACGGCCGGAAGCCGGCGGTGCGGACACCGCCGGGGTCCACCTCACAAAAGGCGAGGAGGGCGTTCTTGGCTTCGGGATGAAACGGGTAGACCGTGTATTCGGGATCCGGCTCAAAGCCGAACAGCTTGCGCCGGCGCTCGGCCCAGGCGCGGCGTTCCGGACTGGAGTTTCCATCGATGTTGAGCGCCTTTGTAGCGATCGCAAAATTTCCGAGTCCGTGAAAAATCGGCCGATCCCTGTAGATCTCCATTCCTTGCAGGATGTGGGCGTGATGGCCCACCACCACATCCGCGCCCGCGTCAATAGCAGCCTTCGCGAGCTGCCGTTCATACATGGCGACGGTCGCGGGCGTGTGCCCTAGCCCCTTATGCAACGCTACGGCGAGGACATTCACTTGCGTTCGAAGCTCCTCGACGTCTGCCATCATCGCGTCTAACGTTCGTGGCTCTGCAAACGTGTACACCGTGGGTGGACCACCGGGAGAGGCGTGGTCCAACTCGTAGTGCGTCAGCACCTGTATATAGGCACAACCGGCGCGATCCCGCCCGGCCCAGGACTCGCGCGGCCCCACGCAGTTATAGCTGAGAAAACCCAGCCGGAGCCCTGGCCGGTCCACAATCGCCGGCTGCCTGGCTTCGGCAAGGTTCATGCCCGCGCCCGTTGTCGCGATGCCCAGCCGCCGCAGTTCCGCAATCGTATCTTCCACGTCCTCCAGTCCCGCATCTGCGATGTGGTTGCCCGCCAGCGTTGCCACATGGAATCCCGCGCGTCGCAAGGCGGCGAGGTTAGCGGGATCGCTGGCGGGCGCTGGAACGTCGAAATGTTTCTCCGTCCCGCGCCCGGTATGAGGAACTTCGACATGTCCCACCAGGACGTCGCACTCCCTGAGTTGGGGACGCGCCAGATCGAAGAGCGCGTCGGAGTTTGGCTCATCGAGAATCAAATCTCCCACCATCTGAAGCCTGAGCGTCTCACCCATGGCACAGCCCGCCCGCTGTATACACGCCGATGTACAGCATCATATGCACTGGTAGAATCATTAGAAACCGTGCCCAGAACATCGAAGACTTCCCGTCCCATGCGTGAGGTCGCCTACCATCACATTCAGCGCAAGATCTCCACCCGCGATTTGCGCGCGGGCGAACCGGTCTCCGATGTCACCATCTCGAAGGAGTTGGGGATCAGCCGTACCCCCGCTCGCGAGGCGATCCGCCAACTTGTCAGTGAAGGGCTCTTGGAATCGGTCCCCGGGCGTGGCGTTGTTGTGATCACGCTCGACCGGGACGACATCCGGGAATTGTTCGAAATACGGGAAGCGCTGGAAGGTCTGGCTGCCCGCACGGTCGCAGCCCGCGCGCCATCGGCCGGGGAGATTCGCGACCTTCGCAGCGTCGCCTCCGCGCTCACCTCGTTGATCCGGGAACTGGACACCGGCCGAAAGCCGGTCCTCGACGAAAAGCAGATGGAGCGATTTGAGGTTGCCGATCTCGCGTTTCATACCTACATCATGAAACTTGCAGGCAATCAGCGAAGCCTCAAGACCCTGGCGGGTATCCGGCTGTTGATCCGCATTTTCGCGGCCCGTCGAGGAGGCCACAGCGTGGCGGTGCTGAAGCAGATCAATCGCGATCATTCGGCTCTCATCGCTGCGCTGCAAGCGGCCGAGCCGCAAGCTGCGGCGGAGTGCGTCCATCGCCATATCCTGAAAAGTCAAGAGAGCCGGCTGCAGGAGTTCGACCAACGGGAACGGGAAGCTGCGCTGCCCCAGGACGTCGAATCCTTCCTGGAACAGATTCGCGCGGAACTGACCTAGATTAGTTGTCATCGGCGGACAACGTCGTCCAGGAAGCGCGCGCCCTCCTTGCGCATCCTCTCGCCATCCCACAGCCGCGCGTCCACCATATCTGCGTGAACCGGGAAGACGGGAATCCCGGCGTCGTCCAACGCGATCTCGACGAAACGCGTCCCCGTCGCGGAGGGGCGCGAACCCAGAGGGGTCAGAACGAACGCGGCATCGATCCGGTGAGCGCGGGCCTGCTCCACCATCCATTCGTTCGCCCATGGCGGATTATGCAGCTGCTCATTCATGCTGACGGTGCGGCTCGCCAGCGCCAACAGAGGATCCTCCAAACCATAGCGGATGTATCCATCCGGACCAAACGCAAGATACATCGACCAGACAAACACCGCCCCGTGCGATTCCTCAAAGGCTGTGTAGAAGTCCAGGTCGTACCATAGTGCCGCGCCCACCCACATGATCCGCAGGCGCTCATGAGGACACGCGGCGACACCGTTGCTTGCCCTGGTTACAACTTCGTCACGAAAGCTTCGCGCGTGGGACACCGCCCACTCCGACCCGCGCTGCCACTGCGCTGCCATCACGTTTATGATCTGTTCTTGCATCCGCACCGGAGTTTTCGGCGCATCGCAGATCGCTCGCTTCGCCGCTTCGAAGTACTCCTCTTGGCGGTTCACCTGCTCCATGAGAGCCCGGAGTTCGTCGACTTGAAACTGCCGCCCCGAGATCCTCCCCAGGGACGCGATCAGGCGTTCAAACTGGCGCACCATGAACTGGAGCCGATGGTCTTCGAACAGCTCACGCCAGTGATGCCGGCTCTGTTCCCACCAGCGAGGCGGCAGGTGCGTCGCCGCCGGAGCGTCCAGCAAAACCAACTCCGCATCGAAATGCGCAGCCCAGGTCTCGAAGACGCGCTGCACGCAATCGCAGGTGAGTCGAGCCGCGAGCAACGAGGGCTTCGGTAGCCCGCCCCACGGGGCCTGACCGGTGTCACCCAACACCGCCGAGGCCATCGACAAACTGCAGTACCGGCACAATCCTCCGTGAAATCCGGCCTCGTTCAGTTTGTCCAAATAATAAGGAGCCAGCCTCTTGGCAGACACTACCGCCGCCCACCATTGATTACTGACCACAGGCACGTCCATCACCTGGAAGAGCTCAAACGGCATGTCCGCCTGGCCGATGGCATAGGGCGCGCGCTTTTCGAACACGCGTTGCCGGAGCGAGGTAAACCAGGCCTTCTGGGCTTCCGACGCCGCGACCGTCGAGGCGAGTTGTTTTTCCGCCATAGTTACCTCCGAAGGCTCCGCACAAACGCATCGAGAGCGGAACTGTTGCGACCGTCTCGTACGACCGCGTGGGCAACCCCGAGTTTCTCAAGCCAACGAGACTGGCGGGGATAGTCCCAACCGGCGAAATCATCCTGCAGCGGGATATAAAACAGTACCCCGTCGATACCTCCACGTTCCAGTTCACGGTGGAACCAAGCGTCGCGTTCGCTCGACGGCTGAATCCTGGGACTGATCTCGTCATAGAAGTACTTCTCGAAGATCGCGATGGCCGGTTCCAGATCCATCCGAACGTCATGGTCGCCTGCGGCCCGGGACCCACGCCAGTCGTCTTCGGCGACAACGTAGCCGCCGGATTCCTCGACGGCTCGATGGAGCGTCGCGCCCTCCAACGGTGCCCCCTGGATCACAATTCGGGGCCCGGATGCCGGGATGGGACGCAGGCCCTCCAAATCCTGACACACGCGTTCGGCAAAGCAGGTACGATCCTCGATGTAGAAACCGCGGATCAGCCCGAGCGCAACGGATCCCTTCAGGAACCCGTCCCGCCGTTTTTGAAGAATGGCACGGACACACCTCCTGGCACGGTTGCTCTCCGCGATGGCGTCGTGAAGTGCTCCCTCGGGGACCTCAAAGTGGCGGATCATTTGCCGGGTACGTTCCAACCCGTAGTTGTGCGACTCCGGTGTGCGGGTGTGCAGCAGGTTGTAGAGATAGAGGTCTGGAAGGGCGGGTCCCTCCTGCTTGCGCGAGATCTCTCGAAGATACAAATAGAGCTTGTGTTCCTGCTCGGAAGTTCGCGGGATCACGATTTTGTCCAAGCGATCCCACGCTCCGGCGCAGACGCGATCGAAAATGACACGGATTCGCCGGTCAAACACATCCTCCATCCAGCGGTCCGCGTGAGGCGTTGGCCCCGGTTCGTCCTCCAGAAGAACAGGTGTGTAGCCGGCCGCGCGCAGGATCTCCCAGGGGACCGTGTTGGATGTGATGCCGGCGATGCGGTCGCTCATGCGATCTGAACGCTCTCCGGATGCGCGGCATCGTTCTTGAAGCTGTACCTGCGTAGAAGCAGCAGATCGGCCAGAGAAAGCACCGCCGCGCAGGCTACAAATACCCACCCGGCAGAGAAGCCTCCCGTGGCATCGCGCAAATAGCCCAGCATCTGCGGCCCCAAGTATCCGAAGATCCCACTGCCAAGCCCGATGATTCCCATGCCCTTTCCGACGTCTTCCTTAGGCACCAATGAACTGCCGATTGCATAGATCTGATTTGTGGCCGCATGCCCCAAGGAAACAATCAAGGCCACTGCGATTCGGAATACCTGCAAGTTGCGCGACATGACGGCGAAACTCGCGGGGATCAGAAGCACCGCCAGCAGGATGATCATGTTCCATCTCGAATAGCGATCACACAGATAGCCGAAACCCAGGTTGAGCGGGATACTCACCACGTAACTGGCGCTGATAATGGTGGCGGCATCGTGCGGCCCCATCCGAAAGACCGACTGCACCGCATAGGGAACGAAGAACGTCACGCTGAATCCGCCCATATTGATCAGACCCAGCAAGATCAGGCCCCAGGCGATCGGGTTACGCAAAGCGAAGGTTGCAGCGATGCCCGTGAGCGGAGCGCCGTGCAGTCCGGCAAAGCCAGACGGCCGGGATTTTTGTCGATGGTAGAGCAGGCCGAACACGGCCGCACCGAGGAGGGAGATCCCGGCATACCCTTGAATGCCCCCGCGCCACCCGAGCCAGTCTGCCAGGTGCGTACCGAAGGGCGCTCCTATGACGGATGCGAAGGCTGCCATGGCCCCGAGAATGCCCATCGTGCGGCTGCGGTACCGCTCAGGAGTGACCATCGCCATAGCGGTAAACACGCCGATGAAGGCGGTACGGTAACCGACCAGCCAAAGGGCGCGGAAGATCAGAGCCACATCGTATCGGGCAGCTTGGGATAGCGAAAGGAGCCCGGCCGCCGTGACCGCCAGACCGATCAGGAGCGCTCGCTTCTCTCCGATCCGGGCGGCAAACACACCCGCCGGCAAGCTCACCAGCAAGGCGATGATCCCGTACATCCCCGTGAAGAGCCCCATTTGGGAATAGGAGGCGTCGAGATCGCGCTGCATGGCCGGCAGGAGCGGCGAGAAACCGAGACTCGCCATTTGGATCGCCATCATCGCGACGATGACGCCGGCTACCGAGATCATCCAGTGCCGCCCGGGGGGAACGGCCGATGGCCGGGAAGGACCCATTTCGAGTAAGTATACACGATGGATACATGAAGCTTGCGGCCCGCCTCTCTTGCTGTTAGACTTTTTGTTCATGACGTGGCGGCTCTCGATACTGGTGATGATTTCCCCACTCCTGGCGACGGCCCAGGACCATGGCGTGATTGCGTTCGGTACGAGGCTGGCGCCGAGGGCGCAGATCGAGCAATCGCAGCAATTCGCGAAGTCCATAGCGAACGCGGGCGGTCCAGGATGGCAGGCCAAGGGCGATCAACGCCGCACATACCGATTCCCGGGCACCGATACCGATCTTCCCTTCCGCGTCTACGTGCCGACAACCTGGGATGGCCGGACCAAGCTGCCGCTTGTATTGTTTCTCCACGGCGGCGGCAGCAATGAGAGCCAGTATCTGGACCAGAACAGCAAGCAGCTGTTGAAACTGGCGGAAGATCGTGGATACCTGCTTGTTTCTCCGCTGGGCTGGAGCCCGCTCGGGGCCTTTGGAACCTGCCTGCGTCTGCCCGCCGTATTCGGGCAGGCCGAGACCGCAGCGCAGCAGCGGGCCACCGCGTGCGTCCAGAACGCGCAGACCCTGGAGCGCAGCGAGCAAGACGTCTTGAACGTCCTGGAGATCGTGCTCAATGAGTATCCCGTGGACCGGGGCGCGATGTTCCTCGCTGGCCATTCGATGGGGAGCGGCGGCACCTGGTACCTGGGGGCCAAGTATTCCGATTACTGGAAGGCGATCGCGCCGATGTCCGGTCCGTTTGTCGAACAAGCCACGTATCCGTGGGATCGCATCCGGAAGACGCCGGTGTTCATGACCGAAGGCACGGGAGCCACGCCCTCGCTGGCGGGAAGCCGGGTGATGCAGGAGTGGATGAAGTCGCAGGGGTTTCCCCTGGAGTACATGGAGGTCGATGCCGATCATGGCCGGATGGTGGCGCTCGTGCTGCCGGCGGTGTTCGACTTTTTCGATCGCCAGAGAAAGTCAACACAATGACGTTTTCGATTCAGTCTGCGGTCTTGCTGCTGGCGTTCACAAGCTTCCCTCTGTTGGCGGACGTTACGGGACGATGGACCGCCGGTGGAACCGAAGTCTTCGTCCTCCGCCAAGTGGGGAATACGGTCACAGGAGAAATCCAAGGACGGCCGGGTGAACCGGCGTACAGGATCGTGGATGGTGCGGTTCGAGGGAACCACATTCTCTTCTTCGTCCTGCACGATCGAGAGGACGACCCCGAGGTCAAGGCTAACGGCGGGATGCCGTTCCACAACACGGCGGAGGGCACCTTCACCGAAAACGAGATTACGGTTTCGGGCTCACGGGAAAATACCAAGATCCGCGAATACCGGCTGGTTCTCAAAAGGCTGAAGTAGCCGGGAACCCATCATGCGATTTCCCGCTGAAATGATTCGCATGGATTATTGGAGCGGAACGGCCATTGTGCATTAGAATCACTCCACGTTCCCAACGATCGAGCAAAACTATATGAACCGCCACAGACGCACGTTTCTCTTCACTGCAACCGCCGCTGTTCTGGCCAGTTCCGTCGCGCCGAAAACTTACGGACAGACTCCCGCCAAAGCACTGATCCCGCACTCATCGTGGGATTGCGGCATGGCGGAAGGCATCCCGAACCCGGAAAGCGGAGCGCTTCTCTTCGAGGCACAGATGAAGCTGGACCGTCTGGCCAGCATCGGCAAGACACCCTATGGAAGCCGCCGCGTGGCTGTGGGCATGGAGGGCAAGGTCACGGGGCCAAAGCTCTCCGTCACCATCATGACGGGAGCCTTGGACCTCGAATTGACCTTGGCTAACGGCGCCGTCGAGGTCGAGGACATCCTCGTCTTTAAGACAGACGACGGCAAATACATCTACTCGCGGAGCGCCGGCGTGGGCGCCGACGCGAAGGATGTCCGCGTCGCCATGGACTTTGAGGCTCCCAACGGAAGCGCGGCCAAGTGGCTGAACACAGGTAAATATGTCGCACGGCGCATCCTGGATGAAAATGCAAAGATTCTCACCCTGCGCGTCTACGACGTTTCGAACGTCGCCATCAAGAGCGACGCCGCGAACGCCATCCGCATCGCCAAGCCGAATGGAGTTCCGGCCCAGCCGTGGAATTACCGGCAAAGAGATGCCGCGGAGAAGCCAGGGAAGGAACTGATCGTCGAGTCTGTCGGACTGAGTCCGTCCCAACGCGTCGGCGCCAGCAAACGGGGAAATCGCAATATCATTCCGATTACGGGTGGAGACTTGAGTGGACGCATCACAGGCAAAGTCCTGTCCGGCGGCGCGGACTATCAGAACCTGTCCGGTCCCCCCGCCATCGACGCGCGATACCTATGGCAGGCAACTGACGGCGAAATCATCCTTGTGCGCAACACAACCTCCGCGGCGGGAGGCCTCGTCCCCGCATTTGAAGCTCGAGTAGACGGCCCGTATGCGTACCTCAATACAGGCCTGTTTCTAAGTTCCAACCCCGGCATGGCGAACGGCGGGGTCAAGATCACGATGTACGAGAGCACGAAATAGGAGAAGAATCCCCATGCAACTGAAGCCGACACTGGCGCTCGCGCTCGGCGCGGCCGCGCTCGTATCCACACTGATCGCGCAAGGCACGAACGAGAAGATCCGCGTTGTAAACGTAGCGCAGAAGGGCAACCCGCCCTCCGGTCCGAATCAAGTTGTGATTGAGCACGACCAAGGGCTCAAGACCCATACGATCTACCGGCCCGCGAATCTCACCGCTTCCAAGTATCCGCTACTGGTTTGGGGCGAGGGCGGCTGCGCGAAGAACGGCCTGACGTTCCCCGAGTACCTTTCGGAGATCGCCTCCCACGGGTTCGTGATCGTCGCGGACGGCCCGCCGGTGGAGAACGCGGGCGGACCCGGGGGGCCTGGCGGCGCGAAGGGACCCGGCGGTGCGCCGAAAGACGGAGCAAAAGGCAAAGCCAGCCCGCCTGCCGGAGCAGCCGCGGCAAAGGGCAAGGGCGGCCCTCCGGCGGGGGCCGGCAACATGTTGGACGGTTCTGCGCTGATCGCGGGGATGAACTGGATGGAACAGGAAACCAAGGACCCCAACAGCCGCTTCTATGGGAAGGTGGACACCGCGCATGTCGCCGCTATGGGCATGTCCTGCGGCGGACTCATGTCCTACGGCGCGTCCGCCGATCCGCGGATTGCGACGGTGGGCATCTGGAACAGCGGAATGTTCGATCCCAAGGACCAGAAGATTATCGACGGCATCCACTCCTCGCTGATCATTATCACCGGTGGCGACAGCGACATCGCGCATGACAACGGCAAGAAAGACTTCGAGGTGATGCCGGCGCGCGTTCCCATCTTCTACGGCGTGTATCCCTCCGTCGGACATGGCGGCACCTACAACCAGGACAACGGCGGACCTTTCGGACAAGTCGCCGTGGCGTGGCTCAAGTGGCAGTTGCAGGGGGATACCAGCGCCAAAGGCAAGGGATACTTTGTTGGCGACAAGTGCGGGCTCTGCACCGACTCTACTTGGCAGGTCCAAACGCGATCGCTGCGCTAAGCGCCAAGGAGGAAGTACACATGACATGGAAGCCCGCTCTGGCCGCCACGATATTAGCCGCCTGCGTGAGCATTGCGCTACCCCCGGCAGGCAAGGCTCAAGGTACGGCGAAGCCAGGGAAATGGGAGAAAATCAAGGTCCACGGCAAGGCGCTGGAGGGGAACCTGGAGGGCGACTCTCCAGACCGCGACGTCTTCGTCTACCTTCCGGCCAGCTACGCTACCAACTCGAGCCGCCGCTACCCGGTGGTGTACTTCCTCCATGGCTACGCGGCGCACGCTGAGACGTATTGGAACTCGCTGTCCGTCCCCGCCGCCGCGGATACGGCGGGGGCCGAAATGATATTGGTGCTGCCGGACGCTTACACGATCTACGACGGCAGCATGTTCTCCAACTCCCCGACGACGGGCGATTGGGAAACGTTCGTCGCGGATGATCTCGTCACCCACATCGACGGGCACTACCGCACCATCGCGAATCGTGCGGCACGCGGTCTCTCCGGTCACTCCATGGGCGGCTATGGCACGGTTCGCATTGGCATGAAGCATCCCGACGCTTTCGGCGCCCTTTACGCCATGAGTTCGTGCTGTTTGCTTCAGGATCCGGTCAACCTGGTTCCGGGACAAGCATCAACCGGCAAACAAGCGCCCGCAGCCGATAGCAAGGGGAAGCAAGGAGGGGGAGGTGCGCTCGCCAAGGCATTGCAGGCGCAGGCTGCCGCGTGGGCTCCGAATCCGCAGAATCCGCCGGAGTATTTCGACCTACCTACGAAGAACGGTGAATTGCAGCCGCTTGTAGCCTCCAAGTGGACCGCTAACTCACCGCTGCTGATGGTCGACCAATACGTCGCCAATCTGAAGCGCTATCGTGCGATTGAGATTGAGGTGGGCACGCGCGATCCGTTTGTCACGTTGAACACCCAGCTCTCTCAAGCCCTCATGCGTTTGGGAGTTCAGCATAAATTCGAGACCTACGACGGAGACCACAGCAGCCGCATTAAGGCGCGCTTTGCGGATAATTTATTACCCTTCTTCAAGGCGAATCTTAGCCCCGCAAAATAGAGCTTGCCGGGAGCGGGGCTACTTTATCCCCTTCGTCGCGACGTGCCAGCCGGTCTCCTGGCACAAACCGCAATTGGGGCCAAGGAAAAACTTCGAGGATTCCTTGTCGCCTTTCAACTGCCACTTCAGCATGGCGACGGCGACTCGCGCAAAATCGCCGCCGTTCGGCTGGCTGTAGGTTCCGCCATGACTCACGCCGTCCTTATAGGTGTGGATCGCAGGCACCTTGGTGATGCGCTTGAGGTCGTCCATGCCGTTCTCATGGGCGATGTCGGACTTGTCCCCGGTCACGAAGAAGATCGGCGAATGCAGCTTGTCCAACTGATCCTTGCGCACGTCCTCCATGGCCGGCGTGCCTGGACCGCCGGGAGCCGGCAGAATGCCGCTGTTGAAGATGCCGACCAGTTTCACGCGCGGGTCTGTCGCCACGGCGTAAGATTGAATCCCCCCGCAGGACATTCCCATCACTGCGATCTTCGACGCATCCAGCTTCCCGTTATACGGGCTGCCCTTGCGGTTGTTCTCCGCCAGCACCCAGTTCATCGCATCAATCAATTGCGAAGACTTGGTTGCCGGACCGGCAGCCGCTTGCTTGCCGTCGCCCTTCGGCGCGCCCTGTTTTGCGTCGCCCTTCGAAGCGCCTTTCCCCTGCCCCGCCGCGGGCAGAGCTTTCGGAGGCCCGATGGCGATCGCCAGAAATCCGTACGATGCGATCTCCACCAGGAAGTTGCGGTGCGAGAGCCCGTTGTTGGAGCAGCCTCCGTTGCCCCAACCGATAATCGGGAGTTTGCCCTTCACGGCCGCCAATCCTGCGGCCGGTACACGGTGTGGGTCGGCAGGCTGGGGTCTTGTTCCAGGATCGCCGGATACGGCCCTGTTCCCTCCTCCCGCGCGCACGCCGCGAGAAAACATAATGCAACAACGAATTTCATTGTGAAGCTCCTCCTTGATTGAAATCAAATTCAGGGACGCGGAAAGCACCCCCCATTCCGGCCAACGCGTCATCACCACATCGTCAGAAACTCCCGCGATCCGGGCCCGTTTGAGCAGTTCCTCCCGCGTGACCCGCAGCATCATGCGTGCCAGTGGCATCCCCGCACATCGGTGCGGGCCCACACCGAACGCCAGATGCTTGTCGATATTCGGACGATTCAGGATGAATTCGTCCGGATTCTCGAAGACCGCTTCATCGCGATTCGCCGACGCATGCACCATCGCGACCGGCTCCCCTTCCCGGATCTCGCGCCCGCCCACTGTGATGTCTTTTGTGGGGGTGCGCGCAAACCCCCGATACGGAGTATAGAGACGCAGGTACTCCTCTACTGCCGCGGGAATCAGTGCGGGGTTGTGCCGCAGGCGATTTTGCAAATCGAGATGCCGCGCGAGATGAATCATGATGCAAGGCACCAACACGCTAGGGGCGATCATCCCAACCACGATCAACTGGCGGATGGTGCCCAGCACGAGAGGCTCTGGCAGCAACTCCCCGTCATTGCCGGCAGCCTTCAGCATGGCGCTAGTGGGGGCTTGCGCGGGGTCCAAAGGCACCGCCTTTCGCAGCTCGATGATCTGCCGCGCGATGGCGTAGAGCTGGAGGCTGGTCTCCTTCACCAATTGGTCGTCCGCCTGTTGCAAGGCTTGGTTGTAGATCACCGTGGTCTCTTTGATGGCCATCGACAGTTCCGTGGGCAGGTGAAAGAACTCCGCAAACACGTATCCCGGAAGCTTGCGCGTGAATTCCGCGCATACCTCGCCGCCCCCCGATGCAATCAGGGGATTGAGCAAGTCCGCGACGATCCGGCGGACGGCGGGTTCGAGTGTCCGCATCTTGGCTTCCGTGAAGAACGGATTGAGAGCACGACGGTAGGGAGTGTGCTCCGGCGGATCGAAGTGAAGCGGGGGCCGGCGTCCGGTAAATGCGACCTTGGGCACCACGTTCTGGACGGAAGTGATGAATAAGCCGGGCTGCCGAAGCGCATCGACGACGTCCTGGTAACGGAAGAACCCCCAAAACCCGTTGAAGGCGGTGCTATGAGCAACAGGACATTCACGGCGCAGGCGGGCATGTTCCTCGTGCGCGCTGGTGAATGTTTCTAAGACTAAGACGTATTGCGTCTCACGCACCCATTTGGAGGGGACATGGAATTGCGGCATTTACGATACTTCGTGGCCGTCGCCGAAGAACTGAACTTCACGCGCGCCGCGGAACGCCTGGAGACCGCGCAGCCCTCCCTGAGCCAGCAGATTAAGCAGTTGGAGAAGCACCTCAGCACGTCCCTGTTCAAACGCAGCAAGCGGCGCGTAGAACTCACGGAGGCGGCCCATACGTTCCTCTCGGAAGCTCGCGACATCCTGGCCCGAACCGAGCATGCCGTCCAGCGGGTGCGCCAGAACGCCGGCAGCCAGGAGGTGGAGCTCTCCGTCGCCGTGGCCCCGGCCGCGGAGTGAAGGTGCTTCCCCGGCTTCTCCCGTTAGTGCAACGCAGGATGCCCGCACTCCGCCTCGTCCTGCATACGATGCCAACCTCGGAGCAAAAGACCGCCTTCGCGAGTCGTTCTCTGGATGTCCGACTTCTGCGCGGCCCCGTATCCATTCCGGATGCCGTGGTCGAACCCCTCTTGGACGAAAAACTGGTAATCGGCCTGCCCGCGAAGCATCCGCTGGCGGCCAGAAAGCGGCTGCGCGTTCGGGATTTGAACCAGTTCCCCTTCATCATGATCTCCCGCAAGGGCTCACCCGAGCTGCACGATGCCGTGCTCGCCTTCTGCGAGCAGTCAGGCCTCAGGCCTCCGATCGCTCAGCGCGCCGGCAATGTCCTCGGCAATCTGAACCTGATTCGAAACGGAGTAGGTTTCGGCTTGCTCCCCGATTACGTGGCATCGATCCTGCCGTGGGGGGTGACGCTCCGGCATCTCGATCTGGCTCCAGAGCCGGTGGTGCCTCTAATGCTCGCCAAGTCCAGCCGCTCACAGTCGCCCTTACTGGCCGGGTTTCTCAAGCTTGTGCGGGAGTGTTTTCCGTTGCCGACTAAGACTTCTCGCGTCTGAGTCTTCAAGGCCCGAAATCTTTCACGGTCCGTCCCGCGCGGTGCCACACTTGCGCACGGTCGACCATGAAACTTCTTTGGATCAGCGCAGGCGCGATTACAATGGCATCGGCAGTGATGACCTGGGCTCAGCAACCGGCGAGCGCCTGGATCACGGCCGGAGCTGGCGGCACGCTGGGGGCGCAAACCGAATACGTCACGCCCAATGCGCGCGTCGGCGTCCTGCTCGCCGCAGGTTCTGTGGACATGAAGGACCATCCCTTCTTCACGCCGCTGGGCAGTAGCGGGCGCGCTTGTGTCACCTGCCATCAGCCTGCCTACGGCATGAGTTTCTCCGCGGAGGCCGCTCGCGGCCAATGGCGCCGCACGGGCGGCAAGGACCGCTGTTTGCCGCGATTGATGGCAGGAACTGCCGGTCTTTAAGGTCACCTGCAAAGCGGACGCGCAGCCCCATCCCTCTCCTGGCCGCGTGATCTACACGACAGATCCCGGACGCGCGCTGATCTCGGGACGATGCGTCGACGTGGGCTCAATCGTGATGCAGCAGTTTCGGGCACTCTCCGCGCGAGCGCCCTACTTTTCGAACGGCTCGGCCAAGAATCTGCGTGAGTTAGTCGACTATTATGACCGGCGATTCGATATGAAACTGAGTGAAACCGAGAAGCAGGGCTTGGTCAACTTCCTGGGGGTGCTATGACGAACAGGACGATCTTGACCCTCTTTATGGTGCTGGCGCGTGCCTCGTTCGCACAACAGCTCAGCTTCGTCGCGTGTCCCATCGTCCGCGATACGAAGACCGTGCCGTGCTTCCTGGCCGACTACGAAGGCGAGACTTATTATCTGACGATTCAGCAAGACATTCAGGCCGAACTCTACCCGCCACAACTCCTGCATGAGGTGCAGGTGGAAGGAACAGTGGCTGCGGGGCCGCGAGTCTGCGGGGGAATCCCGCTCAAACCGGTGAATCTTTCGGTGCTCCCGGAACTCAATCTTGCGTGCAACACGATCCTGCCGGCTGAGCCGGGCATCGAAGCGCCTCCCACGCGGCGTTCTGCAGGACCGTCCACACGGCAGGCTCCGGTGGTGCCCGGCGCGGCCCCTCTCGCCGGAAGGCGCGGGGCCCAGGAACGGTTGACTCCTCCGTTCACAGAGCGCGAATTCAAGATCAGCTATGCTTCGATAGCGCGTTTGTGTTTTCGCGAGACACCCGCGTTGTTAGCCAGGCGGCCAGCTACGCCAACACAACCAAGGCGAAGTCCGTGGAGATTACGGCACACCGCGCGGCATCGCTGCTTTCAAACGGACGTGTGATGACCGAAAACGAAACTATCGCCAGGCGGCGTGCCGATCAGGTTGCCGAAATCCTGCGCGGTCTGGGCGTCTCCCCGCCGCTCCTCAAGGTGCGCATCGTCCCGGACGTCACCAAGCCGGAGGGCGTCACCGATTCGCGGAATCGTTCGCTGACCATTCGGGTCAGCCCATAATCACCGGCTGAGGAGGTTCGACTGACGCCGTAACAGGATCACGAGAAGGAACGTGCTCCCCGAAATCCCGGCCAGCATCCACCAACCGGCGTCGAATCCTCCGGTGCGGTCGCGGAGAAATCCGAACCCCTGCGGCGTTAGACAGTTCACGAGGCCCGATACCCCGCCTACCATCCCCATTACATTACCGATCTCTCTGCCTCGCAAGATCTCCGCCGCCAGAGCGTAACTCTGTTGAATGGCCGCGTGGCCGAAAGCAAGCACCAGCGCGGCGCCCACCGGAAGGTGGACAAATCGCGGGACAGCATCAACAAACTTCCTGTCAGGAGCACAAGCACGACCGCCCCCATCACAATGGACCGGCGGAAACGATCCATCAAAAAACCGAAGCTCAGCTTCACCGCAATCGCCCATGCAAACCCCGTGGAGATCATGGAAGCGGCCTCGACAGCGCTCAGTTTGAATACGCCGTTCACCGCGGAAGGCAGGAACGTGTTGGTGGTGAGGCTGGTCACGCCGGACAACTCCGACAACAGAGCGACGGCCCAGACTACCCAGTTACAGAAAGGCGACCCCGTGGAGAGTGTATCCGCCTTGGACTGGTGACCGGCATCGGATCGAACGGCGCGATAGATCCATGCGAACACCACAGCCCCGGCCATTGCCGCGCCGGAGTAAACCAGCACGCCCTTGCGCCAACCGAAATCGCGCGCGACCACCGACCCCAAGGGGGCGCCGACCACCGATGCCAATGCCGCGATCGCACCCAGCACACCCATGGAGCGGCCTCGCACCGGGGGCGGGCAGCTGAGCGCGATGGCTGTCATCACGGCAATGAACGCGCAGCGGTACCCAGACAGCCACAACGCTCGCGCTCCGAATGCCGTGGAGGTCGACATTGCCATGCTCAGCCACGCCAGTCCCAACGCCACGACCACGAGCCCGCCCGTCAGTGCGGACTTCTCACCCACCTTGCCGATCGTGAGACTCGCGGGAACGCTCATGAAGACGCTGATCAATCCGTACATCCCCGCGAACAGACCGACTTGCGAGAAGCTGAGAGCGAACTCCTTCTGAATCGCCGGGACCAGGGGCGAGAACCCCAGGTTGGAAACCTGCAGCGACATCATCGCCAGCAGCGTCACGGCATACGGGGCGACCCACACTTTGGCCGGGGGGCGCATGTACGAAGGTCGCCTGCACGGTGCCCTACTTCGCCTGTTTCGCCTTGCCCTTGGCGGCTCCCGTGCCTGTTGCCGCGCGACCGCCGCCAGGCGTGTAGTGATCGGCAAGTTGCTGACTGTTGAAACTATACGAGAACGGCACCAGATCCTCTCGCAGCATTGTGGCGTCCCACGCTGCGTATTCCCTCACCATCCGCTCGAACACGTCCGGTTGCTTGCGCCGCAGGTTCGCGCGCTCCAGCGGATCCGCGACCACGTCGAACAGGAACTGATTCTCGTTGATCTTCAGCCACTTCATGTTTCCATCGCGCATGGCGCGCTGTTCGTTGGAACGATATCGCCAGAACACTTTGCGCGAAACCGGCGCGGCGCCCCGCGTCAGGGCCGTTGTCAGGTCCATGCCATCGCTGGGGTACGCGGGATCGATCTTGCCGCCAGCCACCGAGACGAAGGTAGGCATCCAGTCCATGGACATGCAGACCTGCTCGCTGACGCTTCCGGCCTTTACGTGACCGGGCCAGCGAACGATGGCCGGGATGCGCAACCCGCCCTCCAGTAACTCCGTCTTCTTTCCTGTAAACGGCCACGTGTCGGAGAAGCGTTCCCCCCCGTTGTCGCTGGTGAACACCACAACCGTGTTCCTCGATAAGCTATCGCGTTCCACTTCGCGAAGGATCTTCCCGATCGCCGCATCCATCTGCCGGACCATCGCGCCGTAGGTCTTGATGGTGCCCGCTTCAAAACCGGACATGCCGCCTTTATTTGCCGCGGCTTCGTCTTCCGGCCCTTCCCACGGCCAGTGGGGCGCGTTAAAGTGCACGCTCAAAAGGAAGGGCTGCTTGTGGCTTGAATAGTCGCGGATGTGTTCAATCGTCTTCTGCGCGATCAAATCCGTGAGGTAGCCATGCTCTTCCGTTTTGACTTCGCCATCCCATAGGCCGGGCTCCGAATTCGGCTCGCCGACGCGATGGGTAAAGTAATCCAGAGAACCGTTGGCGAATCCCCAGAAGTGGTCGTAACCGTATTTCGTGGGACCGAACTGAGGGACATCCCCCACATGCCACTTTCCGATCAGCGTTGTTCCATACCCCGACTGTTTGAGGGTGGATGCGATGGTCGGGTGCCCCGGCGGCAGACCAACCTTCGCTCCGTTCCCCAGCGGTTCATAGAGTCCCACTTCGACGCGGTACTGGTAGCGACCCGTCACCAACCCTACGCGCGTAGCAGTGCACACGGCCGAGTTGGCGTAGGCATGAGTCAACCTCATGCCTTCCGCGGCCAAGCGGTCAATGTTCGGCGTCTTGTAGTCTCTGCGGCCGAAGCTGGACACGTCGGCATAGCCCATGTCGTCGGCCATCAGAAAGACGAAGTTCGGGCGGTCCGATGCTTCCGCCCTGCGCGCGAACACCGTAAACGGAGCAGCAACTGCGGCGGCCTGTAGGACATGACGGCGGCTCAGAGTCGGCGAGGAGAAGATGGGGCGCATTTAGAGATTCTACAGCGTTATGTATCCAGCGTGTATCCAATCTGTCCACGGCGACCGATCGCGAATCGTGTCCAGCCGCAGACTCGCCCTTGATCTTTCGTTGGTCAACCCCAAGAGTTCCGCGCGTCCAGGCACTGAAAGCCGGCCCTCAACGCTGAAATGCGCAGGCGCCTAGAGGAGACTAGGGCAGTGTCAGCGCCACCAGTTCCGCGGGAAAATCGCGAGCACCAATCGCCACCACGATGTACTGCTTGCCCTTGACCAGGTAGGTCATCGGGACACCAGTTTCATTGGCCGGGAGTTCCATTTCGTGTAGCGTCTTGCCGGTAGCTTTATCCAGTGCACGGAACAACGGCCCGCCGCCGTTCGGTCCCGATGAGAACATGCCGCTGCCATCGCCGGAAAACAGCAGGGTCTTGGTCACCAACAGAGGAGCGCGTTCCGGTTGCCCCACACCACGGAGGTCCACGCCTTTGAGCTTGGGATTCTCCGCCACTGCTCTCGGCGCGTGTCCATTGGGCACCATCCAGGCATGATCGCCTGTGTGCATGTCGATCGCGGTGATCCTGCCCCAGGGACCTTTCACTAGCGGCAGCCCGAAAGGAGTGTCGACGCGAACAAACGCACCGACGTAGTTCATATCGCTGCCGCGTTGGCTCCCCGGAATCATCGCGCTGGCCCACCAAGTGGTCTCGGAAGGGATATACAACATTCCGGTCTCCGGATCCGCGGCCGCCCCTTGCCAATTCGCGGCACCTTGATTGTGCGGGACGATCAGCGTGGCCTTCTTTCCACCCTCCCCTTGCACGATCGACGGCGTGTACAGCGGACCCGTCTTGTACTCGGAGAGGATGCGTAGGGCCTCGGCCTTGATCTCCGGCGTCAGGTCATTCACATCATCCGGGCCGATGCCATTGCGATCGAAAGGAGCCGGCTTGGTGGGAAACGGCTGCGTAGGAGAGGTACTCTCTCCCGGCACGGTTGTCTGCGGAACCGGGCGCTCCTCAATGGGCCAGATTGGTTTCCCCGTCACGCGGTCAAACACGAACGTGAAGCCCTGCTTGGTCACTTGGGCGACCGCCTTCACGAGCTTGCCCTCTAGCGTGACATCCAGCAGTACCGGCTGCGATGCCAGATCCCAATCCCAGATGTCGTGATGGACGGCCTGAAAATGCCAGATGCGGTTACCGGTCTTGGCATCAAGACAAACCAACGTGTCGGCGAACAGATTGTCGCCCGGACGATGACCTCCGTAGTAATCGCCCGTCGGCATCTCGACCGGGAGATAGACATAGCCCAGATCCAGATCCGCCGCCATCGGAGCCCAAACGCCGGTATTGCCGGTGTACTGCCACGAATCGTCTTTCCAGGTTTCGTTGCCATACTCACCCAACCGGGGAATCGTATGGAACGTCCACAACAACTTACCGGTGCGCGCGCTGTACCCCCGTACAAAGGCCGGGACGCTCGTCTTCGACTTTGGTGCGCCTCCGGATAACATCGCCGCCCCCACAACCACGACATCGCCTACCACGATGGCTGGAGAACTTGCGCCGATCTCGCCGGGCTCCACCTTTCGCCCCGTGCCTTCGAGCAGTCCCACCCACAGATCCACGATGCCGTTCGCCCCAAAATCGCGAACCGGAGCACCCGTGTCCGCGTCCAGAGCGACCAGATGATACCCGCGCGTGATCAACATCACGCGGCCATGCCCGCCCTCGCCGGCCCAATACGCGACGCCCCGATTGTTGTTGCGCGGAGCCCGGTCTCCACGCTCGCCTTCGTCCAGCCGATACGTCCAGATGGTCTCGCCCGTGGCTCCGTCGACGGCGATCGCGTCACGCTGCGACCCTGCGGCAAAGAACAATTTGCCGCCGATCGCCAACGGTGTGACTTCCAGGTTGTAATCCGGACGGGCGCCGAAATTGACCGACTTCCAACGCCACGCGATCTTGAGCTTGTTCACATTCGAAGCGTTGATCTGGTCGAGCGGCGAATACTTCGTGCCGCCCGCATCTCCACTGATGTACGGCCAGTCCGCGCCCGGCGACCCGTGTTGCGCCCACGCCGTAAGCGCCATGCTTAGCAAAATGCTGAGCAGCATCGGAACCATCAGGCGGAACTTTCGGATTTGTGACATGCAATCTCTCTCGTCTAGTTTGCGCCTACGGACGCTCGTTGCCGATCGCCAACCAGGATTTCGCACATTCTTCCACCACCACGAGATACTTCTGGACTTCGCCCTTGCCCACCACCCACGGATGGGGTTCGCCCTCCTTCCGTGCCTTGGTGCGTTCCAAGCGGTGGAGCGCGTCATTATATTCCGTGTGGTTGCCGATGATCACGTCGGCGCCCAGACCGTCGCTGATGTCCTTCATTCGTTCCGTATTCGAGATGTAGGACTCCAGCATTTCCTTCGATGTACTCCCGCTGAGCGCCGTCCCGCCCCACTCAAACGCCATGTGCGGCTGGCCGTGGTCCTTCACGGGCACCAGCACAGACAGCGTTCCCGCGGTGTGGCCGGGAGTGATGTAGATCGTCACTGTTGTGTCACCCAAGGTCAGCTTCTGCCCGTCGGTGGCTTCCATGTCGTGACGCGGAGGGTCGGCTTCCCGGGCGGACAGTTCCCAATCCTTGGGCGCCATGATGACGCGTGGGTTGTAAGTGTCCTGGAGGAACTTGACGCTCCCGTCATGATCGCCGTGAGCGTGGCTCACGATGATGTACTTAATGTCCGCGGGATTGAGCCCAGCCTTTTTCATGCCGTCAACAATGGCGTCCTGAGCGGCGTAGCCGAACAGAGTGTCGATCAAAATGATTCCCGCGGAAGTCTGCACCGCCCACGCGCTGTTCATTTTGGTGGTCAGCATGTAGAGGTTGTCAAAAACCTGACCACCTTCGGCGTACCAGTTTTCCTTTGGTGGAGGCCCGGCCGGCCCGCGACCGCCGCCCTTCGCCGCGCCGCCGGCAGGAGGGCCGCCGGCTCGCCCCGGACCAGCCGGTGAGTTCGCCGTGGACACTGGTTCGATGGTGGCAGGGCAGGCTAAGTGTGCCGCACCGCTGTTATTCGGATTCAACAGCGCCGTTGCGGCGGCTTTGTGCGCTGTGCCGGTGTCTGCAGCTTGTGCAAACCCCATGGCAGCCAACACCAGCGCAGACACGATCGTACGAATTATTCGCATGGCGGATTCCTCAACCTCCTGTTGACTCGGCAGCATTTCGCCGCCGGCTCGCCGGTTGGTGCAGATGCGCTAGTGTGCAAACTGCATGTGCTGTGTGCTCTTCTCATTTTCAAGACACACCTCATCAATCATTTCGGTATCCACCACTGCCCTGGCCTCCAGGTGCACGGTCCAAGGCTTGGTATAGGCCTTGGGATCGTCCACGATCAGCTCGATTTCGAGCGTTCCGAAGTTGGGCCGTCGAATCCGCTCTGTCATCTTCGCGGAGTTCGTCAGAGGATCCCCGCGCATATCCAACCATAGGTCGTCGCGAAATCCGATCGTGTCAATCACCAGAGTATCCTTCTCCCAGTGGCCCACCGAGTACCCATTCCAGGACGGGACCGGATCCTCCGGGAGTTTTCGCCCGTCAACATGAATCTGACGATAGCTGGCATTGAACTCGTTGAGCATCGCCAGGATCTTCGGCGTCTGCATGATCCTGGTCAAGTGCGGCAGGGTAAACATGCGTGGTGGATTGGAGGGCAGGCAACGTGCGTGGGGATCGTCGAGGCCCGCCCGCTTGTCGTGTTCGCGCATCAGTTCCGCCGCCCAGGGGGTGTAAGGAAGACCTCCCTCCATGCCTTGGGCAATATCCAGTCCCCGTAGCAGCAAGTCGTTGCCGCCTTCAATGGACTTTCCCAGTCCTTGTTCGATACACTCGTCCGGAATCTTGCCGCAAGCCTGGCGCTCTCCGCCCGGATACCACAGGCCTGAGAAGTCCGCCTTGCCGTCCGCCGTGCGTGGGGCAGGCGCAGCGCGATCAAGGCCGCCATCCTTCGTGCGAGGAACGCCCTCGGTGCGCAGCGTGATCCACTGGGCATGCGAAACAGTCACTAAAATAAGGGCCAATCCCACCACGCGCATAACGTTTACCTGATCTCGTCGGAGGATGCGTCGAGTTGCCGGTCATTGAGCGTGAACTCCCTGCCGGGGTTCGGATACGGCCTCAGTAAGCTCGTCTTCATCTCCGTCGCGGCCTTCGACTGGCATGCGCTCCGGAGGAACTCCCAATATGAAGTGCAATCCATTTGGTCATTCTATTCCGAGCAGTATACATGGATACACGTATCCTTTCAAATCTGCGCCCTATAGATATATAAAGGTTGGCGGCGATGGAAACGGACCCTACGGACCCAGCTTCACTGCGAAATCCGTCAGTGGCTTGTCCTCGGCGTCCAGAATCCGCGCGCAAAAGTCCGTCGCGCCTCCTCCGTTGACCACCGCGGCCCGGATCACGTTGAGGCCTTTCTTCAACGTCAGACGTTTCGAAACGCCGTCGTCGATGACGGTCTGGCGATCTCCATAGATGCCGATGACCTCCTGGCCGTTCACCCACCAGACCGAGGCCGCGTTGGAGCCAATCGCCAACCGCACATCACGCATCTCGCGCGGCATATTTAACATCGTGACGACCCAGAACAGCACGTTGGACGTGTTCTTCTTGAGAGCGGTCGCGAAATGGAACAAGTTGACGTTGTAGTTCGTCGTATCCACGGCGTGCCAGACCAGTTCCTTACCGTCGACGCTGACTTTGTCTTCGTCACGCGGAACCGCCGCGACCTGGTTGACGAAGGGCTCTTTCTTCACCGCGGCTTGCACAATACTGTCGGTCAGTCCATTGGCGGCGATCGGTTCGAGGATCAGCCAGCGTCGGATGAAACCATCGGCTCCGGGCTTGACGTCCGCCGTCTTAACCGGCGACAACGTGCTGGCGGATACGGGAGCGGCACCGCCGCGCGAAGCACTCAGGAATAGCGTGGCAAGCGCCGCAAGCGGAACGGCCCACGAACTATAGTTTCGGAATCGTTTCATGTGTGGCTCCTAGGGGGTCTTCAGCAACCAGCGCTGCTTCTCGCTTTCCGGATCGAATTTGGCCAGCGTCGCGAAACTCCCGCCTACGGCTGAGAGGCTCAACGGCTCCTTCGAATTGGGCACCAGCTTGGGCATGATTCGCCAGCTTCCATCAGCCAGTTGGTCGAGCCGCCACACTTGCTCTGGCGCTCCGGTGAATGCCGGGACCACGGCAAGTTCGGCGTCCGCGGTGGCGGCCAGCGCCCGGTCCGTACCCGCGATCGTGATTTTGAAATAAGGTGAGCCGGGATAGCCGCCCGCAGCCGGCACAGCCGTCAGCGTCCACTTCTGCTGGGCTTGACTCATATAGTTCGCCATGCGGGCATCCACTTCGCCTTTGGGCCATGCGCCCGAGACGGAGGCTGGATCTTGCGGCGGAATCACACCGCCAGTTCCCGCGAACAATCCTCCCGCACCACGTCCGGCGCCGCCCGCTGCCGGCGCACCGCCGCCTCGGCCCGCGCCTCGGCCTCCTACCGGCACGCCTCCCACCGCGAGTTCCAACACTGTGCCCGTTCGCAAAGACTCAATCTGGTAGGTGCCTTCCTTGGCGTTATCGCCCGCAACAGGCCATTCGTCCCTCCACAACAACGGGCGAATCTCGAGCACGCTGGCGCCTCCGCGATCCAGGTCCGCTTCGTAATGCATCGAGAACTTCTGCACTCCCTCTCCCAAGTCCAGCAGCCCGAAATGTCCCGGACCGATCCCCCTGCCACTCGATCCCACAAACAGTTTGCCGCCGCCTTGGATCATGTCCACGCCCATGTTGTCGAGAAACGGTCCAGTGACGTTCTTCGAACGTCCAACCCGGATGTTGTAGCCGGAATCCGCACCGCGGCAGCAGCTTCCGTGCGTCACCAGCAGGTAATACCAGCCATCGCGATAGATCATGACGGAGGCCTCGGAATTGATCGCGATATTACGCGGCGCTTCATTCGGATGAAGCCGCTTACCAGTCTTCGGGTCCATTTCTACAAGCCGGATGTAACCGAAATAGGAGCCGTAGGTTAGCCACAGCCGGCCGTCGGTGGGATCCAAAAAGATACCCGGGTCGATCGCGTTCGCATCTTCCACGCCGTCGGAGGAGGCCACCACCACGGGCTCTGACCACTTGTAATCTGGAGACCCGGGGTCCAGACTCCTGCTCCAGATCATGCTGACGTCGGCCTTGGTCGGGCCGCTGTTCGCCGCCGTATAAAGGTAGAAGGTGTCTCCCAGGTGAATCACATCTGGAGCCAGTTGTCTCAACGGCAGCGTCGTCCCATTGCGCCACGTCCAACCATCGTCGGAAACCAGTGACGTTCCCCCAGTTCCGTACGTGTAGAACTTCCCTCCAGCCATAATCACCGTCGATGGATCGTGGATTCCCACATTTCCATCCAATGCGAGCGCCAGCGAGGCCGAACCCCACACCACGGCAAGTAAAGCGTGTCTCATGTCTTTCGTTTGGGATTCTAGCAGAGCGGCGCCCCCGCTGCGGGCACAGCGGCTCTCGAACAGCAACCCGGACCGTGTTACGATAAACCGCGATGTTGGACTCGCCGGATGGAGTAAGGCGCCTCGAGTTTGTCTCGCAGGCCGGTCGCACCGTGCTGATTTTGAGAGAGTTGCTGCTACGCGGCGAATTTCGCGCGGGAGAGCGTCTTTCCGAGCTCGCACTTGTCTCACGCTTGGGCGTATCCCGCACCCCCATCCGCTTTGCGCTGGATCGCCTCTCCCACGAGGGACTGTTGGAACCTTCGCCTTCCGGCGGTTACCTGGTCCGGGCCTTCACTGTAAAGGATATCTGGGACGCTCTCGAAATGCGCGCGTCTTTGGAGGGAATCGCGGCCCGGTGTGCCACAGAGCGTCTTGAAGATCCTTCCGAACTGAACACACTTCGGCAGTTGCAGTCAGATATGGACCGGATCGTGCATGCCAACCTGGACACCTTCACTCAATATGTCCGCCTGAATGAGGCGTTCCATTTTGAGTTGATGCGCCTGGCGAAGAGCCCCATGCTCGAACGCTCCCTGAATCACTTGAACACTCTGCCGTTTGCCGGACCCTCCAAACTAGTGTTTGCCCGGACCACCGCTCCTCGAGGCGCGGAGTTGTTGAAGCAGGGGCATCAGGAACACCACGGAATCCTCGATGCCATCGCAAGCCGGCAATTGGAGCTGGCGGAGAAACTGACTCGGGAGCATGTCGCATTGACGCGCCGCAATCTGGAGGCAGTGTTGTCAAAAGCAGAGTCCTGGCGCGACATCCCGGGGGCGCAATTGATCCGGCGGAGTTCTTAGCCGGACACCCGGGCCCCCGGGATACTTGTATACATTCGTGAGGGAGCGTGGTAGCATGTCACATGATCAGGTCCAACCAGCGGGGTTCAGCCATCTCTTAGGGGGTCTCATGGATGACCTGCTGGGCTTGGCGGAAAAACGTGATGCGAGCGCTCTTTCTTCTACCTTTATTGTTGGCTGCGCTTCCGGTCGCGGCCCATCATTCGTTTAGCGCGGAGTTTGACGACAAGCAGCCCGTCACGCTAGACGGTACCGTCGTGAAGTTCGATTTCTCCAACCCCCACTCCTGGATCTATCTCGATATCAAGAAGCCGGAAGGCGTAGTCGAACATTGGGCGGTGGAAACCGGGAGCACAAACGCCCTGTTTCGGCGTGGATGGCGCAAAGATTCGCTTCGCACAGGCGACCATATCACGATCGATGCCTTTCGCGCGAAGGACGGATCGCACACGGCCAACGCAAGTCAGGTAAAGTTACCCGATGGGCGCCAGTTGAGCGGCGCATCATCGCGCGATAGCGCCAAGTAGGGCCCATGCGCCGGCTCCTCCTGTTTCTGTGTGTCATCACGGTCCCTGCCGCCGCGCAGCCCGCTGCCGGTGGCGCCAAGGCTGTGCCGTTCGCACCTTCCCGCTTGGCCGATGGCCATCCCGACTTCGGCGGTATCTGGATGGCGGCGACACTTTCCGCCGCCTTCAACGTGGAAGAGCACGAGGCGAAGTATGGAACGCCCGCCGGACCCTCTGTTATCGTGGATCCGCCCGGCGGAAAACTTCCGTATCTTCCCGGGATGCGCGCGATCGCCGAAGACAACGACGCCCATCGCGAACGCGACCCCGTGGGCCAGTGTCACATGCACGGCGTGCCACGCGTCCTCTTTCCCCCGTTTCCCCTTGAAATCCTTCAGGACGGCACGTACGTGGTGATTCTGACCGAAACCGAGCACGGCGTCCGCATCATCCCCACGGACGGCCGTCCGTTTCTGCCGAGCTATTCCTCCTGGAACGGCGATTCGCGCGGACACTGGGATGGCGACACCCTCGTGGTGGAGGTGCGCGGCTTGAATGGAAAAGGCTGGTTGGATCAAGCCGGCAATTTCGTCGGTGCAGGCGCCACAGTGGTCGAGCGTTTTCGGCTGACAGGCAAGGACACGCTGGCGTACGAAGCCACGGTAACCAATCCCAAAGTGTTCTCGCAGCCCGTGACGATGCGGGTCCCCCTGCGGCGGCGTCCGGCCGATGTGGAGTTGCTGGAATACGGCTGTATTGAAGGCGAAAGGGATGCCCAGCATCTTCCTCCCGTCGGCGGGTCGTCGAAATGACGCGAGCGGCGCTGTTGCTGATCGTGATCGCGAGCAGGCTGTGGGCACAGGCCGCTCCGGATTTGCGCGGCATCTGGCAAGCCAAGGGGACGGCGTACCGCAATCTGGAAGGCGACAAGACGATCGTGGATCCGGCCAACGGAAAGATCCCGTATCGAACCCCGGCGCGTGCCACCCAAGCGTCCAACTTCCGCGACCGTGTGAATGCGGATCCGCTGCGCGCCTGCTTCCAGCCTGGCGTTCCCCGTGCGACACTGCTCCCGGAACCCTTTCAGATCTTCCAGAATGCCGACCGCGTGATCATTGTCTACCAGCACGTGCACGCCTATCGCGTCATCTTCACCGATGGCCGTCCTCACTATGACGACGGCATCGAGTTTTACATGGGCGATTCACGCGGACGCTGGGAGGGCAACACCCTCGTCGTCGATGTCACGAACTTCAAGTCTGAAACGTGGCTGGATGGCGCGGGCAACTACCACAGCGCCAATCTGCACGTGGTGGAGCGGTATACTCGCACGGCACCGAATACGCTTCGCTATGAAACGACTCTCGACGATCCAGAGGTTTACCAACGCCCTTGGACCGTGCGTCTGGATCTGGCCCGGCATGCGGAGCCGACCTTCCAACTGCTGGAACATGAATGCGAGCGGGACAAACAGGGAGTCTACCGTCATCCTCCGCAGTTTCCGCTGGGAATTACCCCTTAAGAGACGGACGCATCGAACGATCCCGCCCGAAGCAGGCATCATGGAAATCAGACATCTCCGCTTCTTCTGTGTACTGGCCGAAGAACTCCACTTTACCCGTGCTGCTCTCCAACTGAACGTTTCCCAACCGTCGCTCAGTCACCAGATCAAGCAACTGGAATACGAACTGGGAACTCAGTTATTGGAGCGGACCAATCGCCGGGTTCGACTCACCGAGGCAGGAGAGGTATTTCTGGTTCGCGCCACGCGGATTCTTGAACAGATGGATCAGGCGGTGCGGGAGGCAACCAGGATTGGGCAGGGGGAAGCCGGCTCGCTTGGCATCGGTGTGGTCAGCACCGCGGTCTGCAGCTATCTGCCGGAGATGTTGCGCACGTTCCGCCGCGAGTCGCCGCACATCAACATCGACATTCATGAGATGGAACCGAGCGAACAGGTGGATGCCTTGAAAAAGGAGACGATCGATATCGGACTCCTCTTCTTATCGATTCAGGATCCCGCCTTCGATTCAGCCCTGGTTTCGCGCGAGCGCCTGATTGCAGCCATACCCACGGGCCATGCCGCGGCCGGAAAAGACAAGTTACGGCTTCGGGATTTGGCGGAGGAAACGTTTCTGATTCCGCGCCAGCAATCCGTCCCCGGCTTTCATGAACTCGTCCTCAATACGCTCCATTCAAACGGAATAGCGGCGCCTCGCGTGCAACCAACCCGCTTGCTCACGACGGCGGCCTTTCTTGTTTCCGGCCAGGTGGGAGTTGCGCTCGTGCCGGAGTCCTTCCGTCAGCACCTGCGTATCCGAGGTTGCATTTATCGGGATATTGGCGGTGCTCCGGCGCACGCCGACCTGATTGGGCTGTGGCGGCGCAGGGATCGGACGCCGGCACTGCGACGCTTCATTCAATTGCTCAACCGGGAGAGCCGAAAAACTACTTAGGCCGTGAGACATAGTCCCGCATGGCGCATCAAAAAGGAGATCAACATCAAATCATCCCAAGTAGCGCGGCTCCTTTGTATGCTCAGCTTGAGCGTGCGCGTTTTCGCCGCCGATCCCGCGGAGTTGCGGCTGTGGCCTGGCAAGGCTCCGGGCTCGGAGAACTGGAAGGTTCCGGAGTCCATCTAGAACCGTGGCCGCAACCGAGTCGCCACGAACGTCAGCGACCCAACTCTGACCGTGTATCTGCCGCAGGCTACGAACGCGAACGGTGACGGTATCGTTGTTGCACCCGAGTGGCCGAATGGTCGAATAGCAAGGGCGTCGCGGCGTTCGTTCTAAAGTATCGCCTTCGCCAGCAGCAACCGGGTCAGAGCAACGGTGGCGGAGCTCCGGCCGAGGGCGGCTCGGCGCGCCAGGAACTGACGATCGTGAAGGGCAACGCAAATCCAGCGCCGGGCGACGCCGTGCTCGATGAAGTGTTGCGCATGGGCATCGCCGATGCCCAGCAGGCCTTGCGGCTGGTGCGCCAGAATGCCGCGAAGTGGCATGTCGATCCGAAGCGCGTCGGGATGATGGGTTTCTCTGCGGGTGGAGGTGTGTCGGTGGGAACCGTGCGGGCCAACGAGCCGGGCGCGTCCGCTGACTTCCTGATCTCGGTCTATGGTCCGTCGCTTCAGGACGTGAAGGTTCCCGTCAACGCGCCTCCTCTGTTCATCGCAATCGGTTCCAATCACTTCAATGTCACCAACGGCTGCCTGGCGTTGTTCGCCGAATGGAAGAAGGCCGGCAAACCGGCGGAAATTCACGTCTACGACCAGGTGAACGCCGGTTTCGCGATGGCGAAGCGGAGTGTCCCCGTGGACACTTGGCCAGATCGCCTTCTGGACTGGATGCAGTTACACAAGCTACTCCATCCCTGATCGGGCGGTTTTTAGCACGGGCGTGCCCGGAAAGCAGAAGCATGAGGTTATCCGTACGACGAATGGCTCCCATCGCAACAAACGATTTCTAGCGCATTGGCGTGCGCGTTATACTGGCCCGGCATGGCTCACCGCGGTTTCCGTTCTCTTTCTGTCGCGGTCACGCTGGTTGCTTCGGCCTATCTTGCTTTTGCCCATCATGGAAGTAACATCTCTTACCAGTTGGACAAAACAATTACGGTCGCTGGCACCGTGACCGAGTGGGACTTTGCGAATCCCCACCCACAGATCTACTTCGACGTCAAGAACGAACCAGGAGAGGCCGCCCACTGGGCCGCGGAGCTGCTCCCCTCCCCTTTGATGCTGAAGAACATGAAGGCAGGTTGGAGCCGAAACACGATGAAAGCGGGCGACCAGATCGTGTTAACCTGCAATCCTTCCAAAGTTGCCGGAGCCAAGGCATGCCTCGCCAAGGAGCTCAAGGTGAACGGCCAGGAGTGGCCCCTTGGGCCCGGCGCCGGGCCGGGCGGGGCAAAGGGCAAGCAATGAACCAGCCGAACGCGATCAACCGAGCCCTTGTGTTGATAGCCGTCGCCGGGCTGCCCATAGTGGCGCAAACGGCCGCCCAGAATAGGGCCGATTTCGACCCTCACGACCTTTCGGGCCATTGGAATCGCACCAGCCGTTTTCAGACCTTCAGCAACGTCTTCTCGGGCCAGGGCAACCGGCAGGGTACCGAGGAGGCTCCGTTGACGGAAGCAGGCAAGGCGAAGTTCGATCAGAACAAACCCGGCTACGGTCCACGCGCCGTGCCCCCGGCCATCGGCAACGATCCGATGGGAACCTGCGATCCCTTGGGGATTCCCCGGCTGTTGAATACCGAGGTCATCACGCCGCACCAGACCATGGAGATTGTTCAGATCCCCGGGCGGATCATCCAGTTCTTCGAATGGCACCACGACTGGCGCGAGGTTTTCACGGACGGGCGCCAGCTGCCGAAGGGCGACGATTTGGAGCCCACCTGGAACGGAACCTCGGTGGGGCGATGGGACGGGAATGTCTTCGTGGTGGAGAGCGCCGGGTTCGACGAGCGAACCTGGCTGGACAAATTCGGCTACCCCCATAGCGAGAACATGCGCCTTCAGGAACGTTACCGGCGCGTGGACAAAGACACGCTGGAACTGGCCATGACGCTGACGGATCCGGAAGTGTACACCCGGCCCTGGGTGAGCGACACCAAGATCTTCCACATCGACCGGGAAAAATCGAAGCGCTGGGATGAGCAGATTTACTGCGTTCCCACTGAAGAATACCGGTTCAACCAGAGGGTGCGCGACGAAGCGGGCGGCAAGGGCGCAGGCAGATGAAGTTGAGATTCCTGGGGCGCGCGTTGACGGTCGTAGTCCTGCCTGCACTGACGTTCCTGCCTGCCAGAGCTCAGGACAGCGCGGCGATCCAGAACCATATCGACAACGCGCTGCGCTCCGCCGGCCCGACCTGGCGAGAGGCCGCGAACTACTTTTGCTCGGAGTCCTCCTCGCCGAATCGCCCCACCGATCCGGCCATCGCGCCCACCCGTCTCTTCGACAACCTCTCCGTTGTGGGCAGCGTCGGAACGGTGGTCTACATTCTTCAAACCAGCCAGGGTCTCATTCTCATTGATGCCGGTTATCCCGAACAAGTCGACTCGGTCTTAATTCCGGGTCTAAAAGCGCTTCATTTCGATTCGGCCCAGGTGCGCTACGTGATCGTGACGCACGGCCACTCCGACCACTTCGGCGCAGCGCGTTATCTGCAGGACACCTACGGAGCCAAGGTGTTCCTTTCGAAGGCGGATTGGGACCTTCTCGATGCCCCGCCGGCGCAAGGCAAAGGAGCGCCTGCTCCACAGCCCAAGCGCGACCAGGTGGTGGCGGACTTGCAACCGATTGTGCTGGGCGACACGAGCATCCTTCCGGTGTTAATCCCTGGACACACGCCCGGCGCGCTGGCGCTGATCTTTCCGGTGTTCGACAACGGCAAGAAGTACATGGCCGGTCTGTTCGGCGGCACGGTGCTGACGCCGGGGTTCGTTTCCGCCCAAGGCCTGCGCGATTACATCCAGTCCGTCCCCCGCTACGCCAGGATCGCGGCGGAAAACCACGTGACGGTCGAGGTTCAGAATCACCCGCTGATGGACGGCTTCGCGGCGCGATTGCAATTGCTCAAACAGCGCGGCGCTCAGCAGCCGCATCCCTTCGTGATCGGCGAGCAAGCCTACGCCGCGTTCTTGAACGTGATGTCGGAGTGCGCTCAGGCACAGCTTCTACGGAAGGGAAACTAATGCGGCCTTCAGCGCTCCTCCCGGTTGCCCTGCTGGCCGGCATTTGTCCGCTTTGGGCGCAAGCTCCCGGGCCTCCGAGAGGCGGCCCCGCGAGCGCGAAACGCGCGGCCTCGTTCGATCCCACCGGCTACTGGGTCGCTCAGATTACCGAGGACTGGCGGTATCGGATCTCCGCCGCTCCGAAGGGCGACCCCGGCGGCATCCCCGTCAACGCCGCCGGACGGCGCGTGGCCGCCGGGTGGGACCCGGACAAAGACATCGCTTCGGGAGACGCATGCAAGGCGTATGGCGTGGGCGGGATCCTGCGCATGCCCGGACGGCTTCACATTACTTGGGACGGCGAAGACGTTCTCAAAATGGAGGCCGATTCCGGCAGCCAGACGCGGTGGTTCTCCTTCGCGCAGCCCCGCGGCAAAGCGGGAGATTCGCAGGGCGTGTCAATGGCGTCCTGGGATCGTCTGCGGCCCGCGATCAGCGGGTTCCAACTGGGGGGCGGCGCGAGTGTGGGAGGGTCGCTGAAAGTGGTCACCACGCAGGCCAAACCCGGCTACTTGGCGCGCAACGGCATACCCTACGGCGCCACCGCGACCTTCACCGAGTTCTACGACCTGTTCCAGGTTCCCGGCGGAGACACGCTGCTGGTAGCGTCAGTCGAGGTGACCGATCCTGAGTTTCTGACCACGCCTTACTGGTACAGCGTGCACTTCATGAAGCAGCCGGATGCCAACGGCTGGACGCCGGGTCCGTGCTCGGTGAAATGATCATGAGAGTCTCCGGTTTGGCTTTACGGTTGATCGTTACGCTGCTGGGCGGCGGGTTGCTGGCGCTCGCGCAGGGTCCGCCCCCGGGACCTGCAGGCCCGGGAGGACGCGGCGGTGGACCAGCCCCCGCCATCGACTTCTCCGGCTGGTGGACCGCCAATCTCCAGGAGGACAGCGCGGAGCGCGGCGCGGGACCGGAATTGGTGGATTTCGGCGGTATCCCGATCAACGAAGCGGGACGTTTGTGGGCACTCTCTTACGACACCTCGCGCCTCACCTCGCGCTTTCACCAGTGCGACGGATACGTCGCTCCCTATTCAGTGCGCGCTATCGGCAATACGCGCGTCTGGGAGGAGCGCGATGCTAAGTTGCAGACGCTGATCGCCATTCATTGGTATTCGCAAACCTTCGAGGGGCATCGCGTGATCTGGATGGACGGCCGGCCGCATCCTCCGGCCTATGCGCCGCACACCTGGATGGGATTCTCCACCGGCGAGTTCGCCGGAAACGCGCTGCGCGTCGAGACCACTCATCTCAAACAGGGCTGGCTCCGGCGCAACGGAGCTCCGGAGAGCGATCAGGCCACGCTTACCGAATTCTTCGTGCGGCACGGCGATCACGTTACCTACACTTCCGTGATCAACGATCCGGTTTTTCTTGCCGAGCCGTTGATCAAGACGACCGACTTCTTCCGCCAGCCTACCGATCCCGGCGCATGGCTGTTCCCTTGCGACGACAGCGAGCAAGTGTTCGGCCGCGCCGATGACGAAGTGCCGAACTATCTGTTCGGCAAGCATCCCTACCTGGACGAATACGCGAAGAAACATGAGATCGCGCTGCTGGGCGCTTTGGGAGGTTCGCAAACGCTGTACGGCGAATTCCAGCAGAATCTGGCGAGAGCAAGCGACGCTGAGGCTCGCGCGCGCACGCTTCCCGCCCCGGGGCCCCCCTTGACGAGCCGCGCCGTCGATCCCGATCCTCACGACGGAGACATTCACGTGTTGCCCGCGCGCGAGAACGTGTACATGCTGGTGGGCGACGGAGCGAATATCGTCGTCCAGACCGGCGACGAAGGCGCGTTTGTGGTGGATTCCGGCTCGGGCCAACTGACGGATAAGGTGCTGGCAGCCATACGGCGGCTCTCGGTGAAACCCATCCAGTTCATCGCCAACACCAGCCTCCATGCCGGCCACACGGGTGGCAATGAGAAATTGAAGAATGCCGGATCCGATCCGAGCGTGGTGGGAACATTCCTGGCCTTGGGCACACCGGGAGCGGGCTCCACCGCCGCGATCATGGCGCATGAAAATGTCACGGCCCGAATGGATGGTTCGCTGGGGAATCCGCCCGCGCCCTCCGGCGCTTGGCCGATCGACACCTATATGGCCGGCCGAAGGCGCAAGTTCCACAACGGCGACAGCATCGAGATGTTTTACGTCCCCAACGCGAGCACCGACGGCGACAGCATCGTCCATTTCCGGCGCGCCGATGTAATCGTCGCCGGAGACGTGTTTGACACCACGCAGTTTCCGTTTCTCGATCTGGCCAACGGCGGCAGCGTTCAAGGGGAGATTGACGCTTTGGATACGATCCTTTCGCAGACGGTGTTCGAGCATTCCGGCGAAGGCGGAACACTGGTCGTTCCCGGGCGAGGGTACCTGTGCGACGAACACGAAGTCGCGGAGTACCGCGATATGGTCGCGATTATTCGCGATCGCGTGAAAGCTCTGATCGCGGCTGGTGCATCGATTGAGCAGGTGAAAGCGGGAAGGGTTACCGCGGACTACGAAACTCGCTATGGCGCGAACACCGGCCCGTGGACCACGGAGATGTTCGTCGAGGCGGTCTATAAGAGTCTCAAGAGTCCTGTGCGCAGCAAGCCTTAAGCACGACGCGCATCCATCGAAGGCCGGGGTCCGCGCCGCGAACGGTGTGCCACTGCATCGATTCCACCATCGGAGGGATCTCCACCGGCGGTTTGAAGATCTTGAGAGGCAGATGCTTAGCGGAGAACTCAGCGAGCCTCCGGTGTAGGGTCGCGATGCGCGTCGTCCCGATGATCAGCGGGGGGACCAGGGTGAAGCCGGTGGTGACCACCTCGATGCGCCGGGCTTCGCTGAAATGCTCCATAAACTTCTCCTCGAAGGCTGGCACCTCCTGCTGCTCGCCGAAGCGGACCACAACGTGCCCCAGCCGCAGATAGTCGGGCAACGAGATCGAACGTTTGCGAAGCGAAGTGTTGCCGGCCCAGGCGATACAGACAAAATCGTCCTCAAACAGCGGCTCCGAAGGATGATTCGCAGAAAGATATTGGTGGGGCATGATCATCAGATCCGCCTCTCCGCGTTCGATCCAGTCCGTGCGTGCTCCGGGAACCAAAACATGAACCTTGATCCGCGGCGCCTGCCGCTCGATCTCCGGAAGAGCGCGGCTCATCAACGTGGCCGCCACGTAATCCGACATGACAAGCCGGAACGCGCGGTCCGAGGTCGCGGGCGAAAAGGCCGGGTTGCGGTGGATAATCGCCTCAGTCTGGAGGAGAACCTGCCGCACCGGGTGGGCCAGTTCTTCCGCCAGAGGCGTCAGAATCATTTTGCGTCCTAACGGGACCAGCAGATCGTCCTTGAAATATTCGCGAAGACGGGCCAAGGCTCCGCTGGTGGCGGGTTGGCTGAGGTGGATTTTCTCGCCAGTGCGGGAAATGCTGCGCTCCGTGATCAGCGTGTCCAGCACCACCAGCAGGTTGAGATCAAGTCCTCGGAAGTGCATAAGAGTTTCGGTTCGTGGCGGTAGCGGCTCTTAGCCTAACAGACCGGCGGCTGAAGCGAGTTCACTCTCGGAGCATGCCGGAAAAGGGTGATCGGCGACATCCATCCGAAGCGGAACTTGGGCTGCTTACTCACCGCGAAGCTACGGCCTGCAAGGTTCTCCACGCCTTCGTACGGCTGATGCCTGCTACTTGCAGAGATGAACGGCAGGCACGGCCCTACTGCTTGATCGATAAGGTGTCGAGAGGAAGTCCGACATGGTATTCGGTCCGTTTTGAGGCGCACCCGTGCGGGAAATAGCACGCTCGCACCTTAGCTCGCGTTCCTAGGGTTCCTTTGGTAGACTCCGAAGGGGCGTTCAGCGGGTATGCTTTCAAGGGCGCCCTTCAGTTGCGAGGAGAATTGCTATGAATCGACGGTTCCTGATCGGTGCAGCCGCGGTTATTTTGCTCGTCGCCCTAGTTGCGGCCCAGATGGTGGCCCAAGCCCCGGCTCAGGGCGCGCCCAAAGGTCGGGGTGGAGCAAAGGGCGGTCCGCCGCAGGCGGCGGCAACGCCCGAAGATCTGGCCGAAATTGCGAAGCTCGCCAACCTGCCTACCTGGACCAAAGGCTCCGGCGACGGAGACTATTCAACGGGACCGGACTACGCTCCTGCGCCGGAACAAACTCTGCGGGTGGGGGTTCCTCACGGAAAGCTCATCGAGTTCTATCTGAACTCCGCCGACAGCAAGATCTACCCGGGCGTCGACGGCGCGTTTGACCGTCTGGTCTCGGTCTACATCCCCAGCCAATATGTGCCAGGCACGGCCGCACCGTTCATTTTCTCCGCCGACTCCTACGGCTTGCGTGACCGTCAACTGGCGAACATTCTCGACAACATGATTGCGGACCACCGCCTGCCCGTGATGGTTGCCGTGATGGTCGCCAACGGGGGCACTGAGCGCAGCCTGGAATACGACACGGTTTCGCCCCTGTTCGCCGACTTCGTTGAGACTGAAGTTTTGCCGCGCGTCGAAAAAGAAACCAGCGTCAAACTAACCAAGAACCCCGAAGGGCGCATGGCCTACGGCGGCAGTTCCGGTGGCGCGATGGCTCTCACCATGGCCTGGTTCAAACCGGAGCTGTACCATCGAGTGCTGTCCTACTCTGGCACCTTCGTGAATCTGCGGAATGGTCCGGATGCGCCGCACGGCGCGTATGAATACCCGGAGCATTTCTTCCCCGACAATCCGGTCAAACCGTTTCGCATCTGGATGCACGTATCGGAAAACGACATCGGTGCAAAGACGGCGTCGGCTGATCGCAGAAATTGGGTGATCGCGAACGAGCGGCTGGCGGGTGTCCTGAAAAACAAGGGTTATCATTACCAGTTTGTTTACGCAAAGAATGCAGGTCACGTGGATAGTAAAGTGATTGCGCAGACCCTGCCGCAGGCCCTGGAATACGTCTGGCAAGGCTACCCCAACGCGGGCAAGTAGCCATTCCAAGCTACGCTTCAATGGAAGCAGAGAATCAACTCGCCGAACCTCTGCGATTCGCTACAGCTCAGAACTCACCCGGATTCTTCAACGCTTCAGGCGACACCACGCGGCGAGGGCCAGGGTTCCAGCCAGCGTCCATGGACGCAAGCGATCAAGGGGCTAGATGCTCACTTGGAGGGGAAGTCCAGCATAGTTTTCAGCAAGACTCGTCATGGCGGCCTTCGAGCCTGTGAGGTAGTCCAGGTCGGCGAGTTGCCGCTGATAATCCAACGGATTCTCAACCGGAAACTGGTGCAGTGTCTGAGTCATCCACCAGGAAAATCGTTGCGACTTCCAAACGCGCTTCAGCGCATCGCACGAGTAATGCGTCAGGAGATCGGCCTTGCCCTTGCAATAGAACTGCGCGAGCGCCCTTGCCGAGCAAAAGCACGTCGGCGGCAGCTAAGTTGGTCCTTTGGCGCCGGTCGGAGGAACGATGTGCGCCGCGTCGCCGGCCAGGAAGAGGCGGCCTGCATGCATCGGCGCGGTCACGAAACTGCGCATCGGCGTTACGTTCTTGTTGATGATCGGGCCAACGTTCGAGCTTCCACCCATCGTCCGTGTTCATGCGTGCGAGCATTTCTTCCCAGATGCCCTCATCGGACCAGTTGCGGATGTCTTCATGGAGCGGCACCTGGAAATACAGCCGCGTGATCGTCTGCGAGCGCATGCTGTACAGCCCAAAGCCTCGCTCTTGGTACGTGTAGAGCAGTGCATCGGAGGAAGGCGGCGCCTCCGCCAGAGTCCCTACCCAGCCGCACGGATAGGTTCAGTCATAAAACGTGATTCCGTCCCCAGGGGCCGCGGCCAAGGCCGGACGGCAGATGCCGTGAATCCGTCGCAACCGGCGATAAAGTCGCACGCGAGCTCTTGATCGGAACCGTCGTGCCGGTAACGAATCCTCGGCGTCTCCGTCCCGATGTCGTGAACTGACACGTTCGACACCTCGTAATGCAGCGGACGGCCAGTGTCAACCCGCACGTTCATCAGGTCCTTGACGACTTCGTTCTGTCCGTAAACGTAGATCGCTTTGGCGGCCGTCAGCTCTGCCAGCGGAATCAAGTGGCGTCTCCCGCCAAAACTGACGTAGACGTCGTCGTGGCGCATACCTTCGCGCTGCAGGCGGTCCCCGGCCCCCAGCTCCGTCATCAGATCGGCGGTGAACTGTTCCAGCACGCCTGCCCGCACGCGATCGATGACATAGTCCTGATTGTGCGGCTTTCGAGAATTACAAAATCGATCCCTTTTCGGTGCAGGATCTGTCCTAACAAACGACCGGCCGGTCCTGCCCCCGATGATTCCAACTTGCGTCTGCATGAATCCCCTTGCGTACCAAGATGTAGCGGATTTCGGGCGTCGGAAACAATTCAAACTTGCTCTGGTTTGATCGCGTTTAATTATTGGAGTGTAGACCTGCGCCTACTGTACAATCGCGGGGACTGGTTCCTCAGCAACGGACAAAGGAGTTCCACATGAGAATCTGCATTCGGACCACCACGGCAATTGTCTTCGCGGCAATCGCCGGATGGCTGACTCTGAATTTAGCTGACACCGCGCGCGCACAGCCTCCGGCCGCGGCAAAGGGCGGCAAAGGCGGCGGAAAAGGTTTCGCACAGGACTCCCGTGCCCAGACCCGTACCTATCATTTTGCCGACACCAATGAGGATCTGCCGTATTCCCTCTACGTGTCCTCGAAGGTGAAGAAGGATCAGAAAGCTGCCTTGGTGGTGACGCTGCATGGCTTGGGCGCTCCCCAGACGATCATGATGTCGAAGACGGCGGTCGATCTCGCGGAAGAGGGCGGCTACATTCTGGGTGCGCCGATGGGCTACAACACCAGCGGATGGTACGGCTCGCCTGGCGTGGGCGGCGGTGGCGGCCGAGGCAAAGGTAAAGGAGCTCCGGGTGGTGCCCCGGATGCGGCGGCGAAGGGTCCCGCAGAGGGCGCGGCCAGAGGCAATGCCGGCGTCGGCGGAGGAAATCAGCCCGCGAACGTCTCGGAACTCAGCGAAAAAGACGTGATGAACGTGATCGCGATGGTCCGTAAGGAGTTCAACGTGGATGACAAACGGATCTACATCATGGGTCACTCCATGGGCGGTGCCGGCGCGCTGTTCCTGGGCTCCAAGTACGCCAACATGTTTGCGGCAGTCGGCGCGGAAGCCCCCGCGGCGTTCTGGCAAACCAGGAAAGAAACCCTGCAGCCCATGAAGGATGCGAAGGTTCCCGTAATGATTGTGCACGGAGACATCGACGAGGTTGTTCCGGTTACGAACACCGAGGGCTGGGTAGAAGTGATGAAGGAACTGAAGATTGATTACGAATTCGTCAAGCAGCCGGGCATCACTCACGGTCCAGTCATTGAATCCGGCCAGAAGCCGATCATCGAATTCTTCGCGAAGCATACCAAGTGAAAAGGGACACACATATGACCAAGACCAGGAAGTTTGCCGCTCTGGGCTCCATGAGCCTGGCGGTGATGCTGGGTTGTTTGATCGTCCAGAGACCCGCCGCGTTCGGCCAGGCTCCAACCGGAGGAGCACCCAAGGGCGGCGTAGGTAAAGCGCCGGACCCTCGCGTCCAGCAGCGCACCTATCATTTTGCCGATACCAACGAGGAAATTCCCTACGCATTATTCGTATCCTCCAAAGTATCCAAGCAGAAGAAGAATCCGCTGATTGTGGCGCTGCACGGCGTCTACGGCGATGGCAACTCGTTATTGCGAGGCAACGCACTGGACTTGGCGGAAGCCGGTGGTTACATCTTGGTCGGCCCTATGGGCTATAACACCCAAGGCTGGTTTGGCTCGCCCGTCATCGTAATGGGCGGCGGCGGTCCAGGCAGAGGGCCCGGCGCGGCCAAGGGTCCAGGAGGCGGGCCTGGCGCGGCTAAAGGACCTGGCGCGGCCAAAGGTCCGGGTGGCGCACAGCCCACGCCTGAGCCTCCAAATCTGGCGGAGCTCAGCGAAAAGGACGTGCTGAATGTTCTCGCTATTGTTCGCAAGGAATTCAACGTCGACGACAAACGCACTTACCTGATGGGCCACTCCATGGGCGGCGCCGGCGCACTGTTCCTGGGGCCCAAATACGTGGACCAATGGGCAGCGGTTGCCGCGATGGCTCCCGCCGCGTTCCTGATGCAACCGGAAAGCCTGGCCCCCGTGAAAGACAAGATGCCGCTGTTCCTGGCACACGGGGATGCGGACACCGTCGTTCCCACCGACGTCGGCCGGCGCTGGGCCAAGACGGCGACGGATCTCAAGATGAAAGACTTCAAGTACATGGAGCTGCCGGGCGCGGACCACGGCACCGTCATCACGCAGAGCATGCCTGATATCTTTAAGTTCTTCGGCGAACGGAAAAGATAAGGCAGGCCATCTCAGGGTTTGACTAAAAGGGAACAGGGGCCGCGCAGTCGCATTGACTGTGCGGCCCTTTGCAATTCCGGAGATGACGAACGCGAACGCTGGCTAGGTCGAGGCGTCAAGGGAGGATGGTGGTCCACCCCGAGCCGCCCTACTTCGCGCTACAACTGTAGGACTCCGCGGCCTCAGCTGGACCCTTGGTGTACTTCGGATATTCCGGATACGAGCACATCGGGAGGCTCCGTTGACCGCCGATCACTTTGATCGACTTGCCAGGCGCCTTCCCATTTTCCACCCAGTCCACCAGCAGTGCGAAGCGATCGAAAGTGTTCGGAATCGGTTTGGACTCAATCTGCTTGCCGTCGCCATCCGTCGCATAATTGTTGCCGGTGAGGCCGTGACCAGTTTGCGGGAGAACGTAGAGCCGCGCGAAGCTGTCGACCTTCGAGCGGCCCAACTTGTCGATCACGGACTGGTAGTAGTCGAGTTGCGCCCCCGGCGATGCCAGCGTATCGTTCGTGCCGATCGCGACGATCATCTTGCCGCCTCGCTTTAAGAAAGCGGAGAGATCTGGATTCGTAGAATCCAGCCACGGTGAAAGCTCTGCCCGGCGCGCCTCGAACTTGCCGCCCTCCACGTAATCCAGGGGGTTTGCGGAAAGGTCCTTCATCAGGAAGCCAATCACGCCAAGGCCGCCCAACTGGGTGTGCATCGGCGCATCCGCCGGCGCGCCCTCCTGCCCTCGAAACCGTGCGGGGAGAATCAAGCCGCTTCCGCTCGGGTCGATGTTTGGCACCCACATCCCGAAGCTCTTCACGCCGTTCGCCAGAGGAGCCGCGAAAGGATAGCGGCTATAGACAAATTCCAGTGTCGAGATCTGGCCATCGGTGAGGCATGCATTGGCGCTCGTATCGGCGGGATTGGGATCGACGTTATTTGGGCAGCGTTTGGACGCCCAGGGATGACGGTTCTTCGCGCCTTGCTTCACGTCGAAGATCGCGCGGCACGCCATGTAGTTGTTCATGATCCCGTCCACCAAGCCGTCGAGCTTGTCGCATTGGCGCACGAACTCGCCGCGGATCACGTTGATCTTGGCGGGTGGAACCCAATTCGCGGCGGGCTTCTCCTGGATTCTGATGAGTTCCGGAGCAAGCATGAGTGACGAGAAATCCACGATCGGCACATTCGCGGCCACCCCGTCGTAGTCGGCCGGATACCGCTGCGCCACGGTCAGTCCCTCGCGGCCGCCTTGTGAAGAACCGAGGTAATAGTTGTACTTGGGTTTGGAGCCATACAGACGCTCGATCAGGATCATCGCGGCATCATGCGTCTTCTTCATCTGCATGTAGCCCAGGTTCTTGATCGCTTCGTCGTTGAGGCCCCACTCATCCGCCGGGTTGGGACCCGCCGGTCCCTTCGCTGCGCCGGGACCAGGTCCTCTCGGGACGCCTCCGCCGAATGCACCCTTGGCCGCGCCGTCCCCACCCTTCGTGCCTCCGCCGGGACCGCCTTTCGGCGCACCAAAACCTGGCGCACCGCCGCTGAATCCTCCCATCTGGTGGCCGGAGTCACTTCCATACGTGACGTACCCCTGCGCCAGCTGCGCGCCGGCCAGCCCGGGGATGGTTCCGTTCATTCCGCCGCCGCCCAACTGTACCGAACGTCCATTCCAGCTCGACGGCAGCGCAACGGAAAAGTTGATCGGACGGGCCGTCGTTGCCTTATCCAACGGCGCGATGGATCCGTTTACCGTGCAGTACGGTCCGCCATTCTTCGCCGCCGCATTCCAACGCGGAGCGCTCAGGGTAACGGCGGATACCGGTTCCCCGATCGCGGAAACCGGAATGCTGTCACCAAATTTAGTGGCGGTGCAGTCCGCCTCCGTGATGGTCTTGGAACCGGCCGGAGCTTGCGCGCCGGCTCCAGCAGACCAAATCAGTACGGCGGCCCCTGCGGCGAGAATCAAGCAAACGCGCGAATAATTCATGACGGCTAGTTATTTCCTTTCTTGGGTAAATGCCATCGCGGGTCCTGGCGCTACCAGCGATTCGCATCGACGAACATCTTGACTGCCTCTTGATCGTTCATAATTGCCAAAGCAGCAGCGCGACGGCGATCATACGAAACCGCCGCCATTGGTCTGGTTGCACGTTTACGCCGTGACCTGTGCCGTCTCCGTAGGCGGAGGGCACCCGTACCTTCGTGGTGCGCTGAAATCATCTATACATTCTCAACATGAATGTCTGATCTGTCGCGAATATTGAAGATCGGCAACCGGAGGTTTCCGCGTGGTTCGGCAAGTCCGGACCCTACTCCCTCAAAACCGGAAAACAGCCCTTTTCCCTGCTCTCCCGAAGCGGGCGCCGCGGGACACTGTAGCGCAGGAACAAACCTGATCGCGGCACCTCCTATCGCCCAGTCAGAACTCGCGCGGAATCGATCCCAAAAGGATATAGCAGGTGACGGCGCGGAACAATTCTTTTTGGTTCTCGAACCATCCGCTGCCGTGATGAATCGAAGCATCTACCGTAGTCAGGGCCGTTCGCACCAGTTATCAGCTCCGCGAGCCTGAGCCGCCTCCGTGGTGCATCGCCTCGGGAGCTTGCGTTCATGGCGGGCGGGGAGACTCCGGCGCACGGCGAATCTACCGGAAGAGCCTTGGAACAAAGTCGTTCAGGCTTCGCCGCCACGTTGACCATTCATGAGCTGTGCCCTGCGATTCGAAATAGACATTGTGAATGCCGGCCTTGGTGAGCTGGTCGCTGAAGCCCTTTGTCGCCGGTCCTTCGACGGAGCCGATCCCCAGAAACAGCAGTTTTACTTTTTTGTTGAAGGCCGCTGGATCCGCAAAAGCGCCGTTGCAGGAAGTCTTCGGATCGAATGCGCCGCCTCTGCCGCCACAGCTTCCGCTGAATCCGCCGATGTAGGCGAACTTGTCCAGATTCGCCAGAGTCGTCAGGAAGGTCTGCATGCCACCCATGGAGAGTCCGGCCATGGCGCGATTCTCGCGCCCTGGAAGCACGCGGTAGGTCTTCTCCACCATGGGAATCAGGTCCGTGGCCATCATATCCGTGAAGGTGCTTCCCGTAAAATTGGCCAAGCCGCCGCCTCGGCCGGCAGGGGCTGGCGCCCGCCCTCCCACGGATGGGGCTGCTGGCGCCGGCACCAATCCGCGACCCGCGAATATCGTTCCATCCTCACCCGGCTTGACGGCGTTAAGATTATCCATGACGATGATCATCGGTTTGGCCTTGCCCGCCGCGATCAAATTGTCCACAATGAAATCCACGCGGCCCTGCGCGTACCAGCCGGTTTCGTCTTCGCCCCAGCCGTGCAGCAAGTACAAAACCGGATAACGTCCTTTGCTGTTGATCGCATAATCCGGCGGTGTGTAGACAAAGCAGCGTCGCCACTTCGCCGTGACCTTGGAGTAATACCACTGTTGGCTCACGTGACCATGAGGGACATCTTTGGCTTGGAAGAAGTCTCCGCCGGGATCGGGAACCTCAATTCCGCTATTTTGCCATCCAGACCCAAAGAAGGTCATGGTCGCTGGGTCGGCGACGGCGGCTCCATCGATCTGAAGAGTGTAGTAATGGAATCCGGCAACCAGGGGCGTCGTGGTCACGGTCCAGATACCGTCTGGGCCCTTCGCCATATCGAATCCCTGCGCAATTCGTACGCTCACTTTTTGAGCGTTCGGCGCAGCCACGCGAAACATCGCCCGATGATCACGGTAAACACACGGATACTTTGCCTCTGGGACATTCAATACCGACGGCGTGCAAACGTCCGCAGCCTGTCCCCAGCACAATCCGCAGCCCAATGCCGCCAAAACAAACGCCGGCTTCATGAGTCATCTCCTTTTCTGGCCAAACACCGCAGCATGCCGCGGCTTTGTCCCATCGGTTCACCGCCCCGAGTTCGACATCAAATCGAGAATGCCGTTCACAATGGCAGACTCCGCGCAACCCGGCTGCAACCGGGAAGACAGGACCTCAAACGTGTACATCCCGAAGCCGGCATCGTTCGGAATGTATCCGGAGGGCGCCGACCCGTTGGTCAGCGTCGCCATCATGGTCCGCGCGTAAGGCGACTCTTTCTTCAAGCGCTGGGCGATCGGATTGAACACCTCGGCATTCACAGCGCCGATCATGATGTCTCCCAACTGGAGCAGCCCGAGCCGGATCGCCACCGGAGCACCCTCTTTGTACTCTCCAGGGAAACCCGCTCGTCCTGCGTTCGTGCGCTCGCGCCCCGGGCAAGTGACGGTTTTGTAACGGCCGTCGATCGGGATGTTCGATTCCGTCCGGTCCATGCCGCGCATCACGTGCATCACTTCTTCGCCCAGGAACTGTCCCATGGAGAGGATCATCTGCTTCTGCTGGTTCATCAGCTTGATCACGGTAGGATCTTTCTTGTTCAGACCCTGGCCTCCAGGAGGCATCGAGTTGCTGATGTCGATCCCGCGCTTGGCGTAGTCTTTGATGCGGATTTCGCGCAGGTCGTAGGTCTGCTGAAAATAGATCGGGTTCTGATCGCCAGCCGCGCCGCTCGACCACACGGCGACAATCTTGTCGTCGAACGAATCTTCAATGTATTTCGACGTAGTTCCCGGAGCGTCCCCGCTAACCAAGTCAAGTTGGCCCGCGGCAACGCCGTGCATCGCGTAGTTGTAGTAGACCGCGATCGGCTCACCGCTCAGGCTTTCAAACTTGATCACGGCGACGGTCTTGTCGGAGGGGCCTTCGTAGTTGGGCCCCTCCCACCAGCGCCTGGTCTGCGGATCGATAATGTTGCGATTGACATTGATGTAAGAAAGACCCGTCCCATAGCCCACCCGAGCGGGCGCGAGCCGCTGCTTCGCGAGCCGCACGGACTCCACGATCTTTTGAGTGTACGGACCGGCTGGCTGGCCCGGCACACTATGGCTGTGCGTCGCGGTCAGCAACACGTTCTTAGCGGGAATTCCCAGCTCGCTTTCCAGTTGCTTGGAGACAGCCTGCCAGACCGCGTCGGGTACGCCCCCCGCGTCCACGGTGATGAGCGCCGCCGCAGCGCTGCCATTGTCGATGACAATGGCACGCGAATAAATGTGATCCAGGATGCCCTCATAGTTTTGAGGAAGAGCGTTCGCGGCGGGCGTGACGTCCACCTTGGCTGCTCCCACACGAAGGGCAGTGTTCTGAGCAGACGCCGCGACCGCTATTCCGAGGGCGACGACGAAGCATGCAACAGCAGGCAATTTCTTCATGGTCTTGATACTCCGGCTTTCCGTTATACCGAGGTGCGACCTACTGCCCCTGGCGCTTCTGGTTCTCCATAAACACATCACAGGCTTGCCTCTGCAGTCCTTCTTTGGCTACCGGGCCGCCATCCGTGAAATCCAGGTACGCGCGCGCGGCCGCATCGAACTTCGGCCACTTCACCAGCTTTCCGCCATTGGGATCGCCGGTCTTGGCGAAGTTGGTCCAGTATTCCTGCATCTGCGGCGCGTATTGTTGATCGGAATCGTTGTATTTCCCCATTTGCTGCCACACGGAGAGCGTGCCGAAGATGAAGGGAATCTCAGAGGCGTGCGGCGCTCCCAGCGCTTCCTGACCGTGCACCGTGCGCGAGAACTGATACTCGTAGCTCGGATTCCCCGCGGTGGTGTGCCAGATGAGTTCCTGGACCGTGCCGCAACGGAACGAATTATCCGTGGTGAATTGCAGCGTCACGGTTCCATTCTCGGGATCGGGCTTCGGATCGCCCGTGCCGTTCAGTCCGTATGCCGCCAGCGCCCGATCGGCAAGAGGGCCGTACCGTTGTGAAATCATCTGGCGGATATCGCCGGGCGCGCCGCGCGGCTGCATCTCCTGGGAATTGTTGCCGATCAGCAACGCCACCTTCTGCTCGCGGCCTTCCGCGTACACTTTCAAGGCCGGCTCGGGGAGAACCCAGCCGTCCACGTTAATTCCTAGTCCTGGTCCCGCCTGTACTGCCTTCTCCATCAACTGCGTGTCCGAGAGCCCGCGTAGTTTCGCGAGCGCCTCCTCACCGGTGAAGCCAAGCTTGGCGGCCAGATCTACTCCTCTCTTTTCCGCTTCGCCCAGAGAAGGCTGAGCGCCCGCCGGGCCGCTCTGCGCCATCACCCTCACGAACAATCCCTTGGTCAGCGGTGAAGCGATCAGCGCGTTCACGTCGCTGGCCCCTGCCGATTCGCCGAAGATCGTGACATTCGCGGGGTTGCCGCCGAACTTGGCGATGTTGTCTCTCACCCAGTGCAGGGCCATAATCTGATCCGCCAGTCCATAGTTTCCGGCGGCATGATGGGGAGACTCTTTCGTAAGCCCGGGATGCGCGAAGAAACCGAAGATGCCGAGCCGGTAGTTGACGTTCACCACCACGACGCCGTGACGGGCGAGGACTTCACCATCAAATAAACGCTCCACTCCCGATCCGGCCGTGTTCCCTCCGCCGTGGACCCAGACCATCACGGGTACGCGCGACGTCATGGGAAATTTCGGCGTCCACACGTTCAGTTGCAGGCAGTCTTCGCTGTGGGGGAGTTGCTTGTTGTCGTTTTGATTGCACATCGGCCCGAAAGCAGTCGCATCACGAACACCGGTCCAGGCCTTCGCCGGAAGCGGCTCCCGCCAGCGCAGGTCGCCCACGGGCGGTTGTGCAAACGGGATGTTCTTGAAGACCGCCACGCCGTCGGCGGTCAGGCTGCCGCGCAGTTGGCCGGTGCTGATCGAGACGAGAGGATCGGACCCCGCGGTTTTTGCGGCCTGGGGGAACAGCGCCGGCATGAAGGCCTGCCCCAAGCACAGAACACCAGCCGTAACGCCAAATACCTTGGTGGATTTCATGTTCTTCCTTTCTTCCACTGCCGACTGCGATGCGTGCATTTCGATGACGTCCGACGGTTACTGACGGCAGGAATAATTCGCGCCATCTTCCGGGTTGCCCGTGCCCTTATATTGAGCGTGGGCCGGGTAGGCGCACAGGGGGCGGCTGCGCCCGGGGAATGCCCGCCCGGTTGCCATGACCGATTCGGGAGCCTGGCTCTTCTCCACCCAGTTCACTGCCGCGCTTAACATGTCGAAGTTGTCGAGCGTCGCACTGCCGCCGTTGCAGTGTCCCATCCCCGGCGAGAGATACAAACGGCTCCAATCCATCACCTTGGACGATCCCCCATTGGCGGCCGTCAGGCGTTGGTAGTAGTCGATGGTGTCCTTGGCGGAAAACCACGGATCGCTCAGGCCCTGGTAGAAGAGCAGCTTGCCCCCGTGCGAGGAGTAACTGTTGAGGTTCACCCAAGTGTAGCTGTCCCCGATGCGCGAGGTTGGATTATTCTCGACAGTGGCCGCCTCGGCATCGATGTCCTGCGTGGTCGCCGTGACCGGCCGACCCACGGGACTGGGACCGGGATTCAACAGACCCGGAATGCCCTGCCCCTGCGCCGCAATTCCGGTGTCATAGAACCAGCCGGAGTAGATTTGCCTGCCGCGCGAATCCTTGGGACCGGCGAATCCTTTCTCGATCGCCGCCACCTGCTCCGCGGAGAGACAGCCTTCTGCCTTCGCCCCGGCGCATTGCAGATCCTTGGGCCTGAACGTACATCCCGTGGCATCGAATATCATGCCGTCCTTTACGCCGTCGCGCGCATCGCAGGCGTCCAGAAGTTTTGCGATCACTGCTTTCTTGTCGCTCTCCGACAATGCCGGCCCCGCGGTTCCGTCCGCGCTCTTAGGCGCAACCGCGTTCAAGGCCACGGTTACTGTGCGCGTGGCCAGATTCGAGTGCCCGGTCCTCATCGCGGGAGACCCGGCCACGATCCCATCGAAGTATTCCGGATAGCGCTGCGACATGATCATCGCTTCGCGGCCTCCCGTGGAACAGCCCACATAGTAGGAGTGCGAGGGCGGCCGTCCGTAGTATGTCTCGATGACTTGCTTGGCCAGCACGGCCAGGCGGCCGATGGCGACGTATTCGAAATCGAGCGCCGCCTGTTGGTCTTGCATGAAGGCGCCATCGAAGCCGCCGCCGGAACTTTGGTGGCCCGTGTCACTGGTCGCTACCGCCATTCCGCGCGCCAACGCCGGCTGATCCCCCGCCGCTTGGCCGCCCACCGGTTCGCCGACCGTTCCATTCAAACCGCCACCACCCTGCTGCAAGTATTGGCCGGTCCAGTTGTCCGGCATGGCGATCGCGAACCGGATGCCGTAGGTCTTACCGTCAGCTCCAGTGCGCTGATCGAGGATGCCGTTCACGCGGCAATGTGCGGGGAGCATCGGACCTGCCGCTCCCCTTCCCCCGCGAGCTTGCCCCTGAGGAACCTTGTTGGCGCTGGTGATCTCGAGCTTCGCGCCGGGGGTCTTGAAATTGGCCAGATCGGCACATTTATTGGTTGGCTGCGCGAATGCCGCCGCAGCCGTAAGCAGGAAGACAATCCATCTCATAAGCACACCCTCATTTCCGGAACAACATCGGCAAACTCTCATTCAATTGATTGCGCCACACGCTGAAAACATGTCCGCCCGGGTAGTCAAACCACACGGCGTTGACCCCTTTTTCCTTGAGCAAGGCCACAAGCTTCTTTCCCGGCGCCAGCAGCCCGGTTTCCGCTTGACCGCAGCCTAAGAAGAGCAGACGCAGGGACTTCTTCGCAGCGCCTGGATCCGCCAGGATCTCCTTCCAGGGAGTCTGGCTATCGGTCTCGCCCGTACCAGGCGTCAGCGATAGATTCCCGAAACCACCGCTGTAGGCAAGCACGGAGTGAAAGAGCTCGGGATGTCCGAGACCAATCGCCACGCTCTGCATGGCTCCCATCGACAAACCGCCGATGGCGCGGTGATCGGCGTCGGTGTAGACCCGGTACTTCTTATCCACCATCGGGACGATCTGCTCCAACAGCTCCTTAGCGAACAAGGTGAAATTGCGGAGGCCCGGTTCGCCGGCTTGCGTGGCCTCCTTGAAGGGGCCTACCGAAGCGCTCTGAATGGGGTGCCCATGCGGCATCACGACAATCATCGGCTCGGCTTTGCCATCCGCAATGAGATTGTCCAGGATGATGTTGGCGCGGCCATTTTCCACCCAGCCATTCTGCGTCTCGCCATTGCCGTGGAGCAGATAGTAGACCGGATATTTCCTCTTCGTGCTCTCATAACCCGGCGGCGTATAAACCCAGACGTAGCGATTCACTCCCATCGCCTTGGATTCATAAAGGTCGATGCGCACGTTACCATGAGGCACCGCCCGCGCATCGTAGAAGGCGGGACCCTCCCCAGGAACCTCGACAAAGCTTGAAACCGCGGCTGCTCCGGCGGCCCTTGGCATCAGGTCGATGTTCGACGGATCCGGCAGATCGACACCTTGGACACGGAAATTGTAGATCCAGATCTCCGGTGGGAGCGGCCCGATCGTAATGTCCCAGACGCCGTCCTTGCCTTTGTTCATCGCCTGCGGACCTTTGCCCCGCAAGACCTCGCCGGTAAGTTCTACCATCGCAGCGTGGGGCGCGCGCAGGCGGAACGTCACGGTTCGATCCGCATGCACTTCCGGGGAACGCACCGCCGCAGGGGGGCCCTGCGCCGCCAGCGTCATTGCAATCAGGAACCACACGGCGAACTTCATTTCTTGAAGATTTGTAAGTCGAACGCATCGGCCATCATTTGATTGCCGGCATCGTTGGGATGAATATGGTCGCCCGGATCGAGTTCCGGCCTCAGTTTGGCCGGATGCTGAGGATCGCGCAGGACCGCTTCGAAATCGACCACGGCATCGAAGTTCCCCTTCTCCCGGATCCAGCGGTTCGCCGCTACCCGGATCTCTTCACCATGGTCGGAATAGGTCGGCACTCCCAGGGAGGGAGTGAGCGTGGCTCCCATCACCTGGATACCCTGCGCATGGCAGCGCTCAATGATCTGCCGGTAGCCCCCAATGAGTTCTTCGGTGGTCAGCGGATTCGCTCCACCCGGCCTGGTGCGGAGATTGATGTCGTTGATGCCTTCGAATAAAATCACCCACTTCACGCCAGGGCGAGTGAGGACATCCCGATCCAGGCGAGCCAGCGCACTGATTCCCGCGCCGTCGCGAAGCACCTGGTTGCCGGAGATCCCTTGATTCACCACAGCTACCTGTTGCGTGGATTGATTCTCCTTCAATCGTTTGGCAAGCAGCGCGGGCCATGCCAGATTGGCATCGCGCGTCGTCGCGAAGCCATCCGTGATCGAGTCACCCAAGGCCACAATCGTATAGGCCCCGCTCGATGCCGCGACGTCGATACCGGCCAGCCACGCGTACGCGAACAGGGCCGTGGGTTCAAGCATACTGCGCGAGCCCGCCACATTTCCCTTTGAGATATAGCCCGTGTGCAAGCCGACGGTGTGGCTCGCGGGTACGCCCGTATCGTGCGGAAGGTAGACCGAGACCGCGAGGTCCGCAAGCGGCGCGACCTCAAGGTCCACCGGATCGGTGACCGCAACCACCCCGGGCGGAATCGTGAACGTGGCGCTTCCTCCGAAAGTGAGGATGCGGCCCGTTCCGCCGGCGATCTCTCCTCCCACCTTGGCGATGGCCAGGTGGGCGGCGCCGATTTCGAGCGGCTGCGCATTCAGCATGTTCGAGAGCTCCACGCGAAGCCGACGCCCGCCCAGGCTCACATGAGCCACCATCCGGACGGTTTGATCGGCCAGCGACGGCGGCAGATTCGACGCTTCGGGGCCTTTCTGCCTCGCCGGGCGCGGAGGACCTGTAGGGGCCACCAGTTCCTGAGCCGTCGTCCAGGTCGTCACCCAGCGGTCCGGCCTGCTCTGCGCCGAAAGCGTCGTCAGGGCTGCCAGCGCCGCGACCACTACCGCGAAGGAGGGCCGCCCTCTCATTTCGCCAAAGCTTTCTGGATCGCTTGTGCGACGATTCCGGTCATCACCTTGTAGCCTTCGACATTGGGGTGCAGACCGTCCGTGGAGAAGGCGTCTTTCAGCCAGCCTCGCTCATCGACGGTCCCGCCAAAATAGTCCACAGAGATGGCGCCAACTTTGGTGGCGTAGTCCTTCATCCAGGCGTTCAGCTTGAGAATGTCGCCCGCGGGATGACTGTCCGTCATCTTGGCGGCCACGCGCGGCGGGCCACCCCTGCCAGGACCCGTAGTTGCGGGCGCGTTTTGAGACCGCTGGTAGGGATAGTCACTCACCGGCAGAACAGAGCACAGGACTACTTTAATTCCATGGTGCTGCGCCAACTCCGTCATGGCCATGATGTTCTGCTCGATCATTTCCGTGGTTTCGGGACCTGTGTTTCGGGCAATGTCATTGGTGCCGGCCAGCACCACCATCGCGGCGGGCTTCAGCTCGATCACGTCGGGATACATCCGGACCAACATCTGGGGCGTGGTCTGGCCGCCAATGCCGCGGTTCACGTACGGCTTGCCCGGAAAGGACTCCTCCAGGTTCCAGAAGTCGGTGATCGAGTCGCCCATGAAGACCACTCGATTAGCGGGAGCCGCCTGCTTCTTCAACTGCTGGTTGGCCTGGTGATAACGGCTCAATTGATTCCAGTCCTGCAGTTGGTCGCGAGCGCTCTCGCGTTGTTGAGCAGACAGCACGCCGCCCGGGGAGGATTAAATTCGTCGGCCACTTGCGCTTGTGCGCCGCCACCGGCAAGCAGCACGCCCAGGAAGAATGATGTCGTCTGGATTCTCATAAACCTCGTTGACCTGACGGCGACGGCTGCTTGGCACAACCTGTATTGACAGGATTCGTCAGTGCGCCTTTCGACCGCCTACGCCAAGATCGGAATATAAACCCGTCCTTACCGGAAGTCAAGGCTTGGCGCGCATTTGCGGCGCCAACACCAAACCTGTATTATCAGATTACACGCCGCGAAACACTGTGAGCAAACAGAGCCCTCCGCCAAAATACGCGTTGATCCGGCAAACCCTCGCCGATGCGATCGTATCCGGCCAACATCCGCCGGGACATCGCCTTCCCAGCGAATCGGAACTGGTCAAGACCTTTGCTGCTTCCCGGCCTACAGTGAACCGCGCCCTCCGGGAACTGCAGTTAGCGGGCTTGATTGAGCGTCGTGCAGGCTCTGGAAGTTATGTGCGCGGCGATGCGGCGGCGCGCGGCTATACCTTCGGCCTGCTGATCCCGGAGCTGGGGCGTACCGAGATCTTCGAGCCCATCTGCCGGGGCATGGCGGAAGCCCAGCACGGGAGTCAGCATGTGCTGCTGTGGGGCAGCTCGCTCGGCGACGAAGCCAACATGGAACAGCAAGCATCGCAGGCCTGCCGCCAGTTGGTGGCGAAGAAAGTATCTGGCGTGTTTTTCGCCCCGCTGGAACTAACCCCGCAGAAGGACGCCATCAACCGCGCCATCGCGGAGGCGCTCGACCGGGCCGGGATTCCGGTGGTTCTCCTGGATCGCGACCTCGTCTCGTATCCGGAACGAAGCCGCTACGACCTCATCGGGATCGATAACCGCCGGGCCGGATACACGATCACCAAGCACCTGATTCGTTGCGGATCCCGGCTTCCGGTATTCGTCGGCCGTCCCGGTTCGGCGCCCACTGTGGACGCCCGCGCCGCTGGCTACCAGGAAGCCGTCGCGGCCGCGACTCCCGCCCTGCAATGCCACATTTGCCGCATCGAACCGGATGATCACGCAAAGGTCAAGGAGATTCTGGCGCGGCTGCGTCCGGATGGATTCGTCTGCGCGAACGACTTCACCGCGGCTCGCTTGCTGCGGACCCTGACGGAGCTGCGCGTGAGAGTTCCGGATAAAGTGCGCATGGTCGGCATTGACGACGTCAAGTACGCCAGCCTGCTGTCGGTTCCGCTCACTACCATCCACCAGCCTTGTACCAGCATGGGAGCCGTTGCGATCAGCGCGATGTTGGACCGGCTGCGCGAGCCCACACTTCCCGGACGGGACATTTTCTTGAACTTCGAGCTGGTGGTAAGGAACTCGTGCGGTGCCCGCAAAAAAGATTGACAGCGGTACGCCGAATACCGATACTATCGGTTGCGTGATTCCTGATTGCACTAAAGGATTGAATCTGTCCTTACAGGCAGGTCCGCCTCCCACTATCGTCCTCGGAGAGGTCTTGTGGGATCTATTCGAGAATTCGCGGAGATTGGGCGGAGCCCCCCTAAACTTCGGTGTTCATGCCAGACGGCTGGGGCATCCCGTGACCCTAATCACCGCACTGGGCGCGGATGACCTGGGTGAGCAGGCGGCGAAGCTGATCGCCACGCTGGATCTCGGTACCAGCTTGCTCCAAACCACGACGCGCTTTCCCACCGGAACCGCCCAGGTGCGCCTGGGCAACGGAGGCAGGACCGAGTTCAAAATCTTGCGTCCCGCCGCATACGATGCCGTCGATCTCTCCGCTGGCGATCTCTCGTTCCTGCAACAACGCCCGCCTGGATGGTTCTATTACGGAACGCTCTTCGCGTCCTCCGATCAGGGCAAGAAAGTCCTGAAGCAGATCCTCACACTCCTGTGCGATTCCGTGATGTTTTATGACTTGAATCTCCGGCCCGGGTCCGACTCCCCGGAACTCGTGCGGGAACTGTTGCAGAGCGCCGACGTCGTCAAGTTCAATGAGGACGAACTCCATCGAGTTCATGAGTTCACTGGACTGCCCCTGGACGTCAAGGCATTTTGCGTCGAAGGAATGGCGCGGTTTGGCTGGCACGCGGTGGGCGTCACTTTGGGAAACCGCGGCTGCGCCATCCTGGCCAACGGGCAGTTCGTTGAGGCCCCCGGTCACCCGGTGGATGTCGCGGACACCGTCGGCGCCGGCGATGCCTTCGCCGCTGCCTTCATGCATGGCTTGGGCCAGAACTGGCCCACAGCCGAGATTGCCTCGTTTGCCAATCGTATCGGCGCTTTGGTCGCGAGCCGTCACGGCGCCATTCCCGACTGGACACTCGAGGAGGCCATCAGACTCTAATCGATGAGGAACCAGGTTCAACTCATCACCTACGTCGACCGCCTGTCGGGCGGAGGATTTCACGCGCTTCAGGCATTATTCGAGGGACCGCTCCAAGGGCTGTTCGGCGGGACCCACCTACTGCCTTTTTACTGGCCGATCGACGGCGCCGATGCGGGCTTTGACCCTATCGATCACCTGCAGCCCGATTCGCGGCTCGGCGCATGGCAGGACGTCCGTGCGCTGGCAGCAGGGTTCGATCTGACAGCGGACCTGATCGTTAACCACGTTTCCAGCCGTTGCCCGCAGTTCGAGGATTTTCGTAAGCACGGCAGCCGGTCGGGCTACCAGGAACTGTTCCTGAGCTACGGCCGAGTCTTTCCCGCTGGAGCGTCCGAAACCGATCTGCTCCAGATCTACCGTCCGCGCCCGGGGCTTCCCTTCACAAAGGTCCGATTGGACGATGGCACGGAGCGCTTGCTCTGGACTACATTCACCCCCGAGCAGATCGACATTGACGTGCGCTCGCCCGCCGGCCGCGCCTACCTGGAGCGGATCCTGCGACAGTTTCAAGTCTCCGGCATTCGGACGATCCGCCTCGACGCGGCCGGCTATGCCATCAAGAAGCCTGGCACTTCTTGCTTCATGATCCCGGAGACGTTCGAATTCATCGCCGCGTTTACCGAGCAGGCTCACGCGCTGGGAATGGAAGTGCTGGTGGAGATACACACGCACTACCAGCACCAGATCAACATCGCAAAACAGGTCGACTGGGTGTACGATTTTGCGCTCCCGCCTCTGGTGCTGCACACCTTGTTCACCCGAAACGCGCACGGCCTGAAGCGCTGGCTGACCATCGCACCCCGGAATTGCGTCACCGTTCTCGATACACATGACGGCATCGGTGTAATCGACGTAGGACCGGATCGAAGGGGGACCCAAGTCCTCCCGGGGCTGCTGACCGCGGAAGAGCTCGACGCTCTCGTAGAGACGATTCACGTCCGGAGCAACGGAGAGAGTCGTCAGGCCACAGGAGCCGCCGCGAATAACCTGGACCTCTATCAAGTCAACTGCACCTACTATGATGCCCTCGGCAGGCGCGACGACGAGTATCTGATCGCCCGCGCGCTTCAGTTCTTCGCGCCGGGAATCCCGCAGGTTTACTACGTGGGACTCTTGGCGGGCGCCAACGACCTGGACCTGCTGCGGCGCACGGGCGTCGGCCGTGACATTAACCGTCACTTCTACAGCCGTCAGGAGATCGACTCGGCAGCCGCGCGTCCCGTGGTACAGACACTCTTCGAATTGATTCGGTTCCGCAATACCCATCCGGCGTTCTCGGGCGAATTCCGCCTGCTGCCTTGCGCGGACCATGAGATTCAGATCGAATGGCGAAGCGACAAAGAATGGGCTCGCCTGGAAGTGGACCTGAAGGCGGCCGCTGCGACGATCGCATCTTTCGGGGAGTGCGGCGAACGCCAGATGACCCTAGCTTCAGGAACTGCTCCGGAGGTCGCCCGATGACCTCGCCCGCGAGTGTCCGGAGCGGCTCGAACATGGCCGTGATCAAGGGACTGACCTATGTCATGTTCGCGATGTTTGCAATGACCACGGACTCAGTCGGCATTATCATCCCTGAGATTGTGAAGATATTCAGGCTGAAGTTGACGGCCGCAGGAAGTTTTCAATACGCCACCATGGCAGGCATTGCGGTGGCGGGATTCCTGCTCGGTCATCTCGCGGACAGGTATGGAAGGAAGGCGACCATCGTAGCCGGTCTGACGATTTTCGCGGCTTCGTCCTACCTGTTCCTCGCCGGCAGTTCCTTCATGTTCTTTTGCATGCTAATGGCGCTCTCCGGCGTCGCTATCGGGATCTTCAAGACGGGAGCGCTCGCGTTGATCGGCGACATCTCCCGCTCCACCGCCGAACATACTTCGATCATGAACACGGTCGAGGGATTCTTCGGAATCGGCTCCATTCTTGGTCCCGCTCTGCTGGCGCAACTCTTGAAGCGGAACATCCCCTGGCAGTGGTTGTACGTGATCGCAGGCAGTATGTGCGTCCTGCTGATCCTGACGGCGCTCCGCGTTCAGTACCCCAGGCGAGCCACGGAGGCGGAAGATCTAAATCTCCAATCCGTCGTCGGGGTGATGAGGAACCGGTTCGTGCTGCTGTTTTCCCTTGGGGCCTTCCTTTACGTCGCAGTAGAATCGGCGATCTATGTATGGATGCCGACGCTGTTTCATGGCTACCACGGGCCGGGGGAGTGGATCGCCGCCTACAGCATCTCTATCTTCTTTCTCCTGCGCGCGAGCGGACGATTTCTCGGCGGTTGGATGCTGACGAAGCTTTCCTGGAGCGCCGTTTTATCGATCAGCAGTGGCGTTATCCTGGCGTGTTTCATGGCGAGCATCGCCGGCGGCGTGCGATGGGCCGTCTACGCGCTGCCCTTGTCGGGGCTGTTCATGTCTGTGATCTACCCGACCGTGAACTCCAAGGGGATCAGCAGCGTACCGAAATCCGAGCACGGTGCGGCCGCTGGCGTGATTCTGTTCTATACGTGCCTGTCGGCTGTGCTGGCTCCGCTTGCCATTGGCGCCGTCAGCGACGCCATGGGCGGTCCGATCTTTGGATTCGTGCTCGCCACAGGATTCGCGGCACTGTTGTTTGTGGGACTGCTGCTCAACTGCATCCTCAACCCGACCGGTGCGATCTTTGACCGCGCGGATGAGAGCGAGTATAAACAAGTCGTTACCAACTAACGAGGATCGTGGACGGCTTGCAAGTGTGCAGCCGGAACGCGGCCTAGGAACTTGCCGGCTTCGTCGCGAAGCTCAACCCGAGCGCCGTCTAGGAACCCCTCCTCCCAGACGAAGCAATTTGCTGGCACCCTACTGGCAAAACCGTCGCGGTTTTCGCCGGGTTGCAGAGGGTCACAAGTACAGTCGCGGCCTTCGATGTAGCAGGTGCAACTGTAATTAAAGGGTCTAGTGGTGGGCGCGCAGGGACTCGAACCCCGGACCTCCTGCGTGTGAAGCAGGCGCTCTAACCAGCTGAGCTACGCGCCCTCTTGAAGCCGACGAACCAGTTTATCATGGCTTAGCTTAAACCTTAAACATGGCGTGGCTTAAAGCCTAAACATGCCCGGCGTGCCTCGGAATTTTCACCTCACCAGCCGTGCTGGCGCATGCGCTCCATGATATTGGCGCTGAATTGGTCCATCCATGCGGGCTTCCGGCGGAGCGGCAGAGGCACGCACGCGGCGAGCCGGGCGGCCTGCTCGCGGTCGAGCCGCGCGGCCGTCGTGTGGTAGTGATACTCGGCCGCGGCGGAGGCTCCGTAAACGCCAGGCCCCCATTCGATCACGTTCAAGTAGAGCTCCAGGATGCGGCGCTTGCCGAGGATCCAGTCCGCCATCGGCGCAAGCGTGTACTCGAACACCTTGCGTACAGGGTTGCGGTGCGTCGTGAAGAAGAGGTTCTTGACCAGTTGCTGCGTGATGGTAGAGGCTCCGCGCCTGATCTTGCCGGTGGCCCGGCTCTCTTCGGCGACTTGCTCGACCTGCTCCCAGTCAATGCCGTGGTGCTTGTAAAAATGCCCGTCCTCAGAGGCGATTACCGCGTGTTGCAGGTTGGGTGAAATCTGATCGAGCGGGATGAACTTATAGCGCTTGCGATACGGCCGGCCGGAGACTTTGGCTTCAAGGGCCCGCTGGATCTGGACGCCGGTAGTGGGCGGGTCCACGTAGCGCAGGGCGACGAGCGAGAGGCTCCAAAAGAGATAGAACCCCGCCACGATCGCCAGCGACCATTTGACCAGACGTTTGATCACAGACCCAAGTATGGCGCAGATAAGCCGCACCATCCCTGAGGTTCAAGTCGCTTGTGGTTCAAGTCTCCCGGGCTCGGGCAGACCTGCGTTGGGCTAATGTTTGCCGTGAGGCGGAATCATGACTCCTACGAGACACGCCACGACGACGACGAGGCATCCAGCGAGCACGCTGATATAGAGCATGGGCAATCCTCCATTTCGAGCGCCCCCAGCATACTCCTTTGGATCGAGGAGGGCCAGCGGGGCCGCAAGCGGGGCCGCAAGCGGGGCCGCAAGGCGGGGCCGCAGGGCTTGACGCGAAGTCCTTTCTAGAATAAAGTACAGCGACGATGGAGGCGAAGGCGGCAGGAAGAATCGCATCGTGGACGGGAGCCGCGGCGGTAGAAGGCTTGACGCTGTATGCCGGGCGGGATAACGGATCCTTGATCCTGAAGAGTCTCTTCGCGATCTGGGTGTTGCTGCCTTTCGCCGTGTTCGCGGTCGCGAACCGGATCGCGCGGCGACCGCAGAGCGCCGGGCGGGCCTGGCATCAACGCGTGATGCTGGTGCTTACGCTGGCGGCGGTGGCGATTTACGTCGCGACGATCTTATGGCCTCCCAAGGCGCAGGCGGCTTTTCCGTTCGTGATCGTGCCTCCGGTTTCGGTAGCAGTTCTAGGAGTCGCCATGGCGATCGTCAGTTTTCGGAGGGGCGTTCCACGTGATCGATGACCAGGACGTCGACCGGGGCTTTCGCCGCCTCCAGTTTTAGCCCGGCTTGCGATTCGAGCGCCTTCATCATGGCGGGGCCGCCGAGAGCGGCCATCGCTACGGGCGAATCGGGCGGCTCAGCGTCTCGTTCGTACTCCAGGGTGAACTCGAACTTGCCTTTGAGATTGGTGCGATCAAGAATCGGGCGGCCGAGAATGTTGGCGAGCGCATCGGCAAGTTCCTGCATGGAGGTGCTTGTGACCGTCATCTTGATCCGATTCGAGTCCACGGGCGTCTTGCCGGGGGCGAACTCGCCGGCATTAAATATTACGTTAGGTTCTCCCGCGGCGGCGGGCTTGATTTTCGACGCCCCGCGCAGCGCGGTAAGCGTGTAGACGGGAAGGTTCTTCTTCTCGCGGCGCAGTTTCAGTTGAAAGCGATCCGCGAGCAGACTTTGCAACATGAGCTGGAGTTGCGGAGCACGGCCGCTGGTGTATTGCGGCAGAGTGTAATTAGGAGTGCCTGCCGGCATCGTGGCTTGAATTTGGAAACGGTCATCGTTAACCCATGCGGGCCCGCCGGAGAGTTCTGGGCAACGATCGGGGTCGTGAAAGAACACGCCGCAACCTTGGATTCCGTAAGCCTTGAGGATGAAACCGTAGAGCGAGTCGGCAAAGGCGAAACGTAGGTGATCCACGGAGGGGCCAGGTCCGCCGGCCTTGCCGTCTTTGCTCTTGAATCCGCCGCCATTGGGATCGACGGCACGGACGGAGGCGACTTCGAAATGCGGGCCGGATTTTGGTTGCGATTTCGATTGCGCGTGGACCAGCGTACCCGCTGCCAGGATCGCGGCGGCAGCGGCGCACGCGGCTATGGTGCAGGCGAGTCGCGCCCGGGAGACTTCCGGCGCGGGAGTTCCGTTGAGCATGCGGCGGATGCGGTGGGAGAGGAACGCTCCGGGCATGGCCATGCCAGGAACAGCGACGCGGACGCCCGCTTCCTCGACTGAACGGGACAGATCAAGCAGGAGTCTGGAGTACTCCACCGGATGGTGGCCTTGCGCCAGCACCGCGGCGTCGCACGACTCTTCGGCGAGCGCCGAGAGGCGGCGTTCCAGCCACCACGCCAGCGGATGAAACCAAAACAGGGCGCGGTTCAGCAGGGCCAACCATTGGAACAAAGGATCGCGGCGGCGCGCGTGTTCGCGCTCATGGATGAGGACAGCGTCAAGTCGTGCCTGCGGCCAGTCTCGCGCGGATTCGGGGAGGATGATACGGGGACGGAGCACACCGATGGTGACGGGGACAACGCACGCTTCACGCGTGAGTCGCTGGGAACGCACGGTACCGATGGCGAGTCTCACGAGAAGAATGACGGCTCCGGCGAGGTACATCGCCAGCAGGACGCTCGCGGTGCCGCGCGGCTCGGGTTGCGATACGGGTTCCCGCGCGAGAGGAGACAGACGTTGATCGGCAAGAGGCCCCGTGGTAGGAGTCGGCGTAGATGTGATCACGGCAGCGGGCACGGCTTCGCGAGGCAGGAGCGGCAACGAAGCTTTCGGCCCCCACGCGAGCCAGGCAGGAAGGAATAGCATCGTGAGAACGACTCCAGACCAGATGGTATGGCGGAGCGCGGCAGTCTTGATGCGCATCGCGGCGAGGAGCAGCGCGATGACGGCAGCGATGAGCGAGGTTCGCAGGCCAAATTCGAGCGTCAGAGACTGCATGACTACTTTCCTCCTTTGCGGCTTCCGACAAGTTTTTCCAAGCTCTCGCGTTCGGATTTGCTCAGGAGCTTGGCTTCCACCATCCCGCTGACCAATTCCTCGACGGAGCCTTGGCAGAAGCGGTCGATAATCTGGCGCACGGCGCGCGCGGCGAGGCTACGGGCGGGCTCAACGGCCCGGTAGACGTAGACGCGGCCGGACTCTTCGTGCTTGAGGTAGCCCTTCTGTTCCAGGCGCCGCATGAGCGTGCGAGTCGTGGTCTCCTTAAGGTCGCGCTTGCGGGAGACGACTGCATGGACGGCTTCGACAGTGCACGGCTCGGCGTCCCAGACGGCGCGCATCACGTCGTTTTCCAGCTCCGTGAGAGGGGCGCGGACGTTAGCCCCCGATCCACTACGGGATGTCATGGTACAAGTTGTACACTACCTCACGAGGGACGTCAAGAGCGAAAGATCGAGAGCGGTTTTCCCGAGGATTCCCGGCTGAGGCGAGCTCCGGCGAAAAGGCTGCTGAACAAGATCGCCTGCATGAGCGCGGTGTTGAAGAAAGACGCGAAGTAACGGGAGTCCTGGAACGAATCGACGGCCAGACGAAAGAGCCATGGAATCTGGATTCCCAGGAGATCAGCGGAGGGCCAGCAAGCAATGGTGCCTGCGACGATCGAGACCGCAAACAGGGACTGAGGCCGGCTGGCACGGCCTACGATCCAGCCGGTGCCGAGAAGGATCGATAACGCCAAGGCGAGTTGAATGGTAGGCAACCAGCTTGGATCGAGCACGCGGGCGAGGACGCGCGCCAAAGGACGGTCGACCAGATACACGCTGGCGAGCAGCGCGGCCCAGCCGAGCAGCAGCCCCCGAGCTACCGGAAGAAGTCGTCCACGCATCATTCCCTTGCTACCATAAAACTTTCCCCTACTTGATGCTACGTTTCGAAACAGCAGGTGAATCGCACGGCGAGTGCCTCGTGGCCACGCTTACGGGGCTGCCCGCGGGCGTCCCCATTTCTCTGGAGGCCGTGGATCGCGAATTGTGGCGGCGCCAGCAGGGGTTCGGCCGCGGCGGACGCATGAAGATCGAGACGGATCGCGCGCACATCGTCAGCGGAGTGCGGCATTCGAAGACCATCGGGTCGCCGATTGCGGTGCTGCTCGAAAACAAAGATTGGAAGAATTGGACCGAGTCGCTCCCGGTGGAGGATTTTGAAGGTTCCCACGAGAAGCGCAAGACGGTGACGCGTCCACGGCCCGGACACGCGGATCTGGCCGGTGCGATCAAGTACAATTTCCAGGATGCGCGCTACATTCTGGAGCGCGCCAGTGCGCGGGAAACGACGGCTCGGGTGGCCATTGGAGCTCTCGCCAAGGCATTTTTGCGCGAGTTGGGAATCGAAGTCTTGAGCCATGTCATCCAGGTGGGCGAAGAGAAGCTGGGCCGCGATGCGGCGTGGCAAGAGTTGGTGGATCTCAGCAAGCGCGATGAAGTGCTGTTGAATTGCGTTGACGCCGAAGCGGAGCAGCGCATGAAGGCGGTGATCGACGTCGCGTATCGCACCGGCGACACGGTGGGCGGCGTTTTCGAAGTGGTGGCGCACGGGGTACCGGTCGGACTGGGATCGCACATCGCGTGGGACACACGGTTGGACGGAAGGCTGGCTCAGGCCATCGTCTCGATGCAGGCCGTGAAGGGCGTGGAAGTAGGGTTTGCGGCGGAAGGCGCGGCGGCGTACGGATCGAAGGTGCAGGACACGATCCAATACGATCGCGAAGGGCGCCAGTTCAAGCGCGGCGCGAATCGCGCGGGCGGCCTGGAAGGCGGCATGACCAACGGGCAGGATATCTTAGTGCGTGGATTGCTGAAGCCGATTTCGACGCTGCGGAAGCCGCTGGAAAGCGTGGATCTGGAGACGCGCGAGCCGGCTCTGGCGGCGTACGAACGCTCCGACGTGGCCGTGGTGCCGGCCGCGGGAGTGATCGGCGAGGCGATGGTGGCGGTGGTGCTGGCGTCGGCGGCGCTGGAGAAATTCGGCGGCGATTCGATGGCGGAGACGGCGAGAAATCACGCCGCATATCTGGAACAGGTGAAGAATTTCTGATGATCTATCCGATCGTGAAATACGGCCAGCCGGTGCTGGAGAACAGGGCCGTTGAGATTGCTGAATTCGACACGCCGGACCTGCACAAACTGGTGGAGGATATGTTCGAGTCGATGTACGCGGCGAAGGGCGTGGGGTTGGCGGCGCCGCAGATCGGCATCGGAAAAAGGATCGCGGTAATCGACATCACCAGCGGCGAGGATCCGGAGCAGAAGCTGGTGCTGATCAACCCGGAAATCGTGAAGCGCGAAGGTTCGCAGACCGGCGAAGAGGGCTGCCTGAGCCTGCCCACGTTCCGCGAGCCGGTTTCGCGCCCCCAGAAGGTCACCGTGCGGGCCAAAGACGCGAAGGGCGAAACCTGGGAGAGGACGGGCGAAGATCTGCTGGCGCGTGCATTTCTGCATGAGACGGATCACTTGAATGGGACGCTCTACATCAACCACATCAGCGCGCTGAAACGCGATTTGATCCGGCGGAAGATTCGCAAGCTGCAAAAAGCCGGCGAGTGGGGCTGAGTTCGCGATGAATCTGTTGTATCTGGGCACGCCCGCGTTCGCTGTGCCGACGCTGGAGCGCGCGGCCGCGGCGGGGCATCGTGTGATCGGCGTGTTCACGCAACCGGATCGGCCGAAAGGTCGCGGACAGAGGGACGCGATGCCTCCGGTGAAGGAAGCAGCGCTGAAACTGGGCCTCACCGTCCATCAACCGGAGAGGATTCGCCGGCCTGAGGTGGTCGAACAGATTCGCGCGATGGCTCCTGAGGTGATCGTGGTCGTCGGCTACGGGCAAATTCTGCCCCAGGCGATTCTGGATATCCCCGCGCACGGCACTATCAACGTGCACGCGTCGCTGCTGCCGAAGTATCGAGGAGCGGCTCCGATTCAATGGGCCGTGGCGAACGGCGAGCCGCGCACGGGCGTGACGACGATGATGCTGAATGCGGGGCTCGATACCGGGGACATGCTGTTGAAGTGGGAAACCGAGATCGGCGCCGAAGACACCGCGGTCGAGTTGGGCGAGCGGCTCGCGGTGGCGGGCGCGGACTTACTGGTGCGCACGCTGGCCGAGCTTCCCGGCATTCGGTCCGAACCCCAGGATCACTCGCAATCTACCTATGCGCCGATTCTAAAAAAAGAGGATGGGCATATCGATTGGAACTCGCCGGCTCGCGACATTTTGAATCGCATTCGCGGGTTTCAGCCGTGGCCGGGATGTTATGGATTCCTGCGCGGCCAGCGGCTGCATATCTGGAAGGCTCGCACCGCGGAGGGGACACAAGCTAAGGCCTCGCTGGTTGCCGAACATCGGCGATTACTCGTAGGGTGCGGCTCCGGTCCGATCGAAATTTTGGAACTGCAAATGGAGGGGAAAAAGCGAATGCCCGCTGCGGCGTTTTTGAACGGATTTACGCTCCAATCTGACGAGGTGCTGGCATGAGTCTGCCGTTGGGATTTCGATACGCGACGGCCTACGCGGGAATCCGCAAGGTGGCCAAAGACGACCTTGCCCTCATCGTTTCGGACACGCCCGCTTCGGCGGCAGCGGTGTTCACAAAAAATCGAGTAGTGGCGGGACCGGTCGTCGTGGGACGGCGCAATTTGAAAGCATCGCGCGGGCGGATGCAGGCGATCCTGGTGAACGCCGGAAACGCGAACTGCGCCACTCGCACATCCGAAGCCGTTGCAGTGGAGACTTCTCGGGCGGCGGCGCAGATGCTCGGCATCCCGGCGGCGAGCGTGCTTCCGTCGTCCACGGGGGTGATCGGAGTCGAGCTCGACTCGGCACTCATTCTGCGCTCTCTGCCGAAGCTGAGAGAAAACTTGCATCCGGAGCGGTTCTACGCCGCCGCCGAAGCCATCATGACGACGGACCTGGTATCCAAGACCGCGTTCGTCGAAGTGAAGGGCGCGCGTATTGCGGGCATGACCAAAGGCTCCGGCATGATCCAACCGAACATGGCGACGACGCTCGGGTTCATCGTCACCGATGCCGTTGTAACGCCCGCCGTGCTGCGGGGCGCGCTAAAGCGCGGGATCGATCAGAGCTTCAACCGGATTTCCGTGGACGGCGACACATCGACGAACGATACTGTCGCCGTGCTGGCGAACGGAGCGTCGAAGCGCAAGGTTTCTCCTGAAGCGTTCGAGAAGGCACTGACGGAAGTCCTGATCTCGCTGGCGAAGCAAATCGCGCGCGACGGTGAGGGCGCGAAAAAGCTTGTGACCATCGATGTCGAAGGCGCCTCCAGCGCCTCGGCGGCGGAAAAGATCGCGCGCGGAATCGCGAACTCTCCTCTGGTGAAGACAGCAATCGCGGGGTCCGATCCAAACTGGGGCCGCATCATCTCCGCGGCTGGGAACGCGGGCGTCGTGTTCGATCCTCGCAAGGCCGACATCGATCTGCAGGGTGTCCCCGTATGCCGCGCCGGACTCGCGGCCGATTTTTCCGAAGCCGAACTGAAACGCAAGTTGGATGAGAAGGAGTGCCACATCCGGTTCAAGCTGCGCGGCAGCGGGCGCGGCAAGACGCGCTTCTGGACGTGCGATTTCACGGAAGAGTATATTCGGATTAACGCCAGTTACCGAACGTGAGACTCCCCGCACTCTTTTTCGCTGCCGCTGCGCTGGCTTTCGGAGCCGATCCTCCGAAGGACGTCGGCGATTTCTTCGTCAGCGCCGTACGCGCACTGGCGGATCAGGACTCGGCGGCGTTTCTCGATCACTTCGATCGCAACATGCCCGGCTTCGCGGAGTTTCGCGGTGACGTCATCGCGCTGGTGGACCGCTCCGAAGTGGTCTCCACAGTGGGGTTCGTGACCGATGACGGCGACGATTCGCGCCGCATACTGCAACTCGATTGGTATGTCCAGATCGATGACGATCGGCCCGAGCGGCAGATCGTCAAATGCACGATTGAGCGGCAGGGCAAGAAATGGAAGATCGTTTCGTTTGAGCCTCTGGATTTCTTCAAGCCGCGTCCTTAGCGCTTCGTTCGCCGAGTTCCACGAACCTTACCAAACCGGTCTAAACCCGCTGCAAGCCCATCATCACAGGACCGATCCTCGCGAACCCGAGAACAACAAGAATCGTTGTCCCTCCGGGCTTGGAAAGGTCAAGCCACCTCAGCACCAGTGAGAAGGCGCTCACGTACGCAACCAACATCGCTGTTCATATACTCTAGAACACCGGTCTCCGCCAGTCTCCCCAGTGTTGCTTTTGCCACGATCCAAAACACGAACAACGTAACGAATTCCAGACCAATCCATTTGAAATCGTCGACAAGGTGGAGCACGTTGCCCCGGAACACGGCTGACATCGCAGTGATCACGATGATCAATAAGTAGTCGAGGCACTTCAGGAAGTAAGACAGCACGAGCACAAGAACGACCGCGCCGACGGACTGCACTACAGCGGCTCTTCCATCGGCATCACGAGCGGAGGCTCGGTCAGGAATCGCAGTTCCGCCATGCGCCCGATAGCTTTGCGGACGCTCTCTTCCGTCGTAGGCTCCACAGTGATCACAAAGGGGAGATCGCGCCAATTCGCATCGGGCAACTGCAGCACAGCATCGATGGAGATGCCTTCCGCCGCGAGCGCCGTGGCAAGCTGCGCGATGATGCCGGGGCGATCTTCCACGCGAAAACGCAAGCAGTACGCCGAGCGGTGCAGCGTCACAGGAATCGGCTGGTATTCTCCGAGCCGGGCGTGCGCGAACGGAGATACACGCTCCGGGCTGCCGGAACGAATCTCGCGAGCCACGCGCATCAGGTCGCTGACGACGGCGACACCGGTCGGATGCGGGCCCGCACCGCGGCCATAGTAAAACGTATCGGCGCCGAATTTTCCGCGCACCCACACAGCGTTGTAGGCGCCGCGTACGCTGGCCAGAATGGTCGCCTGCGGAATCAGGGAAGGACGCACCGAGAGGATCAATCCGGAAGGCGTCTGCCGCGCCGCGCACACCAGGCGAATGGTGTGATGCAACTGATGCGCGTACTCGAAATCGATCGGCGTGACGCGGCGGATGCCCTCGGTGTAGATGTCCATTGGGACAATCCGCTCGCCGAACGCCAGGGCCGTCAGGATCGCCAGCTTCGACCGCGCGTCGTAGCCGTCCACGTCGGCCGAAGGATCGGCCTCCGCATAGCCCGCCGCTTGCGCTTCCTTCAAAACCTCATCGAAGCTCGCCCCGCGGCGCTCGATCTCCGTCAGAATGTAGTTGCACGTGCCGTTCAGAATCCCGTAGAGCGCGGTGATGCGGTCGCCCGAAATCCCCTCGCGGAGCACGGCGTGAATCGGGATTCCCCCGGCGACGCTGGCCTCCATCGCCAGGTTGATGCGGGCGGCGATGGCTCTGTCCCACAGCTCGGATCCTGCGGTCGCCATCAGTTCTTTGTTCGCCGTGACCACAGATTTTCCGCGAGCGATGGCGGCCTCCACGATCTCGCGCGCCACGCCCGTGCCGCCCACCAGTTCCACCACGATCTGCACGTCGGGATGATCGACCACTTCGCGCCAGTTGGTGGTCTTGAGCGCAGAGCCGAACGCCGAGGGCAGCTTCTTCTCCGCGATGCCGCGGCTGCACACCGCGCGAACCTCCAGCGGGAAGCCGAGCTTCAACGCGATGTCCTTCGCGTTTTCGGCGAGAATGTCGAGAGTCCCGGAACCTACGTTGCCGAGACCGATAATGCCAATGTGAACAGGCTGCATGGGAAGGGGAACTTCTATTTCACCACTAACTTGAATTCAACCTCCAGCACCAGCGAGTCGCCGCTGGCGCGAATCGCGTTGAGGCTGAAGTCTGCCAGTTCCTGCTGGAAGCTGGCGTTCGGGCGAGGCTGCTCCAAAAGCTTACGTGCCTGGTCTCGCACGTCGATCGTAAAATCCTTGGCGAAGCTCTGTCGAACGCCTTCGCGCACGCGCCGGATGTAATAGGAATCCTTCACTGTGGTCACCTGCACGTTATCCATCGCGATCGCTCCCTTGCGCACCACCGGCGCCGCCAGGATGGTGAGATCGAAGGAATCACCCAGCCCCATGCACTTTCCAAAGACATTCATGGCGGAGCGTCCACTGAACTTCGCGGTGATCTTCAGCCGCCCGTCAGGAGTGTTGCTGGAAAGATGCGGAGCCTCCAAATACGCGTACTGGCAGTGTGCCTTAGCATCGCCCTTGACGTAGCGGCGGCCGTCTTCGGTGAACAACTGTTCGGCGATCAGCCGCTCCAGCGCACCGTAGCGGAGCTCCAAATTCGCCGCCAATGCAGGGGACGCAAGACAAACGGCAAACAGAAACCTCCAGGTGGGACGCATCATGCGGGACTTGTATCATTGTAGTTGATGCGACGCATTTGCCTCTTTCTTATCCCTGTCCTGCTCGCGTTCGCTCAACTCCCGCAGGACCTGCCTCCCGAAGTGATTCCACAACCCGGCCAAGCCGAACCTCCCCGCCGCCTTCCCAATGGCAAGCTCCAGCGCGATGAGATCCTGAAGGCCGATTACCAGAAGAACGTCGCCGATTCGGCCGAACTCGCGCGCCTGTCGCAGGAGATTAAGTTGGATTTCGACAAGGGAGACCGCTTTCTGCTGCCGCTTGCTACGTTGAAGAAACTCGACACCATCGACAAGCTCACCAAGAACATTCGCGGGCGGCTGAAGCGCTTCTGACCCCGGTTGTGATATCCTGAAACGTTTACCCGCCTATGCCTCTTACCCGCGAAAAAGCCCAGCTCATGAGCGCCTCTGAGATTGACCGCACGCTGGTCCGTCTGGCGCACGAAATTCTGGAACGCACACGCGATCTGGATAAACTCGTCTTCATCGGCATCCGCCGCCGCGGCGTTCCTCTGGCGCAGCGCTTGTCGAAGAAGATCGAGGCTCTGGAGCGCCACCCGATTCCTGTTGGCATCCTCGACATCAGCCTGTACCGCGACGATCTTTCCACCGTCAGCCACCAGCCGGTGATCAACTCCACCGACATCCCCTTCCCCGTCGCGGGCAAGGATGTGATCTTGATGGACGACGTGCTGTACACCGGGCGCACCATCCGCTCCGCTCTCGATGCTCTGTTCGATCACGGCCGCCCCGCGCGCGTGCAACTCCTCGTGCTGATCGACCGCGGCCACCGCGAGCTTCCCATTGAAGCGCAATACACCGGCCGCATGGTTCAGACCACCGAACATGAAATCATCGAGGTGAAGTTTCAGGAGATCGACGGCTCGGAAAAGGTCCTGATGGTCGAGAAACTCGCGCAGGGAGCCTAACGTGCCGCAGGGCTTGTTGGGCATCGAAAACCTGAACCGCGAAGAGATCCAGGCCATCCTGGACCGCTCGCGGGATTTCCAACCGCGCGACGATCGTTCCTTCGGCAAATCCGATTTGCTGCGCGGCCGCATGGTGGTGAATCTTTTCTTTGAAGCTTCCACGCGCACGCGGACCAGCTTTGAAATCGCCGCGAAGCGCCTGGGAGCCGACGCGGTTTCCATCACGGCGCAGGCTTCCAGCGTGTCGAAAGGTGAGTCGCTTGTCGACACATTGAACACTCTGGCGGCGATGCGGCCGGACGCGATCATCATGCGCCATGCCGCCTCGGGAGCGCCCCATTTCCTGCAGCGCCATCTGGAAATTCCCATCATAAATGCAGGCGACGGAACGCATGAACATCCTACGCAAGCCTTGCTGGACGCCCGCACAATCTTAGATCGCGGCGCGAAGCTGGAAGGCCTGCGCGTAGCCATCATCGGCGATATCGCGCACAGCCGCGTCGCGCGGTCGAACGTATACCTGCTGTCGAAGTACGGCGCGGATATCGTCCTGTGCGGACCCGCCTCTCTCCTGCCGCGCGAACTCGAGAAGATCGCGCCCGGTGTCACGCTCACCAATACGATGGAGGAGGCAATTCAGAACGCCGACGTCATCATGATGCTACGCGTCCAACTGGAGCGGCAGCACGAAGCATCTTTTCCGGCGGGCGAATACTTCCAGTTCTACGGCCTGCGCCTGGAGCATCTGCGGCGCGCCAAGCCGGACGTGATCGTAATGCATCCCGGGCCGATTAATCGCGGGCGCGAAATCTCTTCTGAAGTCGCGGATTCGCAGCGCTCCGTGATCCTTACGCAAGTGCAGAACGGTATCGCGGTCCGGATGGCGGTCCTCGAACGCGTCCTTACAGGCGCCAACAACCATGTCACTTCTCATTAAGAACGGACGCGTGCTCGACCCGGCTTCAGGCCACGATGCCGTCGCCGACGTATGGATCGAGGACGGCGTCCTCCGCGGTGTCGGCGCAAACCTCAGCGCGCCGGGGGCGAAGATCTTCGATGCCACCGGACTCGTCGTCGCTCCCGGCTTCATCGACATGCACGTCCACTTGCGCGAGCCGGGGTTCGAGCATGCTGAAACTATCGAGTCCGGTTCCCGAGCCGCCGCCGCGGGAGGGTTCACGTCCATTTGCCCCATGCCCAATACGGCTCCCGTGAATGACAGTGCTACGGTCACCAGCTACATCGTGGAACGTGCGCGTCAGCACGCCGTGGTCAACGTCTTTCCGATCGGCGCGATCACCAAGGGCAGCAAGGGCGAGAATCTGGCCGAAATTGGCTCCATGCGCGAGGCGGGGATCGTCGCCATCTCCGATGACGGCCGCCCGGTGATGAACGCTCGTGTGATGCGCCGCGCGATGGAGTTCGCGCGCAGCTTCGGCCTGCCCGTGATCGACCACTGTGAGGACTTGCACCTCAGCGCGGGCGGCGATATGCATGAGGGTCTCGAATCCGTGCGCCTGGGCTTGCGTGGTATTCCCGGATGTTCGGAAGACGTGATGGTGGCGCGCGATATCCTGCTCGCCGAAGTCACGGGCGTCCATTATCATGTGGCGCACATTTCATCGCGTCACTCTGTGGAGATGGTGGCCTTCGCCAAGGCCCGCGGCCTTGCCGTGACCGCGGAAGCTACGCCGCACCACCTCGCCCTGGCCGATAGCGACATGCTCCCGTACGACAGCAACTATAAAATGAAGCCACCACTGCGCTGCACTCACGACGTCAGCGCAGTGGTGCAGGGCGTGGTCAATGGGGCCATTGACGCCATCGCCACCGATCACGCTCCCCATCCGGGAAGCGAAAAGATGCAGGAGTTCGAACAGTGTCCCTTCGGCATCCTCGGCCTGGAAACGGCGCTAGGGATTTCGCTTGCGCAACTGGTGCATCCGGGCAAGATCGGACTGAAGCGCCTGGTGGAGCTGTTCACTACCGGTCCTGCGAAGATTCTCGGTCTGGATCGCGGGACGCTCGCCGTGGGGAAACCCGGCGACGTCACGATTTTCTCCACCACCCAAGACTGGACCTACGACGTCAACAAGTCGTTCTCGAAGAGCCGAAATTCCCCCTACCATCGCACGACGTTCCGCGGAGGCCCCATCGCCACAGTGGTCGCGGGCAAAGTGGTGTGGACTAGCGAATCGTAAACCCGATCAGCGTGGCTTTACCGTCCGCCACTCGCCAGATGAAAGTCTCCGCCGCTTCGCCGTTCGCGAAGCTTACGTTGTATTCCGTGTTCACGATCGCGACTCCGGATTTGTACATCACGTCCGAAGCCGTCCGCGTGTAGCGCCCCGGCATCCCTCGGGTGCGCCGAATCTGCGCCAGAAAGCGATGGCTCGTCTCCGCATCGATGCTTCGCTGGTATTCAGGCCCTGCGTCCCGATAGATCGTGTCGTCGTCGCCGGCGGCCAATCGCTGGTGGAACAGCTCCACGGCCGAGTCTACGGGCGACAGATCCTGAACCGGATGGCAAGCCGCGAGAAACAACAGGCCCGCCAGCACTTTCTTCATTCGAGTTTATTCGTATGAATCTGTGACCATCGCCTTCGCGGCTTTGCATTCCGCGCAAGGGCAGATCGTGCGCAGATGATCGAACGAGTAGATCCCCGTGTTGTGCCCGTCGCTCCAATCGATGCGGATCGCGTAGCCGCCCACCTGCTCCACGCTCAACATCTTGAGCACCGGCTTGTACATCGGAAACAACTCCTTCGGTGCCGACGAATAGTCCGTCTTTTGCGGCTCCGTGCCATGCGCGCCCGTACAAGTGGCGCAGGGACACTCGTCACGCAGGTACGCGAGGGAGTACTCGCTGCGATGCTGGTCCCGCCAGTCGATCTTGATGCCCTTCGATTTCGAAATGGCGATGTGTTCGGGTTCGGCCCGATGCAATTCACTCACTTAAGGGTTCGCTCTTTCAATATCGCGCACGCCGGAGATACGGCGGATCGCGGAGACCACGCGCTCCAATTGGCGCTTGTCTTTAATCTCAACGGTCATGTCGACCACAGCTCCTTCGCCGCCCCGCTCGTCATCGGAACGGGCTTCCAGCGTGCGGATATTGGTGGCCTCGTTCGCCAGCACGCTGGTTAACTGGTTCAGCATGCCGGGCCGATCTTCCGTGTACACCAGCAGTTTCACCGGGAAGCTCTGCTCGGCTTCGCGAGCCCATTCGACGTCGATCTTCCGTTCCACTTCGTACAGCAGACTCTGCACATTGGCGCAGTTCACCGCGTGCACCGCGACGCCTTTTCCGCGCGTCACGTAGCCCACGATCGCCTCCCCGCGGATCGGATTGCAGCACTTGGCGCGGTAGACCAGCAGGTCGTCCATGCCCTTGACCTTGATGACCAAGTCCTTGTCGTCCTGCGGACTCGCACCCGGCGCACGGCGCGGTGCGGCAGGCGCGACCGGCTCCTGCGCCTCCGGCAGCACTTGCGCGGGCGCGAGCTTTTGCAGCACCTGCCGCGCGGAAAACTTTCCGTACCCGAGCGCCGCGTACAGATCCTCCATTTTCGAGCACCCGTAATCCGACGCCACGGCCTCAAACTGCGCTTTCCCCAAGCGCGTCATGGAGACGCCGAGCCGCCGCGACTCGCGCTCCAGATACTTCTCGCCGATCTCGATCGCCTTGGCGCGCTCCGTCGTATTGATGACGTGCTTGATCTTGTTGCGCGCCCGGGAGGTCTTCACCAGCGCCAGCCAATCCTTGCTGGGCAGATGGCCGTTCTGCGTCTGGATCTCCACCACGTCGCCGTTGCGCAGCGCGTACTTCAACTGAACGATGCGGCCGTTGGCCTTCGCCCCCACGCAGCGATTGCCCACGTCCGAGTGAATCGCGTATGCGAAGTCGATGGGCGTGGCATCCCGCGGCAGCACGATCACCTTTCCTCGCGGCGTGAACGTGTAGACTTCCTCCGGGTACAGATCCACCTTCAGCGTGGAGAGGAACTCGCCCGGATCGTGCATATCGCTCTGCCATTCCATCAGTTGGCGGAGCCACGCGATGCGCTGGTCGTCATCGGCCGCGCCACGCCGGCCTTCTTTGTATTTCCAATGCGCCGCAATGCCTTCTTCGGCGATCCGGTGCATCTCTTCCGTGCGAATCTGCACTTCGAAGTGCCGGCCCCGCGGACCCATGACCGAGGTGTGCAGGCTTTGGTACAAATTCGGCCGGGGAATCGCGATGAAATCCTTGATGCGCCCCGGAATCGGATGCCACTCATTGTGGATCACGCCCAGCGCCGCGTAGCAGTTCTTCACAGAATCCGTGATGATGCGCACGGCCAGCAGATCGTACACCTGATCCAGCACGATCTTCTGCCGCCGCAGTTTTAAGAACACGGAATACGCGCGCTTCACCCGAGTCTCCACGCGCGAGGGAATGCCCTCCCGCGAGAGGTGCATCTCCACCGTGTGTTTGATCTCGTTGAGAAACGCTTCGTTGGCCGGGCGGGCCGCGTCGAACTCCTTCAGGAGCTCGGCGGAAGCTTCGGGCTCCAGATACTGGAATGCCAGATCCTCCAGCTCGCCGCGAATCTTGCCCATTCCCAAACGGTGCGCGATGGGAGCGTAAATATCGATGGTCTCCTGCGAGATCCGCAGCTGCTTTTCGCGGGGCAGATGTTCCAGCGTGCGCATGTTGTGGACCCGGTCCGCCAGTTTCACCACCACCACGCGCAAATCATTCACCATGGCCAGCAGCATCTTGCGGACGCTCTCCGCCTGCCGCTCCTCGCGCGACGCCAGGTTCAGCTTGCTCAGCTTGGTGACACCATCCACGCAGCGCGCCACGTCTTCGCCGAACATCTTTTTGATTTCGGCGATCTTCGCGCCGGTATCTTCCACCACGTCGTGCAGCAGCCCCGTCTGGATGCTCACCATGTCCATATTCATGTCCGCCAGCTGGCGCGCCACCAGCAGCGGATGGATGATATACGGCTCTCCGGAGTGCCGTTTCTGAGCGCCGTGGCACTCCGCCGCGAAGCGAAAGGCCGCCTTGAGAGGCGCCAGATCTTCGTGGGGACGCAGCTGATGGATGCGAGCCTCCAGCTCCCCGTAAAGCTTCAGAACCTGCTCAGGAACCGCTGGAAGCACCGGAGGCGGCACCACAAGCGGAGCCGCGGCGGGTGGACCGGCCTCTACAGGAACCGGCACAGCGGGGATGGCTTCCGGGGGCATCGGCATCTACTAGTGTATCGAACCTCCTAAATCCAGAACACCAAAAACACGAACGCCGCTCCCCGGTGAAGGGAACGGCGTCCGAACTTCCTGTTGGAAGAAGCGCTACTGGGAATCCTGCACGATGCCCTGGTTCCCCTTGGCCGCCGCGCGAGCGGTCTTCGCCTTGCGGGTGTCGAGCGCCTTCTGCAGCCATCCGTCGGCGACCTCGATCTGCTTCGGATATTCGTCCTTGTCGTCCAGCAAATCCGCCTTCTCGCGAATCAGCAGGTTGAGGTAGGCCATGGCGTCTTCGTATTCCTTGTCCACTTCCAGAGCCTTATTCAGGTTCGCGATGCCGTCGTCCAGAATCGTGGCATACTGGCCGCGCAGCTCATCCCGTACCTTTTTATCCTTGAACGGACCCGGCTCCTCAGGCTTCATGTGTGCGTTCACCCGAGCCAGCATATCGGCGGGGTGAAATTTCTGATACGCAATGACGCCCAGGAAGTAATATGCATCCTTGTTATTGGGGTCCACCTTGATCAGTTCGGCGTTCCACTTGGCCGCTTCTTCGAACTTCGCCAGCTTCTGATCCTGCGGCAGCGATTGCGCTTGGTTGTACGCCATCGAACCCAGCGACGAATATGCCGTGGTCAGGGCGGCTTTGTCGTTGGCGTCCTTGTCGATCACTTCCTGGAACTGTTCCCGCGCCTTGGCCGCGAACTCCAGGTTCTCCGGGGACTCCGCGCCAGGGATCCACTGCACCATGTACGACGCGCCCAGATACAGGCGTGCGTTCGGATTGCTCGGATCGAGCGCCGCGGCCTGCTTGAACTCTTCCACCGCGTCCGCGTACTTGGCGTTCTTAAACGCCGACGCGCCTTTATTGATGTGATCGCGCGACTTCAATTTGTCGCACCCGGCCCCGGCCAGCGCCAAAACAGCTACCAGCAACGCCGCGCCTTTTGTCGAAAGTTTCCGCATGTTCCCTGCCCTCTCGTCCCTACTGTCCCTGCTCGATCTTGGGCGTCATCAGGCCGATTTTGTCGATTGCCGCTCCCTTGGCGATATCGATGGCCTTCGCTACCGCTTCAAAATCCAGATCCGGGTCCCCTTTGATGAACACCACGCGCTCGGCGCGAGTCTTGAAAACCTCTTCCAGACGGCGGCCCAGCATCGCCTCCGTGATCTCTTCCTGGTTGATCTTCATCGTGCCGTCCTTGGCGATCTGAATCACAACGGTCCGATCCTGATCCGGCGGAGGAGGCGGCTGGTTCGGAGGCGGAGGCTGCGGAGCCAGCGCGTCCAATCCGTGCGGCGTCAACGGCGTGATCACCATGAAGATGATCAGCAGCACCAGCAGAATGTCGATCATCGGCGTGACGTTGATTTCCGCCTTATGGGCGCCGCCACCGCCTAATGCCATTGCCATAAAATGCTCTCCTTACACTCTCCGGCCAAACTCAGCCAACCGAACTCTCGCCTGCCAAATTCTGAACTTCTGTCCTACTGCGCCGGCGGAGCCCCCGCTGCGCCCGGGACGTGATCCTGAGGAACCACTTCCGTCAGCAGACCCACTTCGCTGACTCCCGCCGCTCGCAGGTTGTCCACGGCATCTTCCACCCCGCCGTACTTGGCGCGGCGGTCGGCCTTGATGTACACGGTCTTATCGGTCTTGTTGGTCAGCAGATCGCGAACCTTGCCCGGAAGATCTTCCGCCGCCACCTGCTTGTCGCCCGGAGCCAGGAAGAACTGCCCGTTGCGCGTGACCGCCACGATGATCGCGTCTTCTTTATCCGCGGCCTGCATCGCGATCGCGTTCTTGGCGATGTACTTGTCCACTTGCTGGCCTTTGGAGAGCAGCGGGGTGATCACCATGAAGATGATCAGCAGCACCAGCATCACGTCCACCATGGGCGTCACGTTGATGTCGGAAACTACCGGGGGTGCTTTTTTCTTCTCCACAAAAAACTCCTATCTCTTTTCCGAGATCTTCTTCACGAGAGTCGCGCGCCGCCGGCGCGGGCAGCGCGCTCCTCCGCATTCGCAGGATCGACCTAACTACTTTGAGATGACGCGAACTACTTGCCGGCGCCGGCCTTTTGGGTCCGCTTCAGGAAGTAATCCACCAGCTCGGAACTGCAATTGCCCATCTCGACGTCGAACGCCTCCACCCGGTTGGTGAAGTAGTTGTACGCCCAGACCGCCGGAATCGCCACCAGCAAACCGACGGCGGTGGTGACCAGCGCTTCGGAAATACCGCCCGCTACCGCGCCCAGACCGGTCGACTTCTGGCTCGAAATTCCCTTGAACGCGTTGATGATGCCGACTACCGTTCCCAGCAGTCCGACGAACGGAGCCGAGGAACCGATGGTCGCCAGCGTTCCGATGCCGCGCTTCAGCTCGGCGTGCACGATCGCTTCGGCGCGTTCCAGAGCGCGCTTGGACGCTTCGATCTCTTCACCCGAAATTTCGGAGCTCATCTGATGGGCCCGGAATTCCTGCAACCCGGCGACCATGACCTTGGCCAGGTGGCTCTTGCCGAAACGGTCCGCGATCTTAATGGCCTCGTCCAGCTTACCCTCGCGCAGCGCGCCCGCAGCCGCCGGAGCGAACTGACGGCTCTGATTGCGCGCGCCGTTGAAGGCGATGGCGCGATCGATCATCACGCCGATCGACCAGGCCGACATGATGAACAGCGTGATCACCACCATGCGGGCCGGCCATTTCATATTTCCCCACATCGACAGAATGTCGAAGTCTACCGGCGCCGCATCCTGAAGAAGCATGAACGCCCATACTTGCGCTTGCAAAAACATGTTGATCTCCTGCGAATTGAAATGTATCGAACGGGAACCTGTGGCGCCCGGTTTTACTACAAGCCTCTACTACCCGTGCTCTACCGCCACTGCCTCTACTGCCTTTACTGCAAGGTGAAGTTTACTGTAATGTCCGTTTCCACGTCCACGGGTTCCGTGTTGAGCAGCGTGGGTTGGTAAACCCATTGCAGCACCGCGCTGCGGGCGGCCTCCACCAGCAGCGGGTGACCGCTCAGCAGAGTCAGCTTCTGAATCGTTCCATCTTTCGAGATGATCGCCGAGAAGTGAACCGCGCCCTGAATACGAGCGCTCTTGGCCAGAGTGGGATAGTTCGGCTGAACCATCTTGACGCGCTTGGCCAGCATGACGTTGCCGCCAATCTTCGCCGGACCCGTATCCTTCGGCTTCACTTCCACAACCTTCGGAGGAGGAGGCGGAGGCGGCGGCGCCACGCTAATTCCGCCCATCACACCACCCACCGCGCCACCCGGCAGTCCGCCGGGCACGCCGCCCACCACGGCCGTGTTCAACGACGGCGGAAGAGCGTCTTCGGTAATCATCGCAACCTGCTTCGGAATCTCACGCGGCGCCATCAGGCGTCCCGCATCGAACTGCCGCGGAGCCACACGCTGCACCTTCACCACCGGCGCGGGAGGCGGCGGCGGAGGAGGCGGCGGAGGAGGCGCGGGCGCTTGGAGGAAGTTCACCAGGGTCGCCTTGGGAAGCACATCCGTCCAAATCAGCGGGATCAGTACCAGAACACCCACGGCCGCGAACTGCGCCACGAACGACAGCAGCACCGTCCAGCTCTTGTGAGTTTTCCCGACTCCATCCACGAAGGTCTGTCCAAAGAGTTTGTCGTTATTCATCTTGATCCTTCCCCGTTTCAGCGTCTCACGCTACCCGCGAGCCGCCTTCTTTCCCCCCACCGGTTTAGACACCGCGGGCGGCTTGATCGACTTAGGTTCCGGCGTCGGCGCCGCCGGAGGCGCCGCACCCTTTTTCTTGGACTCCACTAAATTGTGCAGACCCAGCACGATCGGAGCCGCCACATACACCGACGAATACGTACCGATGAGAATTCCGATCACCAGCGCGAGCGAGAATCCGTTCAACACCTCGCCCCCAAACAACCACAGCGACAGAGCCGTGATGAAGGTTAAACCGCTGGTCAGGATCGTCCGGCTCAGCGTCTGGTTCACGCTGATGTTGATCACGCTCCCCAGCGTCTCCCGCCGCAGGATCTTCAAATTCTCGCGGATGCGGTCGAACACCACGATCGTGTCATTCATCGAATAACCGACCAGGGTCAGCAACGCGGCCACCACTGTCAGCGAAATCTCTTTATTCAAGAGCGAGAACAGCCCCAGCGTAATCAGCGTGTCGTGAAACACCGCGATCACCGCGCCCAAGCCGTACACCCACTCGAACCGGAACCAGATATAGACCAGCATGCCGCCCAGCGCGAATAAAGTCGCCTGGACCGCCTGCTTCTGCAAGTCGGCACCGATCTTCGGCCCCACCAGGTCCGTGGAGCGGATCGTGAAGGGGCCCAAACTGCACTCCTTCTTTAACGCCTCCAGGACCGCGGGAGTTACACCCGGCACACTCGAAAGCTCGTCAAAGTTCCGCACCAAGCCGCTTTTCGTCGCCCGGTAATCCTCAATCGCCTTCACTGTGTCCTGCAACTGCTGCTCCGACAGCGGAACATCCGAACGAAGCTTGTCCGACAACTGATCCACGGAGGAGTTATTCAGGTCCAGCTTCCCGGAGGGATCCTTGAATTCCTCGCGCAAAGCGTCTTCGATCACCTGGCGGTTCGTATTGAGCTGCGCCTCTTGCGTGATCGGAGTGGTGACTTCCACTTCCTGCGCGCCGTTCAACTGCTGGATGGAACTGCCCGGAGCCTTTGCGTCCAGCACGGCCCGCAAACGAGCCATCGGGGGCTCGGTCGCGAAGAGCAGACGCATCTCCGCGCCGCCCTTGAAGTCGATGCCATACCTCGGCCCGCCCTTTACCGCCAGACTAATCATGCCCGCCGCCCAAAGGACCAGCGAAGCGCCAATAAACGGCCATTTCCAGCCTAAGAAGTCAAAGTTTGTATTCTTGAATAATTCCATTGAGCCCGTACTGCCGGCTTGGTTATACTGACACCGGCCAACCGCCTAAAGTTCCCAACTACTAATCTTCTTACCGCGGGCGCGAAGTGAACTACCTTATCACACAAACCGCGATGGAGCAAAACTCTTCAGAGTGCCGCAAAAGTCTTCAAATACTGAGCGTTACCTCTTTCTTCGGAGAGCTCAGCTCCCATTGAAAGATGGTCTTCGATACGAAAACGGCCGTGAACACATTGGCCCCCAGGCCGATCACCAGAGTGACCGCAAACCCCTTCACGGGACCCGTGCCAAACAGAAACAGGAACGCGCAGGAAACCATCGTCGTAATGTGCGTATCGATGATGGTCAGGAACGCCTTGCCGAACCCGGCCTCCACCGCCGCGATCACCGCTTTCCCCGCCCGTAATTCCTCGCGGATGCGCTCGAAAATCAGGACGTTCGAATCCACCGCCATACCGATGGTCAGAATGATGCCCGCGATGCCCGGCAGCGTCAGCACGCCGTCGAAATACGCCAGCACCGCCACCAGAATCAGCGCGTTCAAAACCAGAGCCAGCGTCGCGTTGATGCCGCTCTTCTTGTAGTAGATCAACATCAGTAGCACCACCACGCTCACGCCGGCGACGCCGCTGTAAATCCCTTCCCTAATGGAGTCGTTCCCCAAGGAAGCACCCACTTCGCGTTCTTCGATAAACAGCACCGAAGCCGGCAGCGACCCCGCACGCAGGTTCAGCGCCAGATCCGCCGCTTCCTCGTGGCTCCCCAGGCCTTCGATCACGCCGTTGTCCGAGATCTTGTCCTTGATCACCGGCGGCGGACCCAGCAGCTTGCCGTCCAGCACGATCGCCAGCCGGTCGTTCACGTGCGCCCCGGTGAATGCGCCGAACGCCTTCGCCGCATCCTGCGACAGCACGAACGACGTCTCCCAGCCCACACTGTTCTGCATCTGCTGCGGACGCGCATCCCGCAAGTCGCGCCCCGTCACCACCGGCCGGCGAGCGAGGATGTAAAACTCCTTGGCCACACCCGGCTTGGTAATGGTCTCCGCGATCTTCGAATTCAATCCCAGCACGCCCTGCTTGCTGTTCAACGCCTCATCCTTGGATTGGAACGGCCCGCCCTGCACTTCGTAAAGCTCCAGCAGCGCCTGCGTTTTCAAGACGTCCTTCACGTGCCCCGGATCGTCCACACCGGGCAGCTGCACCATGATCTCCGACTCCGCCGAGCTCCGTCCGCGCTTCTGCACGCTCGGCTCCGTCAAACCCAGAGCGTTAACCTTCTTCTCGATCGTATTGATGCTCTGCGTCAGCGTATCCTCTTTGAGCGTCTCCGCCGAGCTGGGCTTCATAGTCAGCCGGTAATCCGTCGGATTCACCTGCGTCTTGAGCCACATGTCGCTGAAGTTGTCGTTGTAGATCGTAGTGAAGCCGGTGGACTTCACCGTCGGGACGCCCGTCACGTTGATCTGGATCGAATCGGCTTCCTTGATGCTCTGCGGATCGGTGTGGTTGATGTCCACGTAATCGACGCCGCCCTTCGCCATCTCCTGCTTCATCTTGTCGATGGCCGCATCCGCCACCGCCTTGAAAGCGTCCTGGACCTGGACCTCCAGCACCAACTGGCTGCCGCCGCTCAAATCCAAGCCCAGATGGATATTGTGCTTGAAGTTGTTGACCAGTTCCGCCTTCGACTTGGGAACGCCGACGATCAGGATCACGCATGCGATCAGGACCACCAAAATGATGGCCAACCGCGTCTTTAGATTGTTGTTCATGGATTCACTTCTTTTCCGACGCCGACTTTTCGGTCTGCACCACGCTCGATACTGCGGTGCGGGCGATCTGGAGCTTAATATTGTCCGGCTTCACGCGGACGATCAGCATGTCCCCCGTGATGTTCACGATGGTGCCGACGATCCCTCCTGAAGTCAGGATCTCATTCCCGGCTTCGAGCGAGGCCAGCATCGCCGCTTGCGATTTCTTCTGCCTCTGCATCGGAAGAAAGATCAGGAAATACACGATGGCAAACATCGCCACCAACATGAAGATGGTGCCCGTGGCGGGGTTCCCCGCAGCCGGAGCTGTCTGAAACAGGAATGCGAAAGGCATCAGGAGATACTTCGACGGTGGGAATTCAGGTAATCTTGAAACTCCCCAAGTAGTATAGCCTGCCTGATCCCCTGCATGATGTCAAGGTACCGGCGAAGATTGTGCAAAGTTGCCAGCGTCGAAAACGAAATCTCGCTCGCCAGGAACAGATGGCGAAGATACGCTCGTGAAAAGTGCTGGCAAGTATAGCACTTGCACCGCTCGTCCACCGGCCGCGGATCATCCTTATATTGGCTCTGCTTGATCACCACCCGGCCCTCGGACGTAAACAAGTACCCGTTCCGCGCATTCCTCGACGGCAGCACGCAGTCCATCATGTCCACGCCCCGCGCCACATACTCCGGCAACTCGTCCGGCATCCCTACCCCCATCACGTAGCGGGACTTCTCCTTCGGCAACAGCGGCGTCGTCGCCTCGGTCATCTCTAGACTCAGCGCCCGAGGCTCGCCCACGGACAGCCCGCCGATCGCGTACCCGTCCGCATCCAAATCCACCAGTTCTTCGGCGCATCGCTTCCGCAGATCTGCGTACATCGACCCCTGCACAATCGGAAAACACGCCCGCATGCCGTCCGATCCCGTCGCCCTATAGTGCGCATACCCCGCCCTTGCCCACCGCACCGTACGCTCCATCGATACCCGAGCCGCCTCATGGCTCGCCGGATACGCCAGGCACTCGTCGAGCACCATCATGATGTCGCTGCCCAACGCCAGTTGCACGTCGATGGTCGATTCCGGCGTGAACATATGCGGATCGCCGTTCAGGTGGGACCGGAACAGCACGCCCTCTTCCGTCACCTTGCGCAGCCCGTCCAGGCTGAACACCTGAAACCCGCCCGAATCCGTCAGAATCGCCCGAGGCCAATTCATGAACCCGTGCAATCCGCCCAGTTTGCGAATCGTTTCATGCCCCGGCCTGAGGAATAAATGGTACGTGTTGCCCAGGATGATCTTGGCATCCAAATCATCCACCAGATCCCGCGGCAACAACCCCTTCACCGTCGCCTGCGTCCCCACCGGCATAAACACCGGAGTCTCCACGTCGCCATGCGCCGTGTGCAGAATCCCCGCCCTCGCCCCGGTGTCGGGACATACCGCCTGAAGCTCGAAACGAAACACCGCTTTATTGTAGCGGGCTGTCGATCCGCCCCTTCACCGTTCGACTATACTCACGAAGGAGAAAATACAATGCGGTTCATGATGATTGTACGAGCGAACAAGGAATCCGAGTCCGGTGCCATGCCCAAGCCCGAGCTTCTCGAAGCCATGGGACGCTTCAACCAGGAGATGATTCAAGCCGGAGTCATGCTCACGGGCGACGGCCTCCAGCCCAGTTCGAAAGGCGCGCGCATCCACTTCACCAAGGGAAAGCCCACCGTCACCGACGGCCCCTTCCCCGAAACCAAGGAGCTCATTGCCGGCTTCTGGATGCTGAAAGTAAAGTCGAAAGAGGAGGCCATCGAATGGGCCAAACGCTGCCCCGCCCCCTTCGGCCAGGACCAGGAAGGCGAACTCGAACTCCGCCAGGTCTTCGAAGAATCCGACTTCGCCTAATCGATCCCACCCCCCAAAGCACCGGCGTAAAAACCGGTGCTTTTTCTTTCGTTAGAATGAGTCGAAAGGTGGACACCCCATGAAGGGCAGCCCCAAAGTAATCGACATGCTCAACCTGGTCCTCAAGGAGGAGTTGACGGCCATCAACCAGTACTTCCTGCACGCGGAGATGTGCGAAAACTGGCACTACAACAAGCTCGGCGGCTTCATCAAGAAACAGTCCATCGACGAGATGAAACACGCCGAGCTCATCATCGAGCGGATTCTCTTCCTTGACGGCATCCCGAACTTGAGCGACGGTCTTCAGCTCACCATCGGCAAGAACGTCAAGGCTCAGTTGGAAAACGATCTCAAGCTGGAAATCGGTGCCGTCGAGATGTACAACAAGGCCGTCGAACTGGCCCGGGCCGAATCCGACAATGCCTCCCGTGAGCTCTTCGAAATGCTTCTCAAAGACGAAGAGCAGCATGTGGACTGGCTGGAAGCCCAAATCCACCAAATCAAAGAGCTCGGCTATGAGCGCTACTTAAGCCAGCAGATCACCGAACCCGCCAAATAGCGGCGCTACTGCTTTTGGATTTTTCAGTGCTTTGGATATTCATAGTTGAACATCCACTGGATCCCAAACTTATCCGTCAACATTCCGAACCGTGCGCCCCATGCCGCATCCGTCAGCGGCATGCGCACCGTTCCGCCTTCTCCCAGCGCCGCGAAGAGCCGCTCGACCTCCTCGACGCTCTCCGGATGCACGCTCACCGAAAAATTGTTGCCCGCCGTCAGCGGCATCCCCGGCATTGTATCCGACGCCATCAGGATCGCGCCCGCCCCCATGCTTAGAGCCGCGTGCATGGTCCGGTCCTTTACCGGCTCCATCTCCTTCGGAAGCCCCTCGCCCATCTGATCTCCAAAGCTGAAGATCTCCAACTTCGCCCCCAGACACTTCGCGTAAAACGTCATCGCCTCGCGCGTTTGCCCGTCGAAATTCAAATACGCTACCAAACCCTTCATCGCTCGCTCCTTGTCTTTCTTATCCGCTCTTATCCGCTCTTATCCGCCCGCAATCGCCCCGATCACCAAAAACGGTTCTTTCCCCGAAACGACTACTTCCGGCACCGGAGCATCCAGCCCCTCATGCGACAAATCCTCTCCGCATGCATAAAACCGGATGAACGGCCGCCGCACCTGCGTCACATGATCGCGAATCGTCCCTTGCAAGGCGGGAAACCGCAACTCCAGCGCGTCCAAGATCGACCGCTGCGTGACCGGGCTCGCCACCTCCAGCTGCACCTCTCCGTGCACCTGCGCCAGATTCCGAAGATGCGCGGGCAACTCGACGCGAATCATGCCAGCGTCTGGACCTCTACCGACAAAACACCCGGCAGATCCCGCACAATCGGATTCCACGAGTCCCCCGCATCCGGCGATACATAGACCTGCCCGCCCGTCGTGCCGAAATACACGCCACACTCGTCCATCCGGTCCACCGCCATGGCATCGCGTAGCACGTTTACGTAGCAGTTCTCTTGCGGAAGCCCCTTATCGAGCCGCTCCCACTCATTCCCGCCCGTCTTGCTGCGGTACACCGCCAGCTTCCCGTCCATCGGAAAATGCTCGCCGTCGCTCTTGATCGGAGCCACATAAATCGTCTCCGGCTCATGCGCATGCACGTCGATCACGAACCCGAAATCGGTCGGCAGATTCCCGCTGACCCGAGTCCACAAATCCCCCGCGTTATCGCTCCGCATCACATCCCAATGCTTCTGCATGAACAGCACGCCCGGCCGCGAAGGATGCATCGCCACGTGATGCACGCAATGCCCCACCTCCGCCGCCGGATCGGGGATGTACTTCGAGATCAATCCTTGATTAATCGGCTTCCACGTCTCCCCGCCATCATCGGTCCGAAACGCCCCCGCCGCCGAGATCGCGATATAAATCCGCTTCGGATCGCTCGGATCAAGAATGATCGTGTGCAGCCCCATCCCGCCCGCGCCCGGCGACCACTTCGGTCCCGACCCATGCTTGCGCAGCCCCGACAACTCGGCCCAGGCCTTCCCGCCATCCGTAGTCTTGAAGAGCGCCGCATCCTCGACGCCCGCATAAACCGTATCCGGATCCGTCAACGAAGGCTCCAGGTGCCACACGCGCTTAAACTCCCACGGGTGCGGAGTCCCGTCATACCACTGATGCGTCCCCGGCACCCCGTCGTAGACAAACTTGTTGTCCACCGGCTCCCAGGTCTTGCCCCCATCGTTCGACCTCTGGATCAACTGCCCGAACCATCCGCTGCACTGCGATGCGTACAAGCGATTCGGATCCGCCGGCGATCCCTTCACGTGGTACATTTCAAACCCCGCAAAGAACGGCCCCTCCACCTTCCAGTCCTTCCGCTTTCCGTCCGCCGACAGCACAAACGCCCCTTTGCGCGTGCCCACCAATACCCGTACTCCGCTCATGTCTCTTTCTCCTGTCTTTCTTTTAAGCGACCGCCCGCTCGGGCAGCCCCTGAACCTGTATCACCGGCCGAACTTCCACCACCCCGCCCTTGCGAGCCATCGGAATCCGGCCCGCAATCTCCAGCGCCTCATCCAGATCCTTCGCCTCGATCAAAAAATACCCACCCAACTGCTCCCGAGTCTCCGCAAACGGACCATCCGTAATCAGCCGCTTCCCATCCAGCACCCGCACCGAGGTCGCCGTCGAAGTCGGATACAGCGGAGCCGCCGCCAGGAACTGCCCCCGCTTCTGCAAATCCTCTGCCAATGCAACGGATTCCGCGTAGCACTCCTGCCGCTCCGCCTCGCTAGGCCCCGTCTGCTCATCGAAATAGATCAGCATCATGTATTGCATGTTTCGCACCTCCGTCTCTTCCCCACATCCCTGAGTCGAACGAGCTTCCCTCAAATCGACACCCCCCACAAGAATTATTTACCATCGAAGGATGCCCCCGCCCGCGGACGCCGATTCCGCCGTCGCAGACCTCTACCAATCCGACTGGGGCCGCATCGTCGCCGCCCTCATTCGCCAGACCGGCGATTTCGAACTCGCCGAGGAAGCCGCCCAGGAAGCCTTCGCCGCCGCCGTCGACCAGTGGCGCACCACGGCAGTCCCCGAATTCCCCCGAGCCTGGATCATCCAAACCGCCCGCCACAAAGCCATCGACCTCATCCGCCGCCGGGCCCGCCTCAACGAAAAGCTCCCCGCCTACGCCTACGAGCTCACCACCACCGTCGATCCCCCCGATTACGAGCACACCGAGATCCCCGACGACCGTCTCCAGCTTATCTTCACCTGTTGCCACCCGTCGCTCGCCCCCGAATCGCAAGTCGCGCTCACGCTCCGCACCCTCGGCGGTCTCGAAACCGACGAAATCGCCCGAGCCTTCCTCGTCCCCCCCGCCACCATGGCCCAGCGCCTCGTCCGGGCCAAACGCAAAATCCGCGACGCCAAAATCCCCTACGCCGTCCCCGGCAAAAGCGACCTCCCCGAGCGCCTCGACGCCGTCCTCACCGTCATCTATTTAATCTTCAACGAAGGCTACGCCGCCACCCGTGGAGGCCCCCTCCTTCGCACCGACCTCTGCGCCGAAGCCATCCGCCTGGCCCGCCTTATCCGCACCCTCACCCAACCCCAGCCCCCCAGCGAGGCCACCGGACTCCTCGCCCTCATGCTCCTCCACGACGCCCGCCGCGAAGCCCGCCTCGACCCCTCCGGCGACATCGTCGTCTTAGAAGAGCAGGACCGATCTCTCTGGAACCACCCCCAAATCGCCGAAGCCCTCCCGCTGGTCGCCGAAGCCCTCGCCGCAGCCCCCGGCCCCTTCGCCATCCAAGCCGCCCTCGCCGCCGAGCACTGCCGAGCCCCCCGCTTCGACGCCACCAACTGGCCCCAGATCCTCTCTCTCTATAACCGCCTCTCCCAACTCCAGCCCTCCCCCGTAGTCGCCCTCAACCGAGCCGTCGCCGTAGCGATGATCGAAGGCCCCCGCCCCGCCCTGGCCCTCCTCGACACCCTCGCCGCCGACCTAGCCGACTACCACCTCTTCCACTCCGCGAAAGCCGACCTCCTCCGCCGCCTCGGCGAAAAAGAGGAGGCCGCGAAGTCGTACACAAGAGCTCTCGAACTCGCCACCAATGAAAGCGAACGAAGATTCCTCACCCGCCGCCTAGGAGAAGTACAATCGCATTGAAGGAGCCGTCAGCGATGGAAGTTCGCCGAAACGATGTCCCCGTTGGCTCAGGAAGTCGAGTACGGAATCGACTTCTGATCCTCCTAAAGTCGCTCACATTGGGACTCGTCGTTTCAGTGCTCTTCTTCGCAGCCGCTTTCCCGGTGTTAAAGCTGATGATCGGCGACTGCGCTCCCGGTCAGCAGGACGGCCAATGCGGACTTGGAACATTCTTGTCGCTGCTCGGGTCTCTAGTGCTGTCCCTAGTAGTATGCATAGTGGCAACGCAATGGTTCTTTTTCCGTTGGCAGGTCATCAGAGAAAGCGTGCCTCAAATCGTTGCGACAAATTCCAAGGCTGCGCCCGGCTCTCTTCCAAAGGTCGGCTGGGGCACGTTTACCCGGAAGAAGAGAGCAGAGGAATAGCTCCGCGGGTTAGCTCCCTAATGCCTTCCGCATTGCACCAATGTGCCGTTTCGGCTGGCGGGTAATCGCCACGGAGGCCCAGACAAAAGCCTCGAACGGCTTCCAATTCGGCGTACCCAGTCGAGCAGGAAATGAAATCATCCCAGCCCCACTGTCCGCCGGTACCGTCGAGGAAGTCCCGCATCGACCCAACGACGTACGCGCGCTGATCTCCGTATGTGGGTTTCTTCTTACGCCAGAACACTCGGGCCTTGCTACGCCGCCGCCCCCACCGCCAACCCCTTCTTCATCCGCCGAGCCTCCCGGCTCACCACGCGATTCCACCACATAATCGCCCCGGTGATCACCAGGAACGGAGGCAGCAACCCCAGCACCACCCAAGCTCCCTTGGTCTTGGTCCCCGCGAAATTCCCGAAGTGCAAATAGTAGAACCACCGCAGGAACGTATCGCCCTTGCTGTAGTGCGGAACAAACCTCCGCCGCCGAGGCGCCCCGTTCCCGCCGTTCCCCGGAGGCCCACCCGCGCCCGGCCCCGGCATCGCACTCACCACCCCGGCCCTCGACGAGCTTGCCCCACTCGGAGCCGGATCCGCCACCAAAACAAACTTCACCTGATTTGTCTCGACGCCCGGCGCCGCCTTCGGAGCAACCACCGCCGCATCGTCCGGCAGCTTATAATACTCCAGCGGAGCATACCGGTTCACCAGCTTCTGAAACGGCGTCGGGAACACCAAATAAATCCCCGTGAACGCCCACATGAACACCAGCGCAAAACTCCAGAACCCCACCGAGCTATGCAAATCCCAGTTGAGCCGCTTCCAATTCGACTTCGGATTGAAAATCAAACTCCGCTTCCATTTGTCCACGCCCGGCCACCACAGCACCGCGCCCGTCAGACACAACAGCGTCAGCAAAATCGAGCCGACCCCGTTCACGATCCGGCCATTCGGCCCGGCCAGCAGATCCGTATGCAGGGATGACATCCATGCCGTCAGTTGAATCGGCCACGGCACCGACGGCCCCAGATCGCGACCCGTGTAAGGATCGAACAGCCTCTGCTTCACGCTCCCCTTCCGGTCCAGCCAGATCTCCGCGGGCTGTGTCGGCCGCCGCCCTTCGAACAGAAACGTGATCACATACCCCGGATAATCGCGATGCGCCGCCTCGCGCAACTGATCCCCCGTCAGCCGGTTCGATCCCACTTCCACCGTAGGAGACTTCCCCGCTGCCTTGTAAATCTCATCGCGGTAAACAATCGCGCTCCCGCTCACGCACACCGCGAACACATACAGCCCGACCCCGATCCCCGTCCACAAGTGGACCTGGAAAAGCGCGCGCCGCAGCCACACGTTTTGCGGCCGTCGCAGCCATTGTTGCCAGTCGAGCATCCCACCCATCATAGGCCCGATCGCTCGTCGCCGGAAGCCCCCGATTTCAGCCCACGGAGCCGCAGCGCCGCCTCCTCGGGAGTGAAATCCCTCTGCGGCGTCCCCAGCATTTCATAGCCGACCATAAATTTCCGCACCGTAGCCGACCGTAACAGCGGCGGATAAAAATGCGCATGAAAATGCCACTCCGGATGCGTCTCCCCATCCGTAGGCCGCCCATGAAATCCCATCGTGTAAGGAAACGGAGCCGCGAACAATCCGTCGTACATCCCCGTGATCCGCTTCAGCACCGCCGCCAGATCCCCGCGCTCGCTCTCCGACAACTTATCCATCGCACCCAAATGCCGCTTGCTCACCACCAGAGTCTCGAACGGCCACACCGCCCAAAACGGCACCAGCACCAGAAACCCTTGGCTCTCGAACACCACACGCGACCCGCCGCTCTCCTGCCGCGAGTAATCGCACAACAAGCACCGTCCGTTCTCCCGCAAATACTCCGCCTGCGATCTCTGTTCCTTCGCCACCTCATTCGGCAGCGACTCGCTCGCCCAAATCTGCGAATGCGGATGCGGACTGCTCGCCCCCATCATCGCCCCGCGATTCTCAAAAATCTGCACGTAACTCACAAACGGCAGCGCGCCCAGCCTTGAGTACTCCTCGCACCACGCATCCACAACACACCGAATCCCCCCGGCCTCCATCCCCGCCAGAGCAACATCGTGCCGGGGCGAGAAACACACCACCCGGCAAACCCCGCGCTCCGTCTCCGCGACGAGCAACCCCTCGCGCATCTCCCGATGCTCGCCCTCCGCCACCAGCGCCGGAAAATCGTTATCGAAAGCAAACGTCGACGCGTACTGAGGATTCCGAACCCCTCCCGCCCGCAAATTCCCCGGACATAAGAAGCAATGAGGATCGTGCTCCACCCCCACCGACCCCGCCACCCGCTCGATCTCCCCCTGCCAAGGCCTCCCCGCCCTCTGCGGAGACACCAGCACCCACTCGCGAGTTAGTAAATTCAACCGCCGATGCGGTCCCTCAAAGCTCATAAAAGGAAAAAGCCACGAACCCCGCGAATGAATCCGTGTTCATTCGTGTGAATTCGTGGCTAATTTTGTCTTCCGGTTTTGTTTTACTGATCTTCTCTTACTGGTCTTCGTACTTCGGCGGCTTAATCCGCCCTTCCCACAGGCTCTTGTTGTTCTCCTCGCAGGAGTACTCCATAATCTCCTGGTCGGTCCGCAACGTGAACTTGCGCGAGTTCTTCCAATCCTCGGTATACGTCTTCGGATCGTGGATCGTCATGTCGTAGTCGATGTTCCCCATGTTTGTGCGAGTCCACCGCTCCGTCAGCACCAGCGCGTCGCTGTGCGGATGCCCGTTCGTATCCAACCGCGTATGCCCGTTGAAATTGTTCGTCTCCACCACCAGCGTGTCGCCGTCCCAGTGGCCCACGCTGTCGCCGAACCACGTCGGAGTGCCCTTGGTGTGCGGACGCCCGTCGATGTGGAACACATGGAACCACGTGTTCTGCTCGAACAGTTCCGCGAAGTAGTCGTTGCTCTGCATGATCTGCAGCGGATCCGGCGAATTGATGCTCCGCATCAGCCCGAACGGCAGACAAGCGCCCGTGTAATCGCCATCCGTCGGATCGTAACTCGCCCAATTCTTTGCGCCCGCGGGCGTAAACGGAAGCACGCGAGCTCCGCGCCCACCGCCGCCCTTCGTCGCCCCCGCGGCAGACGCCAGCACCGTATTCCGGTGTTGCGGATCTTCCGGCGGATACGGATCCCCCTTCATATTGGTCGCCCCGGCGCTCATGTCGGGACTATACGGCCTCTGCCAGAAGCCGCTAAAATCCGGCTTCCCGTTCGGCAGCCGCGGAGTCGGACCATCCGGAGCCTTATATCCGCCCTTCCCGCCACCGCCGCCTTTTCCGCCCTTGCCCTTCCCACCCGCCGCGCCCGGGGGAGGCTGCTGACTAAACCCCGGAGCGAACGTGATGCACGCCGCCCCCAGCACCAGGACCGCCGTAGCGATCGGACCGTAAATCTTGAGTTTCATTTTCGACATCCTCTCTTAATCTCCCCTCCCGCAACGCAAGCTCGATGCGAAAAAAGCGGCTGAGACGCCGGCATCGTCATGGATGCCAGATCCCGGCCGCCCTTTTCTTACTGCAAAGCAAAACGTCAAGGAGAACTGTTCGAACCCTCTTACTTCTTGTCCCCGCCCGCGCCCGTGACCGCCGTCGGCGCAACGTACTTCGCCCCCGCCTCGGCCGCATCTCCACCCGACGATCCCGCGAACACCCGCCGTCCATCCGGCAACTGGATCGACGTGGCATTGCACGTCGGCGTCCCGTTCTTCGCCAGCGTCCCGTCAATGGTTACGGAGTCGCCCTTCTTCAGGTTGTCCTTCGTCCAGCCGTTGCGCGTCAGCGTATTCGGCGGACCACCCTCGCACTGCCACTGCGTCACCTTGCCGCTCTCATCCTTCACATCCAGATACATCCAGATGTGCGGATTCATCCAATCGACCTTCGTAATCGTCCCCTTCAGGTTGATTCTCTTCTGGCCGTCGAATTCCGCCGAAAATGAATGGTGCGCGAACATCGGCATCGCCGCACCCAGTAGCGCGACCGCGAAATATCCCAACTTTGCTTTCATGGAAACCTCTTTTATTGGCCGTCGGTGTTCGATCCGGCGAAAACTTTCTTGCCGGTCGCCAGCACCACCGTCTTCGCATTGGCCATGTTCGCGCCGTCTTTGGCCTGCGAACCTTCCACCGTAATCTGATCGCCTTCGCTCAACGAGTGCCGCGTCCATCCATTGCGGATCAACACGTTCGGGCTCGCCAGTTCCAGGTTCCACTGCGTCACCTTGCCGTTGTCGTCCTTCACGTTCACGTAGAAGCGGGCGTGCGGATTGGTCCACTCCACCTTCGCCACCGTGCCCTTCAACGTGACCGGCTTATTCGCGTCATACTCGGCCGCGAACGAGTGGTGGGCCAGCACCGGCACCGCCGCCATCAGCAGTCCCAGTCCCGCCGCCACGACCCCTAAACGAGCTCTCATCGTATTGCCTCCAAAGGATTTCCTTGTACCGCGGACAAGGTTGGATTTTCGGATCAACTCTAACAATTTCAGCCAGTGGTGTCAAGGCCTTTGCCCGCTTTGCCCGGTAACTTTCCGTGCGCCCGGCAGTATCCTTCTCGGAGCCTGGGAGACTCGAACCATGCGAGGAGTACGCTTGCTTGCCGTCCTCACCGGACTCTTTCTGGTCGCAGCGACCTCCGCGCACGCTCAGGCGTTGTCGAAAGATGAATTCGAAGTCGCCACCGTGAAGCCGTTCATTCCCAACCCCAACGGCTGGACCGCCCGCACCGACGGCGGCCCCGGCACCTCCGACCCCAGCCGCATCGCCTACCGTAATCTCACCCTCAAGACCCTTCTCGCCACCGCATACGGCGTGGAACCGTTCCTGATCTCCGGCTCCGCCGCGCTCAATGACCGCTGGATCATCGAGGCCACCCTCCGCCCCGGCGCCACTGCGGAGCAAGTCAATCAAATGCTCCAGAACCTCCTGCTGGACCGCTTCCAGATGACCCTCCATCGGGAAACCAGATCCGCCTCCCTCTACGAACTGACGATGATCAAGAAAGGACCGAGGCTCCGCGACTTCGTGGAAAACGCACCCTCCCCCGCCGACGGCAAACTGTACACCACGGAGAAGGACGGCTTCCTCAAAATGCGGCCTGGCCCCGTCCCGGTGATGTTCGGAGACGGCCGCGTTTTCGGCGGAGGACAGACCGCCTCAGACCTGGTGAAATTCCTAAGCTCCGTATTGAAAGCCCGCGTCGTCGACAATACCGGCTTGACCGGCAAGTACGATTACAACCTGGAGTATTCCGCAGGCTTGGCCGCCGCCGCGACCGGCAACGCAGCGGACCCTGCACCCGACTTCATCACCGCAGTCCGAGAACAACTCGGCCTGAAACTGGAATCGAAGAAGGGCCCAGTCGACCTCCTGGTCATCGACCACATCGAAAAGACCCCCACCGCAAACTGAACCAGCCCTACGATTTTGGCGGCGGGGAGGCTTCGGAGAGCGGGGCAACCTTTTTACCCGCGAAGGCCCAGGCCGTAAGCCATGGTCCGCCAACAAGAAAAATCAAGACACCACGGAAGCGAATTTCCCATCGGGGAGATTGGGCAAGGCGTGCCATGCCAAGTCGAAATCGGGGTTGCCGCGCGGAGTCGCAACGAAGCGCGGCCAAGCGTAAAAGTACTGGCGTAGAGCGAATCCGAACATCAGAAGTCCTGCACCAAGCGGCCAGAGACGTGTCTTTCGATCGGGGTTGTCGCGCCGGAAACGGAGAGCCCCCCATAGAGGAACCATCACGAGAACGAGGATTCCCAAAATCACCAGGAATAAGGGCGCGAGTAGATCTCCGAGGCCGGAGAATCCGGAGTCCGAAAAGCTACTTCCGTCCGTCAGCACAGCTCTATTATCGGCGTTAGATAAAGGTGCCCGCCTGGCGGCTCGCGATTCAGTCTCCGCGCTTCGGAACTCCGTCACGCAACCTCTCGTACTTTATAGCGTGTGCGAACGTGCCCAATAGACTCCTCTGGATTCCAGTTCTGGCCGCGCTCGCCTTCGTGCTCTTCGTCCCCGCCATCGCGCAGGACGAGACCTACCACTCTTTCGCCGACCAGCGCACTCTCCTGGGCATCCCCAACTTCTGGAATGTCGTCTCCAACCTACCGTTCGCCGTAGTCGGAATTCTCGGACTCCGCAAGGCCCGCACCGCCGCCGAACGAGTCCTCTTCGCCGGAGTCCTCCTCACTGCGTTCGGCTCCGCCTACTATCACTGGTTCCCCAACGACGCCCGCCTCGTCTGGGACCGCCTCCCCATGACGCTAGTCTTCATGGCGCTCGTGAGCATCGTCCTCGGCGGCCGCTTCTTATACCCGCTCCTCGGCTTCGGAATCTGCAGCATCCTATGGTGGATCGCCACCGGCGATCTGCGCCTCTACGCCGTCGCCCAATTTGGTGCCGCGCTAATCGTCCTCGTCGCAATGTTCGTTTCTCCACCCATGCGTCGCCTCTGGCCCGTGCTCGTTCTTTACACGCTCGCCAAACTCACGGAACACTACGATCCCAACATCTACGCCGCGCTCCCCTTGAGCGGACACACCGTGAAACACTTCTTCGCCGCCGCCGCGACGTATGGGCTCAAGGCATGCGAAACTCTCTAAAATGGACATCGTCACCGGCCACATCGGATGGGTCGAAATCGTCTGCGGCCCCATGTTCTCCGGCAAGAGCGAAGAACTCATCCGCCGCCTCCGCCGCGCCCGCATCGCCCGCAAGCGCGTCCAAGTCTTCAAACCCACCCTTGACGACCGCTACTCGCTCGACGAAATCGTCTCCCACGGAGATCAGCGCATGAAGTCCGACGTCGTCCAGTCCGCCAAAGAGATCCTCGATAAAATCGACTGGCGCACCCAGGTCATCGGCGTCGACGAATCCAATTTCTTCGGACCCGACCTGGTCGACGTCGCCAGCCAGCTCGCCGACAGCGGCAAGCAAGTCATCATCGCCGGCCTCGATACCGACTACCTCGGCCGCCCCTTCCCGCCCATGCCCGACCTGCTCTGCTTGGCCGAATCCATCACGAAAATGCTGGCCATCTGCATGCGCTGCGGCAACCCCGCCAAACACACCCAGCGCCTGGTCGAATCCAACGACCTCATCGTCGTCGGAGCCACCGGCATGTACGAAGCCCGCTGCCGCCGCTGCTTCGAACCCGGCGTACCCAAGCAGGAAGTGCTCGACTTCGCCCGCCCGCTCCCGCAAGGCTGACCACGCCCGCCCCCGCTTACTGGAAGTGAACCGACGTCCCGCTATAGCTCTGCCAGATAATCGAGCCGAGATCCAACCCCGCAGCCGTGAATCGCGCTGGAGACGTGAAAGACTGCACCGTCAAGCTCCCCGTCGGCAGATTCAGCGGAGGCGTAACCATGCTGGCCACCATCGATGCCATCACGTCGCGCGGCACCGTGTAGTGCCCCGCCTCCACCGCCTCCGTGCAGCCGAACGATGTGAAAACGTCGCCGGTCGGTCCCGCAAAGGTCCCGCCCTGAATCAGCACGAAGCCTCCCGGCACGCCGCCCGTCCAACTCACGGTCAGCGGTTGGGACCGGCTCACCGCCGTCAAAGTCGTCTGCTCATTCCACACCAGCGGATTTGCCGCCTGCACACTCGCCGTCACCGTCCCCACCTCTGTTCCCCCCGCCACCTTGAATTGGAACATTCCCCCCGCCGCCGGAATAAACAACTGCGCCCCCGGCGTCGCGTCGTTCACCGAAAGCGCGAAGTTGGAATTCGAGTTCTGCTGCACCAGGCTCTTCGTACTCCCATCCGGCAAAGTCAGCGTCACCGTGGGCCCCGCATCCAGCCTTTTTATATACGGCGCCACAAACGGATTCTTCGTCAAATACGTCGTCACCACGCATCCCGGATTCGCAAAGCCCCCCACCGCGCCCCAGTTGCTCGAATCGAACGGAGTGAATCGCGTGAACAGCGCCGAGGCCGAATCCTGCGTAATCATCCGAGCCGCGCTCAGGGAAGAAGCCGGACTGTACGTCAGGAACTTGGACAAATAGAACCAAGACAGATTCACCTCCGTCTTGCCCGTTCCCAACAGCCGCTGCACCTCTGTGCTCGACGTGAACCAATCCGTGCACACCTTCCCCGACGCCGCCACGGGAATCGAAGCGAAATTGCTGATGTAATTCCCGGTCTTGATGTACGCCGACGCGTAGCACCCGGCAACGCCCGCCGGAATCTCCACCGCGATCTGATCCAGCCCCGGATACGAAGACCGCCCGTGATAGATCACCTTCGCCTGCTTATTGGCGATGTAGAACTCGAACGGCAAACTCGCCAGGTTCTGCGGAGCCGCGATCGCCTTCGTTTCGTCGTTCGGATCCGGCCCCTGCCCCGTGCCCCAGAAATACACCACCTGCCCGGGATTCGCGGCGTTGGTCGGCGAGATGTAGTTGTAGTCCAGATCGTACACCGCCGCGGTCCCCAGCCCGTTTCCACCCACCGTCAGAATGCCGAAGGCGCTCTGCACCACCGTCAGCGCAAACGTCGCGCTCGTCTGGCCGTTGTACGTCACCGTCATCGTACCCGTCCCCACCGGCGTCGCCGAGGGAAGAATCGCCGCGATCTGCGTTGGCGACACATAGTAAGGTATCGCCTCCGTCGTCACCGCCCCGATCGTCGTCTTGATCGAGACCCCGCCCAGGTTCTTGTTCAGCGCCGGATTGAATCCCTGTTGCAGCAGCCCCGCCGGCGCCATGTTCGCTCCGTACAGCACGAAGATCGAGCCCTGCGCGATAGCGTAATTCGGCGTGCCCGGCAAAAGATAGCTGTAGTTGTTCTGAATGCCCGTGATGCGCGGTTGTGCCGCCGCCACTCCGGCCAGCGTCAGAAACAGGATTGCGCAAGCAGCACGAGTCATAGGAGTCGTTTCGTAAAAGTATACACACTCTCCTCTGTCGCCCGGATGACGCTCCCGCGTTCCCCCACCCCCAACCTTCTGGAGCTATCATGGAGTTTCACGCGATGTGCACACTACGTGCCATGTTCGCTCTCGCCGTCGCCGCCTCGTTTGCCCCGAGCGTCCATGCCGCCCCCCTAAGCTTCCATAAAGACGTCGAGCCCATCCTCCAACACCACTGTCAGAGCTGCCACCGCCCCGGCGAATCCGCGCCCATGTCTCTGCTGACCTACGCGCAAGCCCGCCCCTGGGCCAAAGCCATCCGAGCCTCCGTCTTCACCGGTAAAATGCCCCCCTGGCAAGCCGATCCGCACTACGGAAAATTTTCGAACGACCCGTCCCTCACCGCCGCGGAAAAGCAGACGCTGCTCTCCTGGGTGGACACCGGCTCGCAGGAAGGCAATCCCGCCGACGCTCCCAAGCCCATCGACTTCCCTCAAGGCTGGCGCATCCCCAAGCCCGACATCGTCTTTGAAATGCCGCAGGACTTCACCGTCCCCGCCAGAGGCGCACTCGATTATCAATACATCGCCGTCCCCACGCACTTCACCGAAGATAAATGGGTGGAGATGGCCGAAGTCCGCCCCGGCGACCGTTCCGTCGTGCACCACGCCATCGTCGTCGTCGATACCGGCGGCGGCGAAGCAACTCAGGAGTATTTAGCCGGCTACGCCCCCGGCATGAACCCGCAAATCTGGAAACCCGGCCAGGCCCGCCGCATCAAAGCCGGCGCGAGCCTCGTTTTCCAAATGCACTATTCGCCCACCGGCAAGCTTTGCAAGGACCGCACCCGCATCGGCCTGGTCTTCGCCAAAGCCCCCGTCACGGAACAAATCGTCGCCCGGCAAGTGATGTACCCCGCGCTCGCGATTCCGCCCGGCAATCCCAACTTCCGCGTCGAAGCCAGTGTCACCATCCAGGACCCCGTCCGGCTCGCCGGCATGCGAGCCCACATGCACCTCCGCGGCAAGTCTTTCCAATTCCGTGCCATCTATCCCACCGGCGAATCCGAAATCTTATTGAACATCCCCAAGTTCGATTTCGACTGGCAACCGTACTATTACCTGGAATCCCCCAAGCTCCTCCCCCGCGGCACCAAGATCATCTGCACCGCCTACTACGACAACTCCGCCAACAACATCAACAATCCCGATCCCAACAAGTTAATCCGCTGGGGACCCCAAAGCTGGGACGAAATGATGATCGGCTGGCTGGACCTCGCCGTTCCCGCAAGGCCCTAGTCCTCACCGGGAACAGTCCTCACCGGGAAACACTTGACAGCCACCCGGATCCAATGTAGGATGACCTATTCCTAATACAGGAAAGTCCATTCTCAGGCAAGTTTCGCCTCATCAGGCGGAGCTTTGCGCCGATTTCTTAGGTAGGGAGTTCTCTGTTGGAACTTTCAGTCTCGCGTAGGAATTTTCTCAGGACCGCATCCGGCGCCCTCCTCGCCACTCCGCTCCTCCGAGCCCAAACCCGTCCCCCCAACGTCGTCCTCATCCTTTGCGACGATCTCGGCTACGGCGACCTTCACTCCTATGGCTCGCAGATCCCCACACCCCATCTCGACCGCATGGCCGAAGAAGGCGTCCGCTTCAGCCAGTTTTACTCCGCCAGCAACGTCTGCTCTCCCTCAAGAGCCGCCCTCTTAACCGGCCGCTACCAAACCCGCGTCGGCGTCCCCGATGTCCTCGCCCCCAACGGCACCACCGGACTCTCCACCTCCGAGAAAACCATCGCCGAAGTACTCAAGCCCGCCGGCTACAGCACCATGTGCATCGGCAAGTGGCATGTAGGCACGCAGCAGCAATACATGCCCACCGCCCGAGGCTTCGACCGGTACTACGGCATCCCCTATAGCAACGATCAGCTTCCGTCGGTGCTGATCCAGAATACTTCCGTCATCGAGTCCCCCGTCATACAGGACACCCTCACCGGACGCTATACCGATCAAGCCACCGGCTTCATCACCGCCAACAAGAACAATCCCTTCTTCCTCTATCTGGCCCACACCTTCCCGCACATCCCCTTGGCCGTCTCCTCGAAGTTCAAAGGAACTACCGGCCTCGGCATGTACGGCGACGTCGTCTCCGAGCTCGATTGGAGCGTCGGACAGGTCCTCGACTCCCTCAAAACCAACGGCCTCGACAACAACACTCTGGTCATCTTCACCAGCGACAATGGCCCCTGGTACCAGGGCAGCCCCGGAAAACTCCATGGTCGTAAAGGTTCCAGCTACGATGGCGGCGTCCGCGAGCCCTTTATCGCCCGCTTCCCCGGCCGCATCCCCCCGCAAGCCACCGCCGCCGCGCGACAGAGCCACGCCACCGCCTCCAACGTCACAGGACGCGTCTGCGACGGCGTTGCCACCACCTTGGATCTTCTGCCCACCATCGCAAAACTCTGCGGCGCGCCTCTTCCCGCCGCCCCTCTCGATGGCGTCGATATCATGCCGCTCCTCACCGGAGCCCAACCCTCCCTGGACCGCGACGTCTTCCTCTATTTCGACAGCTGGTACGTCCAGTGCGCGCGCCTCGGTCCCTGGAAGCTCCACTTCTCGCGCTACAACGATTTCGCCTGGAGTCCCGATCCGATCGGCGGCCGCGTCAATCTCCCTCTCGTCACGCCGGAGCTCTACAACCTGGAACTCGACCCCGACGAAAGCTACAACGTCGCTCCTGATAACATGCAAGTAGTCGCCGACATTCAGGCGCGAGTTTTAAAAATGCTCCCCAGCTTTCCTCCGCAAGTCCTGGCCGCGTGGAATTACACCATGAGCCGCCCCGTCTATGGCACCCCTGACGGCGCGCTTCCGGTAGCAGCACCCCCGCAATGAGCTTGGTATCCAGCCTGCCGATCCTGCAAACCGGCAGCGCCTTCGCCATCCCCCGTATCGAATCTCTGCTGATCAAGCCCGCCTCCGCCGTCTGCAATCTCGACTGCGAATACTGCTTCTATCTCGACCGCGATGCCGACCCCTACAAGGCCCTTTCCAGAGAGGGCCTGCCCTCCCGCCGCATGTCTCTCGACACGCTAGAGCGTTTAGTCGAAAGCTATCTCGCCTACTCCTACCCGCACTCCAGCTTCATCTTCCAAGGCGGCGAACCCACCCTCGCCGGCTTGCCCTTCTTCGAAAAGTTGGTGGAGTTCCAAACCCAATACGGCCGCAGCGGACAAGTGGTCAGCAACGCCCTGCAAACCAATGCCGTCCTGCTCGATGAAAATTGGTGCAAGCTCTTCCGCGACTACAACTGGTTCCTGGGCGTCTCGCTAGACGGCCTCGAGTCAATGCATGACCGCTATCGTTACAACAAAGGCGGAGCCGGCTCCTGGAAACAAGTCATGCAAAGCGTGGCATTACTTCAGAAACACGCCGTCCCCTTCAACATCCTCTGCGTCGTGAGCCAGGCCAACGTAGGACACGCGGCCGAGCTCTACCGCTTCTTCAGATCCCTCGGCGTAGACAACCTTCAATTCATCCCTTTGGCCGAATTTGACCCGCAGGGCAATCCCCTGCCCTTCACGCTCACCGCACAGCAGTACGGCAAGTTTCTGGTGGACCTCCATCAAGTCTGGCAGCCGGATCGCAAAACCATGCACATCCGCTTCTTCGAGAACATCCTGGAAGCCCTGGCCGGAAAAAAGCCGACCACCTGCACCATGCACCAATCCTGCGACAGCTACGCCGTGGTCGAATACAACGGCGATGTCTATCCCTGCGACTTTTTCGTGGAAAAACCCTGGAAATTAGGCAACATCATGGCGGACTCCTGGGGCCAGATCGCCGCCCGCCCCCGCCGTCTGGACTTCGCCTCGAAAAAATCCGTCCCCCACCCCGTGTGCCAGGCGTGCGAATACCAATCCATCTGCCACAGCGGCTGCCCCAAACTACGCACCGCGCAACACCGCAACTTCGAAGACCTGGATTACTTCTGCGAGTCCTATAAAATGATCTTCGCCAAATTCAAGACTTGACCGCGGCCCCACTTCCTTGCATACTAAAATAGTTCGAAGTAGAAAGTAACTTCGAAGTTCAAAGTAACGGGAGACCCTCTATGAAGACCCTTGTTCTCGCAGCCCTTTTAGCCACGTCCGCCTTCGCCGCCGACGTGGATGGCAAATGGTCCGGCAACATGACCACCCCCGGCGGCGACGTCGCCGTAGGCTTCACCTTCAAGGCCGATGGAGCCACGCTCACCGGCACCACCACCGGGCCCGACGGCATGGACGTCAAGATCACCGACGGCAAACTCGACGGTAATAACATCTCTTTCACCGTCAACCTGGACTTCGGCGGCATGCCCTTCATGCTCAACTACAAGGGCGTTCTCACCAATGGCCAGATCAAATTCAACATCGACGTCTTCGGCATGCCGCTCGAATTAACGGTCAAAAAGGTGTAGTTTTGCCCGTCTCTTCTTCATCCCTGCAAGAAGAGGTTCTCCGCCCGAAAACAGTGCGCAAGGGCCGTGTCCCGGGAGATACGTCCCTTGCGCACCATCTCCGCCAGGGACTGCTCCATCGTAATCATCCCCTCGCTCCGTCCCGTGGAAATCGCCGAATAAATCTGATGATCCTCGCCTTTTCTGATTAAGCTCCGCACTCCACTCGAAGCCATCAGAATCTCCACCGCCGGATATCGCTTCCCATCCCCGCCCGGCACCAATTGCTGCGCCACCACCGCCAGCAGCGCCAGCGACAATTGTTGCCGCATCTGCGGCTGATTTCCCGCCGGAAACGAATCCAGAATCCGCGAGACCGCCTGCGAAGCGTCGTTCGTATGCAGCGTCGACAACACCAAGTGCCCCGTTTCCGCCGCCGTGAGCGCCGTCGCGATCGTCTCCGCATCCCGCATTTCGCCCACTAAAATCACATCTGGATTCTGCCGCAAAATACTTCGCAGCGACCCCGCGAAATCCGGAGCATCGTGCCCCACCTCAATCTGCTCGATAATCGAGCTCCGGTTCACATGCACATACTCCACCGGATCCTCGATCGTCACCACATGATCGTGCCTCTGCGTGTTGATCAAATCCACCAACGCCGCCAGCGTCGAACTCTTCCCGCAGCCCGTAGGTCCCGTGATCAGCACCAGTCCCTGCCGGGCCTCCGCCATCTTCCGCAGCGCCGCCGGCAAATGCAGCGACTCGATCGACGGAATCTTCTCCGGCAACACCCGGATGCTGCCCGCCAACGTCCCGCGCTGATAATGCAGATTCGCCCGGAACCGCCCGATCCCTTCGCGATGAAAACACAAATCCACCGACTTCTGTTTTTGCAGTTCCGCCGCCTGCGCCGCGCTGAGAATCGGTTGCAGCAGCGCCCGGGTCTGCTCGCCCGTCAGAGCCGACCCCGCCGCCGCTGTCAACGCTCCTCCCACGCGCATCGTCACCGGAGCCCCCGCAATCAGCAGAACATCGGAAGCCGCCCGCGCCACTGCATGCTTCAGCAATTGATCGAGCGAAGCTTGGCTCGCAGACGCCAGCTCGCGCAGCGGCGTCAACGCCTCCCTCAGCGGAGCGTCCTTCGGCGCGTCCTTCGGCACCCCCGGCGAAGCCCGATTCAGCTCCGCGACAATCTGCGCGAGTTCGTCCTCATATCCAGCCACGCCTAGATTGTACGACGCGCTTTTCCGCTCTCCCGTGGAGTCGCGATGAACCTGCCATTTTCTTCGCCCACCCCGTACCCAATGCCTACCCGATAATCCCGATACAGAGAATCTCGCCCGTCAGCGTACCAGTTTGAGAAGGCCGATATCCCGAATCGGTTCAGCGACTTAGGGGTAAAACACCCTGCCGTGGGTGAAGTGTGTTCCAAGGAGGGATTTACAATGTTGACCCAGAAAACTCTGATCGCCGCCCTAGTACTCGCCGCTGCCACCGCGTCTCACGCGTACGCGTCCGCCTGCTCCAACCCGTGCACCGGGTCCTCCGCCGCCGGAGTCGACTCCACCGATCGCACCAACTTCAACGCCGATAACAGCGACCTCACGTTCAGCAACATCACCTTCGACAACGCCACCGGCACCTACGACGCCACCACCACCGGACTCAACGCCACCACCGCGCCCAGCGCCTCGCTCTTCGGCGTGACGTTCGTCGGATGCCTCTCCACGGAAAACCCGTGCACCTCCAACTCCACCGGACTCATCGTCGGCAACCTCGCCAGCTGGGACGGTGGCTCCGATCCCAATCTGCAAGTCAACACCACCAACTTCGGCGCCGGCCATTGGGACACCATCACCATCACTCTGCCGGCCAACACCTATGCGTTCGGGATCGACATCATTGACGAAAACAATAACAGCACCGGTTTCCCGCTCCTGATCCACGTTGACAACACGGCCGATAAGAACTCCGCGGGCTCCGTATCGCTGCCCGGCAGCGTGTTCTTCGGATACCGCTCCGCCACGCCCATCGGCACGGTGAGCATCTTTCCTTCTACGGCCGCCGAACAAATCGCCATCGACAATCTGGAACTCGGCCAGCAGCAGGCCGCCGCGACGCCGGAAATCAGCACGATCCTGCTGATCGGCACCGGACTCTTTATGGTCGGTTACGCACGCCGCCGGAAGTGGCTGCTCGTGCCGCGCCTGGCATAGCTTTCTCCGCGGGCTTCGCGGACGCCAGCTTCGGCACCGTCCTGACGATGTCCACCGGCAACACACCCGCATGCATCAGAGTCTTTCCGTTGAACACGACCTCGGCCAGCGCGCCCTTCTGGGTCTCGGCGCGCTGGAACTGGTCGAACACCAGGTTGCCCAGCGAATAGAAGATCGCGCCGCCGCCATATTCCTCCCAGGGTTGCTGTACGTGGGGATGATGGCCCACCACCACTGTCGCGCCCGCATCCACGGCCGCGTGCGCGAACTCCTTTTGCTGGGCATTGGGTTTCGGAGCATACTCGGTGCCCGCATGCATCGAAACGATCGCCACGTCCGTGCGCTCTTTGATCGACGCCACGTCGCGCCGCATCTGCGCCACGTCCATCATCGCCACGCGATCGTCCTGATCCTTCCGGTTCCCGTTCGCTTGATCGTAGGTGTACGCCAGAAATCCAAACCGCACGCCGTTCCGCACCAGCACCGCGCCCTTATGAGCCTCGTCCGCGCTCTTCGCCGTCCCCACCGCGACAATCGAATGCTTCGCCAGTAAATCCAGCGTGAACGTCACTCCGTAAGCATCCCGGTCCCGGGCATGATTGTTCGCGGTAGAAACGATATCGATCCCCGCGAGTTCCAACCCCGCCATCATCTCCGGCTCCGCTTTGAAGAGCATCCCCTCCGTCACCGTCCTGCCCTTGTCCGAAAACGGCGATTCCAGATTTACGAACGCAATATCCGCGCTCATCAGCACGGGAGCGATGTCGCGAAACGGCCAGGCCGGATCCTTCTTCTCGCGCGCCAGCGTCCCCACAAACCGCGACAACATCACGTCGCCGCCCAATAAAATCCGAGTCGTCGCCTGCCCTCGTAGTGCGACGGCCCCTGCGCCCAGCAACAACGCCCGCCGCGTCACTCCGGTTTCTCTACGCAACGAACCACTCCGCTTCGCCCGCCGCAATCCCCGCCGGATAGGCCTCCCCGGCTAAAACTTTTCCCAGCACCTCAGTCTTGTCCTTGCCCGTAACCAGCATCACCGTATGCTTGGCGCGCTCCAACACGCCCGGCAGCAATGTCACCCGCCACGACGACATCTTTTCCACCCAAACCGCCGCCGCGATTCCCGTTCGATCCTCCAAGCGCGGATCACCCGGAAACAAACTCGCGGTGTGTCCATCCGGGCCCATCCCGCGATGGATCACATCGAAGCGCGGCAGTTCACCGTCCTTCAACCCAAACACGCGCCGGATTTCTTCTTCATACAAGCGCGCCGATTCCACGGCCCCCAACTCCGCCCGCACCCGATGAATATTGGCTTCCGGAAACCCCACCGGCCTGAGCCACGCATCGTTCGCCAATTTAAAATTGCTCTGCGCATCGTCCGGAGGCACCACCCGCTCATCCACCCAAAACAGCTGCACGCGATCCCACGGAAACATGGTGCGCGCGAAAATCTCAAACATCAGCTTCGGCGACGACCCTCCGGAGATCGCCAAAGTGGCCGACCCGCCGGCCGTACGCAGCAGGTCCAAAATCCGCGCCGCGCAGACCTCCGCGGCCGATCCCGCATCCGCGAATCGTTGCACGTTCATCCCAGCACCCGGTCGTAAACCTCATCGCGGCCCAGGATATTCAGCTCCTCGCGCAACAACGCCTCCTCGCCCGCCGGAGGCAGCGGAGCGCGATACTTCCGCCCCGGACCGTTCACTTCCACTACACGTCCCTCGATCTTCTTCAAGGAAAGCTCCCCTTGCTTGCTCGAAAGCGTCACGGCCCGCAGCCCGCGCGCAGCCTCCACCGGTTCCACCGTTACCCGAGCTCCCGGCAGTGCGCCGCGAATCCACGATGCGAAGTACAGCGCGCATGTCGATGCCGCATCGCCGCCGTGAAACACCCGCGCCGCCGTCACCTCGCCCGCCTTCAGCGCCTCATCGTCGAACAAGTGCGACAAAACTTCGCGCCATCCCGTCAGCCGGGTCCAATGCAAATCCGCCACGCGAAACCCGCGCGACCGCAGGGACCGCAAGAATCCCAACGCCGCACTCGCGCCCGGGACCGTCGACGAATCGAGAATGATCTTGTCCGCCAGAGGAAACAGCGCGTCATAGGAGCGCAGAGTAAACGCCGCCGGTCCGCGGCAGCATAACACCACCGGCAGATCCGCCTCCCGCAGCGCCAGCAAAAGAGGAGCGACGTCTTCCAGGTCCCCCGGATCCGTGGCAATCTCGACGCCCTCGACGCAAACGTGCTGCCCGCTGCCGGAAGGCAGCCAGCACTCCGAGAAGACGTGAGCCTGCGCCGAACCCGCCGCCGCTTGTGTCCGAAGCACCACCGCCCGTAATGGATGCGCGCGCGCCACCGACCCGAGCGTGCGCCGCAACTCCGCCGCGTCGTCAGCATCCGATGCGGTCACCACCAGAGTCAGCGAACAAGCCCGCAACACTCCGCCCGACTCCGCATTGGCGCGATCCAGATCGTCCCACTGCGCGTGCAGATCCTTCAGAATCTTTTCGGAATCCAGTGCCGCCGTCATACTCAACTCTTCTGCCTCAACTATTCCGCCACTTTCTTCCCGACTTCTCGATCATGGCGTCCGCTTCCGCGGGCCCCCAACTCCCGGCGTCATACTTTGGCACATCCTTGCGCGCCTCCCATTCGCTCAGAATCGGCGCGACCACTTTCCAGCTTGCCTCCACCATGTCCTGACGCGTGTACAAGGTCGCATCGCCGGTCATCGCGTCCACCAGCAGAGTCTCATACGCCGTGGGCGTGTGTCCTCCGAAGCTCGACCCGTATTTGAAATCCATCGACACGGGCCGCACCTGCATTCCCGTGCCCGGCTGTTTCGAGGAGAACCGCAGCGAGATTCCTTCTTCGGGTTGGATGCGCAAGATCAACAGATTCGGCCGTTGCGCGAAATCTCCGTCGCTCGATAAGAACAGCGATAGCGGCGCTGAGTTGTACTGAATCGCGATCTCCGTGGTCCTTTTCGCCAGTTTTTTGCCCGTGCGCACGAAGAACGGCACACCCTCCCAGCGCCAGTTGTCGATGTAAAATGTGGCCGCGGCGTAGGTCGGCGTATTCGCGGCCGGATTGACGCCCGGTTCCTGGCGGAACCCTCGATACTGCCCCAGCACCGAGCTCGCCGCCACCTGTTCCGCCGACATCACCTTGATGGATCGCAGCAATTTCGCGCGTTCGTCGCGCACCGCGTCGGGTTCGAACACCGCCGCTGGCTCCATGGCGATGGTCGCCAGCACCTGCAGCAAGTGATTCTGGATCATGTCGCGCACCGCGCCGGCTTCCTGATAATACGCGCCGCGGCCTTCCACGCCGATTGATTCCGCCGCCGTGATCTGCACATGATTCACATAGCGGCGGTTCCACAACGGCTCAAAAATCCCGTTGCCGAAGCGGAACGCCAAAATGTTCTGCACCGTCTCCTTACCCAGGTAATGATCGATGCGGTAAATTTCATTCTCGGGAAACACCGCCTGCAAGCGCTTGTTCAGCGCACGGGCGCTTTCCAGATCGTGACCGAAGGGTTTCTCGACGACAATGCGCCGCCACGCGCCCGGCGCCGCCTCGCCGAGTCCCGCCGCGCCCAATCCGTCCGGCACTACCGGATAGTAACTCGGCTGCGTCGAAAGATAAAACAGCACATTCCGCTGCCCGATCTCTTCGAGCTTCTTCCCGATCGCGCGGTACAACTCCGGGTCATTCATATCGCCGGCGATGTAGTGCAAGTTGGAAGAGAAACGAGTCCACAGTTCTTCATCGAACGGACCGTCTTCCAGGAACTGTTTCACGTCCTCGCGCTTTTGATTTCGAAACGCTTCATCGGTCATCGCGGTGCGCGAATTCCCGACGATGGCGAAGTTCGCCGGCAGACGGCGATCGTACGCCAGCCGGTATAACGCGGGAAGGAGTTTACGTTTGGTGAGGTCGCCGTTCGCGCCAAAGATTACCAGCGCGCATTCCGGTACGCGGCGTTCGAACCGCAGCGGATCGGCGAAGGGATTGCGTGAGTCCGCCATCTTTAAAACTTAGCATGCTACCATCAGTTTTCCCCCGCCGAAGGTTTTATTTGCATGGCCAACAAACACATTCTCGCCGTCCTCGAAGACCTCTTTTTCACCGTCAAGATCAACGAATCCGCCAAGCAGGCGGGCCTGCCCGTGAAGTTTCTGAAGACCGAAATCGATGTGCTGGACCAGGCGAAGTCCAATCCCGCGCTGATCATTCTGGATCTGAACTTTTCGCGGATCGATCCGGTGAAGCTGATCGAAGCACTGAAAGCGGATGCCGCCACGAAGCCGATCAACCTGCTGGCCTACGTCTCCCATGTGCAAGTCGACTTGAAGCAGCAGGCGCAGCAGGCGGGCTGCAACATGGTGCTGGCGCGCTCCGCATTCTCGGCGAACCTTCCCCAGATCCTGAAACGTTACGCCGAGTAATTGTTTGTCCTAGTTGAGGCTCTTCAATAGCTCCCGAGCCCTCCGGTCATCGTCGACAGGAAGATCGTTCTCCGTGGCCAGCTTCAACTCCCGCGCCGCGCCTGCCTTGTCGCCCGTCTGTAGCAACGCGATCCCGAAGTGATAGTGGTACGATCCATTCTCCGGATTCTCCACCACCACCGGTCCGTACAGCGTCACCGCATCCTTCCCCAAATTCTTCTTGATCAAGATCCAGCCCACAGTGTCGACAAGCTCCGCCATCTCCGGCCACTGCCGCCGGGCTTTCTGCGCCATCTCCAGCGCCGCGTCGAGATCCTTCCCCGCCTCCGCCATCAAGTACGCCAGATTGTTCAACGCGATCGGGTTCTCCGCCTCGACGCCCAGCACGCGCTGGTAGAGAGCGGACGCTTCCTCACGCTTCCCGTTTCCATCGAGGATCAATGCCAGCGGCAGCAGCGCGCGAACGTTCTTCGGATCCGCCTCCACCGCGCGCCGGTACGCGGCTTCGGCGCCGTCAAGCTCGCCGCGCTGGCGATAACTCTCCGCCTGTCGAACCAGCGCCGCGGAATCCTCCTGCGCTGCCATGCAGAGCGGCAGCAAGAGAGACGTTAGCGCCGCCAAAACATTTTTGGAGAACATCGCTTTTAGCGGCTCGTCGCCATCAAGAGAGCCTCGATCTTATCCTGGTCATCCCTCGAGGGCTTGTTCCGCAGCGCGTCGTTTAGTTCCCGCAACGCCCCGGCCTTGTCGCCGGTTTGCAATAACGCCATTCCAAAGTGATAGTGAAATGCGGCGTTGCCGGGATGCTTCGCGGTCACGTCCTGATAGAGCACCACCGCATCGCGGCCGAGGTTCTTCTTGATATAGATCCATCCGAGAGTGTCCGCGATGTCTTCCGACGCCGGCTGCTTTTTGTAAGCGGCCTGCGCCATCGCGAGCGCTCCATCGAGATCCTTACCCTCGTCCGCGATCAAGAACGCCAAATTGTTCAGCGCGACGGCATTGTCCGGCTGCACTTGCAGAACACGCTGGTACCACAGCGCGGCATCCGGTCGCCGCCCTGTCCCATCCAAGATCAGCGCGGCCTGAAGCATCGGCGTTGTGTCTTTCGGATTCGCCTGCACCGCCCGTTGAAATGTATCCAGCGCTAGATCCAAAGAGCCCATCCGGCGGTGCGTTTCCGCCAAGCGGAATAGGTTTTCCGCACTCGGGTCCTGTTGGACCGCCGCTTGAAAAATCGCCAGGGCGGAGTCCCACTGCTTGGCCCGCACGTACAGATTGCCGAGCGCGAGCCGATAATCCGTCCGCCGGGGATTCCTCTCCGACTCCGTTTGCATCAAGTCGATCGCGTCCTGCTGCCGGCCCTCCGCCCAGTACGTTTCCGCCAGCCCGACGAGGCCACGAGCATCGCCAGGAGCCTCGCGCCGCATCCTTTGAAATGTTTCCTCCGCTTGCGCATAATTGCCCGACTTCCAGAAGCCGGCGCCCGCATTCGCAAACGCGTCCACCGAGGACACCGCGGCCGAAGCCGTCGCCCCTTGCTGCGCTTCCAGAAATCCCGCCGCCATCGGAACCATTACCGCCATCGCGAGCACGGCCGCCGGCACCGCCCGCCAAACCTTCGAGGACGACGCCGCACAATTCTTCGTCATGATTTTCTCCATTCGCTCCTTCAAATTTGCTGCCGCTATTCCTGCATAAACCGCTCCCCCCGCGAACGTCATCCGGCAGACCTTCGCGATCCCCGCCGCGTAATCCTCGGCGCGTGCGCCGGATGCGAGCACCATTTCGTCGCACGCCGCCTCACGCTCCGCAAGCATCCGCCGTTCCATCCACCACAGCAGCGGATGAAACCAAAAGACCGAGACCACCGCATGCGCCAACGCCGCGCTCAAGTTGTCGCGCCGCTCGACGTGCGCGAGCTCATGCGCGATTACCGCCGCCAGTTCGGCCTCGCTCAAGGCAGACGACAAGCCCTCCGGCAGAATCACAGCCGGCCGAATGATTCCGCGCACACCGGGCGCGCAGTCCGCGTCGGCAATGACGACGCTCGCTTGGGCACACAGTCGAGCCTCGAACTCCGTCGCGTCTCGAACGCTTTTGATCCCACGCGACAACCGCCATCCGAATCGCCCCAGGCACGCGATCGCCCCCGCTGCCCACAGCCATTCGAGGATGGTGCTCCTTGGGATGGCATTTTTCGCGGGGGCTGGAGGCAGCAAAGCGATCCCCGGATGCAGCAAGCCCGTTAGCGGCAGAACCATGGCTGGCGCGGGAGCAAGCCGGGCGATCCTTCGGCCCGCGCTCATCCACCAAGTCGCCGGCACGGCGAATTGCAGAATCGCGACCAGCAAAAGCGCATGTCGCAGAGCTGCGCTCACGCGTGAATGCAACATCCACGCGGCGGCGAGGCCTGCCAACGCCGCGAATGTCGAAAACAGCAGATGGCCGATCATGACTTCTTCCCCGCGCGCTTCAACACGTCTTCCGCCGCGCGAAGATCCTGAAGCGAGAGCTTCCCGGATTCGAGCAAGTGCGACATCACGGGCTCCGGCGAGCCTCCGAACAAATCCAGCAGATCGTCGATGAGCCTGCGATAGACGGCCTTCCGCGTCACGAGAGCCTTGAAGACATGGGCGTTGCCGATCTTCTTGACGCGCTCCACGGCTTTCTTCTCTTCCAGGCGATACATGATCGTCTGGACGGTGGTGTAGGCGGGACGCCCCTCTTCGGGAAGACTCTCCTGCACCTCGCGTACGGACGCCGGACCCAGCTTCCACAGCTGTTCCAGCAACTCCAGTTCGAATCGTGTGACTTTTGTTTTCGCCATGACCACCTAACTCTGTTGTCGATACTACTACAGAGTTAGGTGCACTGCAAGAGGAATATGGCGGCGTGCCGCGTTACTCGGGCAAGGCGAACGATACGATGTCGGTGCCCGACGCGATGGCTACGTACTGCTTGTTGTCGAACATGTAGGTCATCGGCGAAGCCTTCCAGACTTGGTTTGTCGCGAATGACCACAGGATCTTGCCGTTGGTGGCGTCGACCGCCATGAACGAACCGCTGTTCTCGCCGTAGAACACGACTCCGCCGGCGGTGGACATCGCGCCTGCCGAAGCGGTCTGCGCCGTGGTCACTTGCGGGACTTCCCATTTCACTTCGCCGGTTTGGATATCGATCGCGCGCAGGAATTTCTCGAAGCTCTCCCCCGGAGCCGGCCGCGCGGCGCCGCCCATGTAGCTCTTGCCCGCCTGCCATTCACCGTGATTCTTTGAGAAGAGATTGCAGCGTTCCAGCGCGTTGAAATAGTACAATCCTGTGGCCGGATTGAACGACGTCGAGAACCAGTTCGTGCCGCCCTGAAATCCGGGACACACATAGGTGTCGCCGTTGGCCTGCACCGGCAGCGTCTTCAAGATCGGACGGCCGTCCGACGCGATCTCCGAGGCCCAATTCAGATTCTTCAGGAACGGCTTCGCCAGCAGCATCTTTCCCGTGGTGCGATCCAGCACGTAGAAGAATCCGTTTCGATTCGCCTGCAACAACAGCTTGCGCGGCGAGCCTTGCCACGCCGCATCAACCAGCACAGGAGGCTCCTGCGCGTCCCAGTCATGAGTATCGTGCGGAGTGAACTGGAAATACCACTTCATTTTTCCGGTCTTCGGGTCTAATGCCAGGATTGAGTCAGTGTAGAGGTTGTCGCCGTCGCGATCGTCGCCTGTAAAGTCCGGGCCAGGATTGCCGACAGGCCAGTAGATGGTGTCGAGCGAGGCGTCGTAAGTGCCGGTCATCCACGTGGCGCCGGAGCGATGCTCGACATCCTTGCCCTTCCATGTCTCGGAGCCGGGCTCGCCCGCCTGCGGCACTGTCCAGAGATGCCAGACTTCTTTTCCGGTGGACTGATCGTAGGCGCCGACGAATCCGCGGACACCTTCGTCGCCGCCGGCAGTTCCCGAAATCACGAGGCCGTCGACCGCGAGCGGAGCCGAGGTTCCGTTGTAGTTCTGGTGCCAATCCGCCATCTCGGTTTCCCACAGCAGTTCGCCGTTGAAACGGTTCAGCGCGATCATGTGCGCGTTGTCGGTGAGCATGAAGATGCGGTCGGCCGCCCAGGCGACGCCGCGATTGAATCCGAGAGCGGCGTTTCCGGCGATGCCTCGCGTCTTGGCGCGCTGATAGTGCCACACCATGCGTCCGGTGCCGGCGTCGAGCGCATAGCATTCGTTGGCGCTCGAGACATACATGAGTCCTTCGACCACCAGCGGCGTGTTCTCGATGGTCCCGACATTCGGCAGCGGGAAGATCCACTTCGGAGCAAGTTTGCTCACATTTGTTTTATCGATTTGCGCGAGCTTGGAGTAGCGGTTGCCGCCCGCATCGCCGTTGTAGGTGGGCCAGTCTGTTTGGGAAGTGACGACGCGGAAGCGATCGCCCGCCTTGCGAAGTAGGACGATTTTCTTGTCGTCGGTGCGGAGTTGCAGGTCGGTCATGCCCTCGGCCAGTACCTGCCCTGCCAGGGATCGGCCGTCGGTGGTGGTCACGGTACGGCGCGCGGGTGCGGCGGTATTGGTGCGCGGGATCGGCGTGAGCGTCCGGAGATACTGGACTAACGCTGTCATCTCCCCGGCGGCCAGATCGAAGGCGGGCATTCCGGTCGATGGCTTGCCGGTGCGGAGGAAAGCGGTCAGTTCGGTATCGTTTCGCGCGCCTACTTGGGAGAGAATGTTCGGTCCGGTCTCGCCGCCGGTGGCATCGCCGCCATGGCAGCGCGCGCACCGGGAGTCGAACGCCGCTTTGCCCGCGTTAGGGACCTGCGCGAACACCGTTCCGACCAGGGCGATTGCTAAGAGCATACTTCGCATGTAAGGAAAGATATCACGGGTGGATGTACGAAGAGACACACTACGGCCAAGCAGAAAGTCGTTGGGGCGGCCGGGACTCACGGGTTATCGCCGGGTGTGTTCGGCCGCCGGTAGGTTGAGGGGTTTCTAGAGGAATCTTCGGGTGCGCTTAGGTAAAGGCGCCGCCTTGTCCGCTCTGTCGAATACCTCCCTCTCTGG
>DASYET010000033.1:0-2850 GCA_036498815.1 Bryobacteraceae bacterium | reverse complement strand
CGCTGAGCCAGGCAAGCCGATGGACAAAATCCGCAGCGACCTCAAGCTTGTCCGGGGTGAGGGTCCTAAGATCCTCATACACTCTCTCAATCGAACTCATAAACACAAAGTACCACTAATCCACGCACCCATAGTGGGGTGGTCCCCTTGGCTGAGACAAACAGTTAAGACACTGTTGACCGTTCGCTGAAAATCCATTGTGCCCGATCCCGGAACGGTTTTAGGATGGGCGTGCCGGTGAAGCGGAGGCGGGCAATGCTGGCGAGCAACCCGCTGAGGAATAGCCGGTCGGTACTCGTCGCGACGATGAGTAGGGCGCAGAGCCTCCGGTGCGTCCTTGCTGCAAGCCTGGGTCGAACCCGGCCGGGGAGCGGTACTTCGGCCCAGGTGATTCATGAGAACATTCATCGGCCGACAGATACCGTCATGCCTGAAAAAGCGCACGTTCAGGTTCACACCGTCGCTCCTGCTGTCAGTTTGAGCTGAGCCTCGAACTCCGCCGGCGATCTGTAGCCGATGGCCGAGTGCAGCCGCTTCTGGTTATAGACCTTCTCCAGAAAAATGCCGATCGCAGCTTTGGCTTCGGCCAGATCGCGATATTCGTTGCGGTGCACTTCTTCGTATTTCAGGGTTTTCATGAACGACTCGCAGGCGGCATTGTCCCACGGATTGCCTTTGCGGGACATGCTGATCCGGATGCCGTTGTCTTTCAGCAGACCTGTGTAATCGTTGCTGGCGTACTGCGAGCCGCGATCCGAGTGATGGACCAGCCCCGGCTCCACCACTCGCCGTAACAAAGCCATACGCAAAGCATCGAGCGTCAGCTCGTCTTCCAGCGTCCGAGCCAGCGCCCAGCCGATCACTCGTCGTGAACAGGCATCCAGAATCACGGCCAGATAAACGAACTCAGCCTGTAGACGAATGTAGGTAATATCGGCCACCCAGAGCTGATCGACGCCTGTCAGCACAAGCTCCGGCTTCAGGTTTGGGTAGACCTTCCGTCCGTGGTTGGATTCGGTCGTGATCACGAACTTTCGCCTGCGCGCGCACAGCAGGTTATCCTCGCGCATCAGCCGATAAACGTTAGGACCCTATCGGGAGCGCACCGCCAGGAGGCGTTCGGGGGCGAGGTTGGTTTCGGGGCGGTGTGCTTTCGATAGGGCCGTTTGAAGTGACCCGCTCGCGCGGGGGACGCGGCAGCTATGGGTAATGCTTCCGGTTTGGATGCTCCAGTGTGGGGTTGGGGTGGCGATTTCCCGCGTTCAGCGAGGGACGGCAGGGACGACGACTGCTCCTCGCTGCGTCCCACACGATACGGATGGAACTGTCGTTGCGAGGTCGCATCGACGGATTTTCGATCCGGGCACACGAACCCTGTTCACACCGGAGTGCGCATAGGGTTGGACGTGGAATCGAGCTACGAGCTATCAAAGAACGTGCTCCGAATCTGTTGGGCCGTGAGCCTGTCGACGACGATCATTGGCCCTGCACAGCGAGGGCATAACCACTCGGTGGACGAGCCGGTGCAATTGGCGCCCGGCGCAGGCTCACGCTGCATCTCTGAGACGAGTTGCCGACAGAGTGGAACCAGGACAGCGCGGCTCCGGTTGGTGAGGAATCCGAAGTGCCGGATGCGCACAAAGCCGCGCGGCAGTACATGAAGCAGAAAGCGCCGCAGGAACTCGTCGGATCTGACGGTCATCACGCGCTTCCTGTTGCCAGCGGCATAGTCCTTCCATCGGAACGTTACCAGACCATCCTTGAACTCAACCAGTCGATGGTTGGAGATGGCAACGCGATGGGTGTAGCGAGCGAGATACTGCAGGACGTGTTCGGGGCCACCAAAAGGCCGCTTGGAATAGACGACCCAGTTCTGTCGGAAAAGCTGCCGCAGAAAGCGCCGGAACGTCCTTGCATCGGCCAGACCCGAGAGCCGACCGTGGAAACGCAGATCGCCTCTGCGAAAGAGCCGCTTCAATCCTGCGACAAATTTGCCGCGAAAGACTTTGCTTAGCACCCGTACAGGAAGAAAGAATCCAGATGATCGCCGAACCCAGCTTGAACCATCCGGTGCTATGCCGCCCGCGGGAACCACGCAGTGGACGTGGGGATGATGCTGCAGATTCTGCCCCCACGTGTGCAGCACACTCAGAAAGCCGATCCGGGCGCCGAGATGCTTTGGGTCGGCGGCAATCTCCAGTAAAGTCTCAGCGCTGGTCCGGAACAGAAGGGCGTAGAGTGCCTTCTTGTTCTGTAGCATGAGCGGAGAGAGGTCATGCGGAACTGTGAAGACGACGTGGAAGTACGGGACGTCAAGCAGGTCTTCTGATCGTTTGGCGAGCCATTCGTCCCGAGCGTTAGTCTGGCACTTCGGACAGTGACGGTTGCGGCAGGAGTTATAAGAGATGGCCTGATGGCCGCATCGGGAACATCGGTCCAGATGGCCACCGAGAGCCGCAGTGCGGCAATCCCGGATGGCGCGCAGCACTTTCAGCTGTGGCCAGGCCAGATGAGTCCTGTTCTTTTCGATGAAGCTGTCGCCTGCGACGCGAATGATGTCGGCCACCTCGAGGGTGGGCCGTTTCATCTCTTGTCGAGTTTCCGGGACCTTTTGATCTGAGCGGGGCTGGATACCTTCATCGAGTCCAGCGGGTTGCCGGCAGCCTTAAGGTGGCGTTGCGACAGATGGAGGTAAACGACCGTCTGTTCCAGCTTCGCGTGCCCCAGCAGCATCTGGATCGTGCGGAGGTCCGCGCCGGCCTCAAGCATGTGAGTGGCGTAAGAGTGTCGGAGAACGTGGGGCGAGACGCGCTTCCGGATGCCAGCCCTCTGCGCCGCCTGTCGCACCGC
>DASYET010000032.1:0-2288 GCA_036498815.1 Bryobacteraceae bacterium | reverse complement strand
TCAAACACCCGCAGTGTTGCCGGCTTATCGTCAGGAATGCCACCGGGCGGGTGGCTTGAGACACACGAAAGCCGCGGCGCGGGACGTTAGCGCGAACGCGGGCGCGTCTGGAACTGCGCGATGACGGACATCCGAGGTGGTTAGCCCATACCCGACCTTCCCGCGCGCGGTTTGGACACGCCGGCCGATCAATGTTTGGCGATTGTAATCAGGATCAGCATAGCCGCATTCAGTAGTGCAGTTGGATTCCCTGCAAGTGGGAAGTGTAACCCCCCAAAAGAAGGTGTCCCGGCCGTAGTTGCAGGTTGGGAGCGGCGACGGTTTCATCTTAAGCTACTTTCTCCTTTGAAGGCTGGGTGGTCGACTTTGTCTCTCGGCCCAGGATCGCTGCCAAGGCCCAAAGGTCGACGTGGCCGTCGATGCGACGGAAGTGCTTTTCGGTAAGGACCCATGCCGAAGCTACCCAACGCTGCACCATATCCGCGTCGCGCCAGCGCGTCACGTTGTGCGTGCGGCGCTCGACCCCGCCCTGTGGGCTTTCGATAATGTTGGTGGTCGCCAGGCATTTGTGGAGCGATTCGGGAATCTTCAGGCGTTGCAAGGTGAACATCTCCTTCATCCCCTCCCGCAAGCTGCGCGCGGCGCTTTCGTGATCCCGCTCCCAAAACCGTGCCAGTTGTTCCAGCCGTTTCTCTCCCTCCTCGGTCGTCTTCACCTTCCATGCTGCCCGCATCAAGTTCAGCGCTTGGCCGTGCTGCTCTTTGGGCAACTCATCCACGACGTTGCGGAGCTTGTGGTTGCGGCACCGCTGGACCGGCTGATCGGCGCCGAATATCTCTTCGATAGCAGCGCGCAACGCTTTGGCCCCATCGATGACGAACAAGTATTTGCGGTCCGTCGCCAAGCCCTGTTCGCGAAGGTGGTTTAGCAAGCGCTTGACGCTGGCGGCATTCTCCGTCGCGCCCGACTCGATGCCCAGTATGTGCTTCTTGCCCTCTGCGTCCACGCCCACGGCGCTGAGAATGTGATGCTCTCCAAAGCGTTGGCCATCGATGTAGATCACCAGAATCTCGATGTTCTCCCAACGACGTTCCTGCAATTGTTTGAGCTGCTGGGCACTCGCCTCGACCGCTTTGCGACTGATGGCGCTGCGCGAGACCCCCACTGTCTCGGCCATCTGCGGCAGCACTTCTTGATATTCGCGCGTCGAAACACCGCGCAAGAGCGCACCAAGCATGTGCTTGCCAAGACCGCGATCCTGGCGCAGCATTTCGTACGCGGGAACCTTGACCTCTCCTTCGGTCTTGTGGCGCAACCGGGGACGCTTCACCTTCACCTTACGGTCTGCCAGTTGGATTGAGCCGGATTGAGATCCGTGGTAACGGACCTCGCCGCTGATTTTGCCTGGCGTCCGCGCGCCGGCCACTTGCTGGGCGCTCAGCACCAGGATCTGCTCCAACATCTGGTGTCCGAGTTCATGGATCACGCTCTCCACCACATGACTGGCATTCTGGATGAGGTTGACGATGGGAAGCAGGATCTGTCCGTTGGTTTGGCAGAACTGCTCGATGACGGCGGTGGACTCGCGCGCAGCCCGAGTCACGATATGGTAAGTTTTCTTCACGGCGGTAGGCTCCTTTCGGATTCGTGTTTGGCAACCGGATTCTATCGAATCGGCAGCCAGCCGCCGCCTACCAACCTTCAACTAAACTCGGGACGCCTTCTCGCGGCGTTCAGTTGACCGTATGTGCCATATACAAATACGCGCCTCGGGCAGTGTGACTCCGCTCTCCGTTTTGAAGTTCGCGATTGCGAAGACATGCTCCACAGCAGTCTGCGCCAGCAGGAGCGGCGTCAGAAGAAAGAACGTGAGCAGGCGGAGCATCATTTCAGCTTGAGCGTGGCGGATCCGTATTCGAGTTCGAGCGATTTGATGGAGGAGGTCTTGCCGGTGAACGGAAAGAAGACGAAGCCACTGACCGCGCCTTTGTGGCTGCCTTCGGGAAGTGCCGTCTGAATCAGGATTTCCTGAGGGTTGTCGCGTTCGCGCTCGATGCTGCCCGGAGGATCGGCGTCTGGCGCGCGTGGTTGTTGCGGCGGACGGCGATCCTGAGGACTGCCCGGCGCGGGCTGCCCACCGATCGGAATACTGATGCCTCCTATCCCGATTCCACCCGCCGCTCCCCGGCTACGCGGCGTTGACCACGGCGATCGGGTGAGCGAAGCGGCCGCCTGCGCGGCGCTCTGGGGAGTGAGAACGGTCCGGTTGTTCAGCCGGAGACTGAATT
>DASYET010000031.1:0-79041 GCA_036498815.1 Bryobacteraceae bacterium | reverse complement strand
GAAATGGTGATGCCGGGTGACAACGTGCAGCTTGAAGTGGAGCTGATCACGCCGGTCGCGATGGACAAGGGGCTGCGGTTCGCGATTCGCGAGGGCGGCAGAACGGTCGGCGCGGGTACGGTGTCGGAGATTACGGATTAGTTGGGCTTAGCCCAGACACAAGATGAGCAGCTTAAAAGAACGAATTCGCATCCGATTGAAGGCGTACGATCACCGGATTTTGGATCAATCCACGACGGAGATCGTCGACACGGCCAAGCGCACGGGCGCGAGTATCGCGGGACCGATCCCGCTGCCGACCGTGAGGAACACGTACACGGTGCTGCGTTCGCCGCACGTGGATAAGAAGAGCCGGGAGCAGTTTGAGATCCGGACACACAAGCGCTTGTTGGATATCCTCGAGCCCACGCAGGACACGGTGGATGCCCTGATGAAGCTGGATCTCCCGGCGGGCGTGGATGTCGAGATCAAGGCGTTTGGAAAAGGGAAGTAACGTCTTAAGCGGACGAGTGGAGTTTTTCAAATGAGCCCAGGAATTTTAGGGAAAAAGATCGGGATGACGCAGGTGTTCCGGCCCGACGGACAGGCGGTGCCCGTAACGGTGCTGAAGGCTGGTCCGTGCGTGGTGGTGCAACGGAAGACTCCGGCGACCGACGGCTACGATGCGGTGCAGCTCGGCTTGATGGAATACGTCAAGAAGACCAGCATCAACAAGCCGGCGACGGGTCACCTGAAGAAGTCCGGCGCGGACGGCATCAAGTTCCAGCGCGAGTTTCGTCTGGAAGGCGCGGGCAACGGCGACCTGAAGGCGGGCGACCGGGTGCTGGTGGACGAGTTCAAGCCGAACGAGAAGGTGGACGTAATCGGCGTGAGCAAGGGCCGCGGATTCGCGGGCGTCGTGAAGCGGCATCACTTCCGCGGTAGCGACGACACGCACGGGTCCATGTTCCACAGAGCTCCGGGATCGATCGGTGCCTCGAGCTTTCCTTCGCGCGTGTTTCCGGGCATGCGGATGGGCGGGCAGATGGGCACGGCTCGGGTGACGGTGCGGAATCTGGAGATCGTGGAAGTGGACACCGAAGACAACGTTCTGCTGGTGAAGGGCGCGGTTCCGGGCCCGAACGGCGGGTACGTGATGGTGCGGAGGTCGAAGGTTTAGTCATGCCGAGCGTCGACGTCCTGGATTTGAATAATAAGAAAGTCGGGAGCGTGGAGTTGTCGGATGCGGTCTTCGCCGCGCCGATCAACGAAGCGCTGCTGTACGAAGCGGTGCGGCATTACCTGGCGGGCAAGCGCGGCGGCAACGCCAGCACGAAGACTCGCCATGAGGTGGCCGGATCGGGCAAGAAATTGTGGCGGCAGAAGGGTACGGGCCGGGCTCGTATGGGCTCGATCCGGAGTCCGCTGTGGCGGCATGGCGGCACGACGCATGGTCCGCAACCGCGGAGCTATGCGTATCATCTGCCTCGCAAGATGCAGCTGGGCGCACTGCGGAGCGCGTTGTCGGCGAAGCTGCGCGACGGCGAGTTGCGGGTGGTGAGAGATTTCCCCGTCGCAGAGCCGAAGAGCAAGATCATGCGCGCGACGCTGAATACGCTGGAAATCAAGCGCACGGTGCTGCTGGTGGACAATTCGGACAACAAGAATCTGGAATTGTCGAGCCGGAATCTGGAAGGCGTGAAGCTGGTGAACAGCCACGAGGTGAATGTTTACGATCTGCTAGGTCATCAGCAGGTGATCTTAAGCGAAGCCGCGGCGGCGAAGTTGTCGGAGGGCTTGCAATAATGCCGACCTTACATCATGTGATTAAGCGTCCTCTGGTGACCGAAAAAGGCGTCACGAAGAAAGAGTCCGAGCGGACGCTGTGCTTTGAAGTGGCGGCGGATGCGAACAAGACGCAGATCCGGCAGGCGGTGCAGAGTCTTTTCAAGGTGAAAGTCGACGATGTACGGACGTCGACGACGGCGGGTAAGCTGCGGCGGCGCGGAAAGTTCGCGGGATACCGCGCGGACTGGAAGAAAGCGTACGTGAAACTGAAGCCGGGCGAGAAGATGCCGGAGTACACGGAGATTTAAGATGCCGATCAAGAGTTACAAGCCGACAACCCCGACGCGGCGCTTCCAGACGGTGGTCTCGCGCGAGGAGATCACGAAGCAGACTCCCGAAAAGAGCCTGGTGACGGGGCTGAAGCGGAGCGGCGGGCGGAGTAGCACGGGGCGCGTTTCGTCGCGGTTCATCGGCGGCGGCCACAAGAAGGCGTACCGCGAGATCGACTTCAAGCGGGACAAGAACGGGATCGCTGCGAAGGTCGCGGCGATCGAATACGATCCGAACCGGAGCGCGCGCATCGCGCTGCTGCATTATGTGGACGGCGAGAAGCGGTACATCCTGGCACCGGCGGGTTTGGAAGTGGGCCGCAAGGTGATGTCGGGTCCGACGGCGGACATTCTGGTGGGCAATTCGCTGCCGATCAAGAATATCCCGGCCGGTACGGTGATCCACAATATCGAGCTGAAGCCGGGCAAGGGCGGGCAGATGGCGCGTTCGGCCGGGACGCAGGCGCAACTGGTTTCGAAGGAAGCCGAGTACGCGCTGCTGAAGCTGCCGTCGGGCGAGATTCGCAAGGTTCCGGTGGATTGCGCGGCGACGATCGGGCAGGTGGGCAACGTCGAGCACGAGAACGTAAGCCTGGGCAAGGCGGGACGCAAGCGCTGGCTGGGAAAGCGGCCGCATAATCGCGGCGTGTCGATGAATCCGGTGGATCACCCGCATGGCGGCGGTGAGGGCAAGACGTCGGGCGGCCGGCATCCGGTGACGCCGTGGGGTCAACCGACGCGCGGGTACAAGACGCGGAACAACAAGCGCACGGATAAGTTCATCGTCACGCGCAAGACGAAGAAGCGTTAGGAGCCAGCATGGGACGCTCATTACATAAAGGACCGTTCGTAGACGACCACCTGATGAAGAAGGTGGACGACATGAACGCCAAGAACGAGAAGAAGGTAGTGCGGACGTGGTCGCGGCGTTCGACCATTCTGCCGGAGTTCATCGGCCACACGCTGGGCGTGCATAACGGCCGCAAGTTCATTCCGGTGTACGTGACCGAAAACATGGTGGGACACAAGCTGGGCGAGTTCTCGCCGACGCGGCAGTTCAAGGGTCACGCGGCAAAGGCGGCGCCCGAGAAGACGTCGAAGCCGTCCTAAGGAAGCACGGGAGATCAAGATGGAAGCCAGGGCAGAAGCGAGATATTTGCGAACGTCGCCGCAGAAGGCGCGGTTGGTGATTGACCTCATCCGCGGCCATAAGGCGGGGGAAGCCATCAATATCCTGCGCACGACGAACAAGCGGATCGCTCCGTCGATCGAAAAGGTGTTGCGGTCGGCGATCGCGAATGCCGAGAACCGGCACAACGACGTGGACGTGGACAAGCTGTTCGTGACCGGGTGCTATGTGAACGAAGGGCCGCGCATGAAGCGGATTCGTCCCGCGCCCATGGGTCGCGCGTACCGTTATCAGCGCCGGATGGCGCACATTGTCGTGCTGGTGGGCGACAAGGCCGCTGGCAAGCCTGTGGGTCCGACTCCCGCCGGCGACAAGGGAGGCAAATAGGCATGGGCCAGAAGGTTCATCCGTACGGATTCCGGCTGGGGGTCACCAAGACCTGGCGGTCGCGTTGGTTCGCCAAGCAGGATTACGCGAAGCTGTTGCGGGAAGATCTGGAGCTGAAGGACGCTCTGCGCGAGCGTCTGAAGGCGGCGGGCGTGAGCTCGGTGGAAGTAGATCGTCCGGGCAACAAGCTGCGGATCACGATTCACACGTCGCGGCCGGGCATCATCATCGGACGCAAGGGCGCGGAGATCGAGAAGCTGAAGCAGGATCTGGCGAAGAAGACCAAGCGTGAGGTCTTCATCGACATTCAGGAAGTACACAAGCCGGAGCTCGATGCGCAGCTAGTGAGCGAGTCGATTGCGCTGCAGCTGGAGAAGCGGGTCGCTTTTCGAAGAGCCATGCGCAAGGCGGTGGATTCGGCGCTGCGGTTCGGCTGCAAGGGTATCAAAGTTCGCGTGTCGGGCCGTTTGAACGGCGCGGAAATCGCGCGGACGGAATGGTATCTGCAAGGACAGCTTCCGCTGCACACGCTGCGAGCGGATATCGATTACGGATTCAGCCAGGCGTACACGACGTATGGCGTGATCGGGATCAAGTGCTGGGTGTACAAGGGTGAGATTCTGCCGGGCGGGCAGCGGCGCGGGTTGCGGAACGATCCGGAACCGCGGCGTACGCCTCCCCGGGACCGGGATCGCCGGGATCGTGGTGGCGACCGGGATCGTGGCGACCGTGGACCGCGGCAATATGGACCGCCGCCGTCGGCTGCACCGCAGCAGTCGGGCGCGATGCAGGCTCCGCCGGCGGAGCAGCCTCGGGCGACGGCTCCGATTCTGCCTCCGATGGCGCCTCCTCAACCGACCTGGAAGCAGGAACCGAAGGCGGAAGAGCCGGTAACTCCGCCGCCAAGCACGACGCCCGAAGGCGAAAAGAGCGAATAGGAGCCTATTTCGATGTTGATGCCGAAGAAGGTTAAGTATCGCAAGCAACAGCGCGGGCGCATGTGCGGGAAGGCGTGGCGCGGCTCCTCGCTGGCGTTCGGCGATTACGGATTGAAGGCGATGAGATGCGGCTGGATCACGGCGCGCCAGATTGAAGCGGCTCGCGTGGCGATGACGCGGTCGATCAAGCGCGGCGGCAAGGTGTGGATCCGGTTGTTCCCGGACAAGCCGATCACGAAGAAGCCGGCCGAAACCCGCATGGGTAAAGGTAAAGGCGCTCCGGAAGAATGGGTTTGCGTGATCCGTCCGGGAAAAATCTTGTTCGAGATGGAAGGCGTGGACCGGGCGACGGCGACGGCGGCCATGCGTCTGGCGGCGGCGAAGATTTGCCTGCCGACCAAGCTGGTGGTCCGCGATCACGTTGAATAAGGGTAAGTAGCCATGAAAGAAAACGCAGACAAAGCGCGCGGGTTGGATAAGGCCGAGTTGGACAAGCAACTGAAGGACGCGACGGAGCAGATTTTCCGGTTGCGATTCCAGTTGTCGATGGGGCAGGCGGAAGGCGTAAAGAAGATCCGGTCGCTGCGCAAAGAGCGGGCGCGGATGCTGACGGTATTACGCGAGCGGGAATTGAGCGAAGGGGCATAGCGGGATGAGCGAAACTCCAAAGACAGCCGGCGAGAAGCCGATTGGCAATAAGAACGAGAAGGTCGGCTCGGTGGTATCGGCCAAGATGGCCAAGACCATCGTGGTGGAAGTGAAGCGCCGCGTACCGCACCCGGCTTACAAGCGAGTGGTGGGCAAGCGCAAAAAGTTTTACGCACACGACGAAGAGGGGCTGGCGAAGGTCGGCGACGTGGTGCGGATTGTGGAGTGCCGTCCGTTGAGCAAGCTGAAGCGCTGGCAGTTGAAGGACATCGTGCGCAAGGCCGTGCAGGTGACGACGGATTTGAGCTCGATCGGAATCGCGGCGACTCGAGAGAAGCGGCCGACGAAAAAGAAGTAAGCGGATCGGGCAGAGCCGGAAAGCAAGAGCTAGGGAGATAAGAATATGATCGGGATGCGCACCATTCTCGAAGTAGCCGATAACAGCGGCGCACGGCGTCTGTCGTGCATTTTGCCGCGCGGCGGAGATCTGGGGCTGCGGGCGGGCCTGGGCGACGTGATCACGGCGGCGGTGAAGGAAGCCGCTCCGGATTCGGCGATCAAAAAGGGCAAAGTGGTGCGGTGCGTGGTGGTGCGGATGCGCAAGGAGACTCGCCGCAAGGACGGGACGTACATCCGGTTCGACACGAATGCAGCGGTGTTGATCAATGAAATCGGGGAGCCGGTGGGGACGCGCGTTTTCGGCCCGGTGGCTCGCGAGCTGCGCGACAAGAAATTCATGAAGATCGTATCGCTGGCGCCGGAGGTGATCTAAGAGTATGGCGAGCAAGATTCCGCAACGGCATCAGCACAAGCCGAAAGAACTGCTGAAGATCAAGATCAAGAAAGACGACACCGTGAAGGTGATCGCGGGGCGCGACAAGGGCAAGACCGGCCGCGTTCTGGATGTGGATCGCCAAAGGGGCAGGCTTTTAATCGAAGGCGTGAGCATGGTGAAGCGCCATACGCGTCCGAATCCGTCGAAGCAGATCAAGGGCGGCATCGCGGAACGCGAGAGCTCGATCGCGGTTTCGAACGTGATGGTGATGACCTCGGGCGGCGTGCCGACGCGGATCGGGTATCGCCTGGAGGGCACCGGCGCGACGACGCGGCGGGTGCGGGTGGCGCGCAAGGGCGGCGAGATTCTGGACAAGAAGGGTTAGGCGAGAAGGGTTAACGTATGGCTCGGCTGAAAGAACAGTATCTAAAATCGGTAGTCCCCGCGCTGACCAAGGATTTCGGCTACACGAACCAAATGGCGGTGCCGAAGATCCAGAAGATTTCGCTCAACGTGGGTTTGGGCGAAGCGACGCAGAATTCCAAGCTGGTGGACCCTGCGGTGAATGAGCTGTCGATGATTGCGGGCCAGAAGCCCGTGGTGACCAAGGCGCGGAAGTCGATCGCGGCGTTCAAACTGCGCGAGGGGATGCCGATCGGCTGCGCGGTGACGCTGCGCGGAGACCGGATGTACGAATTTTTGGATCGGCTGGTGAACGTCGCGCTGCCTCGCGTGCGCGACTTCCGGGGCGTGTCCAGCAAGAGTTTCGATGGCCGCGGCAACTATACGCTGGGCCTGAAGGATCAGTTGATCTTTCCGGAGATCGACTACAACAAGGTGGAGAAGACGAAGGGCATGAACATCTGCATCACCACCACCGCCAAGACCGATGCCGAAGGTCTGGCGTTGTTGAAATATCTCGGCATGCCTTTCCGCAGCTAGTAGGGAAGAGAGAAGCAGGAGAGAGAATGGCTACTACCGCCAAAATTGCCCGAGACGAACGGCTGGCCGCCGCGAAAGCCGCGAAAACGCCCAAGCTGCGATGCCGGCACCGCAACCGGTGCTTCCGCTGCGGACGGCCGCGGGGATTCCTGAGTAAGTTCCGTTTGTGCCGTATTTGTTTCCGTAAGCTGGCGCTGGCGGGCGAAATTCCGGGCGTCATCAAGGCGAGCTGGTAGGGAGGCCAAGAGAGAAGCATGACCACATCCGATCCCATCGCCGATATGCTGACGCGCATCCGCAACGGGCTGGCGGGCCGCCATCCGAAAGTGGATGTGCCGGCGTCGCGGCTGAAGACCGACATTGCGAAGATCCTGCGCGACGAAGGCTACATCGCCAACTTCAAACTGACTGAGGATGGCACGAAGAAGTCCATCCGCATTTATCTCAAATACACGCCGGGCAACGAGCCGGTGATCTCGCGGATCGAGCGGGTGTCGCGCCCAGGGTGCCGCGTGTATTGCGGGTCCAAGGAAGTGCCGCGGGTATTGGGCGGCCTGGGGATCAACATTTTAACCACGCCTCGCGGCGTGATGACCGGCCATACCGCGCGCAAAGAAGGCGTAGGCGGCGAAGTTCTGTGTCACGTTTGGTAACGGAGTTTCTATGTCACGAGTAGGAAACAAGCCGATTCCGCTGCCGAAGGGTGTGAAGCTCACCATCGGCGCGGAGTTATTAGTGGAAGGCCCGAAGGGCAAACAGACGGTGCCGATTCCGAGAGGGATCACGCTCCACCAGAAAGACGGCGTGCTGGAATTGCAGCGCGACGGCAACGACAAGGCGGCGGTGCATGGGCTGACGCGGGCGTTGGCGTCGAACGCGGTAGTCGGGGTGTCGGGCGGATTTACGCGCGAGCTTCAGATCTTCGGCGTAGGCTACAAGTGCGACGTCAAGGGACGGATCGCGACGTTCAACCTGGGCTATTCGCATCCGATTGAGTTCTATCTTCCGGATGGAATCGAGATGAAGGTGGACAAGCCGGCGAACAACCTGACGCCGCTGATCCTGACGGGCTCCGACCGGCAACTGCTGGGGCAGGTGTGCGCGAAGATGCGTGCGCTGCGGCCGCCCGATCCGTACAAGAACAAGGGAATCCGGTTTGCGGGCGAGCCGCTGCGTAAGAAGGCGGGCAAGACCGGCGCCTCCGGAGGCAAGTAAGAAATGGCGAAAGATTCCAAAGATATTATCCGGCAGCGGATTCACAAGCGCATCCGGCGGCGCGTTACGGGAACTCCGGAGCGTCCGCGCCTGGCGGTGTTTCGCAGCCTGAAGCATATTTACGCGCAGGTAATCGACGACGTGAAGGGCCACACGGTGGTGGCGGCGTCGTCGGCGGAAGAGAACGGCAAGAACGGCGGCAACGTGACCGGGGCGAAGCAGATCGGGCAACTGGTGGCGGAGCGGGCCAAGGACAAAGGCGTGAAGGCGGTGGTGTTCGACCGCGGCGGGTATTTGTATCACGGCCGCGTCAAGGCGCTGGCCGAAGCGGCTCGCGCCGCAGGGTTGGAGTTCTAGGCCCCTCGCGGGGCGGCCAGGGCGCGCTGAGAAGCGCGCGGTGGCTGGGGAAAAGGGAGAAGGTTTTTTAAAACATGGCCACACCGACAGCAAAACGCATCGACGCCAACACGCTGAACCTCAAGGAGCAGGTGGTTTCGATCAACCGCGTCACCAAGGTGGTGAAGGGCGGCAAGAACCTCAGCTTCTCCGCACTGGTGGTGATCGGCGATCCGGGCGCGAAGATTGTGGGTTTCGGAACGGGCAAGGCGAAGGAAGTACCGGCGGCGATCAAGAAGGGCATCGAAGCGGCGAAGAAGAATCTGCGCAAGGTGCATGTCCTGGCGACGACGATTCAACACCCGGTGCTGGGGACGTTCGGCAGCGGCAAGGTGCTGCTGAAGCCGGCTCCGGAAGGAACCGGAGTGATCGCGGGCGGACCGGTGCGCGCGGTAATTCAAGCGGTAGGGATTCCGAACGTGTTGACGAAATCCATCGGATCGCACAATCCGCACAACGTGGTGAAGGCGACGATTGACGCTCTGGAACAGCTGCGCGACAAGGGCGAAGTGGCATTGATGCGCGGGCTGGTGACGGAGAAGGTAGGATAAGATGCCGGGAACGATCAAGATCAAACTGATCCGCAGCGTGATTTGCACGCCGGAAAAGCACAAGGTGATTGTGCGGGCGCTGGGACTGAAGAAGATGAACCGTGTGGTGGAGCGTCCGGACACGCCGGCATTCCGCGGTATGGTGAAGAAGGTCCCGCATTTGTTGGCGATCGTCGATTAAGGACATTACCGAGATGAATCTCAGCCAGTTAAGACCGCCGAAGGGTCAAAAGCACAAGCAGCAGCGCGTCGGCCAGGGTATGGGTACCGGGCGCGGAAAGTTTTCCGGCCGCGGAGCCAAGGGCGCCAAGTCGATTTCGGGTTATTCGCGCATGCGCGGATTTGAAGGCGGCCAGATGCCGCTGCATCGCCGTTTGCCGAAGCGCGGCTTCACGAACATCTTCAAGAAAGAATTCGCGATCGTGAACGTGGGCAAGCTGGAGGCGCTCGAAGGGAGCAGCTTCGATGCCGCGAAGCTGATCGAACTGGGCGTGATCCATAAGGCCAAGGACGGCCTGAAGATTTTAGGCACGGGCGAACTGACGCGGAAGATCACGGTGCACGCGGCTGTATTTTCGAAGTCGGCACAGGATAAAATCCAGGCTGCGGGCGGAACGGCGGAAGTAGTTCAGAAAGCGAAGCAGCAGAGTTAAGACCGGTTGAGCAGACAGGCCAAGTGAGGGTGTCATGAAGTTTCTAGAAGCCATCGCCAACATCTTTCGAGTTCCGGACCTGCGCAAGCGGTTATTGTTCGCGCTGGGATTGTTAGCGGTGTACCGCCTGGGTTCGCGCATCCCGATTCCGGGGATCGACGCGGTGCGGTTCGAGCAGTTCGTCACGCAAAACCAGGGCGGGTTTCTCGGGTATCTGGATCTGTTCAGCGGCGGAAGCTTCCGCCGGTTGACGATTTTCGCGTTGGGCATCATGCCCTACATCACGTCGTCGATCATTTTGCAGTTGCTGACGGTAGTGGTTCCGACGCTTGAGAAGCTGCAAAAAGAGGGCGAGCTGGGGCGGCGCAAGATCACGCAATGGACCCGCTATCTGACGGTGATCCTGGCCATCATCCAGAGCTTTGGCATCGCATACGCGGTCCAGGGGAGCGCACAGGGTTTCGTGTCGGATCCGGGTTTCGGATTCCTAATGATCGCAATGATCAGTTTGACCACGGGCACGGCTTTCATCATGTGGCTGGGCGAGCAGATTACGGAGCGCGGCATCGGAAACGGGATGTCGCTGATCATCTTTACGGGAATCGTGGTCGGGTTGCCTCGCGCGGTCAAGGAACTGATCGACCACATGCAGTCGGGCGATTGGTCCGTGATCCAGGTGCTGCTGCTGGTGATCGTGATGATCGCGGTGGTGGCGTTCATCGTGTTGGTGGAACGCGGCGAGCGGCGGATTCCGGTGCAGTATGCCAAGCGCGTGATCGGGCGGCGTCAGATGGGCGGGCAGTCGACGCACTTGCCGCTAAAGGTGAATGCGGGCGGTGTGATTCCGGTGATTTTCGCGAGCTCACTGCTGGCGTTTCCGACGACGTTGCAGCAGACGGAGTTCGTGAAGAACTCGCCGACGCTTTCCGCGATGCTGGGCTCGATCGGCGGGGCGGAGCCACTGTACTACGTGCTGTACACGGCGCTGATTATTTTCTTCTGCTTCTTTTACGTGTCGATCATTTTCAATCCGAACGAGGCGGCCGACAACATGCGCAAGTATGGCGGCTTCATTCCGGGTATCCGGCCGGGAAAGAACACGGCGGATTACATGAACAAGATCCTGACCAAGATCACGGTGGTGGGCGGTTTGTACCTGGCGATTTTGTCGCTGCTGCCGCAGATCATGATTTCGGGAATCCACTTGCAGCACTTGCCGGGAATCGGGAACTGGATCGATTCGCTTACGTTCCCCGGGGTTCGCGGGCTGTTGAACGGTCTGGGTGTGACTTTTTATTTCGGCGGCACGTCGCTGCTGATCGTGGTCGGCGTCGCGATGGATACGGTGAACCAAGTCGAGGCGCAGTTGATCATGCGGCACTACGAAGGATTTACGCCGCGAGCAGGCCGGATCCGGGGGCGGCGCAGCAGTATCTGACCGGGGCTCCGTTGGCCAGCGGTTTGCCATCATGTCAAGGCTGTGCCTGATCTTATTTGGTTCGCCCGGTTCGGGAAAAGGAACCCAAGCGAAGTTCCTACGCCAAACGCTTGAGGTGGCGCATATTTCCACGGGAGATATGCTGCGGGAACGGGTGGCGAGCGGAGACGGATTGGGCCGGGAAGTGGCGGCTCTGATGCAAGCGGGGAGTCTGGTACCGGATGCGACGGTGAACCGGATGGTGGAAGAGAGGATCGAGCAGGCGGACTGCGAGCACGGATTTATTCTGGACGGGTATCCGAGAACGGTGGATCAGGCGAGGCTGCTGAAAGGCCTGCTGGAGGCGAAGCAGGTGAGCCCGCTGGTGGTGCACTTAAAAGTCGATTATAATGTTATTGTTGCCCGCCTCTCCAACCGCCGTCTGTGCCCCACATGCGGGGCGCTGTACAGTGTGACATCCGCTTCCCCTGGGGCGGCGGAGGTTTGCGATTACGACGGATCGAAGCTGATGGTCCGGGAAGACGATCGCGAGGAAGTGGTTTTAGAGAGGCTGCGGGCGTATGAGCGGCAGACGGCTCCGGTGTTGGACTATTTCCGGAGTGTGGGGTATCCGTTCCTGGAGATCCAAGGGGACGGTGCGCCGCAGGTGATCGCCGGGAAGATCGGGCAGTTTGTCGAGCAGAGAGAGAAGATCGGGAACGCGAGCGTATGATCGTCCGGAAGAACATGGCGGAGTTGGAGAAGATGCGCGCCGCCGGGCTCCTGGTCTGGAAAATTTTGGACACGCTGCGCAACATGGTGCAAGAAGGCGTGACCACGTACGATTTGGAACAGACGGCCGAAAAGATGATGGCCGATGCGGGCGCGAGACCGGCGTTCAAGGGGTATTCGACGGCGACCATCGATACGAAGTTTCCGTACGTGCTGTGCACGTCGGTGAATGACGAGATCGTGCACGGGATGCCTTCGCAGAAGAGGGTTTTGAAGAACGGCGACATCGTGTCCATCGACACGGGTGTGCAGCTGAACGGGTATTATGGCGACTCGGCGGTGACGGTGGCGGTAGGCGAAATCTCGGAAGAGACCAAGCGGCTGCTGGAAGTGACGCGGGAGTCATTGGAGCTGGCGATCGATAAGGCTCGGCCGGGCAACCGGCTGTTCGATATTTGCGGGACGGTGGAACGGCACGTGGTGTCGAACGGATTTTCCATCGTGAGGGAGTTTGTGGGCCACGGCATCGGAACGCAGATGCACGAAGAGCCGCAGATTCCGAATTACGTGGACCGGCGGAGCGAGAATCCGCGGCTGAAAGAAGGCATGGTCCTGGCGATCGAGCCGATGGTAAACGCCGGCAAGCCGGGGAGCCGGGTGAAAGCGGATAAGTGGACCGCGGTGACCGAGGACGGAAGAAACTCGGCACACTTCGAGCATACGGTAGCGGTGACGGCGAATGGTCCTTGGGTTTTGACGAGGCCTTGAACGAGCGGCCGTGAGCGAGAGTGGTAGTCAGACGGGTGTAGTAATTGAGTTGTTGCCCAGCGCAGGTGTGAGAGTGAAGTTAGAGAACGATGAGATCGTTCTGGCGCACGCGGCGGGGACGACGACGGTGAATTTTTCGAGATTGCGGCCCGGGGATCGGGTTCGTGTGGAGCTGTCGCCTCGGGATAAAAGCCGGGGCCGAATCGTGGCTCTCTTGAAGAGCTGAGCGATTGAAAGGTTAGCTGAGATGAAGGTCAGAGCGTCGGTCAAAAAAATGTGCGACAAGTGCAAGGTGGTTCATCGCCGCGGTGTGGTCCGCGTGATTTGCGCGAACCCGAAGCACAAGCAGAGACAGGGTTAACGGGGCAGGAAAAGGAAGAATATGGCTCGTCTAGCAGGCGTTGACTTACCGGTAAAGAAGCGGACCGAAATCGGTCTCACCTACATATACGGGATCGGACGGACGCGCGCGAAGTCCCTGTGCCACCGGTCGGGGATCGATCCGAACAAGAAGATCGGGGAGCTGACCGAGGACGAGGTCAACAAGATCCGGACCATTTTGGAAGAAGAGGGCGCGGTCGAGGGCGACCTGCGCAAAGAAATCTCGATGAACATCAAGCGGTTGATCGAGATGGGAGCATACCGGGGGCTGCGGCATCGCCGTGGATTGCCGGTGCGGGGCCAGCGGACGCACACCAATGCGCGTACGCGTAAGGGTCCGCGGCGCGCCACGGTAGCGGGCAAGAAGAAAGCTACGGCCAAGACGTAATTCGAAGGATTCTTTAACACATGGCGAAAGCACCGGCAAAAGGCGGCAAGAAGAAGGCGTTCAAAAAGAAGGAAAAGCGGAATGTGCCCACAGGATTGGTGCACATCCAGGCTTCCTTCAACAACACCATCATCACGATCACGGATACGATCGGGAACGTGATCGCGTGGTCGAGCTCGGGATCGCTGGGATTCCGTGGATCGCGCAAGGGGACTCCGTTCGCCGCGCAACAGGCGTCGTTGACGGCGGCCAATAAGGCGAAGGAATCCGGGCTGCGGTCGGTGGAAGTGAATGTAAGCGGGCCGGGAGCGGGACGCGAGTCGGCGGTTCGCGCGCTGGCGACGGCGGGTCTGGAAGTGCGGGGGATCAAGGACAAGACTCCGATTCCGCATAATGGTTGCAGGCCGCCGAAGAAGCGTAGAGTTTAGTAGTAAAGAAGTGAATCAGAAGCAGGACGAAGGATCTTGAAGATCCGTAAACTGCACCTAACCGAAGAAGTAACCAGGGAGGTTCGATTTGGCACGATATATTGGCCCGGTCTGCCGGCAATGCCGGCGCGAGGGCATGAAACTTTTCTTGAAGGGCGAGCGCTGCCACACGGAGAAGTGCGCGATTGAAAAGCGCAACTTCGCTCCGGGCCAGCATGGCAAGGATCGCAAGCCCAAGATCGTAGGCTACGGGCTGCAGCTGCGTGAGAAGCAGAAGGCGCGCCGTTACTACCAGGTCCTGGAAGGGCAGTTCCGGAATCTCTTCGAGAAGGCCCAGCATCAAAAGGGTGTTACGGGCGAAAACCTCCTGAACATGCTGGAGCGCCGCCTGGACAACGTCATCTACCGCATGGGCTTCGGAACGTCGCGGGCGCAGAGCCGCCAACTGGTTCGTCACGGACACATCAACGTGAACGGCCATCGCGTGGACATTCCCAGCTTCACGGTGAAGCCGAACGACGTGATCGAAGTACGCGAGGGAAGCAAGAACAACGCCACGATCCTGCACGCTCGCGACGCCACGGCTCACGCCCCCAGCCCCAACTGGCTGGAAGTGGACCGCGAGGCGCTGAAGGCTCGGGTGGTTCAGCAACCCAAGCGCGAAGATCTGGTGCAGATTCAGTTGAACGAACAGTTGATCGTCGAATTGTATTCGAAGTAAGAGGACACAACAAATATGTTCAAGGGATTCCAGAAACCGAAGCGGTTGGTCGCCAATACGGAAACGCTCAACGAGCGTTACGGAATGTTTACCGCGCAACCTTTCGAAAGAGGGTTCGGGTCCACCATCGGTACGGGCTTGCGGCGTGTGCTGCTGAGCTCGATCGAGGGCGCGGCCATTACCGCAGTGCGCATCGACGGAGTGGCGCACGAGTTTAGTCCGATTCCGAGCGTGGTGGAAGACGCCACCGATATCATCCTCAACCTGAAGCAGGTTCCGTTCAAGATGATGGGCGAGGGCGTGCGTACGGTGCGCCTGAAGGCCGATTCGGCGGGCGAGGTGACCAGCGGACAGATTGAGACGGACGCCGACATCGAAGTGCTGGATCGCAACATGCACATCGCAACGATCGGCGAGGGCGGCAAGCTGGCGATCGAGATGCGGCTGAAGTCGGGCCGCGGGTATGTGGCGGCGGATCGCAACAACGACGAGGACTTGCCGTTGGGCTACATTCCCATCGACTCGGTCCACTCGCCGGTGCGCAAAGTGAATTTTTCGGTGGAAGCGGCGCGGCTGGGACAGATGACGGACTACGACAAGCTGACCATCGAAGTGTGGACCAACGGCGCGATCTCGCCGGCCGATTCGATCGGCCAGGCGGCGAAGCTGCTGAAGGATCACATGAGCATCTTCATCAACTTCGAGGAGCTGCCCGAGACGGCGGAAGAGCCGGCCGAGCGCGCCTTGAGCCAGATGAACGAAGTGCTGAATCGCAGCGTGGAAGAGCTGGAACTGAGCGTCCGTTCTTACAATTGCCTGAAGAACGCGAACATTCAGACCATCGGCGACCTTGTGCAGAAGACCGAAGCCGAGATGTTGCGGACGAAGAATTTCGGACGCAAGTCGCTGAACGAGATCAAAGAGATTCTGGGCGGATTGGGATTGTCCTTCGGCATGAAGTTCGATGCGCAAGGGCGGCTGGTTTCCTCGGGCGGCGCTCCGGCGACCCTCGGCGGGCCGGTGCCGGTGGGCGAGGACATCGAGGACGACGACGATCTCGACGAGACGGAATCGGTGGACGAGGAAGAAGCGCCTTTGGCGGAGTAGTAGATCACAATGAGACACAAAAGAGCAGGATTTAAACTCAAGCGCAACGTTGCGGCGCGCAACTCGTTACTCAAGGGCCTGGTGACCAGCGTGATCGAGCACGAACGCGTGGTGACGACGGTGCCCAAGGCCAAGGCGATCAAGCCTCTGGTGGACAAAATGATTACGCTGGCCAAGCGGGACACGCTGCACACGCGGCGTCAAGCGGCGGCGTTTCTGGAGACTCCGGCGGCAGTGCAGAAGCTGTTCGACAAGCTGGGGACTCGGTTCGGGCAGCGTCCGGGCGGATACACGCGCGTGGTGCGGCTCGGCTGGCGCAAGGGCGACGGTGCGGAGCAGGCGATTATCGAGCTGGTGGGCAGCGAGCTGGTGAAGCGCGCGGCGGACCGGGCGAAGCGCCGTGAAGAGCGCCTCAAAGCGATTAAAGAAGGCCAAGGCGAGGGCGGCGAGGACGAAGCGTCCGAATAAAGCTGCTGCTCGGCTGAGACACAGGCGGAGCCTGTGCCACTTAAAACAACTTTCCGCTACAATGCAGGCTGACCTATGAGTCAGCCTGCTCCTGTTTCTCCCCAAGCTACAACTGAACACCACAGCTTCGTCCGCGGGCTGGGGCTTTACGATGCCTCCATGATCGTCATGGGGAGCATGATCGGCTCCGGCATTTTTATTGTCCCCGCCGATATGGCGCGGCTCATCGGGAGTCCCGGGTGGCTGATGGTCGCGTGGCTCATCACAGGGGTCTTGACGATTGCGGCGGCGCTTTCCTTTGGCGAGCTCGCGTCGATGATGCCGAAGGCGGGCGGCACCTACGTGTTCCTGCGGGAGGCGTATTCGCCCCTGTGGGGGTTCCTCTATGGCTGGACGTGCTTCACCGTAATTCAGACGGGCACCATCGCGGCAGTGGCGGTGGCGTTCGCGCGGTTCTCCTCCGTGCTGTTTCCGGCGATTGCGGAGGACCATTATTTGATCGCTCCGGTGCATGTGTCGAGCGGGTATGCGTTCTCGCTTTCGACGGCGCAACTGGTGGCGGTAGGGATTATCGCGCTGCTGACGTGGGCGAATTGCCGTGGGTTGAAGTACGGCAAGATCGTCCAGAACATTTTCACATCGGGTAAGATTGCGGCGGTGGCGGGGCTGGTGCTGGTGGGGATTTTGCTCGGCGCGAATGCGGAGGCGGTGAAGGCGAACTTCTCACATCCTTGGGCGCTGGGCGGATTCGATCCTGCGCTGGGCGTGCCGGCGGCGAGCATGTTCGGCTTAATCGTGGCGCTGGGCGTGGCGCAATCGGGGTCTTTGTTTTCGGCGGATGCGTGGCACGATGTGACGTTCATCGCGCCGGAGGTGCGGGATCCGCATCGCAACGTGGCGCGGGCGATGGCCATCGGATGCGGATCGGTGATCGGGCTGTATTTGCTGGCGAACGTGGCGTACTTGGTGACGCTGCCGCTGAGCGAAATCCAGCATGCGCCTTCGGATCGCGTGGCTACGGCGACGCTCGAGAAAATCTTTCCTGGATATGGGCCGGTGATCATGGCGATCGCGATCATGATCTCGACGTTCGGGTGCACGAACGGGCTGGTGCTGGCGGGGGCTCGCGCGTATTTCGCGATGGCCCGGCACGGATTGTTTTTCAAGAAGGCGGGGGAGTTGAATCAGGCGAGAGTGCCGGGATGGTCGCTGGCGATGCAGGGAGTTTGGGCGGCGATTCTGGTGCTGCCCCGGACATACGATGTCGCGGCGGGGAAATACGGGAACTTGTACAGCAACCTGCTGGACTACGTGATTTCGGCGGCACTGATTTTTTACATCCTGACGATTGGGGCGGTGTTCCGGCTGCGATTCACGAGGCCGAACGCGGAGAGGCCCTACAAGGTAACGGGGTATCCGGTGGTGCCGGGGTTGTACATCGTGGTGGGGAGCGCGGTGCTCGCGATCCTGTTTGCTTACCGGCCGGCGACGACTTGGCCGGGGCTGGTGATCGTGCTGCTGGGCGCTGTCGTATACGCGGTGGTGGGGCGCAAAGCGGTGGATTCCGCTGCTGTGGAGCGGTAGATCGTTCCGATTCCCTGCCGATAGATTTGCGTGAGCGCGGGGCTGGTGCGGATGGCGGATTCGATGGCGGTGGTATCGCTATCGCCCATGTCGCGGCGGAGGTCCGCGGTGGTGTAGTAGACGTAGTCGGCTCCGTGCGCGTGAGCGTACGCGGGGAGCTCGCGGTAGAGCTCGACTTCACGAGCGTGATCCTCGGTGTACCAGAGCGCGGGCGGGAGGGGGCGGCTGATCGAGGCCCGGCCGGTATAGAGGTAGAGCACGGGATCGTTATAAGCGATGACGGCGGCGTCTTCCGGGAGATTGGCGCGCATCCACGAATAAGCCACACGGTGGTCGGCTAAGCGGGTGCGGTGTTGCTGCGCGGTCTCAGTGAGGAACGCGGTGCCCACATAGGCTTGGAGCGCGAAAGATCCCACAAGCAGGACGGCCACGATGCCGGCCATGATGGCGGCGGCTACTCGCTGCGAGGTGTCCTTGTGGCGGAGGCTGGAACGCACCATGCCGAAGAAGTGCTCCATCTCGGTGAGCAGTCCGGCGAAGGCCAGCGGCACCAGCGGCAATACGAAACGTTCGTTGGGCGGGAAGTGCCAGATCACCAGCATGAAGGCGGCTCCAGCGGCGTACATGGCGTAGTGCGTTGCTTTATATTCACGCACCAGACGGACAGTGCCGGAGACCATCGCTACTCCGAGCGAGACGGCGAGGATCTTCATCAGCAGAGAATCGGTGACCTTGGGCAGGACGAGGGAGCCGAGTCCCCAGACGAGTCCGTCAAGATTCTTCCAGAGCACGAGATGCAGGTTGCTCAGTGAGATGTTGATCACTTCGTATTTGAAGTAATCGACGTAATAGATCAGCGCGACGTCGTTGGTGTGGAACTGGTGGAGGCGCGCCCAGAGGGTCCATCCGGCGACGAAGGGGAACATGGTCGCGGCGAAGGCGATGGCTTTGGTGCGCTGCTTGCGGAAATACCACAGGTAGAGCGGCGCGGAGGCCAGCAGGACGATGCCGGCGGAGCGAGTTAAGTAGGCGGCTCCGGCGACCATGGCGGCGGCGATAGGCCAGCGGAGCGATGATTCAGAGTCGGCAGATCTTTCCACGAGGTACAGCGATAACGCGAGAAGAGCGGTGAACCAGAGTTCCGAAAGAAGGGTCGCGCTGAAGAGAACGATGTAGGGGTTCGCGGCGAGCGCGGCGAGCAGGAGCCAGAGGCGCCAACCAGAAAATCCGAGGCGCGGGTAGAGCGCGAGGAGCGCGGCAAGCATCGCGGGGAGGCCGAGCCAGGAAAGCCACGCGGCGATCGAAAGATTTTCGGGGAAGTGCGGATTCAGGTGCCAGGCTACCGAGAGCAGTAGCGGATAAAGCGGCGGATACTTTGTCTGCGCGGGCTGGCCGGGGAGGCTCTCGATCCGGTAGTGGCCTTCGGAGAGAGATTTGGCGGAGACGTAGTAGACGCTGTCGTCGTGGATATCGCCGAATGCGGGGAGGTCGGAGTTGTGCCAGAGGAAGATGCCCGACGGGATCAGCAGGACGATCAGCAGAGCTAGAGAGACGGGCCACCGCATTACAGGCATTTATCGGCAGAAAGGGGGGGGAAGATTACTGGGTTGTTGGGTGGATGGAGAGAACGCGTCCGGCGTCACAATTCGATGAAGGGGGGCGCAATAGTGATATGCTGTGTTGGCTCGGATGCCTTCGAGGACAGTATTTCCACAGATCTGTATCGCGCTCGGGTTTGAAGACCCGGAAGCGCTTCTCAACCATGCCCGCGGGGAGTATGAGGCCGGGGAACGCTTTCTCGAATTCCGTCTGGACTATCTGACGTCGCACGAGAAGGGCTTGGCCGCGATCCGCAAGTTTCTGGCGAAGCATCCGGATTGCGTGCTGCTGGCCACGTGCCGGCGGCGGCAGAATCACGGGCGGTTCCACGGGAGCGTGGAGGAGCAGATTCGCGTGCTGGAGGCGGCTCGGGACGCGGGCGCGAAGGCCGTGGATGTGGAGATCGAGAGCGCGGAGAATTGCGTGGAGCGGCTGGCGCGGCTGCGGTCGAGCGTCTACCTGCTGATCTCGTATCACAACTACGGTGGGACTCCGCCGCGGCTCGATTCGGTGCTCAAGCGGATGTCGAAGATCCCGGCGGACGGATACAAGATCGTCACGACCGCGCGAAAGCCTTCCGACAACCATCGGATTCTGGCGCTGGCGCGGGCGAATCCGAAGACGCCCACGGTGGTGCTGGCGATGGGCGAGGGCGGGTTCGTGACGCGGGTACTGTCGCCGGCGTTCGGCGGCTTGTACACGTACGCGGCTCCGAATGCGGCGGAGGGAACGGCCACGGGACAGGTGGGCGCGCGGCAGCTGCGCAACCTGTATCGGATCGGAAAGTTTTCGAAGGACGCGAAGATTTACGGCGTGATCGCGGACCCGGTGCGGCATTCCATTTCTCCTGCGGTACATAATCGGGCGTTTCAGGCTCGGCGCGAGGATGCGGTGTACCTGCCGTTTCTGGTGCAGGCGGGTCGCTTGAAAGATTTCATGCTGCTGGCGGACCGGCTGCCGCTTGCCGGGTTCAGCGTGACCATTCCGCATAAGCAGAAGATCTTGCGGTATCTGGATCAGGTGGATCCGTTGGCTCGGCGGATCGGCGCGGTGAATACGGTGTGGCGCAAGGCGGGCAAGTGGCGCGGCACGAACACGGACGCTGCCGGAGTGACGGTGCCGCTCGAGAAGCACGTGCGGATCGCGAAGAGCACGGTGCTGGTGGCGGGAAATGGCGGCGCGGCTCGTGGGGCGGCGTTCGCGCTGGCAGCGGCGGGGGCGAAGCTGGCGATCACGGGACGGAATCTGGATCGCGTGCGGGCGCTGGCGTCATTATGCGGCGCGGAGCCGTTGTCGCGGGATCAAGCTGAGGCTCGGATGTTCGACGTGCTGATTCACGCGACACCGATCGGGATGTCGCCGAAGGTGCACGAGAGTTTCTTCAACGGGCGGATTCCGGCGAAGCTGGTGTTCGACATGGTGTACAACCCGATGGAGACGGCGCTGCTGAAGCGCGCGAAGGATCAGGGCGCGGCGGTGATTCCGGGGATCGAGATGTTCCTGGAGCAGGCGGCGCTGCAGTTTGAGATTTGGACGGGCGAGAGGGCTCCGAGGGCTGTGATGGAGAAGGCGGCGCTGGAGGCACTGGCGGCGAAGGCTCCCAGTAAGAGTTCGGCGGCGGGCTGATCTCGGGCGGCCGCTTCCTTGCTGTCGCGGCTCGGAAGAGGCGGCTATAATGGCCGCATGAAGGTTGATCGGCGCACTACTTTTGGGATCCTTGCCGCGGCGATTGCGGGGGTGCCTGCCGCTCTCGCACAAGTTCCCGCCCCTGCTTTGGCCCCGGCTTCAGGAGATGCGCTGCTGCGGGCCGCTCGCGAAGGGTATCAGGGCGACGCGCAACGCATCGCTTCGGTAAAGCTGCCGCAGGCTACGGAGCCGGCGTTCTCGTTCCGGGCATAAGATGGCCGATCTCTCGCCCGACATTTTCTTTGGCACCATCAGCGAGATAAGTGCGAAGCTGCGCGCGAAAGAATTTTCCTGCGTGGAGTTGACGCGGGCGTTCTGCGACCGGCTGGAAAAGATCGGGCGGCGCTATAACGCCGTCGCGGTTTCGTTGCGCGAACAGGCGATCCGGCAGGCTCACGATGTGGACGATGAGCTGCATCGAGACCGCACGCGGGGCCCGCTGCAAGGGATTCCGTACGGCGCGAAGGATCTGCTGGCGGTGAAGGGGCATCCCACGACGTGGGGCGCGCCTCCGCTCGCCGGGCAGATGTTCGACGAAGATGCGCTGGTGGTGCAGAAGCTAAAGAAAGCCGGCGCGATTCTGATCGGCAAGCTTTCGATGATCGAGCTGGCGGGCGGCGGGGATTACCGGTTTGCCTCGGCGTCGCTGCAAGGGCCGGGACTGAATCCTTGGGATAAATCGCGGTGGTCGGGAGGATCGTCGAGCGGGTCGGCGGCGGCCACCGCGGCAGGGACGGTGGCGTTCGCGCTGGGGTCGGAGACATCGGGGTCGATCATCACACCGGCGGCGTTCTGCGGCGTAACCGGGCTGCGGCCCACGTATGGATTGGTCAGCCGTCGCGGCGCGATGGCGCTTTCCTGGACGCTGGATAAGATCGGACCGCTGTGCCGGTCGGCGGAAGATTGCGCGTACGTGTTGCAGGCGATTTCAGGGAAAGATTTCGAAGATCCGGGGTCGGCGGGCAAGGGGTTCACGTACACGCCGCAGTTCGCGCGCAAACCGCAGGACGTGATGGTGGGATACGCACCGGTGGATTTCGCGGAGTGGCCCGATCCGAAGGTGCGCCCGGGGCTGCAGGCCGCGCTGGAGGTGGTGAAGGGGCTCGGCGTGAAGTTGAAGGAAGTAACGCTGCCGGATTTCCCGTACGGCGCGATTGTGGGGATGATTATCGCGGGCGAGGCGGGGTCGATCTTCGAGGAGTTTATTCGCAGCGGCAAGGTGGATCAGCTGGCGGATCCGAATCAGGCGGCGGGGCTGAAGGCGGCGCTGGAGGTCCCGGCGGTGGAGTATCTGCGGGCGATGCGGGTGCGGAGGCTGGTGCAGGAGGCTCTGAACCGGCTGTTCCTGGATGTGGACCTGTTGCTGGCTCCGGCGCGGATGGATGTGGCTCCGAGTGCGAGTGAGCCGCTGGATGGGGGTCCGGCGCGGCCTCGGCCGGCGGATCGCGGGTTGAACGGGCTGATTCCGGCGGGGAATTTGGCGGGTCTGCCGGCGCTGTCGCTGCCCTGCGGGTTGGTGGACGGCCTGCCGATCGGGATTTCGCTGGTGGCTCGGCCGTTTTACGAGAATCAGTTGATCGCGATGGGCAAGGCGTTCCAGGCGAAGACGGATTGGCATCGGCGGCGGCCGCCGGTGGACGCGTGAGAAGGAACGTTAGTGGACGAAAAGGCGCAGGACGCTGGAGCCGGCTACTCCGGTGAGTGCGGGGAAGAAGGCCGGGAAGGGTCCGCTACGGCGCATTTCGCCGTGGACCGCGTGGCCTCCAAGGTAGAGAAAGCTTCCGCCGGCCAGGGCGAGAAGCGTGGTGATCCCATGGATACCGAAGTGGGGGGCGATCAGGGATTCGAGGCCGGCACCCACGAGAGTCGCGGCTTGCGCTGTGATGCACCACGCCAGGGCGGCGAGCGGGGATGTGAGTGAGGCTCTCGCGATTACGCCTAGCGCCAGACCCTCCGGGACTTTGTGGGCGGCGATACCGAAGACGACTACGGTTCCAAGAGCCAGTTCCTGCTGGCCGGCCATCACAGTCCAACCATCCAAAGCGCTATGAAGCGCGGCGGCGGCGAGCAGAGGCATGGCGAAGCCGTGCAGGCGAGGCTCGCAATGGTCGTGATCATGGCCGGGGGCGCAGGCGGGGCAGACGGGGTAGACGTAGCGGTCAATGAGCCAGAGCGCAGCGGCTCCGGCGGCGATCCAGGCAGTGGCGGGGACCCAGCCGAGGGATTGGGCGAGCTCGGGGAGCATCCAGAAAATGGCGACTCCCATGAGGACTCCGCCGCCGAAGGGAACGAGTTTTCGGGCGAAGGCGGCCCAGGAGGTTAGCCAGACGCCAGCGGCGGAGCTGCATGCAGCCAGGAGAAAAATCGCGAAGAGGAACGCCACCTGTTACCAGTATAAGGTCCGGATAGTCTTATACAATGAAAGTTTCCCGCTTTCTTACCCACGAACCATGTCTTCTAAAGATCAAACCCGACGAACCTTCTACGTATCCGCCATCAACATGCTGGGCGGATTCATCGCAGCGGCGCTCGCGATTCCCGCTGCATTATATCTGGCGGTGAAGCCGAAGTCATCCGACGACTCAAATTGGATCGAGGTGTCCGACCTCTCGCAGCTGAAAGTGAACTCGCCGCAGGAGGTCTTGTACGAGCGGAAGAGGGTGGACGGCTGGCAGAAAATCGTGGAAAAAAGTTCGGCGTGGGTTGTGCGGACGGAAGAGCACAACGTCGTTGCATACAAGCCGGCCTGTACCCACCTCGCCTGCCCCTATCATTGGGAACAACAGGCGAACAAATTTGTGTGTCCCTGCCATGGTTCGGAGTTCTCGCTGGAAGGCAAGGTGCTGACGGGACCCGCTCCGCGTCCGCTGGATCGTTTCTTGACGAAGGTTGTGGATGGGCGCGTGATGATCGGCGGTTCGGAAGTGGAGAAGGGCTAAGCACGTGATCAGCGGTATTCTCGATTGGATTGAACAGCGCACCGGGCTGGTTTCCGGGATCCAGCATTTTCTAAATGAGGACATTCCCGCGTCGGCGGGCTGGCACCAGGTGTTCGGCAGCGTGGCCCTGTTTGCGTTCCTGATGCAGGTGTTTTCCGGATTGATGCTGGCGGTGAATTACGCGCCCACTCCGGGTGAGGCCTGGGAGAGCTTGCACTATATCGTGACGCAGGTGACGGCGGGGAGCACGATTCGCGCGATGCATCACTGGGGCGCGAGCGCGATGATCATCGTGGTGGGCATCCACATGGCGCAGGCGTTCCTGTGGGGCGCTTATAAGAAGCCTCGCGAGGCGACGTGGATCGCCGGCGTGGTGCTGCTGCTGTTGACACTGGCATTCGGGCTGACGGGCTATCTGCTGGTATGGGACAACCGGGCGTACTGGGGCACGGTGGTGACGACGCAGATTACGGGGTCGGCTCCGGGCGGTTCGATGCTGCTGCGGATTCTGGGGACCGACGGGACATCGATTGGGCGCGTGACGTTCGCTCGCTTCTACGCGTCGCACGTCACGCTGCTGCCGATTGTGACGGCGCTGATCATCGGATTTCACGTTTTCCTGGTTCGGAAGCACGGCATCACTCCCGCGGCGGGCGATGAGCATCGTCCGAAGAAAAAGTTCTTCCCGGAGCAGGTGTTCAAAGACACCGTAGGCATGTTCATCTGGTTCGCGGCGGTGGCGACGATGGTGGCGCTGGTGAAGGTGCCGCTGGGTCCGGCGGCCGATCCGACGGATACGAGCTTCGTTCCGCGGCCGGAGTGGTACTTCCTGTTTCTGTTTCAGATGCTGAAGCTGTTCCCCGGACCGCTTGAAGTCTTCGGCTCAGTGGTGCTGCCGGGGATTGCGATGGCGATGCTGGCACTGACTCCATTTCTGGATCGCGGCAAGATGGTGAAAATCACGCGGCGCACGGGCGCGATCGCGCTGACGGTGCTGGCCATGATCGGATGGACGGGGCTGACGGCGCGCGCGGTGGTGACGACGCCTCCGCAGATGGAAGAGGACGGGACGATCGAAGTGCAGGCGTGGCAGAAGATTCCCGCGGCGCAACTGGCGGGGATTGGCGCGTTCCGCAGGGCGAACTGCACCGGCTGCCACACGCTGGGGCGGAGCGGCGCGGGTCCGGATTTGACGAAGGCTCCTTCGACGAAGTCCGCCGACTGGTTGACGGAACATTTCCGCAAGCCGGCGGAGGATTCGGCGAATGGCGATCTCACGGATACGCAGGTGAAGGCGCTGGTACAGTTAGTGACCAAGCGCGATGACAACGGGCTGGAGGCTTGGGCGAAGGCTCCGGACAGCGCGATTGCGGGCGCGATGGTGTATCAGGTGAATCAGTGCGCCGGTTGCCATACGTTGAACGGCGAGGGCGGCAAGACGGCTCCGTCGCTGAACGGCGTGCATCTGCGGCATGACCGGGCTTGGGTGAAGGGGCACTTTGGCGATCCGGAGAAGTATTCGCCGGGATCGAACATGCTGCCGTTTGACGATCTGACGCCGACGGATCTGGATGCGATCACGGATTACGTGATGGCGATTCCGAAGTGATCATAGCCCCGCGGTTCTAGCGGAGCTTTTTCAAATAACATCGAGCCGGGTTTTCCGCTCACAATTTTCCCGATGCGCGTGGTGCTTGCGGGGCCCTTGGCGCGGGGCGGGAGCGTGAACAGGAGCTCATAGTCATCGCCGCTGTGGAGCGCTCGTTCGACGGATGCGCCTCGGGCGGCGGGGACGCGGTCGAGCTCGGCGGCGACTCCGGAAGCGAGGCAGAGCCGGTGCAGGTCGAGCGCGAGGCCGTCGCTCACGTCCATGCAGGACGTCGCCCGGCGGAGCAGCTGGCGGCCGAGGTCGAGGCGCGGCTGGATGGGGCGGTCCCACGGCTTGCCGAGTCGGCCGGAGACCCACAGAGTATCGCCGGGGCGCGCCGTGTCGCGGCGGAGGCCGAGGCCTCGGGGCACGGCGCCGCAGAGCACGATATCGCAATAGAGCTTGTCGCTATGGCCGAGGTCGCCGCCGGCGAGGATGGTGCCGGTTTGTTTCGCAAGGCGCAGAAGGCCTCGGAAGAAGGCGAGGATTTTGGGCTCGGTCCACGCGTGGGGAACGGTGAGCGAGACCAGGCAGAGCTTCGGAGTACCGCCCATGGCGGCGATATCGCTGAGGGCTCGCGCGAGGGCGCGGTGGCCGATGGCGGCGGGAGCTAACTCGGGCTTGAAGTGGACGCCTTCTAAAAGTTGATCGGATTTGAGCAGCAGGTCCTCAGTGGGCTTGGGGCGATAGAGCGCGCAGTCGTCGCCGATGCCGAGGAGCAGGCCTTGTTTGAAATGAGGGCCACCTGTCAGGCGGCGGATGCGGTCGATGAGCGCCGCCTCATTCATGGAAGACAAGACCGGACGGCAGTTCTTCGCCGAAGATCTTGCCCATCGATGCGAGGTCCTCGTGCGGGGCGGCGTCGAGGTCGAGCTCGGGGAAGGCTCGGCGGATCAGTTCGAGAGTGTGCGGCGAGAGGTCGCGCGTGGCGTCGCCGGTGTGGCGGGCCAGGGCGGCCACGGCATCCTGTGCTTTGGGGATCTTCAGAAGAGCTTCGATCCAGCGCGTGACGATGGTCGGCGAGAGAACCTGATTCGCGGGGCCGTAGAAAAGCTTGCGCGCGCCGAGGCGCGCGAGGCACCACAGTCCGGTGTCGACGAAATCGCCTTTGACGACGCGGGCGAGAAGATCGTCGGCAAGTTGGATGCGCGTTTGCGCCGGGAGCAATTCCAGACTGGCGGCGGTGCGCCACATTTCGCGGAGCAGGCTCGGGTTGACGCGCGGGCGCTTGGCGGAGGCGCGCGGCAGTAGAGTGGGCGAGAGTCGCTGGAAGATATCGGTCTGCTGATTCCGGTTGAGGCCTCCGGCGACGCGGCCCCAGAAGATCCACCATTCGATCTCGTTCTGGACCTGGTTTCCGAAGGTCAGTCCGGCGGCGTAGATGCGGCGGGCCTGCTCGATGCGGAAATCGTCGCCCGGGAAGCCGAAGCCGGGGCGGAGGCAGAGTCCGCAAAGGTTCAGCCAGCGGGCTTCGTGCGGGGCGCTACGCTTGCGGCCTTCGGAGAGTTCCAGGAACTGGTCGGCGAGTTTGCGGATCGCGGAAAGAGGCCAGGAGTTGCGGCCGAGCGCGAGAGCTTGTTCCAGTTTCGCGGGGAGCTGTTCGGGCTCGACGGTGCCTGCGGAAAATGTCGCGGGCAGCAGGGCTTCGGCGGCGGCGAGGGAATCCTCACTGATGACGGCGGCAGGTCGCGAAGGGGCTCCAGCCGACGCGGCTTTGCGGAGCTCGAACTGAAGCCGCCAGCGATGCTCGCTAATTTTCGATTCGGCCCAAATTTCGAGTGTGCCGACTTCCGTGAGTCGCGCGCCGAGCTTGATGGGGACCATCCGCTCGCCGGCTTTGCCGAAGCGGAGGACGGCGTTCAAGGGGGCGTGGAGATGGAGTTCCGCGTCATCCCCAGATGAGGCGCGAGAGAATTCGATCACGTCGCCGGGTTTGTCTTCCGTGCGCGTGCGCGAGCTGTAGAGACGGAAGGAGACGGGCTTGTTGGCGAGGAGCTGGAGCGTGCCGGGGTCGAGCTCAATGGTGGAGCCTTCTTCCGCGCCTCGAGGAACGAGGCAGAGGGTGCGGAGAGCTTCGGTATCGCTTCCGCCGAGGCCGATGAAGTAGGCGCGCGGAAGTCCGCCGCGGACCAGCAGGCCGGAGCCGGTCGAGCGGACGTACGAATAGTAGGCCGCGCCGACGGCCACAGCGAGATCGAGATCGCGATTGTCGAAGATGACGGGGCGCTTGCCGTACCAGTGCTCCATCACATCGGCGACGCGCTGGCGCAGGATGTCGGGGATGAAGAAGCCGCCGTTGAAGAGAATCGCATCGGGCCTAGCGTCTCCGGCGCTGCGCAGGAAGGCCGCCAGGTGGCGGGTTACGGCAGGGTCGGCGACGTACGGCAGGCCGACTTCGCGGAAGGGGCTCTGTTCGTCTTCCTTGGGATCCTCATTGAGCTCGCAATTCGGGAGGAAGCCGTCGAGCGCGAGCTCCAGTACTTCTTCGCGGAGGATCTCGGTCTTGAGAGTGCCGCCGACGAGCGAGGAGCCGCCGCCGAGCACCGTGATCTCGACGCTTTTCAGGTCGGGCTCCGAGAGAAGGCGTTCTTTCGCGGCGGCGCAGAGGCGGCGGAGACTGCTGCGCTGGCGGACCGAGAGGCTCTTCTTGAGTTTCTCTTCAACCAGCCAGGCGAGAGTGAGATCAAGATTGTCGCCGCCGAGCAGCAGATGCTTGCCCACCGCGGTGCGGGTGAAATCGACGCGATCGCCTTCGCGGGAAACGCGGATCAGCGTGAAGTCGCTGGTGCCGCCGCCGACGTCGCAGATGAGCACGGTCTGTCCGTCGAAGAGGCTCTTCTGCGAGCGGGCAAGATCGTTGGCGATCCAGGAATAGAACGCGGCCGCGGGCTCTTCCAGCAGCGTAAGCTTTTCGATACCGGCCTCGCGCGCGGCGGCTACGGTGAGCTCGCGGGCTTCTTCGTCGAAGCTGGCGGGGACGGTGAGGACGACGTTATGTTCGGAGATAGGCGAGGCTTGCTGCTTGCTCCAGGCGTCGACGAGGAACTTCACGATGCGCGTGGAGACTTCGACGGGGGAGATGACTCGTCCGGCTTCCTGCGCGTCCCAGGGGAGGATTTTCGCGGTGCGGTCGACGGCGGAGTTGGAGAGCCAGCTCTTCGCGGAGTGGACGCACTTGGTGGGCACCAACGCGCCTTGCTCGCGGGCGAAGACGCCGAGGTATTCTTGATCGCCGAAATAGAGGAACGAGGGGAGCGTGCGGCGCTCTTCGATGCGGCCTTGCGCGACGTACTGCGGGCTCTCCAGGACGTGGATGGGCGGAGACTCCGTGTCTCCGGCTTGCGCGGGGTCGATCCAGGCGAGGGCCGAGTTGGTTGTGCCTAAGTCAATGCCGATGTTCATCGGCTATTCGATCTCAAGCTCAGCGGGGGCGAGAACCTGGCCGGGAGCGATCTGCGGCAGGTCCACTTTGGAAGCCTTCCAGCCTTTGTGGCGAAGGGTTCCACCAGGAGCTTTGCCATCGGCGGGGACGTTGCCAATGAGCTTCACCTGCGCGGGGTTGATGCCCTGCATCTTGGTGAAGGTGCCTTCCACGCCGTCGATGACGGGGTTCAGGCTGAGGTAGCGATTCAGAGATTCGCGGGCTTGAGTTTGCACGTCGCGCACGGCGGCGCCGACCTGATCGTCGGCATAGGCGCTGATGTCTTCCATCAGGAAGTCCACCAGGCGGGCGTCGCGCTGCAGGATGGAGAGAATCTGGACGGCTCCGTCGGCGGGTCCGGCGACGGGCTTGGGCGCGGGCTCCGCTTTGACGGGGGCGGCTTTTACAGGCATGGCTTTGGAGTAGCCGAAGGCCTGCGCGATATCGGGCGGCAGCGTTCCTCCGAACAGGATGGAGAAGAAGCTACGAAATGCGAAAGAAATTCTGCTCAAAACTTTTCCTCGATTGAAGGTGGAGGGTGCTTGGAACTACTTCTCCATTGTATTCCGCCAGAAATGTATTCCGGCGGAAACGCGGGCTCACGCGCGGGAGCCGGGCAGGACGGTGGCCTGGCGCAGCTTGGTTAATTCGCGGCGCGCGATGTTGGCCCAGTGGCTGGTGGGGTCCAGCTTGAGGTACGTGGTCCAGTGATGGACGGCTTTCATAGTTTGATTTGAGCCCTGATAGAGCAGCGCGAGATTGTAGTGCGCGTCCGCGTAGTGTGGGGCGATCTTGAGCGCCATCTGATAATGGTCGAGCGCCTTCGTGCGGTCGCCGCGCTCGTCATAGAGATTCGCGAGATCGAAGTGCGCCAGGGCGTATTCGGGATCGGCAGTGAGGGCTTCGCGATAGTAGCGCTCGGCTTCTTTCCACTGGCGCGCGTTGAAATAGATGGTGCCCAAGTTGACCAGGGCTCCGGCGGAGAGAGGGTCGAGCTCGAGCGATTTCTTGTAGGCCTCGATGATCTCGGGCGCGGGCGCTCCGGCCTGTTCCAGTTCCAGGCCGCGCTGGAACCAGCGTTCGGCCTCCAGCCGGCGGTCGCGCTCGGCGTTGGGATTTTCTTTGACCTTGAATGGGATAAGGCGATTGAGGTCGACGGTGTCGAAGTTGAGGAGAAGCTGGCCGGACTCGGCTTCCATGGCTCCGCCTTCCACTTCGACGCGGATCTTCTTGCCGTCGACGTAGAGCTTGAGCTGGGCGAGAGGATCGTCGATGTGGCGGAGCTTCTTGCGGAGCGCGGCGATCGCGGCGTGGAGTTGCGCGGGCTTCACGCGGGCCTGGCGCAAACGCTCCAGCGTGCGGAGCGCCACCATCTCGCGAAAGCCGTAAGTTTTGGGGGAAGTGACAAGCTTTTGCTTCTCCCAGGACTTGAGTTGACGGTCGGAAATGTTCAAGAGGCGGAGGGCCTCTTCGCGAGAATACGCTTGCTGTGGGACGGTGACGGCCACGGATCAGATTTTAACAACTCTCGAAGAGGGAGATGCCGGCGACGCCCGCGGCTCCGGCGGCGAGGCAGGATTCGGTGTTGTCTTTCGTGATGCCGCCGAGGGCGAGGACCGGGATTTTTACGGCGGCTGCCGCGCGCGCGAGCTCAGTGAGTCCGCGCGCAGGGAGCGGCGACGTTTTCGAGAGCGGATCGAAGACGGGGCCGAAGAGCACGTAGCCGGCTCCCTCGGCTTCAGCGGCGCGGACTTCGTCGATCATGTGACAGGAGACGCCGATCAAGAAGCCTGGCGGCACGATTTTGCGCCAGCGTTCTGCGGGCGGGGACGCGGAAGGGAGATGGGCTCCGGCGGCTCCGGCGGCGAGGGCGACATCGATGCGCGAGTTCACAATGATTTTCGTGGAGCGCGGATTCGGCAGGCGGAGAGCGGCTTCGACGAGCGTGAGGAGGTCGCGCGCGGGGAGATCTTTTGCGCGGATCTGAATCCAATCGGCTCGGGAGAGATTGTGCGCGATGGAGTCGAGCCGGTGGGTGATCGCGCAGGTGATCAGGGATTGACCTTGGTCGCGCGGCTGTCGGTTTCGCCGCGGAGCCACACGAACAGCGGAGCCTTCGGCGACGGCGAGGGCCACGGCATCGCGATCCGCAGAGTCTGGCGCGCGCCTTCGCCGGTGACGGGCCGGGGGAGATCGGCGACTGAGACTCCGGTGCCGCCGGCCCAGCCGGTCTTGTCGATGGTGTCGAGATCGAAGCCTTTCAGCAGGCCGTAAAATCCAGTGGCGGATTTTTCGTCGGTCATGGTGAAGCTTTCGATGCGCGGGAGGCGGACTACTTTGCCGAGAGCGAAGGGATCGGACTTGCCGAGATCGTCGGTCTCGATCATCGCCGTGAGCGCGCATCCGGACTGCCCGGCCGCGCCGGGATCGAGCGAGAGGAAGAGAGTGTCTCCGCCGGCGGCGACGAGCTGCGCGTTCGTTTGTTTTTCGCCGACGTGGAGCTTGAGGGGCTGCACGGTGGCGGCGGCATCGGCGCACTGCACGGTCAAGGCGGCGTTGGAAGTGGCCGGCTCCACGCGGAGGGCGTAGCTGACCCAGGAGCCCGAGGGAACTTCACCGTCGCGGACGGCCACAGCGAGGTCGGCTGCGCCGGAGGCTTTCGCTTCGCGGATGCGCGGGCGGGCGGCGGCTACCTGAAAAGCCACGGGGAAGCGAACGGCGGCGACCATGCCTTCCACTTTGGCGAGCACAGCAAGCTTGTCGCCCGGCTTCACGTCGGCATGGATGCGGATGACGGCGTCCCGATGCGAGGGATCTTCGGTGGCGGGTTGCAACGTGATCTCGGCGCGGTCCCCATCGAGTTTTTCGAGGCGGTCCAGGCCGGAGCCGGTGAAGGTGATGCGCTGCTCGGTTTGGCCAACGTTAACTCGAGGGCCAGGGGCGTCCATGCGAGGAGCGGCGGGCAGCACGCGCAGAGGCATGTCAGTAGTCGCGCCGTCGATACGCGAGAGCGCGAGTAAGTAGGGGCCGGCGCGGAGTCCGTCGGTGTCAATCTCGACTTGCAGTTGATCCGAGGGAGCGACGCGGGCCGCCGGGAGGTCGGCGGGGAGTTGGCGCGCGTTGTTGGGGCGATGGAGCCAAGCGTGATCGACGAAGAGGAAATCGGCGCCGGTGAGATCCACTTGCACGGGTCCGGTGGCGGCCACCAGGCGGTCCTGCGATTCGGGGGCGAGGCGGGCCGTCTTCAGGTCGTCAAGCCGATGGAGGCGGACACTGCCGGCGACTTTCACGGTGTCCCAATCCCACTTGCCTTGGATGTGATACGCGCCGGGAGCCGCAGCCAGCTTGCGGAGATCCAGCTGGAGGGCGCGCTCTTCGGGGACGGAGCGCACGGTAAGATTCACGGGTTGGCCGGAGCCGCTCTCGGGGACCAGCGACCAATCGAAAATATGCGCGACGGGACGCCAGGCTGCGGCGTCGTCAAGTTTGACGGGCACTCCGGAGCGAAGGCCGAGCGGGAGATCGACATCTTTAACTTCGGTGAGCGCGGGAGCTTTGCCGTCCTGCAGGCGGTAGGCCCACAAGTACGCGAGCTTGTTTTTGCCCTTGGCCTGGACTTTGGCGCAAAGCGTCATGGAGTCCGCCGCATCGGCCTGGATGGCGTAGACGCTGCGAAACTCAGTGTCGGGGAGCAGCCAGGTCTTGACCATGGGGAGGACTCCGCCGCCGGGGACGATGCCGCCGGCGTTTTCGAAGAAGGCGGAGGCGCCCTGGCCCATCATGGTGGCCGGTCCGGCGCGGCGGCCCACGCCCAGAGGATCGTAGCTGGAGACGGCGGGGTTCAGCGCGCGCACCAGCGCGAAGAGGGCTTGCTCGGCGGGAGTATTGGCTCGAGGCGAGGGGTTTTCCTCGGCCGCATCCGCAAGGTCGCTGGCGTAGGAGAGGCCGGCTTCGAGATCGGCGGTCTCATCGGCGTAATCGGCGAGGGAGGCAGCGAGCGCGTCGTCCTTAGTGACGAGATTCGTGAGGCGCTTTTCGTCGAGGCCCTGCGGCGCGAAAACCAGCACGGCGATACGGGTGGCGAAGGGAATCTGCCAATCCCCGGGCGTGGCGGCGAGCTTGGGCTCAAGCACGGTGACGTTGCCGTCGGCGGATTTCGGAACCAGGACAAGCGTGAGCTTGGCGTCCTTCTTCATGTCCGCAGGCAGATCCATGGGGCGGTAGCTGACCCGGTAGCCCGCCAGCAGGTTGTTCAAATGGCGAATGGGCAGGGCGGGGCCGGCCGCGGTTCCCGCTTGTTGCACCGTCAGGCGGAAGCTGGTGACGGAGATGCTTCCGTCGCAGCCCCGGGTGGCTCCAGTGGCTCCATACGGGAGCAGAAGTCCGGTGAAAATGAGCGAAGCAGAGAGGGCGCGCCGCGTCATAGATCCCAGTGTACGCGTTTGGGGGGCGGCGTTGGAGAGGATGCCGAGGGAAGGATGTATGATGGGAAGGCTCGCATGGAAGAAAAAGCGTTTTACCGCGAATCCGAGACCACGAAGCCCGCGACGCTGAACTGTCCGTACTGCCGGACGGCGGAGACGTATGAGCTGCGATGGCTGGTGCGCAAGAAGCTGGACCAGGTGCCTCGCGGGGCGGATGAGCGGGATCGGGCGCGGTTCGCCAAGTGGGCGAGTTACATGGTGCTGCTGGACGATAAGACCATGTGCAAGAACATGCGGTGCCGGAAGCGGTTCGATATTTCGGGGATCAAGACGACTGCGTTTATCTAACCGCGGTGACCGCGCTATGCGGGCAAATCAATCCAGCCTTCGGCGGGGACTACCGCGGGGGCGAGTCCATCGCGAGCTACCGTGACGCGGAATTTCCGGCCTTTGCGCGGGGCCTCCATCTCCACAATGCGGCCTTTCGCGGATTTCACCTCGGCGGGGCCGTTTTCAAACTCGATGCCGTAGGTGGCGGGAGCTCCGTCATCAATGCGCACGTAGAGATGCGTCTCGTTGCACCCGTAATAGATCTCGCGAACCGGTGGAGCGTCGGCGTGCATGGCGCCGGACCGGGTGTCGGGGCGATAGCGGCCCGCGCCCATCCACTCGAACGCTGAGGTCACTTCGCCGTCGACGGTGACGTGGAGCGCATGGGTCGGCGGCTCATGCGGAGGGATGGTCTGGCCTTGCAGAATCGGCTGCGAGAGATTGGCGGGCGGCTCCGCGCCGAGGGCGCGGTAGACGTTGGAGAGATGATCGCGGTAGAGCTGATCGAATTCCGGGCGGTTGTCGGAGCCGTGTTCGGGGCCGTACCACCAGTTCCAATCGCTGCCTTCGGCGACCAGGAGCTCTTCGAAGGCGAGCTTTCGGGCTCGCTGGGAAACGGAGCCTTTCTTCGCGTCGTAGAAGCGGCGGGCTTCGAGCAGGCGCTCCCAGGCGACGTTGTCTTCCTCGGCTCCGATCCAGATATCGAAGTTGGCGTTGATCCAGGAGCCGGGCACGATGTGGTCGAGCGGCTGGGCCTCGAATTTGGCGAAGGCTTCCGAGACCGTGACCGCTTCGAGCTGCGGATCGTCGGAGATGCGGCGATAGAGTTCGCGGAGAAAGGGGCGGCCGTTCGCTTCGAACCATTCCCAGGCGTTTTCGCCGTCGAGGATGATGGGCACCAGGGCGTCTTTGCCATTTGCAGTGCCCCCTCCGGCGCCTTCGCGAATGCGCCAGAGGAAGTGCCCGGCGGCGTCGGAGGGGCTCATGCGAGAGTATTCGAAGCCGATGAGATCGCTCAAGTAGTGGTCGCGGAACATCATCTTCAGTTCGCGGCCCTGCTGCTGCCACGCGTAGGCGCGCCAGGTTTCGCTGACTCCGGCATCGCGCCGAAGCGTGCGAGCCAGGACCCCGTTATCCGTGGCAGCCCAGCCGAAGCCGCACTCGGCGGCCATCGCGAGAGCTTGATCGGACACGGAGCCCTCCGACGGCCACAGGCCCTGCGGCGTTACGCCGAGCATTTCCTTCATGTAGGCGCGGGCGCGCGTAAGCTGCTCGCGGGCGTCGTCGGGATATTGGAACCGTGTCGGCAGAGTGACGCCCGGGTGCGACTGCTGGGCGATGTCGGTATCGCAGATCAGCGGCAGGATCGGATGGTAGAAGGGCGTGGTGGAGATTTCGATTTGGCCGTGCGCGGCGAAATCGCGATACACGGGCAGGACCCGAGCCAGGGCCTCGCGCTGCTTGTTCGCAAGCATGGTCTGGTCGGCGAGCGAAAAGTCGCGGGCCTTGCGGATCAGCGCCTGGATCTCCGCGTCGCGGGCAATCAGGTCCTCGTCGAACCAGACCAGCTGATTCAAGATCTGCAAGTCGCGAAAATCCTGGATGGTGAAGGGACCGTGCCAGTCATACAGCTCGCGGTAGCGAGGGTAGCGGCTGATCATCTTCGGCACGTTGGCCTGGAAAAAATACTTGTGAACGAACGCCCGCTGCGCTTCGGTGAGATCCTCCGCCGGGATCACGGCGCAATCGAAGAAGGGGTCAGAAGCGACGCCGCGGGCGTATTCGTCGATCTGCATCACCATTGACGGAACCAGGTTGAACGTCTGGCGGATGCGTGGGAATTCGGCGAGGATCTCCACCATGCCCGCGTAATCTTTCAAAGCGTGCAAGCGCGTCCACGGGAGCTTGTATTCGCCGGTCCACAAATCCTTGTAGAACGGCTGGTGCATGTGCCACAGGAAGCAGAGAGTTGTCACTGTCGGGAGAAATAGCTCCTTACGGGCGGCGGCGCGGGCGTTCCCTTAATAGCAGCGTACAGGATATCGTTCAGTTCGTCATCATCGATCTGATCGGCGTCGTCGAAATCCATCTTTTGCGAGCGCCGGGCGAGCGCGGTGTTCGCGGGGTTCTTGTCGGTGAGAGAGATGCGCGGCTTCTCGGCGGCGTAGGCGCGAGGGTCGGCGGCGCTGGCGAAGGCTCCCGCAAGAGGGCGGGCCGCGGCGTCGAACTGGGTCATGGGGCGGAGGCCCAGAATCAGCTCCATGGTGCGCATCACGGAGGATTGGTTGTACATGGTGCTGTCGACGATGCCGCGATGCGTGTAAGGCGAAATCGCCAGCATCACGGAGCGGTGCGAATCCACGTGATCCGGGCCGTTCTGCGCATCGTCCTCGATGGAGAAGATCGCGGTCTTGGACCAGAAACGGCTCTTCGAAACTCCTTCAACGATCATCCCGAGCGCGTAGTCGTTATCGGCGAAGCTCGACAGCGGCGCGGTCTTGCCGCCCGTGGTTCCGTTGGTGTGATCGTTGCCCAGGCGCACGATTAAGAGCCGGGGCATCATCCCGCTGGCTTCGAATTGCTTCATGTCTTCCAGGAAAACTTTGGCGCGCTCGACATCGGGGTAATCGAGGTCGAAGCTCCGATAGCGCATGTTGGTGATGCCTTGAAGCGACGGGTCGGAGACCTTGTTCACCTGGATGCCGTCGGGGCCGGCTTTGTCTTTGTTCTGGACGAACTCGCCGTAGTTGCGGACCGTGAGTCCGGCACTGGTGGCGTTGCTCCAGATATAGCCGGCCGGAGGAGTGTTGGCCGGCTCGCCGCCCTCGTAGGCATAGTAGGGCGAGCGTTTCGCATACTGGCTGGGCCACGTGCGCTGAGTGTAATCCGGGGCGATGCCCGCGGTGGCCCAGTTGTGGCCGTCGGCGCTGACGTCGGCGTTAACGTAGAAATTGTCGAAGAGGACGAACTCGCGCGCCAGCTTGTAATGATTCGGCGCGGCGGATTCGTCGAACAGCGTGAGCGATGGGTCGCCGTTGCCCTTGCCGATTTTCCCGAAGACCTGATCGTAGGTCCGGTTCTCTTTGATGATGTAGATGACGTGCTCGATGGGCGAGGGATGGTCCGGGCGGGTGTAGATGACGCTGTCGGCGGGGACATTCGCGCCGTCGAGCTGGTCGTCGCGATAAGGCGTGAGCTCGAGCGAGGCTTGCGTGTACGCCGTGAGCGATTCGTCGGTCAGAGGATCGATGACGGAGAGCGTGCCGGTCTGCATGTTGGCAACATACTCGCGTCGAGGATCGCCTTCCTTGTCATTCGCGGGAAGCCGAGCGGGTCCGGAGAAGCGGCTGGGATAGCTGGCGAGGCCGCGGCCGTTGAGGATGAGCACGCGTCCATCCGACAGGACTCGCGTGGCGGTCGGATACCAGCCCGCGGGAATGAAGCCTTCCACGCGGCTATGGTCTTCGGAGATGTCGGCGACCACGTCGATGTTCGCGTCGGAGCAGGCGACGAAGAGCCGCTGCTGGTCCGGGCTGAGGGCGAGTCCGCTGGGCGTCATGCCGGCGGGCTGACGCGGCGTCATGCCGACGTTGATCGTCTCGGCGATGCTCATGACATTCGCGTCCGTGACACCGATGACGTAGACCGAATTCGTGTTCGACGCGGTGACGAAGATCCGGTATTTGAAGGTCCCGCTATCGAGCTTGCGGTCGCTCAGGACCATGTCGGTGGTGTGCGGGCCGAGCCGGATGCGCGAGCTTTCGGAGCCGGTGCGAGTCTCGTGCAGGTAGACGGTGCCGTCGGCCCAGCTCGACACGTAGAACATTTTGCCGCCCGGCTCGAACAGGATCCGGTACGGTCTTCGGCCGGTCTTGTAGCGTCCGGCGACTTGCCCTGTGCGGGGATTTAGCGCGACGACGGAGTCGTGGTAGAGGTCCGCGGCGAGCAATACGGTTCCATCTGGGGACATGGCGACGTCGCCGACGAAATCCTTCTCGCCGGGAGTTGTGCCGGGGGCGATTTCAAGCTTGCGGGCGGGCTTCAACTCGCCCGCGGTCGAGAACGTGTACTCGTAGACCGCGTACTTCGATCCGCCACCGACGTAGACGTTCCGGCCGTCCGGGGAAAACGTGAGGCCGAGCCATCCGTCGGGTGCGGGGACTCGGGCGGTTTCCGTCATCGTGTCAACGGCCAGGACGCTGATCGAAGGCGGGCGGTAGCCGCCGTTGAGGACCAGCAGAAACTTTCCGTCGCGCGAGAGTGCCGAGGCCATCGGCAGAGTATCGAGCGGGACTTGCTTGCCCACGGGTTTGATCCGCCAGCCGGTGGCGAGAAGGAAGCTGCCATCGGGCTGCTGTCCTACGCGCTCCTGGCCGGAGGGCTGCGAACTGAGCGCGGCCACGAACAGAGCGAAGATTGCCAGACCTCGTTTTAGCACTTTCGGAACGCTCATTCGGAAAACCTCTGTGCGATCGGGAATCGCCGCCCGATGCCGAATGCTTTCGTGGTTACTTTGAGCCCCGGGGCGGCCTGTTGGCGCTTGTACTCATTGCGGTCCACTTTGTGGACGATGTCTTTCACCAGAGCCAGCGGGACGCCCTGGCTCTCCGCGATCTGCGCCGGCGTGCGCATCTGCTCGATGTAGGCTTCAAGAATCCGGTCCAGGACTCCGTATTCGGGGAGCGAATCGGTATCTTTTTGATCGGGTCGGAGCTCGGCGGAGGGAGGCTTGGTGAAAACGCTTTCCGGAATGGCGTTATGAAGGCGGCGATTCGCGATGCGGGAAAGCGCGTAGACCATCGTCTTCGGGACGTCGCTGATCACGGCGAGTCCGCCGCACATATCGCCGTACAGGGTGCAGTACCCCACCGCGAGCTCGCTCTTGTTGCCGGTCGTGAGAACCAAAGCCCCCGTCTTGTTGGAGAGCGCCATAAGAGTGACGCCTCGCAGGCGGGATTGAAGATTCTCCTGCGTAACGCCGACGCCTTCGCCATCTATCAGCCGAGCCAGCTCCTGTGTGAAGCGCTCGTACACGCCTTTGATCGAGATCACTTCGAAGCGGATGCCGAGTCCGGTGGCCATATCGCGAGCATCGGTGAGGCTGTGATCGGAAGAGTACGGCCCCGGCATGCCGACTCCCGTGACGTTCTCTTTGCCCACCGCCTCCACCGCGACGGCGGCAGTGAGGGCGGAGTCAATCCCTCCGCTGAGGCCGATCAGCACTTTCGAAAAGCCGCACTTGCGGATGTAGTCACGGGTGCCGGTCACCAGAGCCTCGTAGACAGCTTCGCACTCGTCCGTGAAATCCTCGTTACGATCGCCCGTTCCGGCTCCGTTTCCAGCTCCGTTTCCAGCTCCGTTTCCAGCATCGATATCGGCGATCACCAGGTCTTCGGCGAAGGATCGTGCCGTGGCGATGATCTCCCCCGCGCCGTTCATCGCAAAACTGGAGCCGTCAAACACCAGTTGATCGTTGCCGCCTACCTGGTTCACGTAAACCACTGGTTTCGCGTATCGTTTCGCGACGGCGCGGTAGACGCCGCGGCGCACCTCGCGCTTGCCCATATGGAAGGGCGACGCATTGATGCAAATCATGATCTCCGCGCCGGCTCCGAACAGTTCCTCCACCGGATCGCGCGTGTACAGGCGCTGACGCCAGAAGTTCTTGTCGTTCCAGGCGTCCTCGCAAATCGTCAGTGCGACTTTGCGGCCGTGGATCAGGCAGAGCTCCTCGTGCTCGGCGGGGCGGAAGTAGCGGGCTTCATCGAAGACGTCATAGGTAGGCAGCAGCATTTTGCTCTGCCGGAAGACGACTTTGCCGTTTTCGATGACGGCGGCGCTGTTCATGGCTCGTTTGCCGGTTTCGGCTCGCGATTTTCCAACGAAGCCGCAGACGATGCTGAGTTTAAGGTCCGCCGTTTCGCGGGCCAGACGTTCCAGTTCGTGTTCGCTGCGGTCTAAGAAACTGGGCTGTTCCACCAGATCGCGAGGAGGGTATCCACTGATGGTAAGTTCTGGAAAAACGACCACATCCGCGCCGCGAGATTCGGCATCCCGGGCCGCGCGCGCGATGCGGTCGGTGTTGCCCGCCAAATCCCCCACGGTGGGGTTGATCTGCGCCAGTGCGATCCGCATGGGTCTCTTCATTGTAACTGGAGTTGTTTTGCTACTCGGACGAGCGGCGGTGGCGCAGCCTACGATTACAGGGGTTCAGGGCATGGGCAGATCCGACGATCTGATGAATCCGGGCGATTTGGTCGTAATCACGGGGACCGGGTTCACGCCGGCCAATTCGATTTCGGTCTTGGTGTACCAACTGGCCGCCGCCGTGGTGGGGACTCCCAGTGCGACGGAGATGACGGTGCAGTTTCCCTACGGCTTTCCGGCGGGGACGTATCCGAACGGCTTGATCGTTTCGGCGGGCGGCCAGGCGTCGCAGTCTTATCCGTTGACCATCTCGGACTACGCGCCGGGCTACATCCTGTTCGGCGGGGCTCCCTTCGCGGATGGGAAATTCAATCCGTACACGGCGGCCAAACCGGCGACTCCGGGCCGGCAAGTCACGACCTATTTGGCCGGACTCGGACAGACGCAGCCGTTCGCAACGGCGGGGCAGGCTCCAGGCGCGCCCGCTGCTACGACGGCGACTCCGACAGTCACCGTCGGAGGGAAATTCGCGAGCCTGGTTTCCTCCGCCCTCTCGGCGACGATTGTCGGCGCCTACCAAGTAGTGTTCACAGTTCCGCCGGACGTCTCGGCCGGGAATCAGGACGTGATCATCTCGATCGGTGGAGTCGCTGCGCCCACAGTGCAGCTTCCCACCACGATCGGCGTGCCATCTGTCGGAGCCGTGACGAACGGAGCTACGTTCCAGGCCAAGGATTCCACGCACGGCGCGGCGCCCAACTCGTTCGTAAGCGTGTTCGCGTCGAACATGCCGAATAGCGATACCGCGAATTCTCTGTTTCCCGCGGCCGCGTACCAGAATCTCTCTGTGCTGTTCAACAACAAGGCCGCGCCGTTGTATTTTGTGTTCGGTTCGGCGAACCAGATCAACCTGGTGCTGCCCTCGGAGCTTCCGGAAACCGGCAGCGTGAACGTCAACGTGCAGAACGGCACGGGTCCGAGTGCGATTTTCACCTTGACCATGACTCCTACCGACGTGGGGATCTTCTCTCTGCCCGATCCGAGCAATGCCAAGCGCCACAACGGCGCGGTGCTGACGGCGAATACTGCCTGGAGAGTGATGCCGGCGTCGATGGCGAAGGCTCTGGCGCTTCCGGCGTGCACCGGACTCTTGGCGTCAGCGCTGTGCGGGCAGCCCGCGGCGGTCGGCGACGCGATCCAGATTTACTTTACCGGCGGCGGCAAGGCGACTCCCAACGGGGATGCGACGAAAGCTCCCCTGGCCACCGGAGCGGTCGCGCCGGCAGACGGCAGCGTGATCTACAACACGGTAGCGACGCCCACTTTGACCCTCGGCGGGGTCCCGGCGCAGATTCTGTTTAGCGGAATCGCTCCCGGCAACGCCAGCTTATACCAGGTGAACACGGTAATTCCCGCGGGCGTGGCTCCCGGCGACGACGTGCCGATCGTTCTGACGTTCGGCGCGAGTTCAGACACAGCGACCATCGCCGTGAAATAGGGAATTGTCTTGGCGCTTGTTGCGTCGTTGCGAGAAATGTTTTTCCCCTCTTTTCCATAACTTCGCGCTTTCGTTCTGTCCAAGCCGCTTGACTGCTGCCGTACCCTGGGGCCGTAAGAGTCCGGACCCCTCATCGGATCCGGATCACGCGAGCGCAGGAGCACCTCGAGGGAACCCTGCGTAGACGTAGATCGATGAGACGTGCCGCTGCGGTGCAGCGGCGCCCTCCTGCCTGGGGCTTATCGGGCAGGTCGAGACGCGCGTCGCCGAAATTAAGGGCGCAGGGCTTGGGTGCAGGTGCCGTGTGCCTGCCCAGCGGTTCCGCAAGAAAGTTGCGCGAAATCGCGCGCGGGCCCTGCTGACTGGCCCAGCTCAAGTACGTGGCGGAACCTGTTTTCATCACGTTAGCTTTGGCAGGCTTCGTGCGTATTTGAAGGGCAAGGAGCGTGCCATGCTGGCGATCAAACACATCCTCTTCCCTATCGACTTCTCGGAGCGCTGCTGCGGCGCGGTTCCGTTCGTCGAGGCCATGGCGAGCCGGTTCGGTGCCAAGATTACTCTGATGGGCGTCCTTCAGCCCTTCTGGTACGGTGCGGCCGATCCCGGGGCGATGGTGGCCATCGACATCGACGAGCTGCAGGAGCAGCTTCAAACGCGGCTGGACAACTCGCTGGTGCGGGAGTTCGCGCACCTGCCGACGGAGCGGATCACGGAGATCGGCGATCCGGCGGAGGCGATCACCGGATTCGCGCACAGGGAAGGCGTGGATCTGATCATGATGCCGACGCACGGCTATGGTCCGTTTCGGAGCTTGCTGCTTGGATCGGTGACGGCGAAGGTGCTGCACGACGCGCAGTGTCCGGTGTGGACGGCCGCGCATGTGGAGACGGGTCCGGCACGGGAGCATCTGGCTTGCCGGAATGTTCTGTGCGCCGTGGATGGTACGCCGAAGGCTGCGCCGCTGATGGAATGGTCCGCTCAATTCGCGCGGGACACGGGGGGGGCGCTACGGCTGGTGCACGTCACGCAGAGCGGAACGGAGGCTTGGCCGGAGCGGCAAATCAACAGCGAGTTCGACGATCTCATGCGCAAGGAAGCTCGGGAGACGGTGGAGCGGCAGCAACGGACGGCCCGGGTGGAAGCGCCGCTGTGCATCGCCTCGGGCGACGTGGCGGGGAGCATTCGCGAGGAGGCCCGGCGCCACGCGGCGGATCTGATCGTGATCGGCAGGGGGCTGCTGCATGAGACGCTGGGGCGGCTGCGGACGCACTCGTATGGGATTATCCGGCAGGCGCCTTGCCCGGTGATCTCGATCTAACCGGTGATCTGGATCTAAGAAGCCGCGCCGGGCTTTATAGGTTGTGCTTTTTCAGCTTGTAGCGCAACGCATCGCGCCCGATTCTTAGCATTCTCGCGGCTTGGGATTGGTTCCCGGCGCAGGATTGCAGGGCTCGAACGATGAGAATGCGCTCCTGTTCTTCCAATGTGCCCATGGAGGAATCCGGCGATTCGGAAGACAGGGACTCATCGTGGGACTCGCCGGAATGGGATTGGAGATACGCGGGCAGGTCTCCAATGTCGATGGTATCGCCCATGGTCATCATGCAGGCGTGCCCCAGGACATTTTCGAGTTCGCGGATATTGCCGGGCCAGTTGTGCAGAGTGAGCACGATGCGGGCGCGGTGCGTCAGACCCTTGATCTCCTTGCCATACTGGGCGGCGAACCGCGCGACGAAGTGGCGCTCCAGGAGCGGAAGGTCTTCCTTGCGCTCGGCCAAGTTCGGCACCTTGATCTCCACCATCGAGAGCCGGTAATACAGGTCCTCACGAAAATGCTTCTCGACGATGGCTTGGCGCAGGTCGCGGTTGGTCGCGGCGACGACGCGAACCTCCACTTTGCGCGCGGTTAACGATCCGACGCGCAAGACTTCCTGATTCTGCAGCACCCGGAGGAGCTTGGCTTGCGTGGCCAGCGGCATGTCGCCGATTTCGTCCAGGAACAGCGTGCCTCCGTGGGCATGCTCGAAGAGACCGGCCTTGTCGTGGGTGGCTCCGGTGAAGGACCCTTTGACGTGGCCGAAGAGTTCGCTTTCAAAGAGCGTTTCGACGACGGCGGAACAGTTCAGGACCACATAGCGGCCGTTGGCGGCGGGGCTGAGACGATGCAGGGCCTGAGCGACGAGGTCCTTGCCCGTGCCGGTCTCCCCGGTGACGAGCAGCGCGCGGTAATGCGGAGCCACCCGGCGGATGCGGGAGAACATCTCCCACATGAGGGGGCTGTGGCCAACGATACCTTCGAACTCGGCGTTGGCGGCGAGTTCGTCTTCGAGCTGCATCGCGCGGGCTCGCTTGCGGGCCGCATCGACCAGCTTTGCGATGCGTTCGCGCAGCGCGGCAAGGGACACGGGCTTGTTGAGATAGTCCGAGGCGCCCTTCTTGATGGCCTCCACGGCGGATTCGGTGGAGTAATGCGCGGTCATCAGGATGACTTCAGTGGAGGGATCGAATTCCATGACGCGATCCAGCACTTCCATGCCGGTCATCTTGGGCATGACCAGGTCGGTGAGGACGATCTGCGGATGGCGGCCGTAGACAAGATCCAGAGCTTCTTCCGGATCGGAGGCGGTGAGGATTCCCAGGTCGGGCTGGGCCAGCGCGCTGGAGAGAAGTTCCAGGCTTCCGGGATTATCGTCGATGATTAACAGGGATAACGCGTGCTTGGCGGACATCTTCCTTCTTTTAGGGCCTCTTCTTTGAGCCGCGGGGGTTGCGCCTATCCTAGCAGGCGTTCCACTTCGCGGCGGAGATCGGCAAGCCGGATTGGCTTGGTGATATAGCCGGTGAATCCCACGGCGGTGGCACGTTCTTTATCGCCCATCATGGCGCTGGCGGTCAAAGCCATGATCGGGGTGGTGGCGAATTCCTTTTGGCCGCGCAGTTCCTGGATCACGCCGAAGCCGTCCAGGCCGGGCATGTGCAGATCCAGAATGATGAGGTCGGGCATATGCTCGCGCGCGCCGGCCACTGCTTCCAGGCCATTCCGGGCTTCAAAGACGTGGTAGCCGGACCCTTCGAGCACAGTCTTCACCAGTTCGCGGCCCTTGTCGGTGTCGTCGGCGATCAGAATTTTCTTCATGGCGCGGCGATCTCCAGATGCCGGAGGGGAATCGTAAAGGTGAAGGCGCTTCCCTTTCCCGGATCGCTCTTCACCGAGATGGTGCCGCCATGTTCCTCGATCAGGTGCCTGGTGATCGCCAGGCCCAGGCCGGTGCCTTCGCGGACACCCTTGGTGGTGGCGCTTACCTGGTAGAACTTGTCGAAGACGGATTCGTGTTCTGCAAGAGGGATGCCGATGCCGGTGTCGGTGACGGTGACGGCGGCGAGGTGGCCGTCGAGGCTTGCCTCCACGCGGATTTTTCCGCCGGCGGGCGTGAATTTGACGGCGTTGCTGAGCAGGTTCATCAGGACTTGCTTGACGCGCAAGCGGTCGGCTTCCAGAGTGAGCGACGTCACTTTGCCCATGCCGATGTCCAGGCCTTTGGTGACGGCCTGCGGGCGGATGGAGCGGAGGCATTCCTCCATCAAGCCGGAGAGGTCGAAGACCTCGGGCCGCAGTTCCAGGCGTCCGGATTCGATTTTGCTGAGGTCCAGGATGTCGTTGATCAGCTCCAGCAGATGGAGGGAATCGCGGTGGATGTGGTCGACGAAGCGCTTCTGCTTGTCGTTCAGCGGGCCCTGCGTTTCTTCTTCCAGCAGTTCGGAGAATCCGATGACGGTATGCAGAGGCGTGCGGAGCTCATGGCTCATGCTGGCCAGGAACTCGCTCTTCAGCCGGTTGGCGCGCTCGATTTGTTCGTTTCTCTCTGCGAGCTCCTGATTACGCTGGGCGAGCTCCTGATTGTACTTTTCCTGGATCGAACGCAGAAGGTCTTCGGCGCGGCGACGGTCGGTGACATCGCGGATGACGGCGGTCACACGGAAGCCTTCCTCGGACTTCACGGGGCTCAGACTGATCTCGACCGGGAAACGGGTGCCGTCCTTCCGTTGGCCTTCCAGCTTGAGCGTGCTCCCCATGGGGCGGGTGGCGGGGTGGTCCTTATAGTTCGCGCGATGCTGGGAGTGATGGCCTCGGGCGGCTTCGGGCACCAGCATTTCCACGGGCTGGCCGAGCAGTTCTGCGCGGGAGTAGCCGAACAGCTTCTCGGTGACCTGGTTGAGGACGAAGATGCGGCCTTCCTGGTCCACCTCGATAATGGCGTCGGGAGCAGCCTCCAGCAGTTCGCGGAAGCGGCGTTCCGAGCGGATCTTCTTTTCAGTTTCCTGCTTCTGAGCTGCCGCTTCCAACAACTTCTCCTCCAGCGCCCGAATGGCCGTCAGGTTCTCCATGACGGCTACCGTGCCGGTGCCGCCCTGTTCGTCGCGCCAGGGCCCTGAGTGCAGCCGGACCGAAACCTCAGTCCCGTCCCTTTTCCGCAAACAGTATTCTCCGGGCTTCTCTGGGGTCAGCAAGTTGAGGTCCACGGGGAGGGGGGCGCCGATCAGAGCGTCGGCGGTCCAGCCGAAAGTCCGCTCGGCGGTGCGGCTCCAAAGGCGGACCCTACGCTGGCCGTCGATGCCTACCACGCACGAGGGCGTGGAATTGAGCCATGCTTGCAAGATTTCAATTGTTGCGGGAGAATCTGGAGCGCCCATCGACCACCTTCTATCATACGCCGTGGCTGAAGAATTGCTCCGGTAGGAGAAAGGAGATACAACACATACCGGGTCTCGTCGCGATTTCGCGCGGCGGGTGGGTTATATCACCCAGGTTGTGTCCAGGCTGCACCTATGCGCACCCGACTTTTTACTCTACTCTCGCCGCTGGTGTACCTTGCCAGCAATGCACTTAGCCTCCTCGGGGTGGTGCTGGTCACTACGGGAGGCGTCTCATGGTTCTTTCTGCTGCCGACGCTGCTGCGTGGCGAGTCTCAAAACCCATATTTGGGTCTTCTCTGGGTTGCGGATCTGGCGGTGTTCCTGATCGGACTGGGTCTCATTCCCGTCGGGATCCACTTCCGGAGGCGAAGGCTCCAGAAGCAGGGCATCGTGGAGTCCAAATTTCCCGTTCTCGATTTCAGCTCGCCCGAGCTGAAGCGCGTTCTGGGATTCGTGCTGGTGACGACGTTCGCGAACGTGCTGATCGCGGGGCAGTTGACGTATAAAGCGGTCAGTTATATGGAGACGGATAAGTTTTGCGGGCAGGTGTGCCATTCCGTGATGTCGCCGGAGTTGACGGCGTATGAGCAATCGCCGCATGCGCACGTGGCCTGCGTGGAATGCCACATCGGACCTGGCGTCGTGTCCTTCGTCAAGGCGAAGGTCAATGGAAGTAAACAGGTTCTTATGTTGGCGACGCACGGGTATCCGACGCCGATTCCGGCCCCCGTCGAGAACATGCGTCCAGCGGCGGATACGTGCGAGCACTGCCACACTCCGGGGCGCATGATCGGGAACCGGGTGCTGGTTCATACCGAGTATGCCGAGGATGAGGGGAACACGCCGGCGACAACGGTTCTGACCATGAAGATCGGCGGGCGGACGGCGAATGGCGGGACCGGGATCCACGGGGCGCATACTGCGGTGGGGTCGAAGATCGAATACGTGACGACGGACGCCAAGCGGCAGACTATTCCGCAGGTGATTTACACGGCCGCGGACGGGACCCAGACGGTGTACAACGCGACGGATTCGAAGGTGAAGCCGGAGGAGCTGGCGCGCGGGGAGCGCCGCCGCATGGATTGTATGGATTGCCACAATCGTCCGGGGCACAATTTCGAATTGGCGGGACGGGCTCTGGATAGCGCGATGTCCAGCGGGACGATTGCCACGAATCTTCCGTTTGTGCGGAAGCAGGCGATGGCGGCGCTGAATAAGCCTTATGCGGACCGGGAGACAGCGGCCCGGGAGATCGCCTCGTCGATGGGCGGATATTACCAAGCAACTTATCCGCAGGTGGCGGCGCAGAACAAGGCGCAGCTGGACGGCGCGATCGCGGCGGTGCAGGCAATCTACGCGCACAATATTTTCCCCGAGATGAAGATCACGTGGGGAACGTATGTGAACAACCTGGGTCACATGGATTCTCCGGGGTGCTTCCGCTGCCATGACGGAAGCCATACCAGCGCGTCGGGGAAAACCATCGCGAGCGATTGTTCGACGTGCCACGACATGGTGGCGATGCAGGAGAAGAATCCGAAGATCCTGATGGATCTGGGGATGGCTCCGGCAGCGGCTGCGGCTCCCGCGGCTGGTGGCGCCGGACACTAACATAAAGAATGCGCGCTCCTCTGGACGTGTTCTTCCACCCGCGTCGGGTGGCGGTGATCGGAGCTACCGACAAGGAGGGCAGCGTCGGGCGCTCCATTGTGTCGAACTTGATCGCGGCGTCGTTCAAGGGCGCGGTGTATCCCATCAATCCGAAACGAAGCCGGGTCCTGGGGCTGCCGTGTTACGCGAGCATCTCACAGACGCCGGAACGGGCAGACTTGGCGGTGATCGTGACGCCGGCGGCGACGGTTCCGGATGTGGTGGGGGAATGCTCCGCCACGGGAATTTCGGCGGCCATTGTGATCTCCGCGGGGTTTCGCGAAGCGGGGCGCGAAGGGGCCGCCCTGGAGCAGGAGATTCAAGCGCGGCGGGGGCGGATGCGGATCGTGGGTCCGAACTGCCTGGGCCTGATGTCGCCTCGGGCGCACCTGAACGCAACGTTCGCGAATGCGATGGCGCGGCCGGGGCACGTCGGCTTTATCAGCCAGAGCGGTGCGCTGGGCACGGCGATTCTCGATTGGAGCTTGCAGGAGGCGGTGGGCTTTAGCGCGTTCGTTTCGGTGGGCTCGATGCTCGACGTGGGGTGGGGCGATCTGATCGAGTACCTGGGCGACGACCCGGAGACGCACAGCATCGCGATTTACATGGAGTCCGTCGGCGATGCGCGGTCCTTCTTATCGGCGGCGCGCGAAGTGGCGCTGTCGAAGCCGATCATCGCCATCAAGCCGGGTCGCACGGCTGCGGCGGCGCAGGCGGCTGCCTCGCACACGGGGGCGTTGACGGGAAGCGATGAGGTTCTCGACGCGGCGTTCCGGCGCTGCGGCGTGCTGCGGGTCAATACGATCGCGGAGCTGTTCTACTTGACCGAGGCGCTGGATAAGCAGCCTCGGCCGAAGGGTCCGCGCCTTACGATTTTGACGAATGCGGGTGGACCGGCAGTGCTGGCTACGGACGCTCTGCTCTCGGAAGGGGGGAAGTTGGCGGAGCTTTCTCCGGAAACAACCGCGAAGTTCGACGCCCTGCTGCCCGCGCATTGGAGCCATCACAATCCGGTGGACATTTTGGGCGATGCGGGAGCGGAGCGGTTCGCGAAGGCGTTCGAGATTGCGGCGGCGGCTCCGGAGACCGACGGACTACTGGCGATTCTGGCGCCGACGGGGCTGGCGGACCCTACCGTGATCGCGGAAAAGCTGGCGCCGTTCGCGAAGCTGGCGGGGAAACCGTTCCTGGCGAGTTGGATGGGCGGGCAATCGGTGGCGGCGGGCGACGGAATCCTGAGCCGGGCGGGCATTCCCACGTATTCGTATCCCGATTCAGCGGCGCGGGTGTTTCAGGCGATGTCGCGATTCAGTGCGAACCTCGATGCGCTCTATGAAACTCCGGCGGCGGTGGAGGAATCTGCGGATACGGCGGCGCGGGCTCGGGCGACGGAGTTGATCGACGCTGCAAGAGGGCGCGGGCGCACGCTGTTGACGGAAGCTGAATCGAAGAGCTTGCTCGCGGCGTACGGGATTCCGACGGTGCCGACCGAAATCGCTCACAGCGCGGATGAGGCAGCGAAGGCGGCCGCTCGCTTTGGGTTCCCGGTGGTGTTGAAGTTGCATTCGGAGACGATTACGCACAAGACCGACGTGGGCGGCGTGCTCCTGAACCTGGCGGACGAGGCCGCAGTGCGAAGCGGATTCGCGCAGGTCGAGAAGTCAGTCAAGGAGAAGGCCGGCGACGGCAATTTCCTCGGAGTCACGGTGCAACCGATGATTCGGATGTCGGGCTATGAGTTGATCCTGGGCTCCAGCATCGATCCGCAGTTCGGGCCGGTGCTCCTTTTCGGAACCGGCGGCCAGTTGGTGGAGGTATTTCGCGACCGGGCGCTGGCGCTGCCGCCTCTGAACACGACGCTCGCTCGGCGCGTGATGGAGCGGACGAAAATCCTCACGGCGCTGGCGGGGGTGCGCGGGCGCAAGCCGGTGGATCTTGCAGAGCTGGAGCGGCTGCTGGTGCGGTTCAGCTCACTGGTGGTGGAGCAGAGCTGGATCAAGGAGATCGATATTAATCCGCTGCTGGCGTCGCCGGAAGGTTTTCTGGCTCTGGATGCGCGGGTGGTGCTGCATCCAGCCGAGACGCAGGCTCCGCCGAAGCCGGCGATTCGCCCTTACCCGGCGCAGTATGTGCGGCCGTGGCATTTCGAAGATGGCGAAGTGGTGCAGATTCGTCCGATTCGGCCGGAAGACGAGCCGCTCATCGTGCGGTTTCACTCGACGCTCTCCGAACGCAGCGTCTATCTGCGGTACTTTCATCTGCTGGATCTGGACCATCGCGTGACCCATGCGCGCTTAATCCGGATCTGCTTCAACGATTACGATCGGGAGTTGGCGCTGGTGGCGGTGCGTGGGGGCGAGATCCTGGCCGTGGCGCGGCTCACGAAGCTTCATCAGGCCGGTTCCGAAGGGAGCCGCGACGCCGAATTCGCCATTCTGATCAGCGACGAATATCAGGGCCGCGGGCTGGGCTCAGAGATGGTCGCGCGCCTGTTAGAGGTGGCGCGCGACGAGAAGCTCGACCGCGTGATCGCCGGCATCCTGCCGGAGAACCAAGCGATGCAAAACGTCTGCCGGATGCTGGGGTTCAGCCTGGCGTATGAGCCCGAGGAGGGCGTTATCCGCGCGGAGTTCTCATTAAGATAGGGCGGCCCGGCATGGGACTGGGCCCCGCCCCTGACGGAATCCCGGGCCGGACTTTGTGCAGATCGTGCTGCGGCTGGTAGGTGCAGCGCGGGTCTTCCGCGAGATAGTCTCCGACCAGAGCGAACGCGCGCGATCGAGAGCCGCCGCAGAGGTGCTGGTATTCGCAGAGTCCGCACTTGCCTTCGCGCTTTTCCGGATTGCGGAGGTCGAGGAACATGGGGTGGTTGCGGTACACGTCCACCAGTGAATCGGTGAGCACGTTGCCGCCGCTGACGGGCAGGAATCCGCTGGGATAGATGTCGCCGTGGTGGGAGACGAAGACGAAGCCCTTGCCATCGCCCACGCCGGCGCTGCGCCACGCCACGCGGCGGGCGTTCTCGCCTTGATTGACGGGCTCGCGCTGCTTTTGGGCAATGAAGCGGCGGTAGTGCATCCCTTCGGTGGTCTTGATGTCGAAGGGCGCGAAGCGGGAGAGCTCATAGAGCGTCTCGAAGACTTCTTCGTATTCCTCGGCGGTCAGGTCGTCGGCCTCCATGGCGCGTCCGGTCACGACCAGGAAGAAGACGCTCCACATTTTGCCGCCGGTTTCGAAGACGCGCTCGGCGATTTTCGCGAGCATGGCTTTGTTGCGGCGCGTTACGGTGGTCTGGATCTGGGTATCCAAACCTACCTCTTGCGCGACCCGCAACGCCTCGATCGCGCGATCATAGGTCCCGGTCACCCTCCGGAACCCATCGTGCGTCTCGGCGTCGGGGCCGTCCAGGCTGATGGCCATCCGTGCCACGCCCGCTTCCTTGAAGCGGCGGATGACTTCGGGCGTGAGCAACGGAGTGGCGCTGGGCGTGACGTTGGTCCGCAGCCCCAGGCTGACGCTGTGCTTGATCAGGTCGAACAGATCGGGGCGCTTCAGCGGATCGCCTCCGGTGAAAACCATGAGCGGGTTGCCGAAGCTCTTCACTTCTTCGAGCAGGCGGAAGCCTTGCTCCGTGGTGAGTTCCCCGTCGTTCCTGGAAGGCTGGGCCGAAGCCCGGCAGTGGACGCAGGAAAGGTCGCAAGCTTGCGTCACTTCCCAAATGACCAGAAGCGGGGACTGGTCGAAGTTCATAAGAGGTAGTCTCCTGGCGGGAGTTAGGGCAATCGGCGGCCCCATGGGGAGACTATTGTTTTCAATGATCTGGGTTTCAGGCCGGGTTATGTCACCCAGAGGCCTAGAGCTTCCAGCGAAATCCCGTAGTGAGGGTGGTGGTGTGGAAGGCTTCGTAGAGATAGAACGGCTCATCGAAGCCGTACCAGCGCCATTCCGAGACCCAGTCTGCGCGCTTAATCACGGGGAGCGAGAGCTTCATTTGCGGCTGGTAGAAATGGGTGGGCTGGCTGCCGGAGCCGGAGAAGAGGGATCCACCGAGGGTGAGGCGTCCGGCGCGGCCCTGGATTTTCGGAAGGATGAGCTCCAGTTGTCCGGTGGCCTGGTGGGCGTTCTCGCGGTAAAGCGACTGGGCGCTCTGGAAGAACTGGGGAACGATATAAAGGATGTTGGACTCCACGCTGGTGCGGGCGTACTCGCCGAGGAGGGTGATGCGTTTGGCGCGGCCCTGCGGAGTCCATTGGACGGAGAGTCCGTTGCGCTCACTGGAGAAGGTGTATTGGACGCTCGGGACCGGGTTGGAGTTTTCGAGACGGCTGAAGTTCCAGTTGAGGGCGAGCGAGTTCCGCACTTGATAGCGGGCCCGCGCGCGGTACTTGCGGTAGTCCTGCAAGCTGGTGCGATAGTAGGCGTGGTTGGAGGAGCCGCCCTCGAAATCGAAGCCCGCGGAGAGGCGTTTTTTGGTCCGCCAGTTGATCCCGGCGACCCCACTTTGACGGCTGAGCGTGGAGGATTCGACGCCGCCCGCGAACGGAGCGCGAACGGTAGTGTCGCCCCAGACGTAGCGCTCGCCTCCGCGGAGCGTGAGGCCCCACTTGAGGTCGAGGATGACGTCGAGCGAATGCTGGTTGTAGTTGTCGACCAGGCGGTCGGCGGCAGGCGTGGTGGTTGTCGGGAGAGTTCCGGAGGCCGTGATCAGGGCTTGTGTGAGCGAATCGGAGGAGGCAGTGTGCAGGCGGTCCGTGGAGTAATTTTCGAGGATGCGGAGGCGCTTGAACGGTCGGATTTCGAAGCCGGCGCTTCCGGAAGTATGCGGCTGCTTGGCGACGCCGGCGACCAGGTCCTGTTCGCTGTTGTAGAAGAGAAGCGCATTTTGGACGACGAGGGAGCCCGAGTCGGTTTGCGTGTAGTTGACGTCGGTGCGGCCTTGGCTGAATTGGAACTGGCCGTAAAGATCGAGCCAGGAGAACGGAGTCGCCGTGACCATCACGCGAGAGTAGGGGGTGGTGCCGCTGATTCCATAGGATTGCAGCAGCGAACCGAGATACAGATTCTGTCCGACGAAAGTGTTGGTGAGATTGCCGGTGATCTTACTCGCGTCGGTGACGCGTTCGTCGTCGGTGAAGAGGTTCGCACCTTCTTCCAGGGTGACGTGGAAATGTTTCTTCTCGATGCGCAGGCCGCCTCGGTAGGAGTCGGTATGACTGTTGAGGAAATTGGCGACGGGGTACTCGTTGGCGTCGCTGACGAAATCGGTGAGGCCGTTGCCGTGTTCGGAGTTGCGGCTGAATTCGAAGTAGGGGACCAGGCTCGAACCGGGGCGGCCTTCGAGCGAGAAATCCGCCATGCGGCGGTGCGAATCGTAGGAGCGCTGGTTGAGATAGATGCCTTGGGCCGCGAGAGGGTTGGCGAAGCTGGGCATCGCGTCGAAGTACACAATGTTGCGGTAGTCGAACAGGAGCCGGTAGCGGCGCTGCTTGGAGGCTTCGACGCGAGCGGTGGTGTACGGGTCGCCGCCCCAGCCGATGCCGCTAACGGAGAGTTTATCGAAGAATTTCTTGGTGGGGTCGATGAAGTTGAGGTCGACCCCGAAGAGTTTGGGGCCGCTGCCGAGATTCACGACGCTGCGGTAGGTGTCGAGGCTGCCATTCACGTCGGTGCGGAAGCGGTAGCCGAAGTCAAGGGTCCCCGTGACCCACTCGGGTGTCGACGGCGGGGGAGTCTCGGGCGCCGGCGCGGCGGCAGGTTTCGCCTCTGCCGGGGCCGCAGCGGCGGGAGGTTGATCCTGCGCGATCGCGCACAGGGCCGTCAACGCTAGTAGTGCCAGGATTCTCATCGCAGGAAGTCGTGGTTCACGTTGGACCCGTGGACCTTTACGTGACAGTCCACGCAGGTCTGGTAGCGGGGGTTGCGCAAATCGTGAAACGCGGGCGGCACGTTGCCGATCGCGGAGTTAATGTTTGTAGTGCCGACGTTGGCGTGGCACTCCAGGCAGACCACGCGCGGCTGATTGCGCGTCAGCATCCGGGGATTGGCGGAGCCGTGCGGCTCATGGCACGCGGTGCAGCCATCGGTCCGCAGGGGTTCGTGTTCGAAGACGAAGGGCCCGCGCTTGTCGCCGTGGCACTGATAGCAGCCCGGCTCGTTTGAGGCGGCCACGGCGCGCACCGTGCTGGTCAGGTTGCGGCCATGCGGATTGTGGCAGTCCACGCAGGACATGGCGCCTTCGGGCAGCTTGTGCTTATAAGGAAGCTGGAAGCTGGTCCACTCGGAGGTGTGGCAGGAGGCGCACTTGGCGTTGATATCCGCTGGCTTCCGCGTTACCAATTGATCGGCGGACTGGTGCATGGTGTGGCAACTGGTGCAGGGGACCTGGTTTTTGGAATGGCTGCTCTGAATTCGTCCTACATGCGTGGGCTGGTTCAGATGACAGTTGAGGCATACCTTATCCGCTTCCTCAGGGCTGAGCCGCGCCGGATTGCGGATGTCTTTCTTGTCGAGAGATTCGACGTGGGCGCTGCCGGGCCCGTGGCAAGCCTCGCAACTCTGGCCCTTCCAGTCCTTGTTCGATTCGAGAGCGTGGTGGGGATTGCCGCCGAAGGCTTTCGAGATGTCCTCGTGGCAGAGAGCGCAGGTTTCGGCTCCGACGTAGGTCGCCGGAGCCGTTTTTGCCTGCGGGCTTTCCTTTGCTTTCCCGTTGCCCTTGGCCTCCGCCTTGGGTTTCGCGTCGCTCTTGGCTGGTGCGCCGGCCTGTGCAAAGCCGAGCGAAGCCGCCAGCGCCGCGCCGGCGAGAAGCCCTCCCCACCGGAACAGAATCACTGGGCGTGTACCTTGGGTACAGCAAACTCCGCGTTGGCTCCGTGGCAGACCGCGCAGGATTCGCCCAGCACGCTGGTGTTCGAGAGCGCGTGCGAGGCGGTGGAAAGATCGTCATGGCATCCCGTGCAGGCGGATGCGGTCGGCTGCACCGGATTGATCGGCCCACGAGGATCGGTGACTGCGGCGACGGCTTTGAGCGGCGGAACTTCCGAGCCGTTCACATGGCACTTGGCGCAATCGCGTAGGTCGCCCGGGAATTCCACATCGTTGAAGTTGTTCTTGGATCCGCCGAAACCGTAGATCGTGAAATCAGTGGTCAAGCCTGTACCATTGTGGATCTTGTGGACCATCAGGGCCAAATTGATCCCTTGGTTGGGTGCCGCTGCGACCGGCCGGACATCTGCGTCGGTAGCGTTGGGAGCGTGGCACAGCACGCACTGGTTCACCTGATTGCGATTGTTCCCGTGAACGCTCAGCGTGTTGTGGCACACGTTGCATTTGGCGATGTCGACGACCTGCCGCCGCGCGACAACCGGTTTGCCGTCGACACTGAAGTTGATGGTCTGGTTGACGGGCGCGTCGCGAACTGCTACTTGTTTCACCGTGCCCGGATTGATGTTCACCGCGTTGTAGCCCTCCGCGCCGATGCTGAAGGTGCCTGTCGCCGTGGAAGGAACGCCCGCGGTGAACGTATAGCTATAGTTGCCGCCGCTGCCGGATGCTTTGCGCGCATCCTCACTGACGTTGAAACTGTAATCCGTGGTGGGGCCGGCCAGCACCAGGGTGAAGCGAGTCATCTTCGAGATGTCCACCGGATTCCCCTTCTTATCCTTCACGTTGAAGCTGAGCGTGGGTGCCGTTCCGGCCGTGCCGCCCGTCACCTTTTGCATCGTCACCACGACGCCGGGAAGCTGCGTCGAGTTCAAGGGCACGGTATGCGCGCCCATAACCGAAGCGTCGAACTCCACCTGGCCCTGCGGGATGTGGCACTGGGTGCACTGGCTGTCGTCGGCTTCCGGAAGCCCGCCCGCATGATTCGCGCCGGTGGCGAAGTTCACATTGTCATGGCACGATCCGCAGGCGGACCGCGTGACGGCGGTCAGGTATTGGTTGGCCTGCGTCGCCGGAGCGGCGTGGCACATGGTACAGTTGCGGACGTCCGACGGAAATACTACGTTCGAAAAGTCCGTCACCGCCTGATTGAAGCCGATGATCTGATACTTGCCGCCCGCGACCACGCTGGGCAGCGATGCTCCGGAGTGGATCTTGTGGATCATCACCTTGAAGTCCACCGTGTTGCCGGTATCCGGATCGACGGTCTGCGGCTGGTGGCACAAGACGCACAGTTGCACCAACTGCCGGGCGCCGCCGTGGGCCGAGAGCGGATCGTGGCACTGGTTGCAAGCCGCGGTCGGCACCACATCCCGAACCACGGTCACTTTGCCGCCGGCCGGAATGAAATTGAACACGTCGTTGGAGTAATAGATATCCATCCCGAACGAAGTCAGATCCCGCGAGGCGTAAATCCCAATCGCGTGAGTGGCTTTCGTGTCGAAACCCGTGGTGGCCTTGGTCTTAAACGTATAGGTATAGCTGCCGTCCGCATTGGCCGTGTAGGTTCCACCCGCATCCGTTCCGGCCTGCGTGGCGGAAACCTTGGTGATGGGGCTAGTCTGTACGCGCGTGGTGTAGGCCGTGTACTGGGTTTGCCCCGCCGGAATGGTCGCGGCGATGAAGCTAAGTGCCACCACCCCCGGGGTGCTGATTCCCAACCGATCCAGGGCGAGGGTCTGCGGATCCTGAACCGTGAAGGTCGTCGAAATCGTCCCATCCGTGGCGATTGCCGCCGCTGTGATTTTCACTACTAGGCCCGGCCGGACGAAATTCACGACGGTGGCGTCGTTTCCGGCTGTCGCGGCACTGCTGAACCTGGTCTTGCTGAACCGTCCCGGCTCCGCCGGGGCCACTCTGGGCCGGGGAGCGCTCGTTAAGACGCTGGCTCCGAAGATGATAGCCACGGCGGCAACGCGCCTAACAAGGAGACTGCTCAGTATCGGTATCCGCATAAGCCCCTTCCAAGCCAAGGTCCAGGCAGGAACGTGCCCAAACCAGCACCTCGGCCAAGCTGCTGGATAAACAGTGCGATGGACCGAACTTCGCTCTCGCACCAAGATGGAGAATTGGGTGAAACCGCGCAGGCTGCGGGAAAAACCGCGAAAATACTGGTACTGCTGGACCCACCTTCGGAGCGGCTCAGGGGGCCTTGAGAATTCCCAGGTCCGGCAAGCACCTGAAAGGCATGGCTTCCGCCCGTCCCCCGGAGCTCCGACTCACGGAAGAGGAACAGATTCATTGGCTGGCGCTCCGCATGGCCCCCGGGCTCGGCACCCGCAAAGCGGGACAATTGATCGCGATCTTTCGAACGCCACAAGCCATTTTCCGGGCGTCCCGCTCGGAATTGGAAGCGGCGGGGCTGGCTCCGGCGGTGGCACAGAGCGTCGCCAGCGGGTGCGCGTTCGAAGACGCTGTCACGCAACAACAGAAACTGGCAGCGGCGGGAGCGGTCCTGATCCCGATGACCGACCGGGACTATCCCCCGAGGCTCAGCGAAATCTACGATCCGCCTCCCATGCTGTTCGCGCGAGGGCGGGTGGAGCTGCTGGATACCTTAATGTTGGCGATTGTCGGGACGCGCCGGCCTACTGCCTATGGAAATGCCGCCGCGGGCCGGCTGGCGAAGGATCTTTCGGCGGCCGGGCTAACGATCGTCAGCGGCATGGCCCGGGGCATCGACACCACAGCCCAGAGGGCGGTCCTGGAGTCGGAAGGCAGTACCGTCGCGGTGTTCGGGTGCGGGGTGGACGAGGTTTATCCGGCCGAAAATCGCAAACTGGCTCTCCAAATCGCCGACAAGGGACTTCTGCTCTCGGAGTTTCCCATGGGGACGCCCGCTTATCCGCAGAACTTTCCCGTCCGGAACCGGGTCGTGAGCGGCATGAGCGCCGGGGTCCTGGTGGTGGAGGGCGGCGAGTACTCGGGGTCGGCGATCACCGCGAAGCTCGCGGCAGAGCAGGGGCGGGAGGTGTTCGCGGTGCCGGGAAACATCACGTCCAAGATGAGTTGGGGGCCGAATCTGCTGATCAAACAGGGGGCCAAGCTGGTGCAGGAATGGAACGATGTGGTGACGGAGCTTCCGCCCGAAGACCGGCGGCGGCTCTCCAGTAAGTTCCGTAACCAACTGAACATAAAAGAGATCTCCGACAAGAATGGCGGGACTGTAACTTCCGGCGCTTTCGGATCATCTCATGCAAGCGGGACCGGGAAAGGAGTCAGTCAGGCGGTTTTGAGCGCCTTGGCCCTGGATGTCCCGGTTTCCCTGGACAGTTTAATGGAGACTTTGGGGCAGCGGCCGGAGGGGGCATCCCCTTCGGAGATTATTGCCGTACTGTTCGATCTGGAAATGTCTGGTTTGGTCCGCCAGCTTCCGGGGAAGAGCTTTCTCAGGGTTTGGGTCGAATGACCCCCCTCCCCCGGCTCGTGCTAAGATTTCGGTTGTTTGTAAGAGGAAGGTCGCGTAATCATCTATGGCAAGGAATCTCGTCATCGTCGAATCACCGGCGAAGGCGAAAACTATCGGAAAGTATCTCGGCAAGAGTTTCGTAGTCAAGGCCTCACTGGGCCATGTGAAGGATCTCCCTAAGAAGGACCTCTCAGTGGACGTCGATAACGACTTCACGCCGGTCTATGAGGTGATCGAAGGCAAGAAGAAGCTGATCGCGGAGCTGAAGGCGGAAGCCAAGAAGTCCGACGCCATCTATCTGGCGGCTGACCCGGATCGCGAAGGCGAAGCCATCTGCTACCACCTCCAGGAAGAACTGCAAGGAACGCCGGCCAAGGGCGCGAAGAAGGACGCGGCCGCCGGTCCGAAGATCTTCCGGGTGATGTTCAACGAAATTACGAAGAGCGCCATCCAGAAAGCGTTCGAGAAGCCGGCTCCGGTGAATCTGCACCTGGTGGACGCGCAACAAGCGCGCCGCGTGCTGGACCGGCTGGTGGGCTACAAGATTTCCCCGCTGCTGTGGGACAAGGTTCGCCGCGGACTCTCCGCCGGGCGCGTCCAGACCGTGGCGCTGCGGATGATCGTCGACCGGGAGCGCGAGATCCGGGCGTTCGTCAAGCAAGAGTACTGGACCATCGACGCCAATCTGTCGGCGAAGAAGCCTCCGCAGCTTTCCGCCCATTTGGCGAAGAAGGACGACGCCAACGTCGAGATCAAGGACCAGGCGGGGGCGCAGGCGATCGTCGACACGCTGGACGGCACCGAATATAAGGTTCGCTCGGTCACGAATCGGGAGAAGAAGCGGAATCCGGTTCCGCCGTTCATCACGTCCACGTTGCAGCAGGAGGCTTCCCGGAAGCTGCGGTTCAGCGTGAAGCGGACCATGATGCTGGCGCAGAAGCTGTACGAAGGCGTGGAAATCGGCGGCGAAGACGGCACGGTGGGCTTGATCAGCTACATGCGTACGGATTCGACGCGCGTGTCGAATGATGCGTTGGACGAAGTGCGGGCCATGATCGAATCGCGGTACGGGGCGGATTATCGTCCGGCGCAGCCTAACACTTATAAGAGCAAGAAGGACGCGCAGGACGCCCACGAAGCGATCCGGCCGACCTCGGCGATGCGCACGCCCGAGAGCCTGGAGAAATTCCTGGCCGAAGACGAGATGAAGCTGTACAAGCTGATCTGGGTGCGCTTCGTGGCGTCGCAAATGACGCCGGCGGTGTTCGATCAGACCACCATCGACGTCGCGGCGAAGGGCAAGGATGGATCGACCTATATCTTCCGCGCCACGGGCAGCGTTCCGAAGTTCGACGGCTTCCTGAAGGTGTACCAGGAAGGCAAGGACGAAAAGGACGAGGAAGACGAGGAGTTGAAGAACAAGCTCCCGGCAGTGACCGAGGGCGAGCTGCTGAAGTTCAAGGCGATCCTGCCGGAGCAGCATTTCACGGAGCCGCCTCCGCGATTCAACGAAGCGACGCTGGTGAAGGCGCTGGAAATGGACGGCGTGGGCCGCCCGTCCACGTACGCGTCGATTCTTTCCACCATTCAGGAGCGCGAGTACGTCCGCAAGGAAGGCGGCAAGTTCTATCCCACGGAGTTGGGGATGGTTGTAACGGACCTGCTGCTGGAAAGCTTCGACGATCTGTTCGACGTGACGTATACGGCGCGGATGGAAGCTTCTCTCGACGATATCGAAGAGGGCAAGATCGACTGGCGCATCGCCATGAGCGAGTTCTACGAGCGCTTCCAGAAGGACCTGGCGCACGCCGAGCGGCACATGACCGACATCAAGCGGATGGAGCGTCCCACGGACTTCATCTGCGACAAGTGCGGCAAGCCGATGGTGATCAAGTGGGGCAAGCACGGAAGCTTCGTGGCGTGCACCGGGTATCCGGAGTGCAAGAGCACGCGCGAACTGACGGTGGATCTGCCGGATATCGACAAAGCCGACATCAGCGAGCAGGATGAGCAGGAGTATTGTCCGAACTGCGGGCGTCCGATGGTGCTGAAGAAGGGCCGCTTCGGACAGTTCCTGGCCTGCACCGGCTATCCGGATTGCAAGACTACGAAGCAGCTGGGCGAGGGGCAGAAGCCGAAGGACGTTCCTTTGGACGAGAAGTGTCCGCAGTGCGAAAACCAGTTGGTGAAGAAGTACGGACGCTACGGCGAGTTTGTGGCGTGCAGCAATTATCCGACCTGCAAGTACGTCAAGCAGAAGACCATCGGTGTGAAGTGTCCGAACTGCACCGAGGGCGAGATTGTGGAGCGGCGATCGAAGCGCGGCAAGACGTTCTTCGGCTGCAACCGGTACCCGGAGTGCGATTTCGTCGCGTGGGGCAAGCCGATTCCGGAGCCGTGCCCGGATTGCGGCGGCGGCTATCTGATCGAGAAGTACCTGAAGGCCGGCGCGTTCGCGCAGTGTCCGAACAAAGAGTGCAAATTCAAGAAGCCGATTGAGGTGGAGGCGGCGGCTCCGGAGGCCGTGCAGGCGTAATGGCAGAGACCGCGACTCGCCCCGATTACGGGCTGGATTCTCCGCTCACCGTGAAAGCCATGTTCTGGCGCGGAGGCTGGACCTTCGTGTTCGGACTGGTGCTGTTCATGATGAATCGCGCGCAGTATCCGGACGTTTCCGTGCGCATCCTTATAGTGTTGGGACTGATCGCGGCGGGCTTCGTGGCGGCGGGTTTTGCGATGGTGCGGTCGAGCCGGGTGGGCAAGCTGGAGGCTCGGGAGAAGATCCTGGATGCGTTGGCGCTCACGGGCGAAGAGCGGGTTCTGGATTGGGGCACAGGCCGTGGCCTGATGCTGGTGGGGGTCGCTAAGCGGTTGAAGGGCGGCCGCGTCACGGGGCTCGATTTCACGAGCGAAGCCGAGGCCGCGCGGGCAAACGCGAAGGCAGAAGGCGTGCTGGATAAGGTGCGCGTGGATGCGGGCGATCCGTTGAAGATGACGTATCCGGACAAGCACTACGACGTGGTGGTGTCGGCGCTGGCGCTGCATCAGGTGGCCGATCAGGACGATCGCGATCAGGCCATTCGTGAAATGCTGCGGGTGTTGAAGCCGGGCGGCCGGATCGCGATTTACGACGGGCTCTCCACCGGGCAATACGCGAAAGCTCTGCAGACCGAAGGCGCACAAGGCGTAGAGCTCTCGCCGCTGAACTGGGCGTCGTGCCTGCCGACGCGGACGGTTACGGCAAAGAAGTAAATCTCCGTTAACCCGCATACAATAAGTCGATGGCGGAGCCTCGGCATTCCGCTCTGGTGCGGGCGACGCACTGGGTCCACACCTTCGCATTCTTCGCCCTGATCGTCAGTGGCGGGGCGATTCTGGTGGCGCATCCGCGGTTCTATTGGGGTGAGACGGGCGGAGTGGGAGGGCCGTCGCTGTTCGATCTTCCACTCCCGTTCATCTTCGGGCCATCGGGCTGGGGGCGGTCGCTCCACTTTTTTGCGGCGTGGATCGCGGTACTGAACGGGTTGTTGTACGCGGCTTCCGGCTGGCGCGCGCGCCGTTTCCCGGCGCTCTCGCGCGAATACGAACCGGCGCAGAGGCGCGTGTACCTGATCGTGATCTTCCTGCTGTTTCCTGTGACGGTGTTGACCGGGCTGGCCATGTCTCCGGCGCTGACGGCGGTGGTGCCGGTGCTGGTGGAGGTTTTCGGAGGCCAGCAATCCGCGCGCACGATCCATTTTTTCGCGGCGAGCGCGCTGGTGTTGTTCCTGCTGCTGCATGTGGCGATGGTTTGCGTCTCCGGATTCACCAGCCGGATGCGCGGTATGATCACGGGGCAAGGGGGCGCTGCTCGAAACCAAGCATGATCTCGCGGCGCAGAATGATCCTCTCGGGATTGGCGGGAGCTTCGGTCGTGGGAGCCGCGGCTCTCGCCCGCCGCTACAACCTGATTCCGCCCGATCACGCAGGGCTCTATGGCATCGGCGAGACGCTCACGTACGCGACGCAGCGGCTTCTGACGCTGCATCAGCCTCTGGCTCGCGAGTTCGACCGCAGCCAGATTTCGAAAGTTTTTCCTGTGAACGGGGATCCGCCGGAATCCGATCTTTATCAGCGCCACGTTTCGGAAGATTTCGCGAACTGGCGGCTCACGGTGGACGGGCTGGTGGCGCATCCGTTCACGTTCGCACTGAACGATCTGAAGCGGTTTCCTTCGCGGAGCCAGATTACGCATCAGGCCTGCGAGGAAGGCTGGTCCTTCATCGCGGAGTGGACGGGCGTGCGGCTTTCCTACGTGCTGAATCTGGTGGGGATGCTACCGCAAGCGAAGTACGTGGTGTTCCATCCCTTCGATACGAACTGGGACAGCCTGGATATGACGGACGCACTGCATCCGCAGACGCTGCTGGCGTACGAGATGAATGGCGAGGAGCTGCCCACGCCGCACGGAGCTCCGCTGCGATTGCGGGTGACGCGGCAGCTTGGCTACAAGAGCGTGAAATACTTGTCGCGCATTACGGTGGTGGATTCGTTGAAGGGAATCGGCAACGGGCTCGGTTCCGTCTCGCCGGATCTGGGGTATTCCTGGTACGCGGGAATCTAGGCGGGCTTGGAGAGCACAATGGGTTTGGAAAGGACGATGAGGTAATAAACCACGATTCCAAATCCGGCCATGCCGATCGCCGTCAACGTGCGGCCCCATTTGTAGCGATTTCCGTAGCGCTTCCACACACCTGTCTCGCCGGCCCACAATTCACGGGTCTTGTGCGCGTCCAGTGTGACCAGGCAGCGAGTCATGTACATCTTGGTCAGATGGACTTTGCGGATATAGAGAAAAAAGCACAGCGCGGCGAGCCCCTGGCAGGAAATCGCGACGAAGTCCGCCAGCCGGACCCAGTGCGGCATGGTGAACGTAGTGGTCAGCGGAATCTGAGTCAGGGAAAGCACCACCGTGCCCAGGGTCAGCGTGACGTACAGCATCACATGCTTGGCGTCGTCATCGGCCACCTGGATCATCCCCTTGATGTATTCGAGTTTATTCGCGTCCGGTCCGTCAAGGCTGCTGTCGGCGGGTGCCTTTACGTGGGGGCTCCGGTGCTTCATACGGCGCCTGAATTGTAGTCTTTGACGGGGCTTCTGTCAAGAGGCGTAACTTTTGTGACAGAATAGTTCGTCTTTGGTTTGTTCTGAGGTGAACTAACGATGCTCGCTCGAAGAGTGCTGGTCGGAATCACCGCGGTCGGTGGCTTGCTCACCGCGTGGGTCGCGCTGGGCCAAGGGCCTAAGAAGGTAGATGACTCGGTGCTGGCGAACGCCGCCCGGACGGGTGAGGAATGGATCACCTATAACCTGGGCTGGTTTGAACAACGGTTCAGCCCGTTGAACCAGATCAACACCACCAACGTGAATCGTCTGGGGCTGGCCTGGTACACGGACATCCCGGCGGCGCCCGGTCCGGCGCAGAACCGGCAGGAGGGGACTCCGCTGGTGTATAACGGCATGCTTTACAGCATCACGCCGTGGAGCGTGGTTTACGCGGTCGATGCGCACACCGGCAAAGAAGTGTGGCGCGCGGACCCAGAAGTGAACCAGACCGTGTGGCAATCGCGGATCTGCTGCGGCGTGGTGAATCGAGGCATCGCGATCTATGGGGACAAGATTATCGCGCCGGTGGTGGATGGGCGGCTACGATCTCTCGATATGGCTACCGGCAAGATCGCCTGGGAGACCCGGGTGTCTTCGCCGAATATGGCGTACACGATCACGATGGCTCCGCGGGTGATCAAGGGTGGCAAGATTATCGTCGGCGTGAGCGGCGGAGAGTACGGAGTCCGCGGCTACTTCGATTGCTACGATGCCGAGACCGGCAAGCAGGTGTGGCGCTTCTATACCGTCCCCGGCGATCCGTCGAAGCCGTTCGAGCAGCCGGAGTTAAAAGATTGGGCGAAGACGTGGGAAGGCGAATGGTGGAAGATCGGCGGCGGCGCTCCGGTATGGGGCGGCGTGGCGTACGATGCGGACCAGGATATCGTCTACGTTGGGACCGGGCAGCCGGGACCGTGGACCGAAGTCGCGCGCGGTAAGGGCGACAACCTGTGCACGGATTGCATCATCGCGGTGCGCGGGTCGACGGGCAAGCTGGTGTGGTATTACCAGACCACGCCGGGCGACGATTGGGATTACGATTCGATCGCCGACATCATGCTGGCGGATTTAAACATCGGCGGCAAGACGCGGCACGTCGTGATGCATGCTCCGAAGAACGGATTCTTCTACGTGCTGGATCGTTTGACGGGCGAATTGCTCTCGGCCGATCCTTGGGTGACGGTGAGCTGGTCCTCCGGCGTGAATCTCAAAACCGGACGTCCCACCGTGAATCCGGAGGCTCGCTACGGGGCCGATAACGTCAGCGTGATGCCCGGACCCGGCGGCGGGCACGTGTGGCCGCCCTGGTCTTTCAATCCGACCACGGGGCTGGTCTACATTCCCAGCACCAGCGGACAGCCGTACACGTATCAAGCGAATCCGAACTTCGTGCCGCTGCCGACGGACATTGGTCCTGAGGGTCGCGGACAGATGAACATGGGCACGGGCGGAGGTGGTGGCGGAGGTCGCGGCGGTGGAGCGGGCGGAGGTCGTGGAGCGGCGGCGGGTGGCGGAGCGGCGGGTGGACGAGGCGCGGCACCGGGTGGTGCGGCTCCCGCGGCAGGCGGTACTGGCGCGCAGGTTCCCGCGGCGGTGGCGGCGGCGACTCCTCCAGCGGGCGGTGGCGGCGGACGCGGTGGTGCCGGCGGCGGGCGTGGTCCCACGGGACCGGTGCTTCCCACCATCGGGCCGGAAGGGCGCGGCAACTTCCTCATCGCTTGGGACCCGGTGGCGCAGAAAGAGCGCTGGCGTGTGGCGGGCGGGTCCGCTGGCTTCAACCAGGGCGGCACGCTCTCGACGGCGGGCAACCTGGTTTTCGCCAGTGTGAATACTCGGCTGCTGGCGTTCCGCGCCGATACGGGCGAGCAGATCATGGACATCACGACCGGAGTTTCGCAAGCGGGTCCGCCGATGACTTTCATGCTCGATGGCAAACAGTATGTGGCGGTGGCTGGCGGTCCTCCTCCGGCTCCGGGCGGCGGGGGACGCGGCGGCGCAGGTGGTGGCGGCGGGCGTGGAGCGGGCGGAGCTCCCGCGGGTCCAGCGCAGCCCTCGCGGATGCTGATTTACGCGGTGGACGGCAAGGCGACTTTGCCTGCGCCTCCGACTCCCTAGGAAGAAGAAGTCAGAAAGCAGCAAGGGGCGGGCCCTACGGTCCGCCCTTTTCCTTTGCTCTCGCGATGTGCTAAATATTTAGCAGGATGATGTGCCGTCTCGCCGCTCTGTTCGGCCTCAGCGTCGCTTTGCTTGCGGCGGAAACGAAGGTGAATCCGAGGGACGGGCTCATCTACATCTGGATTGCGCCGGGCACGTTCTCCTACGGATGCTCCCGCGGTGATATCGAATGCTTCGACTGGGAGCCTGCCGCTCGCACCATCACCCTCGGTCGAGGATTTTGGATCGGCCAGACCGAAGTCACGCAGCGCGCTTACGAGCGTGTCATGGACACCAATCCGAGCCGGTATAAGGGCGCCGATCTTCCCGTGGAACAAGTTGGCTGGGACGATGCTCGAGCTTATTGCCGCGCAGCGGGGATGCGTTTGCCGACCGAAATCGAATGGGAGTACGCGGCGCGCGGCGGTAGTTCTTCACCGCGCTACGGAATGCTCGCATCGATTGCCTGGTCTGACGCCGATAGCGGGGACGTGACGCATCCCGTTGCTACGAAGTCGCCCAACGCCTACGGGTTGTATGACACGCTCGGCAACGTATGGGAGTGGGTGGAAGACGCTCGCAGCCCCACGCAAAAATACCTCCGGGGGAGTGCCTTTGTCAGCATCCCTCGCGACCTCCGGGTATCGAACAGGTTGTGGGCCACGCCGGACACCCGCCATCGCGACATGGGGATTCGCTGCGCGGGAGATACGCCGCCCACCTCGGCGCCCGCTTCGACTAAATAGTCTGGAAGCGTTTCCGCGCGGCTCCCGCGCCCAGCGCCAGCAGTCCCACCAGAGTCAATCCCCAGGATCCAGGTTCGGGCACAGCGTCGACGATCGTGATCGCCCCGGGCGTGAGCGTGTCGATCAGGATACCGTTGGCGTTCTGGCTGGAGTCTGCCAGGCTGCTGCCGGGGTCGGGGATAAAAGTAAGCGTCGCTACCTCGCCCGGCGCCGCTCCGCCGGCTACGTCAAAGAACACCCGGCCCAGCGAAAAAGTGTCTCCGTCGTTGAGGGTGGTGCCCGTGAGTGGGGTGAAGTGAAGGTCGCTGGAAAGTATTTTTTGGCCGGGTAGCGTGTGATCGAGTCCATCGATGCTAATCACGCCGGAATCGACCAGGTCTGCAAACGAATCGCCACCGGCAAAAATGTAGGTGCCTACACCCGCCGCCGTCGTCGCCGACGTGAACAGGATGTTCGTGTCCGTGGTCATGATTTCCCACGAGAACGACGCAATATCCACCGACGGTCCGCCCACGTTCGTAATCAGAACGTCAAACCCGTCTCCTATGTCCCCCGGAGACGCGGCCACCGGATCCATCGAAAAAACGATTGAGCCTCGCGCCGCGGGCGTGAGCAGCAGGCAGATCCCCATGGCGGCCGCCATCAGCAGCGGTGTCGCTTTTGACCGTGAATGAGCCATTCGATTTTAGTCCTCTGTTAAGCTTCCCACAGCCGGCACCCCAGACTGTCGTGCGAGTCGACTACACTGGTCTCGATGAGAAGGAGGCACATGGTGAGTACACGTCTGGTATACGGAGCCACTCTGCTGGTTTTATGCGGAGGCGCGCTGATTGAGCCCGCCGCCGCGCAAGTGAAGGGCTACGTTCCTGTCACCGAAGACATGATGCGCAACCCCAGCCCGGACGACTGGCTGATGTATAGCCGCACCTATGACGCGCAGCGCTTCAGTCCCCTCAAGTCCATCAATAAGGGCAACGTGAGCCAGCTGAAGCTGGCCTGGGAACGCGGACTGGCCACGGGAACCACCGAGACGATTCCCATCGTCCACAACGGCGTGATGTACGTGGTCGCGCCCGGAGCTGTGGTGCAGGCTCTCAGCGCCACCACGGGCGATCTTCTCTGGGAGTACACACGCAAGATCCCTGCGAATCAAGCGTCGCAGGAGCGCACGAAGAATCTCGCGATCTATGACGACATCGTGCTGTTCACGGCGCCCGACGCGGTGGTGGGACTCGACGCGCGAACCGGCGAACAGCGCTGGGAAGCGAAGACCGCGCCTCGCGGCAACACCTCCGGGCCGCTGGTGGTGGAAGGCAAAGTGATCTCCGGCGGAGCCTGCGCTGGCAATCGCGATGGCTGCTACATCTCCGCTCACGATGCGAAAACGGGCAAAGAGCTGTGGAAGTTTTTCACCACTCCTGCTCCGGGGGAACCCGGCGACGAAAGCTGGGGCGGCGCGGAGCTCAAAAACCGCCTCGCGTCGACGTGGGGCTTGCCCGGCAGCTACGATCCCGTCCGCAAGATGCTGTACTGGGGTGTCGCGAATCCGATGCCGGACCAGCGCGCCACGCGCCACGGCAAAGCCGACGGCACTTCCAAGACTGCGCCCGCCGATCTCTATAGCAACTCGACTCTTTCGATCGACCCGGCGAACGGCAAGCTCAACTGGTATTACCAGCATCTGCCCGGCGACGATTGGGACTCAGATTACACCCATGAACGGGTGCTGGCCCACGCCAAGATCGCGGCCGATCCGAAGTTCGTGAAGTTCATCAACCCGGATGTGAAGAAGGGCGAGGAGCGCGACGTCGCCGTCACGATCGGCGAGGCTGGCGGAGTCTTCGTGCTCGACCGCGGCAATGGACAGTTCCTGTGGGCGTCGCCCTTCCCGTTCGACACGCCGAACTGGGTGATCTCGAATATCGATCCCAAGACGGGCCGGACGGAGATCAACTACAACAACGTCTTCAAGACTCCGGGCGAGAATCATGTGATCTGTTACTGGAACACGCGCAGCTACTGGCCCACCGCGTATTCGCCGCAGACCAATTCGCTCTACTCTTCGTACATCGACAACTGCCGCGACCTGACTACGGCGGTCCCGGGCGGCGGCCGCGAGGCTTGGAAGGTGGTGCAGCGCCCCGGCGGCGATCCTAATGCGCTCACGGGTCTGGCGAAGATCGACCTGACTACGGGCGAGACGCTGCGCTTCGACATCGGCCGGGCGCCGGGCAACGGAGCCATGCTCGCCACCGCGGGCGACCTGGTGTTCCACGGCGATATGAACCGGCGCTTCCGGGCCTTCGACGCGTCCACAGGCAAGATGCTGTGGGAGTCCATCCTAGGCGGGAACATCTCTGTGAGCACCATCAGCTACGCGGTGAACGGCAAGCAGTACATCTGCGTGATGACCGGCGACAACTTGAAGGTGCCGGAGCTTTCGGCGGAGGTGCCGGAGATCAAGACTCCGAAGCACAACGCGATTTACGTCTTTTCGCTGCCGTAGTATACTCCGGGCATGCGGACCCTCGGTCTCGTGTTCGTTACGGCCGGCGTGATTTTCGCGCAGGCTCCGATACCTGCCGCATCGGACCCGGCGTCGTCGGAGGCTTTGCGGGCGCGCGCGGCGGAATTGCTGAAAGCCTCGCAAGCCGCGTCCACGAGGGCACCCATTCAAGTCAATTCGCTGCGGAATCTTCCGCCGCTCACGCCGGGGACGCCGTCGCCGTATGCGGCTGTCGGCTCCGCTATTTCGGGCAAGTGCGCGGTTCCACTGACCGAAATGGCCACTCCTTCGGCCGCCGATTCCATCGCACGGACGCCTTCCACGACCGGGGATCGGATCGGTGTTCCCTCGCCAGTGCCTTCCTGCAGTGAGTTGGCCGCACGGCTTCCCGCGCCGCCCGCTCCCCCGGCCGACGCGCCTCCGTCCGGCCCGCCGGTCAAAGCGCCCTAGATTCGTTGATCTTCGCGCGCGTTATCCTCAGAACTGTCTATGCCGCCGTTCCCGTCTGAGGATTTCCTTCTCGAAACCGACACCGCTCGCGAGCTCTACTTCGACCACGTCAAGGATCTTCCCATCCTCGACTATCATTGCCATCTGCCGCCCGCGCAGATCGCCTCCGATCACCGGTTTCGTTCGATCACCGAAGTCTGGCTCGACGGGGACCACTATAAGTGGCGCGCCATGCGAGCCTCTGGCGTTTCGGAACACTTCATCACTGGCGGGGCGTCCGATTTGGAGAAGTTCGAAGCCTGGGCTCGCACCGTGCCCGAGACTCTGTGCAACCCGCTCTATCACTGGACTGCGATGGAGCTGAAGAATCCGTTTGGGATCACCCAGCCGCTCAGCCCGACAACGGCGCGCGAGATTTTCCACGGCTGTAACGCTCAACTCCAAAACGCCGACCTCACGACGCAGGGCCTCCTGCGCCATTTCCGAGTCGCCGTAGTCTGCACCACCGATGATCCTGTCGATTCGCTGGAACACCATCGCAAGTTAGCGGCTCGCCCGAATCCCGATACGCGAGTCTATCCCACCTGGCGTCCCGACAAAGCTCTTGCCATCGACGATCCCCAAACGTGGAACACTTGGGTCGGTCAGTTGGAACAGGCCGCGGGACGTAGCGTCACTAACTGGACCACCTTCCTGGAGGCGCTCGAAACCCGCCACACCGCCTTCCACGAACTCGGCTGCCGAGCCTCCGACCACGGCTTGGACCGCATGCACGCGGCACCCTTCACCGGGGCCGCCGCCGAATCCGCCTTCGCCCTGCTGCGTTCCGGCGCCTCGCTTCACGCCGCCGACGCCGAGATCTTCCGCTCTGCCCTGCTCTATGAGATGGCGCTGCTCGATCACGCAAGAGGTTGGGTCCAGCAATTCCACGTGGGGGCGCTGCGCAATACCAACACCCGTATGCGGGTGCTGCTCGGCCCCGACACCGGTTACGACGCCATCGGCGATTTCGATCACGCCCGTCCGCTGGCGCGCTTCCTCGACGCGCTCGATTCGACGGACCAGTTGCCGAAGACGATCCTGTATAACTCCAACCCCGCGGACAATCCCGTCTTCGCGACGATCATCGGCAACTATCAGTCCGGCGGAATTCCCGGCAAGATGCAGTGGGGTTCGGCGTGGTGGTTTCTGGATCAACTCGACGGGATGGAAGCGCAGCTTCGCATGCTTGCCAACATGGGGCTGCTTTCGCGATTCGTAGGCATGGTGACGGACTCGCGCAGCTTCCTCTCTTACTCGCGTCACGACTATTTCCGGCGGCTGGTGTGCCAGATGTTAGGTGAAGAAGTCCGCCGAGGACGGCTTCCCGATGACCGTGAAGCGTTAGGCCGCCTCGCCGCGGACATCAGCTTCCACAACGCACGCGACTATTTCGGATTCAAGCTCGCCTGAAGTAATTGGAGCACCTGAGCGTGGTCTGAGCTGTCGTCAACGGGTTGCTGTAATACCAGATCTCGCGCTGTCCTCCCGTGCACGTCGCGCAATTCCCTATTTGCTCCCAGCTCGAACAGCCGCTCAAGCAACTTGACTCGCCCAAACCCCGGGCGGACGGCGAGCATCAGTGCGGTCTTTCCATCCTGGTCCTGGGCGTTGATATCGCTCTGGCTTGCCAGCAGGGAGACAGTTTCTTCGCGACCTTTCCATCCTGAGACAACCGCCGCCATGAGGGAGGTCTGTCCTGTGGCCGAGCGGACATGCGGATCGGCTCCTGCTTTGATCAGGGCCTCCAGGACTTCTTTTCTGCCGTCGGGTAGTGCGTAAATCAGCGCGGACCAACCGCTCGAATCCTGCGCGTTGGGGTCGGCGCCTTGCCCCAGCAGATCCATTACCGCCGCCAAGTCGCCGCGCCCAGCGGCCCTCATGAGCGCTGTCACGCCAGGTTTAGGATCATCCGCGTCCTGCACTATGTGGCGTCCATCCAACTCTTCCACTCGTGGGTCGCCGTGACGCCAACGGTGAGTGTCGGCGAGTGCATCGACGTTCCTATCAAAATCATCAAGCCAAGCCGGAGCACTTTGTGCATAGTTCTGGACCCGCTTCTCAAGTTTCCCCACATGAAGCGTCGTGATCCAGGTCGGGAGATCCGTAATGGGCTGCTCGTAGCTACTACACAGTGACCAAATCCCTCGTTTCAGGGAACTCTCGATCAAGGCTTTCGCTTCGGAGGGATTCACGCGCGCCGTTTGATCGCCCTCTACGGCGACGAAATTCTTCCCGTGCCAACTGACCATTCCATTGGCCTGTACTCGCACGACATAGGCGGGACAGCTGCCGAAACACTCAGTGCGCTCGAACTCAACGTAGTCGTTTGACGATATGCCGCCGGGATCCGGGCCCTTTTCGAAGAACCAGGGACATCCCTTCGCGCCGCTCAGTTTCTTGCGGGCGTAAAAGAATGCTCCCAGCGATAGCAGGACTATAGAAGTCGCTATCAGCCAAATGCCCCTTACGCCGCGCAAGCGCGAAATCATCACCTTAGAATGACGCTTCTCCTCCGCGATTTGTCGAGACCAACTAGCTCCTCATCCGAAGCCGCAGCCATCCTACTCCCAGCAGGCCCGCGCCCATCATCACGAGCGTAGCCGGCTCGGGAACGGTATTTACCGCGACGCTGCGCAGCAGTACGCTGTCGGTGCCGCAATTCGGCGTGTCCGAGGTCAATTCGAAGAAGCTGTAGGTGTTGCCGAACGTCACGGTCTGCGGATTCCCACCCGTCGAATACGTGCTTTGCGCGAGCAGGGTCATCGGTCCTCCCGCCGTCGTCGAACCCCAGAGGCGGAACCCTTCGTTGGTCCACGCGTCCAGGCTATCCACGGTTAGCGAGGCGCTGCTAAAGGGCACGCTCGACAGGTTGAGCTGGAGCGCATAGCCCCAGCGAATCTCCGCGTCCGACTCGGTCATAATGCCCAGCCCGTATTCCACGAGTGGGCCTTCGTTCTTATACCCGAGGTCTACGGTCTTCGTGTAGACGGGTGTAAACACCGTGCCCAGGCCCGCGTTGTTGGGCATGTTGGTGATATCCAGCGACGTCGCAAACAGGTTGAAGGCGCCGCTGTTGTCCAGGAAGGACTTGGTCGTGACTCCCAGGTCGACCGTGGTTGTCGCCGTGGGATACAGGTTGTTGGACCATGTGATGGTCGTGCCATAAGATACACTGCTCGCCGCGAGCAGAAAAGAGACAATAAGAGTTGATTTCATGGAAGCACCTCCGCGTGCCGGTGCAACCGAGCAACTACTACTGAGAGGAGTGGCGAAAGCTCAGCCGCGGGGGCGTATCGTGATTCGATATGCCCTACTCTTGTTTAGCAAGCGATCCTGTAAGTACCTATCGCCGAATCGGGCCAGTACTCTTCCTGTGGGTACTCGCCCGGCAGGTTCGCATTTGACAGAGGCGGAGGCGGCGCTTATAGTTCGAAAGGGTGGAACCCATGAGGGGGATTGACGTTGAAACGGCGTGAATTTCTGATTGCAGGAACCGCTGCCTTAGCCATGCGCGCTGCCGAACCCGAAGGCTGGAATGCTGTCGGCCGCATCCTGCGCCGCATCCAAGCTCCTGAATTTCCGAAGCACGACTACGACGCCACCAAATATGGAGTGGTCGCCGACGGCATTACCAACAACGCGTTCGCGTTCAACAAGGCCATCGATGATTGCTATCTCAAAGGCGGAGGCCGCGTCATCGTCCCCAAAGGCCACTACGCCACCGCCGCCATCAACTTGAAGAGCAACGTCAACCTGCACCTGCTCTTCGGCGCGACGATCCACTTCATTCGAGAGCCTAAGCTTTACCCACTGGTCCTGAGCCGTTGGGAAGGCACGGAGTGCATGAATTATTCGTCGTTCATCTACGCCAACGGGCAGGAGAACATCGCGATCACAGGCGACGGCATCCTGGATGGCAATTGCGATTGCGAGCACTGGTGGCCGTGGAAGGGCCGCACGAATTGCGGATGGAGTAAAGGAGATCCTTCACAGGACGCCGCGCGCAACAAGCTGATGGCGATGGGGGACCGCGATGTTCCCGTTAAAGAGCGCGTCTTCGGCGAAGGCAGCTTTCTCCGCCCGGATTTCTTTCAGCCCATCCACTGCAAGAACGTGCTGGTGGAAGGCGTGACGTTCATCAATTCGCCGATGTTCGAAGTGCACCCCGTCTATTGCACCAACGTCATCGTGCGCAACATCCGTATCCTGAGTCACGGTCCGAACAATGACGGGTGCGATCCGGATTCCTGTAAGGACGTCCTGATTGAAGGCTGTACGTTCGATACCGGTGACGATTGCATCGCGATCAAATCCGGCCGCAATCGCGACGGCCGCCGCATCGCGATGCCTTCGGAGAACATCGTCATCCGCAACTGCGAAATGAAGGACGGCCACGGAGCCGTCACCATCGGCAGCGAAATGTCCGGGGGTGTGCGGAATGTCTACGCCGAAGGCTGCAAGCTGAACAGCCCCAATTTAAACGAGGCTTTCCGCTTCAAGACCAATGCGATGCGCGGCGGCACCATCGAGAACATTTACTTTCGCAACATGGATATCGGCCAGGTCTCCGACGCGATTCTCCAAATCGACTTCAATTACGAGGAAGGACCCAACGGCCCGGAGCGTCCCCTGGTCCGCAACATCGACATTCGCGACGTGACATCGCATAAATCGAAATACGCGTTGAACGTGCGAGGCTTCGCCAACGCGCCGATCCAGAACATCAACATCGGGCATTCCAACTTTAGCGGCGTGGCTTCCGAGGATGTCGTGGAGCACGTGGAAGGGCTAAAGATGATGGACGTGCACATCAACGGCAAACTCGCCAAATGAACGCGCAAGAGACTAAGAAGGCATCCTCATTCATCGGGGTTCCCTCGACTCCCGTGCTGCCGCGCCTCCGGTGGATGATCTGTGGCCTGCTGTTCTTCGCGACCACCATCAACTACATCGACCGGCAGGTGCTGAGCCTGCTCAAGCCGGTCCTGGAAAAAGAACTCGGCTGGAACGAATCGCAATATGGCTGGATCGTCTTCGGCTTCCAACTTGCGTATGGACTGATGATGCCGCTCGCTGGACGGCTGCTGGATTGGCTGGGTACGCGACTCGGCTACGTGCTGGCCGTGGCGCTGTGGAGCGTGGCCGCGATGCTCCACTCGCTCGCCGGCAGCGCCGCGCAATTCGGACTCGCGAGATTCGCGCTCGGCTTCGGCGAATCCGCCAATTTCCCGGCCGCGATCAAGACGGTCACAAACTGGTTCCCACGGCGCGAGCGTGCTTTCGCCACGGGCATCTTCAACAGCGGATCGAACATTGGAGCGGTGGTGGCGCCGCTGGCCGTGCCCTATCTCGCCCTGCACTACGGCTGGCGCTCGGCGTTTGTGGCCACCGGAGCGATCGGGTTCCTCTGGCTGATCCTCTGGGCCTTGTGTTATCGGGAACCCAACCCGCAAGAGAAAGCCGTGCTGCAAGCGGGTGAAGAAGAGGCCGCCGCGAAGCCCCTGCCCTATTCGCACTTGCTGACCAGCCGGACCGCGTGGGCGTACACGATCGGAAAGTTTCTCACCGACCCGGTGTGGTGGTTCTACCTTTTCTGGTTGCCCGGATTCTTGAATCGAGTCTACGGTCTCGACCTCTCGAACCTGGGCCTGCCGCTGATCGTTGTGTATCAAGCCGCGAGCATCGGCTCGATTGGCGGCGGCTGGATCTCTTCGGCGCTGATCAAGCGCGGGTGGAGCGTCAACCGCGCGCGGAAGACCGCGATGCTGGTATGCGCCCTCTCGGTCACGGGAGTCATCTTCGTGAAGAACGCGAGCAATGTGTGGGTTGCGGTGGCGCTGGTGAGTGTAGCGGCTGCCGGACACCAAGGCTGGTCCGCGAATCTCTTCACGTTGCCCACTGACGTTTTCCGCCGGGATGCGATAGCATCCGCGATCGGCTTAGGCGGCATGGGAGGAGCCGTCGGCGGTCTGCTGGTGTCTCCCGCGGTCGGCTACTGGCTCGACTTCTCTCATGGCGCGTACGGACCGCTGTTCGTGGCCGCGGGGTCGATCTACCTCGTCGCGTTGGTCATCATTCACTTCCTGGTGCCCAACTTAGAAAGCGCCAGCTGAGCCGCGACCGCTAGGAAGCGGTGGCAACGCCATCCAGCAGCGGCACGATATGCCGCTCCAGCAAATTCCCGGTGACGTTCCGGGCGATGGTCTCTTCACACTCGTCCAGCATCCGCAAATACCGCGGTCCCATCTTTGCTGCAATCTTGAATCCCACATGGAGCAACTGCCGGAAGCTACTATTGAACAGCGGATTCCGGGGATCATGCCGGAGTGCTCCCACAAAAGATTCCGCTTCCCATGCCGCGACGTCCTCCGGCAGAGGCAGCTTCAGCGGATCGATATCGATCACGGCCGCATAGGGCACGCACAGGGCGTCGCGCTGCTCATAGGCCCGAGCGTAAACTTCCTTCGCTAGTGCGAGGCCGTCGCCCCCCGCCTCCGCAAGCCCGATCAACTCTTCTAACCAGGTGGTCCCCGCCGTCTTCAAATGCACACCCGCATCGAATTTCCGCATCGCATGCGCGATCGGACCGTACAGGGAAAACTTGTCGCTCCCGGAATGCACGCTTAGCTTCAGATTCCCCGGCAATCCGTACTCGCGCACCGCATGAGCCACCACGGCGACGTCATTCTCAAACTCCTTCGAGAACTGCGCGACGTCGCCCACGTAGTCGACGCCTTTATTGAACCGGCCTGTGAATTTCGGCGCGATGGTCTGGATCGGAATGCCCTCATCGGCGATGGCCGCCAAAATCACCAGGAGCTCCGGCGGAGTTTGCGGAGCGTCGGTTTCATCCATCGAGACCTCCGCGATGAATGAGCCCTCGCCTTTGCGCGACGCGATGTGGCGATAGATTCGGCCCGCCTCTTGCACCGCAGCCAGATACTTCGAAGCTGTCCCGAGCACGGCTTCGCGAGTGGAAACGAACGCTTCCTCAATCCCCGCAATCTCAACGCGCCGAATCAACTCCGGATGCCGTCCCAGGAACACATCGAGATCCGCCGCGCTCGCGGCCTGCCCGATCGCATGCGCCACATCGATCGTGAAGAAATCCGACGGCTCCAGAAACCGATCCACCGTGTCGAGATTAATGTGATCCGCATCGACGTGATACGAAGCGGTCCATCCCAGCTCGCGAACCGCTGCGTCCGCTGCTACTCGGACGCTCAACGGCTCCGATCCGATAAACGTATGCTCGCGGTTCGATTTATTCCACACGGGCACTGCCTCGATCCTTAACTTCCGAGCCAGCGTAAACGCCCGCAACTGCGCCTTGGCCTGATGCGCGAACCGGTCTCCGGTGCCAATCGAGTACTTCGAAAGCGTAAGCATGAACCTTTTAGCGTAATCTACAATAGCAACGGATGAAGGGTGTTCTTCTCACACTCCTGGCTGGTTGCGCGCTTCACGCCCAACCTCTCTCCGTGTACTCCGAATTCGCGCGCGTCGACACCACGACCGGAGAAGTCCTCGCTCCGGAAAGTCCGCGCGAGATCATTTCTCCCGCTGTTGTCCGCAACGGTTTCACTTCGTTCCAGGTCGTGGTCCAAGCCGCGCCCGAGGACAAGTGGTGGCTCTTCGTCGGACAGAATCCGGAGAACGCGTTCAAAGTCACGATGTACCAGGAGACTGCGACAGGACTGCAGGCCGCTGAACTGCCCATCCGGTCCCAAGGCAACGCCGTTTTCTGGATGGATGTGTGGACCGACGCCGATGCCGTGGTCCGTCGTGTAAAACTGGAGCCTGAACTCAACCTCCATGACGACTGGGTCACTTCTCCCCTGGAGGCGCGGGTCGTGGAAGCGAGCACTCCCGGCGTCCACGTTGAAGCCGCCGGTACTCCGGTCTCCGCTATGCGAGGCTTCCTCTGCGGCGCACCTAAGATGCCCGATAGCATGGCCGTTGAAGGTATCTCTCTTCCCAATCTTCGTCTCCGCAACGCTCGCCAGGATCTTGCCCTCGCGGCATCCGCCCCCCAAGACGATCTGAAGAGCCTGTTCGGCGGCTGCACCGCCCCCGCGCCGTCCGACCCCGAGTGGTACCTCAAAATCCGTGACTACCTCTTCCGCCTGCGCTAGACTGGAAACTGCACGCACGCCAAACCGCCCGTGCGGCATTGGGTCCGGAGCGCAAAGCGAAGCGTTTTGCGCGATTCAAAGTGGAGAGATGGCCGAGTGGTTGAAGGCGCACGCTTGGAAAGCGTGTTTAGGGGAAACTCTAACGAGGGTTCGAATCCCTCTCTCTCCGCCACCTTCTTTTCAATTACATACAGCCGTATCACCTGACTAGCGGGCAATACCGGGCAACTGCTAGGATCAGCCATGCCGCTCAACCTGTATAGAAGGCACCGCGCAGCATGCGAAGCACATCATCCAGCAGAATCTCGCTCCGGAGAATTTGAGGAGCGCAAGAAGACCTGGAAGCGTTGTGCCTGCTTCATATTCGTATCCGGCACCCTCGCGGGGCAGTTCCGGCGCAAATATACCGGCAAGACCGAATGGGCCGAAGCTAAGGCCGTCGTGACGGAATGGGAGCGGGCGGGAAACTGGACAGGCGTTGCTCCCGCCCCCGCTCCACAACCGAAGATCGATACAGCTCCGGGCCGCATTACGATTGAGCAGGCCATCCAATCCTTCACTGCCGAGTTTGGAGCGAACGCGGCGATCAACACGCAGAAGAAGTATCGCCTCCTTCTCGGTAAGGTGAGGACGTTTTCGGAGAAGCGCGGCTTTCTGTTGATCGACCAGTGGAAGCCCATCGATGTTCGTGATTTCCGTGCGTCTTGGACTGTAAGCCCGCAGACAGCGGCCAAGAACATGAGCACCATCAAGACGTTCTTTGAGTTCTGTCTCAGCAACGAATGGGTAACGCGAAATCCCGCCCGGCTGGTTAAGAACCCTCGCACGCGCGATGGGGCGGAGCGGCGCAACGAACAGAAGCTGCCTTTTACGGACCACGAATTGAAGCTGATGTATGAGGTTTGCGAAACCAGATACGGAAAGAAGGACATCGTATGGTCTCGCGATACGCACCACAAACCGGCGATAGGTGAACCGGCGCAGTACATCCGGAAGTGGAGCGGCAGCGATCTTTCCGATTGGATATCCCTCGCCGTCTATACGGGGCTGCGGATATCCGATGTCTCGACGTTTAACGCGGACCGGTTGCAGCCTTCCGGCGAGGTTCTGGTCCGGACGACCAAGGCGGGAACGCACGTATATACCTGGATACCCGAATGGCTGCAGGAGCGAATTCGAGGCCGGGCGGTCAAGTTCGGTCCGCAGATTTTCGGTACGCATACCACGAAGGATCTGAACGTCATCACGGACCTCTGGCGTAGAAAGCTGAAGAAGATGTGGGAACTGTGCGGCGAGTGGAGCGTTACACCGACCCCGCACCGGTTCCGCCACACATTCGCGCGCATACTTCTACAGCGTGGTGTTAGCGTGCGGGATGTTGCCGATCTGCTGGGCAATTCTGAGGAGATGGTGAGACGCCACTACGCGGCGTGGATTCCTGAAAGGCAGGAACGGCTGACGAGCATCTTAAAAGATGCTTTCATCGGAAAGCCCAAGCCCAGGGCGGAGCCGTCCTAGCCGCCATTGAGAAGGCGTGTATGGATGCGTCGCGCCACCGATTCCGGGACGGAATACGTCGTGTGTTTCCGGTTGCGGCCCAAGCGGATCTTGAGTGGGGATTCCGGTCTAACGTGAACGCGATTCCGGGATGATGCCGAACGGCATTCCGGGATGATCCCGAACAGCGTTCCGGGATGAAGGTGAACACCGATTCCGCGATAAAGCCGAACAGTTTCAGGCCGATCCCGGAACCG
>DASYET010000030.1:0-25748 GCA_036498815.1 Bryobacteraceae bacterium | reverse complement strand
ATGTAGAGGAATGCGACCGGGATCAGTCCCATGGCGAGGGCGCGCGGAATGGCACGCGCGGGGTGAGTGACCTCGCCGCTCACCCCGAGAGCAATCTCAATGCCGGTCAGCGAGAACAGGGCGATGATGACGGCACGCCCGGCCCGTAGCCCGTGGATTTCCAGTAGTGGCTGCATAAATAGGCTGTAATCTAGGGTGGGCGGGGAATTGCCAGGGAGCTTCCGGCAGTAGGCGTGTTATCGCCTTCCTATCGCTTTCGTTCGAACTTCCCGCTCCCTCCCTATATAACGCCGTTTCCGGTTCCGTTCTTGGCGGCGTTTTCCGCTTCTGGCGTCAGTCGGTTCCGCTCTTGACCACCTTAAAAAGGTCTCGATAGCAAAGCAGGCATGGCCTGTTGGAGCGGCAGAGTGGGTTCCGGTAGGGACACCGGCTGCGAGAGTGCAGCACTGCGTACCCGGCGAGCGCCACCAAGAGCGCCGCTACGAGGGAAATGATCAACGGATGAAGGAGTATAGCCGTTAACAGGGGAAGCGCGTCATCAACGATACTCTCCCTGGGAAAGTGAATTATTTCGTGGGCAGCGATCCGAAGAAATCTTGGGTGGCGTGGACCGCGGCAAGCGGGTGTGGGATCAGGCGGACGCGCTAGATGTTTCTGCATCCCATGAGCAAGCCCAGACGCGGAACCCGCCTGAAGTGTCGGGAATTGCTAACGTCGCTCGAAAACAAAGGGTAAACCGCTTGGTGCAGATGTCGCGCATGAGGAAGGGGTGGCTTCCCGAAGGTTGTGGTTGGAGTGCTGAGAGGTACCTACTTTGTAACGCTCCTGCGGTTGGAAGCGTCGAGATCATTGTTGGTACCGCCTTCGGGCATTTTGTGATTGCCGAGAATGCGCAACTCGCCTACGGCAGTGAGCGGCTTCGCAGGTGGGGGGACCTTCCGCGGTGCCGGCCTCTGATAGAACTGGCAGGTCTAGGAGAGGAACAAAGTAGTGGAGTACAGAATGTCCGACCGCTTCCAGGGATGGATTCACGACAAACGGCGAGCGGTCCTTTGAAAACCCTCTTGGCAAAGATCTTGTGCCGGATGTGCAATTCGTCGGGCTGGCAAGCTGCCTTTGCACCATCCACATCTGATCGCCGACGACCCGGAAGTGATGAGCTTAACAGTCCTGCCGTACGCAGCCGCCACTCGGCCGCCTGCTAGACTTCCTATGGCTGGTGTCGCTTGAGCACAAAATCGCGAACGGGTAGGGCTGCGGCTAGCTCCAGGTTGGGGCTGGACGCGTCGATAGAGCCTCTCTTGGAAACCATTGCCTCGGGCTTTCTCGCGCTCGAGGCGGACTGTACAATTTCTTATGCTAACGGCGTCGCGGCAGGGATGTGCGGATCGAAGGCCGACGCCATTCTCGGTCGCCGGCATAAGGAAGTCTTCCCCGCACTGGGAGGTACCGTACTGGACGAACGTTTGCGCGAAGCGAAGTCCAAAGGCGTCCCCGTCGATTTCGAAACGGATTACCCCGCCGGAGAGCGATGGTTCCACGTGCGGGCGGCGCCCCGACCCTCGGGCGGATTCTCACTCTTCTTTGATGACATCACTGAACGCAAGCAGACTGAACAGGAGAAGGCCGAAGCACTTGCCCGCGAACGCGAGGCTCGGACGGAGGCCGAAATCCTGAACGAGGTAGCCGCTGCTTTGGCAGGCGAGCTTGACTTGCACAAGCTGGTTCAGATCGTGACAGATGCGGCGACCAAATTGACGGGCGCCCAGTTCGGCTCCTTCTTTTACAACGTGCTGAATGAGAAGGGTGAGTCCTACATCCTCTATACGCTGGCGGGTGCAAAGCGCGAGGACTTCGAAAAACTGGGCATGATGCCTCGCAATACCCAGGTGTTCGAGCCGACGTTCCGTGGAACTGGAATTGTGCGCAGCGACGATATCACGCTGGACCCTCGCTACGGCAAAATGGAGCCATATCGGGGAATGCCGCCCGGGCATTTGCCTGTGCGTAGCTACCTAGCTGCACCGGTCATTTCCCGCGGCGGCGAAGTGTTAGGCGGACTCTTTTTCGGCCATCCTGAGCGCGGGAAATTTACAGAACACGCGGAGCGCATTGCCGTCGGGATCGCGGTGCAGGCAGCGATCGCGATTGACAACTCACGGCTTTTTTACAAGCTCGAAGAGGAACTGGCGCGCCGTAAGGCCGCCGAAGGCGCGATGTTGTTGCTGGGCGCGGTCGTCGATTCTTCCGATGACGCAATTATTAGCAAGGACGTCAATGGCATCATCACGAGTTGGAATCAAAGCGCGGAAAGGCTTTTCGGCTACACCGCCGGGGAAGCCATCGGACAGACAGTGGCCGACCTGCTCATCCCCGACGACCGTCAGGAGGAAGAACCGGAGATTTTGGCCAGACTCAGAAAGGGCGAGCGCGTGCCTCCCTTCGAGACGGTGCGCCGACGCAAGGATAGATCGCATATTGACGTCTCCCTCACGATCTCACCGGTGAAGGATCAGCAGGGTCATACCATCGGCGCATCGAAGATCGCCCGCGACATTACCGAGCGCAAGCTGTTCGAGCAACGTCTGGTCGAGCAGGCTCGGCTGTTGGATCTGACTTGTGATGCCATTCTGGTTCGCGATAAAAGTGACCGCATCCTTTACTGGAATAGCGCAGCAGAGGAGATGTACGGCTTCACGCGCGAAGAAGCCCTGGGCAAGATTTCTCACGAGCTTCTGCGCACCGAGTCACCACAACCGTTGCAGGAAATACTCAAGATGTTTGCGCAAGAAGGCCGGTGGTCCGGGGAATTGAGGCATACCAGTCGGAGCGGTTCCCACATCGTAACTCTTTCGCGTTGGACTGCCGAGCGCGACGAGAAGGGCGACTTCATCCGCGTTTTGGAATCGAACAACGACATTACTGGCCGCGTCCGCATTCAGGAGGAGTTAGAGCGCGCGAACAAGGATCTTGAGCAGTTTGCCTACTCAGCGAGCCACGATCTGCAGGAGCCCATGCGAACCATCAAGGTGTATTCGGAACTGCTGATGCACGAAGGTCTCAAGTCCAGGGACGGCGAAACGGCAGAGTATCTCCGATTTCTGCGGAGTGCTGCCTCGCGAATGGAATTGCTCCTGAGGGATCTGCTGGCCTATACCAAGATCACGCAGGAGGAGAATGCAGCGGGGGGCGCGGATGCCAACAAAACCCTGTCCGACGCCCTGGCAAATCTCGCGGGCGCGATCACAGAGAGTAACGCGCAAATTACTCACGAGGAACTGCCCGCCCCGAGCATGCATGTGATTCACCTGCAACAACTTTTTCAGAATCTGATCGGTAACAGCATTAAATACCGGGACCCCGATCGCCAGCCGGTGATTCATGTCAGCGCCGCACGGCGCGCCGAGGAATGGGTATTCGCGGTGCGCGATAACGGTATTGGAATTGCACCGCAATTCAGGGAGCAGATCTTTGGGCTGTTTACACGACTTCATAACCCCGACAAATACCCAGGAACCGGCATTGGCCTGGCCATCTGCAAACGCATCATCGAACGTTATCGAGGTCGGATCTGGGTCGAATCAGAACCGGGACGGGGCTCCACCTTCTTTTTCTCCGTCCCTATCTGAGGAAGGGAGAGCCCCGGTCTCCCGGCACCTGCTGATTGTCGAAGACAGTCGCCCCGATGTGATTCTAATCCGCAAAGCGATCGAACGGGCCCGCATCGATGCCGTATTTCATGTTGTCGACGACGGAGAAAAGGCCATTCGTTTTTTCGAGCAGGCAGATGGCGATCCGCAATCACCATGCCCGGACCTTATCATACTGGACCTCAACCTTCCGCGCTTTAAGGGCAGCGAGGTGCTGCGACGCCTGCGCGCGAGCGCACGTTGCGCGGACACGCCGGTTTTGGTGGTGACGTCTTCCGATTCTGCGCACGATCGGCAACAGATGCACGAGTTCGGCGCCAATGGGTATTTCCGAAAACCCTCGGATTTTTCGGAATACATGAAGTTGGGCGAAATAGCGCGCGGCTTACTGGAACCGGACCGTGGCTGAGCAGGTTAGGTAATGAGGCCAATCGGGTGGATGGCAAAGTAGGTTCCGTCTGAGCCAGGTAGGGAAACCCATGACCCACGTTCTAGCGGATCACTCGACGCCCGGAGCAAGCCAGGGCTGAGCACCCAACACTACCTGACATAGGGTCTCCGCTCCTGCTCTCAAAATGGGGCCGCGCGTTAGCGGTCAGGTGTCGCTGCCTTGACTTCGATGACCAAGATCGCCGGAGTGTCGCACAGGCTGGCCTTGGGCGCTTCCTCAATGCTGCGCAGAGCGGACGCCACATCTTCCATACTCGCGAATCGCTGGGCTCGTTCCCTGGCCGTGGCCCGGCCGACCACCCGATGGAAGGCCTCCGGCATCGACCGCCCTGCCGCCATCTCCTCTAGGACCACCCCCAGCGAGAAGATGTCGGTGCGGCAATCGGGCGGCCAGTCCTGGAAGCATTCGGGCGCCATGTACTTCGGCGTGCCGGCGACCTCGCCGTTCAGCGTGACCGTGCCTTCATGGCACGAGCGAGCCAAGCCGAAATCGGTGATCTTGAGCACCCCATCCGCGGTGAACATGAGATTCTCGGGCTTCACGTCACCATGGATCAGCCCGTGTCGATGGGCGTACGCCAGCCCTTCGGCGATCTGAAGCCCGTACGTCAGAATCTCCGCTACACTGAGCGGCCCGGCGGCGAGTCGCGAGCGTAGCGTCTGGCCCGGAAGGTGTTCGAGGACCAGCACGGGTCCGTTCGTGGTCTCGGTTACTTCGTAAATCGTCGCGATATGGGGATGGTTGAGCGCGGCAATCGCGCGGGCTTCATCGAATCCGCGATTGCGCGCCGCGGCGTCCTTCGCTCTTACGTACTTCAGAGCGACCAAGCGAGCCAGCCGCGTGTCCCGAGCCCGGTAAACCACCCCCATGCCTCCTTCCCCGAGCTTTTCCAGGATTTCGTAATGCGCTAGTGCCACCTGGCTGCCCCTGTTTTGTCGGCTCTATAAAAGCGACCCGGAGCTTCCTGGGCTTGTTCATAATCGGGCAAACCCGCGTTTTGTCGAGTCTATAAGAAGGAACCAGACCACCGATTAAGGCCCATCATGTTGTCGATGGTCCGCCGCAGAATTGCCTTGATAGTTCCCGCGACGCGAGTGATGGATGTCATGACCCCGAAGCACTTGCGTCAAGGAGAAGTCACATAGCAACGTTCCTCGTCGACTCTGACAACAACATCGCGGCGCACGCCGGGACCCCGAGTCGAGGGGCGGGGTTCAAAGACCAAGGCGTTCGCCAATCTCCCAAAACCTCTTGTCAGTTTCTTGGTGTTCTTCAGGCGTCGGCTTCGTCCAAGTTTGGATCGGATCTGGGATTATCGATGGCGTGGGGGAAGGAGGGAATGAACCCAATCGACGACTTGGTTCACTTTTTTATGGGCTGACATGCAAGCTTTATCGACGGCGTCGACATGTCTAAAGGCCATTGCAAATCCGCAAATGATCGCTTATTATTCTTCCCTAGTCTGCTGGACTACGGGTTCCCTGCGAATGCTGACCGGTAAAACTTTCCGCCTCAGGAGCGAGACGCTTGGCGTTGAATCGCCCGGTCAAAAGATTCAGCATACCGTCATGATCCCGGCGGATTCGGTTGTTTATGTCCAGCGCGGGACTAGGCCGGATGATCCTCGCATGTTGGATCTGCGGTGGCACCGGAGAATGATCATGATCTTCTCCGAGGATCTGAGAAGCCGCGGCGAAGAGGTCAATGAGGGGACCGCCTGAGCGGTCCTACCGGGGCGGAAGGCTCCGAGTAGGATGAGTGCAACGAGGACGATGAGCGGGATGATCGGAGTTCCGCGTCCCTTTTTATGAACCCGTCAAAACCGTGAGGATGGGCAGCCGAGCCTCGCGACCGTCGGAGGATCTTCGTGGCGTTGTCGCATGCTAAAGCTCCCTTCGCACCGATTCTACACCTCAAGCGCACTGTAGCCGTCGATAAGCCTACCTCAGGCGACATGGTCGCCAATTCCGAAGACAAGCCGGGCCTCGGGAGCATGTGCGGATCGGCTGAGTGACAGCCGTTAAATGTGGCATAACGGGCGCGCTAGAGGAAGCAGGCAAAGACGATATTATTTCCGGATCGCCGACGACGCAGAAACAATCCGACAAACCGATCTGGGGTGAGTCTTAGGTGGGCAGTAGAAGCAATTTTCGTGCGAAATAGCTTCGTGCGGCTTTAGGTATAATCGCTTCACCATGCGACTCTCGAGGCTCGTACTGCCACTGTGCTTCTGTGTCCTTCTGCTGGCGCAGGCTCCGTTGAGCCTGCGCAATATGGACCTGGACGCCATCGACACCACCTGCAAAGCCTGTGATGACTTCTATCAATACTCCGTCGGCAAATGGCTAACCGACCATCCGATCCCGGCCGACCAAAGCCGCTGGGGCAAGCGCTGGGCAGGTGCTGACCAAAATCTTGACGTGCTAAAGAGTGTCATGGGAGACCTGACGGCCACCAATTCGAAAGCGGGAACGGACGCGCGTCGCCTGAGTGATTTCAACGGCGCCTGTATGGATACCGCAACGATCGACAGGTTGGGTGAGCGGCCATTGGAACCCGCGCTGAAAAGGATTTCAGCAATCACCGGCCGCGCGGATCTGCTCCGTGAAATCGCTGAGCTTCACCGCACCACATCAGTCGGCTTCGTGTTCTCTTCAGACCCCGACAGCGACAACCCGCGGCAGTCCATAGCCAATATCTCTCCTCCTGCACTCGGCTTACCCGATCGCGATTACTACCTGAAGGACGACGCGAAGTCGAAGGAATCGCGGGCTCGCTACACGCTGCATATTCAGAAGCTGTTTGTACTGGCTGGAATGTCCGCGGAGAAGGCGTCCGCCGCCGCGCGGACGATCCTTCGGATGGAGACAGACTTCGCGCGCGAGCGCTTATCGCGCGTGGATCGGCGCGACCCTTACAAAGTCAACACTCACGTCGAAGTCGCGAAGCTCAAAGAGCTGACGCCGCACTTCGATTGGTCCGAGTACTATCGGACACTCGGTCTGCCGCTCGACGGAACAGTGCGGGTATCCGATACGAAATACATGAAGGAGTTCGACCGCCAACTCGATGCTGACTCCATTGACGACTGGAAAACTTTTCTGACCTGGAACGTAGTGCGAATCGGAGCACGCGACCTTTCCACGCCCTTCCGGCAGGAGATGTTTGAATTTGAGGATCGCTACCTGGGCGGGAAGGCCGAACCGGATCCCCGCTGGAAGTTCTGCGTCGAACGCGCCGACGTTCTGCTGAGCGATGCCCTCGGCCAGGCGTATGTCGCGAAGGCGTTTCCTCCCGAGTCGAAAGCCCGCATGCTGGAAATGGTGAAATACATCCTCGCGGCGTTGCACGACCGGATTCTCGCCCTCGACTGGATGACGGACGAAACCAAACAGAAGGCGCTCGTCAAACTTGCGGCCGTCAGCACCAAGATTGGCTATCCCGATAAGTGGCGCTCTTATGCCGGCCTTTCCGTCTCGCGCGGTAACTACTTTGCTTCGGTCGGCAACGCGCTTCGGTTCAACGCTCTCGACGACCGCGAGCAGATTGGCAAGCCAGTGGACCGGACGCGCTGGCACATGACCCCACCGACTTCCAACGCTTACTACAGCGCTGTCGCGAACGAGATCGTGTTTCCCGCGGGAATTCTCTTGCCTCCCATGTTCGATCCGACTGCAGAGGACGCCGTTAATTACGGCGCCATCGGAGTCGCCATCGGACATGAAATTAGTCATGGCTTTGACGATAAGGGCTCCCAATATGATGCCGACGGGCGCCTGAAGAACTGGTGGACGGACGAAGACCGCAAACGGTTCCTCGAACGGACTGATTGCGTTGTGGATCAGTTTGAGAACTACTTCATCGAACCCGGCGTGCACCACAACGGCAAACTCGTGCTGGGCGAATCAATCGGTGATCTTGCGGGGGCGCATATAGCGTACGACGCTTATATGAAGTCCATTGAGGGGAAACCGCACCCTCCTGTCGAAAATGGCTTCACGGCTGAGCAGAGGTTCTTCCTCAGTTGGGGTCAGGCTCGGGGCGATTCAATGCGGATCGAGCAACAGCGCCTGATGGTCGTTACCGACAATCATCCGGTGGCCAAATATCGCGTCATTGGACCTCTTTCGAACATGCTCGAGTTTCGGAAGGCCTTCGGCTGCAAAGAGGGAGACCCGATGGTTAGGGCCGCTTCGAAGTCTTGTCGTGTGTGGTGACCCATGAGACCAACTCGACTTGCGGCGACAGTCGGCGTCCCCGGCACCGCGCCGCACGACGCGGATCGGATCAACTCCTAGTGCCACCTCAAGATAGAGACTTTGTCTTTAGAGGTTAGAAATTATGGACATTGTACACTTCTTCACAAAACCGCCACTGAAAGCAGTGAGTTAGCCGGATCCATCCCCCTAGGAGACGCCTTTAAACTCGGTGCGGGCGCAACCTCAAGGAAACACTCAGCACTCCTCCCTAGTCCTTCGAAGTGTGGAGGTTACTGACATGCTAACTGGGCAAGACCTTCCGCCTCAAAAGCGACGATTGGCATTTGAAGCGCTCGAACAACAACAACGTACCGTCATGCTCCCTAAGGGATCAGTCGTTTACATCCAGCGTGGGACAAGGCCGGATCATGGACGCATGCTGGACTTGCTTTGGCGTGGTAAGACGATCATCGTCTTCCCTGAGGATATTCGGCAACAATGGGAAGATCGACTCAGCGGCGGTTGCTTCTCAGACGCCCGCCAAGCGAATTTTCCGCCCGTGAGATGCGCGTCCCGTCAGATTTGATTCAGCGGGCCACTGGGCCGGTCGTTGAACAACCACAGGGCGGTCCTTCCTGACTAACTCAAGATTCTCATCCCAGGTCGCTCACAAAGGGAATTCGCGAACAGAACTTCATAAGCGGTGGAAAACACCCCCGCGTTTGCGCGCAGCCCGGAGCGCCAAAGTGATCAACACCGCCAGCATGGAGGTGCCACGAGGCTATTTTACAGAATCGTGTTGGACATCTTTCACGCTCAGCATGAACGAACTAAAGGTGTTGTCGCGGGGGTGCTCAGAGATCCGCCCGCGCGGCAACGCGGGCTCCCAGAAAACGTTAACATTAGGCCGGTAGGCGTTCGCATGTGGCGGGCAGTTCCTATAAACCCGGTCTTCGCGGTCTTCGGGGTCATCGCCGTCAGTTTGTGTTCCGTCCAGTCGCTCGCTCAAACAGGGACGGACCGCTGGCGACAAGAGCCCCAGGCAATTAAGCCAGCCGACGACGTGGCGCCCAAGCTCAGAGCGGCGAGGAATGAATTCTTCGATCGGGTGTACGGCCCTCCGCCTAGAGGCTGGTTTTCTGATGGTCCCGACATCGGACCAATACTCGAAGAAGTCTGAAAATTACCCACTGCCGACGCGTGCGGCCAGGCTTTGATCTCGGGACCACTTCTCCGTGTAGCCCGTTAATCATTCCTTTGACGCCGTTTTTCTCATGTCGTTGCGATAAACTCGTCAGACAGTCATGGCACTTTCCGCTGGCGAGAAGCTTGGCCCCTACGAAATCATCGAGCCGATTGGCAAAGGCGGCATGGGCGAGGTGTACCGCGCCCGCGATCCGCGCCTTAACCGCGACGTCGCCATCAAAGTTTCGGCGGCGGAATTCACCGAACGGTTCGAGCGCGAAGCCCGGGCCGTCGCCGCGCTCAATCATCCGAACATCTGCCAGATCTTTGACGTCGCCACTTCGCCGGATGGGTTTGGCTACCTCGTGATGGAGTTCGTGGAGGGCGAAGCTCCCAAGGGCCCGCTGCCCCTCCATGAGGCCCTGCGCATCGCGAAGCAAATCGCAGAAGCTTTAAATGAAGCGCACGAGAAGGGCATCACCCATCGCGACCTCAAGCCCGCCAACATCAAAATCAGGCCCGACGGCACGGTAAAAGTCCTCGACTTCGGCCTCGCGAAATTCGACGCGGCCGTGACGAGCGTTCCGCAATCCGAGAACTCTCCTACGCTCAGCATGGCGGCGACTCGAATGGGAATGATCCTCGGCACCGCCGCCTACATGCCGCCGGAGCAGGCGCGCGGCAAAGCCGTCGACAAGCGCGCCGACATCTGGGCCTTCGGCGTGGTCCTGCACGAGATCCTCACCGGCGAACGTATCTTTCAAGGGGAAGACGTCACCGAGACCCTGGCCTCGGTCGTAAAGGAACAGCCGAAACTGGACTCGGTTCCCTTCGAGGTGCGCCGCCTTCTGAAGAAGTGTCTGGAGAAAGATCCCAAGAAGCGCCTCCGCGACATCGGCGACGTGTGGGAGCTGCTGGAGGCTGCGCCTCAACCAACCGAAGCGGCCGCGCGCGCGGTAATTGAGGTCCCCGTGCCCGCGCCCCGGAGCAGGCTGCCCTGGGTCGTCGCAACCGCCTTCGCGCTCGGTCTCGCCGCCCTCGCATTTCTCCACTTCGGCGAAAAGCCCCCCGCCGAGCAGCCACTGGTGCGTCTGGATGTCGACCTCGGCCCCGACGTTTCCCTGGTCCCCATCAGCCAGCCCCCGACCTCGGTAGTGATCTCGCCCGACGGCACACGGCTGGTCTATATCGCGGGCAACCCGCCGGCGCTCTTTCTTCGAAGGCTGGACCAGCCCAAGGCCACGGAGCTCCCCGGCACCGGCGGAGCGGCCGACCCCTTCTTCTCGCCCGACGGCCAATGGGTGGGCTACATCGCCGGAGGCAAAATCAACAAGATTTCGATCGAAGGCGGCGCAGTCGTGCCCCTGGCGGATACGAGCCAAACCGGCGGCGTGGCCTGGGGTGAGGATGGCAGCGTTGTTTTTCCCCTTGGATTCGGGAAGGGCCTGGGGCGGATTCCCCCGGCCGGAGGTCCGCCGGCAACGCTCACGGAAGTAGCCAGCGGAGAACTCGCCCACGGCCTTCCGCAAATCCTGCCGGGCGGCAAGGCGGTTTTGTTTGTGGCCGTTTCCGCGCCGCCGGATGTGGATAAGGACACCATCGAAGTGGTCACCCTCTCCGATCGCCGCCGGAAGGTTGTGGTGCGCGGAGGAATAACCCCGCATTACCTGCCCAGCGGCCACCTGATTTACAACAACAAGTCCACGCTCTTCGCCGTCCCCTTCGACCTCGACAAGCTGGAGACGCGCGGCAACGCCGTGCCGATCCTGGACGACATGCGCGTCCACGGGCCGACGTCCGCAGGGCAGTACGATGTCTCCCGCAACGGAACTCTGGTCTACCGCAAACGCCGGGGAGGCGTGGCCGGGAACCTGATGACCATTCAATGGGTGGATGCCGCGGGCAAGCGCGACCCCCTCCTCGTCAAGCCCGGCGTCTATACGGCTCCGCGCCTTTCGCCCGATGGCAAGCGCGTGGCGCTGGCGATCGAGGACGGATCGGGCCGCAACATCTGGGTCTATGACCTGGCTCATGACGCCCTGAACCGCTTGACCTCCAGCGGAGTGAACGACGTGCCCGTGTGGACTCCGGATGGCCGGTACATCGTCTTCAGTTCCCTGGGCAACGCGATCTCCTGGACACGCTCCGACGGCGCAGGGCAGCCGCAGCCTTTAATCCAGAGCAAGATTCTCAGCGTCCCCTGGTCCGTCACGCCGGACGGCAAGCGGCTGGCGTATATGGAAATCGCCGGACTGCCGCAAATCCGGACCGCGCCGCTGGAGGACCGGAACGGCCAGTTGAAAGCTGGCCAGCCCGAGCAATTTCTCAAAGATCAATTCATCGACCAGAGCCCAACCTTCTCGCTGGACGGCCGCTGGCTCGCGTACGATTCCACCGAATCGGGGCATAGAGAGGTCTACGTCCGCGCGTTCCCACCGCCCGCCTCCGGTCAGGGCGGCAAGTGGCAAATTTCCAATAGCGGCGGCGGTTACCCGGTCTGGTCGCCCGACCGCCGCACCTTGCTCTACAGCTCCGGCGATCAGGAGATGGCGGTGAACTACAGCGTCAGAGGCGACACCTTCGAAACCGAAAAACCTCGCGTCTGGATCGCCAAACTAGGCGGCAGCGACCCAACCCTCTCGCCCGACGGCAAGCGCTTGGCGGTCCTGGGGCCCGTCGACGCTCCCGCCGTCCCCGTTCAAGATCACGAAGTCGTCTTCCTCCAAAATTTCTTCGACGAGCTCCGGCGTAAGGTTCCGGTAGCCAAGTGATTCATTGGCCCGCGCAGGACTGAGTGGGCCAACTCCTGGTTTGTCGGCGACCATGGACTTTGAGGGACTGATGTCGCATATTATCGGACTCTGCTCGGCGCCAACGGATTGTTGGGATTGCCCAACTCATTACCTGGTCATTGGTCGCCGCTGTGGGCCGGAATCTACTGGCACGCCATGCCGTCGGTTGGCGCCAAACTCGAACCGCACGAGATCATCGGTCCACTTGCAACACGCGATGTTATCGCGATGACTAAGCTCAAAACGGCGGAAGATGCGGGAGATCCTACCCATAAGAGGGTCGCGCTTGGTGAGTTTAGTCCGGCAAGGGAGGTGAAGCTCGGAGCGAGCCTAGTGCTTAAGCGAGGCTTTCCAGTTGAGGATCACGGTGATGGGCTCGTCGCCAGGGGACTGGGCGGAGGGTGCGATGGCGAAGAGGAACCGCTTGAAGTCGGGAGTAACGTCCCAATCGCCGTTTGCTCCGGGGGGAAGCGGAACAAGCTGCCGGGGAGCGCCGGCCTGAAACGCTGCGCCAGCCGCGTTTACGTCTGCCACCATGGGCGCTCCGCTGGACGCGCGGAAAACGATTTGTTTGCCATCGGCGCGCCAACGGGAGAGTTGTCCTCCGTCCTTCGAGACTTGCCATTTGCCTTCACCGAGCGCGGGGCGGGCCGCATCAAAGGGCCGCACGTAGACCTCGGCGCGCCCGGACTCATTTGAGTTGTAGGCGATCCAGCGGCCATCCGGGGAGAATTGCGGCCAGCTTGAATTGAATCCAGTCGCCAGGAGCAGGACGGGTTTGCGTTCGCCGGCTCCGGGAGACTCGATCGGCAGCAACCAAATGTTGCTGTGGGATTTCTGATCGCTGACGACATAAAGAAGAAAGCTGCCGTCGCGGGACCAGCTTGCGGGAATCAAGGTCTCGCCCGGCGTCTTAAGGAGTTGCCTTTCTTCTCCCGCTCCGCTGGAGGCTTTTTCGTAGATCGCTTCCAGACCAGTGGTTCCGGCGGAGAAGATAATGTTCTTGCCGTCGGGCGACCAGACGGGGATCGATCCGGGACTTTGGCGAAAGGTGAGGCGAGTGCGGATGCCGCGTGCAAACTCGATGAGCCAGATGTCGCCATTTTGTCCCGAGGGAGTGTCGCGCACGGCTACGCGCGTGGCATCCGGGGAAATGGTGTAGCCTCCGTCCGGCCGGGGCTCTGCCAGCGTACCCGTCGGCTTCCCCTGAGCGTCGAACCAGGTGGGCTGGAAGGCCTGGCCGACTTGTGCGGAGCCGGAGCGGAATGCCAGCACACCCGTAGGTGAGACAGAAAACCAAGCGGCGGACCGCTCGGCGCCGACGTGTTCGGCCACGGGGACGGATTCTCCGGTGAGTTGCAACTTCTTTGCATCGAAGGGCTGGGTCATCAAAGTGCCGTCGCGCACGAAGAATAGGTTGCCGTCAATGTAGGGGACCCCGTACTGGCTGGCGAGGATTCGCTCCTTAGACTGCTCGCCGGGCTTGGCGTCGAGAGATCCGACATAGATCCCTCCGACTTCTGGCGAGCCCACCCGAAGATACACGAAATGCTTTCCATCGGGAAGGAAGCTGGGCAGAGCTTGGGATCGTTCTCCGCGCGCGCGGTCCAGCTCCGTCAGCGGGGTAGCCTCGCCGCCCGTGGAGGACACGCGCCAGAGGGCCTGTCCATTCACGCCATAAGATCCGAAAACGATCACGCCGTCCTGATTCCATGCGCCCGTGCCGGCGTTGAAAGACAAGCGGGTCAGGGTCTGGGCAGGCCCGCCGGCAATTTCGATTTTCTTTAGTTCATTTTTCAAGGCGAAGCCTAGGAATCGGCTATCCGGAGACCAGAAGGGCGAACGGGCGCCGCGTGTCTCGGGCAAGGCGCGCCAGGACAAGGTATCCAGGTCGTGAATCCACAGGCCGGCCTGATCGCTGGTGGAGTTGAAGAGTAGTTTGTGCCCGTCGGGCGACACGGAGACGTATTCGTTGAAGGCAACGTTATCTGGCAGCTTGATCTGGAAGCGAGTTGCGCGCTCGGGCGCCTTTTGCTTCGGCCAGAATTCGTACGCGCCGCCGGCGGCGAGGGCGAGAGCCAGCACGCCCGTCATCGCGGGCCACAGCCAGGATTTGGAAAGCGGCCGGGACTGAATGGGAACGCTGGCGCTGGTAGTGCTGGCGGGGGGTGCGTCGAGATCAATGAGCTCGAGGGCGGGCTTGAGGTCGCGTGCGGATTGCCAGCGGTCGTCGGGCTTTTTCTCCAGGCACTTTCTTACAAGGCGATCCAGTGCACGCGGAGGCGGCGGCTGGCAATGGCTCATCGATGGTGGTTTGTCCTTGAGGAGTGCGGCCAAGACTGCGGCCTGTGTGTCGCCGGTGAAGGGGCGCTGGCCGGTGATCATCTCGTAGAGGACGACGCCGAAGGAGAAGATGTCGGAGCGCTCGTCGGTTTCCTTGCCTTCGACCTGCTCGGGCGCCATGTAGTAAAGAGTGCCGAGGACGGTGCCGGCTTTCGTGATGGGCTCGGTTACGGTTTGGAGGGTTTCGGTAAAGTCGGTTGTCGATTTCAGGCCGTTCAGTTTGGCGAGGCCGAAGTCGAGGACTTTGACGCCGTTGCGGGTGATGATGATGTTGCCGGGTTTCAGGTCGCGATGGATGACGCCTTTGGCGTGCGCGGCGGCGAGGGCGTCGACGATTTGGATGGCGTAAGCGAGAGTCTTCTCCAGCGGGACCTGGCCTTGTTGGACGAGCTTGGAGAGAGTGTCGCCCTCAATGTGCTCCATCACGAGGTAGTTGGGACCTACGTCGTAGAGGGTGCAGATATTGGGGTGATTCAGGGTGCTGATAGCTCGAGCTTCGCGCTCAAAGCGGTCGTTGAATTCGCGGGAGGAGACTTTGATGGCGACCGAGCGGCCCAGGCGGATGTCGATGGCGAGATAGACTTCGCCCATCCCGCCTTTGCCGATCAGGGATTGGATCTTGTAGTTACCAAGGTGATCGCCGGTAGAGAGGGGCATTGCGTTTGAATCAGTTTATCGCAGTCGGCTCCTTGGCCAGGCATCATGGCACGGATTTACGAAGAAGAAAGGAAACCAGGCGATGCGCGTATCTTTGAAATGGCGACAGGCGAGCGCTGATCGTTTAGCGATGCGTCGGGAGCATTGCACCAGCGGCTTCGACCCCATGGCATGCCGCCTGATGGGTCACATTATCGGCCGCGAGTCGCATGCTCAGTGGTACTACCCCGGTGCTCCCCGGGGCCGCTACTTCCCGGGTGCCCGCGACTTCACATCCTCAAACCAATTCAGCACCACTTGAATCTGCGGTTGGCCGGCCCCGCCGCCCGCCTGCGACGTGCCCGCCGCGACCACGCCGATAAAGTGCTTGCCATCCGGAAGAATGTCAAAGGTCCGCACACTTGCTGGGACCTGCGTGTTGAACCCCGCCCGCGGCGCGTGCACCGGACTGCCGAAACTCACGCTCGGCTGCGTGGTGATGCTCATGCTTCCGCTTTGACTCGCCCCGGAAACATACATCAATTCCTTTCCGTCCGGCGACCAAACCGGATGATGCGAGTCCCCATCCACCGGCGCAACAAATTCCGTTTCCGTGCGCGGGAACGGGCGCACATAAATGCGGCTGTTCGGTTGTGCGTTCAACTGGTACGCCACCCAGCGGCCATCCGGCGAGAACACGCTCTTGCCCAGCGGCGTGCCCGGAGTCGCCGCCAGCACGGTAGCTTTCTTGTCGTGCAGCGAATACGTCCACACTTCGGATGCGCCCGTCTTCTCCTCGGTGAAGGAAAACGTCTGACCGTCCGGCGCCCACGAATCCGGAACATCCGCGACTCCCTTGTCGGGCCTGGTCAACCGCTCCGCGGTCCCGTTGCCGTCCGCGCGCTGCCACCAGATGCCGAGGTCGCCTTCGCGATCCGACTGAAACGCCACCCGCTGATTATCGGAGCTCCAGATCGGAGCCCGATTCGCTCCCGACCCCGGAAGTGTCAAGCGCCGCGGCGCCGTCACTCCCGACAATTCCCAAATCCAGATGCTCGCGTCCTTGCCCTCGTCCATTTGATACGCGACTCGCTTGCCGTCCCTCGAAATGCGCGGATTTAAGTAAGCTCCCGGCGGAACCTTCAGCGGCTCCACGTCGCCTTTCCGGTCCACCAGTCCCAGCACGCTCTGTCCCACCGAAACCGTGGACACAGGACCCGGAATGTAGATCATGGACCCGGTATTCGAAAAAGCGAACTGCGTCTCGCCAGTTGTGGCCGCACGCGCAACCCCCTCCACAACACCCACCGCATCTCCGCCGGTCTCCAGACGCTTCGCGTCGAAAGGAATCGCGAACAGGACGCCGTTCAGCGAATAAGCCAAGTGCCCGCTGGGCAGATAGCGGGGCGCGCCGCCGTCTTCCACCAGCGTTTTTCGCGCGCCGGATTTCAAAGTCTGCGCGACAAGTTGCATTTTGCCGCTTTTGCCGCCTTGCAGGATCCCGAACAACACGGCCTGCCCGCCGGGCAGCATTTGTGGATCCGCGATCAATTCATTGTCCTTGGCGGCGACCAGCGCTTCGGGCTTGCCGCCATTGGGCGAGACGCGCAGGATGTTCTTCCCCCCGTCGCCGAACACGATCCCTTCCTCGCTCCAGCTCATGCCGAGCAGGTTCTGCGCGGGGCAAATCGTCACCGGCGCCCCGCCGCTCACCGCGACTCGCTTGATCGAAGTATCAGAAACGCTCCAAAAGGCCACCGACTTGCCATCCGGCGAAAGAACCGGATTCGTCACGCCGCCGGGCGATTCGGCTACGGGAATCGGCCGCGCCTCGAGTTCTGCCATCGAGCGAATGTACAGCCGCCGGTTCACAACGTAGACCATCTGCGTGCCATCCGGAGACATTGCCAGATCCAAGCGCCCCGTATTGGTGAACGCCTGCCCTTCGCCGAGGGTGATAGGGAACTTGGTAATGTTCAGCGTCGGCGACGGTTTTAGAAACCAGACCGCCGCGGCTCCGGCAGCCAGAAAAAGCAACGCAGTCAGCCCCAGCGCCAAGCGAGCCCAGATGCTTTTGGGACGCGCGGCGGGAAGGGGAGTGACATCGGCGGGCGCGGGTTTGGGCTCGGATACAGACTCGTCCAGTGCGAAGCGGACATCCTCCATCGAGTACCAACGCTTGCGCGGATCTTTGCGAAGGCAGCGGGCGATCGCGGTCCGGAGTCGTGCGGGCACGGCGTCGAGCTTGGGCTCGGTGAGTACGATCGACGCGAGAATTTCGGCCGCGTCGTCGGCTTTGAACAACTGGATTCCGGTGACCATCTCATAGAGCAGCACGCCGAAGGACCAGATGTCGGTGCGGCGGTCGACGGGTTTCCCCTTGGCCTGCTCGGGGCTCATATAGGCGGCGGTGCCCAGGATCATGCCGACGACAGTGGGGCCCATGGTGAGAGTCGGCGAGTTGGCGAGGCTGGAGACGGATTCCGAGGGCTCGTCGGCTAGGGCCTTGGCCAGGCCGAAGTCGAGAACCTTAACCATTCCGTCGGGAGTGACCTGCACGTTGGCGGGTTTGAGGTCGCGATGAATTACCGGTTTGGATTTGTCGTGCGCGTATTCGAAAGCGCTGGCGATTTGTTTGGCGTAGGAAATGGCGGTTTCGATGGGGAGAGGGCCCCGGTTGATGATCTCGGCGAGCGTTTCTCCCTCGACGAGTTCCATCACGATAGCGCGGACGGAATTGCCTGGTTCGATCTCCGACTCTTCGAGTCCGTAAATCTGCGCAATGTTGGCGTGGTTCAGCGAGGCGAGGACTTCGGCTTCCCGCTGGAAGCGGGCCATGCGGGAGGGATCGTCGGCGAGAGCGGCGGGGAGGACTTTTAGAGCGACGTCACGTTTGAGTCTGAGGTCGGTGGCGCGATAGACCTCGCCCATACCGCCGGCACCGAGAGGGCCGGTAACCTCGAACGAACCAAGTTTGCTTCCCGCTGACAGGGGCATGAAGTGTTAGTCGATTCTATCTCACCTCACCCGGCGATGGCCGAATGAGTTCTGCATCGCCTGCACTCCGGAGGTAACCCGATTAGGTCTCTAGGAAGCGCAGTTAAGGACGGGCCACGATAACCCACATTATCGGCACCTACGCTGGCAGGAGGCCCGCTGCACTCGATTCAAGCCGCTACGATGAAGTAAAATCTGTGGGTCTCCAAGGGATCGCCTGGCCGCGTTTCTCAAACTCTGTCGGGGTGAAAGGCTCCCGCTAGCCTCCTGACTCTGAAGCCCGCCACACGGCTGAAATTGAAGGACAGTGACCTGTTTCAATGGCCTACAATTGCTTTGTCCGCTCTTGTCAGTTGCCGGAACAGCGAACCCGCCTTACTCTGGGCAAGCCCAAACGCCATTCAGGAGCAACAGTCGTCATGAACGTTAAGGAACCAGACCAGACAACGCAGGAGCGGTTGGAGTCGTGGAAGGAGATCGGAGCGTATCTTCAGCGGGACGCTCGGACCGCCCGCAGGTGGGAACTGGAAGAGGGACTTCCCGTCCACCGCCACACCCATAACAGTAGAAGCAGTGTTTATGCCTATCCCAGAGAGATCGACGCCTGGCGTCTCTCGCGCAAGGTGGTTCCGGAGCCCCCACCGGCCCCGGTGCGGACGTTCTGGCGAGTGCCCTCCTTCGCTCTGGCGATTTTGCTGTGTTTAGTGATGGTCGGCAACGGGATTCGGCCGCAGGCGGCTTCGGCCAAGAGCGGCCCGCTCGCCAAGCGGCTGGTGTGCACCGACGGTTGCCTAGGTGCCGATGAGGCAAACGTGAGCCGCGACGGACGCTCGCTGGTGCTTCCGCACGGGGATCACAACGACCTTGCGATCCGTGATCTGGCGACGGGACAAGTCAAGCGGCTGATGGTTGTATCCGGAAAGGAGAAGCTTTGGGACGCCTGGCCCGATATGCCTGTTTTCTCACCGGATCGAAAGTCAATTCTCTACGTATGGCACGAAAAAACCCTTGCCCGTACCCAATTGCGGCTCATGGGAAAGGAGCCGGGGAGTAAGCCGCGAGTCCTGGTGGAAATCCCCGAGAAGGTCGACTACACGCCGGAAGATTGGTTTCCTGACGGAAAGTCGGCTCTGGTGCTCATTGGAAAGCTCGGTGCCGATAGGCCCGACTTCAGACAATTCGCGCGGGTGTCCATGTCCGACGGTGCCGTAACAGTGCTCAAGTCACTGGGGACGCGCGCCTGCGCTACTCGTCCGCGTCTCTCGCCCGACGGGCGGTACATTGTCTACTCCGCCCTCGCGGTCAACCCGGGCAATCCACCCGCGCCCACGGACCCAAGTGGCCAGCACCTCTATGTTCTCGCCGTCGATGGCTCCAGTGAAGCCGAGATCGTTAACGTCGCGGGGTCCAACGGCGACCCGGTTTGGACGCCGGACGGCAGGCACATTCTGTTCATCAGCAACCGTTCGGGGAAGGACGACTTGTGGTCGATCGCCATCCTGAACGGAAAGGCGGCCGGGCAGGAATCGCTGGTGAGCGGCGATCTCGGCAATGGGCTCGAGGCGCTGGGGATAGCCGACGGTTCCTACTTTTACAGCACCACTCAAAACGACGAGCACATCCACATCGTAAAAATTTCTCCCAGCGGCAGCGTGCCAGAGCTGGAAGGTGTCATCGGTCTCGCGCCCACGTTTTCTCCGGATGGGAAGTCGCTCGCGTTCAAGCGGCACCATCCGGGGGGCGATCGTTACGATCTGGTGATCCATTCGCTCGAAACCGGTGAGGAGCGGACGCCCCTGGCGGAGATCGGCACTACCGATGGCCGTGCTGCGAGATGGTCCCACGATGGTGCAAGCGTCACCACTGAGGTCTGGCGCGACCATGGGGCCCGGGGATTTTTCCGCATTGATCTAAGAAGCGGGGCCCTGGAGGAACCCCTCCCGTACGGCAATTGCGGGCTCTACATGCTTTCTCCGGACGAGAAGACGTTGTATATGCAGTGCAACACGGATGACCATGGGACGTACCGCGTACTGGCCCGCGATCGCAACACTGGTCAAGAGCGGGTTCTGGCCACCTTTGCGGACCTGTGGGGCGCGCCATCGGCCGATCTAAGCCCGGATGGGCGGACGCTGGCGATCGGGTGGATCGACGGTCCCCTAGCGGGTTCTCGGACAGACCCAAAACTGCGTCTCGCTCGCGTTTCCGCCGATGGCGGCGATTTTCGGGAGATTTGGGCCCCTACCGGCCGTATTATTGGCGGCGGTACCGTGGTCTGGGACCCAGACGGCGGGTCGATCCTGTTTATTCAGGCCGGTGGCGACGGCGACAAGTGGGGAGTGATGCGAGTCCCGGCGGATGGTGGCAGTCAACCGACTCTGGTGTTCGCCGGCGAGCTAAGTAACTTAGCTGGCTTCGATGTGAGCCGCGACGGCTCGCGCATCGTGTACCGCAGCAGCGAGCGTGCGACCACACTCTGGGCACTCGATAACGTGCTTCCGATGCTGAAGTGAGACAGCGACGCGTTTACCCCTGACGCTATTGCGGCACGGCGTCGCGCTCCAACGGACCCGCTTTGGACTCGCGAGAGAAGGACCCCGATAAGAAGTGTTATCGGTAGCTTGCGGTCCCTTTCGCAGATCCCAAAGGCCGTGCCGCCCGCGCTCCACAATTGCCGGAGTGACAACGCCAGATTGGCGAAGCGGGATCAAGAAAACGCCTCAGTGATTCTTTTGGTTCAGCTTCACAATGGAGGCCGCCGCCATGTATCGCACCGCATGTCGATCATCTGAGAGTATTGGTAGCAGTTTCACAATCGTGTTCACATTTCCGCATTCCCCGAGGGCCTTGGCTACCGCGACACGCACGGCTGGACTCTCATCGCCGATGGCCCACTCGAGCAGGGCCAAGGAACTAGGATCTGAATCCTTTGCCAACAGTGCAGTGGCGATGGTACGCCCAGGGGCGCCGGAATCCTTCCTGCTCGCTTTGACGGCTTCGGCTACAGCGGTGACGCCGAAGGATCCTGGTCCAAATACTCCGGCCGCTTCCTTGGCCCCCATTAGTGCGAGTTCGCCGGGGCGTAATTTCTTCCTCGCTTCGCGGACGGCACCCTGGAATCTGCCGGGCGCGTCCTTACGATCGCCTTCCATCACCTCAACGAAGATTTCGCGGGCATCTTCCTTGTCGCCTAATTCCCAGAGTGACTTGGCGGCCGTGAAGCTCACTTCTGGGCTATCGTTAATCGCGTGTATCAGGAAAGGAATTGCTTCTGAAGAACCCATCTCTCCCAAGGTGGACGCAGCCGCTTGACGAACGAGCATATCTTTATCCTCGCGGAGCGTTGTGGCCACCTGTTGCACCGCATTCGGTGTATCGCCCATTGTGCTGAAGGCCTCGAGGGCCTGCTTGCAATGCTCCGCATCGCCGTCGATAAGGCCTTCGTTCAGTGTGTTCCAGGCGAGGTTATTCGGGGCATCCGATGAAGTAGCGCCGGCGTCCGGAGCCGGCTTGACAGACGGAGGCTTCGCGGGGGTTGGACGCGTCTGAGAGAATGCCAAACCGCCTGTGCTGAAGAAGGTTCCTCCGGTAATAAGGGCGGCCAGAACGGAGACTAGGAGTTGCTGCTTGCGCATAGGTCCTTCCCTACTGGGGATGCCGACCAACCGATTCCGTTTCGAGTTGAAGGCGTTCCGGGACCTTAGCCAACGCAACCGGCCGCGCACACCTCGGTCCGGAGGTGGTGGACGCCGACGCTCTAAAACCGGTTCCAGTTTCGAACTTTTCTCAACAGAAGACTGCCCAAGCGAGCTGCCTATCGCGGGTTTGGAACTTCATTTGCTGGGGCGATACCATGAGCGTGAAGGCGCTGACACTCCTGGCTGTCCTTGCGGAACTGAAAGCTCTAACGGCCGACCCGGCAACAAAAACGTCACCGACAATACGGCCTATCCTCTGGCAAGATCCCACGAACATTTCATCGCGCAATTTGTTCTATGGCCCTGGCGGGAAGGAACACCAGCCCCACGGCAGCTTCGTCTTTCAAGAAGAAGACTTAAATGGCACGAACCCCAAAATCATTGTTCGCGACGAGGAAGGCTCGAAATGGACAGTCAAGCTCGGCTCGGAAGCCAGTCCCGAAACCGCAGCTTCGCGACTGGTTTGGGCGGTCGGCTATTTCGCCAATGAAGATTACTTTGTATCCAGCCTGCAGGTGAGCGGCATGCCGCGCCGATTGCGGCGGGGGCAGAAACTAATTGCACCCGTCGGCTCTCTTCCCCGCGTGCGGCTGAAGAGACACCTGGAGGGCGAAAAGAGAATCGGAAACTGGCGATGGCTTGAAAACGATCTTTCGGGCACCCGAGAACTTAACGGTCTGCGAGCACTGATGGCACTCCTAAACAACTGGGATCTCACCGACGAAAACAATGGAGTCTATTGCATCGGAAGGGGCCAAGCCCCGGGCGTTCCAGGGTGCATTTATATGGTTACCGACCTGGGATCGACCTTCGGATCAGGCGGACTTACCTGGCCTTTGCGGAACGCAAGAGGCAACCTTCGCACATACCGCCGTTCCAAATTCATTATGCACACGGGACCCGATGATGTCGATTTCCACACACCTGCTCGGATATCCCTCTTTTTCCTGGCGACTCCGCACGAGTACTTTAGCAAGTTGAAACTACGCTGGATTGGAAGGAGCGTTCCTCGAGACGATGTCAGATGGCTCGGGCAACTGCTGGCGCAGTTGTCCCCAGAGCAGATTCGGGATGCGTTTCGGTCTGCCGGGTATTCGCCTCAAGAGGTCGAGGGGTTCGCAGTTGTTCTTCAGGGTCGGATCGCCGAACTCGAAGATTTGTGAGCTTGCCGCAGGGGGGACCGCATACCTGCCGATCGTCAGCGAGAGATCGAGCCTCGTCCCGCCCTTTCTCAGCCGCTGCATCTCGATGTGATCGAAGCGATTCGTATTGTTTCAGCCGGGCAATGATCTTCGGCTCTTCCTCCTGAAGCTGCCGCATTGTGGTGGCGCCAATCACCGAGAACACGATTCGAAGTAAAATGTTTGTAGCCGCCACCCCGCCCAGGCGATCGGGAGAATTCAGCGCAGGGCTGGCAGCGTTCATGTATGGATCGTTTGCATAACGGAGCGGCGGACGACGCTAAGGACTCGACCAAAGTGGCCGGGCAGTCCGCAGTTGTCGCAGTCGCCGAGTCACATTCACCCCAGACGGTCAACGTTCGGAGCGGGCTCTTGAGTAACGTTCCGGAGCTGACGGACATTTTGAGCAAGCTTTACCTTCCAGATCCACCGGACAATCCTAAACCGAGCCATCAGACGAGCCGCTGCGTGTTTCCCGGCGGACATGTGGACTCCGATTCGCTGGAGCGGAGTTTCCTCGCCATCTCCCAATGTGCGGCGCGATTGTTGAGGCAGAGCGCCGATGCCTCAGGTGGTGAGTTCGTGGAGAGTTCGTGGAGTTGTTGAGGATACATAGCGAGTATTCTGAACGCCCGCGCATAGAAGCGCGCACATCGCCGCTGCGCTTTATTGCGCAGAACTCCGCCGTCATCGGCTCGGGAACGTAGAGGAGGTGCATTTGTTGGATCCGCTCTTGCTTCACCGCCTGGGTATCCTTTTCGACCTTCCCGCCCACGTTAGGAACAATGTCGAAGAAATGTACTTGAACGAGTACGCGAAATCGACCATGCCAAACGCGACGGCAGAAGAGTTAGACCGAGCAAAAACCGAATGGAGAGCAGAAGTACGGCTCGAACAGCTTCGAACAGCGTCAAGAGAGGCTGAACATTGCGGCCCGGTCGGGCAGAGCGATGCCGTCACGATCCCTGGCGCAAAACTGTCAGAAGCATGAATTTTCCAACTGCCGGATCGATCGATGCCAGCTTTGGTATCGGATTTTGGTAGACTCGCTCCCAGTTGTCCTTGCTGATCGCAGACTCGCGAGCGGCTTGGAACTGAGGAGGAGCAAAACATGAACCGACTCCGGATCTTGTCGTTGACGACGTTGATGTTGATGCTGGCTTCCCGCCTTCCCGGACAAACACCCGCGAACGGAGAGGACTGGGACGGCCAGATCGTTGCGTGCAATGACGGCACGATCACTTTCAACGTGGCCCAAGCCTACTTGTATTCGAAGTCTTTTAGTGGTTACCAGTGGCAGGCTTCGGGATGGTTTAAAGTTGCTCCGGGGAAATGCCAGGAGATCCCCTCCAGGCACTATCATAATGGCGGTTGGGGTAGTAAGGACTCCTACACTCTTCTCGCTTTTGAGTTTTACGACTCTACCGGCACGTGGGGGGGCGTCAGAATTTCGCCGGGTGACAACGTATTTCATGCTTCCAATCAGCAGTTTTGCGTCAAACCTCTTGAGGCATTTGAGTACGCTCGGGATTCGCCGCAGGGCGATCTCCCGCGAGTGTGTGACGGGGCGCAGACGGGGTATCAGATGATTCCCGCCTCGTTCGAATACACGGGCCGTCTGGGTACCGCCCTGGGTTACGATTGGCGGAACGAACTTCACATCAAGCTTGGACCAAACGATCGCGCGATTCCGCTGGGGAAGCAAACGTCGAGCGACGCTCAAAGCGCAGTAGCCAATCCTAACCACAATCCGCCTCCACCACCCGTTGCGCCAAGAATAGTCGTCAGCCCTGCTCCAGCGCCGCCGCAGAGACCACACCCGGCGCCGATCATGGTCGGCAAAGCGGATGTATCGCACCTCGCTGGATTGTTGTTGGGCGACAGCCGTGAGTACGTTTCTTATATTCTTGGACCCCCGACAGCGGACTATGCGGAAGATTCTTCGGCCTTCGGAGGCTATCCTTACACACGGGACGATGGCTTATCGATGAGAGTGAATTACCGCAACAACCTCGTCGAGTCGGTGAAGGTGTACAGCAAGGGCTCGCGCGGCACTGATCCTCTGTTGGATTTGCTTGGAAAGAGCGAGGCAGCCGCCGTCGCAATGCTGGGTCCTCCGAAAACGCGGGAATCACTGTGGAACATCGACGACACTGACCTCGTGTGGTCTTTTCCCTTGGGCGGTCGGCCGGCCGACCGGCAGCCGAACCCGCAAGCCATACAAACCCTCACGCTTCATTTCAAAAAAGGCGTGGGCTGCCAGTATGTTGCTGTTCAATGGTGAGCGAAAGCGGGAGCCTGCCTCATCCGCAGTGTCTCGCCGTTCAGAGGCCAAGCATCCTGCGCGCAACTGTCCTCTTCTCCCAGGTCTTTTCCGGCCATCGCGGCAAGTTGTCGATTGTTGCTACTACGCCGCCTTTAACCGGGCACGATGTTCCGCCAAGAGCGGCCTCACCTCCTCGGGCAGGAACTCGCTGGGGATTCCGGTCTAACGTGAACGCGATTCCGGGATGATGCCGAACGGCATTCCGGGATGATCCCGAACAGCGTTCCGGGATGAAGGTGAACACCGATTCCGCGATAAAGCCGAACAGTTTCAGGCCGATCCCGGAACCG
>DASYET010000029.1:0-3842 GCA_036498815.1 Bryobacteraceae bacterium | reverse complement strand
CGGCGTGGATTTCCTTGTCTTTGCCTACGCGCTTGTAGCAACCTTGGGCGGTCTTGTCGCCCAGCCATTTGCGCGAGATCATCTCCTGCAAGAAGGGCTGCATGACGAAGCGGGATCGCCATGGATCGTTGGGGACGGCGTCGCGGAGATTGTTGGTGACGTGCGCCCAAACGTCCAGGCCGACGATGTCCAGCAGGCGATAACTGGCGCTCTTGGGAAGGCCGATGAGTTGGCCGGTGAGGAGGTCGACCTCTTCAATGGTGAGGTCGTGCTCCACGGTAAGCGTCTGAACAGTGGAACCGAAGAAACTGCCGATGCGGTTGGCGATGAAGTTCGGTGTGTCCTTGCAGGGTACGACGCCTTTGCCGAGGCGGCGGTCGCAATAGTCGGCGGCGAAGGCCAATAAATCAGGCTTGGTGTCGGGGCCGGGGATCACCTCGACGAGATGCAGATAGCGCGGCGGATTAAAGAAGTGAGTTCCAAAGAAATGCTGGCGAATATCGGACTCGAAACCGGCGATGATTTCGATGAGCGGAATACCGCTGGTGTTGGTCGATAGCAAGGTGCCGGGTTTGCGGTGCTGCATGACCTTGGAAAGCAGGGCTCGCTTGATGACGAGATTCTCCGCGACGGCTTCGATGATCCAATCGCAGGAAGCGACGTTGGGAAGGTCGTCTTCGAAATTGCCGGTCTGGATCAAGGAGGCTGCGGAAGGGAGGAAGAAGGCGGCGGGGCGGCCTTTGAGAGCGGCGTCCAAACCTTTTTTTGCCGCGGCACTACGGTCCGGCTGGTTTGGCAAAACGATGTCCAGCAGCAAGACCTGAACCCCGGAGTTGGCAAAGTGGGCGGCGATACGAGCACCCATGGTTCCTGCCCCCAAAACGGCAACGCGTCGGATAAATGTCATAGCCATCGCTATCTTATCGTGACGCGCCAGTTTTTACCACGTGTACGGAGAGGGTGTCGCTGCGATGTAGAAATGTCCGCATAGCGCGAAGTAGAAATGTCCTCTTGACAGATTCTGGGATGGATGGGAGAGGACAGATTCGAAATGGGGCAAAGGGAGCGGGACCGGCTGAAGGTTCTGCATGAAGCCAGCAAAGGACAGCTCACACAAAAGCAGGCGGGGGAGCAATTGAAACTGAGCGTGCGGCAGGTGCGGCGGTTGCTGGGGAAGTTGAACGTGGAGGGAGACCGAGCGGTGCTTCACGGGTTGACGGGTCGACAGTCGAACCGCCGCGTCAGCGAGGAAGTGGTGAAGCGTTGCATGGCGGAGTTGGGAAAGCCGGAGTGCTTGGATTTCGGACCGACTTTCGCGGCGGAACATCTAGCGCGCAAATTGGAGGTTCGGGTGGGGCGGGACACGGTACGGAAGTGGATGGTCGGAGAAGGGTTGTGGGAGAGTCAGCCGCGGCGTGTGCGGGGGCTGCATCAGTGGCGAGAGCGCCGGCACTGCAGCGGGGAGTTGGTGCAGTGGGACACCAGCGTGCATGACTGGCTGGAAGGGCGCGGAGAACGCCTCTATCTGATCGCGATGATCGACGACGCAACCAGTCGGCTGGTGGCGCGATTCGCGATGCATGATAGTGCCGAAGAGAACATGCGCGTAGTCCGGGTGTATTTAGGGCGCTATGGTCGGCCCTTGGAGTTTTACACGGATAAGGCGGGAATGTTCGAGACGACTCCAAAGCGACCGGCCGGCCGCGACGACGAAGTTATGGCGCCGACCCAAATCACCCGGGCTTTGGCCGAGCTGGGAATCCATCGGTGTAGTGCTCACAGCCCGCAAGCGAAAGGGAGAATCGAACGTTGTTTTCAGACTTTACAGGATCGGCTGGTGAAAGAACTGCGACTGGCAGGAGTTGCCACAATCGAGCAAGCGAATGCGTATCTGGAAGGCACTTTTCTTCCGGACTGGAATCAGCGTTTTACGTTGGCTCCCGCCAACGCAACGGACGCTCACCGGTCGTTAACAGAGTTGCACAATCTGGACAGTTCATTGAGCCACGTGGAACAGCGCAGGGTGAATAGCGATTACACCATCCAGTTTCGAGGCGAGCGGTACCAGATCGGCAAGGCCAGTGTTCGTGCGGGAATGAAGGGTCAATTCCTGAGGATTGAGGCTCGCCTCGACGGAAGCATCGCCGTACGGCATGAAGGGCGGTTTCTGGAGATCAGTCTTTGTGGCATTAAACCGCCGCCAGCGGAGTCGATCACCCAGGGGCAACCCGTTCGCAAGGACCACAACCGAGGTGGCCGAAGCAGGTGGATGAATAACTTCCAAGTCGCCACCAGGCGCCCATCGGAGACGCAATCGTGATGCCCTCAGAAAAGTCAAAACCTCAATCAGGAACGCCGGGCAAACCCAGCCCGGCGGTCTTCGCGTTTTATGATCCTAAGCCTCCGCTCGAACTTCACCACCGTGATCTATCAATCAAAAAGCCCTCCAAGCTAGCCTGGAGGGCTCAACCGATCACGTTTGGAGCCAGTCCATCGCATCGGCCTAGGATGCCCGCCAGGACGCGACTCCCGCGGGCATGGTCAAATTAGCATGTACATCCGCTTCCCTGGGCAGAAAGAGGACATTTCTACTTCGCGGAAAACCGGACATTTTTATTTCGCGCCGACATTTCCGTGCCTACGCCGACTGCCTACCGCGCCGCCGTCCGCGTGACGGCGGGAACCTCGGCGCCCTTCCGAATCCTCTCGAGCAACGACGACCACCCCAGCCCGACTTTGTCCTTATGATCGCTCGCATTGAACCCCAACGCCGTATGCCGGAATGCGATCAGCGTCCCGCCATCCACATCCGTCAACCGGTACTGCACATTCGACACCATCGGAAACGACGCAAACAACGGTCCGCTGATCTCGAGCAGCGTCGGCCGCTTGATCGCCTGCACGTTCCCCCAGAAATGCCCATTGTTGTCTCCCAGGTCCCGATACCACCTGCCCCCTGGCCACGGCTCAATCTTCATCGGCATCGCCGTGCCGTCCGGCGTTTCATTATGCGGCCCCATCTGTTCCAGCAGGGCCGCGAACGTCGCTTCGAGCGACGCTTGGACGTGGACCTCCTGCGCAATGTTCAGCGTCAAACTTTCTATGCTTGGTGCGGTGAGAGTCATACTTTCTCCTTTGGTTTCACTTGCGTTTTTTCTTCCGCGCGTTCCTTCACGCGATTCAACTGATGCCGCCAGAAACGTTCGAATGTGCCGGTCCATTCATGCAGTGGCCGGATCGCCTCGGCATTGGTCCGGTAAAGCTTCTGTCGGCCATCGCGGCGCATCTCGACCAGCCCCACCTCTCGCAAGACTCGCAGGTGCTTCGAGACGGAAGGCTGCTCCAAACCCAGGCTTGCCACAATGTCCCCCACCGGACGCTCCCGCAGCGCCAGGTAACTCAGAATGTCCCGCCGCCGGGGCTCAGCGATCGCGTTAAAGGCGTCCGATGTGGTAGCAGCCCGTGCCATAATCTCGATACTACATTCCCATATGGGAATATGTCAAGACCGCTCGATCCCTTTGCGTTAAAATTGTTCGAACTCCAGGGACCGCGAGCCTGCCCCGCAGTGAGCGGCTGAAAGGCAGTATGAATACATTTACGTTTGAGAATTATCCGGACATCCGCGATCTGACCCGCAAACACGGTAAAGACATCCAGATCCGTATCGGCGGCCACCTCGAAACCGTCAAGGGTCATCTACGGCCCGCATCCGTTTTCGGACCCTATCTGTCTTCCAACTCCAAATCGGCGGCTGGCGAGAACCCCAAAAATGCGGCCGCGGCCTTCGTACAATTGAAAGCCCTCTTCAAGCAGGTTGGAGTTCCCGCCCCATTCAATCT
>DASYET010000028.1:0-87261 GCA_036498815.1 Bryobacteraceae bacterium | reverse complement strand
CGGACGACGTGAAACGCCTCGCCGGACCCGTGTTCGCCCATCGCGTCGTGATCAACACGCGCACCACGCTCGCCCCCCGAATTGCCGGCGCCGGCGAGCGCATCATCGCAGAGATTCTCAGCCAGGTGGAAGTTCCACTGTAGATCGCTCCCATATGAAGACAGCCATTATCGGCCTGCCCATGGTAGGCAAGACCAGTCTCTTCACGATCCTCACTGGCATTAACGAAGCCGCGCGCGTCGGCAACCTGGAAGCTCGCGTAGGGATGACCAAGGTTCCAGACGCTCGACTGGATGCGCTCGCGAAATTGTTTGAGCCACCCAAAGTGACCTACGCGACGGTGGAGTATTTGGATTTCCCGTCGATCTCGAAGGAGTCCCTGCGCGATCCGAGTTATCTGGCGAGCTTGCGCGTGGCGGACGCGCTGGCGCAGGTGCTGCGTGTGTTCGAGAGCGATACTGTCCCGCACGAGAAGGGCTCGGTAGACCCGATTCGCGATTTCGAAGACGTGGAGACAGAGCTGATTCTGAGCGACCTGGTGGTGGTCGAGAAGCGTATGGAACGGCTCGACAAGGATCGAAAGAAGACAAAGAATCCCGAGGCCGACAAAGAGTTCGCGCTGCTGGAACGGATAAAAGGGGAGTTGGAGGCGGATCGCGCGATTCGGGTGCTGGATCTGGCCGAGGAAGACGAGAAGCGCCTTCGCGGGTTCCAGTTTCTATCGCAGAAGCCGATGCTGTGCGTGATGAACCTGGGCGAAGAAGACGCGGCCAAGCTGCATGAGGTGGAAGAGAAGTATCGCTCCGGGCCTTTCGCGGGGCGCAAGGGCGTCGCGGTCACGGCGATTTGCGGCAAGATCGAAGCGGAGCTCGCGGAGCTTTCGGCAGAAGACGCCAAGGAGTACCTGGCGAGCTACGGCTTGACGGATCGCGGGCTGGAGCGTTTGATCTCCGCGACGTATTCTCTGCTCGGGCTGATGAGCTTCCTGACGGCGGGCGAAGACGAGTGCCGCGCTTGGACGATTCGCTCCAACAGCACGGCTCCCAAAGCGGCCGGCGCGATCCACAGCGACTTTGAGAAGAAGTTCATCCGCGCGGAGGTCGTCAATTGGAAGGCGCTCATCGACCACGGTGGCTATGTCGGCGTGAAAGAAAAAGGTCTGCTGCGATTAGAAGGCAAGGAGTACATCGTCAAAGACGGCGATGTGCTCGTAATCCGGCACGGCTAGTCGACAGCCAGCAGATTTCCCCGCCCCAACAGCCACTGCGGATCGAAGCGGCGCTTGACGGCTCGCATTTGCTCGATGACTTCGGGCTTGTACTGGACCTCCAGCAGGTGCGCTTTGCGCTTCCCGAGGCCGTGCTCCGCTCCGACGGTGCCGCCCATCTCGACCACCGGGTACGCGAGATCCGAGAGAATCTTCTTCGCGCGCTCATAATCTTCCTTGTTCGACGGGAACGTATTGATGTGGACATGCGCGTCGCCGATGTGGCCGTAGACCACGTACGGCAGCTTCAGATCGCGGCCGAGCACGGTGCGGTAGACACGCATCATCTCGCGGTTCTTCTCGATGGGCACCGCGTAATCGGTGCCCAGCTTCATGTAGCCTCCGCTGCGGATGCGTTGGTTCGAACGCTCGCCGAGCGCGTGACGGAACTGGCGGAACCGCTCGCGGTCGGCGGCGGACATCGCGAACCAGGACTCGTCTTCAAGCGCGTCGGTCATGTCGAGATCGATCTCGCCCTCTTGCTCGACCATAACAGCGGCCTTCTGCGGAACCTCCATCATTTCGAGCGACGCCGCGTCGACGTATTCCAGCAGGCGCAGGTTGGACAGCGGGCGCCAGCGATCCACGGCATCGAGCGCGGCGTCTTCGGACTTGAAGAAAACGACGCCGCCCATGATCTCGCCGGGCGCGGGGAGGAGTTGAAGCTCGGCTTCCGTGACGACGCCGAGAGTGCCCTCGCTGCCAACGAAGAGATCGACGAAATCCATGCCGGTTTCGAGTCGATATCCCGCGGAATGCTTCGTGCTGCGCGGCAAAGGGATCGGAGTGATGCCGAAATCGACGGGCTGGCCGCGCCGGTATTCGACGATGCGGCCGTCCATGAAGGCGACGCGGAGGGCGCGCACGTGGCGGCGCGTGGCTCCATAGCGGAAGCTGCGCGAGCCGCTAGCGTTCGCGGCGATGTTGCCTCCGATAGACGAGGTGTTCTCCGTGGGGTCCGGCGCATAGAACTGCCCTGCCCCGGCGGCGGCTTGCTGGACCTCTTTGAGCAGGACTCCGGGGCCGACGCGGGCGTGTCCGGGCTCGACATCAAGGCGGCGGAACTTGGTCATCGAGACGCCCCAGCCGCCTTGCGGAGCGGCGCCTCCGGTGAGCCCGGTCATCGCGCCCATCACGGTGACGGGCACGCCCTCGCGCGAGGCTCGATCAAGAATCTCGGCGAGTTCTTCTTCGTTGCGAGGGGAAAAGACTTGGTCGGCATGCCCGAGGTAGCCGGAGACGTCTGAGATGTCCACGATGCCTTCAGTGTACCGCCACGCTTCCACCGGTCCGCTAGAATAAAGCGCAATGACGTCGGGCGATCGAGTCCACGGATTTCAGGGCGCTGCCCGCGAACGGGTCGTTTCTACGTGTCGCTGTGTCCTCAGGGGCGAGATACCAGTGCTGCTCGCCGCGCGAGAACTAGTTGGGCTTCTTCGTGGATTTACTGGTCAACTCTCGCGGGAAGACATAACCCTGTTCGTCGTGATCGAAAGCGAGTCGGACGGATTGCCGATTGGGCCAGAGCGCCAGTATTGGAATCGAGAGGCGCTCGCCCGAAAAGACGTCGAAATTGCTCGCTATGAGGCAGCCTGTCGACCGCTAGCGCTCGCCGCCTGCGAGCGCATCCTCAAGGCTTTGACAGATACTGAGGGGGCGGAATCAAACCTCTAAAATCACCGGCATGATCAGCGGCCGGCGCTGCGTTTGCTTATTCAGATACCGCTTGAGATCCGCGCGGATTTTTTCCTGCATGACGCCCCAATCGCCGCGCTCTTCTGCGGTGGAGTTTTCGAGCGTCTTCATCACCACCGTGCGCGCTCCGAGAATCATTTCGCCGCTGTCTTCGAGCGACATGAAGCCTCGGCTGACGATTTCGGGCAGGCCTTCGCTCTTGCCCGTGTGTTTGTTGATCGCGACGATCGGCAGCACGAAGCCGTCTTCGGAAAGATGGCGGCGGTCGCGGATGACCAGGTCTTCGACCACTTCATCGATAGTGCCCGAGTCGATGCAGACTCGGCCGACCTGCACCTGCGGACCCTTGCGCGCGCCGGCGGAATCGATTTCCAGCGTGTCGCCGGATTCGAGCAGGAACGTGTCCTTCAGGCCCAAGTGCGTCAGGTGCGAAGCGAGCCTGGCGTGGCGCGAGAGCTGGCGATACTCGCCATGGACCGGCACGAAGTATTTCGGACGCACCAGGTTGAGAACCAGGCGAAGCTCCTCCGCGCTGCCGTGGCCGGATACGTGGATGGGCGGATTCATGGAGCCATACACCACATCCGCGCCGCGGCGCGACATGTGGTTGATCATGCGATAAATCGCTTTTTCGTTCCCGGGGATGATGCGGGCGCTGAGCGCAACGGTGTCTCCGGCTTCGACGGAGAGGTGCTTGTGATTGTCGACGGCCACGCGCGAGAGAGCGGACATCGGCTCACCCTGCGTGCCGGATACGACCGCGACCAGCTTGCTCGGCGCGACTTGCATCACGTCCTGCGGACGGAGCAGCACGCCGTTGGGGATGGTAAGGAATCCGAGATCGTGCGCGATCTCAGAAGTGTTCATCATGCTACGTCCGAAGAAGCAGACTTTGCGGCCATGCTCGGCGGCGAGATCCAGGATGGTTTGCAGACGATGAATGGAGCTGCTAAAGCACGAGATCACCAGGCGGCGCGGCGAGCGGATGAAGAGGTCCTCGAGCCGCGGCCCCACGGCGCGCTCGCTTTCGGTGTAGCCGGGGCGGTCGACGTTGGTCGAATCGGAGAGCAGCAGCAGCACGCCGCGCTTGCCGTACTCGGCGATGGTGTGCAGATCGAAGAGGTTGTTGTCGGTAGGCGTCGGATCAACCTTGAAATCTCCGGTGTGCATCACGACCCCCAAAGGAGTCGTAATCGCGAGCATGACGCAGCTCACAATGGAGTGCGTGACGTGGATGAATTCGATGGAGAACGGTCCGAGCACCAGGTGGTCGCCCGGTTTGATCGTATTGAGCTTGGCCTCGTCGAGCATTTCATGCTCTTCCAGCCGGCGCTCAACCAGAGCGAGCGTGAACGCGGTGCCGTAGACCGGGATGTTGAGCTGAGCCAGGAGAAACGGCACGCCGCCAATGTGGTCTTCATGTCCGTGCGTTAGGACCAAACCGCGCACGTGCTTCGCGTTCTGTTCCAGGTACGTGAAATCGGGAGTCACAATATCGACACCCATCAATTCGGAATCCGGGAACATCATGCCCGCGTCGATGACGATAATGTCGTCTCCGTAACGCAGAGCCATTGAGTTCATCCCGAACTCGCCTAAACCGCCGAGCGGGATAACTTGTAACTTCTTGTCTGCCATGTATGTAGAACTTCAAGCGTAGCAGGCTACGCGAGCCTAAGTGGGCCTACGTGGTCACGGGCGCAGCGGGAGGCGCGGGCGGGGCCGCGATGACTTGCAGGACGTCGTCATGCTGGCGCAACGCCACAATAGCGACCCGCACGGCGTGGCCGTTGACTTCGCCGGTGGGCAGATGCGTCGGGATGATGCAGCCGTCGGACGCGAACCCTGGCTTCGCGATGCTATCTCCGTGAATGTAGAACGCCGAGCGGCCGTGCAGCCAATCCAGTTTTCCATCATTGTCGGGCAGAGGCTTCAGGGGCAACGCCAGAGGACCCACGGTGGTCGGGTGATCTTCCGGCGGACCCATGCGATAGAAACCGGGAGGCAAGGGGCCCAGATTCTTCAGCGTCACAGCGGACGCATTGTTCACATAGGGCGGCTGACCGGCGTAGCACAGGCCCATAAGGGAGCCATCGGGGCCGCGAAACTGACCCGTCGTGATGATGTAGGTGCTCGGCATGTATCAGTATTATCAGGCGAGGCCGCCAAACACCAGCGACCGGGAGATGTATAATTGCGCAAAGATTGGAGATCGCGCGATGAAAATACGTGTGACGATGCTGGCTCTGGTATTGATTTGCGGCGCGGCGCAGGCTCGCGTGACCAAGGTGGTAATCGAGCATCGCGAGACGGCGGCGTTCCAAGGGCAGGTGTTCGGGTCCATCGGCAAGTACGAACATCTGAGCGGGCACGTTTTCGGCGAACTCGATCCGAAGAATCCGCTGAACGCGATCATTACCGATATCGAATTCGCGCCTCGCAACGCGAAGGGCATGGTGGAGTATTCGGCCACGTTCTCCCTCGCGATTCCAGCGGATCTTTCGAAAGCGAGCGGTGTTTTGTTCTACGAGGTTCCGAATCGAGGGCGGGCTCCACTGCCCGCGGCGACGGCTCGCGCAGGGGCGATGGCGGATCTTTTCAAGTTTGGACATATCGTTGTGGCGAGCGGCTGGCAGGGCGATCTTGCTCCCGCGGCGGGCGTGGAAACGATCACGGTGCCGGTGGCGAAAGGCGCGGATGGATCGCCGCTGACCGGTCCGGTACTGGTGAGATTTTCCGATATGCCCGCGAATACGAACACGTTGGCGATGCGGGGAAGGCAGCCTCCGGCACCGATGGCCACTCCGCTGACGCTGGATACGGCGAAGGCGACGCTGACGCGAAGGGCGGGCGAGGGACGAGAGATTGTGCCGCTCCGTTCGACTGACTGGGCGTTCGCGGATTGCACGGCGGCTGCGTTCCCGGGGAAGCCTGCCCCGGACAAGGTGTGTCTGAAAAATGGGTTCGATCCTGCGTATCTGTACGAATTGACGTATACGGCGAAGGATCCTCTGGTGCTCGGCATCGGGTTCGCGGCTACGCGAGACCTGGTTTCGTTTTTGCGGTCGGCGGCAAAGGACGATGGCGGAACTGCGAATCCAGTAGCGGGCAAGATTTCACACACGGCCGCGAAGGGCGATTCGCAATCGGGAAATTTCCTGCGCAGCATGGTGCACCTGGGGTTCAACCAGGATGAGGCGCACAAGATTGTTTTCGACGGGATCAATCCAAACATCGCCGTGCGGCAGCTGGCGATGAATTATCGCTTCGCGAGCCCGAGCGGCGCGGCGGCGCTGTATGAACCCGGCAGCGATGCGGTGCAGACGTGGAGTTCCTATACGGATGATGCGCGGCATCGTCCGGCAGCGAGTCTGCTGGATCGCTGCACAGCCAGCAACACTTGTCCGAAAGTGTTCGAGACCTTCGGCGCTTCAGAGTTCTGGAACTTGCGCGGGTCGCCGGACCTGGTGGGCACCAAGGCGGACAAAGATATTCCGCTCCCGGCGAACGTGCGGCGCTACTATTTTCCCGGCGTGACGCATGGCGGAGGCGGCGGAGGATTTTCGACTGCGGTCCCGGCTCCGCCGCGGCTGTGCGAGTTGCCGAACAATCCGAATCCGTCGTCGGACACGATGCGCGCGTTGACGGTGGCTTTGGTGGATTGGGTGGTGAAAGGGACGACTCCGCCGCCGAGCGTGTATCCGCGGCTCGACCATGGCGATTTGGTGGAGCCCACGCAAGCCGCGCTGGGGTTCCCGGTGATTCCGGGTGTGCCGCTGCCGGATGGGATTCAACTTCCGTTTTACGAGTACGACTTCGGACCGAAGTTCAACTACAACGATATGCGCGGTCTGATTTCGATGGAGCCTCCCGCGATCCGGCAGGTTCTGCCGAGCCTGGCGCCGAAAGTGAATGCGGACGGCAATGAGCTGAGCGGCGTGGCGAGCGTGCTGCATCAGTCTCCGCTGGGCAGCTACTTGGGCTGGAACGTCACGGCCACGGGATTCAACAAAGGCCTGGGATGCGGATTAGTCGGCGGGTATGTTCCGTTCGCCAAAACCAAAGCGGAAAGAGTGGCGGCGGGCGATCCGCGTTTGTCGCTGGAAGAGCGGTATGGAACGCATGACAAGTACGTCGCGACGGTGCGGGCAGGGGCCGCTAAGCTGGTGAAGGATCGATTCCTGATGCAGGAAGACGCGGACCGGCTGATCGCGGAAGCCGATGCCAGCAACGTTTTGAAATAGGAAGGGAGTATTTCGATGATACGGTCGACGATTTTGTTTGCTTTGGCGGCGCTGACGGCTTTCGGCCAGGCGCAGACGGATTACAGCAAGGTGGAGATCAAGACCACCAAGATCACGAACAACTTTTACACGCTGGAAGGCTCGGGCGGCACCATCGGCGCGCTAGTGGGGCCGGAGGGTGTGTTCCTGGTGGACGGCGAGTTCGCTCCGCTGACGGACAAGATCATGGCGGCGATTCGGAAGATTTCGAATGCTCCGGTGCGGTTCATGGTGAACACGCACGTTCACGGCGACCACACCGGCGGCAACGAAAATTTCGCGCGGCAGGGCGTGACGATTTTCGCGCGCACGGAATTGCGCGATCGTCTGGCACATCCTGCTCCGGCCGCGAACGGGACACCGGGGACTCCGGCTCCCGCGGGCGCGCTTCCCGTCATCACGTATGACGAGCCCATCACGCTGCACATGAACGGCGAAGAGATCCGGCTGATTCCGATCCGCCACGCACACACGGACGGCGACACACTGGTGCAGTTCGTCCACAACGACGTGATCATGACCGGCGATTTTTATCGGTCGCTGGGATATCCGAATATCGATCGCGCGAATGGCGGATCGCTGAACGGGATGCTGGCGGGGCTCGGCCAGGTCGTGGGTATGGCGGGTCCGAACACGAAGATCATTCCGGGTCACGGCGTGATCGTGGACCGCAACGCCGTGGCGGCCCATCGCGACATGCTGCTGACGCTGAGAGATCGAGTGGCGGCTTTGATCGCACAGGGGAAGTCGCAGGATGAAGTGGTCGCGGCGAAACCGACGGCGGATTTTGACGCAAAGGTCCCGGATGCGGCGAATACGAACACGCGCATCCTGACGCAGCTCTACGCGGAGATCAAGGCCGCGAAGTAGTGACGGACTATTGATACCGATCCGCCGGAGCACCATGACCTCGGAAGATCCGGCACCGCGTGTCACATAAAGGTCACTTGTCAGGGATCGAGTAGTCGTGGCGCTGTGCGGGGTCGGCGGAGAGGTACTGGATGAACTCCCAGTCATTCTCGTCGGGATCGTAAAAGTAGACGCGTCTGCGATACGGGTGCTTGTTGGGAACCGTGGAATCGCGATAGCCCGCGGCTTGCAGGCGGGCGCGGAGGGACTCGACGTCATCGACCTCGTAGGCGAGATGGTTTACGCCGGGGATGCCCTCGTAGGGAGTCCAGTGTTGCGCGGGCTCGGTTGTCGCTTCGGTTAAGGCGAGGTAGGTTTCGTCGATTCCGAAATGCACCCAGCGTCTCCCGTTTAGGTCACGGCCCTCGAAACGAATGCGGAACTCGGGAAATGCTGTTTTGAGAAAACGAATCGTCGCCTCGATGTCGCGAACATTGAGATTCGCGTGCTCCAGCCGCACAGTCATGACTCAATGACCTCCTAAGCCGTCCTCGCTCGAAGGCGGGATAGATTTTGGATGCTCAGAGGACCAACTTCGATGCGGACAGGGGGATGTTTTTCTGACGCCGGCCCACTATAATCTTACGGAGTCCGTTTGCCGGGGAGGAAGTCATGAAGCTGAAGTTTTCGCGCAGGGCCCGCGTGGGAGCCCTGATGATGAGTCTGCTGTCGATTGCTCCGCTGAGCCAAGCACAGACGGGAGCCAAGAACGGCGAGTGGCCGACGTACGGCGGCGATCTGGGGAACACGCGCTACTCCGCGCTGGATCAGATCAACGCCACGAACTTCAACAAGCTTCAGGTGGCGTGGAAATTTAAGACCGACAACCTGGGTCCTTCGGTGGAGAACAATCTGGAAGGGACTCCGCTCATGGTGAAGGGCGTGCTCTACGCGACGGCGGGCACCCGGCGGGCGGTGATTGCTCTGGATGCCGTGACCGGAGAGCTGTTGTGGACGCATAGTGAGAATGAAGGGAAGCGCGGCGATGTCGCGCCCCGGAAGCTCTCGGGACGCGGGTTGGGATATTGGACCGATGGCCGCGAGGAGCGCATTCTCTACGTGACGCCGGGCTACCGGCTGGTCGCGCTGAACGCGAAGACGGGCGCGGTGGTCGCGAATTTCGGCAAGGCGGGCGTCGTCGACTTAAAAGACGATGACGATCAGGTGATCGATCCGATGAGCGCGGAGATCGGGCTACATTCGGCTCCGATCATCGCGAAAGACGTCGTCATCATCGGCGCGGCACACAAACCGGGCGGCGTGCCGACCAGCAAAACCAATGTGAAGGGCTACGTCCGCGGCTTCGACGTGCGCACCGGCAAGCGTCTGTGGACGTTCCACACGATTCCGAAACCGGGCGAGCCGGGCCTGGAAACATGGCAGAATGATTCGTGGTCCTACACGGGCAATACGGGATCGTGGGGTCAGATGTCCGTGGATGAGGATCTCAACACGGTCTACATCGGGGTGGAACTGCCGACGGGCGATTACTACGGCGGACACCGCCCGGGCAATAATCTGTTCGGCGAGAGCCTGGTGGCCGCGGATCTGCGCACCGGCAAAGTGAAGTGGTATTACCAATATGTTCACCACGGCATTTGGGACATGGACAATCCGTGCCCTCCGATCCTGGCGGACATCACGATCAACGGCCGCACGGTGAAGGCCGTCGCGCAGCCCACCAAGCAGGCGTTCCTATACGTGCTGAATCGCGAGACGGGACAACCCATCTGGCCCATCGTGGAGAAATCGGTGGCGAAGGGCGACGTTCCGGGCGAGTGGTATTCGCCGACGCAACCGTTCCCGACCAAGCCTCCGGCGTATGACCGCCAGGGGATTTCGATTGACGACCTGATCAACTTCACGCCCGCGATGCGCGCGGAAGCGGAGCAGATTGTTTCGCGCTACAAGATCGGACCGATGTTTACGCCGGGTTCTTTGTCGAAGCCGGAAGGTCCGCTGGCGACGCTGACTCTCGCCACAGCGGGTGGCGGATCGAACTGGCCCGGCGGATCGTACGATCCGGAGACGCACGTCGTCTACGTGTCGTCGCAAGCCGCAGTGACGCAGATCGGATTGGTCCCGGGCAACAAAGAGAGGACCGACGTCGACTACATGTCCGGCACGGTGCAGCCTGCGGCGGGACGCGGTGGTGGCCGGGGCGCGGCTCCCGCGGCAGCGGCCGGTGGTCGCGGAGGGCGCGGCGGACAGGCAGGCGCGAACATCGTGCCGTCTCCGGCAACGACGGCGCAGGGCGCGGATGAGCCTCCTCCGGCGGTTCCGGCTCCGGCACCCACGGGCGGACTCACGGTTCGCGGACTCCCGCTGATCAAGCCTCCCTATGGCCAGATCACGGCGATCGATCTGAACAAAGGCGAGATCCTGTGGCAGGTGGCGCATGGCGAGACTCCGGACAACATCAAGAATCATCCGGACCTGAAGGGCGTCGACATCCCGCGCACGGGCCGCCCGGGCACCGCGGGTCAAGTGGTGACGAAAACACTGGTCGTCGTGGGCGAGAAGGGCAACATCACGCTGCCCAACGGCCAGCAGGGCGCGTATTTACGCGCGTACGACAAGACGACCGGCAAGGACGCCGGCGCGATTCCGATGCCCGCGAACCAGACCGGCGGACCGATGACGTACTCGGTGGGCGGCAAGCAGTACATCGTGGTCGCGATCGGCAGCGGCAACTATACAGCGGAGTATCGCGCGTACAAGCTGCCGAACTAGGCCGCGATTTAAGGCACCGATTCTTAGATGGTCCGCGGGTCGGTGATTCGGCCCGCGAGTGCCGAGGCGGCAACGGTGTCGGCCGAGGCGAGATACACGCAAGCCTTCGGATGTCCGTTGCGGCCCGGAAAATTGCGCGCCTGATTCGAGATCATGGTTTCGCCTTCGCTCATCGCACCCATGTTCACGGCTTGGTTGGAGCCGGCGCTGGGCGGGAAGAGGATGGCGCCTGCTTCGATCAACGTTTCGAGCAAGCCTTCCCGCAGCGCGGCAAGATAGATTCCGCGAGTGGCAGGGACCACTTGGAGACGCACGCCAGCAGGAATCTTCTTCCCTCTGACGCGCTGGGCCAGCACGCGGATGTCGGTGAGGCGTCCGCCGGTGCTGCCGCCGACTTCGGCGAGTTGAATCTCGATTCCCGCGACGTCGCCAATCGGTTTCACGTTGCCCACCGTGGGCGGGCAAGCCACTTGCGGCTCCAGCTTGCTGACGTCGATGTCGATCACGCGCTCGTATGCGCCGCCGGGATCGTTCTGAAACATCTCGAAATCTTGGGATGCGGCGTGCGCCTTTGCGAAGGCGAGCGTTTTCTCATCGGGATTGATGAAGCCCGCCTTCGCGCCGAGGTCGATCGCCATCAGCGGGAAGAGCATTCGGTCTTCCATCGACAGGTTCTCGATGAAAGGTCCGGCGTATTCCACTAGCTTGTAGACGGCTCCGTCTTCGCGGAGGAAACCTTCCAGGTACTGCGCCACGTCGCGCGGCGCCACGCCGGGTTGTAGAGTGCCGTGAAGAAACACCTGCATGGTGGGCGGGACGCGAAACCAGCACTTACCATGACTGAACCCGAGCGCGGCCATGGAGTTATTGCCGACGCCAGTGGAGAACACGCCGAGCGCGCCGTAAACAGTGGTGTGCGAATCGCACCCAATCACGATCTGTCCCGGAGCCCACAGTCCGTTCTCAATAATGACGTGATGCAGACTGCCCCAGCCGGAATCGAAGACGTGGCGGATGCCGTACTTCGCCGCGAACCTTCGAGCCTCCGTCAGCACGTCGGCATCGCGCTGCGATGGCGGCGAGAAAGTGTGATCGAAGACGAACGCGATTCGGTCGGGGTCGAAAATCTTCCCGCCGCCCATTTCCTGCTCGAAAACCTTCGAGACCAGATTGGAGCTGAGATCGTGCAGCACCATGCGGTCGATGTTCGCGATCACGACGTCGCCGGACGACACTGCCTTCCTGCCGCTGGCGCGCGCCAGGATCTTCTCGATCATGTTCACAGCGCATCCCCCGAACCGGGTGTGCCCGGATGCGCTCCCTGCGCTTTCGTGACTCTGACCCAGTGACCCAGGTATTCGAGATCGACGACCACAGAATATTCGTCCGTCAATATCGAACCGTTCGCGGGCCGGGGCGTTTTGCCGTTCGAACTCAGGCGGATCACGACGTCCTCGGCGCCGCTCCGTCGATATTCGCGCTCCAGTCTTCCGACGAACTCGTAGTCGAGTATGCTCGCGCCCAGGTTGGTCTGGCCTTCAAGGATGCTGCGCGTCAACTTCTCCGCGCGCGCACGCATCGCTAGCTCCGCTTCATCCGGTTCAAGCAAGCCTTGTGACGAGACGTCTATAACCCCGAGGCCGCGGAGGCGTGACTCGACTTCGTTCGGCATTTTAGGCAAATCCAGTACACCCAGCCGCTTCCACCCGCGCTCCTCACAGAACTCCACGAGCGACGGCGCGAGTTTCGACGCCGGCCGGATCTCCTCGAACACCGTCACCGATCGGATCCATGGATACACCCGTGGCGACAGCCCGCACAGCAGCACCGGAGCCCCTTCGCGCGGAATCACGACCAATGACCGGTTCCAGTACGGCATGAAGTTCGTCAGGAACCGCGCATCGTTCGATCGCGCGACGTCCGAGTACACCACCACCGCGGGCAAGTCGCGCTCCGCCAGAGCCGCTCGCACCTTTGCGAGCCGGGCGTCAAACACCGCCGGCGGCAGAGCCTCGCGATCCCAGGCGATCAATCCGCGTTTCACTCGTCAGACTTCCTTCACAAACAATTTTTTCTCGGTATGATTCATGCGTTGATTGCCGTCAGCCGTCAGTAGCAGACAATCGCCATGCACCATATACCCCGCCAGCGGCAGATACGTGTTCGGATGCGCGATCACCACCATATCCTGCTTCAGCGTGTAGTCGACATCCTCCAAAATGTGCGGAGTCTCATCCGGGAACAGACCCAGGCAATGCCCGCGTACTCGCGTATACTTCGGTCCCGTGTACTCGCCATACCCGTACTTACGAAACACGTCGTTCTGCGCGCGCGCCGCGTCGGACGCCTTGACGCCGGGCTTGATCAAATCTTCCGCCGCCTGCTGCGCCTCCGAGAAAATCGCGAACGATTCCCGCTGTCCCCTTGACGGCTCCCCCAACACGACGGTGCGGCAGATCTGCGCGTAGTAGCCGTCCACCTGCGGAGTGAGTTCCGTCGTCACGGCATCGCCCTTCTCCAACTTGCGCTCCGTCGGAGGCTTCATGCCCACCACCTCAGTTCCACCCGAGGCGATCAGCATGAAGTTGTCTTCCGCGCCGTTCGACTTAAGAAATCCCTCCACCTCCGCGACGAGCTCGAATTCACGCATCCCCGGCTCGATCACATCCGCGAAGTACTCATAGCCGCGATCCGCAAGATCGCACGCGCGCCGCAGCGTCTCGATCTCTTCGGGAGTTTTCACACGCCGCAACTCCTCAATCTCCGCCGTCGCGGAGACCGCCCCAGGATCCACCAGCCGCGCCTCCATCAGTTCCAGCCCGGCAACTGCCGGCGCACCCGGGAGGTTCCCTTCGAAGTCGTACACGAGCGTGGCCTGGGTGCCAACGAACTCGGCCATCCACTCACGATCCCAAGGGTCCGTCACAAACACGCGCAGTTCGCCGGACCGCGAGAGCCACGCCGCCGCATACGGCCCCATGTAGTTTACGTTCACCAGCGCGCGAAAATAATCCTTGCGCCAACCCTGGCCGTAAAGCAGGATCGAATCCCACTTGCGCTCCTCCATCAACTCCATCAACTGCTTTCGGCGATGCTCGTTGATTCCCACCATGCTCACGGGGACACGCTCTCCAGGAACCAATCCACAGGCAAGTCGCGGCCGAGGCCCATCGTGCGAGCCCGCTTCACCACAGCCGCTCCGACCGCGGCGAACTGCGTCCCCGCGCCGGTGTTGTTGTTGAAGCAAGTAATCTGCTCCGCACTGGCGCGCCCCGCACGTTTGCCGGCAACCAAATCCTGCAATTCGCCGATGTCCTCCCAGCGCACGATCCCCTTCTGCGCGACTTCCCACACATCGGGAGATTGATCGTTCTTCGCCACCTCCTTCGAGTGCACGAAGTAAACATCAGCGCGGCGGATGCACTCGTCGTCGATCTCGCGGCGCTTGTTGCTCGCGTCCGAACCGCCGATGGAGGCGACGTACATTCCGCGTTCGACCCAATGTCCGTCGAAGACCGGATCCCAGGCGGCGGTCGCGGCTTGGATGAAGTCACTGCCGTCCATGGCCTCTTTGGGCGTGGCCACGGGCAACACCTCGCGACCCAGCTTCTCGCTCATCGTGCGGCAGAACTCACGACAATGCTCCTGATTCGGACTGTAGACCTTGATCCGCTCGAAATCGTATTGCGCCGCCAGGAATTCCAAGTGCGCGCTCGCCTGCCACCCGCTCCCGAACAGGCCCAACGCGCGAGGCGCTTCCGGAGCCAGATATTTCGCGCCCACCGCGCTCATCGCCGCCACGCGGACTTTCTGAATGACGCCGTCCGGCATGATCGCTACAGGTTCGATCTTCTCCACGTCGAACAGAATGACCAGCCCGCAATACTTTCCTCCGGTGGCCACAGGCAGGATGCGGCGCCGCTTTACGCCCGCCGTGAACGAGAATCCGGCCATGTCGGAAGTGAGGCGCAGCGCCCACACGCCGCAATCCAGGCTCCCGCCCTCCTGCGTTTTCATCCGGTAATGAAACCCCGGATGGTCCTTCGATTCCGCCGGCAAATACACTTGCGACCGCGCGCGATTCAGCGCCTTGCCTTCCGCCAGCTCGCGATAGATGCTCTCCGTGGCCGCGATGGCGTCGTGCGGTGTGAGCGCTTGCTCCACTTCTTCATTATTGAGGAGCAGCGTTAGAGTGTCCCCCAGGTCTTCATTTCCGGATCCGCTTTCAGCAGCGGAATCAGTCCCCCGGCGCGCAGCATTTCGAGCAGCAGGCCCGAAGGAGGCGCTCCTTGAATCGACTTTCCCGTCGTCAGGTTTTCCACCGAGCCGCTCTCCACATCCACGCGCAAGCGCTGCCCCGTTTCCACGAACTCATGAATGCCCGGCACTTCCAGCACAGGCAATCCGATCTCCGGACCGTTGCGATAGAAAGTGCGCGAGAAGAACTCCGCCAGCACCACGCTGACTCCGGTAGCCTTGATCGCCTTCGGTGCGATGGCGCGTCCCGACGAACATCCAAAGTTTCGGCCCGCGACGATAATGTCGCCTGTCTGCACCTTCGCGGGAAACTCAGGATTGGCGTTCTCCAGAACGTGCTTCACCATCTCCGCCATGCCGCGCATCACGTACGCGGTCGGCGTGATCATGTCCGTGGGAATGTTATGCCCGAACTTCCAGCAATCGCCTTCCAGTTGCAGATTCACGCTGTCTTCCTCAAGGCCGCGGCCAGCGGCGCCGGACGAAACTCGCGCATCCAACCGGCGGCGAACAACAGCACGAAGCCCACGGCGCACGATGCCAAGTCCACACTGAACGACACGGCATATCGATGCGTCTGATCGTAAATCGCGCCCGCCAGCAGGCCGCCCGACGATGTACCCAATCCGAAAAACATCATGAACAGGCCCAGAATGGTGCCCACACCTTGCGTGCCGACGGATTCGAACGCGATGATCGACGGGGCATTGAACACTCCACCATACCCAAGTCCGAAAATGCCCGCAATGACCAAAATGAGTGCGGCTTTGGGATCGGATAAGAGCAGCCCGGTGATGCCGGCCACCAGGCAAAGGATGCTCGCCAGTAAAGACACCCGCGCCGAGAAGCGATCCGAAAGAAGGCCGCCGAGTAGCTTGCCCGGGGCGCTCGCGCCCAGAAGCACGCTGTACGCCAACGTGGCCGCGGCCGCTGCGACGCCCTGTCCGGTCAGGTAAAGGATCAAGCTCTGTTGTACTCCGGTTAATGTATGCGCAGCGAAAAACAGTCCGACTCCGAGCATCCAGAAGATCGGCGTCTTCGCGAACGCGATCGCGCTCGGCGGCGCGGCCTGGGTCGAATGCGGAGTCTGGCGCCGGACCAGCAGCAACGTGAGCAGAAAGGGCACCGAAACGGATGCCGCCAGCGCGAGAAAGGCTCCGGACGCCCCGCGGCGCTCAATCATCGCGCGGGTCAGATTCGGCGCAAACAACCCACCCAAGCCGACGCCGGAGTTGATCACACCCACCGCGAGTCCGCGCGACCGCGCGAACCACGGAGCGATCAGCATGGAACAAGGCACCAAGGATACTGACGCGCTTCCGATGCCCAGGAGTACGCAATAGGAGAGGAACTCCGCAAGATTTGTCGTGGTAGAGAGAAGCGCGAGCGCGCCAGCGCTCACCGTCAGCCCCACCAGCACCACGGCCTTCGGCGAGAAGCGGTCCGCCGCCCGGCCCACCAGTGGTCCCAGCAAGCCGATCAGCAACAGCACGATCGATCCGCCGGCCACCGCTTCGGCATGAGTCCAGCCGAATTTCCTGATGAATCCGCCGTAAAAGACCGGTACGGAAAACACCCAGGAGAACGCGACGGTAAGGATCGTGAACGCCACCAGCAGAAGGGGCCAACTTTGAAGAGCGGGAGCCTGCGGATCAGAAGAAGGGCGCGGTGCAAAGCGATCTGTGCCGGTGCGTTCCAAGCGAGAATTCTATCGTAACGAACACCTCGCGCGGTCTTGGTACTAGATCCATTGGGCCCAGACCGTTTGGAACGAACTTCTCATTGTCTCCACGCCCCGGTTCCCTCAAGCTAGTGGGGACGAGAGTCCTATCCCATGAGCAAAGTTCGCGACGCACTCCGCAAAGCAGAGACATGGCCGCAGCAACCGTCCGCACAGGGCGCCGTACGACCCGCCATGGGGCCGCCGGTGGCCCTCGCAAATCCGCCCGAGGAGCAGACGCTCGATTCGCAGAGCAGTGGAGACTTCGTTCCCGGCTTGGACGACGCGGTGAAGAAACCGCGGCGCTCGCGGTTTCCGCGGCTGCGGCGATGGCTCCGGTTCTTCGGCATCCATACGGCCGCGGCTCCGGTACCGCGTTGCAGCGGGCTGAACCGGCGAGGTGTGCCATGCCGCGCGCCGGCCATGGCGAACGGCCTCTGCCACGCTCATGGAGGTTCCCGCCACAGCAAGCTGGAGCAGCAGGCGCATCACTTGTGGGACCGCGTGGCGCACCACCAACCGGGCGAATCTGAAGCCGTGAACTAGCACGGCAAGCCGCGTTTCGCCGCGCGAAGCCGCCGCGAACCTGCATGCTATGCTGGTGCACGCCAGCACCATGGGAAAAACGATCGCGGAAAAAATTCTGGCGGCGAAGTCCGGAAAATCCACTGTATCGCCGGGCGAAATCGTAGAAGCCTACCCGGATCTGGTGATGAGCCACACCGCCACGTGGCGCTCCGTTTCCGTCATGGAGAAGGTGGGCGCAACCAAGCTCTACAATCCGGACCGGCTCGCCGTCGTCCTGGACCACATCGCTCCCGCGAAATCCGAAAAAAACGCCGCCGATCATTTGGTCTGCCGCCAATTCGCACGAAAATTCGGCGTGCAGAAGTTCTACGATGTCGACGCCGGCATCGCGCACCTGGTGTTGATGGAAAACGGCCACGTGGCGCCCGGCGACCTGATCGTCGGCACGGATTCGCATTGCACCATCTATGGAAGTCTCGGAGCGCTCGGCACCGGGATCGGGTACACCGAAGTCACCAGCGTGTGGATCACCGGCAAGCTGTGGATGAAGGTGCCGGATACGTTCAAGATAAACCTGAGCGGCCAGTTCAAGCCCGGCGTTTATTCCAAGGACCTGATGCTGCACTTGATCGGCACTCTGGGCGCGGATGGTTGCAATTACAAGTCGGTCGAGTTCTACGGCACGCCCGTCAGCGTGTCGGAACGCATGACCATGACCAACCTCGCCATGGAGATGGGCGTCAAATGCGCCTTCGTCCCGCCGGACGCCGGCACTGCCGAATACTTGCGCGACCGGCTCCCCCAAGCCAGCCGCTACCAACCCGTCACCGCCGATGCGGACGCCGTGTATGAGAAGGTGCTCGACGTCGACCTCGGCCAACTGGAGCCCATGGTCGCCTGCCCGCATGAAGTGCAGAACACGAAAGCCGTCGGCGCGGTGCAGGGCGCGCATATTGACCAGTGCTTCCTAGGCTCCTGCGCCAATGCCAAGTACGAAGATCTCGTGGTGGCCGCGAAAATCCTCAAGGGCCGCCGGGTGCATCCCCACGTGCGCTTCATCATCACGCCGGGTTCGAAGAACATCATGCTCGAAGCCGCCAGGAACGGCATCGTCGAAACGCTTCTCGAAGCCGGGGGACTCTTCACCAACCCCGGCTGCGGCGCCTGCGCGGGCGACGGCGGCGTGATGGCGGATGGCGAGGTCTGCCTCTCCACTGCGAATCGCAATTTTATCGGCCGCATGGGCAGTAGCAATGCCGAGATCTACTTGTGCAGCCCCGCGACTCTCGCCGCGTCCGCGATCAAGGGCTGCATCACAGATCCACGGGGCTTTTTCTAAAATGGAATCGAAAATCCAGGGCCGCGCTTATAAATTCGGGGATAATATCAATTCCGATATCATCATCCCCGGCCGCTACCTGATTTATATCGATCGCCAAAAGCTCGCCGAACACGCCTTCGAACCTCTGGGCAAAGAGGTAAACGCTAAACTCCGCGACTTCCCGATCCTTGTCGCCGGCCGCAACTTCGGCTGCGGCAGCGCACGCGAGCAAGCCGCCACCGCGATCCAGGGCCTGGGCATCCGGGCGGTGGTTGCGTGCTCTTTCGCGCGGACCTTTTATCGCAACGCCATCAACGACGGTTTGCCGATCTTCGAATGTCCGGAGATTTATTCCGCCGTTGAAGAAGGCGACGAACTGGCCATCGACTTCGCGGCGGCCACCATCGCCCACAAGGGCAGTGAGTACGGTTTCCCGAAGCTGCCCGAATCGGTCCAGAAGATCCTGGAACTGGGCGGCTTGGCGGCGTATCTCAAGACCCAGCTCAGCGCGTCCCCCGGAGCGTAAGCACCGTTTTCGCGTGCCGGTCACCTTTTGCCCGTTAAAATCGTCTTAGGTACTTATGGCTCTTACACTGGTGCGGCCCGCAGCCGCGCTCCTGATCTTATGGACCGCTCTTCCGGCGGTCTCCCAGAACTCGCGCGGACCGCTGATCAACGCGACGCAGATCCATCGCGAACTGCGCGTCACGCCCGGCACCGAAGCGGCTGTCAAGGAACTGCTGCCTTCCTTCCTGGACTATCAGGACATCGTCCTGTTCTATCCGAAGATCGGCTACTATTCGAGCGGCCGCGTCAGCTTCAGTTCCGATTACCGCACCTTCCCCATCGCGCTGGGACCGTACTTCGGCCAGATGATCGCGGAGCAGATTTTCCATATGTGGGACGGCATGCGCGCCGCGAAGACTCTCGCGCCGGACGACACGTTCACCATCGCCGAGTTCGGTGCGGGCGACGGTGCGATGGCGGAATCGATCCTCGAATACATCGACGCCCAATCGCGCAGCAGCGCCGATCCTCGCTGGCGGCAGTTCTCCGATCAACTGGTCTACGCCTGCTATGACCGTTCTCCCGCGCTCAGCGCCGCGCAACTCAAGCGCAATTCGCGCTTCGGAAAACGCTTCGCCGCACGCGAAGGCGACGCCACGGATCCCGTCTCCACCATTCCCGCCGGGAGTTTGAAAGGTGTGATTCTTTCGAACGAACTGCCGGACGCCTTCAGCGTGCATAAAGTGATTCTTTCGGAAAGCGGCGCCATGGAAGCCGCGTTTGTCGCACCGGTGCTGGCCCAAACCGCATGGGACAAGGTGGAAAAAGCGGTGCCCGCCGCCACGCGAGATCTAATTAAGAAAGACGACCAGGCGATCCGCGCCAAACTGCTCGCCGGCAAGAAAGATTCCACCGTTTATCTCACGCGCAAATCCTTCATCGGACTGCTGGAGGCGCTGGCGCCCACGCCCGAGTACAACGCCGACATGGATCTGCTTCAATTCCACGAAGTCTACATCCCCGCAAGCGAGATCCCCGAATTGGCGGATCACTTCAAGACTTTCGCGCAGTCCTACGCCTATGAGATCGCGAAGGCGGCGCGCGGCGGCGTCACTTACGTGAACCTCGGCGAAGGGAAATTCATCCAAGGCATGGGCCGCATTCTGAAATCCGGCTACGTCATGACCATCGACTACGGCAACAACTGGGACGGCATCATGCCCACTGAGTTCGACCACCTGCGCACCTTCGGCCCCAGCGCCGAAACCAAAGCCGATCCGTATCACTGGCCGACGCTCAACGACATCACCACCGACGTGAACTTCAGCCACCTCGCCGAAGAAGGCCGCTCGGTTGGCCTTCGTCCGATGTTCTACGGCCAACAGCAAGCCTTGCAAGCCGGGACGCCTATCCCGGTTGACGAGCTTCCATCCTCCCGCAACCTCACCACCGACGATGAAATCGCCGACTACAGAATGTGGGCGGATTATTTCCGATCCTGGGCCGCATTCAAAGTTATCGTGCAGCAGAAGGAGGGCACCGACGCCGCCTACACGTATCCCGGCACGAATCCCGAGCCTCTCGCCGTTCAGGCCGACGACCTCGCTCCGCAAATGCGCACCCGCGCCACGGCAATCGGAAACCGCCTCCGAGGAAACTAAAACCCGCGCCGCGGAAACTGAGCCGCGACAGTCATGGAGCGGCCTGCCGGTGCGCCGCCGCATGCCAGAATAAATAGGATGACGCCGCCGCTCACGCTGTTCGAAAAAATCTGGCGGCGGCACAGCATCCTGGAGCGCCCCGACGGCCAGACGCTGCTCTACATCGACCGCCATCTGATTCACGACGGCTATCAGCCCGCCTTTGAGTTCCTGCATGACCGCGGCCTGCGCCCGCGCGCGCCCCACCGCATCTTTGGCACGCCCGATCATTACGTGCCCACCACCCATCGCGACGTGGTTCAAATCTCCGACCCCGAACGCCGGCACATGGTGGAGGACCTCGCGCGGAACACGGCCGCCGAAGGCATCACGATGTTCGGTCTGGACGACCAGCGCCAAGGCATTGTCCACGTGATCGGACCCGAGCAAGGGATCACGCAACCAGGCATCACGCTGGTGTGCGGCGACAGCCACACGTCGACGCACGGCGCTCTCGGCGCGCTCGCGTTCGGGATCGGCATGACCGAAGTGACGCATGTGCTGGCCACCCAGGCGTTGTGGCAGCGCCAGCCAAAGACGATGCGCATCGCTGTCGACGGCACACTATCCGCCGGAGTCTCCGCCAAGGACGTCATCCTGGCGATCATCGCCAAGATCGGAGCGGCCGGCGCGACAGGCCACGTGATCGAGTACGCTGGCTCGGCCATTCGCGCGCTTTCCCTGGAAGGCCGCCTCACGATCTGCAACATGTCGATCGAAGCTGGAGCGCGCGCGGGCATGATCGCGCCCGACGACACCACCTTTGACTATCTTCACGCCCGTCCCTACGCGCCTTCGGGCGAAGCGTGGGACCGCGCGCTGGAGCGATGGCGCGAACTTCCCTCCGATCCCGAAGCCGCGTTCAACACCGAAGTCTCGTTCGACGCCGCGGAAATCGCACCGATGGTGACGTGGGGCACCAGCCCGCAGGACGCCGCGCCCATTGACGCTCGGGTGCCCGATCCCGCGCAAGCCTCCAGCGCCGTCCGCCGCGACGCCATCTCTCGCGCACTCGCCTACATGGATCTCACGCCCGGCACGCCGCTCGCGGAGATCGCCATCGATCGAGTCTTCCTCGGTTCCTGCACGAACAGTCGCATCGAGGATCTGCGCGTCGCAGCTTCTATCGTCGACGGCCGCAGAGTCGCCCCGCGTGTGGAGGCCTGGGTGGTGCCCGGCTCCAGCCTCGTGAAAGCGCAGGCCGAGGCCGAAGGACTTGATCGCATCTTCAAAACCGCAGGCTTCGAGTGGCGCGAAGCCGGATGCTCTATGTGCCTGGGAACCAACGGCGAAATCGCGGCGCCCGGCGAACGCTGCGCGTCTACCTCAAATCGCAACTTCGCCGGACGCCAAGGCCCCGGTGCGCGGACGCATCTGATGAGTCCCGCGATGGCCGCCGCGGCCGCCGTCAAAGGGCATCTCACCGACGTGCGGAGGCTCCTCGAGAAGTGATGCAGCCCTTCCGCAATCTCAAGTCCCTCGCCTTGCCAATTCCGCAGCCCAACGTGGACACCGACCAAATCCTCCCCGCACGATTTCTGCACAAGCCCCGCAAAGACGGCTATTCGCAATATCTCTTCCGCGATCTGCGCCGTCTCATCGAGCGCCCCGAATTCCCGCAACCTAAAATCCTGATCGCCGCGGAAAACTTCGGTTGCGGCTCTTCGCGCGAAAACGCCGTGTGGGCTCTCGCCGATTACGGCTTCCGTGTCATCATCGCGCCCAGCTTCGGCGATATTTTCTATTCGAATTGCCTGAAGAACGGACTGTTGCCGGTCCCCTTACGAGCCGACGTCGTCGCCGCAATCCTCGCCGCCACACAGCCCCAGACACTCTACGTCGATCTCTTCTCCCAAACCGTCACTATCCCTGACGGCACTCGCTACGGCTTCGACATCGATCTGTTCGCTAAACAATGCCTGCTCCGCGGCGTCGACGAACTGGGCTACACTTTGACCTTGCTCCCGCAAATCGAAGAGTTCGAAAAGGCGCATCCCGAAACATGAAAATCGCAATCCTGCCCGGTGACGGCATCGGCCCGGAAGTCACCGTCCAAGGCGTCAAGGTTCTCAAAGCCGCGCTCGGCGGCCGCCACACGCTCTCGTTGCACGAAGCGCCCATCGGAGGCGCGGGCTACGAAGCCGCGGGCGATCCTCTGCCCGCCGCGACACTCGACCTCTGCCGCGAGTGCGATGCCATCCTCCACGGGGCCGCCGGCGTTCCCGAAGACGAACGCCGCGATCCAGCAGTCGCCGCCGGCCGCGGACTCCTGCGGCTCCGCAAAGCCCTCGGCCTCTTCGCGAATTTGCGCCCTGCATTTCTGTACCCCGAACTGATCGGAGCCTCCACATTGAAGCCCGAGGTAGTCGAAGGCCTTGATCTCATGATCCTCCGCGAGCTCAACGGCGACATCTATTACGGCGAGCCGCGCGGACGCGGATTTAACACCATGATCTACACCGAGCCGGAGGTGGAGCGCATCGCCCATGTCGCGTTCCGCACCGCCCGGCAGCGCCGCCGCAAAGTTTGTTCCGTCGATAAAGCCAATGTGCTCGAGACTAGTGCACTCTGGCGCGAAGTCATGATCCGCGTCAGTATCGAGTATCCCGACGTCGAGCTCACACATCTGTTCGTCGACGCCGCCGCGATGATGCTGATCCGCAATCCGAAGCAATTCGACGTCATGGTCGCCGGCAATATCTTTGGTGACATTCTCTCCGACGAAGCCGCCATGCTCACCGGCTCCATCGGCATGCTTCCCTCTGCCTCACTCGCCGAAGGCAAAAAGGGATTGTACGAACCGGTCCACGGCACCGCGCCTGACATCGCGGGCAAGGACATCGCGAACCCCTTCGCGTCGATTCTTTCCGTCGCCATGATGCTCCGCATGTCGTTCGACCTCGAACCCGAAGCCGCCGCGATCGAGGCCGCCGTGCGCTCCGTTCTGCGCGAAGGCTACCGCACCGCCGACATCTTCGAGCCCGGCACGCACCGCATCGGCACCACCGAGATGGGCGACCGTGTAGCGCAGGCGATTCTCCGTAACATACACTGATCCACGAGTGTCTTCGACTGCCGGTCAAATTGCAGCGCGGCTGGACCGCCTGCCCTTCTCCCGCACCCTGTGGCGGCTCGCGCTGCTGATTTCGTTGGGCGGTGCGTTCGAACTCTACGACATTTTTCTCAGCACCTACATTGCGCCCGGCCTCACCGCCGGCGGACTCTTCGTCTCCACCGCGCCCGATTTCTTCGCCCACAACTCCATCGGCTTTTTCACCAGTTGCAACTTCGCGGGAATGTTTCTGGGCTGCATGGGATTCGGCTTCATCGCGGACCGCTTGGGCCGCCGCTCCATTTTTCTGGTCTCGCTGCTCTGGTACTCCGTCTGCACCGCGATCATGGCATTCCAGCACACCGCCGCCGGCATCGACTTCTGGCGCTTCATCGCGGGCATCGGCGTGGGCCTGGAACAAGTCACCATCGATACGTTTTTGCCCGAACTAATCCCGCCGCAGGGCCGCGGACGCGCGTTCGCCTTCTATCAAGCCGTGGAATTCTGCGCCGTACCCTTCGTCGCATTCCTCGGATGGCTGCTGGTCCCGCAGCACCCCCTGGGACTCGAAGGCTGGCGCTGGGTCGCACTCATCGGAGCCGTGGGCGCTCTGGTCGCCTGGGCTCTGCGCTTCGGAATCCCCGAAAGCCCGCGCTGGCTCTCGCTGCACGGCCGCATGGAAGAGGCAGAGCGAATCGTGAAACGCCTGGAAGCCGCCGTCCAACGCGATACCGGAAAGCCGCTGCCCGAGCCAGGCCCGCCGCCCGCCGTCATCCACGCGAACAGCAGCTTCGCCGAAATCTTCCGCGCACCGAACGGCAAGACCACGCTGGTGCTCTCCGTCTTCAATCTGATGCAGACGGTCGCGTTTTACGGCTTCGGCTCCTGGGTTCCCACGCTGCTCATCTCGAAAGGCATCCTGATTACGAAGAGCCTGAAGTACGCCTTCATCATCGCCATCGCGAACCCCGTCGGCCCTCTGCTCGGAATGCTCGTCGCCGACCGCATGGAGCGCAAGTGGCAAATCGTCTCCGCCGGCGTCAGCATCGGCATTTTCATTTACCTGTTCGCCCAGCAGGCGGACCCGATGCTGGTAATCGCCTTCGGGGTCCTGGTCACGATGGCGAACAACTGGATGTCGTTCGCCTTCCACAACTATCAAGGGGAAGTGTTCCCCACACGCATCCGGGCCCGTGCCGTGGGCTTCGTCTATAGCTGGAGCCGCGTCAGCGCGGCGACCGCATCCCTGATGATCAGCTTCTTCCTGCGGCGCGGCGGCGCCCCTGCCGTATCATTGTTCATCGCCGGAGCGATGGTTGTGATGACCCTTACGATCGGAATGTTTGGACCGCGCACGCGGAATCGGGCGCTAGAAGAAATTTCGCACTAATCTCTTCGACCAGCCGGTCCACCGCGGCCAGCACTTCCATTGACGGCGCCGCGCCGCGATCAAACTGTCTGCCGCCGATCCCATAAATCGTCAGCCGCCTCGGCATCCGATGCAGCGCCCGCCCCAACCCCACCGCCTCGCGCAGCCCAAAATCATGGGTGGAAGGAAATGTTTCCGCCGCGGCCTCGATCTCGCCGCCGTCGAACACCCTCACCGATCCCGGCTCGATCCCCAGCACCGCGTCGATGACGACCACATCCGCCGCCTCCCACAGATCGAGCAGCACCAGACCATCGCCCGAATGCGAAATCGCGGGGACTCCGCGATTCCGCAGCGAGAGAGCGGCGAGGACCCCCGCCGCATCGTCGCCCCGGTCCAGGTTGCCGTAGCCGATGATCAGCACGCGTCTTCCTTTACGTTCTCCACCTTGACCGTCAAGAAGTGTGTCGCGCACGAAATGCAGGGATCGTAATTCCGCACCGCCTGCTCGCACTTGTGCGTCAGCTCCGCCTGCGGCAGTTCCAACAACCCCGGAACGAACGCCGCCAGATCCTCTTCGATCTGCTTCTGGTTCTGCGATGTCGGCGGCACAATCCGAGCGATCTCAATCAACCCCTTGTCGTCGAAACGATAGTAGTTGTAATTGATCCCCCGCGGAGCCTCCGTAATCGCGAACCCCGCTCCGCCTCGCCGCGGTAAGTCGAGATGCGGCGCCGGAGGCGGCTCGTAAACGTCGATCACGCGCAGCGCCTCTTCAATCGCGAACACCATCTCCACCGCCCGCACCACTAAGCTGCGGAACGGATTCAAACACGGCGCCCGCAACCCCGCTGCCTCCGCTGCCTGCTTTGCCACCGCCGGCAGCTTCTCATGATTCAGATTGAACCGCGCCAGCGGACCCGTCAAATACGACCCGCGCGCCCGAATCTGCGAATGCAGCGCATGCGTGTGCTTCACGTGTTTTTCGACGAAGTGCTCTTCGTATTCGGATGCCTCGATGTCCAGCCCGCGATTCGACACCAGCCGCCCTTCGTTGAACGGATACTCGTCTGGATGGGACAGCGCGACGAACTCGTACGGCTGATCGAAATCCGGATACTCGAACCCCGCCACGAAACGAACCTTCTCCGCCGCCACATCCAGCGCCCACTTCAGCTCTTCGCGCAGCGCCAGAAGATCCGCGCGCGTCGGAACCTTGTAGAATCCGCCCACGCACACCGAAACCGGATGCACTTCCCGCCCGCCAATGGTCGACACGATCCGGTTGCCCAACTTTTTCAGCCGCAACGCCTCCGCCACCACTTCCGGATGTTTCTGCGCCACCTCCATCACGTTGTGGCATCCCAGAAAGTCCGGCGCATGCAGCATGTAAATGTGCAGAGCATGGCTCTCCAGCCATTCCCCCGTATAGAACAGCCGCCGCAGCAGCCGCACCTGCGGATGAATCGTCACGCCCAGCGCGTTCTCGATCGCGTGGACGCTGGTCATCTGGTACGCCACCGGACAGATCCCGCAGATCCGGGCCGTGATATCCGGAGCCTCCGAATAATGCCGCCCCCGCAGCAGCGCTTCGAACAAGCGCGGCGGCTCGAAGATTTTCAGCTTCACGTCCTGCACTGCCCCGCCCTTCACCTTCACCAGTAAGGACGCTTCCCCCTCCACGCGAGCCATGTAATCCACGCGGATGGTTTTGGCGCCGCTCATGACCGCTCCTCCGTGCGCGTCGCATGCCGGAATTGCGGGGCCCACGCGTTATACGTCCGGAACGACCGCACCAGCGTACTCTGCGCGGTCCCTTGCGACCGCAAATGCTCGGCCAGAATCATCGCGTTGGGCGTCTCTGCCGGACCGAAGCATCCATAGCAACCGCGACCGTAGGCCGGACAAATCGCGCCGCATCCCGCGTGCGTCACCGGACCCAAGCACTCCACGCCCTTCGCCACCGTGATGCAAACCGTCCCACGGCGCTTGCACTCCATGCACACGCTGTCGCCCGGCAAACTGGGTTTACGCTGCGCCAGAACCGCGGTGAAGAACTCCAGTAATTGCGCCTTACTCACCGGGCACCCGCGCAGCTCGAAATCCACCGGTACATGATCGGCGATCGGCGTGGACGTCCGCAGCGTGTGGATGAACTCCGGACGCGCGTACACGTGCGCTACCCATTTTTCGGTGTCGTTAAAATTCCGCAGCGCCTGAATCCCACCCGCCGTCGCGCACGCCCCGATCGTCACCAGCATCTTCGATTCCCGCCGGATCTGGTGAATCCGCTCCGCGTCATGATGCGTCGTGACCGAGCCCTCCACCAGGCTGATGTCGTACGGCCCCTTACGCATGATGCTGGACGCTTCAGGGAAATACGCCAGATCGATCTCCCCCGCCAAGGCCAGCAATTCGTCTTCGAGATCGAGCACGCTCAACTGGCATCCATCGCAAGACGCGAATTTGAAGACGCCGATTTTGGGCTTCGACCCACCGGATTTAGAGCTCATGACGACCCTCCACAAACGGAGCCACCTGCGGATAGCAGAACACCGGTCCGTCCTTGCACATAAAGTAAGGCCCCATCTGGCAGTGCCCGCAGAACCCCACGGCGCAGCGCATGTTCCGCTCCAGCGAAAGATACATCCGCCCCAGCTCGAACTTTCGTTGCTTCAGCTTGCCCACCGAGAATCGCATCATGATCTCCGGACCGCACATCATCACCGTCGTCCGCTCCGGGCGCAAGTCGGCCAACCGGACCAATTCCGTCACCACTCCCACCGATCCCCGCCAGGACGATCCGCCGAAATCCACCGTCGTCAGGATCTGCGTATCGGGCAGCTTCTTCCATACCGCAAGTTCCTTCACGAACAGCCGCTCCTGTGGCGTCCTTGCCCCGTACAGCACCGTCAGCCGGCCATACTCTTCGCGCTGCTGAGCGATCGTATAGATCACGGACCGCAGCGGCGCCAGCCCAATCCCGCCGGCCATCAGCAGCACGTCGGACCCGCGCGCTTTCTCCACCGGCCAGCTGGTTCCAAAGGGTCCGCGCACCGCCAGATATCCGCCCGCGCGCAACCCCGTGATGGTCCGTGTCGCCGCACCCACCGCACGAATCGTGTACGTCAACCGCTCCCGGTCCGACGGATCGCCGCTGATCGAGATCGGCACTTCGCGTCCCCCGAAGGCCGACACCATGCTGAACTGTCCCGGCAGGAACCCCGGCAGAGCCTCGCCCTCCACCCCGCGCACGCTCAGCGTAAACGTATCCGCGGTCTCCCGGCTGGTCTCGACGATCTCCGTCACTTGCGGACACAGCGCGTCCGCTCCCAGGGGAGGCACCACAGGCGGAAGCCCGGCCGCCGTCATGCGCGCTGCCCCTCGCGTTGCGAGTACATATCCACCAACTGGAACCGCGTCGCATCCAGGCGCTCCGTCACCAGTTCCAGCAGTTGCTTCAGCAGCGCATAGCCTAAGCCTGGATCGCTTTCGCACAAGTCGCGCAGTGCGTCGCCGGGAAACGCCAGTACCGTCACCGGTTCCACGGCCTTCGCCTGAAACCGCGTGTGCCCCGCTTCGCGAATCGCTGACCACCCCAGCACATCCCCCGGATGCAGCGTCGAAATCCGGATCGCCTGTCCGGCGGCCACCACTTCCAGCGCCACCGTGCCGGAAATCACCAGGTACAGATTCTCCGATCTTCCGCCTTCGCGAAACAGCACTTGATCGCGCTTGAACTGCGCTTCTTGCGCCAGCGGCAGCAGTTTGTTCAGATGTTCGCGGGAGAGCTGGCTCAGCCACTCATCGGCGCGATGACGTTTCAAGAACTCTTCGGAAATCATGCGTTCTCCCCTATCCGTGCGGCCTCTTGCGTGATGTCGATCCCCACCGGACACCACGTAATGCAGCGCCCGCAGCCCACGCACCCCGAGGTGCCGAACTGATCGTGCCAGTAAGAAAGTTTGTGCGTCAGCCACTGCCGGTAGCGCGACTTGGTGGACTTCCGTACCTCCCCGCCGTGGATGTACGACATCTCCAGGCTGAAGCAGGAATCCCAGCGCCGGCTGCGCTCCGCCACCTCACCCTTCAAATCGTTGGTGTCTTCCACATTCGTGCAGAAGCACGTCGGACACACCTGCGTGCAGTTGCCGCAGGCCAGGCACCGCTCGGCCACCGCATCCCAACCCGGATCTTCGAAGTGATCGCGGAGCCGCTCCCGCAGGCCTTCGACGTTCAACTTCCGCGGCATCTTCCGCACTGCTTCCGCCGTCACCGCGTGCGATTCATCCAGCAGCGCCGCCGGAGCCGCCGTATGCGACACCGCGTCCATCACCTCCGCACCCTCCGCCGTCCCGATCTCCACCAGAAATTCGTGACGCCCCTCGCCGACGAATTCCGTCAACGCCAGATCGAATCCGCCGCGAGCCCTCGGCCCCGTGTCCCAACTGGTGCAGAAGCAAGTCCCCGCCGGCTCCGCGCAGTGCACCGCCACCAGAAAACTCCCCCGCCTCCGAGCCTCATACGAAGGATCGCGAAAATGATCCTGCATCAGCACCCGGTCCTGCACGCCCGCCGCCGCCAGTTCGCACGCACGCACCCCGAGAAACGCCCGCCGGGGCGCGGGTGCCGCATCCGCCAGAATCCGGAACGGCCCCTCCGCTTTCTCCGCCCGCAGCAGCTTCAACTCCGAGGGATACAGGAAATCCTTCAAGCTCTTCGGACCCACCGTGTAGCCGAACAGCGCCGCATCCTGCCGCCGCTCCAGCCGGTACCGTCCCGGTTCCTGCGTCGCCGTCCACCCCGCCGGCAGATCCTCCACACACGTCACCGGCCCGTAACAAATCGCCCCTTCGCGAATCGACGGCGCGATCACTTCATACCCTCGCTCTTCGAGCGTGCGTACTAAAGTCCCCAAGGCAGCAACGTCCATTCGCACGGAGTCCATATCCTGAGTAGTGCAAACAGCCTGCCAAAATTCACTAAGAGAACAACGGGCCGCGCGGAAAAAAATGGGCCATATGGCGCATCGGAGCCCGATTCCCGCGCCTTATGCTAGACTTCGGCCATGCCCCGGCGCCTCGTCCTCGCCGCGATTCTCGCCGTTAGCGCGGGCCGTGGCCTCCAAGCCGACGTCACCATTCGCCGCTCCATGTCCGTCTCCCTGGGGCCCACGTTCCCCGTGCAACTCGCCGAACAGACCAACAGCCAGCTCGCCTCCGCGCTTCCTTCGGAAATTGTCGTGCGCGTGAAGGGCGATAAATCCTACAGCTCCGCGGGGCCCTTGATCGCCATCACCGACTACGCCACCGGCCGAGTCACTCTGCTCAACCCCAAAACCAAACAGTTCGCCACCGCCCCCCTCACGGAATACCTGGATCGCATGGCCGCCGCTACCCAAGCCGCCGCCCAAGGAATTCCCGCCGAGGCGCAACAGCTTCTCCGTAACATGAAGTTCGACTCGCAGACGAAAAAGACCGGACGCGCCGCCGTGATCCAGGGCATCCGCGCGGAAGAATCCGTCATCACGTTTTCTTTGGGAATGCCCGTCGATCAAACCTTCATCCCGGCCATGCGCATGGAGCTGCATTGCTGGATCGCGCCCGCCGCCGAGATCGCCCGCGTCAGCGGACTCAAACAACTCGCCGCCCTCGCCGCGCGCGATAAAGGCGCGGTCGATCCCACCCAGGCGCTCCAGCGGGTGCTGTTGCAGATGCCCGGCTTCGGCGAGCTGCGCAAGCCCCTTTCCGAACTCACGGCGGGCACCGGGAACTCAATGCTCCGGATGACCGCCGCCGTCTACATCCCGGCCTTGGCGCAAGTGGAGCCGCCCTCCGATCCCACCATTCCCGTGGAAGAAATCAAAACCGATCTGCTCGAACTCTCCACCGCGCCCCTCGACGATTCGATTTTTGAAGTCCCCGCGGAGTATCGATCCGCGCTGTTGCAGGATCTGATCCAAGTCCTGCTGCCGGCCCCTTCACCTACCGGTCGATGACCCAGCCGTAGATCTGCTTCTCGAATTCGAAGCCCACTTCGACGTCAGGGTCGTCGGTCAAACCGGCCTTGTCGCGCGCCCAGTGAACCAACTCATGCAGCAGGATTACCGCGACCAAATGCACTTGTCCACCCTGGGCCTTCCGCCAGTCGTCACCCGTCTGAAACAGCCCTACATGCCGCATCGACACGACGATCTCATTCGTACCCAGAGTGTAGCCGCCGGTGGGGGTCGACACGTGGCCTCCCTGCTGCTTCGGCACCAGTGCTTTCACCATGGCGAACGGTCCGGAACCCCACCGTAAGCCCTCCCCGATCTTATCCGTCGATGCCCCGGACCATTTCGCCATCGCCGAAACAATGGACTTGACGTTCGCCACGTTCGGAAGATCCGTGCTCACAAAGCGGGAAAACTGGGGGTAGTCCTTGATCTGGTCTGCGTGCATTCGCATCCGTCCACACCTCGCTCGAAATAGATGATTGAAATATATCAGGATGTGAAGCGCCGGAAATGCTACGATCGCGTAAGGGAGCGACCATGCATCCGCGATTCACCATTCCGGTCCTGCTCCTGGCGGCGTCGAGCGTGTTCGCGCAACCTGCTCCCGGCCCGGAACTGCTCGCCCGCGTCACACAAATCGCCCTCGATGCGCAAAAGCAATTGCCCGATTTCATTTCCACGCAAAAAACCACCCGCAGCGAAGACGATTCCGGCAAGGGCAAGAAGTGGAAGCAGCGCGATACCATCGAGACCGAGTTTACTTTCGTCAACCGCAAGCCCTCCTGGAAGCTGACGCAGTTCAACGGCAAGCCCACCAAGATCCCCGAGCTCCGCACCGGTTTCCGCTCCGATGGAATCCTGCAATTTTTCTCGCTGCCGGGCACGCTGTTCGGCCCTAAGGCCGAGACCGCGTGGGAATTTGTCCGCTGGGAAACGCGCGACGGCCGCCAACTGGCGGTCTATTCGCTCGAAGTCCCGCAGTACGCCTCGCAGCTGGCCTTCACTGGCAAGGACGACCGCTTAGTGGTGGGCTTCCACGGGCTGCTCTTCGCCGACGCCGAGAACGCGCAAGTGATGCGCCTCGAAATCCAGGCCGAGCTTCCCGCGGATCATCCGATCGAGATGGCGTCCGCGCAGCTCGACTACGCCCCCGTGCTCATCGCCGACCAGAAGTTCTACCTCCCCGCCCGAGCCGTGGTGGAAGCGCGCATCCTGGGTCGCTTGTCGCGCAATGAAACGGAAATCCTGCGCTATCAGAAGTACGCCGCCGAGACCAAGTTGAAATTTGACGACAACTAGCGGAGCCCCAAGCCGGCCGCAGCCCCAAGCGTAAGCGCAGGGACGCTTTACTTGCCTTCGAGAATAAAGGTTGGCGCCAACCCCGTCAGTGTCGAGAACGAAGTCGCGCCAGCCACTTCCAGCCAGCTGGAGCACCCGTGGATCGACCCCAGGAAAGCATGCGGCTGCACGTCCACCATCATCTCTTTCATCATGAGGCTGCCGTATTGCAGCATGGGGAACACCGCGCGCGAAGGCTCGATCACTTCCTGCACCACGAACGGAGTCCGCATGGCCTGGCGCAGCGCGTTTTCCCAGCCCAGATCGTTGACGTCCGCCCCGCGCACCGGATGCACCTCGCCCGAATCGTCGTTCGGCCGCAGTACCAGCTTGGTGCGATGCTTCATCACAAAATCCGGCAGATCCACCGTGTGGCCCTTGTGCGTGGTCTTCGCCGCCGCCACCACACGAGTCCAGGGGATAAAATCCTTGATCGCCTTGCGCTCCGCCGCCGGAAATTTCGCCGTCAGCGCATCGTCGGTCAGCAGATCGAACAGGGCCTTCTTCGACCCCATCTCCGCCCGGAAACTGTTCGTCATGCAGATGGTGCGATCTTTATAGGCCCTCACCAGCGGATGATTCAGATCGAAGCGCACCAAAAATTCCTGCAACCGCACACTGCGGAACACCACGTCGATGTTGAACTCGCCTTTGCGCAGGACGTTGTTGCGATACTCCAGTTGGTCCGGCGAAACCACCTCCGCCAGAAAGCCTTCCTTGCGGAAGAACTCGGCCAGCAGAGTGTTGTCGCTCGACGCATGCGGCGCGCGGAACTCGACGATCGCAATATTGGGCTTCTTCTGCTTGCCGCCCGATTCCTTATACGCCTTCAAAACCGCGGCAAGGAGCGGCTTCGCGCCGCCCATCTTCTTCAACTTAAATTTCTTGCGGAATTCCTTCACCGGCGGGGCTTCGTAGAACAGATCCGACAGCGCCTCGCCATACACCACGCCCGCCGGAGCCTCCGCCGTCTGCGATCCGAAGCGCACCGACCCATCCAGCATCTGTGCATGCAGCGTACCCGCCACGCTGATGCGCGAATACCCGGGCTCCGCCGCGGCAAGCATCCGCTCCGCCGGCAACAGTTGCATGCGAGCCAGCAGCGCCGGATTCGAAAGCGCCATCGTCTGCATACGTTCCATCGCCGAGAGCAGCGTCTCGGAAGCCTTCGCCAGAGCCGCGTAATCGCGGTTCGTCACGAAGTGCGGACGCAGCACCGGCGAGAGAGGTCCGCCTTCCAACCGCAACGCCCTTTTGCGCTCCTGCAACTCCAGCGCCCAGGCGAGGTCGATATACGGCTCGCTTTCGATGAGTTTGTGATAACGGGCGATTGCCTCGCCGACCAGTGTCATGTGTCTATAAAGACTGCAGTAACGTCGTTTAGTATCGCACGCCGACTTTACATTTGAAAAGCGACACCGGTACTGCTGTTCTATCTATCTCATTGATATGAGAAGATTTATAGTTTAAACAAAAAGCCTCAACGTTGATTCGCTTTGAGCACTTTCTTGCGCAACCGGATGGAAACCGGCGTCACTTCGACCAATTCGTCGTCGCGGACGAATTCGAGCGCCTGCTCCAGATTCAGCAGCCGCGGAGGCACCAGGCGGATCGCTTCGTCGGCCGAAGACGCCCGCATGTTGGTGAGTTTTTTCTCTTTCACGATGTTCACGTTCAGGTCCGAATCGCGCGCGTTCTCGCCCACGATCATGCCTTCGTAAACCTCGACGCCCGTGCCCACGAACATATCGCCGCGCTCCTGTAAATTGAACAGGGCGTGCCCCGTGGTCTTACCGGCACGATCCGAAACCAGCGATCCCGTCGGCCGCGTCGGAATGTCGCCCTGCCATTCGATGAAACCGTGGAACAGCGAATTCATGATCGCCGTGCCCTTGGTGTCCGTCAGCATTTCGCTGCGCAGCCCGATCAAGCCGCGCGAGGGAATCTTGAACTCCAGCCGCACACGGCCGGAGCCGTGATTGATCATCTTCTCCATCTTGCCCTTGCGGCGCCCCAGCTTCTCGATGACGACGCCGATGAACTCCTCCGGGCAGTCGATCACCAGCAGTTCCAGAGGCTCACTCAACTTGCCTTCCAGGGTCTTGGTCAGAATCTCCGGCTTGCCGACGGAAAGCTCAAATCCTTCGCGGCGCATCATCTCGATCAGAATCGCGAGCTGCAATTCGCCGCGGCCCATCACTTTGAACGCGTCCGGACCGCCCGCTTCCTCCACGCGAATGCTGACGTTCGTCAGAAGCTCTTTGTCCAGCCGGTCACGCAGGTTGCGCGACGTGACGTACTGCCCCTCGCGGCCCGAAAACGGCGACGTGTTGATGCTGAACGTCATCGCGATGGTGGGCTCGTCGATCGCGATATGCGGCAGCGGCTTCGGAGTCTCAGCGCTGGTCACGGTTTCGCCGATCGTGATGCCTTCCACGCCGGCGATGGCCAGAATATCGCCCGGCACGCCCACCGTTTCGTCCACACGCTTCAAGCCTTCGAAGGAATAGAGCTTGGTGATTTTGGTCTTGTGGAAACTCTTGTCGAGCTTTGCGATGACGACCTCATCGCCCAGCTTCAGCGTGCCTTCAAACACACGCCCGATGGCCAGCCGTCCTAGATAATCGCTGTAATCCAGATTCGCCACCAGCATTTGCAGCACCGCGGCCGGATCGCCCGTGGGCTGCGGAACATGCTTGATGATCGCGTCGAACAGCGGCCGCAGATCCGTGCCCGGCCCATCCGGATCCATCTTCGCGACGCCAATCTTCGCATTCGTATAGATCACTGGAAACCCGAGCTGGTCTTCCCGCGCGTCCAGATCGATGAACAGATCGTAGACCTCGTTCAGCACTTCCTGAATCCGTGCATCCGGGCGGTCGATCTTATTGATCACGACCACGGGCGTTAGTCCCGCTTCGAGCGCCTTCATCAGCACGTAGCGAGTCTGCGGCAGAGGGCCTTCGCTGGCGTCCACCAGCAGCATGACGCCGTCGACAATCTTGAGCGCGCGCTCCACTTCGCCGCCGAAATCGCTGTGGCCCGGCGTATCGACGATGTTGATTTTCAACCCTTCGTAATGAATGCCGGTGGCTTTTGCCAGAATGGTGATGCCGCGTTCGCGCTCCAGATCGTTGGAGTCCATCACGCGCTCCACCACCTCCTCGTTCTGGCGGAAAATGCCGCTCTGACGGAGCATGGCGTCGACCAGGGTCGTCTTGCCGTGGTCAACGTGAGCAATAATCGCGACGTTGCGAATGTTTCTTGTAATTTCAGACATGTAAACTTCCATGGTCGCACGCGCACGTGAAGGATTGATTAAACCCCCAGCGTCAGCGTGGGGATTCGGCGGGTCCGCGCGGGGACTCGCAGGTCCCAGGCGGGGATTCGCCCCATTCGCACGGAGATTTCCCCGCCCCGCTTGGCGCGGGTGCGATGATGAAGGATAGTGTCAAAACCTTCGGTAGTCATTGTCGGCCGCCCCAACGTCGGCAAATCGACTCTCTTTAACGCGATCATCGGCCAGCGCCGCTCCATCGTCGGCGATGAGCCCGGCATCACGCGGGACCGCATTCAGGGCGACGCGACGTACCTGGGCCGCCCCTTCGATCTGATCGACACCGGCGGCATCATCACGGATGACGCGGAATTGATCCCGTCGCAGATTCTGAAACAGGCCCGCACCGCCCTCGAAACCGCCTCCCACGTGATTTTCCTGATCGACGGCCGCACCGAAATCACGAACGCCGATCGGGATCTGGCCGCAATGCTGCGCAAGCTCGGCAAGCCCGTCTCGCTCGCGGTAAACAAGATCGATAGCCCCAAGCGTGAGGATCTGCTGCACGAATTTCACTCGCTCGGTTTTAAACATTTGTTCCCCATTTCGGCGGAGCACCGCATCGGCTTCGATACTCTTCTCACCCACGTGACCGAAGGCTTCCCCGAGGCCGAACCCAAAGGGGAGGAGGATGAGAACGAACCGCGCGCCATCAAGGTTGCCATCCTGGGCCGTCCGAACGTCGGCAAATCGACCCTACTGAACGCGCTCGCCGGCGCGGAGCGCTCGATCGTTTCCCCCATCGCGGGCACCACGCGCGATGCGGTGGATGAAACCATCATCGACAGCGGCATCGAATACGAGTTTGTCGACACCGCCGGTATCCGCCGCAAGGGCAAAACCAAATTGATGGCGGAAAAACTCAGCGTCGTCATGGCGCGCCGGCATTTACGCATGTCGCATGTGGCGCTGCTGGTGCTGGATGCGACCGAAGGCATCCTGGCCCTCGACGCCACCATCGCGGGCTACGCACACGAGGAAGGCCGCGCCATCATCCTCTGCGTCAATAAATGGGACTTGGCGAAGGATCGCGACAAGAGCAACTTCCGCCAGCAGATCAAAGACGAGCTGAAATTTCTCGACTACGCCCCGGTGGTCTTCATGTCCGCCTGGAAGCGGCAGGGCACGCGTGAGCTGTTTCCGCTGATCAAGAAAGTGTACGAATCCGCGTCGCAGAGAATCGGCACGGGCGAGCTGAACCGGTTCATCGAAACTCTGCGCTGGGAGTACACGCCGAAGATCAAGTACCTGACGCAGAGCTCCATCCGCCCGCCGACCTTCATCGCCTTCATGGATTCGAAGAAGGAACTCCACTTTTCGGGCGAGCGGTACCTCATCAACCGCCTCCGCGAGAAGTTCGGCTTTCACGGGACGCCCGTGGTCGTGAAGACGCGCCGGCGCTCCTAGCCACACTCCCCTCGTTTCCGCGGCATCCGCACAGGAGGCACGCCGAAATTTGCCACACCGGACGAAACGCTATACCCAACTGCGTCACTATGCTTGGGGACTTCAACCCTTAGCAAAAACAAATCAAGGAGAAAAATAATGCAACAGCTAAAGAAATCGGGGATGCTCGTGGCCGGAGTGATCACGTTGGGAGTGATTGGATCCTGGATGACGCCTAACGTCGCGCATGCGGACCCCACGGTCACGATCGGAGGTCCGCTGCCGCTGCCCGTTACCGTCGGCAACACGCCGAACGTCAACGTGGCCAACTCGCCGACCGTGAAAGTGGGGAACACGACCGCGACTCCGGTGCCGGTGGAAACCGCCCTTCAGCCTTTCCAGTTCACGCAGATCGGCGCCCTTCCGCTCTTCAACTTTCCGGTTCCGGGAGGCAAGACGCTGATCGTCGAAAACGTCAGCATCGAATGCCAGGAGCCGCCCGCGACCGGATACTTCACGGATTACCGGGTCTTCACGAGCGTGAACGGGGTGTTCGCGCAGCATAGCTTCTCGCCCACCATTGAGCATGAACCGGCGCAGTACATGCTGATCACCAATCAGCAGACGCGTATCTATGCGAGCGGTGGCACCTCGGTTTCGATCGGCACTGGCGACGGGACCCCGACGGGTTCCAACTGCGACGTCACCATTTCCGGTGAGTTGATCAACCAATAACCCGGCGAACCGGCTGGCCGCGGGGAGCAGATATAGCTCCGCCGCGGCCAGGGTCTTCGGCAACGCTTCCTAAAAATGAGGGCGCCCTCGCAGCCGCTTGAAAGCCTCAAGCGGTAAAGGCACCACCGGTCACTCAGTGGCGAGGCTCACCGATCTTTCCGAGCACGGAGGGTTCACCCGGGTAGCTCCTCCGCCTCGTGGCCCGGTATCCGATGAGAGACCCGAACTCTGGCCACATTATGCGGGGCGGCGCAAGGCATGGAGGCGACGCGAGGCGGGAAGTCGCGGGAAGTGCAGGAGATAATTTTTGTTTGTGGGGAGTGACGCTGGGGCGCGTTACGGCTTCTCGACGGGCAGGCCCGCTGAGTTCCAGGCGCGCCAGCCGCCGTCAAGCGAGATCGCGTTGGTGTAGCCCATCTTTTGGATCGCCTCCGCCGCGAGGGCCGAACGGAAACCGCCTCCGCAGTACAGCACCACCATGGCCGTCTTGTCCGGGATCTCTTTTTCGATATCGCGCTCGATAATGCCCTTGCCCAGATGAATCGCCCCGGCGGCGTGGCCCTCGGTCCATTCCTTGTCCTCGCGGACGTCGATCAGGATGTGTCCGTCGCGAGGCATCTTCTGATACTCGTCGATGTTCACTTGCTTGACGTGCGATTTTGCGTCGTTGACCACGGCCAGGAAGCCGGGCGCGTGATTCTTGTGCGGCGTGCTCATAGAGTGACTCTCTTTATACGGGCTCCGGCGCCCGCCAACTTCGTCTCGATTTTCTCATAGCCACGGTCGATGTGATACACGCGGTCGATAATGGTTTCGCCTTTGGCGGCCATGCCAGCCAACACCAAGGAGGCACTGGCGCGCAGATCGCTGGCGATGACTTGGGCTCCGGAGAGAGGATTTCCCGCGGCGTTGTTTCCCGCCACCAGCGCGCGCCGCCCATCCAGACGAATGTTCGCGCCCATCCGTGCGAGTTCCTGAGCGTGCATGAAGCGATTCTCAAAAATCGTTTCCGTGATGATCGAAATCCCTTCCGCCGCCGTCATCAGGGTCAGGAACTGCGCTTGGAGATCGGTGGGAAAGCCGGGGAACTCCTCCGTCGTCATGTCGACGCTCGTGATCTTGCCGGGAACCCGCACCCGCAAGGCATTGGGGCCGGCCTCCGTCACCTCGACGCCCGCCTGATGCAGTTTGGCGATTAAAGCCCGCAGATGCGCAGGCTCACAGGCAGTGACCAGAAGATCGCCGCGAGTCATCGCGCCGGCGATCAGAAACGTTCCGGCTTCGATGCGGTCGGCGATGATGGTGTGGTTGGCGCCTCCCACCGAAGTGACGCCCTCCACGCGAATGGTGGACGTGCCCGCACCCTCGATCTTCGCACCCATTTTCGTGAGCAGCGCCGCCAGATCGACCACTTCCGGTTCCCGGGCCGCGTTTTCGATGACCGTTTCGCCGCGGGCGAGCACGGCCGCCATCAGAAGATCCTCGGTGCCCGTCACGGTGATGCGATCGAAGCTGACGGGTCCTCCCGAGAGCCCGTTCGGAGCCACCGCCTCAATGTAGCCATGCTCCTGGCGAATCTCGGCGCCCAGTTCCTCCAGCGCGTTCACGTGCAGATTGATGGGACGCGCGCCGATGGCGCATCCTCCCGGCAGCGAGACGCGGGCGCGGCCGTGACGAGCAACGAGTGGTCCCAGCACCAGGCTGGAAGCGCGCATGGTCTTCACCACTTCGTACGGAGCCTCCGGCGTGACTTCGCCCGCGGCCCGAACCGTGACCGTGCCGCCTTCCACCCTCACGTCCGCGCCGGTGTGGCGCAGGAGATCGAGCATGGTCCGGATGTCGCGCACCTCGGGGATGCGGTGCAGCTTGACGAGCTCCGGCGTCAACAAGCACGCGGCCAGCGCGGGCAAGGCCGAATTCTTCGATCCGCTTACTTCAATGGAGCCGTGCAGCGGCGTGCCGCCTTGAATCAGGAATCTGTCCACTTAGTTAAAGAACCTCACTGGGGAGAACGTCTTTCTAGAGAACTTCTCCGAGTCTTCCGCGCGCTTCCTTTAAGAGTTTCCCGGCCTCTTCCCGGCTCACGCCCTTCTTGTGCATTACGATGGCGGTCCGGACGTCGCGCCCGGCGAGTTCGAGAAGCTCCGCCGCACGCTCGAAGGAAACTCCGGCCGCTTCCTGAATGATACGGCGCGCCCGATCCTCCAATTTCGCATTGGTTGGCTGGACGTTTATCATCAGGTTCCCATAGACGTAGCCAAGCCTGATCATAACCGCGGTACTAAGCATGTTGAGCACGAGCTTGGTAGCCGTGCCCGCCCGTAGCCGGGTGGAGCCGGTCAGGACTTCGGGCCCGACCCAGGGTTCTATGGGGTAATCCACGGCGGCCGAGAGCGGGGATGCTTGCGTGCAACTGATCCCACAGGTGGTAGCTCCCAGAGATTTGGCATATGCCATGGCAGAGAGAACATAAGGAGTACGTCCGCTGGCAGAAATCCCCGCCAGGACGTCGGAGCGAGAGAAGCCGATGGCGGCCAGGTCGCGGGGCGCGGCGGCCATGTCGTCCTCCGCACCCTCCACGGCCCGGCGCAGGGCTGAATCGCCCCCGGCAATAACAGCTTGGACGAGGTCCGGAGGGGTATGGAACGTCGGAGGACACTCCGCGGCGTCGAGGACACCCAACCGCCCGCTGGTGCCGGCACCGATATATGCTAAATGACCACCTCTATTAAGGATGGCGGCTATGCCGTCCACCGCTGCGGCCAATTTCGGGATCTCGCGCCGGACGGCACCGGCTACTTCGGCATCGGCGGCGTTCATCAAATTCAGGATTTCGGGGGTCGGAAGACGATGCAAAGTACCACTTCCAGGATGGGACTGTTCGGTCAATAAGTGCTCGAACATGGGAATAGTCCCATTGTACAGGGCCTCAAGAAATAGGACTCAGGGATTAGTGCGAAGACCTTAGAAAGTACCAGTACCGACCCCTTCTTCGGTTCCATTCAGAGGCTGGAAGTCGTATAAATTTTCAATAACATAGTGGGGGGATCGCTCCCTTCCGCCCGAACCGAAAAGCACTAAGGCGAAAGCACGATTTTCTATTGACACCAGGATAAACCCGCACGTATACTACAAAGGTGCTAGTGCACTGCAGGCTAGCAGAGACTAAGTGTCGGAGGAAACTGACAATATGAAAACAAACAAGGCGCTCCTACTCGTGGGAGCGGCAATTCTGACGGCAGCAAGTGCGATGGCAATCCCGTCGACCTGCGCCAGCCTCAACGGTGCAGATCTGAATCCGGGTTCGCTCGGTTCGCAGCTGACCTCCACCGTAACCAACCTGTCGATCGATTGCACGTTCAACGGTTTGGAGTTCAGCAACTTCGCCTACAACACGGCATCCGTGTCGGGAACGCCGTCCGGCTGGAACATCACGCTGGTTGGCGAGTCGCTCATCAACGGGTACGTGGCGCTGACCTTCAACCCCAGCTTGAACGGCCAGAACACTCCGAACAGTGTTCAGGACGCTCACTTGACCTTCAGCATCGGTGGCACCACCTTCGGCGCGCTGCTGTTCAACGGCGGCCCGGGACCGAGCAACGTCGGCGAAAAGATTTGCGTCGGCGCGACCGCTCCTGATTCGCTGACCGGCAATTGCGGCGCGGACACAGTCTTCGGACCGATGTCGGCGAACGACAACCAGACCTCCACTGTCGCGTACGGCTCTCAGGCGCTGGTGTATGTGTGGAAAGATATCCAGGTGACGTCGGCTTCCGGACACAACTCCTCGATCACGGAAGGCTTCGCGGTTCCCGAACCGATGACCTTCTCGATGTTGGGTATCGGGCTGCTGGGCCTCGGCCTGGTTCGCCGCAAGCTCCAGAAGTAACTACCGAGTTCTATCCTTCGACTTGGGCCGGCGGGGAGGGCAACCTCCCCGCCGGTTTTTACGTTTAGGGGACAGTGCAGGGCGGGGCGACGGCCACGACGACCGCATCAAGAATAGACTGGGTAACAAAAAAGCCGGCTCCCCTTCGGGAGGCCGGCTTTGAGACGTTTAGGATGAGGCCCTCGGGCTTAGGCGCTGAACGAGCTGCCACAACCGCAGGTGGACTTCACATTGGGGTTGTTGAACTTGAACCCGGAGCCTTCCAGGCTCTCCACGTAATCCACCTCTGCGCCTTTGAGGTAGAGCAGGCTGGCTTGGTCGATGAAGACCTTCAGATCGCCATACTTGTAGGTTTTGTCCAGCATGCCAGGACTATTCTCGAATGTCATGGAGTAGCTGAACCCGGAGCAACCGCCGCCGACCACGGAGATCCGTAGCCCTGCGGGCTTGGGCTCCTGTGAATCCAGGATTTCCTTCACTTTGCCGACTGCCGTTTCTGTTAACTGAACCATAGGGGGTATTCCCGCTCCTTTTGATGCTGGCGGCACGGGGTGCGATTCACCTCAGTGTACGCCAATCTTATTGTACACCGGCCGGTGGGATTGGAAAAGAGGGACTGCCGGGGGCCTGAATCTGCTATCGTGGGGAAACAGCCTGAAACCCTGTTGGAGCGGGCCGCGTCGGAACAAGTAGAATGAGTGGATTGAGCGAAACACTCGCATTTCCGGCACTAGAGGGGCAGGCGCGGGCCAAGACTCGAGTGGACCACAAGACCAGCGAAGAGGCCGCCCTTGTCCGGCGTGTCCAAGCCCGCGATGAGATGGCGTTCCGCGAGATCGTGGAGCGGTATCAGGCGAAAGTTTTCTCCATCATCTACGGCATCCTGCGGAATCACAACGACGCCGAGGACATTGCCCAGCAGGTCTTTTCCAAGATCTATTTTTCCATCCGCAACTTCGACTTCCGGAGTTCGCTGCTCACCTGGATCTACAAGATCACGGTGAACGAGTGCTACGACTACCTGCGCAAGAAGCGCGTGCGCAAGCTGGTGTACGAAAGCGATTTTTCCCAGGAAGACGCCCAACGGCTGGAAACCAGCGAGCCGGCCATCGACCCGTGCGCACCGGTGGATCAGCAGATTGCGCGGCACGATCTGGTGGTGAAGCTGTTAAGCAAGGTGTCCGCCGAGGATCGCAGTCTGATCCTGTTGAAAGAAGTGGAGGGCCACTCGGTGGAAGAGCTGGCCGCCCTGACCGGCTTGAACGAGAATACAATAAAGGTTAAATTGTTCCGCACCCGGCAGAAGCTGCTCAAAGCAGCGCAGCGTCTGGGGCGAGGCCGGGTTGCGTTAAGAACGAACAGCGAGCAATAGACTCGCGAACGTAAACTGATTTTTTCTTGGATTGAGGGAAGGAACTACCATGCATCGACAGATGCGGGATCAAGTAGAGCAGGTTCTTACCGGGTCAAACGACGCCACGGCCCGGGAGCACTTGGCGGGGTGCTCGGGTTGCCGCGACCAGATCGCGGGGATGCGGGAGCAGTCCTCTCTGCTGCGTGGCTTGCGGACTTCGGAAAGCGACGTAGAGCCTCGCGCGGGATTTTACGCGCGCGTGATGGAACGCATTGAGGCGCAGGGCGCGGAATCCATTTGGAGTCTGTTCTTCGATTCCCCGCTGGGGCGGCGCGTGGCGATGGCCTCCATGGCGCTGGCTCTGTGCCTGAGCGTGTACCTGGTTTCCTCCGAACAACTGGCGGACCGCGGCCCCGCATCGGATTCTTCTTCCGTGCACGCGGCCGTGATGGCGGATTCCCCCGATAGCGACACGGTGCTGGTGAACCTGGTCACATACCGGGGGCAGTAATTCCCTATGATGGTGGCGACCGCACGAGCACCCTGGCAGAATCCGCGGATTCTTTCGACACTGATGTTGGTATTCCTGGCCGGGGCGGCTTCGGGCGCGTTGTGGATGCAACTGGGGCTGCACGATAAGCTGCATCACAGTTCAGTTTCGGCGGCGGCTTCGCCCCGGGATGCGGTGTTGCAGAAGTTCAAGTCCGAACTGGGGTTGAGTCCGGCGCAATCCGACAAGATCGCCAAGGTTCTGGAAGACTACACCCAGTATTATCAGAGCTTGCAGGATCAGCTGGACGACGTCCGCGCGACCGGCAAGACCCAGATCCTGCAGATTCTGGATCCGGCACAGCGCGGCAAGTTCGAAGAGATGATGGACCAGCTTGCGCCGCAGTTGCAGGGCGCCCCGAAGTAAGTCCGTGTGTCACTATAGAGCTTGACTTCCACGGCTCTGGAACGTTTTCGCACCACCCCCGGCGCGTACCTCATCACTCCGACCGCCACCATGGCGGAGCATTTGCGCCATGAGCTCGCCCGCTCCGGCTTCGCCGTACGGCCTTCGCGCGTGGGGACCCTCGCGGCTTTCCTCGAAGGATGGCAGCTTCCGGCGGAGGCTCCCGTGGCGCTGCTGCATCTACTGGTGGAAGAAGCGCTGGAGCGTCAGAAACCGGTCCGATTCGCGGAACTGCGGGAATTTCGCGGACTGCATGCGGCCCTGGCGGCACTGATCGAAGAACTGCCCGCCGGCAACGTGCTGAGTGGCGATCTGGGGGCGCTGGCTCGCGAGGTGCAGAGGGAGTTGGCGGCGCGCGGATTCGCTCCGCGAAATGCCCGGCTGCTCGCGGCGGCGGAACGAGTGCGCGCGGGCGACGGTAGTCTGCCCTCCGCCGTAATTTTCCAGGGATTCTTCAAGTTCAGTGCGGCAGAGAAGGCGCTGGTGGACGCGCTCGCGGAGCGGACCGAGGTATTGGAGGCTCCCCCAGACACGACCCGGCTCGCAGCGCCGCAGGAATTGTTTGCCGCTCCGACTCCAGAGCGCGAGGCCGAGGAAATCGCGCGCCACATCCTGAAGCTGGCGGCGCAAGGGCGGCGATTTCGCGAGATCGGCATCGTACTGCGGTCTCGCGATCCTTTAGGCCCGCTGATCGAGACGACCCTGGCACGCTTCGGCATTCCCGTTCGAGGCTATTTCTCCGATCCCGCGGCCGCGCATCCGGCAGTGGCGTATCTCAGCGGCGTGATCCGAACGTTGCTCGCAGGCTGGGACCACGAAGAGCTCGGCACGTTGCTGCGAATGCCTGTTTCCGGCGTGGGCGCAACTCCGGCGGGCGATTCGTTCGACTTCGATCTGCGAAAGAAGCTGCCCGGCCGCGGGCTGCCGGTGGAAGCCATAAAAGATCCGCCCGCCGTGCTGCGCGCCTTCGAAGCGATCACGCCGTGGCGTCGCGAGAAGCTGCGTCCGGCCGAGTGGGCGGCGCGTTTCCAAACGCTGCGGCGCTTGATTCCCGCACCTGTGGTTCGCGATCATGCCGAGCGCGACGAGGTGTCGATGTGGCGCTCCACCGCGGCGGCGCTTGCCGCATTCGACGCGGCGGCGCAGCAGGCAGCGGAAATCTTACGCGGGGACGCGGTCACGCTGGAGCAGTTCTGGAAGCCGCTAGAAACCGCGCTCGCGCTGGAACCTTTGCGCGTACCCGATGTGCGACGCGACGTGGTCCACGTGATGGACGTCTTCGAAGCCCGGCAATGGGAGCTTCCCATCGTGTTCGTGTGCGGCTTGCTGGAGCGCGTCTTTCCGCAGTATCACGGCGAAGATCCGCTGCTAGGCGACCCGGCGCGCCGGCGTCTGGGCATGGAAACGTCGGCAGAACAGCAAGCGGAAGAACGGCTTCTGTTCGATCTGGCACTCACACGCGCGACCGAGCGGACCGTATTGAGCTACTCGCGCTTCAATGAGAAAGGCGATGCCACGCTGCGGTCCTTATTCCTGGGCGATCAAGCAGCGGCGCCGTGCGAAGGAAGCGTGCGACCCGCCGTTTCCCGAGTGGTTGTTGCGCCGCGCCTCGGCCCGATTGAAGAGGCGGCGTTGCAGAAGGCGCTGACGGAGCGTCATCGCAAGCTTTCCGCCACCGGCATCGAGAGCTTTCTCCAATGCCCGTTTCAATTTTTCGCGGGCAAGACGCTGCGCTTGAAAGAGCGTCCTCCGAGCCCTCGCGACCGGCTGGACCTGTTGCTGCAAGGCAGTATCGTGCACCGCGCGCTGGCCGAATGGATTCGCGCGCCGCTGCTGGGCACCGAAGTGTTCGAACAGATCTTCAAAGAGGAGTGCGCCAAAGTCCGCGTGCCTCAGACGTACCGCATGGAAGCGGTGCGCCTGGAAATGCTGCGCCACTTCGAGGGCTTTATCGCGGACGAGCAGGTGCAGTTGGGCTGGCGCACCGAAGCGGAAAAGGATTTCGAATTTCCCCTGCTGCCCGGCGTGAAAGTGCGGGGCAGAATCGACCGCCTGGAGCTGGGGCCGCGGAATGAGGCGCTGGTGATCGACTACAAATACAGCGCGGGCGCGAAGGTGAAAGAAAAAGTGGACGAGAGCGAAGCGGGCACGCAGGTGCAGGGCGGAGTCTACATGCTGGCGGCCAAGCGGCTGGGGTTCGAGCCGGTGGGCATGCTGTACTGCGGGCTCAAGAAGGGCGTCCACTGGCACGGCTGGCACGTGAATCTGGCTGCGCTGACGGACATCGGAGAGGCACGGACGCGCGATGGGCTGCACGAATTGATCGACAACGCCGAACGCACCATGAAGGAGGCGTACACTTCGATCGTCGCGGGCCGCGTGGAGGCGAAGCCCGCGGATACGGCGAAGTGTTCGTGGTGCGATTTTCGCGATGCCTGCCGCGTGGAAGGAATCGGCGCGGAGCTTGAGGAGGGCGCCGGCCAGTGACGCTCTCTGCTCAGCAGCAACAAGCGGTCGAGCGCACCGGGCAAGACGTGTGCGTCGTGGCGGGACCGGGGTCGGGCAAGACTCGGGTGCTGGTGGAACGCTTCGCGTGGCTGGTGGAGAAGCGCAACGTCGATCCGGGTCGAATCCTGGCGATCACGTTTACGGAGAAGGCCGCCACGGAGATGAAGGAACGGCTGGCCAAGCGGCTGCCCGAGCGGCGCACCGAAGTGGAGCGAGCCTGGGTCTCCACCATCGATGCGTTCTGCATGCGGGTGCTCCGGGAGAACTGCATCGCCGCCGGACTGCCTCCGGATTTCAGCGTGCTCGATCCGGCGGTGGCGGCTCGGATGGAGCGTGAGGCCGCGGAGGCGGCTCTGGACGCGATGTTCGGAGAGCAGCCGGACGAGATGCGGCGGCTGTTGGAAGCGCTGGATCTGTCCACCGACGACGGCCAGCGCAAACCGGATCTTGCCGCGAGTTTGATCGACGTGTATGAGACGATGCGGCTGGCGGGCGAGCACGAGTTGCCCGCGATGCGGGAGGCCATGGATGTGTTGCCGGAGGCTCGTGAATTGGTGCGGCCGATACTCAGCGACGCCGTGCTGACCGACTGGCACGACTGGCTCCAAGAATTCCTTGGTCTGCCCGCCGAACCTGTTTCACAAGAGCATCTTTCTGTCCTCGGCCGATTCCGCTGCAACCTGCATGGAATCCGAACGTCCAAGGGCTATCTGGCCGCGCGAGAATTCAAGAAGGTGGTCTATCCGCAACTTGAGGCGCAATGGATCCAAGCATGGTACTCGGGCCTCCCCGAACTGCTGCGCGCGGCGATCGAACGCATCGGCATCGAATACTCGCGAGCCAAGCGGCGCGAGGCTGCAACCGACTTCGCCGATCTGGAAGAGAAGCTCATCCAGCTTCTGGAGCGCGACGAAGCGGTCCGCGCTCGCGTGCAGGGACAGTTCGATCACATGCTGATGGACGAGTTGCAAGATACGAATCGCCTGCAATGGAAGTTGGTGAGTTTGGTGCGCGGAACCAGGTCCGTGTTCTTCGCCGTGGGCGATATCAACCAGTCGATCTACGCGTTCCGTCACGCGGACCGCACCGTGTTTTCCCAATACCGCGACGCGGTGCGCCAATCGGGCGGCGTGATCGATGAGCTTGACGAGAACCATCGCAGCCGCGGCGAGATTCTGAACGCCGTCGCCACGGCCCTCGACGGGCAGCCGGGCATCGAGCCGCGGACGCTCGTGGCCCAGCGCGAGCCGGCCGACGGCCCGGTGGTGGAGCGGCTGGTGGGCCTGGGCGATGCCCGCGATGCGGTGGAGGCGTCTCTCATCGCGCGGCGCGTCGTGGAATTGCTCGAACAAGGCTACGCGCTGGGCCACATCGCGATTCTGGTTCGCACGCTCGCGCCCGTCGAGATTATCGGCAAAGCGCTCGACCAAGCCGGCATTCCGTATCTGGTCAGCGGCGGCCGGACGTTCCTGGAGGCCCGCGAGACGCTCGACCTCATGGCGTTCCTGGCCGCGCTGGTGAATCCGCTGGACGACATCGCCTTACTCGCCGTGCTGCGGAGCCCTCTGATGGGCTGGGGCGACGAGCAGATTCTGCGAACAGGTCCCGAGGGTTGGCGACAGGACTTCGAGAAATTGTTTGGAAGGATCCGGAGGCTGGCCGGATTCGTAGCGCCGGACCGCCTGATCGCAATGGCCCTCGATCAATGCGGCTATGCCGAAGCCCTGCCCGCGCGCGCCTCCGCCAACATCGCAAAACTGCTCGGCTGGCTGCGGAGTGAGCACCGGATGCGGCCCCGTCCGCTGGCCGAGTTGCTGGAGGAGCTGGAGGCGCAGAGAAAAGGTCAAACGCAAGCGGAGGCTCCTCCGCCGGAAGCCGCGCAGGCGGTGCGGATCCTCACCATCCACGCGGCGAAGGGCCTGGAGTTTAAGGTGGTGTTCGCGAGCGCGATGCACAAGAGCGGGGATAACAGTACTTCCGTGATTCTGTTCTCCGCGGACGAAGGACTAGGCGTGAAGTGGCGGCATCCGGTGACCGGAGCAGGGGTCTCCGATGCGACGCACGACGCGTTGAGGGAACGCGCGAAGGAGGAAGACAAAGGCGAGGAGAACCGGCTGCGCTACGTGGCGATGACTCGGGCCAAGGACCGGCTGGTGTTGAGTTATAGCGAACCAAGGAAGCGACTCCCTTGGGTGGCGCAAGCGGTGGCGGCTGCTCCGGACTCGACGGAAGCGGATCGAGTGGTAACGGCGAAGCTCGCACGCGGGGATTCCGCGAGCGCAACAGCGGAGGTGGTGGCTGCTCCGGAACCCGGCGGGCAGCACGATTCCTCCGCCAGCGTGACATCGGTCGCGTTGTTCGCGAACTGTCCGCGGAAGTATTATCTGGGGCGCTACTTGGGGCTCGATGCGGAGGCGGTGGGCCCCGGAACCGGCGCGTTGGAGCTCGGCACCGAAGTGCACGCGGCGCTGGCCGGGCAGGTCACGGAATCGGAGGAAGCGCTCGGACTTGCTCGGCAATTCGAGACGGGCGCACTCGGCATGCGCGCCGCCGGAGCCTCTCACATCGAACGCGAATTCGATTTCTTGTTGCCGGTGGAAGATGTGATTCTGCGCGGGTCCATCGACCTGTGGTTCGAAGAAGCGGGCGAACTGGTGCTGGTGGACTACAAGACCGACCGCGACGAATCGCGCGCCGGCGAATATGCCCTGCAGCTACGGCTCTACGCGCTGGCGCTCGAACGCTACGCCGGACGCATTCCGGATCGAGCGGTGCTGTGCTACTTGCGGTCCGGCCGCGAGGTGGAAGTCAGCATCACGCCGGCCGATCTGGACGCCGCGAAGTCGAGCGTGCGCACACTTCGGCTGGCTCAGGATTCTTTGGATTTTTCGTTGCGGGTGGGAGAGCACTGCCGGCGATGCTCGTTTTACGGTGGGCTTTGTCCGGCGAAACTGGAGGAGAGAGCTAATCTTGGGTCTTCTCTTCCGGGTCGGTAGCTCGGGCGCCAGGAGCTCGGGCTGCCATCTTTCGTTCCAGCGCGGCCCAAAGTCGCTTTTGAAGATCCTCCGGTACCTGCTGCGGGCTGCATCCTTTATATACCTTCAAGGTCTTCATCGTGGTGTCTACGATGACGAAGCAGTTGGGGCATTCGGCGACGTGGCGTTCCAGATGAGCCTTCGTAACCGGATCGATACTCGGATCCAGATAATCGTTAAGTTCGGTCAGGAACTGTTTACAGGTGAGCAAAGACGTCTTCTCCCTTCCGCTTGAACTTGCGGGTCAATTTTTCGCGCAGCGCCAAGCGCGCCCGCAGCAACCTGCTCTTCACGGCAGGGACCGAAATGTTCAGAGCCTCCGCTGTTTCCTCGGTGCTCAGTTCTTCGATGTCTCTCAAGACAAACACGGTTCGGAAATCTGGCTTCAACGTCTCCACCGCTTCGTCCAGAATTTGCTGGATCTCCGACTGCGAATACCGTTGCTCCGGGTTGTCCTCCCAGACCGCGATCTCCCGGTTCACCATTTCTTCGCCCGTATCGACGGGCTCATCCAGTGGCACGGTCCGGTCTGACTTCCGCTTGCGAAGCTTCATCAGCGCTTCGTTCACGGCGATCCGCACAATCCACGTGTAAAATTTCGAGTTTCCCTGGAAGCCGCCGATGTGCTCGTAAGCTTTGAGGAACGCCTCTTGCAGCACATCCTCGGCGTCTTCATCGTTCTGCGTGATGTGCTTAGCCAGGCGGTAAATCTTGTTCTGGTAGCGGCTGACCAACTCAGAAAATGCAGACGAATCCCCAGCCTGGGCCTTAGAGACCAGGATGGACTCATCCAGAACCGGTGGCGTAGTGCTCAAGATTCAAATATAGCAGAGCCGGTTTGTTAACCTGATGAATGCCCATGAACATCACTCTTCCAGACGGTAGTGTCAAGCAGTTCCCCGAAGGATCGCGTCCGATTGAGGTCGCGCAAACCATCAGTCAGCGGCTGGCCGATGACGCAATTGTTGCCCGCGTCGATGGCAATCTTTGGGACCTCACTCGACCGTTGGAAGGCGATGCCAAGCTGGAGATTCTGACTACTCGGAATCCCGAAGCACTCGAAGTCTATCGCCACTCGACGGCGCACTTGCTCGCGGCGGCCGTGCTGGAATTGTTCCCGGAGACCAAGCTGGGCATCGGTCCTCCGATTGAGACCGGCTTCTATTACGACTTCCAACGGCCCACGCCGTTCTCGCCCGAAGACCTGGAAAAGATCGAGGCACGCATGTGGGAGATCCAGGCTCGCGATCTTACTTATGAGCGCCAATATACCGAGAAACAGGCGGGCCTGAAACTGTACGCGGACCAGCCGATGAAGTGTGAGTTGATCACGGAGCGCGCCGGGGAAGTGTTCTCCGAATACACGCTGGGGCCGCATTTCATCGACTTCTGCCGCGGCCCGCACGTGCCTTCGACCAAGAAGCTGAAGGCGTTCAAGCTGCTCTCCATCGCCGGAGCGTATTGGAAGGGCGACGAGAAGAACGCGCAGCTTCAGCGCATCTACGGCACCGCGTTTTTCACTAAGAAAGACCAGGACGCCTACCTCGCCAAGCTCGAAGAGGCCAAGAAGCGCGACCATCGCAAGCTGGGCCAGGAGCTGGATCTGTTCAGCATCCAGGAGCTCGCCGGACCCGGGCTGATCTTCTTCCATCCGAAGGGCGGCATCATCCGCACGCTGATCGAAAATTGGATGCGCGATCAATACCTGAAGCGCGGCTATTCGCTGGTCTTCACGCCGCATGTGGTGCGCGCGGATCTGTTTCAGGTCTCCGGCCACCTGCAAAACTACGGCGAGAACATGTTCACCGGCATCCAGCTGGACGATGCCGAGTATCGTCTGAAGCCGATGAACTGCCCCGGCCACATCCTGATTTATCGCGATAAATTGCGCAGCTATCGCGAGCTCCCCGTACGGCTGGGCGAACTCGGCACCGTGTATCGCTACGAGCGCAGCGGCACCATGCACGGCCTTCTCCGCGTCCGCGGCTTCACGCAAGACGATGCGCATATCTTCTGCACTCCGGAACAAATTGAAGACGAAGTGGTGAGCTGCCTGGAGTTCGCCATGGACGTCCTGAAAGCCTTCGGCTTCACCGAGTACGAAGCCGAGCTTTCGACATGGGACGGCGGCAAGAGCGGCAAGTACATCGGCACGCCTGAGCAATGGGAGCTTGCCGAAGGCGCACTCAAGCGAGCGGTGGAGCGGCTGAACATGAAGGCTCCCGTGATTCCCGACGAGGCGGCGTTCTACGGTCCGAAGATCGACGTGAAACTGCTGGACGCCCTGGGCCGCAAGTGGCAGCTTTCCACCGTGCAGTTCGATTGGAACCTGCCCGCCCGCTTCGATCTGGAATATGTGGCTGAGGATGGCAAGCGGCATCAGCCGATGATGGTGCACCGCGCCCTCTACGGCAGCGTGGAGCGCTTCTTCGGTACTCTGATCGAGCATTATTCCGGAGCCTTCCCCGTATGGCTCGCCCCGGTGCAGGCGATCGTGCTGCCCATCACGGACCGTTCGCAGGAATACGCGAAATCCGTTCACGCGCGGCTCGAAGCGGAAGGCTTCCGCGCGACGCTCGACGATCGCAAGGAAAAAGTAAACCTCAAAATCCGCGAGGCGCAATTGCAGAAGATCCCCTACATGCTCGTTGTCGGAGATCGCGAAGCGGAGTCCGGAGCCGTCTCCGTGCGCCATCGCAAGCACGCCGATATGGGCGCGAAGCCTCTCGACGAATTCATCGCCGACCTGCGCAGCGTCGTGGACCTGAAGGTGATCAACGAGTAGCTCGACCCGGCACACGGAAGCCCGCAGCATCCTGAGCGCGACCTCCGGCTTCATCGCCGAAGCCGGATTCACGCATTCGCTCACACCAGCGCGCAACTGCACCTTCGGCTGCACGTACTGCTATGTGCCGACGCTCGGCATCTACGGCGGACTGAAGCCGGAGGACTGGCAGCATTGGGGCCAGTTCACCACGTTTAAGGCGAACGCCGCCGATCTGCTGCGCCGCGAGCTGCGCGAGCACCAGCGCATCTATTGTTCACCGCTCGTCGATCCTTATCAGCCTGCCGAAGCTAACGAGCATCTGATGCCTGGCATCCTCGAAGCGGTTCTTCACCGCCCTCCGCGCGTCTTCACTCTGCAAACCCGAGGCCCGCTGATCCTGCGCGATCTGGACCAGCTCCAGTCCATCGCCGCCCGCACAACTCTGCGCGTCAGCTTCTCCCTGCCGACAAATCGCGACGACGGGCTGAAGCTTTATGAGCCTCGCTGCCCTACCTTCGCCGAGCGCCTCGCCACCATCCGCGCCCTGCGCGACGCGGGCATTGAGACATTTGCCACGCTCGCTCCGCTGCTTCCCTGCGATCCTGAAGAACTCACGGTCGCCGCTCGGGAAGCCAGCGGCCGCGACCCGATCGGCGATCCCCTGCACGTCCGCACCGTCAAACGCCACGGCGCCACCACGCGTGAAGCCGCGTTCCGCATCGCCAAGGTGCAAGGCCACACGCGGTGGCTCGATCCTGAATTTCAAGACGAAATCGTCGCGCGCATCCGCCGCATTGCTCCGGGGTTCGAAACCGGGCCTCGCGGTTTTGCGAGACTCGCAGTATGAGCAGCGAGATCGTTTCTTATAATCCCGCCACCGGAGCCGAACTGGGCCGCGTGAAACTCGCCCAAGAGGAAGAGTACGACGAGGCGGCGTGGCAAGCCGCGCAGACCTTCGAACGCTGGCGCCTCTTCCCCGCCCCGCGGCGCGGCGAAATCGTCCGCGAAATCGGAGAGGCGCTCCGCGCAGCGAAGAATGAGCTCGGCAAGCTCGTCACGCTCGAATGCGGAAAGATCCTCGCCGAGGGCCGCGGCGAGGTGCAGGAGATGATCGACGTCGCGACGTTCGCCGCCGGACTTTCGCGACAGCTGTACGGCCTCACCATGCCCAGCGAGCGCCCCGGCCACCGCATGTATGAGCAGTGGCATCCGCTGGGACCCATCGGCGTGATCACCGCGTTCAATTTCCCCGTCGCCGTGTGGAGCTGGAACGCACTGATCGCGATGGTGTGCGGCGACACCGTGATCTGGAAGCCGTCGCTCAAGACACCGCTGGCCGCCGTCGAAGTGCACCGCATCTGCAACGCCGTGCTCGCGCGCCACGGCTGGGAAGGCGTGCTCCAACTCGTTGTCGGCGAGGACCACATCGTCGGCGAGCGCATGATTCGCGACCCGCGCCTCCCCCTCATCAGCGCCACGGGCTCCGTCCGCATGGGCAAGCGCGTCGCGCCCGTCGTCGCCGCGCGATTGGGCCGAACGCTTCTGGAACTCGGCGGCAACAACGGAGTCGTCGTCATGGACGACGCCGACCCGGATCTCGTCGTGCGCGCGGCGTTGTTCGCCGCGGTGGGCACAGCGGGCCAGCGCTGCACGTCGCTTCGACGCTTGTTTTTGCAACGCGGCATCGCCCCGCGCATCACCGCGAGACTCATCGCCGCGTACAAACAAGTCCGCATCGGCGATCCTCTCGATCCCTCCACTCTCATGGGCCCGCTGATCGACGAAGCGGCCGTTGAGAGCATGCGACGCGGTCTGGTGCAGATCCGCGAGCAGGGCGGCGAGCTGCTCTATGGAGGCAATCGCCTGCACGGCTGCTTCGTCGAACCGGCGCTAATGAAGTCGCACGCCGATATGGCGATCCTTAAGGAAGAAATCTTCGCGCCGATCCTTCACCTGATCGAATTCGACACGCTCGAACAAGCCATCGCCATGCACAACAACGTTCCGCAGGGCTTGTCGTCCGCCATCTTCACCAATGATTTCCGCTCCACGGAAACATTCCTCAGTGTCCGAGGCAGCGATTGCGGCATTGCCAACGTGAACATCGGGACCAGCGGAGCCGAGATCGGCGGAGCCTTCGGGGGAGAAAAAGAAACCGGCGGCGGGCGCGAATCCGGCAGCGATTCCTGGAAAGCTTACATGCGGCGCCAGACCGTCACGGTCAACTCCTCGGGCGAGCTGCCTCTGGCGCAAGGCATCACGTTCGAGCTCTGAGAAGCCCCGGAAGTGGGGGCGCGAGCTTACGCCGCGACCGGATGCGCGGCCACTTCCTGCGTGCGGACCTGAATTGCAGACCGGCGCGATCGGACGGTCGTGTAAACCAGCATCGCGATCAGCGCCACGGTCAAGGCAATCGAACTCTTGCTGTAGGAAATCGTCACCATGCCGGCGGGAGCCGAAGAGTAGATGAGACCGGTCACGGCGTACTTCGCAAAAATCACAGACAGCCACAGGATCAGAAACTTTTTCATCGGTGCGTCCTCGTACTAGAAGAATATTCCTGGAACCCGTAGGCCCAAATGGAACATTAGATGGGATTCGGTACTGGATCTTGCACCGCTCTCACGGATGGAAAGTTCTGGTACCCCAGTTCCATCCCGCCTCCGCGTACCGGTTAGCGAAACTGCGATTGCGGGATTTCGTGGGCTCGAATCACGTCGGCGTTTGCGTCCGTCCGGCGGACAAAGACCAGGCTGTAGGAGTCCGTATAGACCGGCGCCCAATCGGAATCGTGCGCACGCGCGATCAGAAATCTCTCGATCGGCGGGAAACCATCTTCCAGCGAGCAGACGATCGCATTGAAGTGATGCTGGGCATCCAATTCGCGCCACGCCGCGTCGTCGGAAAGGGCGCCGATGTAACTCTTTTCCAGGAATCCCGATGGATACGCTTCCGGACGCCCGTCCACGAAGACCCCTTGCGAATGGAAGATCAAATACCCGCCATTATCGATGTCATTGAACCAGGGGCCGCCGACACGGTTCGTGTGGAGGAAGTCCATCGTGGCCTCCACTCCATCCCGCAATCCGATTCCAAAGTTTCGCTGTTTCTCCTCGTACTGCTGGCCCGCATAGAGGAGTCCGATCCCAAACACAACCGCCGATCCGATCCGCATGTATGTGGAATTCAGCAGGGTCTTTCCCGCGGAGAGCACGTCGTGCAGATTCCCCGCCACCACCGGAATCATCAGGAGCGCGAACAACGGAAGATTGCGGACGGCGTTGAACGCAAGAAAAGCCACCGCGCCCAGCAGCAGCCCCTCCGGAATCCGGCTCTCGCTGCCCGGCTTCTTCACGAACCATCGGAGCACAAAGCTCCCCGCCGCCACGGCCAGCATCCAGTAGAAAAACGTGTACTCCCAAGCGCCGGCCATGCCGCGGCCCGCCAATCCCGCGATGGATTGGTTCTCCGCGACGCTGTACCCGTAGTTGCGAAAAATGTTCAAGGGATAAAGCAGCCCCGCCAGCAGATTCGGATTCAGCAGCGCCGCCAAAACAGAGAGCCCGGCGGCGGGCCAGAGCTTCCTCCCATAGTTCGCGGATTTCAGTCCGAAGAAACCGATCAGCAGGAAGCCGAACACGAAGCCGATGTGCAGATTCACCCATAGCAGCATCAGCGCGGGCAGCACGTAGAGCCACTTGTCCGAAAGTAAGCCCTGCCGCCATGCGAGCAGCACGGAGTAGAACACGGCGGTGAGCAAATACGTGAACCCCTCCGGCCGGACGTCGTAGCGCCATGCCAGCAGAGGGATCGCCAGCGCCGCCAGCGGAGCCGCGAAGGCAGTTCCGTACGCCCGCCGCACCGCCAGATACATCACGATCAAGGACGCCGCCACCAGCGCGAAATACAAAATCGTCAAGCCTTCGAAATGCACCGCGCGCCAGGCCAAATAGAACACCACCCCGGAGAGCCAGTGATGATTCACGAATGGAAACTCGCCCTGCGCATACGAATAGAAGTTCGTGTGCAGTACGGCTTGCTTCTCCGCCCAGGTGCCGTGCAGGAGCACGTCGCCATTCTTCAAATGACGGCCCAGATCCACGATGCTGAGGTCGGTCTTCTGGAGCAGTAACGCGGCACAGGCCGCTGCCAGCACCAGAGGTATCAAAAGCCGACCCACCAGGGACGCGCGCATGGAGTTTAGAACGCGCCGCGGACCTGCGTCACTTCTTTCCGCCCGGTTCCTTCAGCAGTCCTTCGATAATGGAGTGCGTCGTGCCGTTCGCGGTCTTAAAGAACGGATGATCGCCGTAATACTGAAACCGTACGATGCCGCGCTTGTCAATGAACAGGAAAATCGGAGCCGTGGGACGCTTATCCAAGGGGATGTCTCCGATCTTGATCATTTCATCTCGGGTCAAGAAGCCGACCGGGAACGTCAGTTTATATCGCTGGACGAAGGGTTCCACCAGATACTGTGCGTTGTCGTCGCCCGCCGCGGCAAGCGCCTGGAATCCGTGCGGCGCGTACTCCTTCTGGATGGTGTTCACCATGTTCAGCGCCTCAATGCAATCCTTGCATTCGGTGGAGAAGATCACGAACAGGACCACCTTGCCCGCGTAGTCCTGAAAATGGAACTTCTTTCCCGCCGGCACCGGGATCCCGAGCGTGGAGGCTGGACGCGGCTCCTTCGCGGAAAGCGCCGCCGCAGCCAGCAGGGTAATAGCCAGGAGTTTCTTCAGCATGAAACTCCTATTTTACTTGACTCGCGATCTCCTCCAGCCAATCCGGCCGCTTCAGCACGTCGCGCGGACGACTGCCATCCGGCGGACCGATCACTCCGTCACGCTGCATCATGTCGAGAATCCGTGCCGCGCGGCCATAGCCCAGACGCAGCCGCCGCTGCAACGTGGACGTCGAGGCCTTGCCCATCTCGCACACCACGCGCACCGCTTCCTGATACATCGGATCTTCGGGACCCTCGAATTCCTCGCCTTCCTCATCTTCATCCGAAGGCGGCGGAATCAGGAACGTTTGATCGTACTCGGGCGCGGCTTGCTCCTTCCAGAAGTCGACGACCCGATTCGTCTCCGCTTCGCTCACGTACGATCCGTGTACGCGCACCAGCCGTGACGATCCCGGGGGCAGGAACAGCATGTCGCCCTTGCCCAACAGATGTTCCGCGCCCATCACGTCCAGCACCGTCCGCGAGTCCACGCGAGTCGCCACACGGAAGCTGATCCGCGACGGAAAGTTCGCCTTGATCAAACCCGTGATCACGTCCACGCTGGGCCGCTGCGTTGCCAGCACCAGGTGCATGCCCACCGCGCGAGCCATCTGCGCCAGCCGAGTGACGCTCTCCTCGACGTTCGCCCGCTCCAGCATCATCAAATCCGCCAGCTCATCGATCAAAATCAAAATGTACGGAATCTGTTCCAGCGGTTCTTCAAGCGATTCTTCTTCGAACAAGCTCCGCGGCTCCGCCTGAATCTGGCGGACTTTCTTGTTGTACTGTTCGATGTTCCGCACGCCCTGCGACGCCAGCAGCTTCAGGCGCCGCTCCATCTCCAGCACGGCGTTCCGCAAGGCATACGTCGCCTTCTTCGCGTCCGTGATCACCGGCGTCAGCAAATGCGGAATGCCCTCATACAACCCGAACTCCAGCCGCTTCGGATCCACCATGATCAGCCGCACCTGCGACGGAGTCGCCTTGTACAGAATCGACATGATCAGCGAGTTGAGCATCACGCTCTTGCCCGATCCGGTGGAGCCCGCGATCAGCATGTGGGGCATCGTATCCAACGCCGCCACCTTGATGCGTCCGTTGATATCTTTTCCGAGCGCCACGGTGAGCGGCGAAGCCGACCCTCCAAATTCCTCCGACTCCAGAATCTGGCGTAGGCTGATGACCTCGCGTTTCGAGTTCGGTACCTCGATGCCCACCGTGGGCTTGCCCGGAATCCGTTCAATCAGGATCGATTCGGCCTGGAGCCCCAGGCAGAGATCCTCGGTCAGCGTGGTGATGCGCGAATACTTCACGCCGGCCTCTGGTTTGAATTCGAAGGTCGTTACCACCGGTCCGGGATTGATCTGCGTCACCGAACCCAGCACGTTGAACTCTTCGAACTTGCTCTTGATGCGGACCGCGATGTCCTTCAGTTCCTGCGTGTCATACTCGCTGCGGCCCTGCGCCTCTTGCAAGAGATTCGTCGGCGGAATGCGGAACTCGGCCCGCCGCCGGCGCGTTTCTTCGCGGCCCGTCTCCGCAGACACCGGCTCCAGCGGGTGCGCAAACACCTGCTCCGGCGGAGGCGGCGCGGCTTCCAGAATGCGGATGGGAATATCTTCGATCTCCGGAGCCATCGGCGCGGCCGGAGACATCGCGGCGGCCGCCGCAGCAGCCGCCGCGCGACGAGCCTTCGGAGTGGGCGTCACCGCCTTCGCCAGTTCCAGCAGCGGCGATTCCGTCGGCGTCACTTCCATGTTGCTGACCGCGACGGCACCGGCCGCCCTCGCCTCGGCCTTCGCTGCCGCCTTTTCTGCCGCCGCATTCTTCTTCAGCAATCGGGCCTGTGCCCGCATGTGCGCGCGCCGCGCATACTCTTCTCTCCACGCGCCCAAGCGCGCGATCAGCCCGGAGAACATCCGGAGCGGAGCGCGGAACCACTCGGCCAGCTTCGCCATCTCAAAGGTCGAAACCAGGTAGAGCGAGACGATCCAGCACGCCGCCGTGATCAGGATCGCTCCGGTCAGATTCATGGTGGCGTTGAGGAAGTCCGCCAGCACCATCCCCAGCATTCCGCCCGCGGGAATCACGCCGGAGATCGGCCGCCAATCGGGAATCAGCCCCAGTGCGGCGCAGCTGGCTTCCGTCAGCAGGATGGCCCCGCACACTTTCACCCACGGAGCTTCCACGGGCGATGAAGTCACCCACTTCCAGCCCAGCGCGCAAATCAACACGGGAAAGGCGTACGCGGCGAGCCCAAAGGCTTGCAGCAGCACATCCGCGAAGAACGCGCCCAGGCGGCCCGTGAGGTTCACGGGCTTCACCGCCAGGGAGGCAGTATTCAGCGAAGGGTCAAACGGATGGTACGACGCGAGCGCCAGGAAGAGAAAGATCCCGGCGACGAGCATCACCACCGCCACGGCTTCATTGAGCCGCGGGCGTTCAGTCGGTCCTAATAACTTCATCCTCCGCTTAGCGGAAGTACTTGGCCAGAGCGATTACCATTATGCCAAAAATCACACGGTACGCGACGAACACCGTAAAGGACCGCCTGCGCAGGTAATTCAGGAAGAACGCGATGGTCGCGATGCCCGTGATCGCGCTCACCAGAATGCCCACGATAAAGGCGATCTGCATGTCCGGCGGAATCGTGTCTTTGTGCTTCAGCAGATCCCAGGCGTCCTTCGCCCCCGCACCCAAAATAATCGGCGTCGAGAGCAGGAACGAAAACTTGGCCGCCGTCGCCCGGTCCAGATTCCGCAGCAGTCCCGCCGAAATCGTGATGCCGCTCCGCGATACGCCCGGAATCACCGAAAGCATCTGCGCCAGGCCCACGCTGATGGAATCCACCATCGACACATGGTCCATTTCTTTCTGCCCGCGACCGATGCGGTCCGCCCACCACAGAAACAGCCCGACCACGATCATGGTCGTCCCGATCACATAAGGAGTCCGCAGCACCGTGTCGGCCTGCTTCTGGAACACCAGCCCCGCAATGCCCGCCGGGATGGTCCCCAGCACCAGCAGCCACAGCAGATTCCGATTCCGGTCCAGCGCCGGATCCCCGCCCAGCCGCAGCCCGATCCCGTTCCCCAAGATCTGGAGCCAATCGCGGAAGAAATAAATCAGCACCGCCGCCAGCGTGCCCATGTGCAGCGCAATGTCGAACCCCAGCCCCGGGTCGTTCCCAAAGAAGAGCTTCGAAAACACTACCAGGTGCGCGGTACTGCTGATCGGCAGAAATTCGGTGAGCCCCTGGACAATCCCCAGGACAATCACCTCAAGAAGGGACATAAGTTTTCAGGATACACGAACAGCGGGGTATCTCAGCCTGCGGCAGCCTGGACACGGGTTACGTGCGCACGTAAAATGTATGCATGAACGTGACTCTCTCCGTCGACGACGAAGTCGTCCGTCGAGCACGCCGCCGCGCCGAAGTCCTGGGGACGAGCGTCAACCAACTGGTTCGCGACTATCTCGAACAACTCGCCGGAAAATCCGATCCCAAAGAGGACGCCGCCGAGTTTGAGCGGCTCTCCCATCTCGCCCGCGGAGACTCCCGCGGCTGGAAGATTAACCGCGATGAACTGCACGAGCGCCGATGAACCGCCCGGCCTTCTTCGACACCAACATTTTCCTTTACGCCGACGACCTCTCCGCGCCCGCCAAGCAGTCGCGCGCGATTCAGCTCATCACGGAGCACCAACGCGCTGGCCGCTTGGTCCTCTCACTTCAAGTCCTGCAGGAATACTTCGTCGGCGCCACCCGGAAACTCGGCGTCGATCCGGACACCGCGCAACAAAAAGTTCAGCTGCTGGCGCGCGCCCGAGTCGTTCGCTTGGTAGAAGCGGACGTCATCTCTGCCATCGAACTCCACCGTCTGAATCGAATTTCCTTTTGGGATGCCATGATCGTTCACGCAGCCCGCCTGGCCGGCGCAGACCTCCTCTACAGTGAGGATCTGCAACACGGCGCGACGCTGGCCGGTGTCCGCATCAGAAATCCATTTCTGGAGATCTAACTCCTCACCGCGGACCACCCTGACCATCAACGACACTCTGATCCGGCGATGAAACGCGGAAATGCGATTCGAATCGGCGTCTGTTAAAGCGGGCAGTTTAGTGGATAGGTTTTCGTCTCGAATAGAAGTACGTGCCTAGCATCCACCACTGTAGAGATCCGAAGCCCATCCATCCGGCAGCAGAAAACCAAGATTGCCTGAGCTGGTCTTCGCGGAAAATCCAGAACCAGGGGAGGGACGCCATACTCGCGACCAGGATTGCAGGGATGTCTGCGATCATGAGGAACTTCATCGGCACTGTCTCGTCCGGAAGCGGTTCTTTTGCTGCGAGGAGAACTATCAGCGCGGAGGCATGAAAGGCGGCAAGCGAAAGGTCTAACGGATTCCGCCAACTCTTAAACAGTATCCGCACAATCCCCGCAGACTAGGAAACCTTCATTAGGGGAGACACTGTCGATCAGTGCACTGTTCCTGGCAAACCCGACTGTGTCGTAGAAGACCTAGCGCCCGCTCCCTCCCCCACACCCACACCCGCCCAGCACCGAGCAATAATAATCCAGATACCTTCCGACACTCTTCTCCGCCGAAAACTCCATCCGCGCCCGAGCCGCCGCCGCGGCGCCCATCTCCGCCGCCAGCTCCGGATCCGCCGCCAGCTTCCGCACCTTCGCCGCCATCGCGCGCACGTCGCCGAGCTTCGCCAGGAATCCCGTGCGCCCGTCGTCGACGATTTCCGATACGCCGCCCACGCCTGTTGCCACCACCGGCTTGCCGAAGCTCGTCGTCTCCAGCACGCCCATCCCAAAGCTTTCTTTCTCGGACGTGTACAGCCCCGCGTCCGCCGCGTGAATGTAGTTCTCGATGTCCACCACATTCCGATGCACCAGCACGCGGTCCAAAACCCCCAGCTCGCGAGCCAGAGGACGAAATTCGTCGAACGATCCCCCGGCAAGAATCAGCAGCTTGATGTTTTTCTGCTCCTTCACCGCCGCCAGTACCCGCAGCACGTCCGGCACGCGCTTCACGGGCCGCAGGTTGGACATGTGGATCAGCAGAAAATCCCCGTCCTTGACTTTGAGCGACCGCCGCACTTCCGCCCGCTCCCGCCCCGGCGCCACGGGACGATAAAAATTGTGCACCACCTGGATCGGCTTCTTCGTCCGCAGTACCTGCATGGTTTCCTTGCGCAGACTCTCTGAGACCGCCGTCACCCCGCAGGAGCTCTCGATCGAATACTTGATAATCGGCCGCAGATTCGGATCGCGGCCCAGTAGCGAAATATCGGTGCCATGCAGCGTCGTCACCACGTGCGGCGTGCGCTGCCCTTGCTTGCGCGCGATATCCGTTGCCAGCAGAGCCGCCGTCGCATGCGGAACCGCGTAATGCACGTGCAGAATGTCCAGCTTGAACTTCTGCGCCACCGTCACCATCTTCACCGCCAGCGGCAACGTGTAATCCGGATACTTGAACAGCTGATATTCGTTGATCTCGACTTTGTGGAACTCGACATTGGGCTGCCCGGTGTCGAGCCGGAACGGCGGATCGTAACTGATGAAGTGAATCTTGTGCCCCAACTTCGCGAGTTCGCTCCCCAACTGCGATGCCACGATGCCGCTGCCGCCAATCGAGGGATAACAAGTGATGCCGATCGCCAGCTTCTTTTTCATTACGTTTAGCATGCACAGGGCCGGCGCGGCCCTCCACGCATCCCCCACGCTTGCCCCGAACTGCCGCGCCGAGCTCCGTTGTGCATGCGATTTCTTAATAGCATCTTGACGACAAGGTCAAGTCAGATAACTTGGCGACCCTTACCGGGTCGCTCGCCCACAGCCCCGTAGCCGACGTCACGCCAATCGCCGCCCCAAACGCCCGAGCCCTCGCATGCGCCAGCTCCGGATAAGCCTTGGTCTTCAGTTGCGATTTGTGGCAGTTCATCGCGGCGTCCCACTGGGCCTCCACCGCGCTCACATCGATCACGATGTCCGGCGGCGGCGTGAACACCTGCGTGATGGAGTAAAAGTACAAACTCGTTATCTGATGCGCGTCCAGGCCCTTAAGATCCATCAAACCTGCGTAGCGTGCAAATCGCGACGCATCCCGCACCATCCGCCCCACTGCCGAATGATCCGGATGCTGGTTCTCGTCCAGATTCGGAGCCAGCACAATCTGCGGCCGGAACTTCCGCAACTCCCGGGCGATCGCCATGGAGTTCTCCGGGCTGTGCCGAAGGTGGCAATCCCCGCCCAGGTCGAGAAACTCGATCTCCGCCCCGATCACCGCCGCGGCCGCCCCGGCCTCTTCCGCCCGCTCCTCCGGCGTCCCGGAGGTCCCCGCCTCGCCCTTCGATAAAACTAGAATCCGGACTTGGTTCCCGTTCTGAACCTCTTGGATCAGAACGGGAGCGCAGCCGAACTCCACGTCATCGGGATGGGCGCCGACGGCCAGGATTTTCATTGTCGGAAGACGATGGGAAATTAAGCTTCCGTAATCGTGATGCTGTTGATCTTGTCGCCCTGCTTCACAGAATCTACAATGTCCTGGCCCTTGGTCACCTGGCCGAACACGGTGTGCTTCGGATCCAGGTACGAGGTCTGGACGTGCGTGATGAAGAACTGGCTGCCGTTGGTCCCCGGCCCCGCGTTCGCCATCGACAGCGACCCCACCTGATGCTTGTTGGTCTTGCCCTTGATCTCGTCTTCGAACTTGTACCCCGGACCGCCGTAGCCGGTTCCCTGCGGGCATCCGCCCTGAATCATGAAGTCCGCAATCACGCGGTGGAACACGCCGTTATCGTAGAACTTGTCCCGGGACAGGAACACAAAGTTGTTCACTGTGATGGGCTTGTCCGCGGCGAACAGCTCGCAGACAATCTCGCCGCGGCTGGTGTTGAACGTGGCCGTGTACTTCTTCGAGGGGTCGATCCCCATGGCGGGTGCAGAGGAGTATTGTTTGGGCATGCACCTTACAGTCTAACCTCTTGTCGAAGCCGCGCAAAACGGACTGCACCGTGCCCTCATCCGCCCGCATCAAAAAAAGCGTACCAAAAGTGATTCGATTACGCGGGAACAAACACGAGGGTATGAGGGATGTGAGAAGTGACCGCCCTCGGATGGCGCGTCACGTGCTAAGAGAATCGGCAGGCAGGCAGGAAGTTAGAAAAAGAAAAGAGATAGAGACATGTTAATCGGAGCTGGTATCGCTGGATTGTTGATCGTTTCGTTGTTCTTGGAGATGGTCTCGTCTTCGCCCAAGCGAAGCGAGGACCACTCGCGGGATCTGGGTCACGTGAAATAAGTTCTCAGTGGGCGTGTCATTACGCCCACACCCCAGACTCTCCCGTTCCACCCCGCTTCATAAAGAGCGGATCGCAGCAAATCCCCCTTGACACGCGTCCTTCGGAGCGCCATACTGGCATCTCTAGCATAGGCGAACAAAGGGCGAATAAAGAGATGTTGTCAGCGCTTCCCCTCGGATGGCGATTTTCCGAACAACCCGAGCTTTTACAAGACTTTCCACGTGGCCGGATCAGTGAAATCACCGGCCCCCGTTCAAGCGGCCGAACCACCCTGCTTCACTCCCTTCTCACCGCCTCCACTACCCGAGGCGAATGTGCCGCGCTCCTCGATACTTCGGATGCCTTCGACCCCTGCTCCGCCGCCGCCGCCGGAGTCCGCCTCGATAAACTCCTCTGGGTCCGTTGCCGCTCCAATGCCGAGCACGCACTCCGCGCCGCCGACCTCCTGCTCCACGCCGGAGGCTTCGGCGTCATCGCCCTCGATCTCCTGGAAGCCCCCGCCTCCAGCCTGAACCGCATCCCGCCCACCGCCTGGTTCCGCTTCCGCCGAGCCATCGAGCCCACCCCCACCGTCCTTCTCGTCCTCAGCGACCGCTTCTTAACCAAATCCTGCGCCGCCAAGCGTGTAACGCTGGATCGCATGACGCCCGGTCGCCGCGGCCCGTCCTTCGCCGGGCAGCACCCCTTCCAAACTCTCCGCACCGCGAGCTAAATCATGTTTGCCTGCATCCATGCGCCGCAAGCCGCGGCGCTCGCGGACTCCTTTTCTCCGCACGTCGAGATGATCGACGAAACCACCGCCGTCTTCTCCATCACCCAGCGCCAGCTCGCCCAAATTCCGGAGTCCCTTCAAATAGCCGTAGCCGCCACAGTAGAAACGGCCATCCTCGCCGCCCGCAACCTGCCCGGCTATACCTTCATCGCCCCCGGCGACGAGCCTCGCCTGCTCGGCCATCTCCCCATCGAAGTCGCCATCACATCAACCCTCCCCCCCGACCCCGAGCTCTTCCAAACCTTCGACCTGTGGGGCATCCGCTCCCTTTCCGATCTCGCCAAGCTTCCCGACGAAGGTCTCGCCGACCGCCTCGGCCCTCGCGGCCTCTCGCTCCAAAAGCTCGCCCGCGGAGTCCTGAGCCGCCCTCTCCGCCCGCTCCTCCCCGAGCCTGTCTACGAAGAATCCGCCGAGTTCGACCACCCCATCGAACAGCGCGAGCCGCTGCTCTTTCTCCTAGGCCGCTTTCTCTATGACCTGACCGCGAAGCTTCGCGCCCAATCCCTATCCTGCGGAACTCTCCACATCACCCTCGGCCCCCACACCCGAGCCCTCGGCCTCCCCTTCCCCACTCGCGACATCAAATTCCTGCTCAAGCTGATCGAGCATTCGCTCGAACGCCACCCGCCCACGCAAGCCATCGAGCGCGTTGTGCTCCGCATCGACCCCGTCCAACCCCGCCGGGTCCAGCACGACCTTTTCACCCTGGCCGCCCCCGAGCCCGAAAAACTCGAGCTCACGTTAGGCAAAATCCGCGCCCTGGTGGGCGATGGCAACGTGCTCTATCCCCAGCTCCGCGACACTCACCGTCCCGGCGCCGGACTCAACGACGCCCCGGCTCTCGCCTTCCGCTACTTCCGCCCGCCGCTCGAAGCCCGCGTCGATCCCCAACCCGGCAAGCTCCTCTGGACCCGCCAATTCCAAGGCCGCATCCTGAACATCGCCGGCCCCTGGCGCTCCAGCGGGGATTGGTGGCACTGCGACCCCTGGGACCGCGATGAATGGGACCTCCTCTTAAGCGACGGGGCGTTGTACCGCTTGGTCCAAAATCACCTGGCTCGTCAATGGCTGGTCGAAGGCACTTATGACTAGCGAGCGGACATGTTCGTAGACTTCCACACTCGCTCCGCCTTCAGCTTCCTCTCCGCCGCCTCGCTGCCCGAGGATCTGATCCAGCGCGCCTCCGCGCTCGGCCACTCCGCCATGGCCCTCATGGACCTCGACAATCTCTCCGGAGCCCCCCGCTTCTACATGGCCGCGAAAAAAATCGGCGCGAAAGCGCACCTCGGCGCGGAAATTACCGGTGAAGACGGCGACCTTTATCCCCTTTTAGCCGAAAACCGCACCGGCTATCGCAACCTTTGCCAACTCATCACGTCTATGAAACTGCGCGCGCCCAAAGGTGAGGCCACGGCTTCCGACGCGGAGCTGTCGCAGTTCGGCGAAGGCCTCGTCTGCCTCACCGGCGAAGGCCCGCCTACTCGCGCGCGCTTTGAAAAACGCATCCGCCTGTTCGGCACGCGCAACGTCTACGCCGAAGTGCAGCGCCACCTCCAGCGCGACGAAGAAGCGCGCAACCAGGCCGTCATCGACCTCGCGCGCTCTCTCCAACTCCCTTTGCTGGCGACTAACGGAGTCCGCCACGCCACCTCGCAAGAGCGTGAACTCTTCGACGCCCTCACCGCCGTCCGCCACAAGACCACCGTTATGTCCGCCGGAAAGCTGCTCGCCCGCAACGCCGAGCGTTATCTCAAGCCCCCACGCGAAATGGCGAAATTGTTTTCCGACATCCCCGAAGCCGTCGCCGAAACCCACGAGCTTTCCCAGCGTCTGAACTTTACGCTCGCCAATCTGGGCTACGAATTCCCTCGTTACCCCGTAGCTGCCGGCGAGACCATGCATTCCTTCCTCCGCGCCCGCACCGAGGAAGGCGCGCGCCAACGCTTCCGCCCCTATCACGAAAAAGCCCGCCGCCAGATCGACCGCGAACTCAAGCTCATCGAAAAGCTCGACCTCTCCGGCTACTTCCTCATCGTCTGGGACCTGGTCCAGTTCTGCCGCAACAACGGCATCCTCGCGCAAGGCCGAGGCTCCGCCGCCAACAGCGCCGTCTGCTACTCGCTCGGCATCACCGCGGTCGATCCCATCGCGATGGATCTGCTCTTCGAACGCTTCCTCTCTGAGGAGCGCGGCGAGTGGCCCGACATCGATCTCGACCTTCCCTCCGGTGATCAGCGCGAGCGCGTCATTCAGTACGTGTACCAGCGCTACGGCGCGCGCGGAGCCGCCATGACCGCGAACGTCATCACCTATCGAGGCCGCTCCGCCGCGCGCGACATCGGCAAAGCTCTGGGCTTCGATCCCGCCGCGCTCGATAAACTCGCATCGCTGGTCGCCACCTGGGGCTGGCGCGACCCTCGCGAAACCGCGCAAAAACAATTCGAGCAAGCCGGCTTCGACCTCACCAACCCTCGCATCGAAAAATATCTTTCGCTCTACACCGCCGCGCAAAATCTCCCGCGCCACCTGGGCCAACACTCCGGAGGCATGGTGGTCTGCCAAGGCCAGCTCGATCAAGTGGTGCCGCTCGAGCCAGCCACCATGCCCGGCCGCGTCATCATCCAGTGGGATAAAGAGGACTGCGCCGATCTCGGTCTCGTCAAAGTGGATCTGCTCGGCCTCGGCATGATGGCCGTGCTCGAAGAATCGCTGGCGCTCATCAAAGAACACCAGCACGAAGACGTCGACCTCGCGCATCTCCCGCAAGACGACGAAGCCGTCTACGACGCACTGCAACGCGCCGACACCATCGGCATGTTCCAAGTGGAGAGCCGCGCGCAAATGTCCTGCCTGCCGCGCCTGAAGCCCAAAAAGTTTTACGACATCGTAGTGCAAGTGGCGATCATCCGGCCCGGCCCTATCGTCGGCAAGATGCTGCACCCGTACTTGAATCGCCGCCAGGGCTTCGAGGAAGCCGCCTGCCTGCACCCCTCGCTCGAAACCGTACTGAAGCGGACTCTCGGCGTGCCGCTCTTCCAGGAGCAACTCCTGCGCATCGCCATGATCGCCGCCAACTTCACCGGAGGCGAAGCCGAAGAGCTCCGCCGAGCCATGGGTTTCAAACGCTCCGAAGCCCGCATGCGCGATATCGAGACTCGCCTCCGCGCCGGCATGACGGAGAACGGCATCGTCGGCGACACGCAGGACCGCATCGTGCAATCCATCACGTCATTCGCCCTCTACGGCTTCCCCGAATCGCACGCCGCCAGCTTTGCGCTGATCGCCTACGCCAGCGCCTACCTCAAGTGCCACTACCTGGCCGCCTTCACGACAGCGATTCTGAACCAGCAGCCGATGGGTTTCTACCATCCCGCGACGCTAGTAAAAGACGCCCAGCGCCACGGCCAGCACTTCCTCCCCGTCGACATCCACCAATCCCAATGGCCCTGCACGATAAGCCCCCAGCCCATCAAGTGTGAAACAGCCCCCCTTGGTTCAACACCCCAGCCCTGTGAATCCGCCTCTCCGCCCTTTGGGGCAGCCTCCCAGGCTGCGGCGGACTTTCAGCCCGCCCCCTTCGCCGTGCGCCTAGGCTTCAACTACGTCCGAGGTCTCCGCCAGGAAACCGCCGAAGCCCTCATCGCCGCTCGCCCCTTCACCAGCATGGTGGACCTGGTCCTCCGCACTCGCGGCCTCAGCAAAGCCGAACTCCGCATGCTCGCCGAGATCGGAGCGTTAAACTCTCTAGGCGGCCACCGCCGCGACGCTCTGTGGGAAGCCGAGCGAGCCCTCCGCCCCGCCGGCCCCCTCTTCGAAGCTCTCGACGAACCTCGCGAGCCCTCGCCGCTTGCTCAAATGTCCCCCGCCGAACGTATCCGAGCCGATTTCTATGGCACCGGCCTCACCATCGGCATCCACCCCATGAGTCTGCACCGCGAGAGCCTCCGCACCCGAGGCATCCTCTCGGCGTCAACGCTGAAGCGTGCGAAGCGAGGCAGCACCGTCCAAGTCGCCGGCTGCGTCATCTGCCGCCAGCGCCCCGGCACCGCCAAAGGATTCCTCTTCCTCAGCATTGAAGACGAAACCGGCATTGCCAACGCCATCGTCGAGCCCGATCTCTTCGATCAGAACCGTGAAGTCCTCACCACCGCGCCCTACTTATTGATCGAAGGCCTCCTGCAAAACCAGCAAGGCGCCGTCTCCATCAAACTCCGCCGAGCCGAGCGCCTCAACTTCGCCACCGCGAAAGTCCCGTCGCACGATTTCCACTAGTCCTGAAACTGAGCCGCCATGCGTAAGCATGCGGCAGGATCAAACCCGCGAACTCGACCCTGCCGCATGCTCCCGCATGCCAGTTCAGAAACATCTCGACGCTCGACTACACTACGGAAGTGTCCCCCGCCCGCGACCTCGCGTATAAAATCCTCCAGCGCGTCGCTGCGGGAGCCTTCGCCTCCGACCTCTTCCGCCTCGAAGCCGCCGCGCTCGACACCCGCGACGCCGCCCTCGCCGAAACGCTGGTCTTCGGATGCCTCCGCTATCAGGCTCAGCTCGATTTCCTGATCGCCCACTACTCCGGCCGCGCGCAGCCTAAGCTCGACCCCGAGGTGCGCCTCGCGATCCGCCTCGGCATCTTCCAACTCCGCTATCTCGAACGCATCCCCGCGCACGCCGCCGTCACTGAGAGCGTCGACCTCGTGAAGCGTGCCCGCAAACGCTCCGCCGCTGGCTTCGTCAATGCCGTCCTGCGCAAAGTGACTCGCGATCCCATCGCATGGCCCGACCGTGCCACCGAACTCAGCATTGCTCCGTGGATGCTCGCCCGCTGGGACGCGCAGTACGGCCCCGAAATCGCGGCCCAAATCGCGAAAGCCGCCCTCGACGAACCCGAGTCGAACATCAACCCCGCCACCGGCCGCCAGCAGGACATCGGCGCGCAGTCGGTCGTGCCCCTGCTCGAAATCCATCCCGACATGACCGTCCTCGACCTGTGCGCCGCCCCCGGCAACAAGACCGCGCAAGCCCTCGCCGCCGGAGCCCGAGTCACCGCCGCAGACCGCTCTCTCGCGCGCCTCCAGGAAGTCCCCGCCGAAGCCGCCCGCCTGCTCCTCGATGCTTCCCAGCCGCTCCCCTTCGCCCGAAAATTCGACCGCATCCTCATCGACGCCCCCTGCTCCGGCATCGGCACCCTAAGCAGAAACCCGGAGATCAAGTGGCGAATCGACCCCGCCCACATCGCACGCTTCCCTCCGCTCCAGCGCGCCATCCTCACCAACGCGCTCCCGCTGCTCGCGCCCGATGGCCTGCTGGTCTACTCCACCTGCTCGCTCGAACAGGAAGAAAATGAAGCCGTGGTGGCCGGATTCCCCGTCCGTTCCACGCATCTTCGCCTCCCGGGGCGCGATCCCGGAGATGGCTTTTTCGCCGCTGTGATAACATCGGTCTAACGTTGTCATGATCGAGATTCTTCCGTCCATCCTGGCAGCCGATTTCGCCCGCCTAGGCCAGCAAGTCGAGCAGTTGGAATCCGCCGGTTGCCGCATGCTCCACGTGGATGTCATGGACGGCCACTTCGTCCCCAATCTCACCGTCGGACCGCCGCTGGTGAAGTCGCTCCGCAAAGTCACGAAGATGAAGCTGGACGTCCACCTGATGATTACGGACCCGGACACCTACGCCCCCATCTTCATCGAAGCCGGCGCCGATATGGTCTCCGTCCACCAGGAAACCTGCCCGCATCTTGACCGCACGTTGCACATGATCCAGGGTCACGGCGCGAAGGCCGGAGTCGTCATCAATCCTTCCACGCCGGTTGAGACGCTCGACGAAGTACTGGACGTTGCCGACTACGTCCTGATCATGAGCGTGAACCCTGGGTTCGGAGGCCAAAGTTTCATCTCTAACGCGCTCAAGAAGGTCCGCCAGCTGGCCGCGCGGAAAAAGGAACGAGGATTGCCTCTCTCCATCGAGATCGATGGCGGCGTTACCATGGAAAACGTTGCCAGCGTGATTCAAGCAGGAGTGGAGTGGGTGGTAGCAGGGTCGTCGATTTTTCACACTGTGAATCCGCCGGCCGCTTTTGAACAGATGCAGCAGCTCGCCCGCGAGGCGACAGCAGTAAGAGTGTAGCCCCCCGCGTAAGCGCGGGAACAAAGTTTACGAGGTTTAGATGTATATGACAGGATTTTCGAAAACGGCCCTTTTAGTAGCAGCAGCGGTCCTGACCGCGTCTTCCTGCGGCTTCAAACACGCCAAGTACGAGAACCCCATCACTAAGGACACCCAGCAGCCTGATAAGGTCCTCTACGACAAAGCCATCAAGGATCTGGAAAAAGGCCGCTACGAAATCGCCCGCCTCACGCTGAACACGCTCATCAACACTTACGATTCGAGCGAGTACTTGGCCAAAGCCAAACTCGCCGTCGCCGATAGCTGGTATCGCGAAGGCGGAGCCGGCGGCATGGCGCAGGCCGAGGCCGAATACAAGGACTTCATCCTCTTCTACCCCACCATGGAAGAAGCCGCGGAATCGCAGTTCAAAATCGCGATGATCCACTTCGGCGGCATGGATAAATCGGATCGCGATCCTAACCAGGCCCTCCGCGCGGAGCAGGAGTTCCGCCAGGTCCTGGTCGCATATCCGAATTCCAAGTATGCCCCCATGGCGGAACAACGCCTCCGCGAAACCCAGGAAACTCTGGCTGACGCCGAGATGAAAACCGGCACTTTCTACGATCAGCGTGGAGCCTGGGCTTCCGCTGCGAACCGTTTCAGCGGTCTGGTGGCGCAGTATCCTCTTTACAGCCACGCCGATGAAGCCCTGTGGCGCGAGGCCAACGATTATTCGCGCTTCGGCACCCGCTTCCGTCCGCGCGCCGGCGAAGCCTACCAGAAGATCGTCCGCGATTATCCGCTCAGCAAGTACACCGATCTGGCCAAAGCGCGGCTGAAGGAACTGGAGATGGCTGTCCCCGACGCCGATCCGCAGGCGCTCGCCCACATGAAGTACGAAGAGGAAAATGCCACCAAGGCCGGCATCGCCCGCAAGACCTTCGGCTTCGCCATCAGCACCCCGGACCACACCCCCGCGGCGAAAAGCGGCTCTCCGCAGATGAATAATCCGAAGCCCAGCATTCCGGTAAACGTCCCCACGCCCACCGAAGCCGGAACCTTCGCCGGAGACATCACCGTGGCCCCCGCGGCCACCGCCGATGCTCCCGCGACGACGCCTGCGACGCCCGCGCCCGACGCCTCCAAAGGAAAGCAGCAGAACAACAAGAAGTGAGCATCATCCTGCTCGCTGACGATAGCCCTCACGCCCAGCGCATGGGCGAGCGGATTCTCCGGGAAGAGGGCTATGAAGTGGTCAGCCTGACCGATGGAGAAACCGCCGCGCTCCGCCTGTCCGGCGTCGATCCCGATCTGGTGATCGCCGACGTGTTCCTTCCCGGGCGCAACGGCTTCGACCTCTGCCGCTTCATCAAGAGCAAGCTCCGCCACACGCGCGTGATCCTCACCGCCGGGTTGCTCGAAAAATTCGACGAAGCCGACGCGCACAACGCCGGCTGCGACGCCATTCTTCGCAAACCCTTCGAAGCATCCGTCGTCATGGAAACCATCCGCCCGCTGGTCAAGGAAGCCCAGCTCGCCCGGGGACTCTTCGCCGAAGCCATGGCGGCCATCGCCGCGACGCCCGTCTCCGATGCTCCGTCGCCGCCCCCTCTGCCGCAGCCTCCGGACCCGCAGCGCATCGAAGCCGCCATCACCCTGGCGCTCGACGCCGCCCTTCCCGGCCTGATCCGCGAAATCACGGAGAAGGTTTTGGTAGCCTTAGGACATTAGGCGCGCGGCTCAGAATCGGCGTAGTCAACTCGAGAACCACTTACAGAGCCGCGACCGTCAGGGAGCGGCAACGCCCTATACTAGAAGATTCCATGCCAGACAATAGCTTCGACGTCGTCTCCAAAATCGAACTCCCCGAAGTCTCCAACGCCATCCAACAGGCGGTAAAGGAAGTCCAGCAGCGCTACGATCTGAAGGATTCCAAGTCCACCATCGAGCTCAATGAGAAGGACCTGAAAATCCTCCTGCACAGCTCCGATGAGTTCAAACTGAAATCGGTCGTCGACATCCTCCAGCAGAAATTGGTTAAGCGCCAGGTGCCTCTCAAGGGCCTCACCTACGGGACCATCACCCCCGCCGCGGGCTCCTCCGTCCGCCAGGAGATCACGCTCACGCAAGGCATCTCTATCGAGAAAGCCCGCGACATCGTCAAGCTCATCAAGGACAGCAAGAAGAAAGTGCAAGCGTCCATCCAAGGCGACTTCGTCCGCGTCGCCGCCAAGGACCGCGATTCGCTCCAGGAAGTGATCGCCCTGCTCCGCGGCCACGACTTCGCCATCGATCTCCAGTTCACCAACTACCGCACCAACTAGGACTGCCTTTCCGTGCCCCGCCGCATCGAATCTGTTTTCATCCCGGGCCCCGCGGGCCGTTTAGAAGCGCTACTCGAAGAGCCTGAGGACTCCGCCTCGGGCCATACCGAGCCGCGCCAAGCCGCTCTCGTCTGCCATCCGCACCCGCAGCACGGCGGCACGATGCACAACAAAGTGGTCCACCGCATCGCGAGAGCACTCCGCCAATCCGGCTTCGCCGTGCTCCGCTTCAACTACCGCGGCGTCAACTTGAGCGAAGGCAAATACGACCGAGGCGAAGGCGAGCTGGAAGACGCCCGGACCGCGCTCGGATACCTGCGTGCCCGCTACCCCGATCTGCCGTTCACGCTCGCCGGCTTCTCCTTCGGGTCCCGAATTGCCCTTCGCCTGGGCTGCGAAGGCGTGGGTGCACGACAAGTTATCGCCGTAGGCTTCCCCACCTCCTACGACCGAACCTTCCTCCAAGCCTGCACCGTCCCCCGAGTCTTCATCCAAAGCACCCACGACGAATTCGGCCCGCTCGAACAATGGCTCCCCATGTTCGACTCCCTCCCCGAGCCAAAACAAAAAATCCTGATTGAGTCGAAGGACCACTTCTTCGTCGACGCCCTCGAAGAACTCGAAGAAGAGATCGCCGGCCTCGGCTAGCCTCTCCTCCCGTCCTTCGGACGACGCCGACAGCTTGTCGTATCAGCCATCCTTTTATGTGACAATGAGGCGTACTTGTCCTGAGACGCCGCCAAAGTCTGAACCGAAAAAGAGGAGTGATCGTGCGAAATCGTGCTTCCCTTTCTCTCGTCCTGATGGCTTTTGTCTTGCCCGTATCGGCACTGGCGCAGTTAGTCATTACGCCGCCCTCCTCGCAGACCCTGACCGCAGCCGGCAGCTCGGCCACCTACGTCTTCACGCTGACCAACTCCAGCGGCTCTGCTCAGACTTTCGTCCCGACCGTCACCAGCGGCATCACGAACGCCTGGGCCGTGCAGCTTCCTGCCAGCATTCCCCTGGCGAACGGCGCCAGCCAGAGCTTCAATCTGGTGCTGACCCCGCCAGTCAACCTGGCCAATGCCTCGTACCCGTTCACAGTGACCGCGAGTAACGGCGGTGGCGTGACGTACTCGGCAAACGGAGCCCTGGTCCTGGCCGTCCCGGGTCCGCCGGTCACGCCCGCTCCCTCGTCGATGATCCTGTTGGGCACGGGACTCGCCTTCGCGGGCCTGTTCGCCGCCCGCCGTCGGATCCAAGCCTACGTGCGTACCTGATCAATTCTTGCACCGCTTCTTCGTCGACGCCCTCGAATAACTCGACGAAGAACTCGCACGCCTGGCGTAAGTCGCATCCGCTATACTGAGGAATTCTTGAGCCGCAAGGGGTCCCCCCAGCGGGCTCAAGTACCGGAGGCTTCTTGGAAAGAACAGACTACGTCGCGAAGGCCAAGCAACTTATCGCGCGATCCGCGCAAACGGCCGCTCTCGTCATCGTGCCCCTGGCCCTGGCGTCCAGCGCCCGCGCCACCGTCACCTATTCCGTCTTACCCACCGCGAACTTCAGCTGCGTCGCCGTGGACAGCGAAAAGGCCCCAGACGGATCTTCCAGCAGCTGCACCAGCGGCGCGGGAGTTCTCGCCTTGGGCGCCCCCGCCGGAGGAACCGGACTCGAGGGCGTTTCGTTCTTTACCACGGGCACGCTCTCCATCGGCATCTTGAGCGGAAGCGCCATCGTACAAATGGTCACCAGCGGCGTTCTGAACCAAACGCTTTCCGTGAATGTGCCGCTCCACTACGATTTCACCCTCTCCACCACCGGGGGCACCACCATCAGTAATTGGAATTTGGAATTCGATCTTGGCTCCAGCGGTAGCCTTTCCACCTACGGAACTTTCAACGCCAGCGGCAGCGGGGCCGGCGCCTTCAGCGGCTCCGGCACGCTCAACTTGCTGAGCAATCCCGCCGCAACCACCACGGTATACGTAGCCGCGACCCTCGAGGTCCTCACCACCGGCGGGACCGGAACCGTCGGCATCTCTGTCCCCGGGGGAACCAGTTTCGACTTCCTTTCCTCCAACGGAGTCGTCCCCGAGCCCGCTACCGCCGGCATGCTCGCCACCGGACTCGGCGCGCTCGCCCTCTGGTTCCGCCGCCGGCGAGCCTGATCCGAACCCCGATACCGTCGCAGGCCTGCCGAAACTCAGCTTCGTTCCTTCGGGGAGAAATTAATCTTCGATCGTCACGCTCGGCCCCGAGCTCTGCGAGGACCGGCAGCTGTCTTCCACGCGACGCGCCAGCTCCACAAACGGGGCCGCGCTTTTATCGTCGCCTGCCAGCGAAGTCACCGGCTTCCCGCTGTCGCCGCCGATCCGCACTTCCGGATTCAGCGCGAGCTCGCCCAGGAAAGGCACGTGCATCTTCTCCGCCGTGCGCTTACCGCCGCCCTGCCCGAACACGTCGATTCTCTCGCCGCTCCCCGGCGCGATCAGGTAGCTCATATTCTCGACTAAGCCCAGAATCGGCACCCGAACCTGCTCGAACATATTAATCGCTTTGCGTGCGTCTTCGAGCGACACATCCGAGGGCGTCGTCACCACCACGGCCCCCGACAGCGGAGCCGTCTGGATCAACGAAAGCGCCACATCGCCCGTGCCCGGCGGCAGGTCGATCAGCAGGTACTCCAGTTCGCCCCACTCCACCTTCCGCAGAAATTGCTGGATCACGCTGTGCAGCATCGGGCCGCGCCACACCAGCGGCTTGTCGCCGGGATTCAGGAATCCCATCGACATCAGCTTCACACCGAATTTTTCGATCGGCCGAATCGCATCCGCGTTCCCCATCGGAGTCTCATTCGTGCCCATCATCAGCGGCACATTGGGACCATAAACGTCGGCATCCAGAAGCCCGACTTTACGGCCCATCCGGGCCAGAGCGATCGCCAGGTTGACCGACACCGTGGTTTTTCCCACGCCGCCTTTCCCGGAACCGATCGCGACCAGATACTTTACGCCCGGAATGGGCATCTTAGGAGGAGCTTGCGGAGGAGGAGCACCCATGAACTAACGATGGTAACAGGCCTCTAGCGCCGGCCGTCGTTTTTGAGGTAATCCCGAACCACTGCGTTCACGTAATGCTGCGTCTCCGGATACGGAGGCACGCCCTGGAAACGATCCACCGCGCCCTCGCCGGCGTTGTACGCCGCCAGCGCCTTGGAAACGTCGCCGCCGTACTTCATCAGCAACTCGCGCAGCAGCCGCGCTCCCGCGTCGATGTTCTGTTCGGTGTCCATGGGATCGGCGCCCAGCGTCCGCGCCGTCGACGGCATCAACTGCATCACGCCCAGCGCTCCCTTGGGCGACACCGCGCGAGGATCCATGCCGGATTCCACCTTCGCCACGCTCTCCACGAACGCCGCCGGCAATCCGTTGCGCTGCGCCGCCGCGTGGACCAACGTTTTCGGATCGGGAGCCGCCTTCGCCTCCGGAGCCTTGGCCACCACCGCGACCGTAGGCGCTACCGGAGCCGCCGGAGTCTCCGGCAAGGCTTCGTCCGCCTCAAATCCCGCGATCATCACCGCCGGAACCTCGATGACGCCGCCGCTGCGATACAGCCGTATGGTCTCCCCGGTGAGCTCATGCCGGTCCGCGTGCAGCCGCAATCCACTTGAAAACACGGCATCTTCGCCCGCCCATGCCGTCGCCGCCAGGAGAACCACCAGACCCGATTGGAAAACCAAACTCACCTGCCAGAATTGACGCAGCCGCCAAGCCCGCCGTGCAGAAAGAAAGCAACGGAGAATCTATTGCGCCACGAACAGCGGAGCCAACGCCACCATGGCCATGCCCGCCCCATACATCACGAACATCCCCAGCAGCATCATCTTGACTTTGTACGTCGAGCCCTTGAAGTCCCGCCACAGCAGCCAGCCCCACAACGCCGCCACTAAAGCCGCGGCGTAGACCACGCCGAACTCCGTCGCCATGTTTGCCGCCGTCAACGTTGGAGCGCTAAGCGCCGTCAAGTAGGCGATCATGCCGCCCATCCAAATCATTCCGCCGAACAGTCCCCAGAAATGCTGCTTCTTGGAGCCACTGAAGTAGGACCGGAACTCGATCGGCGCGCCCTGCACCGGAAAGGTCAAGAAGAACGGAACCAGGAACAGGGTCGATAACAGCACGCCACCGCCCATCAGAACCGCCAGCCCGTAAGGAGACACTCCGTTCTCTCCGCTGCGGACATTGTCGATCAGCGGCAGACACAGACCCATCGCCAACCCGCTCGCCACGGCGAGAACCACGCCCAACGCGGTCGGAGCCGGTCGCGCCGCCGGCGCCACACGCGGATCGGGACGCAGAGGCTTGGAGGGAATGAGCAAGTCCCCATGCGCGCTCAGCGCCAGCGCCGTCAGAATAATCGAAACCACCAGGCAGATCACGCCTCCGAACAACAGCAGCGGATTGGCCTGCGTGGACGGAAAATAATTCCAGATGGCGTTGGTGATCACCGCCGTCGCCATGCTGATGGGAACCGCCACGCTCAAGCCCGCCACGGAGAAGGAGGACATCAGGAACAAGTTGGCCAAATTGATGACCACGCCCGAGGCCAGCCCGTAAACAATCTTTCGTGAGCTCGCGATCAGGAAGTTATCTTCAAAGGTCAAATCCTGCGGATTCGCCGAACCCAGTGTGAAGGCCGCCGCGACCGCGCACAGCGTAATTCCCAGCGCGATGTCGTAGGCGTAAAGCTCGAAACGCCACTTCCCGGCGAACTTAAACGTGTTGGCCCACGTTCCCCAACACAACATACACGCGAACATCAGCAGCAGAGCTGCGGGAAAGGTAGCTGGTAGAATCACGGAGTTTTTATCTTACAACAAGAAGCGGGTAGGACAGGCCATCGTTTTGTGTGGCCTGTCTTCTTGTCGTGTTAGTCTTCTGCTCCCGGTCCGGCGAGAGGAGTGCGCGTCGCCGTTAATGCGCGTCGTCGGCCGTCTCCGCGGCGACTTTCAGCGGAAACTGAGCGCCTTGCGGGATCTGCACCAGCATCTGCTCTTTCCGGTAAATCAGCGTGGACGTATTGTAGCTGGCGATTTCAAACCCGTGCCCGTGCGTAATCGCATCGGTGGGACACGCCTCCACGCAGAATCCGCAAAAAATGCAGCGATTGTAATCGATGTTGTAAACCTTCGCGTAGCGCTCTCCGCCACTGATCCGCAACTCCTCGGTATTCTCGGCCGCTTCAATATAGATGCAGTCCGCCGGACAGGCCGCCGCGCAGAGGAAACACGCTACGCACTTTTCCAGGCCGTTCTCGTCGCGCTGCAACTGGTGCACGCCGCGAAACCGTTCCTGGAACTTTGCCGGAGCGTCCGGATAGTCCTCCGTCAGGGTTGGTTGCAGCATCTCCTTAAAGGTGATGCCCATCCCTTTGGCGATCGCCGCCGCGCCGCCGAATACTTCGCCAATCTTCGCCATAAGCTCCTACTACCTTAACATTTCTCACTTCATCGGGAAGCTCAGGCGCGAGATTCGAGCGGGCCGGCCGCGCGCCAGGGCCGCTCGATCGCAAAGATGACAAGGAAGGCGTCGGAGCCGGCCCTGCGCACGGACTCTCCGGCCCCGGGGTAAAGCTAAGCCGTCCGGAGCCCCGGCCGCACCTCGGCCTGCGTGACCTCGATCAGCGCGACAATCTTGCGCGCGTCGATTTCGCCCAGTCCCAGCCCGCCCAGAGCCAGATGCAGTTCGATCTTGGTGAGCGTGACCCAGAAGGTGACCTGTTGCCGCATCAGCTTGCCCACCAGATCGGCGTGCTCTTCGGGGGCGCGCGCCACCAGTTGCCGGGCTTCGCCATGCACCCGCTGAAACTCCGCGGCCGCCTCCCGCAGATACAGCCGGAAAATCTGCCGCCGCTCCCGTTCCCATTGCGCCGCCAAATGCGGACGGCACGCCGAGAACTCGCGCAGAAACTCCAGATCGTCGCCGCTCATCAACCGCTCCAAGGGAGCCAGCCGCGCCGCGCCGAACTCACCCGGCGGAACCGAGTTGCCCGCGGATGCACGACGGTACCCGCGTAAACGGACCCATAACAGCGTCCCCATTCCCAACAACATCCCGCCGACACCACTCATCGCGATTACCGGAAGCCAGTTCGTCATTAGGAGGCCGTTCCCTTCATAATGCTTTACAGGATACGCAAGAGCGTCTTCAAATGCAACCCCTATTTTATCGATTTAAAGCGGAATAAATCGCCAGCAAGGTGCGCAGTTAGTGCAACAGACGTTCCAGCCGGTCATTGATCTCGTCCAATTGCCGGCTTAAACGATGGGCCTCGTCCTCATTCCAGCCGTGCCCCGTCATCGTACGGACCTCGCCCTCCGGCCGCATCACCAGAATCCAGAACAACATGCACCCGAAGGCGACCGCCAGCATCGCCGCATCGATCTGCCGGTAATATTGCCGCCACCAGTCGATGCCGGTTAATGCCAGCGCCCGGGCACTGAAATCCACGGCAAATCCCGCCATATACGCCGCCACGTTGCGCCGCACTTTAACCGGGTACCAGATGAGAAAAATGCTCATCAGCACCACCAGGACGGCAATCGTCAGATCCGCGATGCGCTCAAACCGGTTCATCAGGAAGCCGAAATGGTCCGGCTCGAAAGGCCGGTTGAGTTCGACGAAAAAGGTCGGGACCGAGGCCGCGATCGACAAGGCCAGCAGGCCCCCCACCGTCCCGCGCCCAAACTTGGCCAGCGCCGCATAGGGCGACAGAATCCGCCCATACAGATCCAATACGAACCAGAACGCCAGAGCCCACTTGAGCGCCTGAAACGAATAGTACAGGGGAAGCTGGTACTGCTCGCCGAGGCCATAGGCCGCCACCGCCTCCAACAGATCCAGCAGGAAATAGACGATAAGCACCGGATAGACGCCCGCCAATTTTCGCCATGCCAGCGCCGCCAGCAGCGCGACATCCCCTGCGAGGTTCAAGTACTGGAACCAATGGTCGAGTGCTTCGTAGAGACTCAAGAGTGTCCTCAAGTCTACCATTCAGGAGGACGCCTGGGGCCCGCCGCCGCAATCCGAATAGCTTACAATCAGTTTGAGGCGACAGTGCCGCAATTCAGGCCCAAAGCAATGCTCGCGGGGTCGGCCAGCGCCGATTTATTCAAGAACACGCTGTCCCGGATTCCCAGCCTGTTCGGCCGCCTCGCTTATCTGGCTTCCCTGCGCGACCCTAACTCCGGCATTTACAATCACCACGGCCTGGGATCGATCTTCGGACGCGACGAAAGCCGGCGCGCTTTAGGCGATTCTCATTCCCAGCTCTTCCAGCAATGGCTCAAATTGCCCCTCGCTCAGAAACGCCAGGATCTGGTGGAATACCTGGAGAGCGTGGAGCCTCCCTCCTGCGCCGTGGTCGAATATTGGGCCAAGGCCGGGATTCCGGGCAGCTACCTTCCGGCCTCCGCGCGCGATGCGGAACAACAGCTCTTCCTCCGGGAATTCGCCATTCTGGTGGAAACCCTGAAGTGCTGATCCGGCGCCGCCGCCTCCCCTGCCGTTACGCTGCCGCGGAAGCTTGACCCACCGCGGGAGCTTGACCCACCGCCGAGGAGGCCGGACCCACCCCTGGGCCGGTTTGCGCCACCGGCGTCGCATTTGCCAGCGCCTGCTTCCGCCACACGATCTTCAGAACCGGCCTCCCGAACACCGTCTGCTCCGTCTTCTTGAACCCGTAGATATTCGCCATCAGCGTGTAGCCTAGCGACATCCCCACCGCGTAACCGGGAACTCCGCCCACGCCCCCGGACATCGAACGTAACCCGGCCATCATCGCGCCGGATGCCAGCAGCGCCAGCGGAAACACGGCGCTCGGCGCCGCGCCGGTCATCGACAATCCCATCTGCACCCGGAAACCCACCACCGCCACCATGGACAAGAGGGCGGGCGCCAGATACACCTTCGCCAAGAACATAAGCTTTGCTTCGTTCGACGACGGATCCAGCAAGAACGTGCGCCAGCTGAACGGGCCCGGCGGAAAGTATGCGATCAGCGCACCCACCAGGGCCAGCGCAAAAATAGTTGCTACACGATTGTTTTTCATGAAATGACTTCTTTCTCGAAGGGAATCTGGATTTTTCAAGGGAAGGGCGCGGTAGACGGCACTCCGCGCCCAACATGCTTTAGCCGCCCACCGGGCAGCACCAGTACCAGCCGTCGTCGTCCGTTCCGCAGTAATACCATCCCGCACCGAACTGAGCCACGCAAGCTCCGTCCCAGTAGCAAGTGGGACACGGAATGCCAACATCGGCGTGCGCCAAGTCGACCGCGATAGCGGTAAGGAGAAATGCCCCGAGCCGGGACACAAATTTAAACATTGAAACCTCCTGGGTCTAGAACCGTACACCTGGTACGGTATAGCGCCTGGAGGAGTTTTCTTAATCCTGAGACAACGCTTTCGGAAACTGGAAAAGCAGTACTAAAGCCCGGAGTTTTCCTGGCGCGGTCTCCGGCGGACCGCCGGATCGAGCGTCATCGCGACTTGAGTGACCTGCCCGATAATTTCAATCTCGCTGGGGTACGTATAGAACTCAGGATCGTACTGCGAGGACGGATGCGGATGCAGCGTAATGCGGTCTTCCTTCTGGGAGCACCACGCGCAACAATAACCATTCCGGTGTTCTACAAAATAGATCGGCCGCTCGAACTCCGTGATCCAGCCCGTATTGATGATCTTACGCCGGCTGTCGTCGATCACCACCAGCGATCCCGGCGCGATGATCGGAAACATGAACCAGTCCTCGGTGCCGATCAATCCGTAGAGGTGGTTCTTTACATCCATATTCTGGAGTAGTACTAGAGGTAACTTGCCCCACCGTTGGATCATCCGGCTGAGGAATTCGGTTTTCGCCAGGTCGATCCCGGGCTCGAGCGAAATCGGCAAGTGGACTTCCGTGTCCTCGTTTGCTTGAATCCCCACAAGTTGTGTACGGGGAAGTTCGACTAGCGTCGCGTCGATCGGCAGCTGTTCCAGCTTGATGCCGTACCAGGAGAGTGCCTCTTTAAAATCCAGCCGGTAAACCGCGCACAGCGAATACAAACGGTACAAGGTCGGCATTGTACCTTTGTTTTCAATATCCGAAAGGCGGCTGAGCGACACCAGATATTCGTCGTTCTCGTGCGCGTTCGCGATCCGCGTGGTGGCTTCCTCCACGTGGCGGTACTTTAGTCCGAGCCTCTCCCGGACGCGCTTGAGTTTCTGTGCGGCTTCCTCCATGATGGTTGACTTGGGGGGCGGCGTCCTAGAGACCTTGAGGATGCCGGCATCGGATTGAGAGGGTTGAAAGTTCGGACTCTCTGGGTAAGGATTATACCTACCAGTACCGGGCCATCGCAAGCTTTTTGTTCTGAATTCAGAACAAAAGTCTGGTGAGTTTGCGTTTTTGGAACAAAGCAAGACAAGGAGGAGCGTGCGAGAGCCTGGAAAATCGCGCATCGTCGTGGGTGTAACTGGTGCGAGCGGTACTGTTTACGGTTGGCGACTCCTGGAAAAGCTCCGTGCGAACGCGGACTTGGAAGTGCATTTGATTCTTTCGCGCTCAGGGGAACGAACCGCGCACTTAGAGCTGGGAAAATCCGCGGCGGATTTCCGGAGTTTGGCGGAATTCAGTTACCCGCCGGAGGATATAGGATGCCGGCTGGCCAGCGGATCGTTCCTTACCGGCGGAATGGTGATCGCTCCGTGCTCGATCCACAGTATGTCGGCCATCGCGGCCGGGATAAGCGGCAACCTGATGATTCGAGCGGCGGACGTCACGCTGAAAGAGCGCCGGCGGCTGGTTTTGATGGTCCGGGAGTCGCCCTTCCATCTCGGTCATCTTCGCTCCATGACAGCTCTGGCCGAGATGGGCGCGATCATCGCTCCGCCGGTTCCAGGCTTCTATAACCACCCGGAGACCGTGGCGGATTTGGTGGAACATAGCGTCGACCGGACCCTGGATTTGCTCGGCTTGCCCCCGGTCGACGCGCAGCGGTGGGACGGTCCGGAGAAAGGTCCGGAGAAAGGTCCGGAGAAAAGGCCCTAACCCAGCGGTTGGTCGACCACGGCCAACGGAGATTTTCCGGCGACATAGCCGACTTTGGTCAGGCCCAGGAGGCTCCTGAGCCGGTCTGCGGGGACTACCATGGGGCCGGGTCCGGAGGCGGCTCCGGGAGCAGGCTGCGGGAAGGCCGTCGACATCGCCGTGTGGAAGAAGAGGTTGCCTTCCACCTTCTGCATGGTCTGGTGGATGTGCCCGTTGAGGACGCTGACGGAGCCGAAGCGGCGCAGAAGCTGCATCGCCTCCATGGCGTCGCTGGTGCCCCAGCCCCACTGCTCGTAGGCGGTCCAGAGAGGCATGTGGGCAAAAACAACGATGGGGGTACTGGCGGATTTCGCTTCGAGATCGCGGCGGAGCCACTCGATTTGATCGGGCCCCAGGCGGCCAAAGCCTCCGGCGGAGCGGAGCTTCACGTTGACGAGTCCCACAAAATGCACGCCGCTGTGATCGAAGCTATACCAACCGTCGCCTTGCGTGGATTTGCCGTAGCGGTCGAGGTAGGCGTGCGAGTCCGCACCCATGACGTCATGCTCGCCGGGGACGTAGAAGATTTCGGCTTTCGAGGACTTGAGGATCTCGGCGGCGGTGTCGAATTCTTCGGGCTTTGAAAGATGCGTGATGTCGCCGGTGTGCAGCAGGAATGCGGGTGGCGCGGCGAGACCGTTGATCAAATTGACGGTCTCCTGCAAGGTGCCGGTGACGTCCATGTTGGCAGGAGCGCTGAAGCCGATGTGGCTGTCGCTGATCTGAACGAAGTTGAGTCCGGAGCCCATGGGCGTGTGTCCGCTCAGGACTTGGCCTCGGGCAGTGCCCTGCCCCATCTGCCAGAGAACTCCGGAGCCTGCCCAGGCCATGCATTCCAAGAATCCGCGTCGATCTATTTTTTTCATGGTGAATCCCTTTCACCATGCGAGACGAGGCGGGCGCGAATTTATTCCCGAAGTAAGTTGGCGAGATCCAAGAGCTCAGGGGAGGCTAGATCGGAGACGGCCCAGTAGGTCATTCCCGCGTGCGACCAGCGGACGACATTGTAGCCTTGTTGGGTCAGGACCTGGGACGGGCCCCGATCCCTTTCGGCGGCGGGCCAAGTGAAGACGTTGATGACGTGCAATCGGCGGCGATAAACGAGCGCGGCGACGGGGCGGCCTCCGAGATAGTCGAGGCGGCCGCCCGAGAGTTCGTAGCCTCGGGCGGCGAGGTCTTGGACGGTCGGCGAGAAGTCGATCTTGCCGTTGAACCACGGTTTCACGGTGTGGTTGTCGGTGGAGACAACATCGGTGAGATGGTTGGCTTGCAATGACCGGATATGATCGCTGACCGTTTCGAGCGCGAGTTGCTTTTCGGCGGAGACGGAGAGCGAGATCCAGGTGACGCCGAGTCCGACGAGAAGAAGCGCCGCGGCGGCAGCGAGCCACCATCGCGACGCTGGAGTTGCTCGCTGCGGCTTGAGCCTCTGGCGCAGGCGGGCTTCGGCTCCGGAGGGCGGGGTGAAGCGAAGCTCGGGTTGGCGGAGGGCTCGCGAGAGCTTTTCTTCGCTTTCCAGGATTGACATGCATTCGGGGCACTGGCTCAGATGCTCGGAGACGGCATCGGAGGCGGCGCGATCGAGTTGGCCGTCGTGAAAGGCTTGGAGCTGTTTTCTCACTTCGGGGCAGGTCATGGTTTCAACTCCGTGCGGAGGCGCTGACGCGCTCGGGCGAGACGGGACATTACGGTGCCCAGGGGGACTCCGGCGATGTCGGAGATTTCTTTGTAGGAGAGGTCTTCGAATTCACGCAAGATGAGGACTTCTTGAAACTCGGCGGGCAGGCGCGCTAGAGCGGATTGGAGCGCGTGGCGATCGAGCTCACGGAGATATTGGGTTTCGGGAGATGGGCCGGGCGCGGGGAGTTCCTCGTCGACGGGGAGGAGTGCGGACGGGCGGCGCTGACGGAGCCAATCGAAACAGGTGTTGCGAACGATGGTGAGGAGCCAGGATTTGGGATTTGCGCCTCGGAAGGATTTGAAGGAGGCGAGCGCTTTTACGTAGGCATCGTGGCAGAGATCTTCGGCGTCGGAATCGGAAGCGGTCAGCCAGCGGGCGAGGTTGTAGGCCGCGCTGAAATGCGGCAGGAAGATTTCCTCGAAGCTCTGGGGCACTCGAACCAAGAGTAGCAATGGTGCAGGACTCGGAAAACTGCAACTTTATTCCCGGGGGCGGTTAGAATGAAAGTGGCCATGGCATTCACGCCTGCTTTAATCTCCACCCTCCTCTTGTTCCAAGGCGCCGCGTTCAATCCGGCGGAGCTCCAGAAAGCGCGCGACCTGCAAGATCGCGGAACGCTGGAGAGAATCGCGAGCCAGTTCAGCGAGGCCGCGAAGAAGCAACCAAACGACGTGCAGGCGCAGTACCGGCTGGCGCTGGCGCAATCGTATTTGGCCGAGATCGCGATGGAGACCGGCGACAAGAATCGCGCGAAGGCGGCGGCGGAGATCGGGATTGTGGCGGCGGAGAAGGCAACTTCTTTGAAGGGCGATTCGGCGGAGTATCATCGCATCCTGGGAACGTTGTGCGGGCAGGTGATTCCGGCGAATGTACTGACGGGCATCAAGTACGGGCATTGCGCGCAGGATGAAGTGAACAAGGCTGTGCAGATGGATCCAAAGGCTTCGGCGAATTACGTGAGCCGGGGCGTGGGGAACTACTATCTTCCGGCCGCGATGGGCGGCGGCGTGGATGCGGCGGTCAAGGATTTCCAGAAGGCGATTGAGCTGGACGGGAAGTCGGCGGAGGCGCATTTGTGGCTGGGGATCGCGCTGCACAAGGCGAATCGGAATGCCGAGGCACATAAGGAATTGCAGACGGCGGTGCAGCTGAATCCGGGGCGGATTTGGGCGAAGCAGCAGTTGGCGAAGACTCCGGAGAAGTAAAGACACACTTCGGCCGCGGCTCACAGGGAGAAGCCTGTGCAACTTAAGAAAAGTCGTTGGGGCGGCCGGGACTCACGGATTATCGCCGGGTGTGTTCGGCCGCCGGTAGGTTGAGGGGATTCTAGAGGAATCGTCGGGTGCGCTTCTGTAGTGGCGCCGCCTTGTCCGCTCTGTCGAATACCTCCCTCTCTGGTTCCGAGCCCCCTTTGGGTGCCACGGAGCTGATTCCCGGACGCGTCCTGGCTGAACTCTTCCGTCAAAGTGGATCGTGTGGGCGCCACCTGCAAGGCTTCTAACGGCCTCCGGAAGTCCAGTCCTACTTCAATCAACGACTTGATGGCCATCAAGACAACTCGTTGTACGCCTGAAG
>DASYET010000027.1:0-323638 GCA_036498815.1 Bryobacteraceae bacterium | reverse complement strand
CCCCCTAACCCTTCCCCACTCCCCCCAAACCGAACCGCGACAGTAATGGAGCGGCCTGCCCCCTCGCAGCACCCCTCTACCCCTTCCCTCCACCCCTGAGCGCCCTTGGCCCGCCCCCCGCCCCCCGCCCCCCTCAATTCTCCGTCGGCGCCGCATCCAGCCGATCGATCACCATCATCTCCACCATCGCCCTGGTCGGCTCCAGCCTCATCCCGAGCTGCGCCGGCAGCGCATCGAAAATGCTCGGCAGCGGCGACTCGGCATCATACGGCTTGCCTCTGACGTCAACCGCCGCGTATTGAATCCGGAGATCGTAACCGCCGCTCAGCCCCGTCTTGTCGATCACGATCTCCCCAACCTGATCGCGAAGGACACGCACGAAGGTCGACATCGGGGCATTGAACCCCGCCGTGAGCCCCGCCGGCGACGTCCCCATGATCGGAACGCTCCCGCCTGAAGGAGTCCCCACGAGCGGACCCCTTCCGCCCTTGGACTTGGCGATGCCGTCGGATTCCGACAACGCCCCGCACTTCTTAGTACCGTCAATCGAAACGGCTCCGAACGCGCAGCCGTCCATCGGGAGCGACTCCTTCAGCTTCAACCCCCCCTTAGCGATCACCAGATTGTACGCCTTGAACTCTCTCATCTCGTGATGAAACGTCAAATGGAACCGCTCCTCCAGCAGGCTCTGGAGCATCAGGTTCGTCTGCTCCGGCGTCGTCCCCGGCGCCGCGTTCGCGAGGATCTCCCAGATTGGGTCGAGGACTGCCTTCGGCCCCACAATCTGATAATCCTCCAGCCCGTAGGCCCGCATGATAAAGCCGCGAAGACTGGTGGCAACCCAGTAATGCTCGCCATCCTGCACCGTCCGAGCTCCGGGGGAGCCCATTACATGTTGCCGAACGGAAGCCACGTCAAACCGAGGCTTCGGCGCCGGAGGTGTAGCGGGTGGCGCTTGCCCCAGCGCCAATCCGGAAGCGGCCGCAATCCCGATCACCGCCGAAAATACGCGCATCGTCATGCGGCCTCCCTGGCCGAGACTCTATCACCACGCCTCCCGCCCAAACAGTCCTCGCGATTTCCGCCACAACTAAACTTATTTGACGCGCGTCCCGGCGCGAAAGACGGGGGATAATGAAGAAAACATCGACAACAACCAATTCCGTGAAACGACTCAAGATCAGCGCAGCCACCAAACAAGCCTACCGGAAACGGGACCGCGCGTTGGACAAAGACGCCGAGGCGCCCCAGCTGCCCCCCAGCTACTGGGCAAGCGCGTCCATCGGCAAGTACCACCGGCCCGCGAAAGACCCAGATCGAGAATAATCCAGACCTCCCGAAAAGGAGCGCCATGCCGACTCGGAGTGTGAACCTAACGGAAGAGCTTGACCGCTTCGTGCGGACCAAGGTAGACAGCGGCCGCTACGAAAACGCCAGCGAAGTAGTCCGCGCCGCCCTGCGGAGCCTGGACCGCGAAGAGCGCCTCTACGAAGCGAAGCTCACCGCCTTGCGTGCCGCCATCGACGAAGGCGATGCCAGTGGGATTGTCGAAGGCGATGCCAGCGCGATCGCCTTCGGGAATGCCTTCAATCGTGTCCGCGGGAAGCTCCATCTTCCGTTGACCCCGCGCTAGCCCCGTCGAGACCTCGCCGACGCCGAAGCGTGGGAAAAGACTAGGATAAAAGAAGGTAGTTAAGAATGAACTTTGAAATCCACAAACCCGAACTTGCCCAGCGTGTTCAGGCCCGGATCCAAAGCGGCCATTTCCACGACGCCGACGAGCTGATCGAAAAGGCCCTTGACGCTCTGGACCAGCAGGCAACCGCCGCTGCTCCGTCGATCGCAACGGGCGCGGTCGTGCTGGCGGCATTAGAGGCGCGGCCTTATCCGGAAATTGATCTAACCCCTCCGCGCTTGCGTCCATAAGTGTGGCCAGCATCCCGGAAATCCGCTTGGTTCGCCTATGAAAAACCCGCCTCACCCAGGAGGCTTTGTGCTCCGCCAGTGCATTGAGCCCTTGGGCCTGACCGTCACGGACGCCGCCGCAGCCCTCGGCGTGACGCGCACTACGCTCTCCGAACTGGTGAACGAGAAGCGCGGCATATCCCCGGAAATGGCTGTACGGTTGTCCAAAGTCTTCGGCGGCAGCGCCGAAAGCTGGCTCGTCCAACAGGCCCAGTACGACCTCGCGCACGTAGATGCCGCCCGGTTGAAGCTGAAACGGCTGGAATCCGTTGAGCCGTGACGCGGAAGCATCTGTAAGTGTTCCCGCCGACCAAGATTTGACGAAAGTATTCCGTACATGCGTTTCTGCGATGAGGTCCGGCTAGGCGTCCGTCGCATGAACACGGCAAGCATGTAGTCTTTTACACGAAGGAACCTGGTGGCCGCGCCGTATCGAAGCGGCAAGCTAGCCGCCCGCAAAACCTTGTTCGTTGGTTCGACGCGGATCTGAGACCCCAGAGCTCAGACCGGGCCTACATTCTGATTATTCCAAGGCTTCGAGGTTGTGGGATAGCCGATGATGAGGAACTAGCCCCTCGGTATTGCGGCATCAATGGGCATGGGCCTGAACGTGAACCAAGTCACGATACCATGGCAATAGGGCTAATGAAATCCCACACTGTCCCGAAAAAGCTGCTGGAGCAATTTGCCTTCGACGAGCCGAGAACGCGCTCCAAGCGGCTCTGGCGTTATCAAAAGGGACTGCCTCCATACGGGAAAGCTGCGCCGATTTCAGCGACGCGGTGGGATGGTCATTTCGCGGACCCGGCGGATCCGGACAAGGAAGCCCAGCTCGAAAAGCAACTGGAGCAAAGATTTGAGCACCCGGTAAATCAATTGATTGATGTCATTGGGTATCGAACCTTCCCGTGGCGGCCAAGGGACATACGGGCCCTCACGGGCTATTTCACAATGTTATTCACAAGATCACGGGCGCGGCGCTCAGCGAGTAAAGGTGAAGCAGATCTCGCCATCGGCGCGCTGCGCTCGGTTCTTTCAGACGACCAGGCGCTTTCAGAGATCGTAGCGAAGTTCACGCTGGACGCGATCAACGCTGGCCTGGATTACAGCATGGTGGCCAAGGAGCAGGTCGCCGAGGAGATCGAAAACGCGATAACAAGGCATTCTGATCCGGATGAAGCCCAGCGACGCTATATCCATGCCGTGGAAACAATGATGAACTTCGCGGAGGAGAACTTACTAAACGGGGAGTGGCGCGTTTTTCATTCCGAGCCTGACACCCCGTTCGTGATTGGTGATGCGCCGGCAGTAACCTGGGAGCGTACTGAACAAGGTGAATTGATCTTTGGACAAGGACTGGCCCGCCCGAACGTCGAGGCGTTCTTGCCCGTTTCGCCTACAACCTGTCTGCATCTCCTGCCTCAAGTAGCCCGAACTAGACAGGTGCGCAGGCCCAGAACCGTCGAAATAAATCGGGCTCAGGCCGCGTTCGCAACGGAGCACTGCTTCGCGAACGTCTGCAGCAAAGAACTGGATGAAATGCTACAGCCTTGGTTTGGAACAATGCGCGTCGGCATCGACGGATTCTCTATTGCGCACATTGACCAAAAGAAACTATTCGTTGACCTGCTGATGGGGCGCGCCCAGCCCCCCGCCCTTGCGATGCGGTAGCGGCTTCTCTTTGGGGTACTGGTCGTAAGACGCTACTCCATCAATCGGAACCAATCACGAAGTCCCAACTGCAATCGGAGAACCTTATCCTCTGCAAGCTGACTGCAGTGAGCAATCGGCCCGCGTAGGGTGTTTAAACTGGCCATGACTCTTTCGACAGCCTTGATGCTACTTAGAATACCCCCGAAGACGCCCCAATTCGACTTTATAATCTCGCCCAATTCGCCAAACGTGGTGTAGTCAAGAGGATCCTGCGAGCGGAGGGTTACCCCCGTGTCTTTTTCCCGCTGCATTCGCTCAGAAACAGCCTTTACAATTGCCGCAGGCACACACCCATTTGTCCACCAGGTCGGGTTGGGCGGAGCGCCCTCAATAGTTTGAGACACGAGCTTGCGAATTGACTTCTCGAGGCAATAGAAGATCTCGTAGTGGCGAGCCATCTCGGCAGCCTCTTGGCGAACCTGCTGCTCAAACTGCGGGTAGTACGTAACATCGTGGTCACCACTGGTTCGCAAACCACGCCCCAGATCAAGGCCAAATTTCGTTTCGATCGCTGAGAGCTCGGACTCAGCAAGCTGGTTCGTCATTCCGAAGATCTTAACAGCATCGGCGAGATTTTGAAATCTACTCATCTCGCAAAAGATTCTTTCTTAAGCTCTGAAAAATCGCATTAAAGACGGCGACGTCAGTCGAAGCGGGCAGGTTCAAATTGATTGTGTACGAAAGGTTCATTCCAACCCCTGGTGGAAGCCCTCCGAGTGTAGGCTTTTCTTTCGCAGTCGTAGAACCTCGGTCAACCGAAGGCTCCAATTGCACAGGCGTCAGCGCGCCGTCGTGAAACAACGCACGTGCCTTGAGCACCTTGAAACAAGCGTAAATGTGCTTGGTTGCCGAATCATCCTTCTTCCCACCTGTGACTTGTACGATCAGCCCCCTAAAGGCTTCGTCACCCAATCCCTCAGCCCTTTCGTTGATCCTGAACAGCGCAGCATAGCCAATACGAATCGCCTCAGCCATAGCCCGCCCTGATTCACCATCGTTCCGAAATCGTTTATAGATGTCCGTAGGGCTTCCATCCGTATGCAAAAAGCCAATTCTTTTTAAAAAAGGGATGACGGCCAAGGCGTAGTTTCCCTTGAAGCCAAGCGTGTCGGCAACGAAATCCTGGGTGAACCGCGGTGGTGTCGCGGCCTCTTTGATCTTGTCTAGGACCTTCGCTAAGGTGCCGGGGTTGGCGACGTAAGGAGGTTTTGGGGCGTCAGGGCTCATAATGTTCTCTTGTGCCGTCCGAATCATCTAAGTTTACGCCAATTCGATGCACCAACTGGGAAACGAATTCGCTTTCCGTTCAGCCGATAGTCATCATGCCCCCCATCCCCAGACTACAAGCTATCCTCCCGAGGAACTCACCTCTCCACTCGTCGACATAGAGCAAAACGGTCAGCGAAGGATCTCTAGTAAAGTCCCCTCAGTGAACCTTCGCAGTCGACATCCCTCAGAATTCAGACGGACTCGCTTCGCGGTGGAACGGCTACCAAAGATTCCGGGCAGAGCCGGCACTGCGGCGGGAGGTCCGGACAAATGGTGGCACCGCAGAGGAGCGCAGCTCCGGCAGTCCCCTTCACCCCTCCCCATCCAGCCTACAGTGCGACCTCAACACCGGATCGTAATCCGCTACACTCCCATACCCCTTCTCATACCCCGCCCGCCTGACCGCCCTCGCCTGCGCCTCCTCCACCGAAATCCCGCCATCTAATACCGTCTGCCCGGTCCGCTCCTCAATCCTCTTCATCCGCAACTCCCCCGTCCTCTTGCTCAAGTAAAAATCGACCGCCATATCCTCTCCTTCCTCACCTCTACGCGTCTCTTCACGCCCCTCGCCCACCGTCAAAAACCACCGCTCAAATCCCCGGCAACCGCTGCCCCCCATACCCCGATTGCGGCCTCCCCGCGCTCCAACACGCCAGCGCCACCGCGAGCGCCAAATCGTCATGCCCGCCCGACCCCCTCTTCAGGTCCATCCTCAGACCCATCAGCTCCCGCGCCAGCGTGTCCGCCTCCTGCAACCTCCGGTGGATCTTCAGCCGGCCCTCTTCCAACAAAACCTGCACCCCCGTGATCAGATCCTTCTTCGGAACGTGCCATGCCGCCCCCTGCCCGTGCGCCCGCTCGCCTGACGTGATCGTCACAGACACAATCCCGCACCCCATCCTGGCCGCCTTCAGCATCTCCACCACAGGAGCCCCTAATCCCGTCGCATCCACCACCAGCCTGCTCCGCTCCCGCAGCTCCGCGCGCCGCACCACCTCGCCCACTCGCGCCACCACGTCCGTGTACGCGGTCCCCAGCGGCAGCCGCTCCAGATGCCTCACCCGCAGGCAGGAAAACTCCGGCGGCAGCCACGCCCGCATCTGATCCACCCGCTCCACCACCGCCAGCGCGGAATAATCTTGCAGCCGCCCCAGATCCAGACCCACCGAATACCTGCTCTCCGTGTTCATCCAGCCCTCATTCACCGGTGCCCCAACCACAGCGGCTCGTCGTCATCCATCGCCGCCATCACCAGCTCGCGCCCAAAAATCTGGTGCCCCTCCTCGATGAATTCGCACAAATACTCCTGCCGGAACCACAGCTCGCCCAACTGCCTCCGCTCCTCTTTCAGAAACGCCTCCGTGATGCGAGGACACTCCGTCGCCGGCACCTCCGTTCGCACCCACTCCTCGCTCCCTCCCACCCAGTTCTCATAAAAGAATCCCCTCTTCCCAAACGGAGTACTCAACAGCCACAGGTCGCCGTTCCCCACCGCCAGCATCGGCCGCAGAGCCTTATACGCCTCATCCTCCACGCGCGAAGCCTCGTCGATAATCAACAAGGACACCGCCGAAAACCCCCGCAGCGTCGCTTCCTTCCCCGGAATTCCCAGAATCCGTGACCCATTCGGAAATTGCAGACTAATCCGGTTACTCCCATCCCGCCTCACCCTCACCCCCAGCGCCCGCGCGAACCCCCTCGCCTTCCACACCAGCTCCGCGCTCTGCTTCTCTGTCGGGCAAGCCACCACCACCAAACTCCCCGGCTGAAAATAAGCTCGATGCACCGCCATCACCGCCGCCACAGTCGACTTCCCCCATTGCCGGCTGCAACAAACCATCCCCCGCTTCGCCCCGGATCGCAACAACGCCTCCTGCTTCAAATCCGGAAAGAACCCGAGCCTCTCTCGCGCAAACGTCGCCAGTTCCTCGCCCGGCGCCGCCGGCTCTCCCATGCCATTCTGTTGCTGCGAAAACGTGAAACACACCATCATCCTGTCACGCGTCCAAAAATTCCAACAAACCCCGCATCTTCAACTTATTGCCAACACAGGCACATTTAATTCGTGTTTCCTTGTGTTATCCCGTGGGCCAGAAAGGTTTTTTTCGATGTCTGAGAAACGTGCCCGATCCTCCAGAGCCAACGGCGCCCTCTCCAAAGGCCCCGTCACCGAAGCAGGGAAGCGAATCTCTTCCCGCAACAGCCTCCGCCACGGACTGCTCGCCAAAACCGTAGTCCTCGTCGAAGAATCCACAGACCGCTTCAAGCATCTCCTGTCCGGCTACATGGAGGAATACCAGCCAGCCACCGCCTCCCAGGTCTCGCTGGTCGAAACCATGGCCGTAGCCCGCTGGCGTCAGCTCCGCGTCTGGGGCGTGCAGAAAACCGCGCTCGACCGCGACATGTCCCAGCAGGATCCCAGAGTCGGGCCGCCCGCCGTCCGGGCCCTCAACGCCATGAGCAGCCCGTCTGACCATCTGCTCCGCTACGAGATCGCCTTCGACCGCCAATTCTCAAGAGCCCTCGGGCGTCTCCTGGAGCTCCAATCCCGCCGGGCCCCGGAGGCATCCATCCCCTACCACCCCGACCCTCAAGGCGGCCAAACCTGGAAAGACGAAAACGAGCAAGACGAAAACGCGCCCGCAGGAATTTTTTCCCACCAAACGAACCTACCAAGTGACGGAGAACAAGACCTCGACTCACGATAAACTAAATCTGCATGCAACGCGCAGCCCTACTCCTATTCCTGGCGAGCCTGTGCTCCGCCCAGACCGTCTGGGACGGTGTCTACACGGACGCGCAAGCGGTGCGGGGCATGGCGGCGTTCAACCAAAGCTGCGCGGGCTGCCATGCGCTGGCGCCGGAAGGCAAAGCCCCGCTGGTGGGCGACGCGTTCTGGAAGAGCTTCTCGCAAAAGACCGTCGGAGACATGCTGGAGTTCATCGCCACCTACATGCCGAACGGCAATCCGGGCTCCCTCAACAAGTCGGCTTACGCGGACATCGCAGCGCAAATGCTAAAGTCCAACGGCTTCCCCGTCGGAACCAAGGAACTGGCCCCAAACACAATCACCGCCGTCCGGATAGTCCCGAAGGATGGCAGCACGGACCTCCCGGCGAACGCCTTGGCGCGAGTCATCGGCTGCCTGGCGAAAAAGGGACCGGACTGGGTAATCACCAGCGCCACCAACCCGGAGCGTGCGGAACACGTGCAATCGAAGGAAGACGCCACGCGCAATCTAGGCGACCGCACCATAACCCTGAAATTTGTGCTGACGAAACTAGACCCCTGGACCGGATCGAGAGTAGCCGTAAATGGCCTACTGATCGGACCCAATGGCACGGAAGGAATCAACGTAACCGAAGTAACCCGCGTAGCCCCGCAGTGCCCCTAACCACCCAACCCGCGACCGTCCCAAACACAGCCCTCGACGCCCCTCAACGTTGCACGCCCCGACACTACGACACCACTATCCGAACCGCGACAGTCATGGAGCGGCCTACCGACGGCCCTCCACGCCCCCCCTACAAATCCACCCGCCCCGTACTCGCCCCGTACTCGCCCCGAGCGAATCGATCTCCACCCCGCCCACATGACGCCCAACCGCCACGCCTCAACCGTGCACACCCGACGCTCCGACCGCACGCCCCGACGCTCCGACCGCACGCCCCGACACTCGACCGCACACCCCGACACTCGACCGCACACCCCGACGCTCGACCGCACACCCCGACGCTCGACCGCACGCCGCAATGCTCCGACCCCACCCCCCGACACTACGACACCACTATCCGAACCGCGACAGTCATGGAGCGGCCTTCCGACGGCCCTCCACGCCCCTACAAATCCACCCGCCCCGTACTCGCCCCGAGCGAATCGATCTCCACCCCGCTCACATGCGCCATCGCGAGCAACAGATTCGCCGTGGGAGTATCCTTCTCCGCGACAATGTGCCGATTCCCCTTCAACCGCCCATTCCCGCCGCCCACCATCACCGCAGGAGTATTGTTGCGGTCGTGTGCGTTCCCGTTGCTCATGCCGCTGCCCCAATACAGGACCGCATGATCCAGCAGGTTGCCATCGCCATCCGGCGTCGCCCGCAGCTTCTCCAAGAACTCGGAGAACTTCACCATCTGGTACGTCGCGATCTTCGCGTACTTCGCCATCTTCTCCGGGTCGTTCCCGTGATGCGAGATCGTGTGGTGCTGCTCCGGAATCCCGATGTGCGCGTACCCGCGATCGGTGGCCTCATGGCTCAGCATGAACGTGAACACGCGGCTGATGTCGCCCTGATAGGCCAGGTGCATCAGGTTGTACGTGATCGTCAAATGATCGTCGAACGCATCCGGCAAACCGATCGGAGCCTTCGGATCGCCCGTGATCGTGCCCAGCCGGGCTTCCATGCGGCTCAACTGCTGCTCCACTTCGCGGATGTTGCCGAGATACTCATCGAGAATGCCGCGGTCCGCCGCGCCCAGCGTGCGCTTCAGCTTCGCGGTCTCCTCGGTAACCGAATCGAGCAGGCTCTCCTTCTGCTTCAGCCGCGCCAGTCGCCGCTCGGCGGAATCCGTCTCGCCGAACATGCGCTCGAACGTCACGCGCGGATTGATCCCCACCGGCAGCGGGCTCGAATCGTCGCGCCACGACAGCGTATTAAAGAAGGTGCAAGCGAATCCATCGCATGCGCCGACCGCGGTGCCCATATCTTCCGTGCCGACCTCAATCGACCGCAGCGGAGTATCGCCCGCCACTTTATCGGCAATGTACTGGTCGAGCGTTTTCTTCGAATGGAGCTGTCCCAGCGCGTCGCCCTTGCCGTCGATGTTCACCACCGGGCCCACGCCGTTCAAGAACGACGAGCTCGCGCCCAAGTGAATCGACGATCCCCAGGGAGCCTTCATCTTGCTCACCGTGACCAGTTGCTTCCGGAACGGCTCCAGCGGCTGCATCACCGGCTTGAACACGAAGTCGCTGCCCGCGGCATCCGGATGCCAGGTATCGGGGAAGACTCCATTCGGCATGTAGACCGCGCCGAAGCGGAACGGAGAAGGCGTGGCGGCGGAGAGCGCCGGCGCCATCGCATCCAGGAAGGGCAGGGCGACCGTAGCTCCCAGAGTTCCGCGCAAAAACGTGCGGCGCGAGAGGTGCTTCTTCGTAATGAACATGCTCACTCCTTGGTGTCTTGTCTTACTTGCCGTGCAACGTTCTACCTTGCAACTTTTCCGTCCGCCGGCCCGCTGGCCACTTCCGCCGGTTCCAATTTAGTGCGCATCTGGAACGGCGCACTTTCAATAATACCCATCACGATCGTGGAAAGCCCGTACCCGTTCTGCGAAGCCTTCTTCACGATCCGCCGGACCACCGGCATATCGCTCGGCTCCAGCCCGCGGCCCAAAGCGTACGTCAGCATCTTTTCCGTGACCACGGTGACGAAAGCGTCGGGCCGGCTGAGAATCGCCTCCCGCAGCGCCGCGGGACCATTGACCTTGGTTCCATCTGCCAGCACACCGGAGCTGTCGAGCGGCGCACCGTCAGGACCGGCGTCGCGCCAGTTCCCCACGGAGTCGAAGTTTTCAAGCGCGAAGCCCGGAGGATCGATGACCGCATGGCAACCCGCGCACGGCTGATTGGTCCGATGCAATTCGAGTTGTGCGCGCACCGTCTTCGGAACGGCGGCTGTCGCCTTGTTGCTCTCTTCCAGCGTCGGAACATTCGGCGGCGCGGGCGGAGGCGGCGTATTGAGGAACGTGCTCAATACGTACTTGCCGCGGAACACCGGAGAGGTCCGGGTGGCGACCGAAGTCATGGCGAGGATGCTGCCTTGCCCCAGCAGTCCGCGCCGGTGGGGATCGGTCAACTTTACTTTTCGGAACAGCGGACCGTACACGCCGGGGATCCCGTAATGGCGCGCGAGCCGCTCGTCGACGAACGTGTAGTCGGCGCTCAGCAGTTCCAGAGTGCTGCGGTTCTCGCGCAAGATGTGCCCGAAGAACAACTCAGTTTCCTTGCGGAAGCCCTTGCGCATATTGTCGTCGAAATCGGAGAACATCAGCAGGTCCGGAGAAACTTTCGCTTCCAGATTCCGCAATTGCAGCCACTGGCCGGTGAAGTTTTCGACGAGGGCGTCGGCGCGGTCGTCTTCCAGCATGCGCTGCGCTTGCGCGGCCAGCGTCGCCGGATCGCGCAGCCGCCCCGCGGCCGCCAGGTCCAGCAGCTTTTCATCGGGGACGCTGCTCCACAAAAAGAACGAGAGCCGCGACGCGAGCTCGATATCGGTCACGGGATGCGCCGCGCCCGGACGCACACTCACCGGATCGGTCTCGACGCGATACAAAAAATAAGGGCTCGACAAAATCCGCGCAACGCCCGCGCGAATCCCATCGTCGAAGTTCCCGCCGGGTTTTCCCGCCTGTTCTTGACGAGCCTGCTTATAGAAAGCCATGGGCGCTTCGACGTCCGCCGCCGTCACCGGCCGCCGGTAGGCCCGGCGCGCGAGGTTGGTGAGGATCTTATCCGCGCAGGCAGATTCTTCCATCGTCGGTGCAGCCGTGCCGGAACTCTTCGCCGCGACAGCACCGGCAGCACCCTTTGCCGACGCCGGATGGCAAACATAAAGTTGCCGCCGGCTGAGGCTCTCGCTCACACCCTTCACGTTGTAGGGACCGTCAATCAGCACGGTCCGCAGCTTCGGCATGCCAGAAACATTGTGGATCTCCTGGCTATCGCGCCGCAGCGGCTCCCACACGTCCTGCACCTGGAACGGACGTTCCTTCCACGTAAAGCCGACATCGTGAGCGCCCGCCGTGACCCGAACCCGCCCTACCATCCGCTTGTCGATGGCCGTGCGCGCGACGTTCAAATCGTTGGCCTGCATCTCGGAGTCCTTCGGCCCGCCGATCGAAGCCGTGAATACTTCTTCTCCATCCACCGTGATCACGAAGGTGTACGGGACGTCGTTGCCCTCAACTCCCGAGTAGCCTTCCGCCACGCCGCGGATTAAGCGTCCCGACAAATTGTATTCGCCGTCTGCGGGAAACACGTACCGGATCACGGTTCCGCCGACGGTTCCGAGCGGCAGGCCATCGATATAACCGTTCTGGCTGAACTCGCGGCTGATCAGATGCTCGGTTCCGGAAGGGCGCACCTGCGGATCGCCCACCGCCATCGCACTCACGCGCTGCGCCGCGGTCACGTATGCTTCCAGCAGCAGCGGCGACGTCTTCAGCGCCGTCGCGATGTTGTCGAAACCAAACTCCGCGCCGTCGGTCGGCAGCAGATCGGACACGTCGATGTCGACCGCCAGCAGATCGCGGACCGCGTTCGCGTACTCGGTGCGGTTGAGGCGATGCACTACGTAGCGGCCCGGCGTGCTCTTGCCTTCCCACGCCTTATCGAGCGACGTGGCCAGCCAGTTGGTGAAACCCTTGTACTCAGCTTCGGAAGGGCGCGGATTACCGGGAGGCGGCATCGCTCGCACGCTCAGCTTCCGCAAGACGCGCTCCCAAGTGCCGGCATGTCCCACCAGATCGTTGAAGCCGATATCCAGATTCACCGGACCCTCGGCCGGAGTTAACGAGGTCTTGTTGTGGCACCCGACGCAGTACTCGTCGAGCATCGCCTGGTATTTGACGGCCTCCGGGTCGGCCTGAGGCGTCGCGGACGCTGTGGCGCGAACCGGCACCGCCGCGGCCTTCGGCGCAGCGGACGGGCGAGGCGCGCTACCCGTCTGCGCAATGAGCGCCGCGCCAATGCCGAAGCAGGCAACGCCCAGGCACAGCCGCGCCGCCGGAATTTCGAAATTCCTCATTCGTTTGCGGTCTCTCACTGAGCGCTCGTCGTTGCCGCTACTTCGGGACTCTTCTTCTGGTCCTTGTCGTCGGTCACTTTCTTTTCCGGCACAGGCTTTTCCGGAGCCGGGGGAGGCGCCGGCACGGGATCGTTCGGTCCCAGGTGCATCAGCTCTCGCAGCGCCGCGACCACCTCTTCACGCGTATCGCGATGCGGGCGGTAGGCCCCCGGATCGCCCATCACGGAGACGGGTTCGGCGGGGCCACTCTTCAACTTCTCGGCTGCGGCCAGCGGGATCAGGTTGTCCTTATTGACCGCCATGAGATCGGCACCGCCGGCGGCCAGCGCGCGAATGATGGCGACTTGCTGCAATTGCACGGCTTGATGCAGTGGCGTCGACCCATCTCCCGCCTTGGCGTTCGGATTCGCTCCGGCGGCCAGAAGCACCTTGAGCGCCTCCACCGGTTCGCGGCTGCCGGGCTCGCGGAAGGGCGGCGGACCCGTCCGGGCGTATCCGGGACCAGCCTGCAACGGAGCGCCCTTGCCTCCGTTCATGGCGGCCATGATCGGTGTTTTTCCGGCGTTCGGATTCCCGCCAGGGCCACCGCCCGCTGCAGGACCGGGCTTCTTGGGATCCTTCGCCTTCTCCGGTACGGTCCATTCGAGCTGCGCGCCTTTCGCCAGCAGCAGCTTCAGAACCTCAACGTCGGCTGCCGTAGCCGCGCGATAAAAAGGCGAGCTATTGATCTGCGGACCGCAGCACATCGAGGTCGAGTGCAGAGAGCCGGTGAATGTCTTGTTCACGTCCGCGCCGACGTCCAGCAGCGACTTCACCAGGGTAAGAGCCGTCAGCTTGTTCGGATGGCTGGGCTGCATACGAGTGGCGTCCTGCGCGCGCATGTCGGTGGTGGCGTCGTGCATGTCCACGGCGAAGAACAGGGCTCCATCATTGGGGTCCGCGCCGAGGTCGATTAACTCTTTGGCCAGATCGAAGCGGGCGTTCACGATGGCGATCACCGTCGCGGACGCTCCGTCGGCATTGGTCAGTTTCAGATCGGCGCCTCCGGCGGCCAGTGCCCTGGCCACATCCTCATGCCCGTTGCGGACGGCGAACATCAGGGCGGTGAATCCACCAGATGGATGGTCCGCGTTCTTGCGTTCGGTAATCAGGGAGACGTGGGCCTTCAGGTTGGGATCCGCACCAGCGGCCAGCAGTGTCTTTACGGCGTCCAGATGTCCTTCTGCGGAAGCCCACATCAAGGCGGACTCTTCCTGAAACGGGTCCACCGCGTTGACGAAGGAGCCGTGATCGATCAGCAACTTGATGGCGTCCACGCGTCCGGTGCGCGCTGCGGCCATCAAGGGAGTCTCGCCTTCTGCATGCCAGCGGGTCGATTCCGCCCCTGCATCGAGCAGCGCCTGCATGACGGGGACATCGCCGTTGCGGCTCGCCTGGAGCAGAGGCGTGACACCATAATGATTCGCGGCGTCCACCAGGGCTCCCGCGGCAAGCAAATCCTTGACCAGGTCCACATTGGAATGGAACGAGGCCCACAGGAGCGCGGTAGAGCCGTCGTTGGCGGGGATATTCACATCGGCGTGCTCTTTGATGAGCCTGCGTACCGTCGGGAGATTATCGGCCTTCGCCGCGTCGGCGACAACCGCTACCGTGGAGGCTGCATGCAGGAGCGCACCGGGCGCCGCCAGCGCCAAGCCTAAGAGCACGGGCATGCCCCAACGCGCGCACGGCGCGGTCACTGCACTGCTGATTTTCGACGATGGCATTGCTCCTCCGTGCTCAGTCACTACACGTGCTCAGTCACCATAAAAGATATACCGCCAGGGCGAGCGGCGCAAGGGCCCCTCCGTGAGGCGGACCAAGGCGTTAACGCACAGTCGGCGCAGGGTTTAGGGGAACCGCGACCTAATTTGTCGTGACCTTGACCACTTCGATCAGCAGGCTCTTCGGGACCAGCATCTGGTGCGGGACCTTGGCCGGAACGTGGAACACGTCGCCGGGAGCCATCGGGTGGCGTTCGGCACCGGTGAGCGTCGTTCCGCGAAGTTCATTGGGGGCCGACTCGTGGCTGCCCGCCATGGTGCCGCCGACCAGCAACGTGCCCGCGCCGGAGATCACCGTGATCACGTCGACCTGGGTGTTGTGGACTTCCGCTTCGCCGTCGGCCTCCCGGCGGACCAGCAGCAAACCGTGGTTGCCCCAGGTGCCCGGACGGTCGAGACCGGTTTTGTGGTCGTCGAGCTTGGTGGCGGCGAGGCGGGCCTTAATGTCGGCAGCTTTGAACATCGCGAAACCGTCCGGGTCGGCCGCGAACACGGTCATGGCCAGGCCCACAGTCAGCGTGGAAGCGAGCAAAACGGGGAGAAGTTTCATGAGCGCGATGGTATCACGCCCCGGCCGCAAGGGCGCCCGTCGAGATCAGCGCCGCTTCCAGCGATCCGCCAGCGCGGCGAGCTTATCGTCCATGCTGGGTTGCGGTTTCGGCGGAGGCGCCGGCTTTTTTGCCGCGGGAGGCGGCGGACCCTGTTTGGGCTTCGCTCCTTGCGTCTTCATCGATAACGCGATGCGCTTGATCTTCGGATCGACGCTTAAGACGTGGACCTTCACGATCTGGCCGACCTTCACCACGTCGCTCGGTTCCTTGATGTAGCGATCCGACAATTCGCTGATGTGGACCAGGCCGTCCTGATGGACGCCGACGTCCACGAACGCCCCGAACTTGGTCACGTTGGTGACGACGCCTTCCAGCGTCATGCCGGCTTGCAAATCTGCGATCTCCTTTACGTTCTCCTTGAACGAAGGGGCGAGAAATTTGTCGCGAGGATCGCGGCCGGGTTTGCGGAGTTCCTCCAGGATGTCGTTCAAGGTGTAGACGCCGGCGGCCACACCGCTCTTGTCGACTTTTTCCACCAGGGCGGGCTCTTGAATCAGTTGCTCCAGGGGAACGTTGAGGCTTTTGGCGATCTGCTCCACCACGGGATACGATTCCGGGTGAACCGCGGTAATATCGAGCGGATTGTCGCCGTGGCGGATGCGGAGGAATCCGGCGGCCTGCTCAAACGTCTTCGGGCCGATGCCGGGCACGGCGTTCAATTGCACGCGCGAGCGGAAGCGGCCGTGTTCATTGCGGAACTCCACGATTTTCAGCGCGGTGCGCTCCGTAATGCCGGCGACGTAGCGCAGCAGCGCCCACGACGCGGTGTTGAGATCCACGCCGACGCGGTTCACACAACTTTCGATCACCGTTTCGAGCGATTTGTGCAGATGCGTTTGATCGACGTCGTGCTGATATTGGCCGACGCCGATGGATTTGGGGTCCAGCTTCACGAGCTCCGCCAGAGGATCTTGCAGACGGCGCGCGATCGAGATGGCTCCGCGAACGGTGAGGTCAAGATCGGGAAATTCCTGGCGCGCGATGTCGGACGCCGAATAGATCGACGCGCCGGATTCGTTGACCGTCACGCAGAAGATCGACGTGAGGCCGGCGCGCCTGAGCAGATCGCGGACGAAGGAGTCGGTCTCGCGCGAGGCTGTGCCGTTGCCGATAGCGATCGCGCGAACTCCGTATTTCGCGATCAGCGCGATCATCGTGCGCTCCGCTCCGGCGACGTCGTTCTTCGGCTGGAACGGATAGATCACGTCATGACCGAGGAATTTCCCGGTATCGTCCACCACCGCGATCTTGCATCCGGTGCGGATGCCGGGGTCGAGTCCCAGCACGGCGAGTTGGCCCGCGGGGGGCGCGAGCAGCAGGTTCTGGAGGTTCTCGCGAAACACCTGAATGGCGTCGGCATCGGCGCGCTGCTTCAGTTCCAGGCGGACTTCCGATGTGATGGAACTGTTCAGCAGCCGCTTCCAGGAATCCTCCGCGGCCAGATTCAACTGCGCCGTCCAATCGCCGGGCTGTTTATGGACCTTGCCCTTAATCAGGTCGAGCGGGCGCTGCGGATCAAGCTCAATCAGGAAGTAGAGAACACTCTCCGTCTCGCCGCGGCGGATGGCCAGCATGCGATGCGAAGGGATCTGCTTTACCGGCTCGCGGTAGTCGTAATACATCTTGAACTTCTCTTGCTCGTCGGCCGCGTCGGGAACTTTCTTGCTGACAATGACGCCTTCTTCCAGCATGGCGCGGCGGAGAAGTTTGCGGATATCGGCATCGTCGCTAATGGTTTCCGCGATGATGTGGCGCGCGCCTTCGAGAGCTTCTTCTACGGTGGCGACGCCCTTCTCGGCGTCGACGAAGGTCGCGGCGAACGCATCGAGCGGTGTTTCCGCCGGCTCCTGGTTCCACAGGTAGTCCGCCAGCGGCCCGAGTCCTTTCTCGCGGGCGATCATGGCCTTGGTGCGGCGCTTGGGTTTATACGGCAGGTACAGATCTTCGAGCTCGGCTTTATCCAGGCATTGCTCGATGCGAGCCTTCAGCTCGTCGGTGAGCTTGCCCTGCTCCTGGATGGAGGCGAGGATGGTTTGCTTGCGCGAAACCAGCTCACGGAAGTACAGCAGCTTTTCCTCGATGCCGCGGATCTGGACTTCGTCCAGGTTTCCGGTGGCCTCCTTGCGATAGCGCGCGATGAAGGGCACCGTGGAGCCTTCGTCCAGCAACTGGACCACGGCAACCAGCCCCTTCATGGGGACGCCGAGCACGCTCGCGATGTGGGTCAGGAGTTCTGGGGAGAGAGTCTGAAATTCGGACATAATGGCGGGAGCAACCATTTTACCGTGCCGAACTTACCTGCCGTGCCGAACCTGCCGTGATGCCGCGGCTACCATAGCATCATGCGCGCGCTCGCGTTCCTGCTGGCAGTCCTCCTCGCGGCGGTCGCGTTCGCGCTGGCCGAGGTTCAAATCGAAGGCCGGAATGGATGGGCCGCCGCGCTTCCCACGTGGCGCATCGACAACCGGTGGACGCGGATTCTGATGGGCGGGCGGCCGCTCACCGGATATCACTTGTACGTGCATCTCTTCTTATTGATCCTGCTGCATGTACCGTTCGCGCTGGAAATGTCGGAACCCACGCTTCCGCGAGAGATGCGGATCTTCGCGTTCCTGATCCTCTTCTGGGTGGCGGAGGATTTTCTGTACTTCGTGTTCAATCCCGCGTTCGGGCTCAGGCGATTCTCGAAACAGCACATCCCGTGGCATCCGCACTGGTGGTGGATTCTGCCGCGCGAGTACTGGATCTTCGCTCCCCTGGGGATCGCGCTCTATGGGGCGAGCAGTCACCTCGCCGGCTGACTCAGGCGTGGGGCGAATACATTTCACGCAGCAGCTGCTCCGCTGCCTCCTTCTCCAGAGGCTTGGAGAACAGATACCCCTGTCCGACGTCGCAGCCCAAATCGGTCAAGGCTTGGAGTTGCTGCTCCGTCTCGATGCCTTCGGCCACGACATTCATGTGCAGCGTGTGGGCCAGCTCCACGATGGTCTCCACAATCGCGTTGGCCTCGGGATCGTCACCCATCTTGCTCACGAAGGACTGGTCGATCTTGAGCGAATCGAAATGCAAAACCTTCAGATAACTGAGCGAAGAGTATCCCGTGCCGAAGTCGTCCAGCTTCAAGCCCACGTTCATCGCCTGGAGCTGGTTCAGAGTCTCAGTAGCGGACTCCACCCCCGTCATCACGCAGCTTTCGGTGAGCTCCAGTTTCAAACATTCCGGGGGAATGCCGGTTTCGCGAAGGATCGCCTGGACTCGCTCCACAATGTTCGGATCCACTAATTGCTGCACGGAGAGATTGACGTTCATCGAGAGGGGCGGCTGGAGGGGAAACTTTTCCTGCCAGTCGCGCAACTGAAGGCAAGCGGTGCGGAGAATCCATTCACCGAAAGGAATGATCAAGCCGTTTTCCTCCGCCACCGGGATGAACTCCGTGGGGTAGACCATCCCGCGTTCCGGATGCTGCCAGCGGAGCAGACTTTCAAAGCCGTTGATCCGGCGGGTGGCCAGCGAGATTTTCGGCTGATAGACGGCCACCAGTTCATGGCGCTCGACGGCGCGGCGCATGTCCATGGACATCGCCATGCGAGCTTCCGCGCGCTCGCGCAGGCCGAATTCGAACATGTGCCAGCGGCGTTTGCCCAGTTCCTTGGCGCGATACATGGCCAGGTCCGCTTCGCGCAGCAAGTCTTCCGGTGAGGCGGTGGTGGCACGGGCGACGGTGATGCCGATACTGGCGCTCACCGGCACTCTCATGCCATTCCACAAAACGGGTTCCGCCATCGAGGCCAGCAGGGAATCGGCGAGTTGCTCCACCAGGTGCTCGCCGGCGGCGTCTTCCACCAGGATCACGAACTCGTCGCCGCCGATGCGCGCCACCAGGCTGCGCTCCCCCACGATACCGGCGTCCGACAAGGTCCGGCGCAGACGGCCCGCGACATCTATTAACAGATGATCGCCCGCACTATGGCCGAAGCTGTCGTTCACGGTCTTAAATCCGTCCAAATCCAGCAAAAGCAAGGCAAGCGCCGAGCCGTTCCGCGCGGAGGATACCGACAGGCGGTTCAGCAGCAGCGAACGATTGCTCAGGCCGGTCAACGCGTCGGAGGTCTTGGTAATCTTCTCGGCCCGGGACCGCGCGAGCTGGGATTGAATCCGGGCCATCACCACCGGCATGTCCACCGGCTTGACGACGTAATCGTTCGCGCCATGGTCGAGAGCTTCCACCACCGCCTGGCTCTGATCGAGCGCTGTGACCATGATCACCGGCAGATCGCTCTGCGAATAGGTGCCCCGGAGCAGACGCAGGACGTCCAGGCCGCTCATGCCGGGCATCATCTGGTCCAGGAGCACCAGGTCGTAGTTCTCGCGGAGGACTTTATCGACGGCGCTCTTGCCGTCTTCCGCCACGTCCACTTCATACCCCCGGCGCATCAGGCGGCGCGAGAGCATATCGCGATTGTTGGAGTCGTCGTCCACCACCAGCAGTCTATGGGCGGATTGTTTCACGAGATCTTCTCCTCCGTCGTCTCCCGCGCGCATATCGACTCGGTTTGTTGCGTCTCATTGGACTCTTCGGCGGGAATCAGAAGAATCGTCGAACCGTTTTCGGCGGCGGGCAGAGCGATGGTAAACACGGAACCGGCGCCCTCCTCGCTCACCACCGTGATGTCGCCCCTCATGAGGCGGCAGAACCGGCGGCTGATGGCGAGCCCCAGGCCGGTGCCCCCGTACTTTCGCGTTTGGGATCCGTCCACTTGTACAAAAGCTTCGAACAGTTTGGTCTGCGCTTCGCGGGAGATGCCGATGCCGGTATCGCGAACATGGATCTGGCCCCACGGCTTGCCCTCGCGGGTGGCCGGCGTAGCGCTCATGTGAATCTCGCCATCGTGCGTAAATTTGCAGGCGTTGCCGGCCAGGTTCAGCAGGCTCTGGCGGAAGCGGCCGCGGTCGGCGCGAACGGCGATATCCGGCTCGGGAAACTCCACCAGCAGGCGGTTGCCGTTCTGACGCGCCAGACCCTCCACCGTGGAAGCCACCTCTTCCATCACCTCGGCGACGCCCACGTCTTCGATCTGGAGTTGCGTGCGGCCCTGCTCCATCCGGGAGTAATCCAGGATGTCGTTCATCAAGTCCAGCAGAACGTGGGCCGAGTTGCGGATCTTGTGCAGATCGGGCAGCAGTTCGGCGTGTCCCGCCTCCGTGCACTCCTCTTCCAGCAGTTCGCTATAACCGATGATGGCGTTGAGAGGCGTGCGCAGTTCGTGGCCGGTATTGGCCAGGAACTGGCTCTTGGCCAGATTGGCTTGCTCCGCTGTTTCCTTGGAGACCAGCGTGGCGGCCAGGCGGTCCAGCATGCCGTTGAAGGCCGCCGCGACTTCCGCGATCTCGCCGGAGCCGGTCACTTCGATGCGCCGGTCCAGGCTGCCCTCTCCGATTCCGGCGGTGAAGGCCGCGAGCGACCGCAGGGGCAACAGGATCTGGCGCAGCTGGCGGAATTGGATTGCCAGCACCAGTAAAAGCAGCGCCAGCGAAGCCAGCAGGGCCCGCCGGGTCGCGGTGTACGTGGCGGCGCTCGATTGTTCGAGGGAGATCCCGATCGCCACCGCGCCGATTATTTTGGGACCGGCGGCTGCCGCCTCCATTCCGAGCAGGCCAGCCGAATCCGGCGCATAGACCGCCTCACGCACTTCCATGTAAGAGGGCAGGCCATACCGCGCCCGGCGCACCTCCACGTTGGCGGACCCCGCGTTACTTGCCGTGGGAGGCAAGGCGCGGTCGGGAACGAGGCGATCCGGAAAGCCGGGACGAGATTGCCGCAAGGTGCCGCCCTCGCGGTCGGAAAGGACCACATAGAGCCCGTCGGCGCTCAGCAAGGCCCCGCGGGCCAATTGATTGAGTTCCTGCCGATCGCCCACCAGCATCGGAAACTGTGCGCGGTTGGCGAGGTACGCCGAGACATCGGCGCCGCGCGCGATCAACTGCCGGTTCACCACGCCGCGCATGGTGACCAGGAAGATTGCGCCGATCACCACGCCTGTCCCGGCCACCAGTAGAAGATTGCGGATCAGCGTTCTTACCAGGATGCTGCTTCGGGCCTTCCCGGCGGCCCCGTCTTTGTCGATGGGCATCACTTCATCACCTGCACGCCATCCCGCCGCACGGGCTCCACGCCGAGAAGCCGCGACACGCGTTCATTGACGGTCACGACAACCTCCCGGACTTCCACTTCGGTCCGCTGGTTTTGATTTTTGTTTTCCAGCAGGCGCGCCATGAGTTCGCCCGTTTGCCGGCCCAGATCCCGGAAGTCGGGATAAACACCCGCCAGCGCGCCGGCGCGAACGAAGGTGGCGGAGAAGCCGAGAATCGGCAAGCGTTGTTCCAGAGACGCCAGGACCAGAGGCTTGATGGTGGCGTTGTTATAAAGATTCGGATCCGGTTCCGCGATGACGAAATCCGTGGTGCCGTTGAGGGAGGAGAACACGGACAGAAGCTTTTCGGGACCGGAGCACTCCATCACGCGGAGTTCGTAACCCAGCCGCCGGATGTGCGCGAGTGCGTTGGCGTCGGGCCCCGCATGGTTAGGCCGGTGAATCAGAGCGACGCGTAGGCGCGAGGGGAAGAGTCCGCGCAGCCGTTCGAGCGTGGTGGTGAGCGGGACATCGGCATACACGGCGCCGGCCCGGCTCGGATCCGGCTTCAGGTCATCGCGTAAGACCACTGCGGGGATCACAGAAAGGCCCGGGCTCGCCGCGATTACCTGCTGATAGGTTCCAATGCCGATGGCCGCCGTCAATTTCAGTTCCGAACCATGACGGCCCAGCCATTTCTCGTAGGCGGAATTCCCCAAGTCGATCATGTGGACCGTGCACGAGGTGGCGGAGATCGTCTCGCGGAGCCCGGCGAGGGCTTCCTCGTATGCTTCCGAGCCCGAGCGGTACACAACAGCGGCTTCGCAGGGCGGTCCCGCGGCCAGCAGCGTCGCTTCCGGCGGCAGCATCGCCGCGAGCGCCAGCACATGGGGGAGGAGCGTTTTCACCGGCCGGCGCTCCATGCCAGTTTTACGAACAGCGAGCGGGGATCACCCGGAAGTTTGTCGCGGGAAAGCCCGGTGGGATCGTCATACCCCCAGTTCAGAAGGTTGCGTGCGCCCAGCGTCAGATCGCAACCCGGGACGGCGCGGCGGAGGGTGGCGGTCAAATCCACGAGCACCACCGGGCGAATGGGATCTCCGTCGTAGGTGAAGCGCGAGCTGAGAGCCTGTACGTTGCCCGCCAGCGTGACGCGGCGCGTCAGCGGAGTGGCCCACTGAAACTTCGCGATTCGCTCCGGGGAATTGCCGAGAAACCCGGCGGCGTTGCTCAGGCTTGCCTGCTGCCAACTGAAGCTGCCGCTGGTTTCCAGCCAGGGCTTCAGCTTTCCGCCGAACTCGAATTCCGCTCCCCGGGATCTTCCCGCTTCGGCGTTCTGGAACTGGGAAGCGCCGGTATCGTCGAAGTAGTTCGCCTGAATCAAACCGTGCAACTCATAGTCGTACAAGTTGATGCTTCCGGAAAGATGGGACCCGAAGTGGTGCTCCACGGTGGCGTCGAACGTGTTCGCGCTCTCCGGCTTTAACTGCGGAGGCTGAATGAAAGTCACGTTATCGACATAGAACTGTTCGTACGCGCTGGGGTTGCGATAAGGGCGGCCGTAAATCAGCTTATACACGGTGTGGGGCGAGGCCTGGTAGGAGAGCGCGGCTCGCGGCGAAACGAAGCGGGAGTAGTACCGCGACTGATCCAGCCGCACGCCGAGATCCAGTTTCCAGCGCGCGGAGAGGCGCTTTTCTTGCTGAAGAAAGATGGCGGCATTGCGATCCGGCCGGCTGATGTAAAGCAGTTGCTGCGGCTGCGGCTGGACTTCGAGATTGTATTGCAGATTCCGAAAATCGACGCTGCCCTCCAGCCCGGCGGTCAGCGTCCCCAGCCGGCCGGCGCCGAACTGGTAGGTGAGCCGGGAGGTCAACCAGTCTCCCAAAGCATAACTACGCAGATCCATCAGCGGTCCGGCGGCAGCGGGATCCGAAACGGTATCGAAGCGATCCTGATAGCGGTAGTTATCGTAGGAAAGCTGCCAGCGCAGAGTCCCGCCGCTCCGCTTCCGCGTGTACGCGACGCTGACGAAGTTCCGGCCGTCCATGACGTGATTCCCGCGCGAGAAAAACGTATTGGCGCTGTAGGTCCAGGCGAGCGGTGGATTCTTGTCGCGATCGTTAAAGTAAGCGAGGATGCTCCAGTTGTGCCAGGTGAGGTTGGCGAAGGTGTGGTAGGCACGCTCCCCATCCATTCCATCCGCGTGTCCTGAGCCCAGCCCCGGAGACGCCATCTCCGGGAAGAAATAAGACTGCCCCCCGTTGTCCACGGCGGAGGCGGAGAGCAGCAGGTTGGCCCCTTTCCCTAAATAAAAAGATCCCGCGGCGAGCGCCTTTTTCTGGCCGAAGCTCCCGGCTTCGATGCTGCTGTAGCCTTGGGCGAAATCCACCGGAGCCATGGTCACGATGTTGATCGTCGCGAAGATCCCGTTCGATCCATAGAGCGCCGAGGAGGGCCCTCGCACCACTTCGATGCGCTCCACCAGGTCCATATCCAGGCCGAAATCCTGTTCGAAGAAACCATTCGAGGAGAAGATGTTCTCGGTCATCGGATGGCCGTTGATCATCACCAGGAAGCGCGTGTTGAAATCCCCCGCCAGCGAGAATCCGCGCACACCCGCGTATTGATAGATGTGATCGTTGGTCAGAAAGAAGCCGCGCACACTGCCCAGTGCTTCGCCCAGCGTGCGGTAGCCGTGCACGCGAATGTCGGCGTGGCTGATCACGGTAACGCTTGCCGGCGCCTCATCCAGCGTCTGGGTGTGCAGTGACGCTGCTTCGACCACGGGCAGATCCTGCGCGAACGGATCGGAGGCAGGCCGCGCGCCGTCGTCTCCGGCAAACGCCGTGATACTGACCAACAGCGGAGCGATGGAAATCCGGAGAGGCAGAGAAATCCGCATGGGTGCAATCGACTCATGGGGCTTATCGGACGCGAGCGCGGAAATCAGAGCAGGGGAGGGGGAATGCGGAAACAACCGTGCGAAACAACCCATGTTAAACTTGGGTTGTCGCGGAGAGGTGGCAGAGTGGTCGATTGCGGCGGTCTCGAAAACCGTTGAACCTTCACGGGTTCCGGGAGTTCGAATCTCCCCCTCTCCGCCATACAACCTTCCCGCGAAATTCCCGCCTACTTATAGAATTCCGGAACGAAGTTTTGATCGTCGAGAGGCGGTCGTGCGTATTTTCTGCGGTCCAGCGGCGGCAGCTTGATCGTCCGCGGAGTCAGGTCTTCGTAGGCCACCGTGCTCAGCAGGTGGCGCATCACGTTCAGCCGCGCCGATTTCTTATCGTCGGCGTTCACCACAGACCACGGAGCCTGCTTGATGTCGGTATGCGCGAACATCTCATCCTTGGCTCGCGAATACTCCACCCAGCGGCTGCGCGATTCCAGGTCCATGGGGCTCAGCTTCCAGCGTTTGGTGGGGTCCTTTAAACGATCCTGAAAGCGCTTCTCCTGCTCCTCCTCGCTGACGGAAAACCAGTATTTGACCAGAATGGTTCCCGACCGCACCAGCATGCGCTCGAACTCAGGGCAGCTGCGCAGGAATTCCAGATACTCCGCCTCTGAGCAGAACCCCATCACGCGCTCCACACCAGCTCGGTTGTACCAGCTCCGGTCGAACAGCACCATCTCGCCCGCGGCGGGCAGATGCGGAACGTAGCGCTGGAAATACCACTGCGTTTTTTCGCGCTCCGTGGGCGCGGGCAGCGCCACCACCCGGCAGATGCGCGGATTGAGCGGCTCCATGATGCGTTTGATGGCGCCGCCTTTTCCGGCTCCATCGCGGCCTTCGAAGATCACCACCAGCTGCAATCCCTTATGGCGCACCCATTCCTGGAATTTCACCAGCTCCACCTGGAGACGACGCAGTTCCTTCTCGTACTCGCAATCCGCGCCAAGCTTAAGACTTTTCGCCGCAGTCGGAGGACCGGAAACAGCGGTGCTGAGCGCGCTCAGGTCGGTCTTCGAGACAACTTTGGGATCTTCCGCGGTTTTGCCCATATATGTTCTGGTCTACATATCGAACGAAAAACACGCGGCGAGGACTTTTTTCAGGACAGCAGCAGTTCCAGATCCTCAGCCTTCAGGTTTCGCATGATGCTGTTGTCCGCCCCCAGAATCGCATCGGCCAGGTTGCGTTTGGTCTGCTGAAGTTCCAGAACCTTCTCTTCCACCGTGTCGCGCGCGATCAGCCGGTAGGCAAAAACCTGCCGCGTCTGGCCGATTCGATGCGCTCGATCCACGGCCTGCGCTTCCACCGCCGGATTCCACCACGGGTCCAGCAGGAAAACATATTCGGCAGCCGTCAGGTTCAAACCCAAACCTCCCGCCTTCAGGCTGATCAGGAACAGCTTGCACTCGGGATCGTTCTGGAACCGTTCCACGCGAGCCTGCCGGTCACGCGTCGAGCCGTCGAGATATTCGTAGTTCGCGCCCTGCTTGTCCAAGCGGTCGCGTACGATCGCCAGCAAACTGGTGAATTGCGAAAACACCAGCGCCTTGTGCCCTTCCTCCAGGACCTCGCTCAGCTGATCCAGCAGCACGTCGAGTTTCGCGCTGCCCTCGCCCGTTCGCTTCGCATCAAGCAATCCGGGATGGCATGCCGCTTGGCGCAAACGCAGCAGCGCTTCGAGCACGTGCATCTTCGATTTCGCCAGTCCGCTCGTCTCGATGCGCGTGAGCAGAGAAGTGCGATAGTGTTGGCGCAGCTCGTTGTACAGCTTGCGCTGGGCCGGCTCCATTTCGCAGTAGACGGTCTGCTCCGTTTTCGCGGGGAGCTCTTTCGCCACTTGCGCCTTGGTGCGCCGCAGCAGGAACGGCCGCAGCGCATGGGCCAGCAGTCGCCGCGTCTCGTCGGACGGATTCCGCGCCGCGCCTCCCGTCAGCTTAAACACGCTGGCCGCGCCCAGCATCCCCGGATTCAGGAATTCGAACAGCGACCACAACTCGCCTAGATGATTTTCCACCGGAGTGCCGCTGAGCGCCAACCGGTGCGCGCCCTTCAGCAGCCGCACCGCCTTGGCCGATTCGGTGCCCGCGTTCTTGATCGCCTGCGCTTCGTCCAGCACCAGATAATCGAACTCGACGTCCTTGAGCCGCGCGGCGTCCCGGCGCAGCGTGCCATACGTCGTCAGCACGACGTCATACTTGGCCAGATCGCCCACCGCGCGAGCCGTGCCGGTGTGGTCCAGCACGCGAATCTTCGGCGTGAACCGCTCCGCCTCTTGCTTCCAGTTAAATACCAGCGATTTCGGAACCACCACCAGCGAAGGGCCTACCGGTTCGCCGCCTTGCCGCAACACGCGTCGCGTCTCCAGCATCGCCAGCACCTGCGCGGTCTTGCCGACGCCCATGTCGTCTGCCAGGCATCCTCCGAAAGAGAACCGGCGCAGAAACTCCATCCATCCCAGGCCTTCGCGCTGATAATCGCGCAGCTTGCCTTGGAAGCCCGCGGGCTGCTCCGCCGCGGCCACGCCGTCGAACGTGCGCAGCTCCTTGCGCACACGATCGAACGTCGCATCGCAAGTAGTCTCCGGCTGCGTGGCCAGCAGAGCATCCAAGAGTCCGGCCTGGCTGCGCCGGAAGCGAATGTGCCCGTTCTCCGGCGTGCCCATCGCCGCCAGCATGCCGATGCGCTCCAGCCATTCCTCCGGCAGCGTGCCGTACGTGCCGTCGCCTAACCGAACCAGCGTCTCGCCCCGGCGCACCGCTTCCAGCAACTCCGGCAGCCGTGCCGACGTCTCGCCGTATTTCACCTCGCCGTGAAGCTCGAACCAATCCACGCCGCTCGCCACGTCCACGTGGAACGCACCGGGCCGCCGGAAAGCTTTCCCTTCCGCTTCGACGTGCCAGCCGGCGTCGAGCAGCGTTCGCACCACACGAGGCAACCGCGCCGGGCTCAAACCGCGCGACGGATCGTCGTGAAACGCGGGTTGCAGTTTCACCCCCGCCTCGGTCAGCAGGGCTGCGGCCGACGCTTCCGCCGCCGCATCGCGCCGCAGAAACCGCCGCGTCGCCGGATCGTAGTAACCGCCCTCCGGACCCACCTCCGGCGCGAGCCATCCGCCGTAGTCGAAATACAAGTCCGCCTGCAAGCGCCCCGCGCCGCGCCACGAATTGTCCACCGCGTGAATCTTCAGAGACGGCCGCGGGGTGGGACTTACTTCCTCGAACCGCAGCTCCTCCGGCACCTCCAGCGGAGGCAGCCCCGGAGCCCCCAGCAGTGCCGCCAGCAACTGATCCTTCTCCTTGTCCGGCGCTTCAATCGGAGCCCTCCGCAAATTCGAGACCCACGCGAACGGAGCCTCCGGAGCCAGCCTCGCCACACGATCCCGCGTGAACACGAAGCCCGGCGCGATCAGCACCGGAGCGCTCACGTCCATTTCTTCGGACCCTCGATGCAGAAACCCTTGCACCGACCATCCCTTCCGCCCGTTCGCGCCCATCTTTAAGCGGAATTGCCAAGGCTCGCCCGGGTCCCACGCCAGCAGTGTCTCCTCATCCTTCGGCGCCAGTCGCAGGAAGCAGCGGCCCGTGTCCACCGCCAGCCGCACGATCTTTTCCGCTACCGCGCTCGGCAGGACGTACGACTCGGGAATCTGCTCATGCAGGTTCACGAAGTTCCAGCTGTGATGCCGGGTGCCCCCGGCCAGCATGGCCAGAATCTCCCGATCCTCGGCCAGCGGCAATCTCTCAATTAAGTAGCGCTTCGGCGCCAGCGGACTGCTGCGGGTGAACGACCCGTCCGCCTTCCGGTCGCGCGAGGCCAGCGAAAGCACCAGTCCGCCCGAGCTCCGGCACGCCCCGACATCCACGAGGTAGAGCACCTGCCGCTTGCCGGGCCACGGCGCGGGATCGTCCCAGCCCGTGCGCGGCGCGGGATGCGATATCTCCGCGACCTGCTTCTGCCACGACGGAGCGAACGTGGATTTCGTCACCGACCCCGGGCGAGGCGGATAGCGCGGAGCGTCGTAATCTTCCTCTTCGTGCTCTTCTTCCACTTCGTGTCCGGCGTCCACCTTCAGATCCTTCGCCGCGGCTACGTTTCCCAAGTATCCCTTCGCTTCCGCCATCAGGATGGTGGCCCACAGATGCTTGCACGGCCCCTCCGACGCGAAGTACGGACAGGTACAAGACAGCCGCAGCAGATTGCCTTGCAGCTCCATGCGGATTTGATATTTCTCCGACCCTTGCACCGAAGCCGTCAGCTGATTCGGCGCCGCATGGCCGATCTTTACTACGTCCTGCCAGTAGTACCGATGCCCACGCTCCCGCACGGTGCGCGAAAATACGCTGGTTAGTTTTGCGGACAGATTCACGTGAAGCTGGGTCTTCCTTAGAGGAGGGTGCAACCCATTTTACCTTGACGCGCTAATCTCGAAGGAGACCGGGTGAAATTCTAACGTTGACGATCGCGATCTTACTCTCGCTTTTGCTCGCCGGAGCTCTGGTGTATTCGGTGCTGGCGATGGTGGCTACGAGCCGCTACCTGGCCGTGCGCCCGCCCGCGCTGCGGGCAGCCGAGCCGGTCAGCATCCTAAAACCGCTCGCCGGACTCGACCTCAATCTGGAATCGAACCTCCGCACGTTCTTCGAGCAGGACTACGCCGATTTCGAGATTCTGTTTGCCGTCCGCCAGGCGGACGATCCCGCGGCGGAAGTGGCCGCGCGGCTCGCGAAAACCTACCCGCACGTGCCTTCGCGCATCCTGATCACCGGTGAGCCGCCCTACGCCAACGCGAAAGTCTACAGCCTGGACCGCATGCTGGCCGCCGCCACGCATGACCTGGTCGTGATGAGCGATAGCGACATCCGCGTGACGCCGGAAATGCTCCGCACCATCGCCGCCGAGTTTCAGGATCGCAAGCTCGGCGTTGCCACGTGCCCGTATCGCGCCGTCGCCGGTTCCAGTGTGTGGTCGCGTATGGAAGCCACCGGCATGAATACGGATTTTCTCTCCGGCATCCTGGTCGCCCGCATGCTGGAAGGCATGCAGTTCGCCGTGGGACCCACCATCGCCGCGCGCCGCACTGCGCTCGATTCCATCGGCGGCTTCAATCGCCTCAAAGATTTTCTCGCCGAAGATTTCGTCATGGGCAAATTCGCCGCCGAAGCCGGCCACGGCGTCGCGCTCTCTTCCTACGTGATTGAGCACCACATCGGCAACTCGGATTGGAGTCACAACGCCGCGCATCGCTTGCGGTGGGCGCGCAGCACCCGCCGGTCCCGGCCTCTTGGGTACCTGGGGCAGCTTTTCACCATGCCCGTGCCGCTCGCGCTGCTCGTGTGCGCCGCCCATCCGGCGTGGTGGGTCGTGCTGCCCTTCACGCTGGCGGTGCGAGGCGCGGCCGCCTACAACGTGGCGATTCGAGTTCTTCACGCTCCGCTCAACTGGGCCTTGCTGCCGCTGGAGGATCTCGCGGGCTTCTGCTTCTGGATCGCCGGCTTTTTCGGGAACACCATCACCTGGCGCGGACGCCGCTACCGCCTGTATCGCGACGGCCGCTTCGAACTGCTGACCGGCGGCTAACGGCCCGCCTACCGCAGCGGCGACACGGTCAACACGTTCGGAGCATCCACTTTGTCGTATTCCATGGGGAAGCTCTTGCCCACGTAGTAGGCGTCCCATTGGTCCATGTAGTGCCGTGAAAGTTCATGCCCGGATTCGCCGGTAGTGAGGTTCGCCAGCGACTTGTCGAAGTCCGAAAAATCCACCACCATCCGCAGAGACGGTCCCAGCCGCCGCGTAGTCTGCTTGATCGTCGTCGAGGATCCGCTCATCGCCACCGGTCCGATGCCGAAATATTTCCCGAGGTACGCGCCCACGCCCGGTACCTGGCTCAAAATCGGATGCTGGACCGAGAGCAGATTGAACTGCCCGTAGTCCCAGCGTGACACTTTCGACCCCTGAGTCTTTTCACCTTCCGCCACCGCGCCCGTCAGCGACTTGATCAACAGCGCATCGTAATCCGCGAACCAATCTGCTGGGCGTTCCCGCAGCAGCCGCTCCACCACTTCCGGCGCTGGATACGCCGTCTCATAGTTGCGCGCGTGGCCCGGTGAGGCCCGCTCCGCCACCGCGTTTCTCAACTCCTCATAAACCAACTGCGCGACCAACGGCGCGGCGGTCCCTTTTTCCATCTGTCCATTAAACTGCCGCAGTGCGTCCACCGCGCCTTGCAGCTGTGGATTCGACCCCGGATGTTTGTCCCACGCCGCCACCACTTGTTGGGCGAGAAACAAGGAGAAGGGCGAATACACGTCCTTCTGGATCGTCAGCATCCCTTCCGCGGTCCACTGCGCTTTCGATTCCAGCGCCGCGCGAATCTGTTTCGCGCGGTAATTGGCCCCGAAGCGCCCATCCACGGGCGCTGGGAAATCCTTCGGAAACGGATTCTGGTTCGCCGTCACGATCATCCCGGACGCGGGATTGAAGGCCTGCGGCAGTTGCTCGTAGGGCAAAAATCCCTGCCACTCGCACTCCCCCGATGCCCCGTCCATCGGCACATCCGGCTCGCAGTCCGCGCCGCGAATCGGAAGATGGCCGATCGCGTGATACCCGATGTTGCCCGCATCGTCGGCATACACCGCGTTCTGCCCCGGTCCCGAAAGCCGCGCCAGCGCCGCGTTGAACTCATCCCAATTCCGCGCGCGATTCACGTCCAGCAGGGGAAAATCGAAACTGCTCTCCTCCGCCGGAGCCCATCTCATGCTGTAAGCCTGGTTGCCTTCAATGAAAAAAACGGGCCCATGGCGCGTGACCCAGATCGACGTTTCCTCCGAAGCCTGTCCCTTGATCGCAATCGCCTCACGCTCCAGCCGCGCCTGCTCCGGCCGCCCCTGGAACACATAGCGTCCACTCTGCAAATCGAGCTGCTCGCGATACAGATCCTGCACATCGAACCCCAGATTCGTCACGCCCCAGGCGATGTGGCGATTGTGCCCGATGATCACCGCGGGCACGCCGGGCAGGGAAGCGCCCGTCACATCCAAATCCGGCGCGCGCAGGTGGACCAGGTACCAGGTGCTCGGCACACCCCACTCCAGGTGCGGATCGTTCGCCAGAATCGGCTTGCCCGTGGCCGACCGCGCGCCCGAAACCACCCAAGCGTTTGACCCCGGCTGAACCTCGCTGCCCATGCCTCGGGGATAAAGGAAATTCACCTTCGCCGCATCGCCTGCCGTCAGCATTTGAAACTTGTTCACTTCTTCCCGCCACGTTTGGGTCAGCCTGCGATTCATCTCCAGGAACGCCAGCAGCGAGTCGCGCACCCGCCACGGCCGCGGCTCATAATTGAGCAGCACGAACTCCGGAGCCAGCCGCCCGCGATGCGTTTCGAGATAAAAATTTACCCCCCGAGCGTACGCCGCCAGCACCGCGCGGCTCTCCGGTGTGAGATTCCGCTCCTGGGCTTCCGCAATGCGCGCCATGCGCCAGCGCCGCGATTCGCGATCGGACTCGAGCCCTGCCTTCCCCACCACTTCCGCCAGTTCGCCCGCCGCCAGGCGGCGCAGCCCGTCCATCTGCCACATGCGATCCTGCGCCGTCACGTAGCCTTGCAGAAAGACGGCGTCCTGCCACGATTCCGCCGAGATATGCGGAACTCCCCGCGCGTCGCGAGCCACCGTCGCCTTACCGCTCACCGGCGCCGCGAGCGTTCCCGAAGTCTCCGGCAAGGACCGCCACGCGAACCAGTACACCGCCGCGAGAAGCAACCCCAACAAAACCGCTATGCTCAGATTGATTGCCCGCAGCGGGCGAGTGTGGAAGAGCACTGCCCGCATTGTAGCAACGCCCCATGCCACTTCGATTCATAGTGCTGGCCGTCATTCTCACGGTGAATGCTTTCTTCGCGGCGGCGGAGGTGGCGCTGGTATCGGTGCGCCGTTCGCGCCTCAAGGAGCTCGCGAGTCAGGCAAGCGTGCCCGCGCGCGCCGCGTTGGAGCTTTTGGCGAACCCCGAGCGTCTGTTGAGCCTCACCCAAGTGGGAGTCACGCTCGCTAGCCTCGGCCTCGGCTGGGCCGGCGAAGATACGCTCTACCGCGTCTTCCTCGCGATGTTCAACCCCATCATCACGGAGCGAACTTCGGTCTACTTCCATGGCGCCAGCTTCGCGCTCGGCTTCCTGCTGATGAGCTTTTTCCACGTCGTGGTCGGGGAAGTTGTCCCGAAAAACCTCGCCATTGAAAAGGCAGACCGCCTGGCATTGCTGGTCGCGCCGGTGCTGCTGGTGCTGTATCGCATCTCCGAACCCTTCGTCTATGTGGTGGAGCGTTCCGCCGTCGGTCTTTCCCGAGCCCTCGGACTCAAGGGCCACGGCGGAGGCGGACACTCCCAGGAGGAACTGAAGTTCATCATCGAATCCAGCCGCCTGGCGGGCCATCTCGAAGGCTTCGAGGAAATCGCCATCCAGAAACTCCTCGAATTAAAGAACGTCGGCGCGCGGGAGATCATGACGCCGCGCGTCCAGATCGTGTCCGTCTCCGCCGATGCCAATCTCGATGAAGTTCTCGCCATCCTTCTGGAGCATCAGTACTCGCGCCTGCCGGTCTACGAAGCCAAGCCCGAGCACATCATCGGCACCATTCATTACAAGGATCTGATGCGAGCCTGGCAGGAGCGCCGCACCGCGCATGAGCGCCATCAGTCCGCGCGCCCTTTCCGCCTGCGGCGCTATCTGCGCAAACCCGTCGTGGTGCCCGAAACCAAGCCGCTGAATCAGCTCATCGATGAATTCCGCAACAGCCACTCGCACATCGCCCTGGTAGTCGATGAATTCGGAACTTTCACCGGACTCGTGACACTCGAAGACGTGCTCGAGCAAGTCTTCGGCCCCATCGCCGATGAGCACGACGAGCGCCGCCGCACTCCCTCCGCCGGAGCTCCCGTGATTGAAGTGGACGGCAGCACCACTATCCGCGAGCTCGCCTCCGAATACGGCGTCGAACTCCCCGGCGACGCCGGCTTCGAAACACTCGCGGGCTTTATTCTCTTCCGCCTAGGCTACATCCCTGCGCGCGGCGACGCTCTGACGTACGAGTCACACACGTTCATCGTGCAGGAGATGGAGCGCAACCGAATCGCGCGAGTGAAAATCGTAACCGCGCGCCCCGCCGCAGCCAAAGAGTCAGAAAACGGAAGTGTGAAGACGGAGTCCTAAATCCGCTCCACCCTCTGATTCCCGACCCGCGTCAGCATCTCCTTCACCGTTTGCCCCGTCCGTGGATGCCGCAGCTCCGGTGCGAGCTCCGAGAGCGGCTCCAGCACGAACCGCCGGTCGCTCAGGCGAGGATGCGGAATCTCCAGCCCGGGCACCGAAACAATCGCCTCTCCGTACAACAAAATGTCGAGATCGATTGTCCGCGGACCCTTTGGAGTCGTCGGAACCCGCCCCAGCGCGCGCTCAATCTTCTGAAGCCGGCTCAGCAGTTGAATCGGAAACAACTCCGTCTCCGCCTCCACCACCTGATTCATGAACCACGCCTGATCCGGCATGTCCCGAGGCTCGGTTTCATACACGCCCGACACGCGCAGCACCCGCACGTCGTTTTCCGCCAGCCGTTCCCGCGCCCGCGCCAGGTGCGATTCCCGATCCCCCACATTCGATCCCAGAGAAAGATAGATCGTCTTCATTCCCATCCCCAAAACTTAAACGAAGTTCAAAACAACGTATTCTGCGTTCCCCGCAACCGTCGTGGAACCTTGAAATAATCGAACGCCCGATCCGTCCCCACGCGCCCCCGCGGTGTCCGATCCAAAAATCCCAGTTGGATCAAATACGGCTCGTACACTTCTTCGATCGTGTCCGCTTCCTCATCGATCGAAGCCGCAATCGTGTTGATGCCCACCGGCCCGCCGCCGTGCTTCTCCAGCAGGGTCCGCATGATCTTCTGGTCGATTTCGTCCAGTCCGTACGGATCTACTTCCAGCAGATCCAGCGCCCGTTTGGCCACGTCCGCATCCACGCGCCCCGACGCCCGCACTTCCGCGTAATCCCGCACGCGCCGCAGCAGCCGGTTCGCGATGCGCGGAGTCCCGCGAGCCCGCCGCGCGATCTCCTCCACGCCCTCCGCGTCCACCTCGACGCCGAGCAAATGCGCCGACCGCAGCACGATCTTCCCCAACTCCACCAGATCGTAATGATTCAGCCGCAGCACCAGTCCGAAGCGTCCCCGTAGCGGAGCACTGATCAACCCTTGGCGCGTCGTCGCGCCGATCGCCGTGAAGTGTTTGATCTCCATCGGCAGCGTCCGAGCCCCCGGCCCCGTGCCGATCAAAATGTCCATCCGGAAATCTTCGAGCGCGGAGTAAATCATCTCCTCCACGTCCGGCTGCAGGCGATGGATTTCGTCGATGAAGAAAACCTCGCGCTCCTGGATGTTGCTGAGGATGCCCACCAGGTCCAGCTTCTTTTGCAGCACCGGACCCGAAGTCTGCTGCATGCCCACGCCAAGCTCCGCCGCGATGATTCCCGCCAGCGTAGTCTTGCCCAACCCCGGCGGACCGTACAGCAACACGTGATCCATAGCCTCGCCGCGCCGCTTCGTAGCCTCAATGGCGATGGCCAGGATCTCTTTGACCTTCGGCTGCCCCGCGAAATCGTCCAGCCGTTGCGGACGCAGCGTCGCTTCGAATTGGCGCTCTTCCTCGCGCAGCGAAGCCGACACAATTCCCTGATCCCGCATAGCAGTTAGTGTGGCACACCGTGGCACAGGCTTTAGCCTGTGTCCTCTATCGCACCAACTTCAACGCCCTCCGGAACAACGCATCAAAACTATTCCCCTCCGTAGCCGACTTCCCCTTTGTCACCGCAGCCTCCGCCGCCGCCCTCGATGCCCCAAAATTCATCAGCGCCGAAATCACGTCTTCCTCATTCGCATCGAACGCGCTCGGAGCAGCCACCGCACCCGTCCGTGCCGGCAGCCCCGCCAGATCGAGCTTGTCCCGCAGTTCCAGCACCATCCGCTCCGCGGTCTTCTTGCCCACCCCCGGAATCTTCACCAGTTGCTCCAGCGATCCCGACCGTATCGCCTGCGCCAACTCCGCCGCCGCCAGTCCGCCCAGCGCCGTCACCGCCAGCTTCGGCCCGATCCCGCTTACCGTGATCAATTTCTCGAACAGCGCCTTCTCGCTCGTGGTCGTGAAGCCGAACAGCGTCAGCGCATCCTCGCGAACATGCGTGTGGATGTGCAGGCTCACCGCCGCGCCCTTCTCCGGCAGCGACGAGTACGCCGACACCGGAATTGTCACGTCATAGCCCACGCCCTGCACGTCCACAATCGCCTGGTTCGGATGTTTTTCGAGAAGTGTGCCCCGCAGATGAGCGATCATGAAGTCAAGAATACCTGACCGAGCTTTTCCAGCAAAGCTTTTCTAGCAAAGACATGCGCCGCAGATTCTTCGTCGATCAAATCCGCAACAGCCAGGCCCGCATCGAAGGCGATGACGCGCGCCATCTCACCCGAGTCCTCCGCGTCGAACCCGGCCAGCGCTACGAAATCTCCGATAACGCCAACGTCTACCTCGCCGAAATCGAAACCGCGCACAAGGGTCTGGTGGTTTTCCAAACCATCGAGAAACTCCCGCCGCCCGAGCCGCAAGCCCGCCTGATCCTCTGTGCCGCGCTCTTCAAGTTCGATCACTTTGAGTGGATGATCGAAAAAGCCACCGAGCTCGGCGTCTCCGAGATCGTCCCCGTCGAAACCGTCCGCAGTGAGCGTGGACTCGAACGCGCCGCGCACAAACGCCTGGAGCGCTGGCGCCGTATCGCTCTCGAAGCCAGCCAGCAATCGCGACGTGCGTTCCTTCCGGAAGTCCAGGCCCCCGTCTCCTTCGACGACCTCCTCAAACTCGACGCCTCCCACCGCTACGCGCTCGACGAAGAGCCCGGAGGCTCGCCGCTCTCCGCCGCCTTCCCCTCCACGCGCCGCTCCACCGACTCCATCGCGCTCTTAGTCGGCCCCGAAGGCGGCTGGACCGATGACGAACGCGCCAAATTCCAACCCCACCACTGGACCCGCGTCTCGCTCGGCCCCCTGATCCTGCGTGCCGAAACCGCCGCCATCGCCGCGCTCGCCATCGCCGGACAGGCATGGCTCGAAAAACGGACTGGTACACTAACAACTTGATCTACCGTCTGGTCTTCGAGAATCTCAAACACCGCCCGGTTCGCACCTTCCTCACCGCCATCTTCATCGGAATTCAGGTCACCATGATCCTGACTCTGGTCGGCCTGAGCGAAGGCGTCACCGGCGATATCAAGGAGCGTTCCCGCGGCACCGGAGCCGACATTATCATCCGGCCCGCCAACAGCTCCGCGCTCTCCTTCACCGGAAACTTCTCGGTGCCCGAAGACAAACTCCTCGCGGAGATCACCAAGATTCCGCACATCGCTCTGGCCAACGGAGTCTTAGTGGAATCCACGGGCTTCCTGGAGAGCATTACCGGCATCCATCTCGATGAATTCAACGCCATGAGCGGCGGCTTTCACTATTCCGAAGGCAGCCCGGCCACCACCTTTCAACGCCCGGACGACATTCTGGTGGACCAGGAGTACGCCGACTCGAAGCATCTGCACCTGGGCAGCATCGTCAAAATTGGCCAGAACTGGCGCGTGAGCGGCGTCGTCGAATCCGGCAAGCTCTCCCGGATTTTCGCGCAGATCGGCCCGGTGCAGGAAATGTTCTCGGATACCGGGAAAGTATCCACGATCTACATCAAAGTCGACCAGCCGGCCAACATCGAGAGCGTCGTCGCCGATGTGCGATCGAAGTTCGAAGAGTTCAAAGTCTACCCCATGAAGGACTATATGGACCTCATCAGCGTAGACAACGTGCCGCTGATGAAAGGCTTTACCAAAGTCGTCATCGGAGTCGCGATCATCGTCGGCATTCTTGTCGTCCTGCTCACCATGTATACCGCCGTGCTGGAACGCACGCGCGAAATTGGCATTCTGAAAGCCCTCGGCGCCTCGCCCAGCTATATTATGGGCATCCTTTTGCGGGAAGCTTTTGTTCTCGCCGTCGTCGGAACCATCGCCGGGATCCTGATGTCCTACGGAACGCAAGCGCTAATGCGCGCCTTTGCGCCCACGTATACACAAGTAATCGTGATGAATTGGTGGCCCATTACCGGAGGAATTTCGCTCGGAGCCGCGCTCATCGGCGCGATTTATCCCGGTCTCAAGGCCGCGCACCAGGATGCGATTGAGGCCCTGGCGTATGACTGAGGCTCCGATGATCGACATCCAGGTCCTTACCAAGACCTACCATGTTGGCGACGTCGACGTGCACGCGCTGCGCGGCGTCACGCTGAGCGTCGCCCGCGGCGAATTCATCGCCATTGTCGGACCCAGCGGCTCTGGAAAATCCACGCTCTTCCACATCCTCGGTGGACTCACGCCGCCCACCGGAGGCTCGGTCAGCATTGCCGGCCGCGATCTCTCCCACATGTCGGACGCCGAGCGCACCGAGCTCCGCAAAACCGGCGTAGGCTTCGTCTTCCAGAAATACAATCTGCTGCCAACGCTCACCGCCGCGCAGAACATCGAAATCGCCCGCGACATCGCCGGCCGCAACAACACCCCTCCCGACGCTCAATTCGAAGAAACCCTCAAAATCCTGGGAATCTCCTCCCGCCTGAAGCACAAGCCCCGGGCGCTCTCCGGAGGCGAACAACAACGCGTCGCCATCGCCCGAGCCATCGTGAACCGCCCGGCGCTCCTCCTGGCCGATGAGCCCACCGGCAACCTCGACACCGAAAACTCCACCGCGGTCCTGAACGTCCTGCGCGACCTGAATGACCGCCAGGGCCAGACCATCCTCATGATCACGCACAACCCCGAAGCCGCCGCCTTCGCCCACCGCACCGTCACCATGCGCGACGGCCGCATCGTAGAATAACCCGCAAGCCGAGCCGCGACCGTCCAAACCGAGCCGCGACCGTTCAAACCGAGCCGCGACAGTAATGGAGCGGCCTGCCGCCCCCTGGAACCTTTCCCCGCCTCCGGTGTCTACTCCAGCATGTTCGAGCAATCTCTTCTCACCGCCGGCCCCGCGACGCGAAAAACCGGAGCTGTTTTCGCATCTTTCTCGGCACAAATTCTGGGAATCGGTGTCTTAATTTGTGTCCCGCTGATTTATAGCGACGTCTTGCCGCAAATCAAATTGTCGAGACCGCTCGCTTGGCGAGTGTCGGCCCCGCCTCCGCCGGACGCAGTCCAGCAAGCCCAACCCACAGCCGCCGCCCCCCTGCAAACTCCGTCCGCGCCGACACCCTTCAAAATGCCCGCGCGCCGTCAGATATTTGCGACCATCGGAGCCTCAACGCTGGATATCGACGCACCCACACTCCCCGTCGGCGACGGCCCTGTCCCCATTCAATCGCTGCCCGTCACAACTCTGCCCGCTATCGAAAAACCCAAGCCCCCCGTCACCGCAACCGCTACCGTCACGAAACCACCCGACCACCCTCTCACCGTAGGCGGAGACGTCCAAGCCGCGAAAATCATCCGCCGAGTTCTCCCCGCCTACCCAATTCTCGCCAAGCAAACCCGAACCTCCGGCACCGTGCACCTCTCCGGGATTATCGCCAAGGACGGCACCGTGCAAAAGCTCCAGGTATTGGGTGGCCCTCCGCTCCTCGTGAAAGCCGCCGTCGACGCCGTCAGCCAGTGGATCTACAAACCCACCATCCTCGACGGCCAGCCCGTCGAAGTGATCGCGCCCATCGACGTGATCTTCACCTTGCAGTAGGGTCCAATCGGCGCAGTGTAAAGTGGAAGCGTGAGACTCTTTCTCCTCATGTCTGTTCTCTCGCTTTCCACGTCTGCGCAATCCCTGTACGATCGCTTCTTCGACGAGTACTATTTCCCCAACAACCCCACCACGGCGACCTCGTCCGGCATTCACAAGTACGACGGCAAGCTCGAAGACACCTCCGCCGCCGCCAACGCCAAGCACGTCGCCGAGCTCAAGAAGTGGGAAGCCCAATTCGTCAAGCTCCCGCCCGGAGACGACCGCGACATGGTGCTCAACTCCATCCGAGCGAGCCTCCTCGAACTCGAGTCCGTCCGCCAGTGGCAGAAAAATCCCGACAATTATTCGAGCGGCATCACCTCCAGCGCGTTCACCATCATGAGCCGCAAGTTCGCCGCGCCGGAAGTGCGCCTGAAGTCTCTCATCGAGCGTGAGCGCCACATGCCGCAAGCCCTGGTAGACGCCCGCGCGAACCTCAAGAACCCGCCGCGCATCTACACCGAAGTCGCCATCGAGCAAATCCCCGGCAACATCGAATTCTTCCAGAACGACGTCCCCCTCGCCTTCAAAGACGTCAAGGACCCGAAGCTCCTGGCCGATTTCAAGGCCTCAAACGGAGCCGTCATCGCCGCCCTCAAGAGCTACGAAACCTTCCTGAAGAACGACCTTCTCCCGCGCTCCAATGGCGACTTCCGTCTCGGCGCCGAAAACTTCACCAAGAAACTCCAGTACGAAGAAATGGTCGATATCCCTCTCGACCGCCTTCTCGAAATCGGCTTCGCCAACCTTCGCGACAACCAGAAGCGCTTCCAGGAAACCGCGCGCCAGATCGATCCCTCCAAGACCCCGCAGCAAATCCTGGCCGACCTCGAACGCGACCACCCCGCGCCCGACAAACTTCTGGACGCTTTCCGCGAGACCACCGCCAAGCTCCGCGACTTCATTAACGAAAAGAAAATCGTCACCATCCCCTCGCAAGTCCCGCCGATCCTCGAAGAGACGCCGCCCTTCATGCGAGCCCTCACCTTCGCCTCCATGGACACCCCCGGTCCTTATGAAGAGGTCGCCAAGGAAGCCTTCCTCAACGTCACCCTGCCGGAAAAGGACTGGCCCGCCGACCGCATCGAAGACTACATGCACAGCTTCAACAGCGGCACCATCCTCAGCACCGCCACCCACGAAGCCTACCCCGGACACTACGTGCAATTCCTCTGGGTCCAGCGCGTCGATTCGAAAGTCCGTAAGCTGCTCGGTGCGAATTCCAACGCCGAAGGCTGGGCCCACTACTGTGAGCAAATGATTCTCGACGAAGGCTACGCCAACGGCGACCCGCGCATGCGCCTCGGCCAGTTGCAGGATGCGCTCCTCCGCAACGCCCGCTACATCGTCGGCATCCAGATGCACACCGGCAAGTTCACCTTCGACCAAGGCGTGGACTTCTTCGAGAAGGAAGGCTACCAGCCTCACGAAGTGGCCGTGAAGGAAACCAAGCGCGGCACCTCGGACCCGACCTACCTTTACTACACTCTGGGCAAGCTCCAAATCCTGAAACTCCGTGACGACTACCAGAAACTCCGCGGAGCCAGCTTCTCGCTCCAGGAATTCCACGACAAATTCATGCAGCAAGGCTTCCCGCCCATCAAAATCGTCCGCCGCGCCATGCTGGGCAATGACTCCCCGACCCTCTAGCCAGCCCGTTTGCGCATCCTGATCTCCGCCTGCGAAGCCTCGGGCGACATCTACGCTTCCCGAGTCGTCGAAACCCTCCGCGTCCGCCATCCCGATGCAGATTTCTTCAGTTGCGCCGGCGACCGACCGTGTTGCCTGGTGTTATATGCACTCGTCAAAGCTCCACCATTGAGAAAGAAAATCACAGTACAATCCCCAGATGCCCCAAAATCCGGGTGATCTACAATCCAGAAAGCTAGACAAAGCGATAGTGCAAGCGCTGAGAGATCTGATGGTGTCGGTTCATTCCTTGGATCGCCACCTAGAAGCATTAAGTCAGCCGCACCCAGAACAAGAATCCACCGCAAAAAAGAAGGACGACACCAAAAATAAGGATTACCTCATACAGCCAACTATCCGGTCTATTGTAGAGCTTCCACCAGACTTTATACGTAGCCAGGAGTCCGGACAGAACAAGAACTATCGGCTCCAAAAACGGGAGGCGGCGATTGCGCGCCTCAACTACAGAGTCAATAGGTGCATCAAGCGGGCAGCATGGTTCACCTTCGGATGCGCTTTTATCTATGCGGGTATAACGGCTGGCCAATGGTATGAACTGCGCCGTAGTTTTACTATTGATCAACGCGCGTGGATGTCTGTTGACCAATTCGCCGTTGTGAACGAGCCGGAAGCCGACCATTCTTTTTCCGTGGGTGTCCTGCTTCAAAATACTGGAAAAACTCCGGCACTCAAGGAGGTCTGTCAAGCCTATCCGCTCTTATGGAGATCGCAGCCCCCCAATGGCCCTCCCATGACCCCCTTCAATGACAATTCTCCTGCAACTGGGAGCGAGAATGCGTTTGCTCCAGGGGCTAAGAATATCGAATGCGATACGACCCCATGGACACCCGATGCTGCGCTCGTAACTGACTACAGAGAACATAGGGCCGCGCTATACATTCACGTCAACATCAAATATCGAGACATCTTCTCCATAGAACATTGGACCAAGGCGTGCGCCTTTCACAGTTATGGGATGCCCTTGCACGAATTCGGATATTGCTCCTATGGAAATGACATGGATCGCTAAAACAAGAATACCGGCCTGTCGTGCCCATCTTGACGCACGGCATGTAGGTGATTCGAGTAATTTGTTCCCAGACTGTGCCTCCGTCCGCCCCCGGACTTCACGCGTCGCCAGCCTGATCACAATCCTCCCGCGACGATAATCGCAACGTTTCCAACCCCTTCCCGCTCTCTCCACTTCGCCCGCGCCCGGCTATCCGCTAAGCTGGGCAGGAGACGGACTTGGCGACCCAGCGAACAACTCGAATCGTACGGCCCACCCAAACCGCGCCCGTGATCACCGCCCTAACCCGTTTCCCCTCCGCCCGCCCCCGGCACTCAGAAAAAATTTACCCACCGAACGAACCTAGAAACTTGTTGAAAAGAATGAAGAGCGCGCATAATTCTCAAGTTCGCTCCCGGGTTCCCGCACCGCCATTCCTCCCGATCTTGGTCCCTCCATGCGCATCCTGATCTCCGCCGGCGAAGCCTCGGGAGACCTCTACGCTTCCCGAGTCGTCGAGGCCCTCCGCCCCCGCCATCCCGAAGCCGACTTCTTCGGCTGCGCCGGCCCGCGCATGCAAGCGTCCGGGGTCCGCCCGATTATCGATCTCCGTTCCATCGCCGTCGTGGGGCTCGTGGAAGTCGTCGCCCACATCCCCCGAATCTACGGCCAATTCCGCAAGCTCGTTGCCTCCATCTCCCAAGAGCGTCCCGACCTCGCCATCCTCACCGACGCCCCCGACTTCAACCTCCGCCTCGCGAAGAAACTCAAGCGCCGCGGAGTCCCCGTCGTCTACCTGATCGCCCCTCAAGCCTGGGCGTGGCGCGAAGGCCGCGTCAAAACCATGCGAGCCACGTTCAATCGCCTTCTCTGTATCTTCCCTTTCGAGCAGGAATTCTTCGAATCCCACGGCGTCCCGACAACCTACATCGGCCACCCGCTCGCCCGCATCGTGAAGCCCACCTTGGACCGCGCCCAATTCTGCGAAAAATTCAATCTCGACCCCGCCGCCCGCATCGTCGCTCTGCTCCCCGGTAGCCGCCACGGCGAAGTCGCTCGCCACATTCCGGATCTCGTGGAATCCGCCGCCTACCTCCGCCAGCGCCACGGCGTCACCCCGATCCTCGCCCTCCCGCCCGGCTTCGACCTCGAATCCACAAATTTCCAGGAACCGATTCGCTCCGCGTCCATCCAAGTGATAGAAGGATACACCTGGGACGTGCTCGCTCAGGCGGAACTTGCTCTGGCTGCCAGCGGTACCGTTACCGTGGAGGCGGCACTCCTGGGCGTTCCCATGGTGACCTTTTATCGCGTAAACGCGCTAAGTTGGTTATTAGGGCGATGGCTGGTCCGGGCTCCATTTCTGTCGATGGTCAATCTTGTGGCCGGGCGGCGCATCGTGCCGGAGTTGATTCAGCAGGATATGTCCGCCGATCGCCTCGCCGCCGAAGCGTCGCGCCTGTTGGACAGCGCCGAGGCCAGAGCCGCCATGAAACACGATCTGGCGGAAGCAGCGGACAAGTTGAGAAGCGACCGCGATCCGATGGACGCCGCGGCCGAATGGATCGAGAGGGTGTGGAGTGAAACACGCGCGACATAGCTTGATACGGAGTTTCGCGGTGCTGGCTGCCGGTGCCGTGCTGTCCTTCGGACAGTCCCAGCAGAAGCAGCGCATCGACGTGCAGGATTACACGATCGATCTGCGGATCGACCCTGCGGCGCAGACTATGGCGGCGACGGCGAAGGTGCGCTTCCTCCCGCTCGACGACGTCACCCAGCTCTCCTTTGAGCTCAACAACGCCCTCAGCCTGAATCGCGTCACCGATGAGCAAGGCCACCAGATCCCCGCCTCCCGGCTCCAGCAGGATATGAGCGTGCGTCTCACTCTGCCTCAGGCGCTCGGCAAGGGCCAGGCCTCCACGCTGATCTTCGATTACGATGGCAAGCTCACCGGCGAAGAAGAATCGCCCGTCTTCGGCATCAAGTTCGCGGCCATCCATCCTGAGATTTCGTACCTCATGTACCCCGCGCGCTGGTTCCCCGTGAACGATTACACGGTGGACCGCTTCGCCATGGACCTGAAAGTCACCGCGCCGCCGGACTACAAAGTTCTCGCCAGCGGCACGGCGTCGAAAGACGGAGACAGCACCCGCTACCGCTTCACCGATTCCTCCTTCCCTGGCAGCCTCGCCGTCGTTCACGGCGAGCCGCAAACCTACCCGTCCGGCGGAGTCAACACCACCACCTATTTCCGTGAAGGCGCAGCCATGGCCTCCGCCTACGGCGAAGAGTTCGGCCGAGCGATGGACTTCTTCAGCGGCATCTACGGCACGCCCGCGAAGAAAGATCTTACGGTTGTCGAGACCGAAGCGGGCACGCCCAACGGTTACGCCGCGCCCGGCCTCGTCTTCCTCGCCCCCCGAGCCATCGGCAAAGACGTCAACGTCAAGCTGGTCGCGAACAACGTGGCGCGCCAGTGGTGGGGCACCATCGTTTCCGGCGCTAGCCGCAACCACATTTGGATCGAGAACGGCTTTGCGCGCTACTCGGAGCTGATGTACATCGAGCACACCAACGGCGCGGGCGCGCTTCAGCAGGAAGTCCACGACACCTACGTCACCGCCCTCACGGTCGACCAGCCCCCGCTCATCCAATCTGCGCGGCTCGAAGATTATTCGCCTGAATTCTGGGCCGCCACCGCCGGCAAAGGAGCAGCCGTCCTCCACATGCTCCGCGGCATCGTCGGCGACGAAAAGTTCGACACCATCGCCCGCACCGTGATCCAGCGCTTCGCTTGGAAGCAGATCACCAGCGACGATTTCCGAAAGCTGGTGGATGAAATCGTCGGCTCCAGCATGAATTACTTCTTCCTCGAATGGGTGGAATCGAGCGGCGCTCCCGAATTCAATGCCTCTTGGTCCATGCTGCGCGTCTCCAACGCGCAAATCGGCAACGCCGCCCCGCAAGCCGGATTCCGAGTGATGGGCAAAGTCTCCCAGGACCTCGATCTCTTCCGCATGCCCATGACCATCCACATCGAGACCGAAGGCAACCCGGAAGACCGCACCGTCGAAGTGGTCGGCACCTCCTCCGAATTCTCCGTTGACACCTTCGGCAAGCCGCGCCCCGACGGCATCACTCTGGACCCCAAGAATCAGGTGCTGCACTGGGACAAACCCATGCGCGTCGCCGTCGCCATCCGCCGCGGTGAACAGTTCGTCGAAATCAGCGAATACGCCGAAGCGATGAAGGAATACCAGAAGGCTCTCGACGTGGTCCGCAACAGCTCGCTTGCCCTCTACCGCATGGCGCAGGTGTATTTCCTGCAAGCCAACTGGAACTCTTCCGCGAACACCTTCCGCGAAGCCCTCAGCGGAGATCTGGAACCCAAGTGGACCGAAGTCTGGTCCCACATCAACCTGGGCAAGATCCTGGACATCCACGATGAACGCGACCGCGCTCTCAACGAATACAAGCTCGCCCTGCGCACCAAGGACGACACCAGCGGCGCTCTCGAAGAAGCGCAGAAGTACATCGACCATCCGTACCAGCGCGACCGCGCGTCGAACTAGCGTGGCCGACTACGATCTGGACGATTCCCTAGCTCTGCTCGACCGAACCCCCGCCGCGCTCGACGCTCTGCTGCGCGGCCTCCCGGACATCTGGGTGCATCGTAACGAAGGCGGCGAAACCTGGAGCGCCTTCGACATCCTCGGCCACCTGATCTACGCCGAACATGCCGACTGGATGCCGCGCGCCCGTACGATCCTGGAACACGGTGAGTCGCACCCCTTCGAGCCCTTTGACCGTTTCGCGCAGTTCAAAGAAAGCCAGGGCAAGTCCCTCAACCAGCTCCTGGACGAGTTCGCGATAGCCCGCCGCGAGAGCCTCGCGTCCCTCCGCGCGATGAACCTCCAGCCCGCCGACCTCCATCGTCGAGGAACCCACCCCGCGCTAGGCTCCGTCACCCTGGGACAACTTCTCGCTACCTGGGCCGTCCACGATCTCACCCATCTCCACCAACTCTCCCGCGTGATGGCGCACCAGCATCGCGACGCCGTGGGCCCCTGGAGCGCCTACTTAGGCGTACTGCACTGCAACGGCCGCGGCGGATGAGTTCTCTCACCCGCACCCGCTGCTTCGCCGTCATCGCCTCCGTCTTCGTCCTCTCGCGAGCCCTCCTGTGGACACTCGGCATCCGCTTCGACGCCGACCCGCTCACCTTCTACTGGCAATTCGTCGACCCCGCCCTGCTCCAGCACGACTACTGGCGCAGCCTCTTCTACCTGGAGCAGCAGCCCCCTGCCTTCAACGCCTTCCTCGGCGCGATACTGCATCTGCTCCCCGCGCACCCCGAACGCGGCTTCCTCCTCGTCTACTTTGCGCTGGGCCTCGTGCTCTCGCTAGCGCTCTTCGCGCTGATGGACCGCATGCGAGTCGACCGTCGCGTCTCCCTCGCGCTCGCGCTCCTCTTCGCCCTCAGCCCGTCCACCATCCTCTACGAGAACCTCCTCTTCTACGAATACCCTCTCACCACGCTGCTCTGCCTCGCCGCGCTCTTTCTGCATCGGTACGCCTCTGCCGGACGCCTCCGCGACGGTGCGATCTTCTTCTCCGTGCTCGCGCTCATCTCCGGCATCCGCAGCGTCTACCATCTCGCGTGGTTCGCCGCGATCCTCGCCTTCGTCCTCCTCGCCAAGCGCGACCGCATCCGCCAGACCCTCCGCGCCGCCGCGATCCCCACTCTCCTGCTGCTCGCCTTCTACGCCAAGCACGCGATCTTGTTCCACAACCTCGTCCCCGGCAGCGAGATCTACAAAGCCATCAGCCTCTCCACGCTCGAACCGCCACCCGGCGCTCTCGATCGCCTGATCGACTCCGGACAAATTTCGCCGATCCTCAAGACCGATATCTTCGACCTCGCCCGCGATTTCGAAACCGTCTCCGCCGATGATGGACTCGCGAGAATCTCGCCGCCGCCCGCGCCCACCGGCATTCCGGTGCGCGACAACTGCGTCAAATCCACTGACGAGATCAACTGGAACTGTGTGTGGCTCGCGGACCTCGCCGCCGTCTACGAAAAGGACTCCATGGTGGTGCTGCGGCGCTATCCGATGTCGTATGTTCGCGCAGTCGAAGGCAACGTCGGCCGCTATTTTCTGCCCGACACCGATGGCTGGCCCTTCGACGGCCGCCGCGAGTACCGCAACGCGGAAATCCTCGCCCGCCCTCTCGCCGCGTCACAATTCCTCGCCCGAGGATCCTACGTGGCGTTCCCCGTCCTGTTCACCTTCGGCCTCATCGCGATCCTTCGCCGTCGAAAGAATCCCGACGCCGGCACCATCACGCTCGCCTTCCTGCTCGGCAGCATCGCGTATCTCACCGCTGTCGTGCTGCTGCTCACCTATGGCGATCAGAACCGCATCCGCACGGAGATCTCGCCCTACTTCACCGTCCTACTCGGCCTCTTCCTGACCCGTGTTTTAGTCCAACCGAGCGACCCAGTCCGCTAACTCCGGCCGAGCCGCCGGATACTTCTTGAGCACCAGCGGATCGTGCCCCGGCACCACATGCTCCTCGGAATCCGCGAGTGCCAGCGCGCGTTTATAGCCCTCCAGCACCTCCGCCGTGTTGTAGGTGATTGGATACGGAATCCCGTACGTCATGTTCGCGTAATAATGCGCCGCGTCCGAGGCGAGCACCACCCACCCGCGCCGCGTATGCACCCGCACCATCTGCAATCCGGCAGAATGCCCGCCGACGTAGTGCAGACTCAGCCCCGGAGCAATCTCCTCATCGCCTGAATGGAACACCAGCCGGCCGTTGAACAGCCTGCGCACCATCTCCACCACATCCTCCTCGTCGAACGGAAACCGCAGATGCTGATGGCACATCGCGCGGCTGGTGGAAAACATCATCTCCTTGTCCTGCACGTGATACTTGGCTTTGGGAAACGCCGCGTGATTTCCGCAATGGTCGTAATGCATGTGCGAGATCAGCACATCCTCCACCGCCGCTGCGTCAATTCCGATCGCGTTCAATCCTTCCGTCGGAGAATGCAGAAACTCACGCTTCCGCTTGTTCGCCATTGCCTGATCGAATCCCGTGTCGATGACGTACACTCGCTCGCCGGACCGCACGGCCCACACGAAATAATCGATCGGCATCGGTCCATCGTGCAGATCGGTCCCATGCAGACCACCCAGGAAATTCTCATGCGCCATGCGATCATGGCGCGCGTAGCGAATCGCGTAAGCTTCCCACACTGCGGTTTCAGGCATAAGCGCTATCTTAACTTGTAGCGATGTTGACGATCCAGATCACCAAGCGTGCCCATGGCGCCGGAGTCCTCCGCTGCACCAGGGCCGACGGCTCCGTCACCTGGCAAAAGCAGACCGATCGTCACGCCGCCTTCTTCGCTTTGCACGACCTCACCCACTACGCCGTCGAAACCGTGCTCGGTTTCCGCCAGGGATTCTACGGCCTGCTCGACACCGGTTGGGACATCGAGGACACCGGAGGTAAAGGCGCGCGCGGCCGCCTGCCGCTCGAAGCCCTCGCCGTCGCGCGCATCGTTGGACTCTTCGACACTGAACGCGGCACCGGCGTCCTCATCACCGCCGAAGATTACGCTACCTTCGCGACGGAGTACATGCGCCCTTTGAGCGACGTCGAGATCGCCCGCGTCCGCGCCCGCCGCGGAGAACTCTTCTCTCAATGGACCGCCGTCGCGCCGGGCGACTCCTTGCAGCTTACTTTTCCTGCTTCTCCCTAAGTCCTAACTGCTGCCGGCAGAACTCGCGGAACCGTTTTCCGTACGTCTCGCCGGACCGCTGAAACACATCCTGCAACGCCGATGACTTCGCCCAGATCTCGAACAGCTTGCGCCAACCCTGATTGTCGGGATGCCCCCACTCCGTATCCAGATGCAGATTCAGATACACGTTCTCCATCAATTGCAGAATGGATTGGCACACGTACAGACTCTGGCGGAGGTTCTTATACCCCGGCCCATCCACATCGGCGCTCCAGCCCGGATAGAACTGCTGATCCAGACCCTCGAAGCCCTCTCGCCGGATCCGATCCCACAACCGCGTCAGTTGCTCGGCGTGGTGCGAGAAATGCTCCTCCGTGAACGGGCTCGGCGGAGCCCACGCATCGTTCGCGGCGCTCATCACTGCCTCCAGCCCCTCTCGCCGCTCGATCGCCGCGGCGGGGCGGAATGCCTCTTGCGCGATATGCATCCCCAATCCGCGATAGCTTTCGAATTGCGACTCTGAGAAGAACTGGTCTCCCGTCGATTCGTGCGGGAACATGAAATTCTTGGCCTTGTACTGAAGCACGTCCGAATCCTCATCGCCCGTCAGCGACGATTTCAAGTAGATCAGGTACCCCACTTGATCCGGATTCTTGTAATGAATCCGTCCCACCGCACAATGCGCGCGCGACAGGCCGTTTTCGTCCTGCTGCCGGATCTGCGACGTGTCGATCTCAATCTCCACATCGAAGTCGATCCGGCACTTCCGCACCAGACCGCCCAGCGACTCCAGCGTCAGCGCGTGGTCCGCTTCCGCGTCGGCCGCGATAATGTAGCGGCACCGCCGCCGCACCAGTTCGTAGACGCCCAGATTCTCAAAGTGTCCTCCGTCGGACAGGTATAGATATTTGTCGAAGTAGTCCGCTGTTCCGAACAGTTCTTTCAGCAAGTACCACAAGCCCCACCGCGGACTCTGCTGGCTCTTTCCCGAATGCGGCGTTGCGATCCACCAACCCAGCCGCACATTGAAAAACGTGAGCAGGAACGCCACGGGAGCGGATGTGTGATAGCCCATGTTCGGACTCGCCGCCGCGCCCGACGCCGAAACACATGTCCCCAGCCTGACCCCTCCGTGCATCTTGCCCGTCTTCGCCGTGTCGATGAACTCCGTCAGGTCCGATCCGCTCTGGTACGGAGTAAAGAAGAACGAAGTCCCGCGCCGCTCCTGCATCGCGGCGTTATCCTGTCCCGTCAAGTTCAGCGTCGTGTTGAGAATCGGCACCGGACCGCGATAATGTTTCCCCGCGCGAAGATCGGACAGCGCGTAGTCGTCTCCGAAATCAAAGCCCGTGAATAGATTCGGGTGCCGCAGCCCACTCGCGGCCCGCGCCGCGCCCAGATAGCACCGCACCAAACGATTCCGGTAGAACGGATTCATCGACGCTTCGTTGATGTCCAACCGCCACGCCAGCAAGGCCAGCACCGCCGCGCAAATTCCCAGCGCGCCCGTGGTCGCGATCAACGGCTCATCCTGGATGGTGCAGTTTAGCGAGTCCCACACCGATCCATCGCACATCTCATAGTTCGCCAGCGCCGCGTGCAGCCCCTCGGAAACTCCCAGCATCACCAGCGCGATGAACACCAGTGGAGCCACCGCCGCCAGCCACTCCTTGGCCGAACTTTCTCCCTCGCACCCTGTCTTCGGACTCTTCGCCGCGAACAATCCGGTAAGGGTCGTGATCGCTCCGCCCACCGTGATCGTGCCGCGGACCCAGGTCCACACCGTGCCCACCTTCGACCACACCAGCGGACCGAACACCGTCATCGCGCCCAATCCCAGCGCGGCCAGGGAATAAATCGCGAGGAACGCGCCCAGTCTGCTCCACCACTCCCGCCGAGAATCGTCGATCGCGCGCCCCAGTAGCCCGATCTGCACGACCACGGTCAATGCCAGTCCGCCCAGGATCGCCGGCGCGCCCACCAGTCCCGCGATCCAGATTCCTTTGGGATAAAGCAGCGGATCGGACCATTTCAGATACACCAGGTTGGTCGCGTACACCAGCGATCCGAACAGCGCTCCGCACAACACGCCGATCGCCCCCGCGCCGAAAAACCAGCACCACTTCCGGCGCTGTTCTTCGAGCAATGAAAACTCCGCTGTCACCCAGCTCGCCAGTGCCACCGTCGCCGCGGCACCCGCGATCAGAGGCCAGGGCTCGGTGGTCTGTTTCCACAATGTGGAGGAAAAGAATGCGCCACCGGCCAGCATCGGAAGCAGAATCGTCACTTGCAGCGGGCCCTGTTTATCCGCGTGTTGATTGTCGATATGCAGAGCCCGCTTCAACCGCGTCCCCACATCTGATCCGGCGTGCTGCGCATCCATCCGGTTCATCCGGCTTAGCCGGTACACAATCTGGACCGCCGCGAGCAGAAACAACCCCAGCGCAATCCACTCCGTCCAGTCCGGATCGGCTTCCAGGAACGCCCACTCGAAAAATCGCGGCAGCAGCAACAACACGGCGAACAAACTCACCAGCATGGTTTGCAGCAGGATGGTGTTGCGCAGCCAGGACATCGCAATGGTCCACGTATCGGCGCTGAAGAATCCCGCCTCGGGCGCCAGATACCGGCTGAACTTGCGGATATGCTGGTTCGCGGCCTTGTCTTCGGTGGGATCCAGCCCTTGCCGCAAGCAGGAAACATACCAGGACCCGATGTAGCCCCCGCCCGACACCGTGGACAAATAGTCCACGAACTTCAGCAGCCCCAGTTGATGGAGCCCCTCCATCACCCCCAGGCAAAACGTGGCGCTGCGAATCCCCCCGCCCGAAAACGCGAGCCCGAAGAGCTTCAGCCCGTCCAGCTGTTCGCTCATCTCCGCCGTCGTCAAATGCGGAGCCGAGCCGTCCCGCCCTACCTGCGCCGCGATGCCCTGCATTTCCGCCGCAATTGCCGATTTAATTTTGTCCTTTATGTGATCCGGCATTTGCGAGTATCGTAGTCCAACCTCATACCGAAAGTAAACCCCGCCCCGTCAGGACGGGGATAAGATGCTACATTGTCCACGGGAGCCCCCATGCCCGTAAACCGCCGCCACTTCGTAACCGGACTCGCCCTCGCCGGCATTCCCGCCAATCTCCCCGCCGCCGACCCTGTCCCCGCAGCTTCGGACGCCGTGCAGGCCCACGACGTCACCCGAGCCCTGGCCCGCTACGTGATCGCCGCCAAGCCCGAAGATCTTCCCGAGCCCGTGCGCAAATCCGCCGCTCGCACGCTGCTCAATTGGATGGGCTGCGCCGTCGGCGGCTCCCGCCACGAAACCGTCGACATTGCCGTGTCCGCGCTCGCCCCCTTCTCCGGACCCGCGCAAGCCACCGTGCTGGGCCGCAAAGAGCGCCTGGATATTCTCAATGCCTCGCTGATCAACGGCATCGCCTCCCACATCTTCGATTACGACGACACGCATCTCCGCACGGTGATCCACCCCGCGGGACCCGTCGCCTCCGCGATCCTCGCGCTCTCCGAATATCATCCGGTCTCCGGCCGCGATTTCGTCAACGCCCTCGTGCTCGGCGTCGAAGTGGAATGCCGCATCGGCAACGCCGTCTACCCGTCGCACTATGATGCGGGCTGGCACATCACCGGCACCACCGGAGTCTTCGGAGCCGCGGCCGCCGCGGGCAAAATCCTCGGCCTCTCGGAGCAGCACATGCTCTGGGCCCTGGGACTGGCCGCGACGCAGCCCGTGGGTCTGAAAGAAATGTTCGGCACCATGACCAAGAGCTTCCACCCGGGCCGGGCCGCGCAAAACGGACTCACCGCCGCGCTCTTAGCCGCAAAGGGCTTCACCAGTTCCGAACAGCCGCTGGAAGCCAAGAATGGCTGGGTCCGCGCCGTAAGCACGTCGCATAATTATGCCGAGATTACGGAAAAACTCGGCCGCACTTACGAGATTTCTCTCAACACGTACAAGCCGTACGCCTGCGGAGTCGTCATCCATCCCGCCATCGACGGCTGCATCCAGCTTCGCAATCAGTACACGCTCACCGCCGATCAGATCGATCGTGTCGACCTCCGCGTGCACCCTCTGGTCCTCGAGCTCACCGGCAAGAAAACCCCACAAACCGGACTCGAGGGAAAATTCAGCATCTACTTCGCTGCCGCGCTCGCCATCGTCCAAGGAGCCGCCGGCGAAAAAGAGTTCAGCGATAAACTCGTTCGCGACCCCGTAATCGTAGCCCTGCGCGACCGCGTCACCGCCACGCCCGATCCCACGGTAGGCGAGGAAGCCGTCCGCATCACGATCACCCTCAAGGACGGCCGCCGCCTGGAAAAATCCGTGGAGCACGCCATAGGCAGCCTCCAAAACCCCATGCCCGACTCCGCCCTGGAGTCCAAGTTCCTCGACCTCGCCACCGCCGCTCTGCCCGCCGCGAAGGCCCGCAAACTCCTGGACCTCTGCTGGACCATCGAGAAACTCCCCGCCGCCTCCGCGCTTGCCAAGGCCGCCGCCGCGTAACGCCACCCTTCCTAACCGCTCCGCTCCCAAACCTAACCGCTCCGCTCCCAAACCTAACCGCACCGTCTCCCCAAACCGAGCCGCGACAGTAATGGAGCGGCCTGCCCCTCTCCCGCTCACTTCCTCCCCTGCGGAATCGCGCACCTCGCCCCCCGAGCCTCATAAACATTCCGCACCCTCTCCACCGCCTCGCCGACCACCACATCCTCCCCCAACACCACCATCGCCGCCCCCCGAGCCTTCGCCATCCTCCTCACGAGGCCCGTCATCGCCTCCGTCAGGAATCCGGCCAGCACCACCTCATTCCGCCCGACTGCCGCCCATAGCTTCGCCCGCACCGCCAGCGACGCCCGATTCGCCCGCAGCATCTCCACCTTCACCCGCAACTCCCGCATCCCGTCCGTCAATTCACGAGCATACTTCTCCTCCGCCGATCCCTCCGCCATCGTCTCCGGAAACACATGCAGCACCCGCATCGCGCCTTCATCGTAACCCGTTATAATTCCCCTTGATGCCACTGCGTGGAATCGCCGCGTTCGCGCTCCTGCTCGCGCCCGCGCAAGCTCACCACTCCATCGGACCCTACGACTACACCCACTCTGCGACAATCAGCGGAGTGGTCACTGCCTTCGCCTGGATCAATCCGCACGCGTATATCTTTGTGGATGTGAAGCAAGACAACGCCGCCCAGCGTTGGAAAGTCGAAATCGAAAGCCCCAACGCCCTCCGCCGCTCCGGCTGGACCAAGGATTCGCTCAAGCCGGGCGACACCGTCACCTGCATCGGCGCCCGAGCCAAAGATCCCGCATCGCAAACCATGCGAGGCTGGATCGTCATCCTCCCGGACGGCCGCCAACTTTCTGCCCAAGCCGACCCCTTCTTAAAGGAGAGCAAATGAGAATCGCTCTATTCCTCGCCGCGCTCAGCGCCGCCGCCGCGTCCGCCGCCACCTGCGAAAGCCTCGCGGGGCTGAAACTGCCCGACACCACCATCACCGTCGCGCAAGAAGTGGCCGCGGCCGCGAACACTCCGGCTTACTGCCGCGTAGCCGCCACTCTCAAACCCTCTACCGATTCCGATATCAAAATCGAAGTCTGGCTCCCCACAACAACGTGGCATGAAAAATTCGTAGCGAACGGCAACGGCGGATGGTCCGGCTCAATCACGCCGCAAACGCTGGCCGCCGCCGTCCGCCGAGGCTACGCGACCGCCATGACCGACACCGGCCACCAAGGCGGCAGCGGCAGCTTCGCCCTGGGCCATCCCGAAAAACTCACCGACTTCGCTTATCGCGCGGTCCACGAAATGACCGTGAAGTCGAAAGCCGTTATCGCCGCGTACTACGGCAAGCCTGCCAAGCTGTCGTATTGGAACGGCTGCTCCTCCGGCGGCAAGCAGGGACTCAAGGAAGCCCAGCGCTTCCCCGACGATTTCGACGGCATCGTCGCCGGCGCCCCCGCGAATTATTGGACCCATCTGACCGCCCAATCTGTCTGGACCGTCGAAGCCGCCAAAGCCGACCCCGCCGGCGACATCCCCGCCGCGAAAGCGCAAGCGATCCACAAGGCTGTCCTCGCCGCCTGCGATGCTTTGGACGGTGTGAAGGACAACCTCATCGAGAACCCCACCCGCTGCCATTTCGATCCGCAATCGCTTCTCTGCAAAGCTGCCGATGCTCCGGATTGCCTCACCGCGCTGCAAGTGGAGACTGCGAAGAAAGTCCTGGGCGGCCCCATGAACCCGCGTACTAAGCAGCAAATCTTCCCGGGCTTCGAGCCCGGCAGCGAACAAGGCTGGCCGCAAACGTTCCAAATGGCTGGAGGCCTCGGTGGCGACCACTTCAAATACGTTGTCTTCAAGGATGCCAACTGGGATCTCAAATCGCTCAACTACGATTCCGACATCGCCCAGGCCGACCGCATCGACGACGGCCAGATCAACGCTACCGACCCAAACCTCGCGCCGTTCTTCAAGCACGGCGGAAAGCTCCTCATGTATCACGGCTGGGCCGATCCGCTGATTCCCTCGCAAAATAGCATCGACTACGTGAAGAGCGTGCAAGGCAAGCTCGGCAACGTCGACGATTCACTCCGCCTCTTCATGGCCCCCGGCGTGGGCCACTGCGCCGGCGGCGATGGACCCAGCACCTTCGACATGCTGGGAGCCCTGGAACAATGGGTGGAACAAAAGCACGCACCCGAGTCGATCCTCGCGTCCCACTCCAGCGCCGGCGCGGTCGACCGCACCCGCCCCCTCTGCGCCTATCCGAATCAAGCCGTCTATAAAGGATCCGGCAGCATCGATGATGCCCAAAATTTCGATTGCAAAGTTCGCTAGCGCCCTCTTCGCGCTCGCCGTCCCCGCGGCGTCCGCCACCTGTGAATCGCTGTCGACGCTGACGCTCCCCGACACCACCATCACGAAAGCCGAACTCGTCCCCGCCGCCGAAAATCTGCCCGCCCACTGCCGCGTCGCCGCGACCCTAAAACCCACGGCTGACTCCGACATCAAGATCGAAGTCTGGCTCCCCAACGAAAACTGGAATCGGAAATTCCTCGGCAACGGCAACGGCAACGGCGGCTGGACCGGCAGCATCAATCCCACGACGCTCGCCACAGCGCTTCGCCGCAACTACGCCACCGCGATGACCGACACCGGGCACGAAGGCGGCAGCGCCAGTTTCGCCGTGGACCATCCCGAAAAGCTCATCGACTTCGGCTACCGCGCCACTCACGAAATGACGGTGAAAGCGAAAGCCATTATCGAAGCCTTCTACGGCCGCGCTCCCGAAATCTCGTACTTCATGGGCTGTTCCGCCGGAGGCAAGCAGGGACTGACGGAAGCCCAACTCTTCCCCACCGACTACAGCGGCATCATCTCCGGGGCCGCCGCCAACAACTGGACCCACATGATGGCCCAGATCATCTGGGTCGCCCAAGCCGTCCATCATGACGACGCCAGCTACATCCCGCCCACCAAATATCCCGCGATCCACGCCGCCGCCCTCGCCGCCTGCGACGCGAAGGACGGCGTAAAAGACGGCGTCATCGACGACCCCACCAAGTGCAAGTTCGATCCCAAGGTGCTGGCCTGCAAAGGCGGCGATAATCCCACCTGCCTCACCGCCGCTCAAGTGGAAGCCGTCCGCAAAATCTACACCGCGCCCGTCAACCCGCGCACCAAGCAAATCATCTACCCCGGCTTCGAGCCCGGCAGCGAACTCGGTTGGGGACAATTCGTCGCCGGACCCACGCCCACCACCTTCGCCACCGACCTCTTTAAGTACGTTGTCTTCAAGAACCCCGCCTGGGATTACAAAACTCTCAACTTCGATGCCGACATCGCCCTGGCCGACATGCAGGACAACGGCACCAACAACGCCACCGACCCGAACCTCAAAACGTTCTTCGAGCACGGCGGCAAGCTCCTGCAATACCACGGCTGGGCCGACCAACTCATCTCCCCGCGCAACTCTATCGACTATTTTCAGAGCGTCGAGAAAGCTCTGGGTGGGCCCGCGAAGATCAAGGACAACTACCGCCTCTTCATGGTCCCCGGCATGAGCCACTGCCAGGGAGGCGAAGGCACCAGCAGTTTTGATACGCTAGACGCCTTGGAGCACTGGGTTGAAAACGGAATGCCTCCCAGCCGGATCGAAGCGTCCGCCGTTCATAATGATAAGGCTCAAAATGGCCAGCCGGATCGCACCCGTCCGCTGTGCCCGTATCCTCAAGTAGCGGTCTATAACGGAAAGGGAAGTACCGATGACACAAAGAATTTCACGTGTAAAATTCGCTAGCCTCGTGGCGCTGGCCTCCGCGTTCGCCGTCTCGGCCTCCGCCGCCACCTGCGAAAGCCTCAGCGGCCTGAAACTCCAAGACACCACCATCACTACCGCCGAATCCATCGCCGCGGGAGCGTTCACCCAACCCGACGCCGGCGGAAAAGGCAAAGGCGGCAAGGGCGGAAATCCCTTCGCCGATCTCCCCGCGTTCTGCCGGGTCGCCGCCACCATCAAGCCCTCTGCGGATTCCGATATCAAGATCGAAGTCTGGATGCCCGCCACCGGCTGGAACAATAAATTCGTCGCCAACGGCAACGGAGCCTGGACCGGCTCCATCACCCCCGCCACTCTCGGCGGCGACGTCCGTGGCGGCTATGCCTCCGCCATGACCGACACCGGCCACCAGGGCGGCAGCGCCAGTTTCGCCCTCAACCATCCCGAGAAAGTGACCGACTTCGGCTACCGCGCCGTCCACGAACTCACCGTCAAGAGCAAGGCCATCATCACCGCCTTCTACGGCCAGGGTCCGAAATATTCCTATTGGAACGGCTGCTCCGCCGGCGGCAAGCAAGGGCTCAAGGAAGCCCAAATGTTCCCCGCCGATTACGACGGCATCATCGCCGGCACGCCCGTGAATGACTGGGTCGGCCGCTCCACCGGAGCCGTCTGGTTCGGACTCGCCACCCATGCCACCGAAGGCAGCGCCATCCCCAACGCCAAGTTCGCCGCGATCCACCAAGCCGCGCTCGAAGCCTGCGACGCGAAAGACGGCGTGAAAGACGGAGTCATCGACGATCCCGCGTCCTGCAAATTCGACCCCAAGGTGATGGAATGCAAAGGAGCCGATTCCAACGATTGCCTCACCGCCGCCCAAGTCGAAACCGCCCGCAAGATCTACTCCGGCGTCATTAATCCGCGCACCAAGGAAGTCGTCTTCCCCGGACTCATGCCCGGCAGCGAAATGGGCTGGGGCACGCAAGCCGGAGCCAACCCGTTCACCCCCGGTCTGGACCTTTACAAGTACGTGGTGTTCAGCAATCCTGACTGGGACTACAAGACCATGAACTTCGACACCGACGTCGCCGCCGCCCTCAAGGCCGACAACAACCGCATGAACGCGATGGACCCGAATCTGAAAGCGTTCTTCGACCGCGGCGGAAAGATTCTGCAATATCACGGATGGGCCGATCAGCAGATGAGCCCCGGCAACAGCCCGAAATACTACGACATGGTGGTCGCCAAAAACGGTGGGCTCAAAAAAGTGCAGGACAATTACCGCCTCTTCATGGTCCCTGGCATGGGCCACTGCCAGGGCGGCGACGGCACCGATACCTTCGATAAGATGGCGGTGCTGCAAAAATGGGTCGAGCAAAAGCAGGCCCCCGATTCGATCGTGGCGAGCCACATGACCGCCGGCCAAGCCACGCGCACTCGTCCGCTCTGCCCGTATCCGCAGATCGCCGCGTATAAAGGTTCCGGGAGCACCGACGATGCCGCGAACTTCAGCTGCAAAGCTAAATAGCGTCGGCCCTTTCGCGCGCGCTCGGCGCACTCAAGCCGAGCCGCGACAGTCTTGGAGCGGCCTGCTGACCCTGTGTCTGCTGGCCGCGCTCCCCTCCTTCGCGGCAACCTGCGAAAGCCTCTCTTCGTTCACACTGACTGGAGGCTCCATCACCCAAGCCACCGACGTCGCCCCCGGCTCGTTCACGCAACCCGGAGCCCGAGCCGCCAAGGCCGGAGCGCCGAATCCTTACGCCGCGCTCCCCGCCTTCTGCCGCATAGCCGCCACGCTCAAGCCCACCCCCGACTCCGATATCCGCATCGAAGTCTGGCTCCCCTCTTCCGCCACTTGGAACACGAGTCTCGAATCCGTGGGCAATGGAGCCTGGGCCGGCAGCATCGGCTACGCCGCCATGGCCACCGCGCTCGCCGCCGGGTACGCCACCGCCTCCACCGACACCGGCCACACCGGAGGCTCCGTAACTTTTGTCGTCGATCACCCCGAGCGCCTCACCGACTTCGCCTACCGTGCCGTCCACGAAATGACCGTCGCGGCCAAAGCCATTGCCGCCGCCTACTACGGCGGCGCACCCAAGCATTCGTATTTCAACGGCTGCTCCACCGGAGGCCGCCAGGCCCTGGCCGAAGCCCAGCGCTACCCCAACGACTACGACGGCATCATCGCCGGCGATCCCGACGGCTTCGCCACGCACGTCCAAGCCTCGCAGCTCTTCATCGCGCAAATGGCTCATCTCAGTGAGGCCGCCTACATCCCGCCGGCGAAATATGCGCTGCTCCACAACGCCGTGCTCGAAGCCTGCGACGCTCTCGACGGCGTCAAAGACCGGGTGCTCGAAGACCCGCGCAAGTGCCACTTCAACCCGGCCTCGCTCGAATGCAAAGGAGCCGACGCCGCGGACTGCCTCACCACCGCGCAAGTCCAGACCGCCCGAGCCACCTACGCCGGCGAAAAGCCCTTGCTCCACGGCCTGGAATACGGCAGTGAGTCCGGTTGGTCCAGCCTCTCCGGCCCCCAGCCCCTCGGCTTGGCGCTCGACACGTATCAATACCTGGTCTTCAACGATCCCAAGTGGGATTACCACACGCTCAAGCCCGAAAAGGACGTCGCCTACGCCGATAAAGTCGCTGGCCCGCTGATGAACTCCAACGACTCGAACCTCAAGCCGTTCTTCTCCCACGGAGGCAAGCTGATCCTGTATCACGGCTGGGCCGACCCCGGCATCCCGCCGCTGTACAGCGTGAATTACTACACCGCTGTCGTCGAAAAAATGGGCGGCGCGAAAAAGACCTCCGACGAGATCCGCCTCTTCATGGTTCCCGGCATGGGCCACTGCGCCGGCGGCGACGGTCCAAACACCTTCAACGCCATGTCCGCCCTCGCCCAGTGGGTCGAACAAAAGAAGGCCCCCGACCAGATCCTCGCCACCCATTCCATCCGGGGCGCCGTAGACCGTACCCGCCCCCTCTGCCCCTACCCGCAGACCGCGGTTTATAAAGGATCGGGCAGCACGGATGAAGCAGCGAATTTCTCGTGCAAGTGAGACTCCTGGCCACTATCGTTCTTGGGAGCATTTGCTACGGCCAGAGTCCGAGAGGCGTCAAGCACCTGAACGATCTCTACAAACGTTGGAGTTGGCAGCAGTACTGGGATGGCACGACCGATCTTGGCGCGAAGTACAAGCCCGGCGAACAATTTCCTGCACTCTTGTTTGAACGCACGAATGACTTCGGAACCACCTATGGATTCTGTGCCTCCAACCTGAATCTGTGCTTGCTCTACCCAAACGCTCTGAGGACAGAAATCGCGCCCGGCGAAGACGCTCAATCGGCTTTTCAACGGTTTGTGCGAAACAATTTCGGGCAGTTGCGCTCCTCGGCGCCCGGGGGCCTTGGCTCGCGGTCCACGCCGCAGCCAAAGCCGGAGGACTACACGACGGAAGTAGGCACCATCAAGCTGCAAATCCTTGATACTCCTCAAGCCATTCGCGAGCGCAAAGCGCCACCGCGCGTATTGACGGAGAAGCTTCTAGAGAAGTTTGGATGTAGCCTCGAAACTGACGCCTGCGAATACCATCTCCTCATTCCCTTCTACGACGAAGCGGATGAATACGTACCCGTCTATAGCGAGTGCTTGAAGAACTGCCCCTACGAGACCGCCATTGTCTCTCTGTCTTGGATCGATCCGGAGCACGGATGGTGGACGCCGATTTCTGCTTTTAGCCACGATCCAAAACGAATCGCACGATTCAAGCCCCTGATCGAGAAAGCCCTGATGCTCGAAGTCGGCAAACCAAAGCCGTAGCTTTCTACATGTCGGAGAGGAACCTCTCTGGTTTGCACTATGTCTGCAGGCGCCATGCGGCGACGGTCATACTGGAACGTATGCCGATACACGATACGCTACCATAAATGATAAGGACGTTCCGGCACAAAGGATTGAAGCGCTTATTCGAAACCGACGATCCGAGCGGCGTCCGGGCCGATCAGGTCGGACGCATCAAGGACGTACTCGCACACCTCGACGGTGCGCTTCGCCCAGCCGATCTCGATCTGCCGGGTTATCGGCTCCATCCGTTGCGGGGCGAATTCAAGGGCCACTGGAGCGTAACGATCTCCAGCAACTGGCGGATCACCTTCCGCCTGGAAGGCGGCGACGCCTTTGATATCGATCTCGCGGATTATCACTAGCAATGAAAGGAGTCAGCCTATGCCCATGAAAAACCCGCCGCACCCCGGCCACTCCCTCAAGGACGCCTGCCTCGACCCGCTGAACCTCAGCGTCACCGAAGCGGCGAAGGCCCTAGGCATCGCCCGCCACACCCTCTCCCGAGTCCTCAACGGCCACGCGGGAATCTCGGCCGAAATGGCCATCCGCCTCGAAAAGGCCGGCTGGTCCAACGCCGACCACTGGCTTCGCCTCCAAACCGCCTACGACCTCGCGCAAGCCCGCCTGCATGAGCGCGACATCAAAGTGCGCCGCTTCCATCCCCGTCCCGCAGCGTAGGCTCCTCACTCCACCACCAACCGGTACCCCACCCCCGGCTCCGTCTGCAAATGCTTCGGCCGCGCCGGATCTTTCTCCAATTTCCGCCTTAATTGCGCGATATATACTCGCAAATACTGAGCCTGCTCTGTCGCATTCGGCCCCCACACCTCATTCAACAATTGCCGCTGCGTCAGCACCTTCCCCGGATGCTTGATCATCACCGTCAGCAGCTTGTACTCATTCGGTGTCAAGTGGACCTCTTTCCCTTCCACCCGCACCACCCGATTCTCCAGATCTAGTTCAACCAGCCCGAACCGAAAAACCGCCGCCGCAGCCATGCCCGCGCCCGCCGCCCTTCGCAGCGCCGCGCGAATCCGAGCCAATAATTCGCCCACCGTAAACGGCTTCGCGACGTAGTCGTCCGCGCCCAAATCCAGCGCGGCGATCTTATCGGACTCCTGCCCGCGAGCCGACACCACCAGTATCGGCATCGCGCTCCACGCGCGCACTCCGCGAATCACTTCCAGCCCGTCGCGATCCGGCAACCCCAAGTCGAGCAAGAGTAAATCCGGCAAATGCGAAGCCGCCACCGCGAGACCCTCCTCCGCCGTCAGCGCCTCATGATACCGATACCCTTCCGCGTCCAACGTCGCGCGCAGGAACCGACGAATCTGCGGATCGTCTTCTACCACCAATATGAGAGGCTTCACCGTACCGGCAGCCTCACCCGAAACACCGCGCCGCCGCCCTCGCGATTCAGCGCCTCAATCGACCCCTGATGCGCCTGTACAATCGCCCGGCAAATCGCCAGCCCCAACCCCGCGCCCTGCACGCCTTTCGCCCCGGCGCGATAAAACTTCTCGAAGATCCGCTGCTCCTCGCCCGCCACGATCCCCGGCCCGCGATCCCGAATCTCCATCACCACGGCATCGCCCGTCTCCTTTAGGGCACCGCTCCCCGCTTCCACTTCCAAAGGACTCCCCTTCGGCGTATATTTCAACGCATTTTCAATTAAATTCACCACCACTTGTCCTAATAACACATCGTCTCCATACACCGGTGCCAAATCATCCGGAATCCGCACCGTCACCTCGCGGCCCGCTAACTGCCGCTCCAGCCTCTGCAGCGCCGCACCCACAATTTCCTCCAACGGATAAAAATCCCGCCGCAACTGCACCGCGCCGGACTCGAACCGCGTCATGTCGAGCAAATTTCCCACCAGCCGCCCGAGCCGCTCTGCTTCATCCGAGATGCTCTCCAGCAACTCGTCCCGAACCTCCGCCGGCAGCCGCTCTCCTTGTGATCGCAGCGTCGAAGCCGCCCCCGTAATCGATGCCAGCGGCGTCCGCAAATCGTGTGAAACCGCGCTCAGCAGCGAGCTCCGCATTTGTTCCGTCTCCATCCGTATCCGCGATTCTTCCGCGCTCCGCTGGCTCAACGTTCGTTCCATCGCCACGGCCGTCTGGTTCGCGAACACCTCCAGCAGATTCTGCTGCTCCGGCGCGAAAATCTTTCCCCGCGCATCGGGCAGCACCGCCATCACCCCGAACGTTTCCCTCGATCCTCGCAAAGGAATGTACTCGGCCGTTGCCTCCCGGAAATTCGCCATCCCCTTGCCCGCCTTGCGAGCATGATCGAACGCCCACTGCGCCGCTTCCACGTCGGAAGTGGGCACCGGCAATAAATCCGCCGTGCGCCGCCGGAACGTAAGCTTCCCGTCGTCCGGCAGAAAAATCACCACGCGTACACCGAAGAAGTCCTCCGCCAATTCCGCCGCCGCTCGAGCCGCCTCAAACACCCGAGGCTCCGCCGACAAACTCCGCGATAACCGATACAACGCCCCCGCCCGAGCCTCGCGTTCGGCCGCCTGCGCCGCCTGCTCGCGAATCCTCACCGTCTGCGTGCTGATCACCAGCGCCACCACCAGCATCCCTCCGAATGTCACCAGGTATTCGTAATCCGCGACGACAAACGTCAAATAAGGAGGCACGCAGAAAAAGTCGAACGCGGCGACGCTCAGGAACGACGCTACCACCGCCACCTGCCGGGAGCACCGCGAGGCAACCGCCACCAGGCCCAGCAGATAAAACACCGCCAGATTCGTCGCCGTCAAGTGTCCGCGCAGCGCCAGCGCCGCCAAAGTGGAGACCGCAATCGTCCCCACCGCCATCCCCAATTCGCGCGCCCGGGCTGTATCCAAGCCGTCAAGTTACCACGCTTTCGCCCGCCCCCGGTAAGACAGACGATCGTTTTTTGTCGTCTGTCCTCCGCCCCGCATTGTCTGTGACCGGCTCCGCAAAAATGCGAAACTGCAAGAGCCGATGCCCCTCCGCGAGTCGCTCCTCAAACTTCTCCTGCTCGCCGGGGCCGCCTGCGTCGCCATCACCGAAGCCCTCTCGCCGTTCCATCTCCTCACCCGGCCGGCGATCATCGTCGCATGGCTGATCGCCTTCGCCGCGCTAGCCTACACCACGCCGCGGCCGTCGTTCCACCCACGCCGCCCCACACTCCTCGAAGCCCTCTACCTCACCGCCATCGCCGCGATCCTCGTCACCGTCCTCTACACCGCCCTCCATTCCGCCCCCAACAGTGCCGACGCGATGGCGTACCATCTGCCTCGAATCATCTACTGGATCCAGGCCCGCAGCATCGCCTTCTTCCCCACGCCCTACCTCAACCAAATCAGCCTCCAGCCCTTCGCCGAGTACGCGATGTTCCACACCTACCTGCTCTCCGGCGGAGACCATTTCGTAAACCTCATCCAATTTACGGGCTTCGCAGGTAGCATCGTCGGCGCATCGCTCCTCGCCGCCGCGCTCGGTCTGGACCGACCCGCGCAAATCGTAGCCGCCCTGGCCGCAGCCACGCTTCCCAACGGAATCCTGCAAGCCTCCGGAGCGAAGAACGATTGCCTCCTGTCGCTCTGGCTCATCGCGCTGGTCTACTTCACCATCCGCCGCGAGCCCTTCTACATCGCTCTGGCACTCGGCTTAGCGCTAGGCACCAAAGCCACCGCCTACCTGTTCGCCCCGCCGATGCTGGTCGCCGCATATTTCCTCGCGCCCGCCCCACGCCAAATCAAATGGTCCACAGCCCTCGCCGTCCTGATCGGAGCCCTCTGGCTGAACGCCCCCCAATTCGCCCGCAATCTCGATCTCAGCGGTTCGCCTCTAGGCTTCGATTCCGCCCAAGCCGACGGAGTGTACCGCTGGCGTAACGACAACATCAGCCTCAAAGGCGCCGCCTCGAATATCCTCCGCAATCTCAGCGAACAATTAGGAGCGCGGAGTCCGTCGTGGAACGAAGCCGTCTACCGCGCCTCGCTCCGAGCCCACGCCTTCCTCGGAGCCGACCCCGAAGATCCCGCCACCACCTGGGCCTACGCCAAATACCTGCCGCCCAAGAACTCCGCCCACGAAGCCGACGCGAACAATCGCTGGCATCTTCTCTTGATCGCAGTCGCGGCACTCTCCACCGTGATCTTCCCCTCGCAGCGCCGATTCTGGCCGTACGCCGCGGCACTCCTCGCCGCCTTCCTCCTCTTTTGCGCCTATTTGAAGTGGCAGCCCTACCTCTCGCGCCTGGAACTTCCACTCTTCCTGCTCGCCGCGCCTCTCATCGCTGCGCTCGTCCGAAAACCCGCATGGCTCCAAGGGATGGTCTGCCTGTTTCTCCTCAGCGGCGCCCGGCTCCCCGCGCTGGAAAACTGGACCCGCCCCCTCCGCGGACCGCAATCCATCCTGCACCAGCCCCGTGACCTCCAATATTTCAACGACCTCATCCAATTCCCCGTCCGCGACCAAACCCTCTCCGCAGTCGACCGATTCGCCGCGCTCCCGTGCAAAGTAATCGGCCTCGACATCAATCAAAACCAACTGGAATACCCGTTCCAAGCCCTGCTCCTCGAAAAGGACCCGCACGTCCGCTTCATCCATGTAAACGTCCACAATCCCTCCGCCCGCTACGCCCGCCCCGACGACCCGCAACCCTGCGCCACCTTCCAACTGAGATGATTTAGCTCCATCCATCACTGCCCATGTGACGAGACAAGAACGCGGAAGCGCCGCGTTCCTTTATGGGACGTAAATCAATTGCAGCAATGGCAGTAATTGCTACGTCTTAGGGGAGAAAAATACCGGTGCCGCGCAACACACCTTGTGAGGATGGGGAAGCTTGCCGCAGCCGTCATGCTAAGCTTTAGGTCAAACGCGGTGCTCGTTGACCCTCCCGCTCCTACGCAAGAAGCAAAAGGAGTAGAACCTGCCCTAGGTTCGTTTGGCATGACCCCTGCAAGATACCCTTTAAGTGAGGCGCAAAACGAGTCGATGAGTTCAACGACCGTTGTGGAAGAAGAAACCATTTTGGTAGAAAAAAGCTTCATTGAGAAATACCGGCTCCTGATTTTGTGGAGCCCTGCCTGGCTCGCCGCGATCTTCGTGGGTCTGAGCTACCTCAGCGGGGACTTTCGAGCCGTCGTTCAGTTCATGACGTCCTCACCCTTGCGATGAGCCACCGCTCTTGCTATGGGCGGGGATGCCTCGGAGCGCTGTCTCCGGAGGTAATGAGGTTCTTTAAGATTGCCTCGTCGGGAGACACCCTTCCCCATCTGAATTGGCTGTTCTACGTCATTACCCTTGTCCTGGTCATCCCCGTTGCCGGAGCTGTCGCCGTCGCGTGGAAATCGGAGAGCGAATGGAAGGCGTTGTGGGTCGGCGCATCCTGTCCGGCGCTCATCGCAACGATAGTTCAGACCGTGCCTACCATCCCGAAATGACCCGGCCCACGGGCTTCGCCTTCCACCTGAGATGATTTAGCCCCCCGCCCCACTATCTTGCATATTCCGTCATGGATAGAAGGCGATTCAGGCTTTTCTTACTACTAGCCACCGCGGCGGCGTTGCTGAACGCGCAATCTCCCGCCGACACCGCCTACGAAGCCCTCCGAGCCAAAGACTACGAACGGGCCATCGCCAATTTCCAAACCGCCCTCCACCAATCGCCGTCGAAGCTCGCCTGGCGCAAAGACCTCGCCTATACTCTGCTCAAAACCGGAGACACCGAAGCCGCCCGCGACCAGTTCGCCGCCGTCATGCAAGCCGACCCCTCCGACACGCAAGTCGCTCTCGAATACGCCTTCCTCTGTTACGAAACCAAGAAACCCGTGGAAGCCCGCCGCACCTTTGACCGTTTTCGCGCCTCCAGTACAACCGCCGCCGAAGCTTTCGAAAACATCGACCGCCCTCTGCGCGAAGGCATCGCGCGCTGGACCGAGGCCCTCGCGCAAGATCCCATCAACTTCAGCGCCCACGAAGAACTGGCCCGCCTTGCCGAGCAGCGGGACGACCTCCCTCTCGCCGCGGAACATTTCGAGCGCGCCTGGCGACTCCGGCAAGACCGCCGCGATCTTCTGCTCGACCTCGCCCGGATCTGGAAACAGCAGTCGCGCGACGAAGATGCCACCGCCGCCTTGATCGCCGCGTGGCGCGGAGCCTCCCCCCGGGTGTCCGACCAGGCTCGCGAACTCCTCCCGGCACGCTATCCGTATCTCTCCGAATTCCAGCGAGCCCTCGCGCTCGATCCCGCCAACCTCAATCTCCAGCGCGATGTAGCCTACCAGCGCGGCGATCCGCTGCCGCCCCAGCCCGCGCCGCAGCCCGCGCTCACTCCGCGCGATCAACTCGTGCCCTCTCCCGCCGGCGACTCGAAAGCTCTCGGCGAGAAAAGCCTCGACAAGGGCTACCTCTCGGATGCGCTCAAGTACCTGTTGATCGCCCACGAAGCCGACCCGGTTGACTTCGAAGTGATGCTGAAACTCGGCTGGACCTATAACCAGCTGCACGACGATCCCACCGCCTACCACTGGTTCGATCTCGCGCGCCGCAGTCCCGATCCCGCCACCGCCGCCGAGGCCACGCGCGCCTATCGCAACCTCCGCCCCTCCGTGGAACGATTCCGCACCACCGTGTGGGCCTTTCCCCTGTATTCCAGCCGCTGGCAGGATACTTTCGGCTACGCGCAAATCAAAACCGAACTGCGCCTCAACACCTGGATTCCTCTGCGGCCCTATGCGTCCGTCCGCTTCGTCGGCGATACCCGCGGAGCCGTCAACACCGCCTTCGGTCCGCAGCTTCTCTCCGAGCGCAGTGTTGTGTTCGCCGCCGGACTCACCACCATTCCCTGGCAAGGCTTGACCGGATGGTTCGAAGCCGGAGAATCCTTCGCCTACAGCGTGACGCCGCAAGCCCCCCGCCGCGGACTTCCCGACTATCGCGGCGGACTCTCCTACTCCAAAGGCATCGGCAACACTTTCGGCTCCCGAGGCCTCTTCGCCGAAAGCAATAATGACGGCGTCTTCGTCAGCCGCTTCAACAACGATTCGTTCCTCTACTCGCAGAACCGCGCCGGCTACACTCTCCGCTCCACCGAAGCATTCCAGGCGCAACTCCTGTGGAACGCCAACCTCACCGCGGACGCCCAGCGCCAATACTGGGCCAATTTCGCCGAGACCGGCCCCGGTACGCGTTTCAAGTTCCAAAAACTCCCCGCGTTCCTCTTCTCCGGAAACCTCCTCCGCGGAATCTATCTCACGAACGTGGGCAATCCGCGCCGCCCCAACTACAACGAAGTCCGCCTAGGAGTGTGGTATTCGTTCACTCGCTAGCTGCGCGTTCCTATTCGCGACGCTCGCCCACGGCGCGACCTTCAGCTACGCCGTGCTTGGTCCCAACCAGGAATCCTGGCCCACAATCTTAGGTGCCCTCGGCCTAACTCCCTCTCCCACCCTGGCCGCCGACGTCGTCATCGCTCCGCCCGGCACTGCCATCTCTGACGCCCCCGCCCGCCTCGCCCCCGGCACCATCCTCATCCTGGAAGGCGACTCCCCGCTCGCCGCATCTTTCGGCTTCCGCCCCACCGAAAAAACCGTCACGGTAACCAGCATCGAGGATCTGCGCTCCCCCCAACTCCGCATCATCTGGGAGCAACCCTTCGATACACCGGTCTTCGATCTCCCCCCCAACGCCCGCATCTTCGCCCGCGACCGCTGGCAATCCGCTCCGCTCTTAGCCGGACTCCGCCGCGGCGAAGGTGCCATCCTCTGGCTCGCCGCCCCGCCGGGCCCTCGCGGCTACGAACGCTTCCCCTATCTCCCGCAAGCCCTCGCCGACCTCGGCCTCACGCCGCCCTTCCGCGCCGACAACCTGTGGGCCTTCTACGATTCCTCCTACCGGGCCCACGCCGATATCGACTACATCGCCCAGCGCTGGCGCGCCTCCGGCATCTCCGCTCTGCACGTCGCCGCGTGGCATTACTGGGAGCGCGACGCCGCAAACGACGAAGCGCTTCGTCATCTGATCCAAGCCTGCCATCGCAACGCGATCCAGGTCTACGCCTGGCTGGAACTCCCCCACGTCAGCGAGAAATTCTGGGCCGATCATCCCGAGTGGCGGGAGAAAACGGCCGTCTTACAAGACGCGCAGCTCGACTGGCGCAAGCTCATGAACCTCGCCAACCCCGACGCCTCCGCCGCCGTTTCCGCGGGCGTGCGCGATCTGCTGACCACCTTCGATTGGGACGGGGTGAACCTCGCCGAGCTCTACTTCGAATCGCTCGAAGGCCATGACAATCCCGCGCGCCTCACGCCGATGAACTCCGACGTCCGCGCCGAATTCCAGCGTGCCTCCGGCTTCGACCCGCACGATCTGTTCGACCCCGCGTCTCCTCGCCGGCTGTCAGAGAACACTGCAGGCCTCCGCCAATTCCTGGATTTCCGCGCCACCCTCGCCGCGCGCCTGCAGACCCACTGGATCTCCGAGATCGAAGACATCCGCCAATCGAAACCGCATCTCGATCTCGTCCTCACCCACGTAGACGACCGCTTCGACACCACCATGCGCGACAAAATCGGAGCCGACGTCACCCGCGTCCTGCCGCTTCTCTCCGCGCACGACTTCACGTTCCTGATCGAAGACCCCGCGACAACCTGGAACCTCGGTCCGCAGCGCTACGCGCAAATCGCCGCCCGCTATGCGCCGCTCACGCCGCGTCAAGACAAGCTCGCGATCGACATCAATGTGGTCGAGCGCTATCAGGACGTCTATCCCACCAAACAACAAACTGGGTCGGAATTGTTTCAGCTCGTCCACCAGGCCGCGCAAAGCTTTCCGCGAGTCGCCCTCTACTTCGAAAACTCCATCGCCACCGTGGACAACCCTCTACTGCCCGCCGCCGCCTCCACCGTGGATCACATAGAGCGAGCAGGCGCGAAGCTAACGATAAATTCCCGCCGTGGCGTCTCCATTCAATGGTCCGGACCCGCCCAAGTGGACGGCAAACTCTGGCCCCTGGCGAGCGACACCGTGATCCTCTTGCCCCCCGGAGCCCACGCGATCGAAGCCGCTGCCCGCCCTGCGCCAATCCGGATCACCCACTTCACCGGCGACCTCAAATCCGCCAGCGCCACAGCCACGCGCGTAGAGTTCTCCTACCAATCCAGCGCCCGAGCCCTAGCGACCCTCGACCATCACCCCGCGAAATTAGAAATCGACGGCGCCGAAGCCGCTCCGCAATTCGAAGGCGACACGCTCATCCTCCCCAAAGGCCAGCACGTCGTGACGCTCGCCCCGTGACCTGAGATAATCGAATCGTCGGACGCCGCTATGACCCTTGCATCGGGAATCGAGATCCCGTCGATCGAGATTGCGGAACTCTGCCGCCGCTACCGCGTCCAGGAGATGGCAGTCTTCGGCTCCGCCGCTCGCGGCGAAATGCACCCGGATTCCGACATCGACGTCATGGTCGAGTTTCAACCCGACGCAAGCGCGGGATGGGAATTCTTCCAATTGGAGGAAGACCTGGCGCGCCTCTTCCGCCGCAAGGTTGACCTCGGAACCAAGGGCTCGCTCAAGCCCTGGGTCCGCCCGAGCGCCCTTCGCGACGCGCTCGTGATCTATGCGGCGTGAGTCCGCGTATCTCCATGAACGCCTTGCGGGCGATAGCAGAATTGGAGGAGTTCATCGCTCAAACCAGCCGCGAACGTTTCCTCGCCAACCGGCTGGACCAATCCTTCGTCTTTCACCGCTTGATCATCCTCGGAGAAGCGGCATCGGCCCTTGCGAAGACGCTGAGTGAAACGTACCCCGGCGTGCCCTGGGCTCGCCTCGTCTCGCTGAGAAATCGCCTGGTGCATGCGTACTTCGATCTCGATGTGCCCTTAGTATGGGGCATCGCCACCAGCCATCTGGAAGAGTTGCATCGCCAGTTGCAACGAATTCTGGAAACCGAATTTCCCGGCGAAATCGAGCCGCAAGAGTGATGTGGTTCGCGGCCGTTTTCAACTCTTGCCTCTTCAGTCCCGCGATTCAACTCGCGCACTTATGATACAGGCTGTCTTCACGGCCTGAAAACGAATTTGGAATCGCAATTGCTGCCATGGTAAGCCTCAGTTATGGGTACCTAATCGCGGCGTTACTCTTCCGGTCAGCAATCCTGGGACCGGACTATGGCGAGCGCTTGTTTATGACGGTTGAAACAAACGCCACTATCGCATTCTGCCTTCTTATCGTCGCTGGAGTCAGGAAGTCCCCGGTTCGTGTGCTGCTTGCATGCAGTGCGTTCTCGGTCAGTCTGGCTTGGCTCTTGGTCTGGGCGGTCAACTCAGTTGTATGAGATTTCCCTACAGCCGGACAATCTTCTCCGACTCAATCCCCTTCAGCGCATTCCGAGTATCCACAATCAGCCGAGCCGTCCGCACCAGCCCTGGATAATCGAAGCTCCGGTGATCCGTCACCACCACCACGCAGTCCGCGCTGGTGGCGCCGGCTGCGGCTTCGGTCGCCTTCATCTCGATGCCGTCGGCGTTGATGCTCGGAACAAACGGATCGCTATACGTGACCTTCGCGCCGCGCTTGCCCAGCAAGTGGATAATATCCAGCGCCGGCGATTCGCGCACATCGTCGATGTCGCGCTTGTACGCCACGCCCATCACGTGCACGTGCGAACCCTTGAGCGGCTTGGTGTGCTCGTTCAGCGCGTTCTGAATTTTGTCGACAACGAAGTGCGGCATCTGCCCGTTGATGTACCCCGCGAGCTCGATGAACCGGGCCTCAATCCCCGCCTGCTTCGACTTCCATGACAGATAAAACGGATCGATCGGAATGCAGTGTCCGCCCAGCCCTGGGCCCGGATAAAACGGCATAAATCCGAAAGGCTTCGTCGCCGCCGCGTCGATCACTTCCCACACGTTGATCCCCATCCGGTCGCACATCAGCGCGATTTCGTTCACCAGGCCGATATTGATCATGCGGAACGTGTTTTCCAGCAGCTTCACCATCTCCGCCACGCTGGTGGAACCCACCGGCACCACGTGCTCCAGCGCCTGGCGGTAGAAGGAAGCGCCGATCTCCGTACACTCCTTCGTGATGCCGCCCACCACTTTCGGAATGTTCTTGGTCTGGAACTTCTCGTTCCCCGGATCCACGCGCTCGGGCGAGAAGCACAGGAAGAAATCCTTGCCCACTTTGAGCCCGCCCGCCTCAAACATCGGCAGCATCAGTTCATCCGTGGTGCCCGGATACGTGGTCGATTCCAGAATCACCAGCATCCCCGCGTGGAAATATTTCGCGATCTCCTCGCAGCTCCGCACGATGTAGCTCATGTCCGGATCTTTAGTCTTCCGCAGCGGAGTCGGCACGCAAATGTTGATTGTGTCGAGGTCGGCCACCGCTCCGAACTCCGCCGTCGCGCGAATCTTTCCCGCCTGCACCAGAGGCTTCAGGACGCTGGTCGGCACATCTTGAATATAGGATTCGCCGCGATTGATGGCATCCACTTTCGATTGCTGCACGTCGATGCCGACCACGTTGAATCCCGTCTGCGCCAGCTCCACCGCCAGAGGCAGGCCCACGTAGCCCAGCCCCACCACTCCGGTCGAGGCCGTGTGGGATTCAATCTTCCGCTTAAGCTCTTCAAAAGGAGTCATTGTTCCTATTATTCCCTATCCCCGCCGCGCAGGTCTGCACGCAGGTGTTTTAGTTGTAGAATTCGCCGCGGGCCACGATCTCCGCCGGTCCGCATAAAAGGATATCGGCATTTTCCCAACGCAACTCCAGCGGACCCGCCGGAGTGTTCACGCGCACCGGACTCCCGGCAAATCCCCGAGCCACCGCCGCTGCCCCCGCTCCGGTGGACCCCGTGCCCGAACTCATCGTCTCCCCCGCGCCGCGCTCGAAAAAACGCACGTCCAGTGTGTGCCGGTCCATCACCTGAATGAAGCTCACGTTGGTACGATTCGGAAACCGCCGGTCTCGTTCCAAGCGCGCGCCCAGTGAACGCCAATCGAAATCGAAATGGTCGACAAACACCGCGCACTGCGGATTGCCCACGTTCAGGATCACGGCTTCGCGCCCCGGCACAATATCGCTGTGCAGTTCTTCCACCGTAGCGCGTCCCATGTTCATTTCGAAATCGAACGCCATGCCGCGGCGGCCCAGCAGCCGTAGCGTCTTCACGCCCGCGCCGGTAAGAATCCGAACATCGTCCTGAGCGATTCCCTGCTCGATCAGCAGCGCCGCCGCGCAGCGCGTTCCATTGCCGGAAATTTCGCTGCGGCTCCCGTCGGAGTTCCACAACTCGATCGCCGCATGGGCGTCCGCGTTTGGATCCGAAGTGCGCGGATCCAGTGCGGGCGGATCCAGAATGATCCATCCGTCCCCGCCCGCGCCGGTATTGCGATCGCAAATCGCGCGAGCGGCCGCCGGAAAATCGCCCGGCGCGCCCGGCAACTCCTTCCGCCAGGTGAGCAGGAAGTCATTGCGGGCGCCATGCGCTTTAACGAACGGGATGCTGGCCACGGCCTAGAATGTCGTAAACTGCCGGAATTCCTCGAACCGCGCGTCGATCTCGCTGCGCTCCAGCGTGCGGAACCGTTCCACGCCGAATTTCTCGCAGCAAAAGCTCCCCATGACGGACCCGTAAATCACCGCGCGGCTCAAGTCCCCGCGGCTGATGTGGTCGGCCTTCAGGTCGAAGCCCTGTTGTGCCAGGTAACCGATGAAGCCGCCCGCGAAACAATCGCCTGCGCCGGTCGGATCGAACACGTTCTCCAGCAGATATCCCGGAACCACGAAGTACGAATCGTCGCGGAACAGCATCGCGCCGTATTCGCCGCGCTTGATCACCAGGGTGTGCGGACCCATGTCCAAGATCTTCCGCGCGGCCTTCTTCAGGTTGGTCTCGCCCGAAAGCATCTTGGCTTCGCCGTCGTTGATCAACAGGAAATCCCAGTCGCGAATGGTGGCCAGAAGCTCTTCGCGGAAATCGGCGATCCAGAAATTCATCGTGTCGCCGCCGGCCAGTTGCAGGTTGGTCATTTGCGACCGCACCATCTTTTGCAACTTCGGCTGAATGTTGCCCAGCAATAAATAGGGGGCCGACAGATACCGCGCCGGCAGCTTCGGCTCGAAGTTGGCGAACACGTTCAGGTCGGTTTGCAGCGTTTCCCGGTCGTTCATGTCGGGCGAATACTTGCCCGCCCAAAAGAACGTCTTGCCCGGGACGCGCTCCAAGCCTTCAAGATCGATGCCGCGGCTGAGCAGCAGGTCGGTATCTTCCTGGGCGAAATCGTCGCCCACCACCGCGACAATCCGCGTCTTGGTGAAATAACTGGAGGCAAGGGAAATATACGTGGCGGCGCCTCCCAGCATGCGATCCACGCGTCCGTGCGGCGTTTCCACGCCGTCATAGGCTACTGAGCCAACTACGACAAGAGACATTTTTCCATTGTAGCCACGCCAGTGGCGCCAGTGCAGCGCCGTTTGTCCCTAGAACGGGTTCTTCGGATTCTTCTTCGCCACCACCTTCACTGCCATCGAGCTCGTGCCCGTCAACGTCTTGCTCGCGTCCGTCCCGCAAGTTTCGGTGCCGCTTACGGCCAGCGTGAACGGGTAGGTGCCGGGCGCCACCTTAATCGGCAGGGGGAAATGGGCCGGGAAGCTTCCGCTCTGCGCGAACGGAGCGATGGAGATTCCGCCCGACTTCGCCGCCGTCCCCGACACCTGCCAGCTGAGCTTGCCCGGATCGGGAGCCAGGTTCACCAGCGCCAGTTGATACGTCTGTGTCGCGCCTCCGCCCAGGTCCGCCTGGAAGCCGGTGATCTCGCTCGATCCGCTCACCGTCATGGAGACGAGGCTCTGGTTGCGAGCCACAATCTGCGTCGTGCCGGTTCCTAAGATCCCTGTAGCGGTCACGCCGAAGCTGATCCAGTTCAGCACCATGGCTGGAAAATCCGGCAGCCCGAAAGGCACGCCGGGGAGAGCCGAATTGCGGAAAGGAATCCGCGGAGGAATCGCCGCCACCAGCGGTCCCACCTCGCCGTCGATTTGCCCCTGCGCATCGCCCGCCTGGCTCGATACCAGCCCCCACGCGGCCGAAAGAGCCAAGCCGAACACCGGAATAAATACGCCCAGGAACCAATCCAGCACGCTCCCCACGCTGGAAGAGTGCGAGCTTCCCGTCACGGCCGGCACCGATTGCGGCGGGTCCGCGTTGGCGAGCGGCACCACGCCGAGAGTCTCGGTCACGTCCAGGCTGAACCCGATCCCCAAGGGCAGACTTCCGCTGAAGTGCGTGGTCACCGACGAGGGTTGGTTCATCTTCACGGTGATCGAATCGAGCGACACGCCTTGCCCCGATGCGGCCGACTTCAACCCCGGCGCCGCCGCGTCCAGCAGCTTCTGCATCGCTACCGTGGTCACCGAAACGGCGAAGGACGGACTCAATCCCGAAGGGTCCGGCACCGGCAGCAGAGGCACGTTGGCGAATCCTTGTGTCACGCCCGGATCGGGCACCAGCGGCAGAGGATAGCCGCTCACGTGGACCACCGGGAACGTCGAATCCTCGATCCACAATCCCATCCGCAGCACCGGCACGCCACCCGGGGTCTTCGCCACCAAGAGATTCGGACCCGCCAGAATCTTCCCGATCGACCCGAGCGACGACGACAACGGCTCCAGCGACTGCTGAAACTGTTGGATCATTGTCACGACCTTTGGATCCGTTGGATCGATCGGCAGAGGGCTGATCAGATCCACCACCACTGCCGGGGCGTCTGCCGCGAACACCTGGCCCGCGAATACCTGCACCGTCTTGGTGTCCTTCAGCCCGGCGTCGTCGGTGGCCGTCACCGTCACCGTGTGGGGATCCGCGCCTCCGGTCACCTGCACGGTAGCCGTGAAGGACACCAGTACGATCTGCGGATTCTGAATCACCTTCAAGGTGGCGCGGGTCAGCGGGCCACCGTCGACCTGAACGGTCACCGAGTCGATCGTGTGCGGCTCCACGCCCTTTTGGTCGGACACTTGCCCGCTCACGGTGAAGGGCACGTTCAGCGTCACCTTCTGATTCGGCTGCGGCTGGTAAACGGAAAGCTGAGGACTACGCGGTGTGGTCGGCATGCTCAGTAGTGACAGCACTGCCGCCGATCGTTACACCTCCACACCTCCTAAAAGCGCACCACTGCCTTACACTAAAGACAGGCTGCTCTGAATGGGAGTTCCAAAACCGCCGGGCGACACTCTGGCGCAACTGGCGAGCGGGATTGAAGCCGGTGTGATCGGGGGAATGGCGATGATGCTGCTGCTGGTCAGCGGCTCGTTGCTGCTCGGCCATGCCTGGGTGGAGGTGCCGAATCTGCTGGGCTCCACGTTTTACGGCCCGCGAGCCTTTCGTCAGACTGCCGGACTGGCCACGCTCTCCGGAGCCGCCCTGCACTTCGTCATCACCGGAGCCGTGGGCGCGCTTTTCGGCCTGGTCTGCGGCAGGGTGCATGAACGCCGCCGCCTGATCCTGCTGGGCCTGGTGGCCGGCTTCGTCTGGTATTACCTGGCGGATGCCGTGCTCTGGAGCCGGGTGAATCCCTTAGTTCCCATCTACAGTCCTCAGCCGGCCACTTTGCTGGCGCATGCTTTGTTCGGAGCTTGCCTGGGATCTATGGGCCGCCACGCCGCCCGCTATCCGTCTCCGGTGCAGGTCGAATCCCCTCCCGGGCCCCCGCCCGTGCCGGACGGCACAGCGGAGCCCTTCAAGGATGCGTTAGAATAACAGTTTCTCGCCTGGGCTAGCCGATTCCAAAATCCGGGACCCGATTTGGGGACCGTTTGCTTGAAACCGGGGACTCCAGGGAGGCGTCCAAAGTTGAGCGCAGAGTGGAAAGGAACGCCGTTTAGATGACGTTTTCCAGGCCTGGAAGCCTGCGTGGGGTATTGGTTTGCTTCAGTGTTTGCTTCCCGCTCTTCCTCCAGTTAGCGACCGCCCAGCAGCCCGCTGCACCGGCTCAGCAAAACCAGCAGCCACCGGCTGCTCAGCAGAAAAAGAATAATCCCTTTGAGGCTGTTCCGCAGACTCCGGAGCCGCCGAAGCCTCCCGCTCCGGCGAAGCCCGAACCGGCCAAGCCCGGCACGCCGCCTGCCAATCAACCTCCTGCCACGGCTCCGACTCCGACTCCGGCACCTGCGGCCGCAGGCGGTCCGGATCGTCCGCCCGAGGACATCGTCGAAAGCGTCACTTTCCGTGGACCCCGCCGCGTCCCGCAAGAGCTGCTGCGGAATACCATCTTCACCAAAGAAGGGGACCCCTACGATCCGGACGCCATCGACCGCGATCTGATTGCGCTCTGGAACACCAACCGCTTTAACGACATTCACTGGGAGCGCGAGCCGGGTACCAAGGGCTGGATCATCCGCTTCGTGATGGTGGAGCGCCCGGTAATCCGCACCTTCGATTTCGACGGGCTCAAGTCCATCCAGAAATCCGAAGTGCTGGACCGCTTCAAGGAAAAGAAGGTCGGCCTCAGCGCCGAATCGCAATACGATCCGAACAAGATTCAGCACGCGATCAACGTGCTGCACGATTTCCTGGCGGAGCGCGGCCGCCAGTTCGCCACCGTCGATGCGGAACTGCACCAAGTGCCTCCCTCGGCTCTCACGGTGATGTTCAAGGTAGACGAGGGGCCGAAGGTCAAGGTCAACACGATCACCTTCGAAGGCAACAAAGTATTCAGCCAGCGCGTGCTGCTGCGGCCCATGGTCAATTCGCACGCGATCGGCATCCCGCATTCGATCTTCTTTGAGAGCCTGTTTTCGAAGACGTTCGATTCCAGCAAGCTGGATGAAGACCAGGAGAGGCTCTCCGGCTTTTATCAGGATCAGGGCTACTTCACGGCGCACGTGATCGGCTCCACGGTGAAAGTGGTGGATACGGGCGGCGGGCATTTCCGCCTGCCTCTGTTCTGGTCCAACAAGCCGGGCAAGGGCGCCAACATCGATATCAGCCTGGAAGAAGGGCGCCTGTATCATTTGAACTCCCTCAAGGTGGAAGGGATGAAGTTCATCAAGACCGACGTTCTGGTGCGGAGGGCGCTCCAGATGAACGATGGCGACGTATTCTCCACCGCCAAGCTGCGCAAGGGCTTCGAGGATCTGCACAAGCTGTACGGAACCTTCGGGTTCATGGACTTCAACGCGGACCCGGATCCGATGGCGGTGCCGAACACCGATAAAGTGGACCTGACGCTGACCTTCGACGAAGGCAAGCAGTACTTCGTGCGCCGCATCGACTTCACGGGCAACACGACGACTCGGGATAAAGTGATCCGCCGCGAGTTGCAGATCGACGAAGGCGACATCTACAACACCAACCTGTGGGATCTGAGTATTCTGCGGCTGAACCAGCTGGGCTACTTCGAAACGCTGAAGGCCGAAGAAGCGACGCAGGTTACGAAAGACACCAAGACCGACACGGTGGACCTTACTTTAAAGGTCCGCGAGCGGGCCAAGAACTCCATCCAGTTGCAGGGCGGCGTGAGCGGCATCGCGGGCAGCTTCGTGGGCTTCTCGTATTCCACGAACAACTTCCTGGGATTAGGCGAGACGCTCGCGCTGAATACCCAGTTGGGAACCCGGACCGCGAACGCGACGTTGTCTTTCACGGAGCCTTACTTCCTGGATCGTCCGCTGCAAGTGGGCGGCACGGTGTTCGTGCAGCGGTTCAATTACGATCAGGCGAGGGAAGCGTCGATTCTTTCGGGCGCCAACCTGATTCCGCTGTACAATTCGCTGGGCACCAACAACCTGCTGAACTACACGACGAACTCCCACGGGTTCACGTTGTTCGCCAGCTATCCTTTAAAGCGCAGTTTCGCCCGTCTGGGCATCAGCTACGGGTTCACGATTCAGACCGTGAACACGCTGACCACGGCGGCGCAGGAATATTACGACAACCTGAACTTCCTGAACTTCAACGGTCCGAACGCGCTGTCGGGCATTACGTCTTCGACGGTCACTCCGAGCTACACCTATAACTCGGTGGACAGTCCGATCAATCCGACGCGCGGCCGGAGCGTATCGTTCTCGGCCGGTTTCTCCGGCAGCGTGCTGGGCGGAAATGTGAACGAAGTGAATCCGGTACTGGACGTGCGCTATTTCCGTCACGGTTTGAAGCCGGGCCACGTGATCGGGATGCACCTTTCGGGACGCTATCTGCGCGGCTTCTCCGGCAAAGTGGCGCCGCCGTTCAACCGCTTCTATATGGGCGGCGAGAACGACATCCGCGGATTCGATATCTGGGGCATCAGTCCGATCGCGTATGTTCCGAGCCAGGGCCAAGCGGTGGTGTTGAACGCCGACGGCAGCCCGCGGCAGCAGCGGTTCATCGATCCCACCTCCGGCGCGCTGACGCTGACCAACGTGACGCAAACCATTCCGTCGTACCAGTTGGTGTTTCCCGGCGGCGACATGAGCACGTACGCGAACTTCGAATACAGGATTCCGGTGTTCGGGCCGGTGACGGCGGCGCTGTTCTTCGACGCCGGCGTGAACCGGATTGTGGATACGAACCAGTTGCAGCAGAATCCCGAGAACATCGCTTCGTTAAACGCGCAGTTCCCGGAGGCGGCGTTCAAGAACAAGGCCGTGGTGGCCGCCGGGACGCAGGCGTTCCGCAGTTCCACGGGACTGGAGTTCCAGGTCTTAATGCCGGTGGTGAACGCCCCGTTCCGCGTGTATTTTGCTTACAACCCGAATGTGGTTCGGGAGAATCTCCAGCCGCCCATCGCCGCGGACCGGAGTTACTTCCCCAACGCGGCGACGTTCAATAACGCCGTGGCGACGTTCGGACAGCCGCTGCCGTACTTCGAGCGGATCACGATGTTCCGCTTCACGGTAGGACGCACGTTCTAAAGCGAGCGTGATAGCATGAAAAAAATTAATACGAGGAGTTTGCTTGTGAAGAATTCGAAGAGGGTGCTTTCGTTCGCGACCGCCGTGGGCGCCGCGCTGCTGCTGGCTGTAACCGCGTCCGCGCAGGCTCCGGCCACGGCCGCAGCTCCGCCGGCCGCTCCGGTGGGATTGCCGCCGCTTTCCAACGGGCCCGCGAAGATCGCCACCATTCAATGGGACGCCGCGTTGCTGAACACGAAGGACGGCAAGTCGGCGCAGGCGGACCTTGAAAAGAGGCTGGGTCCCAAGCAGCAGGAGCTCCAGAAGCGCGAAGACGATTTGCGCGGCTTGCAGGAGCAACTGCAACGCGGCGGCACCACGATATCGGACACGAAGAAGGCCGACTTGCAGAAGCAGATCGAATCCGGCACCAAGTCTTTGCAGCGCGACTCGCAGGATTTCAACGATGAGGCCCAGGCCGAAGAGCGCAAGGTCTTCGTGGAATTGAGCGAGAAGATGCAGCCGGTGGTGAAGAAGTTTGCCATCGACAACGGCTACACGTTGTTGATCAATGTGAGCGACCAGAACTCCAACGTGCTGTGGGCCGCGGACGGCCTGGACATCACGGCGGCAGTGATCGACGCTTACGATAAGACGGCTCCGGCGGCCCCCGTGGCGCCGAAGACGACGGCTCCGAAACCTCCGGCCGCGACGGGCGCGAGGCCTCCCGCGATTGGTGCTCCGGCGGCTCCGAAGCCGGCTCCGGGCAAGTAGGCGGGTTTTCGGTGGGCGTCAAGAGGCCGCTCCATTACTGTCGCGGCTCGGTTTTGGGTCGCGGTGCGGTTTTTGGTTGTGATGCGGTTCCCGGTCGTGATGCGATTGCCGGTCGTGCTGCGGCGGTCGGTCGTGATGCGGCGGTCGGTCGTGGCGCGGTGGCCGGTCGGGATGCGATTGCCGGTCGTGCTGCTCTGGCGGTGCTGGTGGCGCTGCTGGCGGGATGCTCTTCCAAGCCGATGGACTTTGATTCACTCGCGAAGGAACTGGTCCACGATTATCTGGCGTTCTCGCCGGTAAGCGCGACCGCGGCTGGCTATCACGTTCATAACGGCATTCCGCTCGATGAAGTGCTCGACGATTACAGCGAGCAGGGCATGGAGCAGCAGCGCGGATTCTACGGCGGCTTCCAGCAGACCATCGATGCGGTGGACGCTTCGAAGCTGGATAAAGAGCAGAAGGCCGATCTCGCGATCATCAAAGACACTCTGTCTCTGACGATGCTGGAGCTGACCACCATCGAGAGCTACAAACACAATCCCACGTTGTACGTGGAACTCGCGGGGAATGCGCTGTTCACTCCTTACGTGCTGAATTATGCGCCGAAGGACAAGCGGTTCCAGCAGATCACCAAGCGCTTGGAAAAGATGCCGACGCTGTTCGAGCAGGCGAAGGCGAATCTGGTGGATGCTCCGGAGATTTGGAACCGGGTCGCGCAGGAAGAGAACGACGGCAACATCGAGCTGATCGACAAAACGCTGCGGGCGGAGGTTCCCGAAGCGCAGAGGCCGGATTACGATAAGGCCGCGACGAGAGCGATTGAGGCGCTGCGCGGGTTCTCCGCGTTCCTGAAGAACGATCTTTCGAAGAAAACTTCGGACTGGCGGCTGGGCAAAGAGAATTACGCGAAGAAGTTTCAGTACACGTTGCACACGGGGAAGGCTCCGGAGCAGTTGCTGAGCGAGGCGGAAGCGGATCTTAAAAAGATGCGCGGCGAGATGACCAAGCTGGCGGCTCCGAAGACGGTGAAGCAGGCGCTGGACGATATCGCGAAGCAGCATCCGACGCCGGACGGGTTCATGGATGCGGCGAAGGCGATGCTGGCGCAGGCTACGGACTTCGTCAAAGAGAAGGGGCTGGTAACGATGCCGGCCCGATCGAATTTACAGGTGATCGAGACGCCGGAATTCATGCGCGGGATTTATTCGGTGGCGGGATTCGATCCGGCTCCGGCGTTGGAGCCCCAGTTGGGCGCGTTTTACTGGGTGACGCCGATTCCGAAGACGTGGTCGAAGGAGCAGGTGGATTCGAAGCTGCGCGAGTACAACAATTTCGGGCTGCAGGAGATTACGATCCACGAAGCCATGCCCGGGCATTACGTGCAGTTCGAGTATGCCAACGATGTGCAGCCGGAGACTCGGCGGCTGGTGCGGAATATTTTTGGGAATGGTCCGTACATTGAGGGGTGGGCGTTTTACACGCAGCAGATGATGTCGGAAGAGGGGTATTTGGGCGGCAGCGGAACTGAGCAAGGTAAAGCGCTCAAGATGAGTTTCTTGAAGCAGGCGCTGCGGGCGCTGGCGAATACGATTCTCGATGTGCGGCTGCAAACGATGGGCATGACGGATCAGCAGGCTCTGGATCTGATGATGAACGATACGTTCCAGGAGAAGTCGGAAGCCACGGGGAAGTTGCAGAGGGCGCAGTTGTCGTCGTGCCAGCTGCCTACGTATTATGCGGGGTGGAAGGGTTGGCTGGAGGCTCGGGAGCAGGAGAAGGCTCGGTTGGGGAGCGGATTCACGCTGCGGGAGTTTCACGATCGCGCGTTGAAAGAGAGCGCGGTGCCGATGCCGGTTTTGCAGGAATTGTTGAAGTAAAGACACACTTCGGCCGCGGCTCACAGGGAGAAGCCTGTGCTACTTAAGAAAGTCGTTGGGGCGGCCGGGACTCACGGGTTATCGCCGGGTGTTTTCGGCCGCCGGTAGGTTGAGGGGATTCTAGACGAATCGTCGGGTGCGCTGATGTAAGGGCGCCGCCTTGTCCATCTGTCGAATTCCTCCCTCTCTGGGTTCCGAGCCCCCTTTGGGTGCCACGGAGCTTATTACCGGACGCGTCCTCTGCTGAATCTTCCGTCACAGTGGATCGTGTGGGCGCCACCTGCAAGGCTTCTAACGGCCTCCGGAAGTCCAGTCCTACTTCAATCAACGACTTGATGGCCATCAAGACAAACTCGTTGTTACGACTGAAGAATAGCGGGTGCGCAGAGCAGAGTCGCGGGCGGGGCTTCGCTAACTGGCTGAAGCGATTCGCGAAATAAATTACACAAAGTGGAGACTGACGGGCGGGAGCTCTACGCCGCAGGCCTGGATCCGGAGTTCGCGGTCACCGGAGCGGACGCCGGGAGGCACCATGACGGTGAAGTAATACTGATCGCGCACGCGATGAAGGCAGTTGCGGTGGGTGATCAGGGCCGAGCGGCCGTCCACTTGAAAGTAGACGTCCTCGGGATTGTCGACGTCTTCGAGAATCACTTTGAAGGCGTCCGAGGAGACGGTGAATTCGGACAGGCGGTTCAGGCCGTCGGTGACGGTGGAGATGGTGGGCGCCGGCGTGGGGCCGGGAGTTACTTCAATAGAGCCCTCACTTACCGGTTTGCCTCGATGGAGCAAGATGATTTTCGCGGTGCCGGCGGGGACTCCGCGGGGCATGACGGCATTCAATTGCGCGCCACCACTCGCGGGATCGACGGGGCTGAGGTAGCAGGGGCGGACGGGAGGGCCGGGGGCGGGGAAGCTGACGCTGAGGTCGTTGCAATCGCAGGTGTCGGGGAGGCCGGTGAGCCAGAGGCTGACGGCGGCATAGGCTCCGCGCTGGGGGACGGTCGAGTGGCCGTGGGCTCCCGTTACGGCCTGGACCTTGACGCGGGAGAGGTCGGCGGGGGCATCGTAGGAAAGAGCGGGGTCGACCTTGCGGAAGGTGGTCCAGAGGTATTGGGTGCCTTCGCCGGTAAGGGCGAGAAGCTGGAGTTGGCGCTGGGAGGCGAAGTCGGCCAGTTCGTCTTCGGTGAAGAAGCAGCCGGCCCAGGTGTCGGGGTTTTCGGATTGGGGGGCTCCGTGGAACTGGCCGCGGAAGATGCCGCGGGGTTTGAGGACTCGCTGGATTTCGCGGAGGTACTTGAGCACGACGGCTTGGCTGGGGATGTGCTGGAAGACGGCGTAGGAATAGGCGAAGTCGAAGGTGTTGTCTTCGAACATCGAGAGGTCGGCTCCGGTGCCGGTGTGGGGGTGGGCGTTGGGGGCTTGCGCGAGAAGCTGGGTGGCTCGGGCGACCATTTCATCGGAGACGTCGACGCCGTGGATCTCGGCGAAGTGCCGGCTGAGGGGGAGCATGAGGCGGCCGGGTCCGCAGCCGATTTCGAGGGCCTTGCATTCGGCGGGCGGGGCGGGGAGGCGATAGAACTCGGCTTCGATGACCGCGACGATGGGGGCGGCGGTGGATTGGAAAACTTCGGTGTCCTGATCGGGGTGGGCGAAACCGACGTAATAGTAGGCGTCTTCTTTGGCTCGGTTGTTCCAGTCCTCGCGCATGGTGGCGAGGACCGAATCCGGGACTTCGCGACCGGGAGGCATCTAGAGTGATTTTACCAGGGCGGCTCACGGCTACTTCTTCAGGGCGGCCCACCAGTTTTGGACGACGATGATGGGGGAGTCGGCCTCGGTGGAGTAGTCGGTATGGATGAGGAAGCGCTGGCCGTCGGGCGCGGGCGAATAGCCGCCGGTGATGTTGATGCGGAACAGCGCGTGGGGGGAGCCTGCGGAGACCGAGGCGCCTTCCCGCAGCGTTACATCTACGGCCAAGAGTTCCTCCCCGTCCGAAAAGTATAGTTCCTTGCCATCTCTGCGCCAGTGGGGATTGATGCCCCCGTTGACGGAGATCTGCCAGCGTCCTGTACCGGGTGGCGTGGCCTGGACGTAGACCTGGTTACGTGCCGTCTCGCTGGAAACGTAGGCGATGTACTTGCCATCCGGGGAGAATTCGAAGTTCTGATTTCGTCCATTGGCCGAGCCGACGGCGACGGGGTTCTTGCCGCTCGCCGCGTCGGCGGGAATGGGCACAAGGATCGCCTTGCCTGGGCCTGAGCCTTCGTTCTGGATCAGATACTTTCCATCGGGCGATCGCGAGAATTGGCTTTTTCCCGGCAGGAGGAGAACTTCCGCCCCTGCGCCGCTCGCATCCTTTTCGAACACGCCGACCCCGTCTCGATTGAAGGTAATCCGTTTGCTATCGCCGGACCAAACGGGAAACCGGTCTCTTTCTTTGGCGAAGGTGAGGCGGGAGGAGGTGCCGCGCTTGAGGTCGGTCACCCAGATGGCTTCGTTTAGGGATGACGTATCCGCGCGAAGCACCGCGGCGAATTGTCCGTCGGGGGAAAGGACAGGACCCCGGCCGACGGCCTCCGGAGCCAGTTCGGAGATGGGCTTCCCGGTCCGGTCATACCAAGTGAGACGGCCGTCGCCTTGATTCGCGGATCTCTGGAACGCGAGCGTGCCGGAAGCGGAGACTCCCAGGGCGGGCATCAAGGCCGGATTGGCAACCCGGCCGACGTTATCGAGGATGGCCGTGGGTTCGCCGAGAAGCTTGCCTGTGGACGGGTCAAACTGCTGGGCGATCACGTTGACGCGGCGCATGTACAGAAGGTACATTGCGCCACCGGGCACAGTTGCGGGGATCGCGGCAGAGCTGACGTCGCTGAGAACCGGCGTGTGTTGCTTTGAACCGAGCGCGATGAGATCGATGTGCGGCTTGTCTTCCGGTTTCGAGGCTTGCGCGGTCATATAGCTGAGGAACCGGTTGCCATCGGGGAGGAAGAAGGGAAAGGCGGCGTCCAGCAGTGGGTTGGGCGTACCACCATTGGCGGAAATCTGATTCAGACCCGAGGACTGGAAAAGGATGACGCCGTTCTGGCTCCAGGAGCCGTGCCAGGGACCGGTGAGGTCCGCGAGAACGCGAGGGGCGCCGTCGGCAAGGTCGATGCGCATCAGTTCACGGGAGCCGCTGGCGAAGGCAATCGAGCGTCCGTCGGGAGAGAAGAAGGGATGAGCCGCGTTTTCGGTACCGGGCAAAACACGGGTATCGAGAGAATCGAGCGTGCGGACGTAGAGGCGCAGGGTCTGCTGCTTGTCGGCCGCGGTGAATACGATGGTGCGTCCATCGGGGGAGACGGCGGGAGTTCCGAGGGGTAAAACGGTGCCGGGGGGCGCGTGGATTTCGAAGCGGGTGACTTCGGGGACGGTGGCGGGGCGGAAGTAGGGGACGGCCAGGGCCGCGGCGGCCACGATGACTCCCAGGGCGGCTACGGCGGGCCAAAGGAAGCCCGGCTTCTTCGCGGCGGCAGGCGGAGCGGAGGGCGCGGGAAGATCCTCGGCGATCGGGTTTTGGAGAAGCACGCGGGCTTCCCCGATGTCGCGGAGGCGGGTGGAGACATTGCGGTCCAGACAGCGGCGCAGGAGGTTTTTGAGCGGCGCGGGGGCGGTGACGTTGTTGAACTCGATGGGAGCGCGGAGGACGTCGGCGAGGGTGTGGGCTACGGTGTCTCCGCTGAAGAGGCGCTTGCCGCTGAGCATTTCGTGGAGCACAACGCCGAAAGACCAGATGTCGGCGCGTTTGTCGACGGCGGTTCCGGCGGCTTGTTCGGGAGCCATGTAGGCGGCGGTGCCCATGATGACTCCGGCTTGGGTCATGCCATGGTGAGGGTGGGGGAGTTGACGGGATCGGAGGAGGCGGTGGCGCCGGGCTGGGCCATGGCGGCGAGTCCGAAGTCGAGAACTTTCACGAGGCCTGAGGGGGTGATCATGACGTTCGCGGGTTTGAGATCGCGATGGATGACGCCTCGCTCATGGGCGGCTTCGAGAGCCTCGGCGATCTGGCGGGCGATGGGCAGGATTTCCGCGAGGGGGATGGGGCCGCGCTTCATTCGGTCAAGCAGGGTTTCGCCGGGGACCAGTTCCATGGCGAGGGCTCGCTGGACGCCTGCCGAGGAGTCTGGGGTTTCGACGAGTCCGTAGATGACGGCGATGTTGGGATGGTTGAGCGCGGCGAGAATTTTCGCTTCGCGATCGAAGCGGGCGAGGCGGTCGGGATCGGCGGCGAGGGCTCGGGGGAGAACTTTGATGGCGGCGTCGCGGTCAAGCTGGGTGTCGCGGGCGCGGTAGACTTCGCCCATGCCGCCGGCGCCGAGCGGAGACAGGACTTCATAGTGGGCGAGTTTTTCGCCGGGGGTGAGGGGCATGGCTGGATTGAAGTTATTTTACTGGATTGGATGGGCGGACTGAGGGAAGAGCGTCGAGACGAGGCTCGACGCGGCAGGCTGGAGAGCCTGCGCCACAGCTTCACTGTGCCACACTGGGTCTGTCGATTATGATGCGGAATTTTATTGCAGGGGTGGTGTTTTGCGCGGCTGCGTTCGGGCAATTTAAGCCGGTGGGGCCGGCGCCGTTTACTCCGGTGGTGGCTCGGCAGAGGATCAAGGCGTTGTTGGGGAAACTTGACGCGACGAACCGGCAGGCCACGATTACTACGATGACGGGATGGCTGAGCTGGTATCGGGACATCGAAGATGACGAGCTGATTCTGGCTTGGAAGAAGGACGAGGGCCGCCAGAATCTGACGGATGTGGTTACGGCGCTGGCAGATGCGAAGGTGGGCGCGGCGGTGGTGGAGTTTTCGTGGAGGCAGAGGCGCGAGGCGACGTTTGTGCCTCCGAACACGCCGATGTTCACGAATCTGATGCTGCGGTTTCCGGAGAGCGCGAAGCCGTTTCTGGACGATTTACTGGCGCTGCCTCCTCCGGAGTTGCCGGAGAATGTCGCGTATACGGTGTGCCGGATTTTGCTGGACATGCCGGATGTGCAAGGGTGGCGCAAGAACGCGTCGCTGATTCTGCCGCATTATCGCGAGGCGGCGCAGACGCTGCTGGCGGCGGATCTGGCGCAGGGGGATCAGGAGAAGAAGTATCGGGCGCAGTATTGGATGAACGTGCTGCGGCCGAGTCCGCCGGCAGCGACGGGATCGGGCGGCGGGTTTTCGACGCGGCGGGGGTTCGATGAGCCGACAGCGGGGACCCTGGAGTGCAATGGCGATGCGATTGAGCCGAACGGGGAGTACACGTTTCGCAATGTGATTACGGCGGGGCGGCGGTTTGAACTGGATCGGAAGACGTGGGATGTCCGGTTTGTCGCGAGGCCGGGCGGCGGGCAGGATATGGTGCTGACGAACAAGAGTTCGAAGACGCAGAAGAAGTGTACGGTGAAGTGGTCGGTGGCGCCGTAGGGGTTTCGTCGGATTGCAGCAGACACGAGTGTCCGCGCCAGGTCACTTTAGGGTGAGTTTTTGGATGCGCCAGTTGCCGATTTCGCCTACGTAGATTTCGTTGTCGGAGCGGCAGGTGATTTCGTTTACGGTGCCGAACTCTTTGGGGAGCTTGCCGGCTTTGCCGAACTTGCCTACGACTTTGCCGTCGAGTTCCAGTTTGTAGATTTCGCCTCCGGTATCGATGTCGTCAACCGGGTTGGAGTTCGAGGAGTAGAGGTATTGGTGCGCGCCGGGGGTGAGGCAGAGGGCGGCGGGGGATCCGATGCCAGTGATTTGGGATTTGTAGTTGCCGTCGGCGTCGAAGATCTGGATTCGCTTGTTGCCGGTGTCGGCGGCGTAGACCATGCCTTTCGCATCGATGGCGATGCTGTGGACGGTGTTGAACTGTCCGTTCGTGGCGCCGGTCGAGCCCCAACTCTTCATGAACTTTCCGTTCTTGTCGAACTTGGCGATGCGGTTGTTGCCGAAGCCGTCGGCTACATAGATGTTGCCGGCGGCGTCCCAGGCTACGTCGGTGGGGCGATTGAAGCCGTCTTGCGGCTGGCCGGCTCCGGCGGGTCCGCGACCACGGGGCGGTCCGGCGGCGGCGTTGGAGGGGACGCGCTCGGATTCGGATTTGCGGCCTAGGAGGAGTTGGATCTGGCCAGCGGGATCGAATTTGACGACCATGCTGGACATTTGATCGACGATCCAGATGTTATCTTGCGGGTCTACGCGGACTTGCTGGGCTACGAGCATGGCGTAGGAATCCTGGCCGATTTCGCCGAGATATTTTCCGGTTTTATCGAAATGGAAGAAGCGCGAGCCGCCGTGGGCGAAGGGTCGCGAGGTGCCCAGCGAGATGGTGGGGTGGCCGGTGCGGGTGTAGACGAAGACGTCGCCTTTAGAGTTGGTCGCGACGCCGGCGGCCTCGCCCATGTGGATGTTGGCGGGCCATTTTAGGAGGTCGGGGTTGGAATCGAAGTTGATCTCGGGCTGGGCGGACACGATTGCGGCGGAGAGGAGCAGGGTGGTCAGAAGAGTTTTCATGATGGCTCCTTATTTCGCGGCCTGCGGCTTGAGCAGGAGTTTTTGGACGCGCCAGGATTCGATTTCGGCGACGAAGATTTCGTTGGGATTGCGACAATCCATCATGTGGACGACTTGGAAGCCGGGGACGATTTTTCCGGCGTGGCCGAATTTGCCGAGGATGGTGCCGTCGAGCTCCATTTTATAAATCTCGCCGGTGTTGTCCCAGGTGCCGGGCGCGTTGCCGTTGGGGTTGGAGTTCGAGGTGAAGAGATATTGGTGCGGACCGGGGGAGACGCAGACGGTCCAGGAGTCGCCGATGTTGTCGAAGACGGCTTTGAGCTTGAGATCGTTATCGAACTTTTGCATGCGGTGATTGGAGCGGTCGGCGACATAGACGTCGCCTTTGGCATCGACGGCGATGCCGTGAGGGAGATTGAACTGGCCGCGCTCGGCGGAGGCTTTTTCGGAGCCGGCTTGTTTGAGGAAGCGGCCGTTCTTGTCGTACTTCACCACGCGGTTGTTGATGTAGCCGTCGGAGACGAAGATGTTGCCTTGCGGGTCCCAGGCGACATCGGTGGGGCGGCCGAGCGTGTATTTTTCGGCAGGGACCGCGGGCACGGTGGTGGAGAGGGCTCCGGCGACGACGTCGGGGCGGTGGCCGAGGACCATCACGATGCGTCCGGCGGGGTTGAACTTGATCACCATGTTGGTGCCTTCGTCGACGACCCAGATGTTGTCTTCGGGGTCCACACGGACGGAGTGGGCGAACTCAAAGCCGTAATTGCCCTCGCCGATTTCGCGGACGTATTTTCCGGTTTGATCGAATTCGAAGAGGCGCGTGTTGGCGCTGCGGGTGAAGACGAAGAGGTGGCCTTTGGAGTTGGTGGCGACGCCCATGGCTTCGCCGAGGTAGAGTCCGGCGGGGAGCTTGAGGAAGTTGGGGACGGAGTCAAAGGGGATCTCCGGGACGTTTTTCGCGGTGGCCTTTTGGGGAAAGGCGGGGGCGGCGGCGAGGAGGGCGGCGGCTAGGGCGAGGGGGAATTTTGACATGGAAAACCTCCGGTGGCGATCTATGAATTTATCACAAGGGGGTGGCGAAGAATCCTTGTGTGATAATTCGGCTGTGATCTGGCTGGGAGAAAAGCGAGGCTACTTGAGCGATTGGCTCACGCAGCTGTGGGTGCGATTCACTGGCCACGAGATCGACTTGATCGAACAAGACTGGTTGGACGGTCCGAGCGGGAACTCGCGCCGGATCGGAAACGAGTTCTTTGAGAGGTACGCACGGGAACACCTTCTCCAAGTACGAGAGGACGGCCCTCGCGGCTTGATCCAGAATTTTAGCGACCTTTGTAAAGACGGGTCTTATCCGGTCGCGGCTGAGGTTCAACAGTTTTATGAGCGGACTTCTGAATATGAGCTTGATGCGTGGTCAGAGTGGTGTGGACCGTTCAAGCCCTTTGGGTGGGCACTGGCGACGATCTTCAGCCGGCGTTTGCAGCAACTGAATGTGCCTTTGTCAGCGCTCGATAGCAGTCGAGGGATCACCAGTGCTGTGGTGCAGTTGCGCGACAAGAGTTCGGGCGAGGTCGTGCAGACGGCATGGGTGAGGCAGTTGATCGCGACGAAGAACGTCCTCTACGCGGGCAGCTATTCGGTCTGCCGCGTGCCAGGCTATCGGGAGCCCTGCGTAAAGGTTGTGTTTCCGTTGCCGCACGGAAATGCGATCGTTTTCATGAAGCCTCAGACACATGAGGATGGATCATTCTCGGTAGAATCGGTGGGGAAGAGATTTGGCGATCCGGGTTTCTATTTTGTCGTTCACTCCGAACGGGGGCGGGGCTGGGCACGGTATGTCCGCAGCTTGAAAGAAACGATCCGGGTCTACGCTTCCGAAGGCGGCGGAGCGCGGGCCGACCACTTTCTTTCCCTGTGGGGCGTTCGATTTCTTCGCTTGCACTATCGCATGCGCGTGGGGGCGAGTGTGTCGTAAGCGGGGAATATTGCAGGAGCCTGTGCCACGCGGGGCTGGATGTTTGTACACTGGATGGGGAGTGAATCTCGCTTCGAGGAGACTTAAGACAATGAAGAATACCTTCAGGCATATTTTGCCGGCGGCGCTGGCTTTGGCGGCGGCGGTGGGGTTGGCGGGGATCGCGGCGGCGGCGGATGTGCCTGCCGTGGGCGCGGCGGCTCCGGACTTTACGTTGAAGTCGCAAGAGAATAAGACGGTCAACCTGCATGACTTCAAGGGGCAGTGGGTGGTGCTGTACTTCTATCCGAAAGATCAGACCCCGGGCTGCACGATTGAGGCGCATAATTTCCAGCGCGATCAGGCGCAGTATGAGAAGCTGCACGCGGCAATTGTCGGCGTGAGCGTGGATGCGGTGGATTCGCACGTGGAGTTCTGCACTAAAGAAGGCCTGACGTTCAAGCTGCTGGCCGACGTGGATCACAAGGTGGTGAACCTGTACGGGTCCGTGCAGAAGTTCGGGACGACTGAAGTCGCGGCGCGGAATACGTTCCTGTTGGATCCGAAGGGCGTGATCCGGAAGGAATTCGTGAAGGTGGATCCGAATCCGCACAGCGCGGAAGTGATCGCGGCGCTGACGGCATTGCAGAAGTAGAGACTCGAAGATAATCGTCGGGAGTCAGAAGGGGCGGGCCTGCGGGTCCGCCTTTTTCTTTGCTCGGACATTCCTATTGCAAACCAATACGAGCTGTGACATATTGGATAACAATAGGAGAACACGATGGCGGATCGACCGGATGTCTGGCAGGGGACGCTGGCGTTGATGGTGCTGAAGACGCTGGAGACCATGGGGGCGATGCATGGGTATGGGATTGCCCGGCGGATTGAGCAGACGAGCGGGGATTTGCTTTCGGTGAATTACGGGACGCTGTATCCGGCGCTGCTGAATTTGGAGCAGGAGGGATACGTCTCGGCCGCGTGGGGCGTGTCGGAGAACAATCGGAAGGCGAAATTTTATTCGCTGACTCGGGCGGGGCGGAAGCAAGTGGAGAAGGAAGCCCGGCAGTGGAGCCAGACGACCGAGATCATGCAGAGGTTCCTGGCGGGAGAGAAGTCATGAGAACGCTGCGCGCGGTTTGGATGCGGGTTCTCGGGATGTTTGGACGGCTGGACTCGGAGTTTTCGGCGGAGATCGAGAGCCATGTGCAGATGCACATCGACGATAACTTACGCGCGGGGATGTCGAGGGAAGAGGCTCGGCGGGCGGCGTTGATGAAGCTCGGCGGGGTGACGCAGGTGAAGGAAGCTTATCGGGAGCGGCGCGGGTTGGCATGGGTGGATCACTTGATGCAGGATCTGCGGTACGGGATGCGGCAGCTGCGGCGGAATCCGGGGTTCACAGTGGTGGCGGTGTTGTCGCTGGCTCTGGGGATCGGGGCGAACACGGCGATCTTCACATTGTTGGATCAGGTGCTGCTGCGGTCGCTGCCGGTGAAGAATCCGCAGGCACTGGTGAGGATCGCATGGCAAGGACAGCGCAGCATCCCGAGCATTGGCTTGGGAACGCTTCCGTATCCCTACTACCGCGAGATTCGGGATCGGAGTGGAGCCTTCGATGGAGCGCTGGCGCAGTTTCCCGTGGAACTGAGCTTCGCGTTCCTGAGGCAAAGCGGCGGCGCGGAGACGGAGCACCTGCAGGGCGAACTTGTCTCGGGGGACTATTTCGATGTCCTGGGGGTGGGGGCAGCGATGGGGCGGGTGTTCAACCCGGGGGACGATGTGGGGGAGGGCGCCCATCCGGTGGCGGTGCTGAGTTACGACTTTTGGGTCGAGCGGTTTGGGGCAGACCCGGGCGTGGTGGGCAAAACCATCTTGGCGAACAATGTTCCGCTGACGGTGATCGGGGTGAGCGCGAAGGGATTCGAAGGGATGGATCTGGCGCTCGGGACGAAGATCCGGATTCCGATTTCGATGGCGAAGCAGTTCACGGGGTTTTTCGGGAACATTTGGAATTTAGAGAACCGGCAGGCAGCTTGGGTGCAAGTGTTCGCACGGCTGAAAGAGGGCGTGACGAAGGAGCAGGCGCGGGCCAGGCTGGATCCGCTGTTCCGAGGGATGATCGAGGCGGATGCGGCCGGTGGGACGTTCTTCGAAGGAACTCCGCAACAGCAGGCTTACGCACAACAGAAGTTTCGGGCGACGTATCTGGAAGTGACGCCGGGGGCGCGCGGGTTTTCGAGGATGCGGCAGCGTTACGAGAATCCGCTGCGGGTGTTGATGGGGCTGGTGGCGCTGGTGTTGTTGATGGCGGCGCTGAACGTGGCGAATTTGTTGCTGGCGCGGGGAGCGGCACGGTCGCGGGAGATCGCGGTGCGGCTGGCGTTGGGGGCGGATCGAGGGAGGCTGGCGCGGCAGTCGCTGGCGGAGAGCGCGCTGCTGACTTTGCTCGGCGGCGCGGCGGGCGTGGCGTTGGCGATCTGGGCGGACCGGCTGTTGATCGCTCTGATTCCGGCGGGGGACGATCATTTGCAATTGAACACGTCGCCGGATTTGAGAGTGCTGGCGTTCACACTGGCGGTTTGTGCGGCGGCGGGGCTGCTGTTCGGATTGTTGCCGGCGTGGAGCGCGGCTCGCTTCGATATTTCAACCGCGGTGCGGGAGCATGGGCGGGCAGGCGCGGGGAGTCCACGGCTGCGGCGCGCGCTGGTGGTGGGGCAGGTGTTTTTGTCCGCACTGTTGTTTCTGGCGGCGGGGTCGTTTGTGCGGTCGCTCGCGAATTTACGGACGGTGGATCCTGGATTCCAGACAGATCGCGTCGATACCTTTTCGATCGCGGCGGATTTGAACGGATACCGGAAGGAGCGGGCGGTCACATACTACCGGCAGCTGGCCGAGCGGCTGCGCGCGGTGCCGGGTGTGGAGAAGGTGGGGATTGCCGCGCTGCGCGTGGTTGATGGAGATTGGTGGGGCCAGGCGGTTGGAATCGAGGGATACCAGGCGTCGCCGAGCGAGAACATGACACAGGCGTTCAACCTCGTGAGCCGGGATTATTTCGCCGCGATGGGGCAGCCGATTCTGGAGGGGCGCGATTTTCAGGTGTCGGACGCGGGGAGCAGGCATGCGGTGGCGGTCGTGAACCAGACGTTCGCGAAGAAGTATTTCGCGGGGCGCAGTGCGATCGGGCGGGGAATGATGCTCTACGGATCGAGAATGGAGATCGTGGGGATGGTGAAGGATTCGCGCTATGAGAGGTTGCGCGACGCGCCCCCCTCGCAGGTGTTTCTGGATTTCGATCAGAATGACGATCCGGCGGGGCATTTCGTAGTGGTGAAGTCGAGTGCGGGGGCGGGATCGATGGCGGGGGTTCTTCGCGAGGCGGTGCGGTCGGTGGATCCGAATGTTCCGGTGTATGCGATGCGAACGCTGGAGGAGCAGGTGGACCGGAGCATCGCGACGGAGAGGCTGGTGGCGGGGCTCGCGGCGGGGTTCGGTGGAGTCGCGGCGGTGCTGGCGGCGGTGGGGTTGTACGGGCTGATGGCGTTCAACGTGGCGCGGAGGACGACGGAGATTGGCGTGAGGATGGCGCTGGGGGCTCGGCGTGGGACGGTTTCGTGGCTGGTGTTACGGGAGGTGGTGGTGCTGGTGGGGATCGGGGCGGTGGCGGCGGTGCCGGTGGGGATCGGGTTGTGGAGTATGGTGCGGGCGCAGCTTTATGGGGTTGATGCGGGAGATCCGGTGATGCTGGGAGTGGTGGTGGCCGGGTTGGTGGGGGCCGCGATGGTGGCGGGGGTTTTGCCGGTGCGGAGGGCGGCGAGGGTGGAGCCCATGGTGGCGTTGCGGCATGAGTAGTGCCGTCGAGAGGCCGCTCCATTACTGTCGCGGCTCGGTTTTGGTTATCGCGGGTCGGTTTTGGTTAGCCTGGGTCGGTTTTGGTTAGCGTGGGTCGGATCGTCGGTTTAGGGGGCGGACTAACAGAGTGAGCACGAAGCCTACTGCCAGGGCTGCGGCCAGGACTTGGAGGGGCGTGTCGTAGATGTGGACTCGGCTGGCGCCGGGGGCCAACGCGGCATTGGCACGGGTTGAGAGTTGGGTGATGATTACGGGGCCGGCTACGGCGGCGGCGCTCCAGGCGGTTAAGACGGCTCCGTGAATCGCGCCGACGTTTTCGGGTCCGAAGATGTCGGCCAGGAAGGCGGGGATGGTGGCGAAGCCTCCGCCGTACATGGTGAAGACGGTGAAGAGGCAGGCTAGGAAGACCCCCCAGTTTTGATCGGCGGCTAGCGTGGGGATCAAGAGGAAGAGCGCTACCTGCACGACGAAGAAGAGCGTGTAGGTGTTGCGGCGGCCGATGAAATCGGAACTGGAGGCCCAGAAGAAGCGGCCTCCGGCGTTGAAGAGTCCCACGATGAAGACGATGGTTCCGGCCTCGACGGGGGTTTTGTGGAACATGTCCTGGAGCATCGGGGCGGTTTGAGAGAGGATGCCGATGCCGGCGGTGACGTTGATGAGCAAGATGGCCCAGAGCAGGTAGAACTGCGGGGTGGCTAGGGCGTCGTTGCGGGAGATGCTGCGGTCCGTGATGAGTTTGTTGGTGTGCGCGGCGGGAATCCAACCCGCGGGCTTCCAGCCTTCGGGCGGGCGGCGGAGGATTCCGGCTCCCAGGAGCATGAGGACGAAGTAGGCTCCGCCGAAGAGGAACATGGTGTTCGCTACGCCGAATTGCGCGACGAAGTAAACGTCGAGTTTGCTGGCGGCGGCGGAGCCGGCTCCGAAGCCCATAATCGCCATGCCGGTGGCCATGCCGCGGCGGTCGGGGAACCACTTCACGAGCGTGCTGACGGGCGCGATGTAGCCTAGGCCGCAGCCGATTCCGGCTACGATTCCCATTCCTAAAAAGACGAGCAGCGGGAGCTTGAGCATCAGGCCGAGTCCGCCGAGGAGCAAGCCGGGTCCGAAGAAGCAGGCGGCGGCGGTGGCGGCTACTCGGGGGCCGCGGCGTTCTACCCAGGGTCCACCGAAGGCGGCGCTTAGGCCGAGGAGGACTAGCGCGGGAGTGAAGTTGATGTAGGGGGTATGGAGCCATGTCGGCGCGTTGGGGAAGAGGGCGTCGATGGGGCGATTGAAATTGCTCCAGGCATAGACCGAGCCGATGCAGATATGGACCAGGACGGCTCCAATGGGGATGAGCCAGCGGTTCATGGCAGAGGCTGGGGTGCGTTCCATTTGTGGGGTGGCCATCGGATACGCGGACAGTATACAGGAAGTCCGGCGTGTCAGGGATGGGCTTAGGACTTGGCTAAGGAGCGCTCGATCAGGTCGCAGATGATGTGGCCCATCATGATGTGGCACTCCTGCACGAATTGGGTGACGCGGGAGGGGGCTTGCAGGACGATTTCGGCGGCCTCGGCGAGAGCGGAGGCTCCTTCGCGGGTGAGGGCGATGGTGCGGATGTGGTTGTGGCTCGCATAGCGGATGGCGCGGAGGACATTTTTCGAGCTGCCGGAGGTGGAGATGCCGATGAGGACGTCGCCGGGGCGGCCGAGGGCCTCGACCTGGCGTTCGAAGATCCCGTCGAAACCGAAATCGTTGGCGCTGGCGGTGAGGAAGCTGGTGTCGGTGGTGAGGGCGATGGCGGCGAGGGGCGGGCGGGGGTTGCGATGGTCGAGGACGCTGACGAATTCGGCGGCGATGTGCTGGGCGTCGGCGGCGGAGCCTCCGTTGCCGCAGAGGAGGACTTTGTGGCCGGCGGCGAGGGATTCTCCCATGGCTCGGGCGGCTTCGAGGAGGGGGGCTTGGCCGGCATCGAGGAGTTTGCGTTTGGTTTCGATGCTGGTTTCGATGTGGGTGCGGGCGCGCGCGGCGGCGTCCGGGGTTAGGGTGAACATTCCAGGACATTTTAACAGCCGTCGAGAGGCTGAGCGGCGTCGAGAGGCCGCTCCATTACTGTCGCGGCTCGGTTTGAACCGGCGGTGCGGTTTGAACCGGCGGTGCGGTTTGAACGGGCGGTGCGGTTTGAACGGGGGGTGCGGTTTGAACGGGCGGCTCGGTCTGGGGAGCCGGTTGCGGGGGCGAGGGGGAATCGCGGGGAGGCGCGTGGGCGCGTGCCATACTGAGACGAAGGTTTTCTCTCATTGACGCACACGTTGCAGACGGACACAGAAAAGGCCGCAAAATATCAGCATTTCCGGCAAGAGAGGTTGGCGTACTGGGACACGTTTGCGCGCACGTATGACCGGTGGCGGAGGCCTCGGGCTTATTATCAGCGGCGGCTGGCGAAAGTTTACTCCTTGCTGATTCCGCCGGGCGCGCGGGTGTTGGAGATCGGGTGCGGCCAGGGAGATCTGTTGGCGGCGCTGCGGCCGGCTTACGGGGTGGGGCTCGATTTTTGTCCGGCGATGTTGGAGCGGGGGAAGGCCCGGCATCCGGAGTTGCGTTTCGAAGAGGCCGATGCGCATTCGTTCGATTTGCGCGAGACGTTCGACTACGTGGTGTGCTCCGACCTGGTGAACGACTTATACGACGTGCAGCAGGTGTTCGAGAATATCTCGCGGCATTGTCATCCGGGGACGCGGGTGATTTTGAACGCGTACAACCGGCTGTGGGAGATTCCACGAAGAATCGCGGAAATGTTTGGGCTGGCGAAGAAGCAGTTGACGCAGAACTGGCTGGCTCCGGGGGATGTCGCCAATCTTTTGTATTTGGCGGATCTGGAGGTGATTCACGAGTCGCAGGAACTGCTGTGGCCGTTCTGGACTCCCGTGGTGAATGCGATCGCGAACAAGTATCTGGTGAAGATGACGCCGTTCCGGTGGTTCGGGCTGGCGAACGTTTTTGTGTCGCGGCCGCAGCCCCGGGCGGTGACGCCGGAGCCGATGGTGACGGTGGTGGTGGCGGCGCGGAATGAAGAAGGCAACGTGCCGCAGATTTTCGACCGGGTGCCGCAGATGGGCGCGGGGACGGATCTGATTTTCGTCGAGGGGAACTCGTCGGACGATACGTGGGGCGCGATTGAGCGGGAGATGGCGAAGCGGCCGGAGGTCGGCGCGAGGCTGTTCAAGCAGCCGGGCAAGGGCAAGGGCGATGCGGTGCGGACGGGGTTTCGCGAGGCTCGCGGAGAAGTGCTTATGATTCTGGATGCGGATTTGACGGTGCCTCCAGAGGATCTGCCGAGGTTTTATGAGGCTTGGCGCAGCGGGAAGGCGGAGTTCGTCAACGGGGTGCGGCTGGTGTATCCGATGGAAGATCGCGCGATGCGGTTCTTCAATCACGTCGGCAACAAATTTTTCAGTTTGGCGTTTACCTGGTTGCTGGGGCAGAGTATAAAAGATACGCTGTGCGGGACCAAGGTGCTGAGCAAGAGCAGCTATGAGGTGATCGCGGCGAATCGCGGGTACTTTGGGGAGATCGATCCGTTCGGGGATTTCGATTTGTTGTTCGGCGCGGCGAAGTACAACATGAAGATCGTGGATCTGCCGGTGCGGTATGGAGAGCGGACGTATGGAGAGACGAATATTCAACGGTGGAGTCATGGGGTCTTGTTGTTGAGGATGGTGGTGAAGGCTATGCGGAAAGTAAAGTTCGTATGAAGCGGGCGCTGATCACGGGGATCACGGGACAGGATGGATCTTTTCTTGCCGAGTTTTTGTTGGGTAAGGGGTATGAAGTTCACGGGCTGATCCGGCGGGCGTCGACCTTTAATACGGGACGGCTGGATCCGATTTACGCCGATCCGCACGATCAGAGCGCGAGGCTGTTTTTGCATTACGGGGATGTCTCGGATGGGACGGGGTTGCGGAGGACCATCGAGAGAGTCCAGCCCGACGAGATTTATCATCTGGCGGCGCAATCGCATGTGCGGGTGAGTTTCGATCAGCCGGAGTATACGGCGGATGTGGTGGCTACCGGGGCGCTGCGGTTGCTGGAAACGGTGCGGGACTACATCAAGACTTCGGGGAAGCCGGTGCGGGTTTATCAGGCGGGGTCCTCGGAGATGTTCGGCGCGGCGAAGCCGCCGCAGGATGAGAGCACGGCGTTCTATCCGCGGAGCCCTTATGCGGTGAGCAAAGTGGCGGCGCACTGGTACGCGGTGAATTATCGCGAGGCTTACGGGATGTTCGTGTCGAACGGGATTCTGTTCAACCACGAATCGGAGCGTCGCGGAGAGACGTTCGTGACGCGGAAGATTACGCGGGCGCTCGGCCGGATCAAGCTCGGGTTGCAGGAGAAGCTGTTCCTGGGGAATTTGGACGCCAAGCGCGACTGGGGCTACGCGGGGGATTTCGTCGAGGCGATGTGGCTGATGCTGCAACAGGACGCTCCGGGGGATTTCGTGGTGTCGACGGGCGAGTCGCGGTCGGTGCGGGAGTTTTTGGATGAGGCGGCGGAGTGCCTTGCGCTCGATTGGAAGAAGTTTGTCGAAACGGATCCGCGGTATTTAAGGCCGACGGAAGTGGATTTCCTGCTGGGGGATTCGTCGAAGGCTCGGGCGGCGTTGGGGTGGAAGCCGAAGGTCGGGTTCCGGGAGATGGTGCGGCGGATGGTGGACCATGATCTGGATCTCGCGAAGCAGGAGCGGACGCTGATGGATGCGGGACATACTTCGGAGTTGCGGCGGGCGCTGCACGGATAGCACACCAGGGTTAGCAAACCAGGGTTAGCACACAGGGTTAGCACATATGGAGAAGAGCGCGCGAATTTTTGTGGCGGGGCATCGAGGGCTGGTGGGGTCGGCGATTGTCCGGCGGCTGCGCGCGGACGGGTTTGAGAATCTGGTGCTGGCGGGACGGGACACGCTGGATCTGCGGGTGCAGGGCGACGTCAACGATTTCTTCGAAGGGCACAGGCCCGAGTTTGTGTTCCTGGCGGCGGCGAAGGTGGGCGGGATTCTGGCAAACTGCACGTATCCGGCGGATTTCCTGCGCGATAATCTGGCGATTCAGACCAACGTGATCGATGCGGCATACCGGAATGGAGCGGAGAAGCTGCTATTTCTGGGGTCGTCGTGCATTTATCCGAAGTTTGCGCCGCAGCCGATTCGGGAGGATTCGCTGCTGACGGGTCCGCTGGAGCCGACCAATGAGTGGTACGCGATCGCGAAGATCGCGGGAATCAAGATGTGCCAGGCGTACCGGGCGCAGTATGGATTTCGGGCGATCAGCTTGATGCCGACGAATCTGTACGGGCCGGGGGATAACTTCGATTTGCAATCGTCGCATGTGCTGCCGGCGCTGATGCGGAAGTTTCACGAGGCGAAGGTGTTGAGCGCGGCGGAGGTTGCGGTGTGGGGGAGCGGGTCGCCGCGGCGTGAGTTTCTGTATGTGGACGATCTGGCGGACGCGGCTCTGTTCCTGATGCGGGAGTACGATTCGGCGGAGATCGTCAATGTCGGGGTGGGGGAAGATTTGACGATCCGGGAACTCGCGGAGATGATTCAGAGGGTGACGGGGTTCGAAGGGAAGCTGGTGTTTGACGCCTCGAAACCGGATGGGACTCCGCGGAAGCTGCTGGATGTATCGCGGGTGAGCGGGCTGGGGTGGAAGGCTCGGATGGGGTTGGAGCGGGGGATTGAGGAGACGTACCGGTGGTATTTAGAGCAAGGGGATTTGGGGCAGGGGCGGCAGGCCGCTCCATGACTGTCGCGGCTCGGTTGTAACTCTTGGGGCTCGGTTGTAACTCTTGCCGTTCGGTTGTAGCTCTTGCGGCACGGTTGTAAAGGCTACAATGACTCGGGAGGGTTTTCGATGACCCGATTCCTGCTGGCGTTGGCGATTGCGGCGGTGGCTGCCGCGCAAGTTTATCCGCAGAATTCGCCTTATCCTGGAGGGCAGAATCCGGGCGGGCAATATCCTTCGCAGTATCCCAACAATAATTCACCGGTTTATCGTCCGGGCGGCGTGCCGATTTCGGTGCCCGAGGTCAAGCTGCCGAAGCGCGACAAGGGCGATAAGAATAGCGGGGACAAAAACGATCTGAAGATCGCGCTTCGCGCGGTGGACGGGACGCTGCGCGAGTTGGGCGAGAAGGATCTGTACCTCGAGGTTCCGAAGAAAGGCATCCTGAAGTTTCGGATGCTCGCCAAGACGCAGTTCCGGGATAAAGAGGGCGAGTCTGTGCGTGACTCGCTGCTGAAGGCGGGGGATCAGTTGTCGGTGCAGGTGAGCGCGGACGATCCGGAGACGGCTCTACGAGTGATCCTTTCGCGGGCAGGAACGCAAGCGGAGAAAACTACCGCGGGGCGGCCGTTTGATCGGTCGGCGGCGAAGAGTCCCGTGGAGGGCGATACGCATTCGGCGGGGTCGATGGAGGTTTCCGCGGGTGCTCCGGCGGAGCCGACGGCTTCAGTGGAGAAACCGACGCTCGAGAAGGCTCCGGAGGTAGAGACGGTTCCGGAGAAGGCTCCCGAGAAAGGTCCTGAGAAAGCTCCGGAGAAAGTCGTCGAGCGGGCTCCGGCGGGGGGAGCGGCGGCGCGGCCGGTGGAGGACATTATTTCGAAGGCTCGGGCGGCGTCGGAGAAGTTGACGGACGAATTGCCGAACTTCATCGTGCAGCAGGTGACGGCGCGGACGTATAGCAACTCGATTCCGGCGCGGTGGAAGACGCTTGATGTGGTGACGGCGGAAGTGGTGAGTGTGGATGGGAAAGAGGAGTATCGCAACATCCAGGTGAACGGAAAGGCTTCGTCACAGCCGATCGAGAAGTCGGGCGCTTGGTCTACGGGGGAGTTCGCGGCTACGCTCGAAGACTTGTTGTCGCCGTACACGGCGGCGAATTTCCGGCGCACGGCGGAGGAATCGGTCGCGGGCCGCAAGGCGTACGTTTACAACTACACGGTGTTGCAGGAGAACTCGAACTGGGACATCATTGCGCCGACGGGAGCGAAGGCTTCGCCGGCATATAGCGGGTCGATCTGGATCGATCAGGAGACGTTCCACGTGCTGCGAATTTACGAGCGCACGGATTCGCTGCCGAAGAACTTTCCATTCGATAAGGCGGAGTCGACGCTGGAGTACGGGTTCGTGAGGATCGACGGGGCGAACTATGTGCTGCCGACCCATGCGGAGATCCTGACGTGCCAGGCAGGGAGTTCGGCGTGCACGAAGAATGAGATTAACTTTCAGAACTACCGGAAGTTTGCGGCAGATTCGAAGGTTATTTTCGATAAGTAGGGGTGGTGGCGGGCCGTCGGGAGGCCGCTCCCTTACCGTCGCGGCTCAGTTGGGCGAGATGGTGGGCGGCGGGGACGTGATGCGGACGGGCGGTGAGCTAATCGGAGGCTTGCACGTGGGGCTTGGATGGTCGGACACTTCTGAGATCGTGAAGTGGCCGGGTTGCTTCGAGCGGACCAGATAGTAGGTCGTGGCGGGGTCGTCGTGCTGCTTCAGGGGGACTTGAAAGAGCTCGGGCGAGCATTGCTGCGTAGGCTCGGGGAAGTCGCCTTGGCCGTCTTCGCGATGGAATTTGCGGTGCCACGGCTCTAGCGCGGGGGATTCGGCGCGCTTCGCGGCTTCCGGCCATTTTGCGCTCAGCCATTCTTCTACGAAATCGCGCGGGGTGGGGGCCAGCGGTTCGGTTTGCCGCAAACGGCCTCCGCGGAGCTCGAAGTGGCGGGTGGCCTGGTGGCCGAAGCCGTAGCCGGTGCCTCCGGCGGTGAACTCCAGACGCGCTTCGGATGCGGTGACTCCTCCTTTGATGGGCGGGATGTCGGCTTGGCTGGCCATTTCGGCTCGGTCAAGCAAAAGGCGCGGGGGTTGGGGGGCGGTCCATTCGAAGACTCGGTAGTAGACGGGGAGGAAGGCGGCGGAGCAGCCGGGCTTCGCACCCAGGGTGAGGATCAGGCGGCGGCCTTGGGGGCCGGGGTCGGAGATGTGGATGGCGGCGAGGGACTGGGGGACATAACGCTTCGCGGTGTAAGTGTTCTGCTCGACTTCCCAGACTCGGCGCCAGGAAGAGTTGGACCACTGATAGATGTAGGCGGAATCGTCGTAGCCGCACCAGATGCCGGTGCTGGTTTGGACCACCAGAAATTCGCGCTCTCGGCGGAGGCGGACTTCGTCGAGGTAGCCGAGCGTGCTGTTGAGGCTGAAGCAGGGACCTTCGCAGAGGAGCTGCGCGTCGCGGAGGGCGGCGTGGAACTGCTGTTCGAGGGCGGACTCGTCGCCGGTTTGGGGGAAAGTGGCGAGGTGGGACTCGATCCAATCACGGAGTTGGTGTTTGGCGGTGGTGAGGGCGGGGGTGGCTCCGCGGGTGTCACGATGTTCGTCGCGGTGGGGGCGGAGGGCGGCGAGGGTGGAGGTGAGGGGGGCGAGGGCGAGGTCCTGTCCGAGCGCGATGTGGGCGGGGATCAGGAGGAGAGCGAGCATCAGCAGGCCGCTCCATGACTGTCGCGGCTCGGTTTGGGGTGTTTGCGGCCGGTGGGGCGAGGGGGGAGGCATCGGGGGGGTGGGGCTCTACTGTTGCGGCAGAGCGGGGAGCAGATGAGTGTGATGGTGCTGGGTCGCGAGGTCGCGGGCGGATTGGTTCTCGGGGGTGCGGGCGGCGGGGTTTGCTCCGGATTTGAGGAGCCGGTCGAGCATCTGGTGGTCGCCGAAGTCGATGTTCGCGGCGTAGAGCAGCGGGGTCATGCCGTGTTTGTCTTGGCGATTGACTTGGGCGCCGTGGTTGAGGAGCAATTGGGCTAGTTCGACGTGGTTGCCTAGGACGGCCCAGTGGAGCGGGGTGAGGCCCTCGGGGTCGGGGCGGTCCACTTCGGCTCCGGCGTCGAGTAACGATTGCGCTACCGCGAGGTCGTTGGTGGGGATCATGAGGAGCAGAGGGGCGGCGGAGGAGAGTCCGGCGTAGTCGAAGATTTCGTTGGCGGATTCTCCGGCGGCGTGGAGGAGCTTCACGCTTTCGGCGTTGCCGGCTAGGGCGGCCAGGGCTAGCGGGGTGGCGTTGCTGTAGACGGGGTCCTTGGGAGGCTGGACGCCGCGGGCGAGGAGGAGTTTGATCGCGGCGGCGGAGTCGGCATAGAGGGCGGTTGTTAGGAGCGCGGTGTAGCCGCTGGTGGGGCGCTGGGTGTTGATGTTCGCACCTCGATCCAGGAGCAGCGTCATCTTCTCTACGCCGGGGGCGGCGAGCATGAGCGGGGTCATGCCGCCGGATCTGGTCGCGGCATTGGGGTCGAGGCCGGTGTCGAGGAGGTGTTTGAGGTCGGCGGCGGTGCCGAAGAGGACGGTTTCGACCCAGGGTTCGAGAGCGGGCGGATCTTCACGGAGGGGCGCGGGGGCCGCTTGGCGGGCGGGGCCCAGGGCTCTTGCGAAAGCCATCACCGCCCAACTGGCTCCCAGGGCGGAGAGGAACTGGTCGTGAGCGTAGGGGTAGTTACTTTCGAAATAGTCGGGACTGAGCGGGGCGGGAGGATGCAGGCGCGTGGGGACGTGCCAGGTGCCGTCGCGGGCTTGGGTCTTGAGTAAGTAGTCGATGCCGCGGCTTGCGTCGAGGTGTGCGGTGACGCCGGCTTCGTCCAGGGCCACGAGGGCCTGACCGGTGGAATAGGCGTCGCTGGGGCGGCCTTCGAGCGAGTTCCAGCCTCCGTCGGGCTGCTGGGTTTGGAGCAGGGCTTGGGCCAGCGGGGCCAGAGTGGCGGGGGCGGCTCCGGACCATTTTAGGCCGAGGAGTTGGAAGGTCCGGTCTTCGGTATTGCGCGGGGTGTTGGACGCGAGCCAGTGGCTGGCTTTCGCGATGGCGGCTTGGGCTTGAGGGCGGAGGTTGGGGTGCGAGTAGAGGTCGATGGCTCGGAGGGAGAGGGCGGTCGCGGAGAAGAGGCTGTAGGATTGCGGCGGCCGCTCATCGAAGCTGACCCAGTTTCCGGCGGGGCGCTGCCGCAGCAGGAGGAATCGGGCGTAGGCGGCGGTGGCCAGGGTGGGTTGGACTCCGGCGGCGTGGGCGGCGACTAACGTGAGCGATCCGCCGATGCCGGGGTCGAAGTTATGGGTTTGTTCCAGGATGCTGTCGAAGTCGGTAAGGGAGTGGAAGGCTCTGGCGGCGTCGGCGCGGGCGATTTTTTCGTCGAAAGGGATCGAGTGCTCGCGGGCGGCCTGGTAGGCGAGGGCGGGGAGGAACTGGTGGTGGCAGGAGGAGCAGGTTTCATTGGTGTACCAGGATTTTTGGGATTGCTGGAGGCGCGCGAGGGCTCGGGCGGAGGCGGTGCGGATTTGGGCGGGGGTAGGGCCGGGGGACGCCGCGGGGAGGAGGGCGGCGGTGCAGAGGAGGGTCGCCAGGAGCCGCATGAGCGGATTCTAACATCAGGGCCGCACATTCGCGGTATACCGGGGGCGTCCGACCGGCGTCATACTTGAGGTATGAAAGCGCTCCCCTTGTTGGTTGCGGGTTTTGGCGCGCTGGCGGCGCTGGCGCAGTTTCCGATTCCGGGTGGCGGCGGTGGGCCGCTGGGCGGGCAAGGTCCCCTGGGCGGCGGGCAAGGTCCGGGGGGACGGCGGCAGCCGCAGCAGCAGAAACAGGACTCTAAAGATACGGGCAAGGGCAAGGACTCGCGCAGTTCGGCTGTGGCGGGGGCAAGCACCGAGGGCCGGGTGCGGCGCGCGACAGCGACGCAACTGGTGATTGAGCCGGACGATCATCGGATCATCTGGTATCGGGTGAACGGCCGGACGGTTTCGCAAAAGGACGGCAAGGACGCGGAGGTCACTACGTTCGCTCCGGGCGACCGGGTGACGGTGGATTCGACCGAAGACGATCAGGGATTCTTCACCGCGGTGGAAGTGCAGTGGCAGAGCGCGGGCACTGCAGCGGATCGAGCGGGGGCGACGGCGACCTGGGATTTGCCGACGGCAGCCGCGGCGGCTCCGCCGTCTTCGGGATCATCGGGCGGGACGGCATCGCGGCGCGAACCGGGGGACGATCGTCCGGTGCTGCGACGGAACAAGAGTTCGGATGCGGGGGACGCTCCGGCGGCTGCTCCCGAGCCTGAAAAATCCGCGAAGGGGAAACCTCCCGCGGCTCCGGCTGCGCCGGCGGAGGACGAGAAGATCGACAATCGGCCCACGACGGAAGTCCGGACGGCGGACAACACTGTGAACGATGCGGACGATCCAGGGAAGCCGAAGTTGAAGCGCGGGGCTCCGGCCACGGCGCGAACGGCTCCGGCGGCTCCTCCGGCACAAGATGCGCCCGTGCAGGCTCCGGCGCCTGCGGTTCCGGCGGCTCCGGTGCAAACGGCGAGGAATGCTCCTGCGATTACGGCGGGGGTTCCGCAGGTTTCGGGATCGACGCTGGGAACAACAGCCGGGCCGGGTCCGATCCTGCCGCAGGAGGATCCGCTGATCACGAAGGCTCGGGATGTGGCGGGGTCTTATGCGGACACGCTGCCGAATTTTTTCTGCCAGCAGATGACGACGCGATATCAGAGCAACAATCCGAGACAGGGGTGGGATGCGCTGGACATCGTGACGGCGGACCTGGCTTACCAGGACGGCAAGGAAAGCTACAAGAACATCAAGGTCGGCAACAAGGTAGTCAACAAGCCGATGGAGGAGATTCCGGGATCGCGGTCGACGGGCGAATTTTCGTCGCAGATGGACGCGATCCTGAGGCCGGGCACGGGCGCGACGTTCAAGCGCAACGGCGAGGACCGGATTCGCAACCGCTCGGCGGTGGTGTTCAAGTTTGAGATTCCGCGGGAGCGGTCCGGATGGCGGATCGAGCAGACGTCGGAACTCTACTATCCGGCATACCGGGGCAGCATCTGGATCGACAAGGAAACGTCGAGGGTGATGCGGATCGAGCAGGAGGCTCGGGGGATGCCCAGCCTGTTCCCGTTGGACACAGTGGAAAGTTCCACGGATTACGATTTCGTGCGGCTGGCGGTGGGGCAGGACTTCCTGCTGCCGGTGGAGGCGGAAGTGCTGAGCTGCGTGAGAGGCACAAGTAGCTGTTCGCGCAATAAGATCGAGTTCCGGAACTACCGGAAGTTCGGGGCGGAGTCGGATATCACGTTCGGCGATCCGCCTGCGCAAAAGTAAGCGATTTGCCCGATTGAAGATGGTCCGCAATGGACCGCAACGTGCTTGAGTGGAGAAACGTCCTTAGATTGCTATACTGAAGAGCAACCCGCTTACGTTTCCATTAATGTTCAGATACTGTGCCCTTCTATCACTCTGTGCCAGTGTGGGCCTGGCCGCCGATTTTCAAACAGGACAAGGCGCGAGGCTCGTTATCGGGCAGACGACCTTCACCTCGCAGACTCCGGGCGCATCGGACACGCTTTTAGGTGGCGTGGGAGGGCTGGCATTCGCGGGAGACACGCTGTTCGTGTCGGATTCCAATCGCGAGGGCTACACGCCGATCAACAATCGCGTGTTGATGTTCCAGAATATTTCGCAGTCTTTGCCCGGCGTGCTGGCGCAGATTGCGGCCTACAGCGGGCGCTGCCCGGTTTGCGTGGGTCAGGCCAACGTGGTCCTGGGGCAGTCAGATTTTCTGAACAACAGCTTCCATATTTCGCAGAGCGGGATGCGCACGCCGACGGGCGTGGCTACGGACGGCCGCATTGTGGCGGTCGCGGATACGCAGAATAACCGGGTTCTGATCTGGAGATCGATTCCGTTCTTCAACGGCCAGCCGGCGGACCTGGTGTTGGGGCAACCCAACTTCACGACCGTGCAGCCGCTGGTGGCAAATGCTTCCAGCTTCCGCGGACCGCAGGGCGTATGGATGCAGAACGGCAAGCTGTTCGTGGCGGACACGCAGAACAATCGCATTCTAATCTGGAATTCGATTCCCACGCAGAACAACCAGCCGGCGGACATTGTGCTGGGCCAGAAGGATTTCACTTCCGTAATTCCGATTCCGGTTGCCGACGCCGATTTGCAGCCTACGCAGAGCACGATGTTGACGCCGGTTTCGGTGACCAGCGACGGAATCCGGTTGTTTGTATCGGATCTGGGATATAACCGGGTGCTGGTGTGGAGTTCGATTCCGACGCAGAACAATCAGCCGGCCAGCTTAGAGATCGGGCAGCAGGACTTCGTGAGTTCGATAGCCAACGACAAGACCCGGCTATGCCCGTCCGGCACGGATTCGAGCGGGAATAAATATTATCCGGACCGGTGCGGCAAGACGCTCAATTATCCGCGGTTCGCGTTGTCGGACGGGAAGCGGCTGTTTGTGGCAGACGGCGGCAATGACCGGGTACTGATCTTCAACACGATTCCCACGCAGAATACGCCGGAAGCGGATTTCGTGCTGGGGCAGCCGGACGAGTTCGCGAGCGTGGTGACCAGCGTCACCGATCTGTTCCATCCCCTGATCAAGCAGTCCGCCGCGGACATTGTGCCGTCGCCGACGTCGCTGGCGTGGGACGGAAACAATTTGTATGTAGCGGATCCGACCAATCGCCGCGTTCTGGTGTTTACTCCCGGGGACAACAATGTTCCGATCAACGGTGTACGCAACGCGGCGAGCCGGGAGACGTTCGCGAGCGCCGAGGTAGAAGTGACGGGGACCATCCAGGCCAAGGACACGGTCACGGTCACGATTAACAGCAAGGACTACACGTACACGATCCTTTCGACCGACACCAGCGACACGATTTTGCAGGCTTTGGTGAGCGCGATCAATGCGGGCTCCGGCGATCCGAATGTGTACGCGTCGATTCCGCCGCAGCTGAGCCAGATCCTGCTGAGTGCGCGCATACCGGGGTTGCCCGGCAATGCGATCACGGTGGCTGTATCGACTTCCGCAACGGCGATGATCAGCATCGCGGCGAGCGGAACGACGTTAAGCGGAGGAGAAAGCGCGGGCGTGGTGGCTCCGGGCTCGGTGGTGAGTATTTTCGGGACGAACCTGGCGGACGCACTGGTGCAGCCGGACCCGGCGGCTTCGCAACTGCCGATCGATTTGGGCGGGGTGGAAGTTTACTTCGATGGAATGAGAGCTCCGTTGTTCTTTGTTTCGCCGACGCAGATTAATGCGCAGATTCCGTTCGAGGTGGCGGATAACCGGCTGCAGCAGACCAGTGTCGGCGCTGTCAGCGTAAACGGAAGCCTGAGCGCGGTCGTCCGCACCGTGCACAAGGATGGGACCGTGACCGCCACGACGGCGGTGGCGGTCCCGATTGCGCAACAGAATCCGGGAGTATTCGCGCAGGACGGGCAGGATCCGCGAACGGCCGTCGCGTACCACGGTTCCAGTTATGGGACGGCCACGATTACGGTGGCGGGGTCCATTGTGGCGGGCGACACCGGGGTTATCACGATTGAAGACCGGACGTACACGTATGTGGTGCAGAGCGGCGATTCTTTCGACAGTGTCCGCGACTCCTTGATCTCCCTGATCAAATCGAACAAAGAGGAAAAGGTGACCGCGTCCCAGGGTGGAGCATTTGTGCGCATCCTGTTGACGGCCAAGATTCCGGGGCCGGAAGGCTACTACCCGATCACGGCAACCAGTAACGCGGCGACGAGCACGGCGGCGACTCCGGTGGGCGGGAGCCTGTCGCTGGGTGTGAACCAATTGCAGTTGTGCTGCGCGAACGTGGCGGGCTCACAGATCACTCTGGATAATCCGGCGGTGCCGGGCGAGACGTTCTACATCTTCGCGACCGGGCTGGGAACCGTGTCGGACTTGAACGGTAATCCGATTCCTGTCCTGGACGGGAATCCGTATGGGGGGCCGCAACCGAACAATCCCGATGCCTCGGTTTCCTCGCTTGCGGGGACGAAGACGGCGGATATTGTGGCGGCGGGTCTGGAGCCGGGCTTGGTGGGCGTGTACCGGGTGGTGTTGCAACTGAATCCTTCGGTCCCGCCGGACAGCTTCGCGCAGGTCACGATCTCGCAGGATATTTACACCAGCAATATCGTGACGATTGCGATCGGCAATCCAACGCAGCCTCCGACGCAATAGGCGGGCGGCCGCGCGGGCTTTCCATGCAAAGTTGCATGCAGAAATAAGGGGTATCCAAGCACGGAAAGCCGTGGTATGATTTACCCCATGCGTACACTCCTCACAGTGTTTGTGGCAACAACTCTTTCGTTCTCGCTCTTTGCACAGGCCCCTCCGGGTGGTAAGGGCGGCGCCAAGGCCGCTCCGAAGAACCTCAAGATTCTCAGCGCCGATGCGAACAGCCCGGATTACTACCGGACCAAGATGCAGCAGTTCACGGCAGCGCTCGGCGTCATGTGCGACTTCTGCCATGAAATGGACCGCTCGGTCGACACCAAGATGCCGAAGGAAACGGCTCGGATGATGATCAAGATGGTCGGCGACATCAACAAGAATTTCGGTGACGGGAAAGAGCATGTGACGTGCTTCACGTGCCACCGTGGTTCCACCAAGCCTGCCACCGCTCCCTAAACTGTGACCTGCGGGCGGTGAACGCCGCCGGTTGATCTCACATGGGGTTCGACGGGCTTCGTGTCCTTTCGCTCGAGAGCCGACGTGCGGCTGAAATCGAGCGGTTGATCCGCAGCCAGGGTGGTGTGTGCTTTGTTGCGCCCTCCATGCGGGAAGTCCCGCTGGAGCAAAATCTACAAGTATTCGACTTCGCCGCCGGGCTTCTCGGCGGCGATTTTGATTTAGTGGTGTTCTTAACGGGAGTCGGGGCGCGGCTGCTGCGGCAGGTGATCGAGACGCGGTATTCCGCAGACGAATTTTTGGACGCCCTGCGCAAGGTTCCGGTTGTGGTGCGCGGGTCGAAGCCGGCCGGAGTCATGCGCGAGTGGGGCGTGCCGATCGCGGTTTCGGTGCCGGAGCCGAATACCTGGCGGGAGATCCTGGCGGCTACTGAAGGCCGGACCGAGCGGCGGATCGCCGTGCAGGAGTATGGGCGGCCGAGCCAGGAGCTGTTGGACGGGCTACGGGGGCGGGGAGCGACGGTGACGGCGGTTCCGGTGTACGCGTGGGAGTTGCCTGAGGATCTGGGTCCGTTGAGAGAGGCGGCTCGGAGGCTGGCGGCGGGGGAGTTCGATGTCGTGCTGCTGACAACTTCGATGCAGGTGGTGCACCTGTTGCGGATCGCGGCGGAAGAGGGCATGGAAGACGCGGTACGGCGGGCGCTGGGGCGGGCCGTGGTGGCATCGGTGGGGCCCACGACGAGCGAGACTCTGCGCGAGCTGGGGTTGGCTCCGGATTTTGAGCCTTCGCATCCAAAGATGGGATTTCTGGTGAATGAAATCGCTTCGCGGGCCCGGGACCTTTTACAATTGAAGCAGTGAAGAAGGATGGCGGTCCGCTTGAATCGCTAGGCGTCGCGCTGAGTCTGACGATGCTGCTGCCGGCGGCGGCGTTTGCCGGCTACGCGATCGGGTGGGGGCTGGATTACCTCTTTGGCACACACTTTCTGAGGTTCGTGTTCCTGTTGCTGGGGGTGGCTGCGGGCGTCGTGCAGTCGATTCGCGAGCTCAAGAAGACGAGCGGCCAATAGATGACGATCGACGACGAATTTTACGCCCGGGCTATTGGCAGGATTACTTGGCTTACGGCGGGGCTGGCGATTGTGGGCGGTGTCGTCGCTTGGGTGATGCGGGGGCCGCAGGCTGCGGGCGGATTCGCGGTGGGGGCGGTGATCTCGCTGGCGAATCTGGAGATGTTCAAGATGATTGGGAAGGTGCTGGGCCAGGGCGGCGGAGGGCCGGGAAAGACCAGCGCCGGAATCCTGTTTGGGGCGCGGTATTTGGTGGCCGGGATCGGCATCTATGCTATAGTAAGGATTACTCAAATTGCTCTTGGCGCCGTGTTCGCGGGACTCCTGGTGTCCGGCGGCGCTGTCTTGCTGGAAATCCTGTACGAAATCACATTTTTGAGGCTCTAGGACCTTAATGGAAGAACACGAGATTTGGCTCACCGGGCTGTTTAACGACCATCTGGCCGGGTTGGGCACTTCAATTTTGAACGCAGTGGGGCTGACGGCGGAGCATCCGATGCGGCCGTGGACCAATGGCGTCACGATGGAAATCCTGGTCGTGGTGCTGCTGATGCTGCTGGCGATCATGGCTCGGGCGAGCCTGTCTGTCGACAAGCCGGGCGGGCTGCAACACTTCTTCGAAGTGATGGTGGCGCAGATGCACGAGATGGCGGGCGACATCGGCATCCATCATGCGAGCAAGTACATTCCGTGGTTCGGCACATTGTTCCTGTTCATCCTGGCGATGAATTTGTCGGGTGTGGTGCCGGGGTTTGAGTCGGCGACGATGACTCCGTCGGTGCCGCTGGGGTTGGCGATCTGCACGTTCCTGTACTACAACACGATGGGTGTGAAGGAACTGGGACCGCTGAAGTACATCGCGCATTTCGCGGGTCCGATCTGGTGGCTGGCGCCGCTGATGTTCCCCATCGAGATCATTAGTAACGTCGCGCGTCTGCTGTCGCTCACGGTTCGTCTTTGGGGCAACATGTTCGCGGGCGAAGTGATCACGAACGTGTTCACGGGGCTGACTTATATCGTGGGTCCGGCAATGTTCATGGGCCTGCACGTTTTCGTTTCGTTCTTGCAAGCGGCTTTATTCACGCTGTTGACCATGGTGTACATCGGCATGGCGACGGCGCACGAGCATTAATACTTCGAGTTCGTTTGTTGGGCATTATCTCTGCGTTGTGTGAGCTACCGATCCCCCCGGGCCGGATTTGAACCACCTCCAACGTAGAACTTCATACAGAAAGGAGAACGTACAAAATGCGTTCTAAGAATGTGTTGTTCCTGCTGCTGGCTGTGATGTTGCTGGCGGCGATGCCGGTGTTCGCGCAGGGTCCCGCGGGATCGGGCGTGAGCTCGGGCGAATTGAAAGCCGCGGGTCTGGTGATCGGCATGGGTTTGGCCGCCGGACTTTGCGGAATCGGTCAGGGGCGCGCGGTTGCCGGAGCGGTGGAAGGTCTGGCACGCAATCCGGGAGCCCGGGCTGGTATCCAGCTGCTCATGATTATCGGTCTGGTGTTTATCGAAACGCTGGCCATTTTCACTATTGCTGTCGTGTTTACGCGATAGTTTAAGAAAGTCCTTCGGGGCAGGCCCTCCGGCCTGCCCCACAAGACCTCCTCACAAACCCACCTCGATTAGGTTCCCCCATGAAGCTGCACGGTATTTTCCCTCCCCTCGCCACGCCGTTCGATCACAAGGGCGACCTCTACGCGATCAAAGTCCGGCACAACGTCGAGAAGTGGAACAAGACTCCGCTCGCCGGGTATGCGGTGTGCGGGTCGACCGGCGAGAGTGTGCACCTCACCTCGGAAGAGAAGACCAAGATGTGGGAGTGGGTGGCGGAGTATGCGGACCCGGGTAAGCTGCTGATTGCGGGAACGGGCGTCGAGAGCGTGCGCGAAACTGTAGCGCTGACGAATTCGACGGTGGAGCTGGGATACAAGCTGGCGATGGTGCGGACGCCGCACTATTACAAGAATCTGATCAATAACGTCGAGGCGCAGGTGCTGTACTTCCGCGCGGTGGCGGATCAGGCGAAGATTCCGGTGATGATTTACAACTGGCCGCAGGCGACGGGCGTCGACATCATGCCGGAGGCGGTGGCGATGCTGTCGGAGCATCCGAACATCATCGCGATCAAGGAAAGCTCGGGAAGTCTGGAGAAGATTGCGCGGATGATCCGCGACTGCAAGAGCGGATTCCAGGTGCTGACCGGGAGCGCGCCGCAGCTTGCACCGAGCTTGGCGGCGGGCTGTGTGGGCGCGGTGCTGGCGTTCGCGAATGCGGCTCCGTACACGACATATAGCATTTTCGAGGCGCACCGGACGCGTGAAGCCGGGGCGGCCATGGACTGGCAGAAGCGCATCACGGAAGCCGCTCTGCTGGTGACGGTAAAATACGGCATTCCGGGGCTGAAGCACGCGATGGATCTGAACGGCTACTACGGAGGTGTACCGCGGCTACCGCTGACGGTGCTGAAGCCGGAGCAGCAGGCGGAGATTGAGCGGGCGTTCGACGGGCTGAAAGGTTAGTTTCGAAGAGTTAGCTGAGCAGGGTCTGCGGGTCCAGCAGACGCCGGGGGCGGCCGTGCAGGCGCAGGCGGCCATCCGAGAAATCGCGCGGACGGGCTTCGACGATGTCGGCGACGCGGTCCGCTACGAATCCGGCCAGCCGCGCCCCATCCGGACCGGGAACTTCCACAACGACGATGCAGCAGTTGCGGCCTTGCGTCGCATGCGGCAGGTTGAGCTTGGCGCGCAAGTCGATGATAGGAACATCGTTGCCGCGCATGGTCGTGAAGCCGCAGATCCACTTCCCGTAGTAGCGGGCCAGACCGGGAGTTGATTCCACCCGGTAGAGCTCGCGCGCCGGGAGGATGCCTCGCACGGCGGCGGCGTCCATTACGAAGTCCTGACGGGCGACGCGGAAGGTCATGTACTGCCGGGCGCGGGTGGCGGGAATCTCCTGACGGGTTTCCACACCGGGCTTATCGGCTTAGGGGCGGCGAGTATTAGGCGGGATCGGGGCTGGCGTTCAGGGCGGAGTAGCCGCAGGCGATGATGGCGAGGAACATGGCTTGCACTTCGCTGTCGCCGAAGTTGACTTCGAAGTAGCCTCCGCACATGAAGGCGATGATGACGGCGATGGTGCCATGAAGAATCCAGCGGGCTTCGGAGTTCGCGGGCAGACGGCGGACGCCTCGGGCGAAATCGTAGAGGGCGCGGAAGAAAAGCCAGAGGAGGGCGGCGAGCGCGGGGAGGCCTCGCTCGGCGGCGAAGTGATAGTAGATGTTGTGCAAGTGGTCGTAGTAGCCGGTGGGGAGCGGACGCGCGACATCGGGGGGAATGTATCGCTCGTGCTGCGGGCCGACTTGCTCGGGGCCGACGCCCAGGAGAGGATGGGCCTTAATCATCTCCCAGCCGATGCGGCGCAGCACGACGCGATGCTCGTTTGAATCGGTGTCGCCGTGGGGGCGGACGATGGAGACCATACGGTCGCCGAACTTGTAGGGATTGACGACGATGACCAGCCCGGCGAGCACGGGGACGATCGCAACAAGCCAGCGATTGCGGAGCCAGAGGAGATAGATGGCTCCGGCGGCGGCTCCGCCCCACATGCTGCGGACGTCGGCACCGAGGAGTCCGAGGGCGGCGAGGAATCCGGCAATGGCGAGCCACCACTTGTTGCGGGTTTGATGCGAGAGCAGTAGCAGGGCTCCGATGAGCATGAGGGCCATCATCATGTGGCCGCTGAGGGTCATCCAGTGGGCCATGAACCCGGTGATGCGGCTGGGGAGATAGTAATTGTAGAAATCGCGCTGGAGGACTTTGGCCTCGTGGTATTTGCGCACGAACTGTTCCAGGCCCCAGGCGGCGGAGAGCGCGGCGGCGAGGGCCCAGCCGAGCACGATGCCCCGGACTTCGGAGAGCTTTCGCACGGCGCTGAAGACGACGAAGAGCATCGCGAACCAGATGAATTTCTTGACTTGCGGGAGGCCGGAGCGCGCGTGCCCGGAGGCGGCGAGCGAGAGAAGCGTCCAACTAATCCACAGGGCGACGGGCGCGGTGAGGGCGGACGGCCAGCGCGATTTTCCCGTCGTGAAGAGGACCGCCAGGAGGCCAGCGCCGAGGAAGACTTCGCTCGCGACGATGGAAACGACGGCGGTGATGGCGGCGGCCGCGGCGAAGTAGAGCGGAGCTTTTTCGCGCAAGGAGGAAGGCACGGGTCCTAGTAACGAGGAACGGCGCGGTCGACCAGGAGGCTCCAGTCTTCGATGCCTCCGGTCATGCTTTGGCAGGCTTCGAGACCTTGCTGGCGGAGCCAATTGACCACGTTTAAGCTGCGGACGCCGTGGTGGCAGAAGACGATGAGCGGGGCTTGGTCGGCGCGGGCTTCCAGGGTTTGGAGCTCGCCGGGCACGTTGCGCATGGGGATCAAATCGGCGCCTTCGATGCGGGCGACGGCGTGCTCGTTCGGTTCGCGGACGTCGATGAGATGAAGTTTTTCGCCGGCGTCGAGGCGGCGTTTGACCTCCGGCGCGGAGATCTCCAGGGGCAGGGACATACGTATACGGTAGCAGGGCGGGGCGGGGATTGAATCGAAGGCGACCCCTAGAACTTTTTCAGCTCGTCGATGAGGGCGACGAGGCCGCGCTTGTTGTAGATCTGCGAGAGGCGCTGTTCCTCGGGAGAAGGGGCGACGACGCGCCGGAGGTCGGGGTTATCGAGCGCGGCGCGGCTGGGGATCCAGTAGGTGCCATCGGCGAATTCGACGGTGGAGACGAAACCGGTTAGGGTCTGGATGGTGGTGCGCTGGTCCGTGAAGCGCAGGGAGGTGTCGAGCGCTACCTTTCCGGACTGGCCCGCGGCGAGCGGCAGGTCCGCCGGGAGCGAGGCGGCAAGGAACTCGCGACCGGATTGATCTTTGACGATCCAGCCAATTTCAAGGTGCTGGACCGGGCGCTTGGAGAGATTGCTGACGTTGAACCGCGGCGCATGGGCTTCATTCGCGCCGACCCGCGCGGAACCTCCGGCGGCTTCGACGGGCGCGTCGGGCACATGCAGGAAGGCGAACTGAACTTCGTTGGACGGGTCCGCATTGGTGGCAGGGCCGCGCTGCATCTGGACGCCGGGCTGAGAACGGTCGGCCTGGGTGCTGAGGCTTGTGAGCATCGCCTTTTGCAGGCCTTCACGGCCGCCGGAATCGAGCATCGCTTTGAAATACTTGCGGTCGCGCTGGGCTTCAAGCTCCCACACGGTAAGGCTGCGCTTCGATTGGAGCTTATCGGGACCGTAGAAGCTGAGGTCTTCGAAGAGGACTCCGTCGAGTTGGACTTCGACCGAGGGGGTGCTCTCTCCGGGAACGCCGGGCCGCAACAGCGAGAGATTCAACTGCACCGGAAACGAATCGCCGGGAGCGATGTCCAGGCTGGGCTTCCAGACTACGCCGGTGCCTCCGGGGGTGACTTCATGGGCGCGCACGGCGAGGGTGAGTCCTCGGATGCGCTTCGCGCTGGAGTTGCGCAGCGTGAGCGAGGCGTGGAGGTCGACCCGATAATCTTTGCCGATCGGGGTGGCGCGGGATTCGCCCAGATCGGACGAGAGGAACGTGACCGGCGTGTCCTTAGGCAAATCGATCTTGAGCAGCGACTGCGCGCTGGCGGGTATCGCGAAGACCAGAGCGCCGAAAGGAATCATCGCGGTGGCGAGAACCAGCAGGACGATTTTGCTCAGAATCCCGGAGAGATGGTTACTGCACATACACACCTGTTAAAGTGATCTCGCCCGCATCGTTCACATAGCTGGCGCTGGAGCCGTGCGCGCCAACATTGACGGATACCGGCATGGTGGAGCCTTGCGACATCACCAGGGAATTGCCGTTTTCGCGAAGCTCAATGCTGTTGGCGGTGGCGTGCACGACGGGGCCGCTTTCTTCAGCGGGGGCATCCTCGCGGACAACGGGTTCGCGGCCGTGGACCAGTTTGTTGAGGGCCCGGCCGAGCGAGGCGGTATCGGAGCTGGGCAGATTCAGCCACCAGGCGGCGCTCAGGATCATGGCGACGGCGGCCATCACGGCGGCGGGCATCCATGCTCTGCCTGGGGCCCACCCTTGATTCCAGCTTCGGCCTTGATTCCAGTTCCGGCCGGAAATTCCCCAATTCCACGACGCTTGCTTGCGGGCGCGCGGGGCGACGCATTCACCGGCGGCGAGCCCGACCCGGATGTTGGCGGTCATCTCCTGCGCCAGGCGGTCCCAATCGAGACCGGTGGGGAGTTGCCCGGCGTCTTCTTTGAGGCGCTGGCGGTCGAAACGGAAGGCTTCCAAGCGCGCGCGGCAGTTTTCGCAGCCGGAAAGATGGAAGCGCACGGCGGCTCGTTCGAACAGGCTCAAGTCGCCTGAGACGAACAGCGCCAGATTGGTTTCCTTCACGTGGCGGCTCATGCCTTCCTCCTCTCTCTCGAAACCGCGCAAAATGGAGCGCGTCCGCGGCGCCACATTCTCACAGTTCCATTCCTTCCTGGCGCCGCGGATCGCGCCCCTTGCGCTTTTCGAAGTGGCGGCGCAGCTTCACACGCGCGTTCGCGATGTGGGAGCGAACGGTGGCCTTCGAACAGTTCAATCTTTCGGCGACTTCCTCGGCGGGCAGATCCTCGACATCGCGCAGCAGGAGGGCGGTGCGCTCACGGCCGGTGAGGACATCGAGACCGGCCTCGAGATGCTCACGATGTTCATTGCGCAGCAGGAGTTGTTCGGGGCTTTCGCGCGGGGAGGTGATGAAGGGTTCGGGGAGATCTTCGAGGTCGGAGAAACTGACGCGTCCGGAGCGCCGCAGGAAGTCGATGGCCGTGTTGCTGGCGATGCGGGAGAGCCAGTGGGCGGCCTTGTCGAGATCCTTGAGCTGATCCTGGCGTTGCAGGGCCTTGATGAAGGCCTCCTGGGTGAGATCCTGCGCGTCGGCGACGTTGCCCACGATCCGGTAGATCAGCAAGAACACGCGGCGCATGTTCTCAGACACAAACCGGGTCTGGTGTTCGGAGGAAAGCGGTACCGCGTCGAATCGGGTAGAACCCGGCGCTTCACTCATGTTCTTTTCCACGGCTGCGAGCACGCTTTGACAACTCTCCTCAAAAGAGCTTGACGAGGAAACATATCTTAACGTGCAGTCCTTCTATCGGCAGCGTTACTCTAATGATATATGAGAGGCACTTCCTCATGAGAAGCGTCGCGGTGGTGGGCATCGGGAAGACGGCTTTCGGGGCCTTCGCCGACCGCGATTTGCGGTCGCTGGCGGTGGAGGCGGGCGAGAAATGCTTGGCCGATGCGCACGTAAGTCCTTCACAAATAGAGGCTTTCTATCTCGGCAATTTCGCGGGACCTTCGTTCGTGGGGCAAAATCATCTGGCTCCATACATTGCGTCGGGGCTGGGGATCACGGGGGCGCCTTGCACTCGGTTTGAGGCGGCGTGCGCGTCGAGCGGGTCGGCGTTTTTTCACGCCGTTTCGAGCGTGGCGGCGGGGATGTACGACGTGGTACTGGTGGGCGGCGTGGAGAAGATGACTTCGCAGTCGACGGCGAAGGTCGCGGAGATCCTGGCGGGTGCCGGCGATACGGCGGGCGAAGTGCGGGCGGGGGCGACGTTTCCGGCGCTGTTCGCGATGATTGCGCGAAGGCACATGTTCGAGTACGGGACCACGCGCGAGGATCTGGCGGCGGTGGCGGTGAAGAATCACGCGAATGGGGCGAAGAATCCGCTGGCGCATATGCGGAAGGTCGTGAGCATGGCGCAGGTGCTGGCCGGGAAGCCGATTGCGGAGCCCCTGACGGTTTACGATTGCTCCTTGATCAGCGATGGGGCGGCGGCGGTGATCGTGGTGCCGCTGGAGCGGGCTTCGGAATTTACGTCGAAGCCGGTTAGGGTGCTGGGGATCGCGCAGACTTCGGACTATGTGGCGCTGGACGCGAAGGAAGACATCACTACGTTTCGGGCGGTGCGGTTGGCGGGCGAGAAGGCTTACAAGATGGCGGGGCTGAGTGCCGCGGACATCGAGTTCGCGGAGCTGCACGATTGCTTCACGATCGCGGAAATTATCGCCACAGAAGATTTGGGGTTCGTGAAGAAGGGCGAGGGCGGAGCGTATGCCCGCGAGGGGCGTACTGGTTTGCGTGGCGAGCGGCCGGTGAATGCGAGCGGCGGGCTGAAGGCCAAGGGGCATCCGGTGGGCGCTACGGGAGTCGGACAGATTTGCGATCTCGCGATGCAGATTCGCGGGGAGGCGGGGGAGTTGCAACTGGCTCGGCACTCGGTGGGACTGGCGGAGAATTTAGGCGGGTCGGGCGCGACGGCGGTGGTCACGATTTTGGGGGCGGCATGAGCTCTTCTCAAAAAATGCCTGGCGTTGTCTATACGGAAACGGTGGTGCATGCGGCGCCGGAGCAGTTTGTCGCGGACGCTCCGTATCAACTCGCGATTGTTTCGCTCCCGGAGCGCGGGCGGTTGACGGTGCGGATTCTTGGGGGGCGGGTGGTGATCGGGGATGCGGTGGTGCTCGCGGAGGAGCGCGACGGGATCGCTTTTTTCCGCAAGGTCTCTTAAACAGAGCCTGTGAAGGTTTTCCTCTACTACATTGGCAAGCCGCGCGATGCGCACGCGAATGCCATGGCGGAGGAGTACATCAAGTGGTCGACTCGCTATGCGAAGTGCGAGATGCGGGAGATTGCGGAGCCGTCTTCCAAAGGCGCACGGTTTGACCCCTGGACGCAGCATCCATCAGTTGCAAAGGTGTTTCTGGATCCGCTGGGGAAGGTGATGGACTCGGCCAAGTTCGCGGGGTTGTTCGACCGGGACTTGATGTTCCTGATCGGTGGGGCGGACGGGCTGCCGGCGGAGTGGCGGGCTCGGGCGGATATGCTGGTGTCGCTCTCGGCGATGACGATGCCGCATGAACTGGCTCGGGTGGTGCTGGCGGAGCAGATTTACCGAGCTTTGGCGATGTTGAACGGGCATCCTTATGCGAGGTGAGGGGATGGTCGTGCGTGCTGGCCGGCCATGACAGGCGACATAAAACGATCGCCTGTCCCACTAGCCCACTAGAATGAGGGTGTGTCTCGCTACGATGCTCTGCTGGTCGTCTCGTTCGGCGGCCCGGAAAAACACGAAGACGTCATTCCGTTTTTAGAAAATGTCCTGCGCGGGAGGAACGTTCCTCGGGAACGTTTGCTCGAAGTGGCGGAGCATTATTACCACTTCGACGGGCGGAGTCCCATCAACGATCAGAATCGGGCGTTGATCGCGGCGCTGAAGGAGCGCGTGACGGTGCCGGTGTATTGGGGAAATCGCAACTGGCATCCCATGTTGGCGGAAACGGTGCGGCAGATGCGGGACGACGGGGTGAAACGGGCGCTGGCATTCGTGACGTCGGCGTTCGGATCGTACTCGGGGTGCCGACAGTACATCGAGGATATTGCGAAGGCTCGGGCGGCGGTGGGCGAGGGCGCTCCGGAGATCGTGAAGATCCGGCCGTTTTCGGCGAATCCGAAGTTTCTGGAGGCGATGACGGATCGGGTGCGGGTAGCGCTGGAGGAGTTGCCGGAGGGTCGGCTGATGTTCACGGCGCATTCGGTGCCGCTGTCGATGGCACAGTCGAGTCCGTACGTGCGGGAGTTGGAGCGGGCGTGCGCGTCGGTTTCGGCCGCGGTGGGTCGAGGCGACGATTGGAAACTGGTGTGGCAGAGCCGCAGCGGTCCGCCGACGCAACCTTGGCTCGAGCCGGATGTGGCGGACGCGCTGCGGGAGTTGCGGCGCGATACCGTGCTGGTGCCGATCGGGTTTCTGTCGGACCACATGGAGGTGATTTACGACCTTGATGTGGTGGCCAAGACGGAAGCGGCGGAGCTGGAGATCAAGCTGGCGCGCGCGCGGACGGTGGAGACGCATCCGGCGATGATCGAGATGATCGCGGAGATGCTGGACCAGGAGCACGAGGTGTGCGCGGCGGGATGCTGCGCGGCTCCCGTGCGGCCGGGAGCGCCGGTTACGAGATGATGCTGCGGTAGAGGTCGCGCTTGTGGAGACCTCGGGACTTGGCGACTTGCTTGATTGCGTCCATACGGGGGACGCCTTGCTGCTCCAGCTCGCGGACGGCTTCCTCGGGGGTGGTCGTCGAGACTTCGGCGGCGGAGCCTTTGCCGATCAACAGCGTGATCTCGCCTTTTACGGAGGGCCGCGCGGCCAGGGCTTCGCGGATTTCCGTGACGGTGCCGCGGAGGAACTCTTCGTGGATTTTCGTCAGCTCGCGGGCGACGACGATGGGCCGCGGGCCGAGCGTGGCTTCGAGGTCCTCTAGCGCTTCGAGGATCCGGTGCGGGGTTTCGTAGAAAATCAACGTGCAGTCTTCGCTGCGGAGGGACTCGAAGACCTTGCGGCGCGCGGTGGATTTGGGCGGGAGGAAGCCGCAGAAGCGGAAGGCATCGGTGGGGAGTCCGGAGGCGGAGAGGGCGGCTACGGCGGCGTTGGGGCCGGGCAAAGGGACGACGGGAATCGCGGCGGCGATGGCTGCGGTGACGAGCCGATAGCCAGGGTCGGAGATGAGGGGGGTGCCGGCGTCGGAGATGACGCACACGTCCGCGCCGGCGGTGAGGCGCTCGATCAGCTCCGCGGTGCGGGAGGCTTCGTTGTGCTCGTGATAGCTGACCAGAGGCTTCGAGATGCCGAGGTGATCGAGCAGCTTGCGCGATTGACGGGTGTCCTCGCACGCGATGATGTCGGCTTCGCTGAGGATGCGGGCGGCGCGAACCGTGATGTCCTCGAGATTTCCGATGGGCGTCGCGACGAGATAGAGGGTACCTGGCATTTGAGTAAAGATGACACGTAGTACGATGAAACGGTACCTGAAATGGAACCCTCGACACAAGACGATCCCGGTTACTATGTCTGGGCGCCGGCGGGCAAAAATCTGTCGGTGCACTTGCATCTGGAGGTGCTCGACAGCTTGTTGGCAGAGGTGATGCGCGGGTTCGGCGCGGTGCCCAAGCGGGGCGCGGAGGTCGGAGGGGTGCTGATCGGATCGATCGAGCACGGCGACCAGACCGTTGTACACGTGGAAGATTTCGAGCCGGTGGAGTGCGGGTATACGCGGGGTCCCTCGTTCCTTCTGAGTCCGGACGAGAAGGCGGATTTCGCGCAGGCTTGCAAGAACTGGCAGCCGGAGGCGGGTCGAGCCGGGTACGCGGTGGGCTATTATCGCAGCCACACTCGCGACGGCTTGTCGCTGGGCGCGGAAGATCTTGAACTGCTGGAGGGCCACGTTTCCGGACCGGACCAAGTGGCATTGCTGGTGAAGCCTCTGGCAACGAAGGCGAGTCCGGCGGGGTTCTTTTTCCGCGAGGATGGTGTGTTCCCGCAGACGACTCCGCTGGAGTTTCCGTTTCGGCGGCGCGATTTGACCGGGGAAGCTCCGCCTCCGCACCGGCCGATGACCGATCGCAAACGCGGCGAGCGCGGGTCGAGGGAATTGGTTCCCGCGCAGGCGGCGGTGCGGGAGCGCGAGCCAGAGCGCGAGCCGGAGATGGACTACGGGGACGCTTCGCCGTTCGGGCATGCGTATGCTGTCACGACTCCGACGCGGTCGCGACTGAAGGGGTGGATGTGGATTCCGCTGTCCTTCGTGTTTCTGCTGGTGGGCGTGGCGCTAGGGTTCCAGGCGGCGTTGACGATGGGGGCGAGGCCGACGCTGGGCGGTGCGCCGGACTTAGGCTTGTCGCTAACCGTTTCGAAAAACGACAAGGATCTCACGGTGAAGTGGAATCGCGATTCGGCGGCGATTCGAGGCGCGGAAAAGGGTCTGCTGGAGATCCAGGACGGGAAATTCGCGAAGCCGGTGGAATTAGACGCGGTGCATCTTCAAACCGGCAGCATCATCTACCACAACACTTCAAAAGAGGTGCAGTTCCGGCTGACGGTGTATGAGAACGCCCGGCTGACGGTGGTCGAGATGCTTGACTGGAAGCAGTGACGCGTTAGTATTTTTCGAGTTCCAGTTGATCGCCTGGCTGCGTGCCGGTTTCGGCCAGGTATCCGGCGGGGAGTTCCAGTACCGAATGCGCGAAAAAGCTGACTGCGAAGCGGCGGCGCACCATATTGGGGCGGATCTTCAGCACCTTGCGCTTCTTGCTGAGGAAGACCACGTCGATCGCGAATTTCATGAAAAAAGTGTGGACACCTTCGCAGGGGACGATCCACAGTCCTTCGCCGGGGGCGAGTCCAGTGTGCTTCAGCAGGCCGGTGCGGCGAGTGGCACTGGTATCCGCGATATCGGCGCGGTCCGCCAGAGTGGTTCCGCGAGTGACGTTGGTGACGCGCAGCTTCGGCAAGCTTTGAGAGTAGCAAGCGAGGCGGGGACGGTACAATCAAGGTATGGAAAAAGCTACCTTCGGCGCGGGATGCTTTTGGGGCGTGGAATCCACGTTCCGCCGGCTGGCTGGCGTGAAGTCCACACAGGTGGGCTACATCGGCGGCAAGGTTGACCATCCGACTTATGAGCAGGTGTGTACGGATCGCACCGGGCACGCGGAAGCCGTGGAAGTAATGTTCGACCCGGCGGTGATCAGCTACCACGATCTGCTCGAGGTGTTCTGGGCCAACCATAATCCGACGACGCTGAACCGGCAGGGGCCGGATTACGGGACGCAGTACCGGTCGGCGATTTTCTTTCATTCGCCGGAGCAGGAGGCGGACGCGAAGGCTTCCCGTGACGCGGCGCAGGCGCACTTTCCGCGTCCCATCGTGACGCAGATTGAGCCGGCTCCGGTGTTCTGGCCCGCCGAAGAGTATCATCAGCAGTATTTAGAGAAGCGCGGGCAGACGCACTGCCACACCTAGAAGAAAGTATTCCGTGAAAATTGGATTTGTCAGTCTTGGATGCCCGAAGAACCTTGTCGATACGGAGGTGATGATGGGGCAGCTCACGGCCTCCGGGCATGAGCTGACGCCGCATCCTTCGGACGCCGACGTGATCGTGGTGAACACGTGCAGCTTTATCGATCCGGCGAAGCAGGAATCGGTGGATACGATTCTGGAGATGGCGGAGTACAAGAAGACCGGCCGGGCGCAGAAGTTGATTGTGGCGGGGTGCCTGGTGGAGCGGTATCGCGGCGAGATCGCCGAGAAGATGCCGGAAGTGGATGCGCTGATCGGGACCAATGAACTGGACCGGATCACGGCACTTTGCGAAGGACTGGAGCCCGCGAAGGAAGATCCGTTCAAGCTGTATCTTTATCATGACGCGACGCCTCGGGTGCTGGCGACTCCGAAGCATCACGCGTATATCAAGATCGCGGAAGGGTGCGATCATCCGTGCACGTTCTGTGTGATCCCGCAGTATCGCGGGAAGTTCCGGAGCCGGCGGTTCGAGAGCGTGATCTCAGAGGCGACGCGGTTGTTCTCGCAGGGGGTGCGCGAGATTAACTTGATCGGCCAGGATACGACCTGCTACGGGGAGGATTTCGGGTTGAAGGATGGGCTGGCGACGTTGCTGGCTCGGCTGGCGACGATTGAGACAGAGCACGAGAAGTGGGTTCGGTTTCTCTACTGTTATCCGAACAAGGTGACGCAGAAACTGCTCGATACTCTGGCGGAGCATGATGCGCTGGTGAAGTATATCGACATGCCTCTGCAACACGCGAGCGCTCCGGTGCTGAAGCGGATGAAGCGCGGGGCGAGCGGCGATATTTTCCTGAAGCTGCTGGAACGGATTCGCCGGACGATTCCTGGCGTGGCGATCCGGACCAGTATGATCGTGGGATTTCCTGGCGAGACCGAGCAGGATTTCGAGGCGCTGTGCCAGTTCGTGCAGGTGGCGCAGTTTGACCGGCTGGGAGTGTTCTCGTATTCGGACGAAGATTCAAGTGCGAGCTTCGCGTTGGATGCCAAGCTTGATGCGGCTACGATTTACCGGCGCAAGCGGCGGCTGATGGCGATCCAGCGGAAGATTTCGCGGACCCGGAATCGGGCGCTGGTGGGCAAGGTAGTGCCGGTGCTGGTGGAGGGTCCGACAGCGGATTCGGAGTTGGTGTGGGAGGCTCGGCTGTCGACGCAGGCTCCGGATATCGACGGGGTGTGCTTTATTTCGGATCCCGGAGAGCAGCCCCTGGAAGCGGGGCAGATCCGGCGGATGCGGATTGTGAAGGCTCACGATTACGATTTGACGGGCGAGTTGCTGGATGAGCCGGCGCCCTTGCGGGCGAAGCCGGGGTTCGTGCAGATAGGGCCTGCGTTGATCGCGAGGTAGGCGATGAAGTGTCCCATCTGCGGCAAGGCCGTTACGCTCGAAAATCCCTCGATGCCGTTTTGCAGCGAGCGGTGCAAGCTGCTTGACCTGGGCAACTGGGCCTCGGAGAAATACGTCATTCCAGGCGGCGCGGTGAGCCAGGACGACGACCGTCTGCCTCCCGAAGACGAGGGCGAGTGAGCACGTTCGCGAGACTGCTGGCCACGTGGTTCTACTTAGGGTATACGCCGAAGGGGCCGGGCACGGCGGGATCGGTGGGAGCGCTGGCAGTGGCTTGGGTGCTGGTGGAGTATGCGGGGTTTCCCCCGTGGGCGTTCGCGGTGCTGGCGGCGGTGACGCTGGGGCCGGCGATTTGGGCCGCGGATGTTACGGCTCGCGAGACGGGGAAGAAAGATCCGCAGATCGTAGTAGTGGATGAAGTTGTCGGCCAGTGGCTGACGCTTGCAGGAGCGATGCGGTTCAACTGGAAGAGTTGGATCCTCGGGCTGATCCTGTTCCGCGTGTTCGACATGTGGAAGCCCGCGCCGGTGCGGCAGCTGGAAAAAGTTCCCGGTGGAGCGGGCATTGTGCTTGACGACGTGATGGCGGGCGTCTACGCAGCCCTTGTGTTGTTTGCCGCCGGATGGTTCAATCTTTATTAGTCCCTTTCTTATGGCCCTTCGTAAGTCCTCTGATGCGCGTCCGCAGATTTCGGAAGTTTTCCCGGTAGCGGCGATTCCCGGTGGCGAGTTTCAGATTCGCGGCAAGGGTCTCGCGGGAAAAGATCCGGGGACGGAGCGCGTCTCGGTTCGCTTCGGAGATGCGGCGGCGCCGATTGTGATCGGTTCGGATTCGTACGTGGTGGCGAAGGTGCCGGAGGGTGCGTCGCGAGGCGAGATTTTCTTCGGGCCGGAGAACGGTGCGGCGGGATGGCCGTGTCACGTAGGCGTGCAGATCGTGGACGGGGTGCATCCGGTTTCGAATCCTGTGATCGACCGCGAGGGCAACATCTACACGACGTTTAGCGGACCGGCGGGACAGAGAACGCCGGTGTCGATTTACCGGATCGATACGGCGCTGGTGTCGAAAGCGTTGCCGGCCGACATCGTGAACGCTACGGGGCTGGCGCTGGATCAGGAAGACGTGCTGTACGCTTCGAGCCGGCAGGACGGCGTGGTGTACCAAATTGCGCCTTCGGGGACTTCGTCGCCGTATGTGGAGGGGATGGGCGTTGCGACGGGAATGGTGTTCGACGCGGACGGAAATCTGTTCGTCGGTGACCGTAGCGGGACCATTTTCAAGATCAGCCGGCAGCGGCAGATTTATGTGTTCGCCACGCTGGAGCCGTCGCTGGCGGCGTACCATCTGGCGTTCGGGCCGGACGATTATTTATACGTGACCGGCCCTACAACGTCGAGCTTCGATTCGGTGGTGCGTATTTCGCGCGACGGGCACGTGGAGCGGTTCTATCGCGGGCTGGGGCGGCCGCAGGGCATGGCGTTCGACGCCGAGGGGAACTTGTACGTAGCGGCTTCGCTGGGCGGGCGGCGCGGAATCGTTCGAATCACCCCAGCACCTGAGGGGAGCGAGGCGCAGGCGGAGTTGTTTCTTTCGGGTCCCGCGATTGTGGGGCTGGCGTTTTCGCCGTCGAACGCGCTGATCCTCGCGACCAACAATACATCTCCTTCCCGTGGCGCGGATGGCGCGCTGTATCGCGTCAACGTGGGTATCGAAGGCTTCCCGCGCCATTAGGCACGGCGCGATTCGATGACGCCGGACGCCGAAATCATCGCCGTGGGGTCAGAGATGCTGACCTCGCAACGCGTCGACACGAATTCTCTCTTCCTTACGGATCATCTGAACGCTCTGGGCGTGGAGGTGCGCCGCAAGGTGATTGTGGGGGACGACCGCGCGCTGCTCACGGACGCGGTACGGCATGCGCTGGAGCACGCGGGGATCGTGATCCTGACGGGAGGCTTGGGTCCGACGGAGGACGATCTCACTCGCGAGTCGGTCGCCGAGGCGTTAGGGCGGAGGCTGGCATTTCGACAGGACCTCTGCGATGCGATTGAGGAGCGCTTCCGGCGCCGACAGCGCAAGATGGCGGAGATCAACAAGCGGCAAGCATACCTGATCGACGGTGCGGAGGTGCTGCCGAATCCGAGTGGCACGGCGGTGGGGCAGTGGATCGCATTGAATGAAGAGCAGCAGGACGGGCGGGTGGTGATGCTGCTGCCGGGGCCTCCGGGCGAGATGAAGCCGATGTTCACGGATCAGTGCGTGCCACGGCTTGCTGAGCGGCTGCCGGCACAGGTGATTCGCGCGCGGTTTTATCGAGTAACGGGGATGACGGAGAGCGATCTGGATCAGTTGATCGCGCCGGTGTACAAGAAGTACACGAATCCGGCGACTACGATTCTGGCATCTCCGGGCGATATCCAGGTTCATCTTCGATCTCGATGTTCGACGGCGGAGGAGGCGGAGCGGCTGCTGGCGGAGGTGGGTGATCCGATCGAGGAACTTCTCGGCGAGCGGATTTTTTCGAAGAACGGAGATTCGCTGGAGGCTCTGGTGGGTGCGCTGCTGCGCGAGCGTGGGGCGACCGTGGCCGTTGCGGAGAGTTGCACGGGCGGGATGGTGGCGGAGCGGCTGACGTCGATCGCCGGGAGCTCGGATTATTTTATCGGCGGGTTTCTGGTTTACAGCAATAAGATGAAGCAAGACGCACTGGGCGTGGATCGGGCGCTGATTGAGGTGCACACGTCGGTAAGCGGCGAGGTCGCGCGGGCGATGGCGGAGGGGGCTCGTGCTCGCACGGGGGCGATATACGCACTCTCGACGACGGGCGAGGCGGGTCCGGAGAGCGGAAGCGGTGTGCCGGTGGGGACAGTGTATCTGGGCCTCGCCGGTCCTGACGGCACGGACGCTGTGCGGGTCACGTTTCCAGGGGATCGGTTGCGGGTGCGGCTGTTCGCGACGCAGGGCGCGCTGGATTATCTGCGGAGGCGGCTGTTGGGCCGAGCGTAACGCTACTTGGCGGCGTAGCTCTTCGAGAACTTGTTGCGCTGGTTGTAGACCGTGAACGATCCGTCGGCGGCTGCCGACACCTTGAGGTACTGCCCGGTGCAAAACTCTTCAAGATTCGCGATGAGCGAATCCGGAGCATTGTTTTCCGAGCCTCCGGCGAGTGAGAAGTGGAGCTGCCACAGGTCTTCGAGTCCGGGGGAGGCTTTGATGACCTTGAATCCCGCGGGATCGCCGCCTTTGCGCGGACCGTTATTCATGATGGCGACGCGCGGTGCCATGCCATAGGTAGCTTTCGAGGATTCGCCGCCGTGGTGGATGGTTTCGAAGAGGTCCAGCTTTCCGACGCGGTTTTCGGGGCACAGAAGCGCGACTTCGCGGCTCCAGGTGATGTCGCTCAGATCGCCGAAGCGGAACTTGCCAAACTCGATCACGACACCGATGGCTTGGACGTTCTCGGCAAGCTCGTCGCCCTGGCCGGGCTGGGTGGGAGGGACTCCGGCGCAGTAGGGATTAGGCTCGCCTTTGCGCTCGATGTGCTTTCCGGCTGACTCGACCACGGTGATGTTGAGGTCTTTGATGGGGATCATATCGCCGGGTTTCCCGACGCGATGCATGCTCTTGGCGATGGCGGCGGAGTATGCGGCGGGATACTTGCCGCCCTCGTCCACGCTGGGACCGTAGTCGAGGAAGGTGGTCACAGGGAGGCGCTGGATCACGTTGGGGACGCCGCCGACGTGGTCGTCATGAAAGTGGGTGACGAGCAGAGTGTCAATGCGCTTGACGCCGGCGTTTTTGGCAGCCGCCCAGATGCGGTCGGCGTCGCGGCCGCCGAATCCGGTGTAGCCTGCGTCGATGAGGAGCGTCTGTCCGGAGGGCGAAACCACCAGAGTGGATTGGCCGCCTTCGACGTCGATGAAGTAGATTTCCAGGCTCTTGGCCGCGCGCGCATCGGCGGGCCAGAACGCAAGAGACAAAAGAGCGGAAAGCGTGAGCCCGAGGAGGCGCTTCATGTGAACCATCGTATCGGATCACAGGACTACCTTACTAAGGACCTCCCACTACGCCAAATGAGTAAAACGCCCGATTCACGGAGCGACGCTAAGGCCCCAAGCTGGATCTGGAGAAATGGTAGCTCTCGGCAAGCTCGTACGGTGGTACTTCGGGTTCCAGGCGTTGTTTTGTGCGGCACTTCTCATAGGCCAGCCGTATGTGTTCTGGAAACTAGCGGCGTCAGGCGCGATTGACCAGGAAAAGCTCCACAACGGGGTGCTGGGTACCGCTATTCTTTCGCCCTTGCTGCTGGGCGCAACCATCGTGTTTGGAATGGCGTGGAGGAATCTGGCGAAGGGAACGCGCTCGGCGCGTGGCTGGGCTGTCGCGGCCAGCTTATTGAGCCTTCCCTTTATTGGGATCGGCACCGTTGCCGGCCTGTTTGGGCTGGCCGCGTTCAGCCGGCCCGAGACGGTGGCCCAGTTGGCAGCGCCGGTACGGCCTAAGGTTCCCCGACGGAGCGGAGACGGGACGAGTAAGGTAAGCGAGACGATCGCCGGGGGCACGGCCTTGATCGGCGCGGTCGCCGGGACGATTTGGTGGGGGCACTGGGGCTCCACGCACGACCTGCCGGGCCACACCTTTGTCTGGTACATGGTGCAGATCGAGATCGCGTCACTGCTTTCGATCGGGTTTCATGAGTTGGGACACGTGTTCGGCGGTTGGGCTTCGGACATGAAGCTGCGGTCTCTGGTGGTGGGTCCGTTCGAGTGGCGGGTCCGTGCGAACACGTGGGAGTTCAAGTTTCAGCAGGCACACTTCCTTTCGGCGCGAGGAGCGACCGGGTTGGTGCCGGAGCATTTGGGGAATCTGCGGTCGCGACAAGTCTTCTCGATTGCCGCCGGGCCGACGGCTTCCTTGCTTACGGGGAGCGTGGCGCTGATTGCGACGCTCACGTCCAAGGGCGCGCCATGGGAGCCAGTGTGGAACATGCTCTCGCTTCTGGCGACATTTTCGCTGCTTGGATTTGCGGCGAACCTGATTCCGATGCGGCCGCAGGATCAGTATTCGGACGGCGCGCAGATTTACCAGATTCTGTCGCGAGGGCCGTGGGCCGATGTTCACGCAGCTTCGTCGATGGTGGCCTCGACCATGGTCACGTCGTTGCGGCCGCGCGATTTGGACATCGCCGTAATTGAACGTGCCAGGGCCTTCCTCACTACCGGACGCGAGGCGATGCTGCTGCGTTTGTACGCGTATCTTTACTACCTGGACTCCGGACGCGATTCCGAGGCGCTCCGCGCTATGGCTGAGGCTGAGGGAGTCTATGACGATGTGGCGGCGCTGATCCCGGCTCCACTGCACACGGATTTGGTTTTCGGCAACGCGTTGCTTCGCCGGGATGCCCGGGCCGCGCGGCTCTGGTGGCAGCGCATGGAGGCGAAAAAGGTCCCCGCGATGAACGCCGACTATTGGCGAGCCCGCGCCGCGCTGTTGTGGATCGAGAACCAGAGGGAGCAGGCGGAACAGGCGTTCGAAAAGGGCCTGGCGCTGGTGCCGAAAAGCGCCGCGGGAGCGTACGAATTCGACCGTTGGAGCTTCGCGCAATTGCGTGCGGCCATGGATGCGTCGACCCCCCCGCCGCTTCCGGCGGCTCCTCTGTACACCGAGATGGCGGTGCTGTTGCCGGCTTAGCGCGATTCAGACAATTCTAGGGCCCGCTTCCGGCGGGACGCATGTTACCTTGGTATTTACCCCCCATGCTGAAGGTCAAAATGGAAGCCTCCGACGACCTCAATCCTCAGGAAACCTCCGAATGGGTTGAGGCGCTCGACGAAATCATCGACGAAGTTGGGCCCGACCGGGCCACCTACCTCATCGAACGGCTGATGGAGCGTGCCGCCAATTTGGGCGTGCAGGTTCCTCTGCGGTTGAACACGCCGTATATGAATACGGTTCCTCCGGAAGAGGAGGTCGCGTATCCGGGCAGCCGCGAGATGGAACGCACCATCAAGAGCCTGATCCGTTGGAACGCTCTGGCGATGGTGGTGCATGCGAACAAGGCCGATCCGAACATCGGCGGCCACTTGGCGACGTACGCCTCCGCGGCGACGCTCTTTGAGGTCGGCTACAATCATTTCTTTCACGGGTCGCATGGCGATCAGGCGGGCGACCTGATTTACTTCCAGGGGCACGCCTCGCCGGGCGTGTACGGGCGCGCGTTTCTGGAAGGCCGTCTGAACGAGAAGCATCTCGAAAACTTCCGCCACGAGCTGCGCGAGCATCCGGGGTTGTCATCTTATCCGCACCCGTGGCTGATGCCGGACTTCTGGCAGTTCCCCACAGTATCGATGGGCCTGGGGCCAATCGGCGCGATTTATCAGGCGCGCTTTATGCGGTACCTGGAGCATCGCGGCATTATTCCGGAGACCAACCGCAAGGTGTGGGGGTTCCTGGGAGACGGCGAGACCGATGAACCGGAGAGCCTGGGCGCACTGACGCTGGCCTCGCGCGAGAAGCTGGACAATCTGGTCTTCGTGGTCAACTGCAATTTGCAGCGACTGGACGGTCCGGTGCGCGGCAATGGCAGCATCATCCAGGAGCTGGAGGCCGCTTTCCGCGGCGCCGGCTGGAACGTGATCAAGTGCATCTGGGGATCGGGCTGGGACGATCTGTTCGCCCGCGATTCGTCGGGCATGCTGCTCAAGCGTATGCAGGAGTGCGTGGACGGCGAGTACCAGACGTTCCGCGCGAACGACGGGGCGTACGTCCGCAAGGAATTCTTTGGCAAGTATCCGGAACTGGTGGAATTGGTCAAGGACATGACCGACGACGAGATCTGGGCCCTCCGCCGCGGCGGGCACGATCCGGTTAAGGTCTACAACGCTTACAAGCGAGCGATGGAAACCAAGGGTCAACCGACGGTAATCCTGGCGAAGACCGTCAAAGGTTATGGCTTGGGGACTACGGCACAAGGCCGCATGGGCGCGCACCAGACCAAGAAGTTGAGTGAGGCGGATCTCCGGTTGATCCGAAGCACGTTCGACATTGAAATTTCGGATGACATCGTACAGAACGTCGGCTTCTACCGTCCGCCCGAGGGTTCGCCGGAGATGAAGTATCTGCGCCAGCGTCTCCAGGCCATGGGTGGCTCGCTGCCTGCGCGCAAAGTTGCGCCGATCAAGATTACCGCCCCGCCTCTCGAGGCTTTCCAGGATGTTACGCGCGGGTCGAAAGAGCGCGAAGCTTCCACCACCGCGGCGTTTGTGATGGTGCTGAAGAGCTTGATGAAGAATCCGGAACTCGGTAAGCTGATCGTGCCGATTGTACCGGATGAGGCTCGAACGTTCGGTATGGAGTCGCTGTTCCGCGAGTTCGGCATTTATGCGAGCCAGGGCCAGCGCTACAAACCGGTGGACGCGAACACTCTTCTGTACTACAAGGAAGCCAAGAACGGACAGGTGCTGGAAGAGGGCATCACCGAGATGGGCTCGATGTCGTCCTTCCTGGCCGCGGGCACGGCGTACGCCAATTATGGCGTGCCGATGATTCCGTTTTATATCTACTACTCGATGTTCGGATTCCAGCGGGTAGGCGACATGGTATGGGCTTTCGCCGATTCGCGCGGAAAAGGGTTTCTGCTGGGCGGTACGGCCGGACGCAGCACGCTGGCCGGAGAGGGTTTGCAGCATCAAGACGGCCACAGCCCGTTGCTGTTCAGCGTAGTTCCTACTTGCGCGGTGTACGATCCCGCGTTTGCGTACGAAGTCGCGGTGATCGTGCAGGACGGCATCCGGCGGATGTATCAAGAGAACGAGGACCGTTTTTACTACCTCACGGTCTACAACGAGAATTATGTGCAGCCTCCGATGCCCGAAGGCGATCACGTTCGCGAAGGCATCCTGCGAGGTATCTATAAATACCGGTCGGCGGAGAACGGTCCAGCGGCCGCGCAATTGTTCGGCAGCGGGTCGATCTTTAACGAAGCGTTGCGGGCCCAGCAGATTCTGGCGGAGCGGTATCAGGTTCCCACCGACGTGTGGTCCGTGCCCAGCTACAATGAGCTGCGACGCGATGCTTTGGACGTGGAACGCTGGAATCGTCTGCATCCGGCGGAGCCTTCCCGAAAGCCGCATATCCTCAACGTTCTTGAGGGTGCGCAAGGACCGATTATTGCGTCGTCCGATTACATGAAGGCGGTGCCGGACCAGCTTTCCCCCTGGCTCGGGTCGCGCCTGCATACGCTCGGAACCGACGGCTTCGGCCGTAGCGAGAATCGCGAGCACTTGCGCACTCATTTCGAGATCTCGGCAGAGGCGATCGTGCAGGCGACGCTATCGGCCCTCGCGCGTTCGGGAGCGGTCAGCCCGCAACGGGCGGAACTCGCTACGGCGGAGATGGGTTTCCACCCCGAGAAGAAGGATCCGGCCAAAGTTTAGTTGCCGGACGGCTTTTCCGCGCGGTCGATGATCAGGATCTCTCTGGGGCCGGTGGTCGGCTCCAGCTTCAAGCCCAGTTGTTCCTGAACGGCCGTAAACACATCGGGGATGTCTGACGTGGATGTCGCCGTTTGGTTTGGCGACAGCCAGTCCAACGTGTAGGCGTAGAATCCGGTCAGCCCCGTCTTGTCGATCACAGGACGCCCTGCCGATCCGGAGAGCTGCGCAGCTAACCGTTCCATCGTTCCTTGAGTAGCTTCCATGTGGAGCCCCGCGGCTCCTGCCCGAACGAAGTTATTGCCGGGGGCGCCGGCCGAGCTCGGCTTCAGTTTCGCTCCATTCTTGCTCATGACCAGAGCGTACACCGGCACCGTCCTAGTTTCGCGGTGGATTTTGAGCTGGAAGCGATCCGCAAGCAGCGTCTGCATCATCTGCTGCGCCTGTTCCCGCGCGAGTGTGCCTTCGCCTTCCGACTTGGCCGTGACGTCGTAGTGATCGGATTTGATCCAGGCGGGTCCGCCGGAGATTTGGTCGTATTTCACGCCGTACGCATTTGTGATCAGATCCAGTAGCGTGCTGGCCATTCCGGACACCGTGCGTCCGCGAACCGAAGGATCGATGGACATCGTGATTGGTTCGGGATGGAGCTTGATCGACGCCACGTCGAAGGAAGGCGCGGTCTGAGCCGCTGTTAACCCCGCGAATCCAGGTAGAATTCCGAGAAAGAGTTTTCGCGTCATGGCCAGCCTCCGTATCCAAACTCTATACCGAAGTGGCGGCTGGTGGTTACACGGGGGAAGCGTTCTACCTGTCAAAGACGGGGAGGGCGGCCATTTCTTCCGCGGGAACCGCCTCCGTGGGAAGGCCGGCTTTCTTCCACTTCCGCAGTCCGCCTCGGATCACGGCTACTTGGACGCCTTTTGCGATCAACTCGCGGGCAACGACGGAACTGGTCGCTTCACGGATGCAGGTGCAATACAAGTAGACTTTCTTTTCTTCGGGAAGTTTTTCTTCCGGCAGGTGGAGAGAGTTCGGATCCAGCCGGTGCGATCCTTTGATGCGGGTGGCTCTCGGGTCGTAGTAGCCGTGGCTGCGCACGTCGTAAATCGCTGCGCCCTCCGCCACGGCGCGAGCGGCCTCCGCCGGGTCCGCCAGCGGCACAGCATCCAATTTGCGAGTCTTGAACCACATTCGCACCTGCAAGCCGAGGTAAACGATCACGGCAAACAGGAAGACCCATCCGATCACGCGCCCGACAGCATGATAGCCGTAGGTAATCGAGCCCAGGGCATCGCTAAAAAGGTAGCCCGCCCAGAAGTATCCGGTCACATAGAGAAATGCTCCCGCCAGATCCCATTGCAAGAACTGCGAGAAGCGCATATTCATGCTTCCGGCCAGCGGAGGAGCGATGGTGTTGATCCCTGGAACAAATTTTGCGAAGACCAGCATGATGCGGCCGCGCTTGTGGAACGAATCCGCGGACCGCAGAATACACGACTCCGGATTCAGCGAAACGCGGCACAGAATTCCCAGAAGCCACCACCCGGTATAGCGCCCCATGAGGAACATTAAGGTGTCTCCGGCGAGCATCGCCGCCAGCGCGCCGGGATACGCTTGCCAGACGCGCAGAGATCCGTGCGCGCTGGCGCCTCCAGCGACGAGCAAGGCCAGTGCGGCGGGAATCGGCATGCCCACGGTTTCCAGAAATACGGCGGCGAACAGAATGCCATAGCCGTGTTCCGCAAGTCCCGCGATCAGCGTGTCCATAGGGAAGAGTTAAAGCGATGATCGCACAGCGCGGGAAGTGAAACAGTTTTCGCGGTTCACACGTCTGATCCTCTAGATGCGCACTAAATCTCTTTCCTCCCTCTGGGTTCTGGCGGCATTTTGTGTGCCGGGCGTCGCGGTCGCTCAACACTTTTCTTTCGGAGCAGTGGTGGGTGCGGGAATCACAGATGGCTTTCAAGATCAGACTTTCCGCGGCGTGGATACGATCACGCACTTTTCCTCCGACTCGAAGGACTTCATCATCGGGCCATCCGTGGAACTCGGGCTCCCTTTCAACGTCTCTGTGGAACTCGATGCTCTTTACCGTCGTCTGCACCTTGCGGACTCAGCCGTTCTGGCGCCTTCTGGATCTTTTAACTCCTCCACCACCGTCGGGACTTGGGAGTTTCCGTTGCTGCTGAAGTATCGTTTTCCGACCCTGATTCCGTGGGCGAAGCCGATGGTTGAAGTGGGCCCGTCTTTCCGTGGAGGTTCCGGTGCGGACGCGTCGCCCTCAAGCCACGGGATCACTCTGGGCGCGGGGCTGGAGGCGAAGATTATCAAGATCAAGGTGGCGCCGCAGCTTCGCTTCACACGCTGGGGATCCGACAATCCGCCGCTCATTTTCGCAGCTCCGCACACCAAGGTGAACCAGCTGGAGTTTCTGGTGGGATTCTCGTTCTAAGCGAGGGGGCGCTATTCTTGCGCGGGCATCTGTGTGTCCGTATCGCGCCAAGCGCTCAACTTCAGCCGCCGGCACACCCAACAGAGGCCTTCGGCGGAGTTCGGCGCGCACTCGCTACTACACACCGCGCACTTTTCGAACTTTTTGAAGCGGTCCGTTTCGATGGCGCGGCGTGCCTGCTCCAGCAGAACTTCGGGGACCACTGTCTCCGGTTCCGCCACAGGAGCTTGACTGGGCTGCGCGCGCTTACGTTTCACAATTACACTATATCAGGTCATGTCTAAAACAGCATTCCTCTTTCCCGGCCAAGGCTCGCAGTATGCGGGCATGGGTAAATCCCTGGCCGATACTTATCCCGAGGCCGCGCGCGTATTTGAAGCCGCGGACGCCGCTCTGCAATCTCCGTTCTCCCGCCTGTGCTTTGAGGGGCCGGAGGATCAACTCAAGCTCACCGAGAACACACAGCCGGCGATGCTTACGGTCTCCGTGGCGGCGTGCGCGGTGCTTCGCTCCAAAGGAATCGAGCCGGACTACGTCGCCGGCCACAGCTTGGGCGAGTATTCTGCGCTGGTTGCCGCCGGAGCGCTCGATTTTCCGGACGCGGTCCGCTTGGTCCGAAAGCGCGGCCGCTATATGCAGGAAGCAGTTCCGCAGGGTGCCGGCGCCATGGCCGCGTTGCTCAAGATGCCGGAAGACAAACTCGACGCCGTGTTGGGGGAAGCCGCCCAGGGAGAGGTGGTCTCCGCCGCGAATTTCAACTCGCCGGACCAAGTCGTGATTGCGGGTCACGCGGGAGCCGTCGCGCGCGCCATGGAGCTCGCGAAAGCGGCCGGAGCACGGCGGGCGATTCCGCTTCCGGTCAGCGCTCCGTTCCACTGTCTGTTGATGCAGCCGGCGCAACAGCGGCTGAAGGCTGACCTTGACGCGACAACATTCCGGGACCTCTCGGTTCCGCTGGTCAACAACTGGCAAGCCGCCGAGATTCGTTCGGGAGATGATGCTCGCGAAGGACTCTACCAGCAGGTGCCGAATCCGGTCCTCTGGACGGCGATCATCCGGCGGCTGGCTCAATCCGGCGTGACACAATTGATCGAAGTAGGTGCCGGAGCCGTATTGACGGGCCTCCTTAAGAACATCGACCCCTCTCTGGCCGGCAAGAAATTCGGAGAGGCGGCCGATTGGGAGAAGCTCTCCTAAATCTCCTGCGCGTCCGTACCCGTTCCGGGATCCCACCGTTCCCACTTTGCGTCGAAGTACGACGCCATATTTTGGAGCCATTCGCCGTCGGAGAGCTCCATATGGGTGCAATGCGCCGTGGCGTCGGATAGAAAAATCGAAAAGAAGCCTTTGCGTGTGTGATTATTTTTGTCGATAAGGTACATGGGAACACAAGGAAGGTCTTCGTAGAAGCGGATTTGAAACCTACCGCCGCTCTTGTCGGCGAGGGATTCCATCTTCGTGATGAAGGCGCGCAAGCTGGCGTCAAAGGCTTTGCCTGTGTCGGGAGTGTCGGCAAGCTCGAGGCTTCGATTCTTTGCGTTGGCACAGTTAGGTTGGATTACCAGCATCCGGATGGACACCTTCCGCGCGAGCGCTGCTTCCACTTCGCTGAGGAATTCGTTCTGCAGCGGACAATACGTGTCGAGCCATCTCACGCTTTCTCCCTTCTGCGCTTCTGCGAAGATCTGGCTGAAGAAAAAAGGCTTGTATGTGTTCTGAACGCCGAGCCGCCGGAGGCCCTCGGCCATATCCCTCGCCTCCTGAAGGCTTTCGCGGATGCGGGATTCGAAGTTCTTAAAGAGCAAATTGTGGTCTATGATACCGGTGACCGCGGCGGCGATCGCTCCGATTCCGACGGTCCGCAGCACGTCGGAAATCATGGGGGACGGGCGCCCTCCGTGCTCCCCATACGCGAAAACGGCGACGACGATCAGCATTACTCCTACGATCAGGAGAGACAACACGGGATTCGGAATCAAGGTGGCGCGAATTTCCGCCGCCAGCGAGCGCTGCGTTTTCTTTGGCATTCGGCTACACCTCCACAATTCGGGTCGCCGGGCAATGGGGGACCGTGACTCGCTTCAGCGGGAAGTGGAGAGTTGAGAGAAAGATCTCCATCGTAATGTGACAGGTCGCTTCCATAACATGTCCGCTAAAGGTTGTGTGGGAGGTGTCATTAAACACGGCATGCACATGGGGAACGTAGTGGCCCTCGCGGGAAACGATGTTTCCGATGACGACGCTCAGGTCAAAGATTCCTTCGAAGGCGGTCGTTCTGTAATCGTTCAAGCTGGTATCGAAGAAGCCTAGTTCAATCCGGCTTAACATGCCCACGCCGGAAACGATGGCGGCAGCGCGCACTGCATGTTCCGTTGCCACCGCGGCGAGGGTTTCCACCAAGCGCTCACCGGGATCCAACCGAACGAAGATATCCGAGCCTTGCGCGATGCTCTTCATTGAGCAAGTTCCTCCTGCGGGGGTGATCGAATCGATCGCGATCTTACCGCCAGTCTAGCTTACGGCTGCGATCTGAGCGGAGGCTAGAATAGAAGTTGATGCTTCCCGAGCAATACCAGGTCGGCCCGATTCCCATTCGCCCCGCCACGGTACTGGCGCCGATGGCCGGCGTTACGGACACTGTCTTCCGCCGGCTGATCCGGTCGCAAGGCGGCTGCGGGCTCATCATGACGGAGTTCACCAGTTCGCACGGGATCGTTGCGTCGGCGCGCGCCACCAAGCCGCCGACGAAGCCCACGCGGGCGTTCCGATACCTGTACTTCGAACCGGATGAGCATCCGATCTCGGCTCAATTGTTCGGAGCCGATCCGAAGGTGATGGCCGACGCGGCGAGATATTGCCAGGATCAGGGCTTCGATATTGTCGACATTAATTTCGGCTGCCCGGTGAAGAAAGTCGTGACGTGCAATGGAGGCTCCGGCCTGCTGCGCGATCTCCCGTTGGTGGAGAACATTCTCCGGTCTGTTCGTGCCGCGATCTCCATTCCCTTGACGATGAAGTTCCGCGCCGGATGGAACGATCGCGAACTGGTGGCGGTGCGGATGGCCCGGCTAGCGGAGGATTGCGGCCTCCAGGCCATTGCTCTGCATCCGCGCACGCGTGAGCAGGGATACAGTGGCCAAGCCGACTGGTCGCGTATCGCCGAAATTAAAGCTGCGGTGAAGATTCCGGTGATCGGCAATGGCGATATTGTGTGTCCGGAAGATGCGGTCCGCATGGTCAAGGAAACGGGGTGCGACGCCGTGATGATTGGCCGCGCCGCGTCGTCCAATCCGTGGATCTTCCGCCAGATCGAGGATTATGTCCGCACAGGCCGTTACGACACTCCGCCCGAACACGCCCGCTACGACCTGATGCGGCGCTACTACCAAATGCTGGTAGATCACAACTCCACCGACATGGTGGGGAAGATGAAACAGTTCGCGACATACTTCACGCACGGCGTCCGCAACGGAAGCCGTTTACGCGCGGACATTTATCACGCCCATGAGCCTCAGGCCATCCTGGATTTAGTCGACTCGTTCTTCGAGCAAGAGCTTTCGGTGACGGCGGAATGACCGGCCTGGTCGCCGACCCGATCTACAAGCAGCACGACACAGGTCCGGGCCATCCAGAGTGCCCGGAGCGGTACGATGCCGTCGCGCACGCTCTGGACCGAGCGGGCATCACGGAACATCTGTCGCACATCCCCATCCGAGTGGCGACGGAAGACGAAGTTGCCGCGGTGCACAGCCATCGTTATATCGCCACCGCGAAGCGCGATATCGCTTCCGGAGCGTCCGCGCTCAGCACCGGCGATACGGCGGTGAGTCCGCACTCCCTCGACATCGCGCTGCGGGCCGTCGGCGGAGTCCTGAACGCCGTGGATGCGGTAATTTCGGGCAGAGCCGGCAATGCGTTCTGCGCCGTCCGTCCGCCCGGGCATCACGCACGGCCGGAGCAGGGCATGGGCTTCTGCATCTTCAACAACGTCGCGATTGCGGCCCGGTATGCGCAGAGGAAACACGGACTGGCGAAGGTGCTGATCGCCGATTGGGACGTTCACCACGGCAACGGTACGCAGGACACTTTCTACTCCGATGGCTCCGTATTCTTCTTCAGCACCCACCAATCGCCCTGGTATCCCTACACCGGCGCGGCGCGCGAGACCGGCGAAGGGAAGGGCCGCGATTGCACCCTGAACTTGCCGTTCCCCGCGGGAGCGGGCAAGCGCGAGATCCTCTGGGCCTTTTCCGAGCGTCTTCAGAACGCGGCCGACGAATTTCGGCCCGACCTGGTATTGCTCTCCGCGGGATTCGATAGCCGGTACGGCGATCCTTTGGGGCAATTCGAGCTCGAAGACGAAGATTTCGCCGAGTTGACGAGGATCGCCTTGGAGATCGCGGGCGTCCACTGCAAGGGACGGCTGGTTTCCCTGCTTGAGGGCGGCTATAACCTCACCGGCTTGGCGTCGGCAGCCACCGCCCATGTGAGGGCGCTCGCGGGACTGTAGCGGTCTGAGCTTACCGATCCTCGTTGTCCTTCTTGTGGCCGAGGCGCAGCAGCCTGCCCACGGACTTCACCACTCTCTTCGAGCGGCTGTCTGGGCGATCGGAATCTTCGTTAGGCCTCACGATCACCGGGACCTCGGGTTGAGGCTGGTCGGCGGCCGGCGCGTCGTGCAACTGCTCCGGTTTTACGGTGATCACGTACGGCGTATCGCGGATTCTTCCCGGCGCCGTGGCGAGCTTTGCGGGAGCCACGTGATTCGCCGCCGGTTGCTCGGGAACACCACTCGCCGGACCGGTTCCACGCGAAAATACTTCGCTCCAATTTGCCGGGAGGCTTTGATACGCACCCATGCCTGCGAGTCCGGCTATGCCCAGGATCGCGGCGAGTTTTATGTTCTTGAACAACTCCGCGGGAAATAGCCCGCGCATCATGCTGCCGCCCATTATGAGGACCGCGAGAAAAAATGCGGCACCAATTTCGTAGGCCAGAGTGCCGGTCATAAACGGGAATATCGGCGGTTTCTTCCCGTTAAGATAGGCAGAGTGCCTTCTTACCAAGCGATCTTCTTCGATTTTGACGGAGTTCTCGCCGATACTGAGCCGCTTCATCACTCTTGCTGGCGCGAAACACTGCTGCCCTTTGGCATTGACCTGCGGTGGGATTGGTATCGCGACAACTGCATCGGCGTAGCGGACCGGGCGATGATCGAGGCGATTTGCCGCCATGCGGCTGTGCCGGTCGATCCGGATTTAGTCTGGCCGTCTTACTCCGCGAAGCAGAAGCTGTACGGCCGGCGGGTCGCGGAGACACCGCCGTTTCCGAAAGAGGTGCTGGATTTGATCCATTCGCTCGACGGGTGTCCACTCGGCGTGGTGAGTTCCAGCGGGAGGGCGGAGGTCGAGCCGCTCTTAATGCGAGCGGGTATCCGCGAACGGTTCAGCGTCGTCGTGTGCGGGGAAGACGTGCAGCGTCACAAGCCCGCACCCGATCCGTACGTGCTGGCCGCACGCACTCTGCGGGTGACTGAAGCGCTGGTGGTCGAGGATTCGGAAGCGGGACTCGCCAGCGGACGCGCGGCGGGGTTCGACGTGCTACGGATTCCTCACCCGTCCCATCTACCCCGCTTATTGCTCGAGCGCTTGGCGTCCTGAAAATCTACTGGGCCGCGGGCTTGTTGTCCGCAGTTTCCACCGGCAGCAGAATGATCGGATTCCGGGCAAACCCAAACTTGCGCCCGTTTTCGTCGATCACATTGACCTGCGCGGTGTAGCGTCCGGCCGGTAGACTCGCCAGCGGAATGGTGAAGTCAAACGCCGAGAACGACTGGCGATTCGCGCCCAGCTTGCTCACCTGCTGAGGCGGAGACGAGTAAACCTTGCGCGCACCGCGGAACAGATCCACTTGAGCGGCGAGATTTGTGGTCTTCTTGTCGGCATCCAGGCCCGGATCATAGACTTCGAAGTGGACATACATCATCTGGTCCTTGCGGAATACGTTGGTGATGCTGGGTACGATCTTTTGCCCGTTCTCGATCAGAGGATGGTTCGAGGTGGCTCGCTTGTCGTTCGACGCCGAACCGATGGCGGACGCTACGGCTTCCTTTTGGCTGCTCCAGATGACGGAACTGAGCTTGAGTGATTTTTCCGTGGCCAAGTCGGGAATCGTGAACTTAGTTTCGAAAGTTCCCATCTTGCCCGTTTGATTTTCGCGAGCCAGGAAGCGGATGGAATAACTTCCGGGCGGCAGGGTGAGGCCGGTATCGTACTGCAGATTGCGCTTTTCGAGTTGGCCCGCGTCGGTGCCCTTTAGCTGCACCTTAATGGCGTCGCGGACACCGGTGGTGGCCCAGTTCGGCAGAGTGTTGGGAAGAGCCTTCCCCGCGGCATCGTGGACCACGCCTACGAAATCGAAATCGGTGGTTTCCGCCCCTCCGCGTTTCGCGAGCGCAATCTCCGAACCTGGAATCTTGACCGAGACTGGTACGAAGTAGCGATTGTTGGCGACACGGAAATAATCCACCTCCAACGCGAGCGGCAAGTCGCCCAGGGGATCGCCCAGAGTCAGCGCTTCCTGAAGCTGCGCTTCCTTATCCGATGAGGTGAACTTCTGGAACACCTTGGAGGCGTAGTAACCCGATTTGTAGTCCAGCGGTTTGGTGTTGGACGCGAGTTGAGCATTGGTCAGGCGCACGGAGATCCTGCGATACTTTCCGTCCTCGGCGGAGTTCGTGCTGTAGTAGCCAAGAATGTAATAGCTGGTCAGATCCTCCTGTGCCTGCTGGATGCCTACGGTGAGGTCGTTGTTATCAAGCAGCGCTTTTCCGCCGGTATCCGCGGCCAATGTGGTGATGGTCTCCTGGGAATCGTTCAAGCTGTTGCGGCGGCCCGATTGAGCGCTACCAGAGAAGGCGCCGGTGCCCTTCACGGCGGTAGCCGCGTCTCCGGCCGGAGCCGAAGCCTGCAATCCGCGGGCGTCCACGGAGTAGATCGCGACGTTCGCGCGAACGGCGGCGTTGACGGTGGCCTTGAGCTGGCTCTGGTTATCGATGCCGCTCTTGCTGACGCCGCTGGAGAAGTAGATCATCGCCTTCTTTTCCGGGAAGGGCGCCAGCTTCTTCACCGCGTCTTCGATGGCGGCCAGCTTCCGGTCGGTGTTGAAAATATTGAACTCGGAATCATCTTGAGTGAAGCCGCCGGAGTCGTCGCCTTCGGCCGAGCTTGTGTCCGCCGCGTCGGCGAGATCGGCGCCTTCGCCCAGCACCAGGTTCTTCAGATCGGAGAGCAGTTTCTCGCGATCGTCAGTGAACTCTTCGACAACCTTGAGCTTGTTCCCGTAGGTCATGATCTCGACCAGATCGGAGGAGGTCATCTGCTCCTTGATGAACTTGATCGCGTTCTCCTGGGCTCGGATCTGATCGAACTGGGGCATGGTGGTCATGTCAAAGAACATCGCCAGGAGCCGGCGGTCTTTCCTCTGCGAAGCGCCGACGGAGGTGGAAGTCGACGCCGCGGTCGGCGCTGCGGCCTTGGGCGTGGGGGCGACACGCTCCTCCAACTGCTTGGGACTGTTATCGGCTACTTGGGCCGGGGGCAGCCGGTCGTTGTTGAGCTTTTCCAGCTCAAACACCGCCACGTCCTGCTTCTTGTTGTCCTCCATCACCTCGAAGTCTTCTTTTTTGAGGTTGGTGATGGGCTTGCCGCTCTTGTCCTTCACCGTCACGTTGACGATGACCAGCTTCGTTTCGCTGGTGAAGGTGGCAACCTGCGCCGGAATCTTCTGGAATGCGAGAAATACAGTGGCCAGGGCGATCAGTTTGTATTTGTTCATGGGATTACATCCGGAAACGAATTGTTCCTTGAATCGTACGCATTCCGCCTACCGCGGTGGGTATGCCGTAGTTGAGAGAGCCGACGGTTGTGCCGAACGAAGTGACGTTCGGATGGTTGAGAATGTTGGTGGAGTTGATCTGGATTTCCAGACTCTTGCGCTCCTTCAAATTGATGGTGCGCGACATGTTTAGGTTCATGGTGAACTGGCTGGGACCGGTAATCGTGTTGCGGCCGGCATTGCCGAACGTTCCCGACGCCGGAATCGCGAAGGCACCCAGATTGAAATAGCCGGAGCCCGAGGAGAGAGCTTGGCCCGTCACCTCGGCGCGTTGGCCATTGGTGGTTCCGATACCGGCAATATCGCCGAGCACGGTTGCGGTCAGCGGAGCTCCGGTCTGGAACTGGCTCTGACTTTGAAAGGTCCAATCCTTGAGCGCCTTGGTCAGCGGACCCTTGTTGGCGAGGAATCCCTTGCGTCCGTCGACCGGGGACTGGAAGAGCCATTGGAAGCTCACGTTGTGGCGGTGATCCGAGTTAGAGAGTGCCCGCTCCGCGGAGATGTCAAGAGGATTGAGCACAGTCCCGTTGCCCGTATCGTCGATCGACTTCGCCAGCGTGTAGGAGGCGCTGAAGGAAAGGTTGTTGCGCATGCGGCGGTTCAACTGGATCTGTCCCTGGTGCAGGACGGAATTCCCCACCGGCAGATCGTAGGTGAAGGGAGCGGCATAGGCGATGGGAGCGCGCGCGAGTGCGTTAGAGGCGAGTCCCGGCGCGGCTTGGTTCGGATCGAGGCGGACGTCGAGCGCGGTGCCCTTGGTGCCGGTGTAATTGATCTGGAGCACCAACTGATTCGGCATGTCCCGCTGAATGCCGAGGGCCCAGGTCTGCACGTACGCGTCACGATAGTTCCGGTCTACACCGAAGGTGTTCACGATGCTCTTGCCGGGAGTGGTTTGGAGCAGGCCGTTCGCCAACGTCAGGATGTTATTCGACGCGGTCTGGATGGTGCCCGAACTCAGCACGTAGGGAGGCTGTGCCGCCATCTGGTTGGCGAGGTTGTTGTACACGCCGTTGTTAAAATAAATTCCCCAGCTCGGCCGGATCAACAGATTGCCGCGTTTCATCGCCCTCCACGCCGCGCCCAGGCGAGGCGAGAAGTTGTTATGGTCTCCATTCACCAGGGCGGAGGGATAAACGCCGCCGTAGGCTCCTGGAATCGTCGGTGTCACGACCGAGGCGCCGCTGAATCCCGGGGCTAGGTCAAGGTTCGCCAGGTGTCCATACTTCTCGCTGATGGGACTCTGGTAGTCGTAACTGACACCCAAGGTCAGGGAAAGGGTGCTGGCCAAGCGATAGTCATCTTGCGCGAACGCGCGGTAGCTGAGGCCCCGCAGGTATTCACTGGTCGACTGGTAGCGGACGGAGTTGGAGGCGGGCAATCCCAGCAGGAAGTCCGCTAAGTCGCTGCCCGTGTTGCGCACGGCGAATCCGCTGGCGTCGAGCTGCGCGGTCTGGCTCCCGGTGAACTGGAAAGTTCCGCGTCCGTTGCTGTCGTTAAACAGGTTAGTGTCGTTACGGGTGAAGCCGCCGCCGAACTGAAGGTTGTGTTTGCCGCGCCGGACGGACAAGGTATCGGTAAAGCCGGCCGTCTGGACCGCGTTCTTGGTCGGATAGCCGTCATTCAGACCCGTATAGCTGGTGAACTGAAGCGTCGGCGGGCCAAAATTCGCGGGATTTCCGGAAGGACCTGCGATTCCCAATTGAGAGGCAATGTTTGTGCCGAGCGTTTGGAAGAACGGTGTCCCCACCGTGTTGTTCCGGTTGAATGTGCCGGAGAGCGAGTTAAACAACCGCGAAGAGAAATTGTGGGTCCACTGAACCTGTTCGTTCTGTCCATCGCCGCTCGAGGTGTCCAGGAACCCGAGAGCCTGCGCCGTCGTCGAGTGGCGATTCTGGTACTGCCATTGAATCGACAGCCGGTCTTTCGGACGGACCGTGTACTGGAGCCGTACGCTTACCTGCTGGCTGTTGTTGGGCTGGCTGGAAACAAACTGGTAGTTCTGCACCAGGCCCGGATTGACGGGTAGGGGAATAAACTTCGGATCCAGCAGAGCAAGGGCGATGGGGCTGATCCGGTTGAGTGGAATTTGGTTGTTGAGGAAGGGGGTCTTGCCGCCCGACAGTGGATCGTAAAGCTGGTTGGTGACGGAGGAGAGATCTCCGCCGCGCTCTGCTTGTGTGGGCACGGTTGAGAACGGACTGAACGACTGCTTCGCGATCGTGCCGTTGTAGTTGACCGTGAAGTTCAGTTTGTTGCTCAAGTCGAACAGGTGAGGGATGATCGCGGGACCGCCGACGTTGAGGCCGTAGCGGTTGGTCATCGCCTGCGGCTTGGTTACCGTCTGCCCATTCAGGGAGTAGGTCTTGGCGTTGAACGCCGAATCGGAGAGAGTGTCGAAAACCTGGACGCGAATCTGATTGGCGCCCTGCCGGCTACGATTCCCGATCAGGCCGCGGGCCTGGCCCTGCTGGCCACGTCCACCGCGGCCGCCTCCGCCGCCTCCGCGACCTCCGCCACCGCCTCCGCCTCCGCCGCCACGGCCACCGCCGCCAGGAAACCCTCCGCCGGGGAATCCGCCGCCGCCGCCCGCAAAATCACCACCGCCGCCGCGTCCTCCGCGGCCGCCGGCCTGGTTTCTGGGGCCCTGGTCGCCGCCACCCGGACCACCGGGGCCGCCTTGGCCGAAATCGCCGCCCGGACCGCCGGGGAATCCGCCGGGGCCGAAGTCTCCGCCACGAAAATCATTGTTGTTGGTTTGCAGCCCGGTGCTGACCGTACCTTGCACCAGCAAGGCTTCGTTGGTCGAATCGGGCGCAATCTGCACGATCTCAGGAGGCGCCTCGGCGACCAGATCCGGTTGCTGGGCGTTGCCTTGGCCTTGACCGCCACGTCCGCCGCCCGCGCCTTGGCCTCCGCGGCCACCGCCGCGAGCTCCGCCTGCCGGAGCCGCCGGCGCGATCTCGACCCGCGCCTGCAATTGCAGCGTCAAATCGATCTTAGTGGGAGTCGCCGCAATCTGAGTATCCTTGCGCATATGCTCGAAGCCGAACATATCCGCTTCCACCGTCCAGGCGCCTGGCGCCATGTTCTGGAACTGGAACGTACCATCGTCATCGGTGACCGTGGTCAGGACGCGCTCGCCCTGCGTTGCCTTTACCGTGACGCCCGGGATCGGTTGGCCTCCGGTCGTCACCGTTCCCGACTGTCCAAATGCGAGGGGCAGACACACGCCCAAAACTGCAAGAATTTTTTTCATTCAGATTAATGCCTCAGCTTGAGCGTGTATCGCCACCTAGACTGCTTTACTTCGCGCGCTTGTATTCCTGGTCTTGCGGACCGCGGCCCTGATCGAACGAGATCTTCAGACTATCGCCGGACAGAGTACCCTTGTAGGTCACCGTGGTCGGGGACCCATCGCGGCCCTGGCGCGTGATTTTGAACGTAATATCGTTCCCCATGATCGTGCCCTCGGAAATATCCGTCGGACCGCCGCGGCCTCCGTCCAAATTGCCGGTCAGCTTGGAGCCGTCCGCCTTCAGCGTAAGTGTCTGCGTGGTGGTCTTGCCATCCCGGCCCTGATTCTCACGGGTCCACTTGCCGTCAATATTCGCACCCAGCGCGACCATACAGGTCATCGCCAACAGTGCGCAAACCATCATAAAACGATTCTTCATAAGCTTTCTCACCCTTTCCTTGACTTACGGAATCGCCGCGGAGTGCGGGATAACCGCTCGGTATAGAGATGTTCCGGGCACCTTCCGAGGTTACAAGACCATCCCGAAAACACGCTTGTAAAGCTCGGACGTAGAAGATCTTACAAAGTTTACATGGATTCGTTGCTTGCGCGCATCCTCGCGAAAACGGGCTCCCGAAGCGGTCCGGAAGGCCGCATATGATACGGTGGTACAACCCACGCAAAAGACGATGATGGAACCGCCGGAAAACGAAGGGCAAAGAGCTCGTGGCGGGTATGGGAGGGGGCCGGCGCCGCAGCCGTGTCTCCGGTCCTCAAGGAAAGGCACCGGCCGTAAATGAGACTCAATCTGGATAGCTTGCGCGCGGAGATTCAAGAGTATCTGGAAAAGCGGGGCATTGTCGTATTCCACGGTTTCGCCCGCGGTGGCGATCCTTCTTCTAGTGTTTACTGGGATACGGAGCGGCAGCCGGATTTCCGGGCCTACCTGGCCGCCGCCGAAGCCGCAGGGGTCCGGATGGTGACGCTCTATTCGCGTGAACTGGAAGAAGAATTGGTCGAAGACGCCTTGGAACAGCTCTCCGAGGCTTCCGCGCTCGAACGCGAGGAACGCCGCGCGATCGAGATGCGCCTCAAGGAAATGCGCGGGTATTGCGGCTTCACCTGCCAGATCGAGCTCTCTTTCGATTTGTCGCCGCGGGTTTACATCTTCGACCTCCGCACGGAATGGTTCGACGATCTCAACGATTTGACGGACCGCATTGAGGATGCGCACGGTCACAACGACGATGGCTCCGAAGCGTTGGGAGGCGGGTATTTCTCGCGGAACTAGTGCCCGAATCGCGGGGATGGCGTGAGGTGGACCCTGGCTGCCGCCGATCCGGCGGGTGCGGCGGCGCTCGCGCGCGCGCTCAAACTCACCGCTCCCGCCGCCCGGGTGCTGTGGGCACGCGGCTATCGTGAGCCGGAGCAGGCCCGCCGCTTCTTCGCCCCCACACTGGCCGATTTAAACGATCCGTTTCTCCTGGCCGGGATGGACGCGGCGGTCGCACGGCTGAAGGCGGCCATCGAGGCCAAAGAACGAATCCTGTTATACGGCGATTACGACGTGGACGGGACCAGCGCCATCGTCATCCTGAAGCTGGGTTTGGAATTGGCCGGCGGGCAGGTCTCCTACCATGTGCCGCACCGGCTGCGCGACGGCTACGGGATGCGGAGCGAAGTGGTGGAGGAGGCCAAAAGCTCCGGCGTATCGCTGATTGTGAGCGTCGACACCGGAATCCGTGCCAATGAGGTGGTGCGCCACGCCTCAGCGCTGGGGATCGACGTCATTGTGACCGATCACCACTTACCCGAAGCCGAGTTACCGCCGGCGCTTGCCGTGCTGAATCCGAATCGGCCGGATTGCGGGTATCCGGAGAAAAACTTGTGCGGTGCGGGCGTGGCCTTCAAGCTGGTGCACGCGCTCACGGCGCACCTGGGTTGGGAAGCGCCCCGGCGGGAGCGGCTCCTCGACTCGCTCCTGAAGATGGTGGCGATCGCGACCGTGGCGGACGTGGTGTCCCTTACAGGTGAAAATCGCGTGATCGTCAAGCGCGGGCTGGAGGGGCTCACTGAGGTTCGGAATCCCGGTCTTCGCGCGCTGCTCGACGTTTCCGGATTCGCTTCTGGGGTGGCTCCCAGCGCCCGTGATGTGGCATTTCGAGTCGCTCCGCGAATCAACGCCGCCGGGAGAATGGCCAGCGCCAACGACGTGATCGAAATGTTTCTGACGGGAGACGCCGACCGCGCGAAGGAGTTGGCGGAGAAGTTGCACGAGCTCAATCAGGATCGCCAGCAGACCGAAGCCGAGATCGTGAACACCATCGTCGCGCTGTGCGTGGAGCAGCCCGTTACGGATCGCGATGCCGCTTTGGTTTTTGCGGGGGAGGGCTGGCATCGCGGAGTGGTCGGCATTGTGGCGAGCCGTGTGGTGGAGCGCTTCCATCGGCCTGTGTTCGTCCTGGGGATGGAGAATGGCGCGGCGCAAGGGTCCGGCCGCAGCATTCCGGCGTTTCACCTGCTGGACGCGCTGGAGTCCATGCCGGAGTTGTTCGGCAAGTTCGGAGGACACCGGCAGGCGGCCGGTGTGACTTTATCCGCCGACCGAGTGGAGGAGTTCCGGCAGCGCCTGCGCACGTACGCCGCAGAGCGGCTGACCCCGGCGGATTTCGAGCGCGAGCTGATGATCGACAGCGAAATCTCCGGGGAAGAAATTACGGATCAAGCGGTGGCGGATGTGCTGAGGCTGGCTCCGTTCGGGTACGGAAACTCCTCGCCGCTATTCGCCATTCGCGCTGCGCAGGTCGTCGCGGCACCGGATATCAAGAAAGAGAAGCACGTCTTCGCGCGGCTGCGTGTGGCGGGAAACCTGGTCCGCGTGAAGGCGTGGAATTTTGCGGAACGCGCGGGGGAGTTGGAAGCCGGTGCCCGGGTGGACGTGGTGGTGCAATTCGAGGAAGACGATTACTCCGCGTCGCGGGGCTACGCTCCGTGGCAGGCGATGTTGAAGGACGTCCGTCCCGCTTCATGAAATACGCGGACTCTCGACGGCGACGACGACCAGCGTGGCGTCGTCCTGAGCACGGCCGCCGGTGAACGTGGTTACAGCTTGAAGGATACGGTCCTTCAGTTCATGCGCGCCGCGGTCCCGTAGGGCGCGAATTAACTCCACCAGCCGTTCCTCGCCAAACTCCTCGTCGCGAGCGTTGGAGGCTTCGCCGATGCCGTCGGTGAACAGGACCAAGCGGTCTCCCGCGCAGAGCCGCACCGCAGATTGCTGGAACGTCCACTGCGGAAATACGCCGAGGACAGCACCATCCGCTTCCAGGCGTTCGACGTTACCGTTCGCGCGCAGCAGAATCGGGGCGCAGTGGCCGGCATTGGTGTAGGTGAGCGTGCGGTCCGCCGTATCAATTTGGCAGTGGAAGAACGTGACGAATTTCCCGCGCGCGCTGTTGCGCAACAGGCTGGTGTTCAACTTCGACGTCAAGTCCCGCGGCGGTTCGGACGCCAGGGCGCGAACCGTGGCCTGCACGTTGGACATCAAGAGCGCTGCTGGAACGCCCTTGCCCGTGACATCCGCGATGGACAATGCCAGCTTGTTCGGAGAAGGTTCCAGGACGTCGAAATAGTCGCCGCTCAAGGTCCGAAGGGGCTGCGATGCAGCGGCAATCTGGAATCCCGGAATCTCCGGGATACGCTGCGGCAAGAGGGCTTGGCCGACGGCTTGGGCGTCTTCCGATTCCTCCTGCTGGAGCCGCAATTCATCGCGCCGCCGGCGTCCTTTTTCCACTTGATTCCGCAGGGTGCCGACAAGCCGTGAGTTTTCCCAAGGCTTCAGGACGAAGTCGCACACACCGCGCTGCATGGCCTCGACGGCGAGTTCCACCGTGCCCCACGCGGTCATCGCGATCACGGGCAGAGTCTGGTCAATCGCGCGTATACGCTCCAGGAGATTCAAGCCTTCTTCGCCGGACGTGGTGTCGCGCGTATAGTTGAGGTCCATCAGCAGCACGTCATACTCGCCGGACTTCAATTTGTCGAGCAACGCGGCGGGAGACGGGGCTGCATCGGTCTGGAACCCCTCGTTCTTCAGAAGCAGCCGCAGGGCTTCGATGACGTGGGGCTGATCGTCAGCGATGAGCGTGCGGGGCGTCGCGGTCATGCCTCCTTAGACGCAACTACCCGGCCAATGGTTCGAAAAAGATAAGTGGCTGAAAAATCAGCTGCCGAACGAGACGAAATTCGAGGGGCTTTCTCAGGCGCGTCCAGTTCCGCGAATTGCGTTTCCCAGAAGCGGACAACGCGCGATGCTAGAATTACAACTCTCTCATCGAGTACCGGAACAGGCATGCATTGGAGCAAGCTCTTCATTCCCACGCTACGGGAAGATCCAGCGGAGACCGCCCCTGCGAGCCAGCGCTTGCTGCGTCGCGCGGGCTACCTTCGCGGCGCGGGCATGTATTTGTATCTGGGACGGCGGTCTCTGGAAAAGAGTGCCGCGATTATGCGAGAAGAAATGGATGCCATCGGCGGTCAGGAATTGCAGGTTCCTGACGGGCAGGATCTGATGTATCTGGCGCGGGAACTGCGCAGCCACAAGCAACTCCCGCAAGTCTGGTATCAAATCCAACCGCGGTTCGAGGCACGCTCGTTCGATGGGACGGACGGATCTCACGGACGCGTCTTGGACGCGATGCGCCGCATCTTTCATCGTTGCGGTGTATCGCACGTTGCGGCAGACGCGATTGCGGGGACGAAGTTTTTTGCCTTGCTTCCAGATGGTTCGGATTTAGTCGCGCGCGCGGGCGGCTATGCGGCGGATCCCGCCGCGGCGTCCGGTATGGCTGCAGCTCCCGTGGTCCTCGATCCGGAGGGCGATCTCGAGCCCGAGGAATTCTTCACACCTCATCGGAAGACCATCTCTGAGGTCGCCGAGTTCACCGGGCTCCCGGAGACGTCGGAGATCAAGAGCATGGTGATGGCCGCGGACGGGCAGCTGGTGCTGGCCCTCCTCCGCGGAGATCACCAACTGAGCGAGGCCAAGCTGGCCCACGCGCTGGATGTGACGGAGTTGCGTCCGGCCACGCCTGGAGAAATCCGCAGACACTTCGGAGCGGATGCGGGATCGCTGGGGCCCGTGGGAGTGAAACACATCGCAATCATCGCCGATAAGGCTCTGCGAGGGCGCCGCAACATGATCGCGGGAGCGAACAAGAACGATTACCACTTGCGCCACGTCACTCCCGGCGAGGATTTCGATGCGGTCTTTGCCGACCTTCGTCAGGCAGTGGAAGGGGATCGCACGCCAGGCGGGCCTTTGCGGTTTGAGAGAGCGATGGAGTTGGGTCAGGCCGTGAGGTTGAGCCCGAAGCGTGTGGAGAATCTGGGTTTGCACGTCACTGGCGAAGTCGGCGGAGAGGCCGTACCACATGCCGGCTGCTACAGCATCGCCCTGGATCGGATTCTTTCGGCCGCAGCGGCGTTCCATTGCGATGCGGATGGGCTGACCTTGCCGTCCGAAATCGCGCCGTTCGAGCTGGTGATTACCCCGGTGTTTATCGCCGACGAGGCCCAGCGCCGCACGGCGTCGGAACTCTACGCCGCGGCCCGCGCCGCCGGGATGGATCCGCTTCTGGACGACCGCGACGAACGTCCCGGGGTGAAGTTCAAGGACGCCGACCTCATCGGAATTCCGTATCGCATCACATTGGGTAAGAAACTCGCGAGTGGCGTTGTCGAGATCGCCATCCGTCGGGAGAAAAGGTCCGTGGATGTACCGGTAGAAGAGGCGGTGGAATTTGTCAGGAATCGATTGGGCGGCAATTCGCGCTGAGTTTCCGGCTCTCAAGGGTAGAACGTATTTAAACACCGCGACCTTCGGGCAGATGCCCGGGCGAGCGGTGGACGCCGTCGCGCGGCACTGGCAGCATCGGGATGAACTCGCCTGCGCCGATTTCCTGGCCTGGTATGACGATGCGGATCGCCTTCGTGGCGCGCTGGCGTGCTTGATTCATGCGGCTCCGGAAGACATCGCGTTCGTTCCGAATGCCGCGGCCGCATTGGGGATCGTGGCGGGAGGGCTTGACTGGAAAGCGGGTGACAATGCGGTTACGCTTGCGGACGAGTTTCCGAATTACTTGTACCTGCCGGCGCTTCTCGAGCGGCACGGAGTCGAGGTGCGCGAGGCCGGAGTCATCGATGACCGGAGTCGTCTTGTCGCGTTCAGCGATGTCAATTACGCCACGGGATTTCGAGCGCAACTGGACGACATCCTGTCGAAGGCGCACGATCGCCGCGCGGTAGTGTTCGTCGATGGGACGCAGAGCATCGGCGCGCTGGCCTTCGACGTCCGCAAGACGTCTGTCGACGCACTGGCGGTGCACGGATATAAGTGGATGAACTCGCCCACGGGTGCGGGATTCCTGTATCTTTCGCCGCGACTCCGTGAGCGGCTGCCTCCGAACGCGGCGGGCTGGCGGACGCACCACGCTTGGCGCGAAGTCGACAACTTGCATCACGGATCTCCGGTCCTCCAGTCGACCGCGGAGAAGTACGAAGCCGGCGGTCTTGCTTTTCCTTTGCTCTATGCGATGGAGGCTTCCGTGAATATGATGCTGGAGATCGGCATGGTGGCGATCGAAGAGCGTGTGCTTACGCTGGCGGCTTCGGTACGGAACCGGCTGAGACTCCTCGGCGCGGAGGCTCCGGAAAACGGATCGCAGATCGTGGCGGCACGTTTCTCCTCGCACGATTCCTCCGTGCTCGCGCGAGCCCTGCGTGAGCGTCAAGTGATGGTCGCGGCCCGACACGGGCATCTCCGTGTTTCACCTCATTTTTATAACAACGAGGACGATCTAGAGCGTTTGGCAGAGGAGCTTGCGCGTCTGGTTAATACTCCACGCCAATGAGCGTAAGTCCTCGCGCCGGAGCCGTGGGTCCCACCGGAATCTGGCAGCCGGGCGTGAGGCGAGCCGCCAGATCGCCCGCATCCAAATTTCCTTTGCCGGCTTCTAGGAGCACGCCGACGATATTGCGGACCATATGCTTCAGAAACCCGCTGCCCCGCACGCGATAAATCAGATGGCCGGGATCCCGGGCGATCTGCGAAGAGAAAATTCGGCGGACCTTCGAGCGCCTCTGCCAGTCTGTCTCGTCGGCCGCGGCGAAGGCGGAAAAATCGTGCTCGCCTTCGAGTAGAGGAGCCAGAGCGACGATGCGTTCCTCATCCAGCGGATAGGGATGATGGTGCACATAGAGGCGCTCAAACGGAAGACAGATCGGGTCGCGCAGGATGCGGTACTCGTAGGTTTTGGCAAGGGCCTGAAAGCGTGGGTGAAAATCCGCAGACGTCTCTTCCACTTGCAGAACTCGAATGTCGCGCGGCAACCGGCGGTTGGTAGCCAGGAGCAGATTGGGGCACGGGATCGGATTGCGGAGATCGAACGCGGCCACCTGCGACAGGGCATGCACGCCCGCGTCCGTGCGTCCGGAGGCGTGCACGTGAACCGGCTCGCCTTCGATCTGTTGGAGCACTTCCTGGACGGTTCCCTGGATGGTGGAGAGTCCGGGCTGCACCTGCCAACCGTGATAATTTGTCCCGTCGTAGCTCAGGATGATGCGGATTCGTCTCACTGCTAGGCGGGGCGCGAGCCGGGTTTTTCCACGGCGAGTTCCTGCTGACAGAGCGGGCAAGCCTCCGGATTCCAGGAATTCACGGTCAAGGTAGCCAGAGCGATGCGAGGCACACCGAGATCTGCCTTGCCGCCACTGCGGTCGATAATCGAGCCCGCGGCTAGGACCTCGGCTCCCGCGGCCTGGAGCACCTGGATCACTTCGCGCGTGCTGCCGCCGGTAGTGACTACGTCTTCGATGACGACGGCGGTTTCTCCGGGACGGATGGAAAACCCTCGCCGGAGCACCATCTTAGCGGCGGCGTCCCGCTCGGTGAAGAGGAAGCGGGCACCGCGGGCTCGTGCTACCTCATGCCCAATGATCAGCCCGCCTAGGGCCGGGGCGGCCACAAAGTCGGAAACGGGCAGCCGTTCGGCCAATTCACGCCCTAGTCTTTCGGCCAAGTGCGGATGCTGCAGCACTAGGGCACACTGAAGATACTCGTCTGAGTGTAGACCACTGGTAAGCTTAAAGTGGCCTTTGAGATACGCGCCGGTTTCGCGGAACACTGCCATAGTTGTGTCGGGCACGAGTTCAATATATAACAGACGGGAGGCGGTTCTCGCATTTTTGAGAACTTGCACATTGGTCGCGCTGCGCGACTTATGCATTTGGCAGCCTCCACCTGTAACTAGGCGTGTGCCAAAGGGCGTCATGACACGGTAGGGAGAACTATGCGAGCTTCGAATGGTAAGTGGGTGATTGGAGTCGTCGTCGTAATCGCGCTGGCCGCGGTGGGGGGCTTCACCTTCTATAACAGCAACAAGAAGGTTGACTACATCACGGCAAAAATAGATAAGGGCGATATCGACGCGGTCATCTCATCCACGGGAGCTTGCAACGCCGTCGTTACCGTGCAGGTGGGTAGCCAGGTGTCTGGCAACATCCTGGAGCTGCACGCAGATTTTAATAGCAAGGTGAGAGCCGGGGAACTGGTGGCGGTGATCGACCCCGCGCCGTTCCAGGCGAAGGTAGACCAAGCGACGGCGGCGCTGGATAGCGCCAAAGCCTCGGTGGTGAACGCAAACGCGAGCGTGAAGAAAGCGGAAGCGGATATCGCCAACGCCCAGGCCAACGTGGTCAACCAGCAGGCGAACGTCGTCAAGGCCACCAGCGCGCTCAACGATGCGAAGGTGAAACTGGAACGCCGCAAGACAATGCAGAAGCAGGGAATCCTGTCGCAGGAAGATCTCGATACGGCCCAGGCTACCTATGATCAGGCCGGCGCGGGCGTGGATGTTGCCAAGGCCCAGTTGGCGGCGGCGCAGAATAGCCTGGATTCTTCCCGGGCGCAGCGGGATGTGGTGCTGACGCAAGTGCAGACGGCGAATTCCCAAGTGGCTCAGCAGAAAGCAAACGTAGAGCAGGCGCAGTTGGATCTCACCCACACCAAGATCATCTCTCCGGTGGACGGAACGGTGATCGCTCGCAACATGGACGCGGGACAGACCGTGGCGGCGTCTTTCTCGGCGCCGACGATTTTCAACATCGCGAAGGACCTGACGAAGATGCAGGTGGACGCGAACATCGACGAGTCCGACATCGGCCGCGTGAAGCTGGATCAACCGGTGACCTTCACCGTGGACGCTTTCCCGGGCCAAGTGTTTATGGGTGCCGTCACGCAAATCCGTGAGGCCGCTACGAACGTCCAGAACGTCATCACCTACGACGTGGTGATCAAGTTCGACAACTCCGATCTCAAATTATTCCCCGGTATGACGGCGAACGTGCGCATCCTGACGGATCGCCAGACCGACGTCCTCAAGATGCCCAACGCCGCGTTGCGTTTCCGTCCGGCGGATGCTCCTCCGGCAGAGAAGGGTAAGGGCGGCGGTGGTGGCGGAGGCGGCGGCAAAGGCGGCGGGGGCGGCCAGGGCAAAGGTGGCGGGGCAGGCGGCCGCGGAGGCGGTGGTGTCCAGACCGTCTATCTGTTAGGGGACGACGGAAAACCCAAGCCCGTGCGCGTCCGGCTCGGCGTGGGCGATGGCAACTTCGTCGCCGTCACCAATGACGCCGTCAAGGAAGGCGACGTGGTGATTACCGGAATCCAAGTGGCTAGCAAATCCGGCAGCGGGAGTTTCCCCGGGCAGCAGCAGCAAGGCGGCTTCAAAGGCAACAAGGGCTTCTAACGGAACCTCTGCTCTAAACCGAAAGCTATGTCGAACGAACTTATCCGCATCGACCATCTCGCCAAGGACTACCACATGGGCGATATGACCGTTCACGCTCTTCGTGGCGTTTCGCTCACCATCGACCGAGGGAGTTTTGTCGCGATTATGGGACCCTCGGGCTCCGGAAAATCGACGTTCATGAACATCCTCGGTTGTCTCGATAAGCCGAGTCACGGAACGTACCTGTTGGACGGGGTCAGTATCGGTACCCTGGACCGGGACGAACTTGCCGACATTCGTAATCGAAAGGTCGGATTCGTCTTCCAGCAATTTAACCTGCTGGCGCGGACAACGGCGCTTGAGAACGTGGAGCTACCGTTGTTGTATTCCGACTCCGACAAGACCAAGCACAAGGAAAAGGCGCTGGCAGCGCTGACCGCCGTCGGCTTGGCAGAGCGTTGGGAACATCACCCCAGCCAGCTTTCCGGCGGCCAGCAACAGCGCGTGGCGATCGCCCGCAGCCTGATCAACGATCCACGGCTGATCCTGGCGGATGAGCCCACGGGCGCGCTCGATTCAAAGACCAGTGTCGAAATCATGAACATCTTCCAGCGGCTGAATCGCGACAAAGGCATTAGTATCGTGGTCGTGACCCACGAGCCCGACATCGCGCATTACGCCGATCGGATTATTACTTTTAAAGACGGCAAGGTTTTAAGCGACGAACGCGTCGCGCAGCCGCGCAACGCGCAAGACGAGTTGGAGCACTGGACCGTGGACGAAGAGGAAGAGGAGCCCGTCGCATGAGCAAAGTTCTCCAAAGCATGAAGATCGCGTTCCGCGCGCTGCGCGTGAATAAGCTGAGGAGCGCGCTGACGATGCTGGGCATTATCATCGGTGTCGGCGCGGTGATCGCCATGGTCGCGGTAGGCAGCGGAGCCACGCAGCGCATCCAGGATCAGATTGCGTCGATCGGCAGCAACGTGGTGATTATCCAGCCGGGCAGCGTGAACGTGGGCGGTGTGAAGCAAGGCTGGGGCAACGCCCAAACACTGACCGAAGACGACGCCCGCGCGGTCGGGACACAGCTGCAGAGCGTCGAATACGCGGCTCCTTCCGTGCAAAACGGAGCGCAGATTGTCTTTGGCAATAACAACTGGCAGACTCGCGTGCAGGGCACTACGCCGGAAATGCTGATCATCCGCGACATCCAGGTTACGGAGGGCCAACCGTTTACCCAAGCCGACGTCGATTCCTCCGCGAAGGTCTGCCTATTGGGCAAGACGGTCGTGGACAACCTGTTCAACGGCGGCGATCCTGTGGGGCAGATCATTCGGGTTAAGAAAGTTCCGTTCACAGTGGTCGGAGTGATCGCGCCCAAGGGTCAGTCACCCTCCGGTCAGGACCAGGACGACATCATCATCATGCCCATGAGCAGCGCCAAGAAAAAAGTGATGGGCTCGGGCCGGCAAAACAATATGCAGATGGTGGCTCAGATCATGGTCCAGGCCCGTGAAGGGGCCACCAAGCAAGCAGTCACCGATATCGAGGCTCTCCTGCGCCAGCGTCACCGCCTGCAGGCAACGCAGGACGACGATTTCGCCGTACAGAATTTGGAAGAAGTGTACAAAGCTCAGGAGACGTCCGCGGAAGTGATGTCGATCCTGCTGGCTTCGATCGCCTCCGTCTCGCTGATCGTAGGCGGTATCGGGATCATGAACATCATGCTGGTGTCGGTGACGGAGCGGACCAAGGAGATCGGCCTGCGCCAAGCCGTGGGAGCCAAGACCAAAGATATTTTGGCGCAGTTCCTCGTGGAAGCTGTCACGCTCAGCTTATTGGGGGGCGCGATTGGGATCGCGCTGGGCGTCGCCACCAGCGTTCTCATTTCATTTTTCGCCGACTGGTCCACACTGGTTAGCGTTGGATCCGTCTTGCTGGCGTTTTTGTTCTCGGCGCTGGTCGGGGTGTTCTTCGGATATTATCCGGCGCGGAAGGCCGCGTTTCTCGATCCCATTGAGGCGCTGCGCTACGAATAGATGCTGAGGTCCGCGCGCCGAATCAATATTCTCATTGGCAGAGACGGAAGCTCGGATTCTCGGGTTAGCATAGAAATTCTCGCCAACACACCGGTAGTGTAGAGAGGTTTAGTCAAACATGAAACAGCTCCAGTCCCCCATCGCGTTTTTTTGTGCGTTGTTGATGGCCATGCCGTCGGCTTCCTTCGCCCAGCAACAGGGCACCCAAACCAAGCGCGACGACAACGCGCCGCGTCTCGACAGCGAGGCTCCGCACTGGTACTCGCCGTTCACGCAAAAGTACGATCCCAAGATCGTCCCGCCCATCCGGACCGCGAACTCCGATCGCCTGGAGCAGTTGATTCGGGGAGGCAACTTGTATTTGTCTCTCCAGGACGCGATTGCTCTGGCGCTCGAAAACAACATCGATATCGAAGTGCAGCGTTATGGCTTCCTCATCGCGGACCAGAACTTGAAGGCAGCCCAGGCTGGCGGTGGTGCGGGCAACGTCTCGACCGCCGTGGCCGCGGGTGCGGCCAATGCCGCGGGGGGAGCAGCCACAGGGAATGGAGCCGGAGGCGGTGGCGGGACTGTGGCGGTGGCTGGCGGCACCAGCATCCCAAACCTGGACCCGGTACTGACGGGCAACATCGGGTGGGCCCACAACACCACGCCTCAGAACAACAGCATCACGACTGGTCTGACGTCCGCCGTCAATACGAACAAGACCGCGAACTTTGCCATCTCGCAGGGATTCCTGACGGGGACCAACGCCAGCCTGGGTTACAACAACACCAACACGGAAGCCAACGCTTTCCTAAACAACTACAACCCCACCACCAGCTCCAACCTGGACCTGCAGGTGACGCAGCACTTGCTGCAAGGCTTCGGGATCGCCATCAACACGCGCAATATCCGCGTGGCAAAGAATAATATCAAGGTCAACGACCTGACGTTCCAACAGCAAGTTATTTCCACAGTGGCGAACGTCGTGAATCTCTACTGGAACCTAGTGAGTTACAACGCCAACGTGGACGTCGCGCAGAAGACCATCGAGTATTCCCAGAAACTGTACGAAGATAACCAGAAGCAGGTGCAAATCGGCACGCTGGCTCCCGTCGAAGTGACCCGCGCGCTCGCCGAGGTCAAGGCGGACCAGAAGACGTTGATCACCGCGCAGACCAATGTGTTGCAGCAGGAAGTGATTCTGAAGAACGCCTTGAGCCGGAATGGCGTAGCCAGCCCCACCATCGCCGACGCGCATATCATTCCCACCGACCGGATCCGGATTCCCGACCAGGAGCCGGTCCAAATCATCGCCGACCTGGTGGACACAGCGCTGCAACACCGGCCGGATCTGGCGCAGACTCGCATCCAGCTGGATAATTCCAAGATCAACCTGACAGGAACACGTGCAGCGATGCTGCCCACTCTCGACCTGGTGGCCGACACACGCAATAGCGCCTTGTCCGGGACCGTCAATGAGCTGAAGAACGGGCAGGGACTTATTCCCACCCACCAGACAGACGCATTCTTCCTGGGAGGGTATGGGAACGTTCTCGGCCAGTTGTTCGGCCGCAACTTCCCGACCTACTCTGTCGCTGCGCAGTTGAACATCCCGCTGCGCAATCGCACGGCGCAAGCGAACATGGCCGTCGCGCAGCTTCAGCTACGGCAGAGCGAGCTGCAGTTGACAAAATCCATCAGCCAGGTTCGCGTGGATGTGAACAATGCGCTCATCGCCGTTAAGAACGCGCGCGCCAGCGAAGACGCAGCCCTCGAAAGTGTCAATCTGGAAGAACAGCTCCTGGATGCCGAGAAAAAGAAATTGGACGCGGGAACCTCCTTCACCTTGAATGTTATCCTGGTGCAGCGCGACTTGGCGACCGCGCAAATCGCGGAAGTTCAGGCTCGCAGCGCCTACGCCCTGGCTAAGGTCCAACTCGATCAGGCCATCGGGACGGTGCTCGACGACAACAACGTCATTATCGACGAGGCGAAGAGTGGAAAAGTCTCGCGCGGCCCGAGCTCGATTCCGGATCTGCCGAACAACGGCGGAGCCAACGGCGCCGTTCGCCAGATTCGCTAAGAAGTCTCTCCAGGGCGGACTTGGCGTCAGCGGCCTGACTCCCATCCGTCCACAGCAGGAGACGGCAGACGCCTGACATAGCGAGGACTCCGATGGCGTTGGGCCGGCATACGGCAAAGCCCGGCCACCCACCCGAGCAGGAGCGGAAAGTACAGTGAGCTGGAAACAGCTACACTGACAGAATGCCCGACGCCAACCCTGCCTCTGCCAAGCAAGCGCCCGGTACGCGCTACGCCTGGTATGTTGTCGCCACCTTAACCGCGATTTACACGCTGTCGTATATGGACAGAACCATCCTGAGCATTCTGGTGGGTCCGATTAAGCGGGATCTCCATGTCAGCGACACGAAAATCGGATTGCTCACTGGTTTGGCGTTCACGATCTTTTACACTCTGCTGGGTTTGCCGATGGGACGCATTGCGGATTCGCGCAGCCGTCGTGGATTGATCACGGTGGGTTGTGTGGTCTGGACCATCTTCACCTCTGCATGCAGCGCGTCCAAGGGTTATTGGGCTCTGTTCGCGACACGCGTCGGCGTAGGCGTGGGAGAATCGAGCCTTTCGCCCGCGGCCTACTCCATGATTTCCGATTTGCTACCCAAGGAGCAGCTCGGCTTGGCTATCAGCATCTATTACATGGGGGTGTTCTTCGGAACCAGCCTCTCGCAGTTAGTGGGAGGCACGACGCTGGATCTGCTGGCGCGGACTCCGGTGGTGACGCTGCCGTTACTGGGCGCGATTTCTTCATGGCGCGTGGTGTTCCTAATCGTGGGTCTTCCCGGACTGCTTTTCGCGGCATGGGCCTATTCGCTGCGCGAACCGGCGCGCAAGGATTTGCTCCGCACAGCCACCGGCGCAGTGAGCACCTTAAGTTTCGCCGACGCGCTCGCGCAGATGAAGATGCGTTGGCAATCGCTGGCCGGCATCTCGCTGGGGATGGTTTTCCAGTCGATGTGCGCGTTTGGCTATACGTTCTGGGGCCCGTCCTTCTTTCAGCGGACGTATGGCTGGAAGCCGGGCGAATCCGGTCGAGCCCTGGCGGCAATCCTGCTGACCTTCGGATGCGTCGGCATGTACGTCGGAGGCAGACTCGCGGACAGCTGGCAGAAGCGAGGCGTCACGCACGCACCTTTGAAGGTGGCGTTGATCAGCGCGATGGGAACGGGGGTGTTTCTCCCCGCCGCTTTCCTCGCAGGGAGGCCGGAGTTGACGCTGGCACTGATGGCTCCCGGCGTATTCTTCAACGCATTGCCGATGGGCATCGCCGCGGCGGCTCTCCAACGCATCTTTCCTAATCAGGTGCGCGGTCAGATTTCGGCGCTGTATCTTTTCATCTTGAACTTGGGCGGATACCCGTCGGGAACCCTGCTCCCTGGTATTTTCAACGACTACCTGTTCCACGACGAGAAGATGTTAGGAGCCTCGCTCGCGCTCACAGTGGGCGGCGGCGCAGTGCTCATGCTGGTCGTAATGGCTTTGACGTGCCGGCCATACCGGGAGCATTACCTCCTGATGCATCCCGCCGCGTAGCGCCACTACTCGCAGCGCAAGGCGATGATGGGGTCGACGCGGGAGGCCCGGCGCGCGGGCAGAATGCCTGCGAGAGTCGCCAGCGCCAGCAGCAAGCAGAGCCCTGCATACATCCAGGGATCGCCAAACAGGCTGTGAAGCAACGTATCCGGGAACGCTTCCTGGGAGCGCTCCCACACGCTGATAGCCGCGCTCACCGCAAAACCGATCGCGATTCCGAAGAATGCGGGCTTCAACCCTTGTTTCAGGATCGCACGGATCACCGTGCGCGAGGCCGCGCCCAATGCGATTCGAATTCCAATCTCCTGCGTCCGCTGGCTGACAAGGAAGGCCACCACGCCGTAGATGCCGACGCCGGCCAGAGCGAGCGAGATGAACAGGATGATTCCGACGACGGAGACCACCAGACGGTCGACATCCCGCTGCGTGGATATCGGCCCTTCTTCAAAACTCATCACTTGCATGTCGGCGAGCAGCCTCTGGTCTACCGATTCCACCGCGGAATGGACCGCAGCCAGCGCTCTCTCACGGTCGGGCCCGATGCGGAACACGACCCCGCCGTTGATGTTCCCCTGCGTGAGCGCCGCCAGGGGCAAGTAGACATGCGATGGGTCGTTCACCGCCACATCGCGAAAACGGATGTCCCGTGCGACGCCGACGACTTCGTACTCCTTGAACCGATCCTCCCAACTGACGTGGCTGCCTCCGTTCTCCGTGGAAATTACGCCCAGAGAAAAACGCTGTCCTAGCGGATTCCGTCCAGGCCAATAATGCTTTGCCGTGGAAGCGCTGACCACCGCCACCGGAGCTCCGTGATCCGCTTCGGACCGCGTGAATCCGTGACCTTGAAGAAGCGGTATGCCCATGGTCTCGAAGTAGCCGTCCGATTCATAGGTTACCAGTGCGGGCCGGCTCAATGAGCCTGTTGTCAGTGGCGAGAAGAAGGAATTTCCTTGGAGTGGCCATCCGCCGATCGCCACGCGGTTCAATTCCGGCAATATCGCGAGCCGGTCCCGCACGCGCCGGTTTACGCCCATCTGATCGTCGTCATGGATATTCAGGAGATAGGTGTGCCGCGCGTCGAACCCTTGGTCGGAAGCCCTTACCAGAGCCGCGGAGGAGAGTTCACCGACCCCGCTGACCAGCATGGCCGCAATGGCCACCTGCGACGCCAAAAGAATGGGACGTAAGCGGGAGCGAGGCGCGGTGGCGCGAGCTCGCTCGCGAAGGTCCTGCCTAGTGGCCTGCAGCGCCGGCGCCAGGCCGAAAAGCACTCCCGTCAGCAGCGACACGGCGGCTCCGTATGCAAAGAGTGAGGCGTCCGGACGGAAATCCAGATCGGAGACGTGCGTGCCGAAGAGCTGCAACCCTCGATTCAGCGAAATCCAGAGAAGGCGGCCAGTCCAGGTGGCGAAAGGAATTGCCACCGCGCCTCCAACCAGCGCAAGCAGGATACTTTCGGTCAGCAGCTGGCGAACGATGCGGAAGCGGCTTGCTCCCAACGCGAGCCGAATGCCGATTTCGCGTTGCCGCGTGGCTCCGCGTGCCACCAGCATATTGGCAATATTGGCGCATGCTGCGAATAGCACCATGCAAGCCATGATCATTCCCAATCGCTTGAGTTGCGCGAGCCCGGCGAGAAATTCTGTGTCGTCGAAATAGGATGTCCGCTGGAGTGTGAGTGCGGTGGTGCGTTCGGTTTCGTGTTGCCCGCCCAGGTACCGGCGAAGCGCGAGGTTCGTCTCGGCTTGCGCCTCCGACCGGGAGACCCCGCCCTTCACTCGCGCGAGCAGTTGAAATCCTATTTGTGTGGCCGGATACCAATGATCGAGCAGCGGGTTCAGGCCGGGGCCGAGTTGCTGAACCATCGAAACGGGAGCCCAGAACGCAGACTCCGTAGGAATCACATCGGTGCCGGTGAACTCTTGCGGAGTCACGCCAACAATGGTGTAGGCAACGTCATTCAGCTTGATCGTCTGACCTGAGACCTTCGGATCTCCTCCATATTTCCTCTGCCAGAATTCGTAGCTTAGTACGACCACCGCGTCGCCTCCGGGAGTGCGGTCTTCGTCCGGGAAGAACGTGCGTCCGATGCGCGGATTTACTCCCAGCGCAGCGAAGTAATTCGCGGAGACGGCATGGCCGCGCAAATGTTCCGGTGGTCCTCCGGCGACCGATGCGAGCACGGGTAGCTCAAAGGTCGACAGCGCCAGCGCCGAGAAGGAGGAAACGTGATCGCGCAAGTATTGATACTCGGCGTACGCAAAATTGAATTGAATGTTGCCGCTGCTGTTGTGTTCGAACCAGCGCTTCAGGCGGACCACGTGTCCCGCGTCGGCGACGGGGAGCTGCTTTAAGATGATGGCATCGTAAATAACGAAAAGGGAGATATTCGCACCGATCGCGAGCGCCAGTGCGACGACCGCGGTAAACGTGAACCCTGGATTGCGCATGAGGTTGCTCCAGCCATAGCGCAAATCCTTGAGAACTTGTTCCATCCAGAGGAAGGAGCGAGCCTCGCGGTGGAGTTCCTTTGCTTGCTCAATGCCGCCATAGGCTCGGCGGGCAGCGAGCGCAGCCTGCGCGGGCGGCATGCCTTGACGTTCGAAGTCTTCCGCGAGGAGCGCGAGATGGGCCTGAATCTCCCGTGCGAGTTCGCGCTCCGCGCCGCCGCGGCGGAACAGGTTCACCAATCTGGAGAGAGAGCGCCGCATCTATTTGAACGTAATGTCGGTCGACGACTCGAAATGCCGGTGGTTCTTATACTCCACCGTCACGTGCCACAGATCGGCGCGTTTGAAGCCAGTAAACATCTCGGAGGCGACAGGCAACAGATAGGTCTTGTCCCCGATCGTCACGTCGTTCCAGGTTTCGCTATACGTGGAAGGGTCTGAGTCGAATCCTTCCGGAAACTCCTTAGCTTCGATCTCAAAGTAGATCAGGTTGCCGCCCGCCTCATCGATCAGGAAGCGCCCGGTGCGAGGCGGATTGGCGGCCTTGCGCAAGCTGAACAACCCGTTTTTGAGGCTGAAGGTTCCGAAACATCCATTTGCTGGCACCTGGAAGCGATATTCCCGGGCTGCTTTACCGTGGACTTGCTCGTGGCCCACGTATTCGACGGTACGCTGACAGTCCGGGCCGAACAGGGGCTTCAGCTCATAACCGAACATTACGCTCCAGATGACTCCATCGGGCAGGTTGGGTTTGGACCACGGCTTGCCATTCACAGTGATGTGCTGACGCGAAAATCCGCCGCCGCGCACGGCAATCTCGGATTCGATCGTATCGACACGTTGCCACTGCGGAGGGTCGACGTGACGGCTCTTGAAGCGAACCGCGACTTCGTCCGCCACGAAGTTCGGCAAGTTCGCGGCGCGCTCGAGATTTACCTGCCGCGCGCGCTCCAGAGCGGCGTCTTGGGCGCACAGGGAGAACGCAAGGAGCAACAGCGAACTCAGCCTCACGGAACTCAGCTTCACGGTACTCAACCTCACGGACTAAGCTCCTTCGGAGAGCAGTTTCTCCACGAGACCGGACATTTGCCGCCAGCGCCGAGTCTCCTCGTCCAGTGCTCGCTCTCCGGACCTCGTGATCGAGTAAAACTTCGCCTCGCGGTTGCTCTCCGTCTTGCCCCACGCTCCTTTGATGCGCCCCTGCTGTTCCAGACGCACTAGCGCGGGATAAAGAGTGCCCTGGTTCAAGTGAAGCAGGTCGTCGGAGACCTGTTGGAGCCGGGTCGCGATGGCGTAAGCGTGCTGGCTGCCCATCGTCTTCAGCGTCCGCAGCACGATCAGATCCAGAGTGCCTTGGAGCACGGCGATCCGGTTCGGTCCTTCACTTGACATTCAAGTACACCCCTCGAAGGAGAGTATGCGACAACTTCACTTGTCTGTCAAGTAGTAGGTCGCAGCTTATGGCCTCCCGAAAGTCATGTCCACCTTCACCGGCATTTCGTTTTTCACCGGTACGGTTAACAGCTTTGGGGGATCGATCTTGAAATCGGAGAGAGTCGAGGGAATGGTTCCCGAAATCTTGATGTCCTGGCCGTGCATGGCAAGTTGCACAGGCACCTTTGCGAATCGTGCGGTCTGTCCCGCGAATTCGATTTCCAGGTCTACCTGAATGGTGGGAGACGCGGCCGCCTGCTCCGGCAAACGTGTCCTCACTGTCACCAGGGGGACTGCCCGCCTCGCGTTATTTGCAGCATATGCAGGTCGCGGTTGCTGTCGCCCGAGTTAAACGATTTCACAGGAACCGCGATCAAAAAATCGCACTGCCCCTCGTGGCACACTCCCTTCCCCCGAACCTCGTGGGTCACCCCATCGATCTGGTGCAAGGGATGCGAAACGTGATACGTCAGCGTGGATTGCTTCAAGACCCACTGCGAATCGCCCGCATAAAGCGATTGAGCCGCGAGAAGGACGGAGGCCACCAGTGCGATTTTCATGGTCAAAGTTCAGCGTCACAGACGCGATCGCCGCTCCATACGCGAGACCAGTGATCCAGTCTCGTGCAGACGGATGGGTCCTCGCGTAACAGTCCCCGGGATCCTGGGCGCGCGGACGGCATAGGAGGCGGGCGGAAAGTACATGCCGGCCGTCACGATGCACAGTGCGGAGCGGCGGTAATCAGGCCGAGCCGTTGATGCTCATCAACATGTGCGTGCGCCGGTCCACCCGGGCCTCGTCCTGCGCACTTCCCCGTGCGTGGTTGGGACCGAAGCCGAGATCTCCCAAGGAGGGTGCGTCGGCGGACGAGGGAGACAAAGTTTGATCCTGCATCTGGCGGCCGTTGGCGGCGAGCGTCACCCTGATTATTTTCGTGCTGAGAGCGTCCGATGAGATCGAAACTTCGTACTCCCCGGGAGCCAGGTTCATCACGCTGTAGGCGCCGCCCGAGTTACTCTGCACCTCCGTGTACTGGTTCGTGGCCAGATTCCTCGCGGAAATCGTAGCGCCGACAACGACGGCTCCCGAGGAATTTGTGATGATCCCAGAAAGCATCGCGGTGGCAGGAGCCTGGGCGAGCAGGGACCAGGACGACGTCAGTAGGACCAGTGCTCCCAAAGAAAATCGAAAATGGAATCGGCTCAGTTCAGTCATAGCTCTTACCGCGCTGCCGGAGGTTGCACGTGACGCCCCCTTCCACCGCCGCTGGACGAAAGGGAGAGAACCGGTCAAAGCCCCACCGCGCCAGGGCGCACTGGAGCGTGGTCTTGAGGACTCCAAGCCCATACCTGGTGCTGCGGCGAAAGTTGATGGAGGAAGCCTCCGGAAAATACCGCGCGGGGCAGGAGATCTCGCCAATGCGCGCGCCCTTCAAAATGGTTTGCGCCAGAATCTGGTTGTCGAAGACGAAGTCGTCGGAATTGCGCTCCAGCGGGAGTGACAGCAACAGCTCGCGGCTGTAGGCGCGAAAGCCCGTGTGATATTCCGACAAGCTCGCGCCCAACATCCGATTCTGGAACCAGGTCAGCGCTCGATTCGAGACGTATTTATACAGGGGCATCCCGCCGCGCCGTGCCTGCCCGCCCAGGATGCGCGAGCCCAGTGCCACATCGTAGACATCGAACGCCACCATGCTGGCGAGCGCGGTTACTAATCGAGGCGAATATTGATAATCCGGGTGCACCATCACGATGATATCCGCTCCGCTGGCCAGCGCCTGTGCGTAGCAGGTCTTCTGGTTCGCCCCATACCCCCGATTTTGATCGTGCACCGCTACGGTGAGACCCAGCTCGCGCGCCGCGGCCACGGTGCGGTCCGCGCTGAAGTCGTCCACCAGAATCCGCTCGTCCACCGTATCCGGGAGCTCTTGAACCGTAGCCACCAGAGTCTTCTCGGCGTTGTAGGCGGGCATGACCACCGCGATCCGTTTTCCATTAATCATCGTTGAAATCCTTCGATGCGCCGGCGATCGCCGGCAGTTGGCAGACGGACAGAGTCTGGTTTTGGTACGGGCAGTGAAGGCCGGCCGGCGCGGGCTTTTGCGTCACAATCCAGGTCACTGGATAAAGCCGTTCGAGCCTCTCGAAATCCGACAGCTCAAAATGATTCCAGTCGTCCAGGATACGCACTTGCCTGTCCCAATGTTCGGCCAGCTGCGGGAACAGAGACACCGCGCCACTATCCTTCACCGCATCGGCGAGCACGCTACGTTCGGCCACGGCCCGGAACCCGTGCATATCTTCGCGCGGCGCGTTCATGTAGTAAGGATCGAGCGCAAACACGGCATCCTTCGGTGTGTTGTGGCGGACCCAGAGGAACGCCGCGGTCCACGGATTTGATCCACCGCTGGAATCGTACCACTCCACGTGCGCGCTTGCTGGATACTCGCTACGTTGCAGCAGCCACATCGAAACTGCGAGAGGGATGAACAATGCCAGCCAGCGCCATGCGTTCTGGCGAAGCACATACTCCCCCAACAGTCCGCCTAATAGCAGGAACAAGAGGACGTAGAGCAGGTGCAGTGATCGCATCGGCTGCGCTCGCGTGAGATTTTGGAGAGTCGGATCCAACAGCACCAGGCCCGCCAGGGTAAAAAGTAACGCAAAGGGAGGAAGTGTTCGTGCGAGGAGCCCGAACGGCGCCGTGGTCCCGCGCGGTCTCGCGGCCGCCAACCACCACAGCAACGCGACGGGCGCGAGAATTCCGATCCATTCATACCAAGCCCAGTGAGATAGCAAAAAGTATGGCCGTGAGAGTAGCGCGCGGCGAGCGGCCTCAGTTCCGGGCTGCAAAGCGAACAGGAGGGGGAGCCCTGCAAGGTAAGCGGGTTCCGTCGCAGCGATAGATCTTAGGCGCGAAAAAGCCTTCGATTCCGCGAGCGCCAGGAATATCAAAAATACCCCGCAATAGAAACCCATTTGCGGATGAATAAGCGCGGTGAGCGCCCACCATACTGCGGCCCAGCTCTTTTGCCGGCAGAGGAAACACGCAATGGCGAGGATTGTTAGCGGCGTCGAAAACGTCCGTGATGTCACGTAGGGGTCGGCGATCGCCAACGCTGTCCCCGCCACCGGTACGCTCAGCGCCCCCGCCAGCAGGGCAATACCGCCCCATCTCGCCCAAGTATTCTCGAAGCAAGCGCACACAAGCCGCCAGGATGCCAACATCAACAGCAGCATTCCGGCTAGGTGCGTGGCAAAGATCGCTAGGTCGATCGGCATATGAGCGATGCGGGCGATGCCGCCCACCAAATTGGGAAATAACGTGAGGCGCGCGTGCGTCTGAAAGAACTCCGCACCGAAGGGATATAACTGCGGGTCGGCGACTTTCTTGATGCCGGGCACATAAATAGCTGCATCGTCGGCGCCCAAATGATATCCATGCACCGCCACCGCGAGCAGCGCAACCAGAGCTAGTTTTAGGTACGGAGTTCGTGTAGCAGCGGACGCGGAACTACCAGACACGCGACGGCCTTAAGGCGTTGGAAAGAAAATCGCCCCAGCGATTTGAGAACATCTTAACTAGATGAGACTCTCCCCGGGCCTCGGGCGTTTCGAGAAAGTGCTGCGCTACTGGATAATCGCCGGATTTTTCGCGACCGCCAGCTTTGGCTTCCAGCGTACGGCCGTCGCTTCCAACGTGGAGACTTCGTCGAAGGTGAGTTTCTTTTCCTTCAGTACCTGGTCCCGCTGCTTCTCCGCGGATCTCAGGTTCTGCTTCGTGGCCAGCGTGAGCCACAAGTAGCCCTTCTTGATATCCTGCGGAACGCCCTTTCCAGAGACGTACATCTCGCCGAGCCGCTGCTGTGCCTGGGCATTGCCTTGCTCCGCCGATGCGGTATACCACTTGACAGCTTCCGCATCGTCGCGAGCCGTGCCCTGGCCATGTTCCAGTAGCATCGCCAGACGGTACTCCGCCTCCGCTAGACCCTGATCGGACGCCTGCCGGTAGCGCTGGACCGCACGGTTCAAATCTGGCTCTTGGCCGTAGCCCTCTTCGTAGAGTTGCGCCAAGCTCTCTGCCGCGTCCGGATCTCCGGCGTCGGCCGCCATTTGATACCAGCGCTGCGCTTCGCCGTAGTTTGGTGCGGAGCCCCAGCCCTTCTCGCGAATCACTCCCAGCCGGTACTCGGCCTGCGGATGTCCCTGCCCGGCCGCGAGTTGGAATAGCCGGATGGCTTCGTCCAGGTCTTTGTTCACTCCCACGCCGTTCATATACAGGAAACCCAGGTTGTACTGCGCGTTCTTGTCGCCTTTGTCGGAGTCCGCTTTCCAAATCCGGATCGCAGCATTGTAGTCTCCCCCGCGAAAGGCTCGCAGACCCGCGTCCGGGGCCGCCGCGAAGGCGACTGCGCAGAACATCATTCCGAGCATCGCCGCTAGAATCCCACGAGGTCCAATTTTGTGAATCGAGTTATGAAGCATGAATCACCCCTGCGCCGACTATACTCCTTTCCGCTGCGCCTTGGAAAGGGTCAGTTCTCCGGCGCTTCGTCGAAGTGAACCGTGGTCTCGGTAGCGTATCTTTGATATCGCACGACTTCGGTTTGGTTCTTCTCGAGGGAACTGCGGACGCGTGCCTGCACTTCCGCTTTCACCGGCAGCAGATACTGGCGTCCGGAAATCGTCACACTCCCGTAGTCGATTCTGACAGCGCCATCCTGAATCACGGACCCGGCAGGCAAGTCCATTTGGATTTCGAAGCGTTGCACCAGCGACGTTGCCGCGTCCACGTAAATCACGCCATCGACGCCGGCTACAGCCGATTGGCGATCGGTCGAAACTACTAACTGCGATTCGGACGACGGAACGTGGACCGAAAACACGTGCATCGGTTTGCCGTCGATGCTAGACCGGTTCTTCCACTCGAACACCGTCTTGGCCTGCGGGCCAAAAATCCAGCGCGGCAGAAATCCCAGGGAGTGCAAAACGGCTTCCGAAAGAAGCCCGTCGAGTTGCTGGTAACTCTTCCGAGGCGAGTTGCCGTTTATCATGAGCAGCTTATGGTTGACGAAGCGCCCAACGTAATCGTCTTCGACTTCCAGCCGGTCGCGTTGTTTCCAGTGCTTACCCGTGCCACTCTCATCGAGGGTTCGCCGGGTGAGCTGAGTGCAAATCAAGTCCGGCAGCTCGCGTTGGTATCGCAAGGATTCCCGGCTCACGCGCGCCAGGATCATCCGCTGCTCGTCTGGGGTCGGTGCTGGTTGCGAGACCTGCGGCGCGGCGGCGCACACCGCCAGCGGAGCGAGAACGAGGAGCCCCAGTAGTGCACGGAAGCTCTCACGGGGCGACAAAGACATATATTCGGTGGTGGGCCCGACAGAACTCGAATCTGTGACCTCCTGCGTGTCAAGCAGGCGCTCTAACCAACTGAGCTACGGGCCCGTTTTGTTGATGAACCTGCGGGCGAGATCGCCAAAATTTGAGCCGCCGCCCTCGCGGAGGCCGTCCTTTGACGCCGACGAACCAGTTTATCACGCCTCGCGGCCGCCGAAGAATCTTTTGGTCGGAGGTTCTTCCCCTGGTGCGTCGCGTCGCGACTCTGCTACTCTTTCCCGTAGTTATAAATGAAACCTTCTCAAATTCCTCAGAACCCCTGTTTCTCCTCCGGACCCTGTGCCAAACGTCCCGGTTGGAGCCTGGACGCTCTCCAGGACGCATCGCTCGGGCGTTCGCACCGCGCCAAGATCGGGAAGAACAAGCTCGCCGAAGTCATCGAGCGCAGCAAGAAAGTCTTGAACGTTCCCCAAGGCTACGTGCTCGGGATTGTGCCCGCCTCCGATACGGGCGCGGTCGAGATGGCATTGTGGTCGCTTCTCGGTCAGCGAGGCGTAGACGTTTTGGCCTGGGAAAGTTTCAGCAGCGGATGGGCCGGCGACTGCAAGAATCAGCTCCAGTTGACGGACCTTCGCGTCTTCAAGGCCGATTACGGCAAGCTGCCCGATCTCCATCAGGTCGACTGGTCCCGTGATGTAGTCTTCGCCTGGAACGGCACCACCTCTGGGGTGCGAGTCCAAAACGGTGACTGGATTGCCGGGGACCGGACGGGGCTTTCCATCTGCGACGCCACCTCCGCCGTCTTTGCGATGGATATTCCTTGGGAGAAGTTGGACGTCGTTACGTGGTCTTGGCAGAAGGTATTGGGTGGCGAGGGTGCGCATGGAATGATCGCGCTCAGCCCTCGAGCGGTGGAGCGGCTACAAACATTTACGCCGAGCCGCCCGTTGCCGAAGATCTTTCAAATGACCAAGGGCGGCAAACTTATCGAAGGAATCTTCCAGGGGGAGACCATCAACACTCCGTCGATGCTAGCCGTCGAGGATGCCCTGGACGGTCTGAAGTGGGCGGAGTCGATCGGCGGCTTGCCCGCGCTCATCGCGCGCTCCCAGGCGAACTTGAAGTGTATCGAGGATTGGATCGCTCCGTCGTCGTGGGCCGCATTTTTGGCGGAGGAAAAATCCAGCCGGTCCAGCACCTCCATCTGCCTCAAGATCAAGGACCCCGCGTTCACCTCGCTGTCCGCGGAGGATCAAGGCAAGCACGCCAAAGCGATCGTGTCGATGTTGGAAAAGGAGCGCGCTGCTTACGACATTGGGGCCTATCGCGATGCCCCTGTCGGCCTTCGCGTATGGGGCGGGGCCACAGTCGAAACCTCCGATCTCCAGGCCCTTCTCCCGTGGCTCGATTGGGCGTACGAAGCCGTCAAGGCTAGCTTTGGCGGGGGCGCCTAGCGGGACCTCGATCTAGTACTCCCGAGCCGAGAGTTGCATGCAGAATTCGTGCGTCCGGCTCCGGGGAGTCCGCTACACTGGAGGAGATGAGTTCTGTTTCCCCCCCTAGCCGTTTCCTGTTCGGCCCCGGCCCTACGCAGATCGAAGCCCGCGTGTATGAAGCGATGGCGAAGCCGGTAGTCGGCTATCTCGATCCTTACTTTTTCGAAATCAACGATGGCGTCCGTCGCGGTTTACGCGAAGTCTTCGGCACCCAGAATGCGCTCACACTGGCCATTTCCGGCACGGGCAGCGCAGGCATGGAAACCGCCGTCTCCAACTTCTGCGATCCCGGCACGAAGTTGCTCGTCTTCACCGGCGGCTTCTTCGCCGACCGCATTGCCGAGATGGGCCGCCGCCACGGCGCCAACGTCGTCTCCGTCAAAAAAGAGTGGGGCGAAACGTTCACCCAAGCCGAGGCGGAGGAGGCCATTGAGCGCGAACGGCCTCAAGTCGTAGCCTTCGTCCATGGCGAAACTTCCACCGGAACGTTGCAAGACCCGAGCTTCATCGGCAAGCCCGCTCAAAAGGCCGGAGCTTTGGTGATCGCCGATTGTGTGACATCGCTCGGCGCGAACTCCGTGCGGGTGGACGCCTGCGGGATCGATATTGCTTACAGCTGCACACAGAAGGGCTTGAGCTGCCCTCCCGGATTGTCGCCCTTCACGGCATCCGAACGCGCCGTTGAATTCCTGAAAGCCCGCAAACGCGACAACACCGTGTGGTATCTCGATCTGAAGCTGTTGCTCGAATACTACGACGGCCGCCGTTATCACCACACAGCCCCGATCTCTAATTTTTACGGCCTTCACGAAGGTTTGGCCGCAATTCGGGAAGAAGGCGCCGAACGCCGCTATGCTCGTCACGGGGAAGCGCACGTCGAGTTTGTCCGCCGTGTGGAAGCCATGGGACTCAAGATGCACGTGACGCCCGGAAAGCGCCTGCCGAATTTGAACACGGTTCGTGTTCCCGAGGGTGTCGACGACGCAGCCGTCCGCAAGGCGTTGCTCGAAGAGCACGGCATTGAAGTCGGCGCCGGCTTTGGTCCCCTTGCGGGCAAAATCTTCCGGATTGGCCTCATGGGCCCCCTCGCCAACAAAGAAGGCCTCGACCTCTTTTTCGGCGCATTCGAGCAGTGCCTGAACGGTGTGGCAGCGGGAGCCTCGACGTCTGCCCGAAGAATGTGATACAAAATCTACACTTGCTTTCAGCACAAGTGGAGGACCCGGCCAGAGGGGCTCTTCAGGAGTCCCCAGGCCGGCACTCGCAATTCACATGGCGACAACCTACGAACTTACCAAGACGATTGAAGCGGTGAAGCTCAACAAACGTACTCTGCGCCCTTTGGGTCCGGAACGCCACACCATCCCGTTCGGCGCGGTCTTGGAAAACCTGACACTCGAGCGTGACCTCCAGCGCTTCTACTATCTGACGGAGCCCTATGAATGCCCGCGCGCCGATATCGCCTCCGCGCTCCATCAGTTGAGCTAGCGCCGGCTTAGCGGGGCTTCTCCATCCATAAGGACTTGGGATTCGTACCGATCAAGGCGAACATCAGCAGGCTCCATGCTTGCAGTGCTGTCCGAAGAGATCGATAAGAATGCAGCGCCTTACCCCAACGACCCACGGGCTTTGAATCCGGCCGGGAGCTATTCCGTGCCGTAATTGATTTCGAGCTTGCGAGACCGAAGTCCCGCAATCGTAAGGACCAATGCTGTGACTGCCAGCAACCCGCCGATCGCTACCCACGGTGCGGCCGGCTCCGCTGAGGAAAGCAGCAATCTCAGAAAGGGCGACATGTCCTTGTCCGGACTCGCCACCAGAGGACAGAGCGATTGCAGGTAGAAGATCACGCTGATCTTCTTGAGCGCGGCGGGAAGGAATATGTTGGCCGCTTCCCACAGCAATACTACCGCCGCCGGAACAATCGGATTCTTAAACAGCAATCCTGCCGCGAGGAAAATTCCTCCATAGCCGACGCAAGCGAGCGCCGTAATGCCTAAGTAAGACGCGATGTCAGTCCAGCCCGTCCCATGCATGTAAGCCGGAACCACGCCCTTATCGAAGTGCCAGCTCAGCGCAGCGATTTGGAGCGCCGTGCCGAAGGTGAAGATCACCACGGCCGCGGCCAGCCCGGCCAGATACTTCCCCGCCAGTAGGACTTCCCTTCGCATCGGCGCCAGGAGATAAAAGTGCAGGCTCTTGTCCAGCATCTCGCCGCGGAATAGATTGGTGAAGATTCCCACACACCCGAAAAACACCGCCAGCCGCAGATAGAAAAACTGAAACGTAGTGGCGAAGATGGCCGAATCCTTTTGCAGGTTGCAGCGGTCTTCCTCATCGATACGCGTTACTTTACCGTTGAAGAAATTGAACGCGAAGTCGCTGTCTCCATTCGTATAACGGTAAACTCTCACCTCGAATTCCCGGCGCTTGAAGGTGAGATGAAAATAGGGCGGACCCAGTTGCTTCTCCACATCCTCAATGGTGTCTCCCACCTGGATCTGCTTGATGGCATAGAGGGCGACCGGATTCGCCGCGGCCAAGGCTTGGCGTTGCTCGTGATTTCTCACCGAGTCGATGGAGTGGATTAAATACAGCAGCGCCGGAGCGAATGCCAGGATGTAGATCCACCACCCGCGCCGCGTGAAGAACGTCTTCCTCAGTTCCAGCCGCATGACGGCGGACAATTGCGTCCACGTCGACGTGTTCATCGTGCCGCCTCCCCGCCGCCGATCAGGTATTCGTACACCGAGTTCACGTTGTCGTCGGCGGGCATGACGCCCTCGATGTCGATGCCGCCAAGCGCCAGTTGATTTAGGGCGCGATAGAAACCATCCGCATCCTTTGTTTTGATCAATACCGCACTCGCATCCGGCGCCAGGCGGGCCTCCACCACGTGGTTCAATTCGAACAGGCGCGCGGCCAGCAGAGCCGGGCGCGTGGAGCGGATGAACACTTGCATCGGCTGGTCCTGAATTTCGCCGCGCACACCTTGGATCTGTCCCTCGGCTACCACGTAGCCATTGCTCAACAGGATCACTTGATCGGAAATCTGGTCCACCTCATGCAGGACGTGGCTCGACACGATCACATGCCGTCCCTGCGAGGCGAATTCGCGAAACAGTGCGATCGTCTCAGAACGAACCAGCGGATCTAACCCGTTCAGCGGTTCGTCCAGAACCAGCACCGGAGGATCGTGCGCGATGGCCAGCGCCAGCTTGATCCTCTGCCGCATTCCTTTGCTGTATCCCGCAACCTTGCGATGCGCCGCTTCTCCCATGCGCACCCGGGCGATCGACGCGTTCGCCAGCGCCTCGCAGCGTGCATTGTCGTAGCCGAATAAGCGCAGAAAGGCCGTGACGAATTCGAATCCCGTCAGCCCCTTGGGAAACGAATCGAACTGCGTCGCGTAGCCGACGGCGCGGCACAAACGGTGGGGATCGGTGGGTGGTATGTCCAGCACCCGAATCTCACCCCGGGTAGGCCGGACCAGACCCGCCATCATATTCATGAGCGTCGTCTTGCCGGAACCGTTCGGCCCCACCAGGCTGGTGATCCCCGACGGGATGGAGAGAGTGACGCGATTGACGCCCAGCACTTCGCCATAGAAGCGAGAAACGTTGTCGAACGTGATTCTTCCCGCGGACGCTCCGTTCATCGACGTTCCATTCACCAAAGCCGGGGGCGTCATTTGATGACCTCGAACGCCCGCACCTTGCGCGACAGCATCCACAGGCAGATCCCCCCTGCTACGCCCAGGACCGTCCACGCTTGGCCCGCCGTGAGAGCCGTCACCGTGGCATCGTCGCGAAACAGTTTGAAGAAGAGGATCGAGATCACTTGCCGCAAATCCACCACGGCGCCATATTGCGTTCGCACGATGGCGTTGAACGCAGCTCCGAAGCCGGCTCCCGCGAAGAACACGCCGAGAATCAAGCCTCCCGCCGCGATCCGCCATTTCACCCAAGCCGAAAGCGCCAGAGCGATTAAGGAAAGAAAGATATCCCACACAACCAGGCCGATTAAAATCGCCCCCGCGATCCACAAATTCTCGCCCGCCCACTGCCTGCCGGCCAGACTGCATTGAATCCCGAACAGAATCAGCCCCGGAACCCAGGTAATTAACGAGAGCAGAAACATGAGCAGTGACATCTTCCCCGCCACATACTCCGTTCGCCCGAACGGACGCGAGAAGTAGAGCGCCAAAGCGTTGTTCGCCAGATCCGGCGCCACCAGTCCCGGCCCGACCACCACTGTCATCAACACCGCCATCGCACTCTGGAAACTGCAGAAGAAGCGGAAGAAATTCGCGTTGATCTGCAGGAATTGTCCCGCGGGGATGTTGAGGGATTGAAGGAACGAAAGGTTGTGGCTTAAATAGATGAACGCCGTGCATCCCAAGGGAAAGAAGAAGGACGCCATCAGGAAGATCACCAGAAACTTGGACTGCATCAAGCGGCCATAGCTGGCTCTCGGCAAAGTCAGGAATCGCGACCACGCCGGCGTGAGCACGCTGTCGTACGTCTTATAAGTGCGTTTGTAGACCGCCACCGTTAGGATTCCATCGCTTTCAAGAAGATTTCTTCCAGCGTGTCGCGCCGGTAGTTCAGCCGCCGTAACTGCAAGTCGCGCTGTGCCGCCAGACGGAAGATCGCCTGGACATCGAAGCCTTCGGGCAATTCTGCGCGGAACCGGCCCAGACCGGAATACTCGCAGAGGCACCCGGCGGCAATCAGTTCTTCCGCGAACCCCGCATGCGGACCATACGCTTCAAGTTCCACAAAACGCTTGTTAGATCGATGCTCTTCCGCCAGGTTCGAGGTGTGGACGATACGTCCGCCTTTAAGGATGAGCACTTCCTCGCAGGTCTCTTCGATATCCCGCAGCAAGTGGGAGCAGATCAGCAATCGCATCTCGCCGGTGTCCCGCATCTCCTGAATTAACCGGATCATTCGAGTCCGAGCAGGCGGGTCCAGCCCATTGGTGGGTTCATCCAAAATCACGAGCCGGGGACCATGTGCGATGGCCTGTGCCAGCTTCGCGAGTTGCTTCATTCCTAGGGAATACGTCCCTAGCTGCCGGTAGCGCGCTTCGCCAAGTCCCACATAGAACAGGGCTTCATGCGCCCGCTCCAGCGCCGCATCGTGAGGCAGCCCCGAAATCTCCGCCATCATTCGTACGAACGAAACCGCCGTCATGTTGGCCACGAACGAATCGTTCTCCGGCATGTAGCCGATCAGCGCCCGGATCGCGGCCATCTCGCGGCGGATGTCATGGCCAAGTACCCGGGCGGTCCCGGAACTGGGCTTGCAGAACCCGACTAGCGTCTGGATCAGTGTCGATTTTCCGGCACCGTTCGGGCCCAGGAGGCCGATCGACCGTCCGGACAAAGCGATGCGCAGGTCCTTCAGGATGTCGCGCTTGCCGAAGCGCACACCCAGGCCGTCGAGTTCCAGAACTGGTTCCATGGAAGTGTAAGTCTCAGGTACGTTTCAAGTTAGCATGTTGTTCCCGAAAGTTACCGTCCCCCAACATGTTGGGGTCTAGGTAAAAATACCCCCACAGAAAGTGGTGAACCCGCTTTACAATGGGATCAGTTGGGTTTAGGATGGATAACACTCCCCCCAGAGAACGTCTTGTATTTAGGAGGGGCCTGCCTTGCTGAAGCTAAAGCGCGTCGACATCCACGGGTTCAAGTCATTTTACGAACGGACCGAGATGCGGTTCCATGGATCCGGCATCGCCGCCGTCGTAGGACCCAACGGATGTGGAAAGTCCAACATCAGCGATGCCATCAGCTGGGTGTTGGGAGAGCAAAGCGCCAAGAGCCTGCGCGGCACCCGCATGGAAGACGTGATCTTCGCGGGAACTCGAGCGCGTGCGCCGCTGGGGCTCGCGCAAGTCACACTCACCATGGTGGACCCGACCGCGTCTGCTCCGATTCCGAACGCTACGCATCCCGCGCCGGTGGAAGCCGCGCCTGTCGAAGGGCTGCAGGTGGAGGCCGTGACCAACGGTCACACCAACGGACATACGAACGGTCATAGTAATGGCCACGCTAACGGTCACACCAATGGCAAGAACGGCCATACCAATGGAGCAGCGGCGGCGCATCCGAAGTCCGAAGAAATCACGATCACTCGCCGCTTGTACCGCTCCGGCGAAAGTGAGTATTTGATCAACGGCCGCTCCGCGCGATTACGCGATATCCAGGATCTATTCAGTGGCACCGGTCTGGGTCCGGAGAGCTACGCGATCATCGAGCAGGGCCGCATCGGGCAGATTCTTTCGAACAAGCCGGCCGACCGCAGGGCGGTGATCGAGGAAGCGGCAGGAATTGGCAAGTACAAGACGCGGAAGCGTCTCGCCGAAGCCAAACTCGAAAGCGCGCGGCAGAATCTGTCGCGAGTGTTCGACATTCTGGAAGAAGTCAGCCGCCAGGTGAATTCTCTCAAGCGCCAGGCTTCGAAGGCGAAGCGCTACGAAGAGCTGCGCACGGAGATGGTGGCGCATCTGCGTAAAGCAGTCGCGGGACGATACCAGATGCTCGAGCGCGAAGCAGCCAAGCTCGCGCTCGACTTGAGCCAGGCCAGCACGGCATTTCAGGCGTTCTCGACCCAAGTTCAGGAGAGCGAGCGCGAGCACGGCACCACACAGGAGGCCTGCTACAAGACCGAAGCGGAATTGACCGCGGCTCGCGGACAGGTAGCCCAGCTGAACGTGGAATCCGAGCGCACGCGAGGCCGTCTGGAACTGCAAGCGAAGCAGATCGGCTCCATCGAGGAGCGTCTGACCGCGGGCGAGGCCGAGACCCAGCAGCTCGAAGCCCGGCAGCAGAAGGAACAGGCCGACCTCGAGATCCATCGCTCTGCGGTGGCCGAGCTCGAAGCTGAAGGCGGAGCGGTCCGCGAGCGGCTGCTCTCGAAGACCACCGAGCGCGACGAGGCGCAAGCCGACCTGCGGACTCGCGAACGCGAGATCGAACTCTCCCGGCAGCAGGTGCTGAAGCTGCTCGGAGAATCCTCCACGTTGCGGAATCAACTGGCGCAGATCGACGAATACCTCGCTGCGATGGAGCGCGATTCGGCCCGCTCGCGCCGCGACGAAGAATCCGCGGCAGGCGAACTGGCGCGGCTGGAGCAAGTGAAGGAAGAGCTTTCCGTCAAGCTCAGCGCGCGGCAGATGGAACTTGTATCGCTAGGGGAACAGCGCCGCCAAGTGGAAGAGGAGATGAAGGAGCGGCAAGCCCGCACCGTGACGGCCCGGGCGAAGCTGGAAACGGCTCGCGGAGCGCTCTCCAAACAAAAAGCCCGCAAGGATTCGCTCGAAGAAATCCTCTCTCACCGCGCTTATACCACCGAGAGCGTGAAGCGCCTGTTCACCGCCATCGAACACGGTCAGATTTCGAATTTCAAACCCTCGGGTGTGCTGGCGGACTTCGTGGAAGTGAAGGATCCCGCCTGGGAGAAGGCCTGCGAGACGTTCCTCCACGACGAACTCGAGTTCGTGGTGGTGAAGGATTGGGCCGAAGCCGAGCGCGGCGTCGAATTGATGCGCGCCGAACCCGACGGCCGCATCACGTTCCTGGTGCACCCGGAAGCCGAGGGGAAGGACGATGTCGTCATTCCCAACGATCCCGCGATCGCCGGCCGTCTGCGTGATACGTTGCGCCTGACCAACGGCCTCTCCAGCGCTCCCCAGACGTTCATCCCGCGCCTGGCCCAGTGCTTCCTGGTGTCCGATCACGCCGCCGCGCAATCCTTGTCGGTGCGGCATCCGGAAAGCTACTTCCTGTTGCCCGACGGCGTAAGCTATCACGGACTCACCGTCAGCGGCGGCCGCAAAACCGGCGGCGGACCTCTGGCGCTGAAGCGCGAGCTCCGCGAGCTCAATACACAGGTGGACCTTCGCCAGCGCGAGACAGATGAACTGACGGCTGAGATCGAAGAGTTGCAGCATGGCTCCGCCGAACTGGCGGAGCGGTTGGAGCACCTGCGCCACCAGCAACAGACTCAGGAGAAGGACGCGCTTGCGCTGGATCACGAACAGCGCAAGCTGGCCGAAGAATACGCCCGTGCGGGATCGCGGCTCTCGGTCGCGCGGCTGGAACTCGAGCGGCTTACCCGCGAAGATCAACGCGCCCGAACGCAGCGCGAAGAGAGTCAGACGCTGGTGGCGCAGAAAGAGCAAGCCCGCTTCGACCAGGAGAAAGCGCTGGAACTGGCGCGCGGCGAGTTCGAGCGACTGCAAGCTCACGTGCATGCGGTCACCGAAGAGCACTCCGCGTTGCGTGCGGACTTGGCCGGCCGCGACGAGCGCATTCGATCCGAACGCTCCGCCGCTTCTCGTGTGGAGGCGCAGCTTCAGCAGTTGGTGGCGCGGAGTCAACAGCTGGCACAAGAGTTGGAGCGCATGGGCGTGGAACGAGCCCGCCTCCTGGAAAACAACATCGAGCTCGATCAAAAGGCCGCGGTGCTTGCCGAAACCACCGCCGCTGCGGCCGGGGAAGTAGCCCGTCTGGCCGAAGCCGAGATGGCGGGACGCGCCGCGCTGGCCGCCCTCGAAGAATCCCTAAAAGCTTTGCGCATCCAGGCCGCTTCCGCGCAGGAACGCCGCGCGGAGATCGAACTCGAATTGGTCAAAAAGCAGGGCGACCTGAAGTATCTGGACGAGACCAGCCGCAAGGAGCTGACGGCCGCAGCATCGGAGGTGGCCTCGGCCGAAGAGTCCCAACTCGACGAGGCCGCCGTGGCCGAATCTGAAACGCGCTACCAGGAAGTCCGCAACAAGATCGAGGCGCTGGGGCCGGTGAATCCTCAGGCGCTCGAAGAGTTCCAGGAAGCCTCGCAGCGCTATGACTTCCTGAACACCCAGAGGCAGGACCTCCTCGATTCGATCCGCGACACCGAAAAGGCGATCCAAGAACTGGATACCGAATCGCGCCGCCGCTTCAAGGAAGCGTTCGACATCATCAACGATCACTTCAAGCACATGTTCCACACGCTCTTCGGCGGCGGACAGGGCGAGATGCGCCTGACCGACGAAGCCAATCTCGCCGAGAGCGGCATCGACATTCTGGCCTCGCCTCCGGGCAAACGCCTGCAAAACGTCGCGCTGCTTTCCGGCGGCGAGAAATCGCTCACCGCGATGTCCCTGCTGATGGCGATTTTCCGCTACACCCCCAGCCCGTTTTGTATTCTTGATGAAGTCGACGCCCCGCTCGACGAGCCGAACATCCAGAGGCTTTCCCGCCTCATCAAGGAAATGTCGCGCGACACGCAGTTCATCGTGATCACGCACGCCAAGCGGACCATGGAGATGGCCCAAGCGCTCTATGGAGTCACCATGCAGGAGCCGGGCTGCTCCAAGCTGGTAAGCGTCCGCTTCGAGCCGGTGCAACACGACGTGAAGGAAGCTCCGGTGGCGGTGGGGGTTTAGTCGGGAGCGCGATCTACCAGATGTAGTCCTTCGCATCTTCGCGCCGCTGGTAACTATCCAGCACGTGGACCACTCTCAACCGTTTCACCTTCGCCGGCGAGAGTTGGCCGATCGGGACGTAGAGGATCTTGCGTCCCAGATGTGCCGCGATGGAGCGGAAGATCGACCGCGGCGGATGCGCGGCGACGTACACGACAAAGCGCTCCACCGAATAATCGAGCGCGGCCATGAGCAGCCGTTCGGATTTCGATTCCGCGAAATCGTAATCCGGATCCGACCACACATCGAACATCCGCCGGGGAGGCAGCGTCATCAGCAAGCCGCCATATTCCGCGCGCCCGATGCCCGGACCCACCACATTGTCGAACGGATACGTCGAGTAGAACGCCATGTCGGACTCGTTCTGGTGCTCGCCCAGCCACGTTGTCAGATATTGATAGCGGTCGTCCTTGTCCTCGTCGAAAATGATCACCACGGCGCCGACCTCGCCGGCGAGGCGATCGGCCTGCCGCACGAAGATTTTGCCCGCGTGCCAGTTACGAATGGTCTCGCGAATGTCGATGCCGTCGAGAATTGAGGTGGTGAACGGCTCCACGCGCACGCGCTCTTCCGAGAGCAGAGCTTTGGCTTTCTTCTTGAGGAAACGTCCGTAGTCTTCGATGACCAGGTCTTCCGGAGGATACGAACAGATCGCCTCTCCGCTGGTTTGCTTGGCCCACTCGCCCGGAAATTTCTCGCGCTTGCGCGGCTTCAATCCGGAAGGCTTCAATCGCTGCTTGGGGCGGGGAAGCCGCCGCCGAATGCGCAGCTTCTTCGTGTTGATCCAAATTTCGCCCGCGGAGAGATGCACGGTCTCCAATGTCGACGTCTCATGCTGCGCCAGATAGCGGTTCGCCATCTGCCACACTTCCCAGCCGTAATTATCATCCACTACGGACCGGGCCGCCACCGCTAGGTCGTACACATTGGCGAGCAAATCGCCGCCCGTGTGCGCCAGATTTCTCGTGTACCTCGCGATCATCCGCCGCTGCCAGTGGACCAGCTTGTCGCCCGTCGATTGCGTGTATTTGCCCTCGGCCTCGCGGAGCAGATCGTACTGCACCTTGGGCCGATCCAGCAATTCTTCATTGCGCAAATCCAGGCGGAAAAACTCGTAGCGTTCCTGAATGTACGGATACTCCACCGTGATCTCCGCCAGGCAGTCCGGATGCGGATTCAAAAGTCGGACAGCAGGGTCGCCGCGGCGAGAGGCGGGAGCATCCTGAGGAGCCTCCATTGCGTCGAGCAACGGGTCGAGCAGATTCAGGGAGACGACGACGAACACGTGAGCATCGGGGTCGGCGCCCTGCAGTTTCCATGCCATCGCGTTCGCGTGTGCGGTGACTTCTTCCGTGCGATTCTGCGGCCAGACCCGGTAGGCCTCGACGTATTTCTCCAGCCCGATTTTCTGGATCGCGTACGTGTCGGGATAATTGTCGGGCAGATGCGGGCGCTCGTTCGAATCGGGCTCGAGGAAAATCACTTGTGCGCCGATCTCTTCCGCCGTGCGCAGCGCTTCGATAAACGGATCGGCGGGCTCCACCGGCACGTACACCGCGCGATCGTCTTCGCCGTTCTCTTCCATATAGAGAATGACGGACATTTCCGGCAGCCGGGCTAAGGCGCGACCATAGGCGCTGCTCAGGAACTCCGGCAGTTCAATCGCGACCACGGCTGGCTTGTCCGCCAGCAACAATCGGCGCAGCGCGATGGCAAACTCCAGCCGTCCGGCCGCCACCGGGAAGTAGAAGAAGCGGCCCCGCTCCAGCCCGCCGCGTTTGATGTCAGCTTCGAGGGACATAGCGCAAAGCCTCATCGCCGAGGGTCTGCGTGATCGCGATGCGAAGCGTTTCCGGTGTCGCCTCGCAAGCCGCTTCGTGCGCCAGTTTCATCGCGAAGCGCGCGATGTTGATGCCGTCGCGGACGGTGTAGCGCTCGTCGGCCGAATGCGCGTGTTGTAGAAAATCGGTGACGTAGTTCAGGATGTGCTCGTCGCCGAAGGGCAGGTTCTCGCGCAGGATCGCGAACTCCTCATGCCGCTCCGGAAAATCGATCAGGATCTGCGGCTGCAAGCGCGAATGGATGTACTCCGGCAGATCGAACGTGCTGGCGTCGTCGTTCATGGTTGCCACCAGACGAAATAACGGATGCGCCTTGATCTTGATCCCCGCGACGATCGACTCCACGTAGCGCCGGTTATCCAGCAGCGGAGCCAGACTGGCCCAGCTCTTCTCACTCATCCGGTTGCCTTCGTCTAAGATGACCACGCCGCCGCGCAACATCGCGGTCACCAGTGGCGACGCCACGTACCGAAGCTTGGCCTGCCCCTCGATCACCGGCGTGATCAACAAGTCCTCCGGCCGCATGTCCACCGTGGCTTGCAGGATGTACACTTCCCGCCCCAGTCGTTTCGCCGCCGAGTAAGCCATGGTGGTCTTGCCCACACCCGGTTTCCCCAGTAGCCGTGGATTCATCGGCAGATCCTGCGGATCGATCACCAGCCACGCGGCGAGCAACTGCCGCATGACCTCTTCCTGCCCCACCCAAGAGATGGGAAGCTCGTCCGGATGCGCCAGGTGCAGCGGAACACCTTCAATTTCAACGACCATGACTACCTAGCGTACATCACGCCCCAGTAAGCAGTCAGTCTTCGAAAGGCACGCCGTCATAGACTGCGGCCAGCGGGACATCGCAAGGGAGACTGGCCAAGTGACACGCGGCGTCAAGGCCGGAGAAGTCTCGAAAAATCCATTCGGTGCCAGGACCGCGCTGGAACACTTCGATCCGCGGTTCCGTCTGCCAGACCAGCACGTACTCCTGCAGCGATTCAATCTTTCGATACTGCGAAAACTTGAATCCGCGATCGTAGGCCTCCGTGGATGGGGAGAGCACCTCCACCAGCAAAACCGGATTCAGTAGCGTATCTTTTTGATCGTCTGCAAAGCGAGGGCTCTCGCAAAGCACGGCGATGTCCGGGTAGCAGTAGGCTCGTCCGGAAGCGCGCACCCGCAGGTCGGAGGAGAGTACTTTGCAGTCTCGCCCCGGCAATCCGTTCCTCAGTGCATAAGATATGTTCGAAATCGTGAGCACATGAGGAAAAGTGCCGCCCGACATGGCGAACATCTGGCCATCGTAATACTCGCTTTTGAACTCGGCCGCCCGTTCGATCGCGAGATATTCCTCGGGAGTCATTCGCGGAGTTGGCTGAGCTGCCATAGCTTTATCATAGCCTCGGGGAACTCGGTCCGCTGCGTCTTCCCCAACTCTCCTGCTACACTAGTGGATTAACCGATCCGGGCAGGTGAACCCACCGCCGGAGCCGAGGTGTGTCCCTTGTTCTTTCGTGTTCGAGACCTGGAAGTTCGCGCGGGGCGCTTTGACGTGGAGCTTGCACCCGGTGCCATAGAGTTCCTCGATCCGAAGATCCGCCAAGCCTCTCCGCTACATGCGGAGGGCACGGTAGAATTGGTGAGCGATTCGCTCGGCGAGATCCGAGTGAAGGGCCGCCTCGCGGTCCGCATGGAAGCGGATTGCGACCGTTGCCTGGAACCGGCGGCGTGCCCTTTGGATGCCGATTTTGAACTGTTTTACCGGCCCGTCGAAGACGGCCTGGGTGAAGAAAAGGTCCTCGATGCGGGCGAAGCCGAAATGGGCTTCTACGAAGGCGACGGCCTGGAGTTGAACGAAGTTTTACGCGAGTTTGTGCTGCTTTCGCTGCCGATGCAAAGGCTGTGCCGCGAGAGTTGCAAGGGGATCTGTCCGGTGTGCGGGCAGAACCGGAATTTGAAGCCGTGCGATTGCCAGACCGGGTTAGCCGATGACCGCTGGGCCGCACTTAAAGAAATTAAGAACTAAGAGGAACGAAAGATGCCGAATCCCAAACGTAGACATTCCAAGCGCCGCACCTCGGCCCGCCGTACGCACGATTCTCTCCGCCGCTCTGTCGTCTCGGAGTGCCCCAACTGCCACGAGCCTAAGCTGCCGCATCGCGTCTGCCCGCACTGCGGAAAGTACAAGGGCCGCGAAGTCATTGAGGTCGTCGAGGAGTAATTTTCCCGGTCTCCCATGCTGACCATTGCGGTCGATGCCATGGGGGGCGATCACGCCCCCAAATCCGAAGTAGAAGGAGCCATTCGCGCAGCCGCGTCGCTGCACGACGTCAAGGTCATCCTTGTGGGCATCGAAGACGTGGTCCGCCGGGAGTTAGCGACTCACGCGGAAGCGCGGGGCCTTAACATCGAGGTCTACCACGCCAGCGAAGTCATTACCATGGATGACGCGGCCGCCAAAGCGGTCCGCACCAAGAAGGATTCTTCTATCCGCGTGGCTTCCCGGCTAATGCGCGAAGGCCACGCGCAAGGCGTCGTTTCCGCCGGCAACACCGGGGCCGTCATGGCGACCGCCAAGATGGTGCAAGGCATGATTCGCGGTGTCGACCGGCCGGCGTTGGCCGCCGTGTTGCCCACCGAAAAAGGGACGCCAGTAGTGGTGCTGGACGTCGGCGCTAACGTCGATTCCACGCCGGAGATGCTGACCCAGTTCGCGGTCATGGGCGAGATCTATTCGCGCACGATCTTTCACAATTCCAGCCCTCGCGTGGGAATCCTCTCCATCGGAGAAGAAGAGCACAAGGGCAACGATCTCACGAAATCCGCCTGGCCGCTGCTCAAGGGCCTACCCATCAACTTCATCGGGAACGTGGAGGGCCGCGATATCTTCAGCGGACATGCCGACGTCATCGTCTGCGATGGCTTCGTGGGCAACGTCGTCCTCAAGGTCAGCGAAGGCCTGGTGGACATGATCAAGTCCATGCTGCGCGAGTCGCTCGAAGCCACCGTGACGCGTAAGATCGGTTACGTCCTCTCCCGGACCGCCTACAAAGAATTCCGCAAGCGCGTGGATTATTCTGAATTTGGGGGCATTCCCCTGCTCGGTGTAAAGGGCGCGAATATCGTGTGCCACGGACGCTCCAATGCCAACGCGATCAAAAACGCCATCCGCGTAGCAGCGGAGTTCACGCAAGGCCACGTGCAAAAAAAGATCGAAGCGGAACTGGCGAGCGGCGTCTTAACGTAGGGTCGCAATGAAACACGGGATACTGGCCATTTTTTTCGCCTCAGTAGCGCTGGCTCAACAGCCAGGTCACGTCCAGTGGACGCTGACTTCCGACGTCACAAAAGCCCCTCCCGGTTCCACCATCCCGCTGAAGCTCACGGCGAAGATCGAATCGGGCTGGCACCTCTATTCGATGACCACCCCTCCCGGTGGCCCCCGGAAAACGACCATCGCGCTGGAGTCCGACCCTTCGATAGACGCCGCTTCCATCTACCAGCCTAAGTTCGAACGCAAGTTCGATCAGGTCTTCAACGTCGATACGGAAAACTTCACCGGCGAGACAGTGTTCCTTGTCGGCGTACCGATCAAGAAGGACGTATCGGCGCCCGCCGCCACCGTGACTGCCCAAGTGAAGTATCAAGTCTGTAGCGATACCACCTGCGTCCCCGGCAAAAATAGCGCGAACCTCACGTTGAACATCGACCGAGCCGCACCCGCGCCGGCAGCTCTGGCGATTCCCGCAGGCTACACCGAAGCGAAGCTCAGCGCTCCTGCCGCGAGCCTCGGAGCCGGTTCCTCGAGCCCTCAAGTCTCCACCGCGTCTGCCCCCGCAGCCGCACCCGCCTCCGAATCAGACAAAGCTCAAGCCGGTGGACTGGGAGCATTCCTCCTGACCGCGTTTGGCGCCGGACTTCTCGCCATCTTCACTCCCTGTGTCTTCCCGATGATCCCCATCACCGTCTCGTTCTTCCTGAACCAGCGCGGCGGGATCCTGCAAGCCGTGGTCTTCTCGCTCGGCATCATCGTTCTTTTTTGCGCGTTAGGACTCGGCGTCACCGCTGTCGTCGGACCCTTCGGCGTAAACCAGCTTGGTTCGAACCCCTGGGTCAACACGTTCATCGCCGTTGTGTTCTCCGTCTTCGCGCTGAGCCTCCTGGGAGCCTTCGAAATCACCCTCCCCTCGAGTTTGCTCACCAACCTCGACCGAGCCGCGCGACGCGGCGGCTACGCCGGCACCTTGCTGATGGGCCTGACATTCGCCCTCACCTCGTTCGCCTGCATCGGACCGTTCGTGGGCCCCCTACTCGTCTCCTCCGTGCAATCCAAAGGCCTCCAGCCGGTCGCCGGGATGATCAGCTTTGCCGGCGGACTCGCTTCGCCGTTCTTCTTCCTCGCGGCGTTCCCGCAGTACCTGAAGAAGCTCCCGAAAAGCGGAGGCTGGCTCGCCCGTGTGAAAGTGGTTATGGGCTTCGTCCTGCTTGCTCTCATGCTGAAGTACCTGAGCAACATTGACTCCGTCCTGCAACTCGGCGTGATCACCCGGCCGCGCTTCCTCGCCGGATGGATTGTGCTCTTCGCTCTCCCCGGACTCTATTTACTCGGTCTGCTCCGCTTGGAAGGCGTCGAGCCCGACGAGAAACTCGGCATCGGCCGGCTTCTCACCGCCAGCGCGTTCCTCATTTTCTCCTTTACCCTGATTCCCGGCATGTTCGGAGCCCCACTCGGTGAACTCGACGCCTACGTTCCGGCCCCCTCGGCGACGCTCGCCGCCGACGGCAGCGGCGCCGCCCCCGGCCGCATGGCCTGGATGAAGAATCAGTATCGCGAGGCCCTCGATCAAGCCCGCCAGCAGAACAAGCTCGTCCTGGTGAACTTCACCGGCTACGCCTGTACCAACTGCAAGTGGATGGATGCGAACATGTTCCCGCGGCCCGAAATCGCCGAAGCCGTCAAGGATCTCGTCCCCGTCGAACTCTTCACCGACGGCGAAGACCAAGCCTCCGATGCAAATCAAAAAATCGAGAACGATAAATTCGGCACCGTGTCGATGCCGTTCTATGCCCTTGTCGGCCCCGACGAGAAAATCGTAGCGACCTTCGGCGGAGCCACCCGCAACGCCCAGGAGTTCCTCACGTTCTTGAAGAAAAGGCCGGGTGCGTAGATCTTGGCGCGTCGCATTCTGCTGCCTCTGATCCTTGTTCTTTCCTTAGCCGCGCAGCAACCGGCCTCGCAGCCCATCCGCGGCTTCGCCCCCGAAGATTGGAAAGCGCGCCACGAGCTTGAAGAACGAGCCAAAGCCATCCCCCAATCCGCGCGCCTCAAGATCTACCAAGAGCGCATCGCGTCCAAGCCGCACCACGCCGGATCGCCTCAGAACAAGGCCGTCGCGGACTACCTCGTCGCCCAACTCAAAGACTGGGGTCTCGATACGCACGTCGAAGATTTCGAGGCTCTGATGCCGTACCCCACCACGCGAGTCCTCGAGATGACCGGCCCCGTGAGATTCCGCGCGGAACTAAAGGAGCCCCCGATTCCGGAAGATCCCGACTCTGCCGCCCCTGGTGGACTCCCCACTTACAACGCTTATTCCGCCTCCGGCGACGTCACCGCCCCGCTGGTCTACGTGAACTACGGGGTCCAGGAAGACTACGAAGACCTTCGCCGCGAAGGCGTCGACGTCAAAGGCAAGATCGTCATCGCCCGCTACGGTAAAGGCTGGCGCGGCGTCAAAGTGAAACTCGCCCAGGAGCACGGAGCCGTCGGTTGCCTGATTTACTCAGACCCGCACGAGGACGGCTACTTCCAGGGTGACGTTTATCCGAAGGGTCCCATGCGCCCCGAACAAGGTGTGCAGCGCGGCAGCGTGCTCGACATGGCGATCTACCCTGGCGATCCGCTCTCACCCGGCTGGGCCTCCGAGCCCGGCTCCCGGCGGCTCGCGCCATCCGAAGCAAAGTCGCTCCTGAAAATCCCCGTCCTGCCGATCTCTTACGGCGATGCGAAGCCGCTCCTCGAACAACTCAGTGGTCCACTAGTCCCCGAAGCCTGGCGTGGAGCCCTTCCGCTCACTTATCACACGGGCCCGGGGCCGGCCATCGTCCATCTCAAGGTCGATTTCGACTGGACTTCGAAGCCGCTGCACGACATCATCGTCACCATTCCCGGCAGCGTCGATAAAAATCAGTGGATCGTCTACGGAAATCACTACGACGCCTGGGTCAACGGGGCTGCCGACGCGGCCAGCGGAGCCTCGGTTCTCATGGAAACCGCTCGGACGCTCTCCGTCCTCCGCCGGCAAGGCTGGCAACCGAAGCGTACCATCGTGCTCGCGCTTTGGGACGGCGAAGAGTTTGGACTCATGGGCTCAACCGAATGGGTCGAAAAGCATCAATCGGAGCTCGAACGCAACGGTTCCGTTTATATCAACGTGGATCAAACCGGTCGAGGACTCATGGGCGCCTCCGGTTCGCACAGCCTGGAATCTTTCTTCACGGAAGTGATGCGCGACGTAACTGAGCCCGCCGGAACTCGCAGCATCCTCGATTCCGTCCGCATCCGCCGCCCCCGCTATCCCGCGCCTGCCACCCAATCCGAGTTCCATCTCGCGCCGCTAGGCTCCGGCTCTGACTACGCAGCTTTCCTGGACCACGCGGGAATCGCCAGCATGAATCTCGGCTTCGGAGTCGGCGCCGAAACCGCCGGCGTGTATCATTCCAACTACGACACCACCGCCTGGTTCGCCCGCTTCTCCGACGGCGACTTCGTGTTCGGGAAAACGCTCGTGCAAGTGATGTCGACCACTCTGCTTCGCCTCGCCGACACGTCCATCCTGCCCTTCGAATTCGGCGCCCTCAGCCGCACCGTGCAGACCTACGTCGAGGAAATCCAGCGCGATGCTCAGAAGCGCGGCGGCTCGGTCGACTTCCGCGGAGTCCAGACGCAACTTGCTCATCTCGATACCGCGTCGAAACTTTACGAAGATCAACTTGCGCTCGCGTTGAAACGAGTGCCGTCGATCCCTTCTGACCGCTTGCTCAAAGCCAACGAAACCATTCAGCGCACGGAGCGTGCCCTCGTTTCGGGGGGAGGACTTCCCGGGCGCGAATGGTACCGCCACCAGCTCTATGCGCCGGGCCTCTACACCGGCTACGAAGCGAAAACCATGCCCGGCGTCCGCGAAGCGGTCGAGGCCCAACGCTGGGAAGAAGCCAACCAACAAGCCAAGCGAGTCGCGCAAGCTATCCAGAACCTCGCCTCCCAAGTAGAAGAAGCCTCCCGCCTCCTGCGCTAGCGTGAACCACGCTATGATGCTTGAGGAGTGAATCATGCGCGCGAGTACCCGCTTCGTTCGGATCTGCCTTCTCTTGAACCTCTGCTGTCTGCTCCCTCTTACCGCGCTCGCCCAGGAAGGCCACCCGTTGACCGGCTCCTGGCATGGCGAATGGCACCCTGCTCCTGGCCAAAAGACTCCCGTTCTGTTCTACATGAAGTGGGACTCGAAACAGGTCGAAGGCATGATCAATCCCGGCCCGAACTCGATGCCGCTCAAAGTCGTGAACCTGGATGCCGCCAACTGGACGGTCCACATCGAAGCCGACGGCAAGGATTCCGCGGGTAAGCCGATTCATGTTGTCGTGGACGGCAAACTCGAAAACATCGGCTCGTACAATCGCACCATCACCGGAACCTGGAATCAAACAACCCCGCAGGGAACTACCAAGGGCGATCTCAAACTCACCCGGGACTAGCCGATGAAGCTCCTCCTCGCCACTCTCGCTCTCTCCGCGCCGCTCTTCGCGCATCACTCATTCGCCGCCGAGTTCGACGAGAAGAAACCCGTCACCCTGCGCGGCGTCGTCACTCGATACGATTGGACCAATCCCCACGTCTACTTCTATGTCGACGTCAAGGAAGCAGGCGGCGCGATCACCAACTGGGGCGTCGAATTTCAAAGCCCCAGCGAACTCCGTCGAGCGGGCTGGTCGCGCGATTCTCTTAAAGTCGGCGACACCGTGACCGTAGAAGGCAGCGCCGCCCGCGATGGCAGCAAGACCGCCGGAGGAAAGTCCGTCGTCCTCGGCAGCGGCAAACGCCTCGCGCCCCTTGGCACGATCACACCGATCACCCAAGCGCCGAAGCCCGCTCCGCACTGGCCCAATGGACACATCCGCCTCGGCCCCGAGCCCGGACAAAAAGGTTACTGGGCGAGCCCCAGCGTCGCGAGCCTGGTCGAGTCCACGGCGGGAAATATCCGCATGAACGCCGATGGTCTGCTCACCAATATTGCCGACGCGGCCAAGGTCGCGCCGTTCCAGCCCTGGGCCAAAGGCCTGTACGAATATCGCCAGAAGAACTTCCTCAAGGACGATCCTTCGGCCAGTTGCATGCCTCCCGGTGGACCCCGCCAATTTCAAATCCCCAACGGCGTCCGTTTCCTGGAAGATCCTGACCGCGGCCGCATCTTCGTTTTCTCCGGAGGAGGCAATCGTAACTGGCGGCTCATTTACTTGGACGGCCGGACGCTTCCGTCCGGGGACGACATTACGCCTACCTATTACGGCTACTCCACCGGCGTCTGGCAGGGCGACACTCTGACGATCACTTCGGTCGCCTTCAACGAGCGGTTCTGGTTTAGCAATGGCGGACTGCCTCACACCGAAAGCCTCAAGCTCACCGAACATATCACGCGGCCCGATTCCAACGTCCTCAAATACGACGTCACGGTCGACGATGCCGGAGCGTATACCCGCCCCTGGAACTCCGGCTTTACCCTCCAGTGGGTCCCCGACGACATGGGTGAGTATTTTTGCGATGATAGCAACAGAGATCCGGTCCATCTGGCGGACCATCCCAAATAGTCAGGATTCCGGAGAAAGTTTCTACAGGAGAAAGTATGAAGTTGAGCCCCTTTGCAATGTTGGCATGCGGCGCGCTCCTGGCGGCCACTCCCCTCTTGGCGCATCACTCCTTCGCGGCGGAGTACGACAGTAAGAAGCCCGTCACTCTCAAAGGAGTGGTGACGAAAGTGGATTGGATGAACCCGCACGTTTACTTCTATGTCGACGTGAAGGACGACTCCGGCAACATCATCAACTGGGGTTGCGAGATGGGACCGCCCAACGGACTCCAGCGCAGCGGTTGGACTCGCAATACAATGAAGGTCGGCGACGTCGTCATCGTCGAAGGCACGCTCGCCAAGGATGGCAGCAAGCAGGCCAACACGCGCTCCGTCACACTCGCTGATACCGGCCAGAAGCTTGGCGGCGCATCGAGCGAAAACGCTCCACCCCAATAGAGAGAATCACGTGAGATCCCGCGACATCCTCTGCGCCTCCGCGATAGCCGCGGGAGTGATCTTCATCGCTGTGCTGCCCCCCTTCTCCTTTGCACAGGATCAGGGATTGGTCCCTCCTCCCGGCACCAAGGGCGGGGGCGGCAAAGGCGGCGGAAGGGGCCGTGGCGGCAAGCAGCGCCCGCCTTCCGCGCCCACACCCCATCTGGCCGATGGCCGCGTCAACCTCGGTCCCGCGCCCGGCCAAAAAGGAGTCTGGGAAGGCAACGCGGGCGCGACCCTCGCCACCAACGTCGGCGGCGGACTCGACAATCCCGCCATGAACCTGCCCACCAACCTGAAGATCCCGGACGTTCCATTCCTCCCGTGGGCACGAGCCGTCTACGAGTACCGGCAGGCCACCACTACCAAGGACGATCCACACACCAAGTGCCACCCCAGCGGCGGCCCTCGACCCTTCCACACTCCCTACGGCTTCGAGTTCATCGTCAACGATGACGAGAAAACGATTTATGTGGTTGAGGTCGGCGGCCCCCACAGCTGGCGAGCCATCTACATGGACGGCCGTCCTCATCCCAAGGATCTCGACCCCAGCTTCTACGGCCACTCTACCGGAAAGTGGGAAGGCGAGACGCTCGTGGTCGATTCCGTCGGCTACAACGAAAAATTCTGGCTCACGCGCGAAGGCATCCCCAGCACCGAACATCTCCACTTAATCGAAAAGTTCACTCGCACCGAGTACGACACCCTAAAATACGAAGCCACTGTCGACGACCCGGGAGCCTACAGCGCCCCCTGGACAGGAGGCTGGCTCATCCGCTGGCAGCCGAACGAAGAAATGTACGAGTACGCCTGCCAGGACAACAACCGCGATCCCGTCCACATGTTCGGCGGGCCGCGGAATTAACTGGCCGTCCCTTCCGCCTGCGCTCTGCCTCGGTGGCGCGGAATTCTTCTCCGCCGCATCGAGAATCGTCTCGATGCTCCGCCCTCTCAATTCTCCCCAGGCCGCTCCGCCGCGTCGATCACCAAAAACTTTCCCGGCCCTTTCGCCCCCTCCAACTTCAATCCCAACTTCTCCACCACCGCCTGCGCCGCCACCAGCGCATCCCCTGGCTCCACGGCCGTCGGCGGTGGAGGTGCGGGCGCCACACCCGGCCCCCCGGGAGCCGGCACCATCCCCTGCATCCCCATCATCGCGGCCATCCCCGGCCCCAGGGCCACCCGCACGTCGTACCGCCCCGCGATCCCAGTCCTGTCGATCACCTCCCGATCCAGCCGCAGGGCCGATCCCAGTTCCGCCATCGTCACCCCGCGCAACTCGAACGAACCTTTAGTAACCCTCGGAATCCCGCACAACATCGGCGGAAAGCCGCCCGCGGGCACAGGGGCAGTCTGCGCCGGCGGACCCTCCAGGTTGACCACCACGCAACTCCCTTCCGTGGACGCCTCCAACTTCGCGCCGCCCTTCGCTACCGCTAGGGCATACACCGGAACCTCGCGAGTCTCCGCGTGGATCTTCAGTTTGAACCGGTCCTCCAACAGAGCTCGCAGCATCGGCCCGCCGATCTCTCTCGAACTCGCCGCACCGGCCGACTTCGCCTCAATCGTGTAGCTTCCGGTTCGAAGCCAGCCCGGCCCGCCTTCGATCGGCACCGTCCTCCCGCCCGGCAGTTTCAGAGGCCCGTCCGCGTAAATCACATACGCTAGGTTGATCAGCATCATCACGTTCACGCAGTCCGCCGTCAACCTTCCTTGATTCGCCGACAGCCGCCCCATCCCGGGCGTCGGGCAAGGCTTCACGGACGCAACCTCGAACTTCGTCCCTGAGCCCTGGCCCCAGCAAGTGGTCGCCAGTCCTACGCCGATCGCGAATCTGGTTACGAATCTCATTCCGCTAAAACCCCCTCGGGATAAACGTAAATCGCTCAATCTCCAACTTGGCGCTCGCCCCGGAAACTGGCCCGCGGACACGGAACCGAATCGTCGCCTCGTCGAATTCACGAATCCTCGCATCCCGAGGCACCTCGAAGTTCAGCACCGTCTCCACCGGACCCGCATGTTCGTCCTTCATCCAATCCGGACCTATCCCTACCATCTGCTCTCCCAGCGACACTTCCGGTTTTCCGGGCGACGCCGTATCCCTCAGCACCAGTTCTAGCCCCATATATCGCCAGAGCGGATCCGCATTCCTCACCGCGATCTGAATCGTGCGGCAACAACTCAGCTCCATTGGAGATCCAAAATGTTGCCGTGCTTCTTCCGTCAAGGCAAACCGATCCGGTGTCCGAAACACCGATTTCAGCGGACTTCCCCGTGTCACATACGAACCCGGCGGCGGCTCCCTCTCCGGAAATCGAAACATCCAGTACACGCCGAAGAAGGGGATGCTAAACGGATTCGCCGGCTTCATGCGTGCAGCCTCCCGCTTCACATCCGGCGGCGGAGGGACTACGGTTTGGTCAACCGGCTCGGTCAACAGGATCACGCCCCGGAAGGTTCCACCCAGGCGCCCGGGCTCCTTTGGCGAATCCCTCTGGGGCTCGTTCCCGGGGCCCCGTCCCGCGGCCTCCGAATCTCCTCCGCCCCCCAGCAGGTACGGCACCAGCCCGGCCAAAGTGAACATCAGTGCGAGCACCGCCGCCCGAGCCGCGGGACGCGAGACCCCCTGCTGACGAGCCACGCCGGTTAGGAACCGGTTCGACGGCAACGCCACGAACGCCGATCCTATTCCAAACCATGCTGCCGACGCGATCGGCCATCCCAACAGTCCCGTCACGGCCCCGGCTTGCAAAGAAACGGCCGCCACCATCGCGAGGGGGAGGGAAAAGCCTCCCGCGCGATCCCACGCCGCCACAGAACCGCGGATCGCCTTCGCGATCTGCCAGCCCATTGCCGCCGAAGCTACCATCGCCCAGGGGGAGCGCTCGAAAAGCAGCAGAGCCAGAGGGATGGCCCACGACAGAGCCGCTAAAACTCTCCACGGATCGAACACTTCTTGAGTTCGACTGCGAATCGGTCGCAAAAGTTCCCCGCGTCACAATAAAATCGAAAAATCATCTCGAGTCGTTTCAGCGATTTCACGCAGCTCCTTCCCTAGATAGCACACGGCCACCGTGTACACTTCCCTCGAAGCTAGGTTGCGCAACCAAGTCGCCTGTTGAAGTGCATTCGGGTCAGTATGACCGGATGGCGAACGCGTTCGTTAGGGAATTAGCTGTTCCATCTTCCCTCGCTCCGGTGGGTCCCATCTAGAACGGGATCCACCGCGAGGCGATTTCTTCACCGCAGTAGTGTGCCTATTCGGCCCATTTACTGCGCCCCGCCCTTGGCCTTCTTCTCTTCCTCGCGAGCACCGGTCAAGATATCCAGCAGCCCGTAGTTGCCTTCGTGGCAGGCGTACTCGTATACCTGGAATCCGTTATCGCGGTTCAAAGGATAAGAAATCGTGTACGGCTTCACCCAAGTTTCCGGATCGTCAATGATCGCGGTGTACTGAATCGTCTTGTCGGAGGTGCGCTCAAACCGCTCGATCGACCGCATATTCGAACTGTGCGGAGTGCCGCCGCCATTCAATCCAATCCCATTCGTGCCGCCCACGAAGTTCGTCGTCTCCACCACCAGAGTGTTGCCTTCCCAGTGCCCCCGCGGATCGCCCATGTACGACTTCACGCCTTTGTCCACATGCGGACTCCCATTGAGCGGGATGACTCGAGTTTCGTGGATCATCTCATAGCGGATCGCCACCATCCCCGGAGCCTGGATAATCTGATTCCCGTTGTTGTAAATCACCGGCAAAATCGATCCCATCACGCCGCGCGAAATGCAGCGGATGTAATAGCTTTGATCCGTGGTCCAGTCCCCCACGGGATTCCCGCGAGCCGCACGGTCCGCGCGAACTTTCGCCGCCGCGTCCGAGGCTTCCTTGGTCAACGGAGGGGTCCGGCCGTCCGGAGGATCGACGACGAGCGAAGCCTGATATGTCGGCTTGCCGTGCTCCAGCCAGTATGCCGGTGGATTGATACCCGCCACCGCGCCCGGTTTTACGTATACTTCCGCATCGCGTTCCGCGGTTTGCTCGGCGGTCGTCTGCTGCCGCTTGAATTCCTCCTCGGTCAGCTTGTCGCGTGTCCCAAGCTCCGCCCGGCGTTGCAGCGGCACGCTGATCATATCGGTCGCAGGCCAAAGCCCCTGCAAATCCGGATCGCCCCAAGGAGTCTTCGGCACCACGTAAGGCTTCTTCGCCGGCGCCGCCGTTTTCGCCGCAGGAGCCTGTGCCGCCGCGATGCCGGCCAGCACGCACGACAAAGTGAGAAACGAAGCCATTCTCATCGGTGATCTCCTTGATCCTAAGCAATTTCACTATACAGGCCTCCCCGTGTCAACCCCAAGGCCGACATACTGTTTGACGGCCAGGAGGCTTCTCATGCGATGCGCCGCCAGCTCCGCAACAGTTCTCCTTTCGATTACCCTCGCCTCTTCGCCGCGCAGAATGACCCCATGCTGGTGGCGAAACTGGAGTCGGGCACCGTCTCCGGCGTCATCGGCAATAGCGCGTCGATGCACATCTTCAAAGCCATCCCGTTCGCCTCGCCTCCGGTGGGTGAGCTCCGCTGGCGCGCCCCGCAGCCCGCCGCGAAATGGGAAGGAATCCGCAAGGCGGACACGTTCAGCCCCACTTGCACGCAAGGCAACGGCAACGGATCGAGCGAAGACTGCCTCTACCTCAACGTCTGGACCAGCGCGAAGAACCCCGTGCCTCCAGGCAATATCGCCTACTTGGACATCCGTCCCGTCATGGTGTTCATCTACGGGGGAGCCTAAACCAGCGGCTCCGGCTCGGAACCCCGGTACGATGGCGAGTCTCTCGCATCCAAGGGCGCGGTGATCGTGACGTTCAACTATCGCCTGGGTGCGATGGGATTCTTCTCGCATCCCGAACTCACCAAGGAATCGGATGGCCGCGGCGCGGGCAACCTCGGCCTGATGGATTCCATCGCCGCCTTCGGCGGCGATCCGCGACTCGTCACGATCTTTGGGGAATCGGCGGGTGCGGGCAGGGTGGCGAATCTGCAAGCGTCGCCCCGGGCGAAAGGCCTGTTCGGACGGGAGCTCGGCGAGAGCAGCGCGGAACACGGCACCATCGGACGCTTGAACACTCTCGCCGATGCCGAAGCCGCCGGCGTGAGGCTCGCCGACAGTCTGGGCGCGAAGTCGCTCGCGGAGTTGCGAGCCAAGCCCGCCGCCGAAGTGATGCGAGGCCGCGGCGGCGCGGGTCTGATCGTCGATGGCTGGTGGGTTCCGGAAGAACCTTCCCTCGTTTTCAATTCCAGCCGGCAGAACGGCGTGGCGGTGCTGGCCGGATCGAACCGCGACGAATCGTTTGGAACTGCTCCCAAGGATCTCGCCGGGTACGTCGAGAACGCCAAGCGCAAGTATGGCGACCAAGCGGCCCTGTATCTCAGAGCCTACCCGGCGTCGACCGACGAACACGCCAAGGACGCGGCGTTCTTCAGTGGCCGCGATGAAATGGCGTTCGTCATGCGTAATTGGGCTCGCTTGCAGGCGCAGGTACCAACGAATCGGAAGAAGTCCGACCCTGCGAAGACGAAGGCTTACGTGTATCTGTTCACCCATCAGCCTCCGCAGGTCCCAGGAGCCAAGGCTGGCGGATTGTTCGGACCCACGGTTCACGGTTCAGCGACGCACACGACGGAACTCGCTTACGTGTTCGACGTTCCGGGCAGAAGTCCGTGGACCGAGGTCGACCACCAACTGTCGGACGCGATGGGGTCGTATTGGGTGAACTTCGCCACGCATGGAGATCCGAATGGCAAGGGGCTCCCGCTGTGGCCCGTGTACGACGGCGCGACTCATAAGGCCGTGATGCTGTTCGGGGACAAGACGGAAGCCGAAGCGGCTCCGCGAAACGACGCACAGCTCGCCTTCTTCCAGGCCTATTACGACACGCTGACCGCGAGGTAGCGCCGGCTGACTCGCAGAAAAACAAACGGCCCCGTCCACCTCTGCCTGGTGAACAGGGCCGTTGTTCTTGCGGCTCGATGAAAACAGCTTACTTCGTCGGAACGGTGTGGATGGTCTTGAGAATCTGCGAGACGATCTGGTACGGATCGGCCGCGGAGTTCGGACGGCGATCTTCAAGGTAGCCCTTATAGCCGTTCTTGATGAAGTTGACCGGCATGCGGATGGAAGCGCCGCGATCCGACAGGCCGTAGCTGAACTTGTCGATGGACTGCGTCTCGTGGTGACCGGTCAAGCGCAGGTGGTTGTCCGGACCATATACGGCAATGTGCGCCGGGATGTTATCGGAGAAGGCTTTCATCAGAGCCTCGAAGTATTCCTTGCCGCCCTTCTCTCGCAACTGATCGGTCGAGAAGTTGGTGTGCATGCCGGAGCCGTTCCAGTCGCCCTTGATCGGCTTGCAGTGGAACTCGACGTCCACTTCATACTCCTCACAGAGGCGCATCATGAGGTAGCGGGCGGTCCACAGATCGTCGGCGGCTTTCGCGGAACCCTTCGCGAAGATTTGGAATTCCCACTGGCCCTTGGCCACCTCGGCGTTGATGCCTTCATGGTTGATGCCGGCCGCGAGGCAAAGCTCCAGGTGCTCTTCCACGATCTTGCGGGCGATGCCGCCCATGTACTTGTACCCGACGCCGCAGTAATACGGGCCCTGCGGTCCGGGATATCCGCTCTCCGGGAAGCCGAGAGGACGGCCATCCTGGTAAAGGAAGTACTCCTGCTCAAACCCGATCCACAAATCTTCGGCATGGGTAATGGTGGCACGGGCGTTCGTGGAGTGCGCCGTACCGTCCGGGTGCATGACCTCGTTCAACACGATATAGCCGTTGTTGCGGCTCGCGTCGGGATAGAGCGCGACGGGCTTCAGGATACAGTCCGAACTCTTGCCTTCGGCCTGCATAGTGGAGCTTCCGTCAAAGCCCCAAAGCGGAATGTCGGCGAGCGTGGGAGGCTTCTCAAAAGCCTTCATGAGGGTCTTGCCACGCAGCTCAGCGACGGGTTGTCTCCCGTCAAGCCAGATATATTCGAGTTTGTATTTTGTCATGGTGTTTGAGGGGTCAGTGATTACCGATCCCTCATTGTCAATGAGGAGGGACCGGTTCCGCAAGGGACTTGCCGATCAAATGTCTTTATGGATCGGTTTCAAGAAACTAATAATGAAGGGCGGCTAGGTCTTTCGACCCAGGACGCGGTCTACGCTCCAGGGTCCAGCCCCGGAACTGGCCAGCCATAAGAAGAAAAACGAATAGAGTACTGCGAGTTCCCCACCATTCGAGACCGGCCAGAATCCGTTAGGGGCATGGGCGCGAAAGTAGCCGACGGCCATTTCGCCCGACAGCAGTAAGGCGACGGGCGGAGTGAACAGGCCCAGGATGATGAAGGCTCCGCCGAAGGTTTCGATGGCTCCGGCGGCTCCCAGCATGGAAGTGACGGGCATGGAGTGGCCGCCGATGCCTCCGAACCAGCCGAAAAACTTCTGGTACCCATGTAGGGAGAAGGTGAATCCGACGATGATGCGGACCAGCGAACGGAGATAGGGTTCGTAGCGGGCGAGGAAGGTCATGTGTAGCTATTCCCGGTAGGCTCTATTCCCAATAGACGAAAGCCATCGCGTTGCCCGTCCCGGCTTCGGAACGGTAGCAGGGCACGTAGTCCACTTTGTGGCATTTGCGCCCTTCGGCGTTCATCGCTGCGACCACGGGGTACCAGTTCTTGATCTCTGCGGTGCCGACCTTGAATACGTTCTCCGGGATGGCTTCGAGGGTGGCTTCATCACTGGTGTCGAGTGCGGTGAGAATCTTGCGATCAAGCTCCTCATCCACCACAAAGTGGGTGAGGCCGCCGGAAGCCATCAGAGCCACCCGTTTATAGCCGGAGAACGATTTGATGGCGCGATGGAGGGCGCGGCCGAGGTCGAGGCAGCGGCGGTTTTTCGGGACATTGTGCGGGAAATGCACGTTCAAGATGATGGGGATGCTGGGCGGCGGAGCGTCGCCGAGGATGGAGTGATAGAGAAAGCCGTAGGCGTGCGGGATGCCTCCGCGGGGGGCGGAGGTCGGTGTGGCGTCGGACTGCGCGAGGTCGAAGTTTTCTTCGGCGAGGGAGTCGAGGATGTGGTCGGCGAGAGCGGTGGCGCCGGGGTAGGTCGCGCCTTCCTTGGGCGAGTTGCCGGGCTCGGCGATGTTGAGGCCGGGGGTGTCTTCGTGGAGGTGCTGGACGTTCTTGATCTGGTCGCCACGATAGACGGTGATGGACGGCGTGAGACCGGAGTCGAAGAATTCACGCTGGTCATTGCCGAGGATTACAACGGCTTCGGGGGCGACTTCTTTAAACTTGCGCGTAAGCACTTCCATGGCGCGGCGGCACTGGGCATGGCGGTCGCGGCGGACTTCCACGGTGACCTGGTCGGCGAAGCCGGGGGCTCGCTCTTTCAGAAGCGATTCGTAGTCGTAGGTCTTGCCGCGGAACCAGTGCTTCTTGTTTTCGCGGTCGGCTTTGGCGCGGAGGTCCCACTGTTCGGGCGGGGTGGAGAGGAGCGGGCCGTGCGAGGAGCCAATACCTAGGACGATTTCTGCCATGTGATGTTTATTCCTTAGGTTAGTCTAACGGAACGCCGGCGTTTACCTAAACGAGGCGCGGGCTTGACGCTGCTCTTCGGCTTTGATCGACGGGCCGAAGAGCTTTTCGAAGAAGCCGTCCTTGACCAGCTTGTCGACGTAGCCGTTGTCGATGACTTTGCGGAAATCGTAGGCCTTGAGTTGGGCTCCGACGTTTTTGTCGGCTTGATGTGCGGCGATGTATTTCACGGCGTCGGCCAAGACATAAGGAATGCGCTCATAGGTGTTGGCTTTCGCGTCGTGGGTGTAGATGCGATCGACGTCCGCGGTCGCGGCGGCGGGGTCGTAGGTCATGTAGGCCTTGATCGCGAGCGCCTTATCGTCGTAGTAGCGCTTGATGCCTTCGGCTTGGGCTTCGATGAGAAGCTCGGGGAGTTTGGGGTTGGCGGCGACGGTGGATTTCTTGAACACGTAGACCATCGGGGAGTACAGGTCGTCGTAATCGGCCAGGTTGGCGAGTTCCTTGTAGCCTTCGGCCTCAAGTTTGAAGTACGCAGGCGGGGGGATCATGGTGGCGTCGATGCGGCCTGCGGCGAGAGCGGCTACGCGGCCGTTGCTGTCGGTGCCGAGCGAGATGAAATCGACATCTCGGGCGGTCAGGCCGGCCTTCGCGAGCATCGCAATGGCGAAGTTGTACGGAGCGTCGCCGATCTGGCTTACACCGATTCGCTTGCCTTTGAGTTCCTTGACGTTCTTTAGATCCTTGCGGCCGATGAGGGCGAAGAGTCCACGGTTCATGGGGCTGCCGACGAGCGTGAGCGAGCCGTCCTTCGAAGCGGCTTGCATGGCTTGTTCCAACGTGTAGTTGGTCATGACCGCTTCGCCGCTGACCACCATGGCGATGCCGGCGGGGTGGACTCCGAAGACCAATTTCGCGTTGAAGCCATACTTTTGGTAGGCTCCGCTTTCTTTGGTGATGAAGAGGGGCCAGTTGGCGGGGGCTTTTGCGGGGTAGTTGATGGTGATGTCTTGCGAGGTCTGCGCCAAGACCAGAGCCGCGAGCAAGCCCGATGCGGCGACGGAGCCGAACATTATCTTTTGACGCATTAGTTGGCGCTACATTTTCCGGCGGCGCAACGGTTATTTTCCTCGCAGACGTACTCGTAGAGGCCGTCTTTATCCCACTCCGGCTTGGCGAGCATTTCAAAGTGCTGGGTGAAAGGCTTGGTGAAGATCTTGGGGTCGTCGATGGTGAGGTCGTAGTTGATGGTTTTCGCGTCCTTCCAGCTCATGCGTTCGATGGTGTGGAAGGCATCGCTGTGCATGCGGTACTGGTTGGGATCCGTGTAGAAGTAATCGTCTAGTGACCAGCGCTTGAAATTGGTGCTGTCGATGACGAGCGTGTCGCCTTCCCATTTGCCGACAGGGTCGCCGTAATAGGTAGGCTCGATGTTCTCCCGGTGCGGACGTCCGTCGAGAGGGACGATGCGGACGGTCCGCATGAACTCATGCACGACGACGAGGTTGCCTTTGTTCTGCACCATCTGGAGGGCGTTGGCGGAGAGCATGCCTCCGGGAAAGCCCGCGGGCATGCAGGAATCGCGAGGCTCGTCGTGGCGCATGTCGCCGGTACGGGGCTCGAGGAAGGCTTCGCCGCCCTGTTTGAAGGGCGGGAAAAGCTTGGAATCGAAGATCGTGGCCGAGCCTTTGCCTCGGGGGCCGTTCGGAGACTTGGGCCATTCGAAAATGCCACTAAAATCGGGCTTACCGTCGGCAGTGCGGGGGATTTTCGGAGCTTGGGCCTGAAGGGCGGTGAAGGTAGCGCCGGAGAGGACGGCGGTTAAGACAAGGGCGAACGTTCGGAGGTTCGTCATCGCTATTTCTTAGTATCCGGAAGTTTGTCTTCGGCGCCCGCGGTGAAAACCTGGCGGCCGTCGGCGAAGGTGACGCTGCCTCCAGAGCCGTTGTTCGATCCGTCCTTGGCTTTGTAGCCGTTGACGATGATGGTCATGCCTTCTTTAATCACGCTTCTATTGATGCCGCGGCGCATGAGTTGGCCGGGGGCTCCGCCGGAGAAGGCCCAATTGGTGATTTTGCCATCTTCACCCTTGACGTCGACGAAGAACCAGATGTGGGGGTTTTCCCATTGAACCTTGGTGACGACTCCGGTGACTTTGATGGGTTTGGTGTCGTCGTACTCGGCGGCGAAGGAGTGGTGGGCTGTCAGCGGGAGCGCGGCGGCGAGGATTAGGACGAAGCTCAGGGTTCTCATGCGTGACCTCTGCAACGCGAGGATATCGCGCGGGAGCGATCCTGTCAATGTTTCCTGGGGCGGCAACTGCGACATAACATATCGTGGTACGATATATTCACGGTGGCAGACATCTCTCCTCGGGAGTTCCGGGCCCTCGCGGAATTCCGGTTTCAGATCCGATCCTTTTTGCATTTCAGTGAAAACGCCGCGAAGGAGGCTGGTGTGGAGCCTCAGCAGCATCAGGCGATGCTCGTGGTAAAGGCGCTGGAGCCGGAGGCCGCACGTATTGGAACGATCGCGGACCGCCTGCAATTGCGGCATCACAGCGCGGTGGGACTGGTGGACCGCCTGGAGGAGGCCGGCTTGGTGAAGAGAGTCCGGCTGGCGAGCGATCGCCGAAGCGCGCAGGTGCGCCTTACGAAGAAGGGCGACGGGGTGTTGCGCGAGCTCTCGATTCATCACCGCGAGGAGTTGAAGTCGGCGATACCGGCGCTGATCGAGAGTCTGGGCGCAATTATTAAGGGAACGGAGAAAAAACATCGACATGAAAGAAGCGCATAAGTCGCCCGACGCGGACAAGCTGGGGGACTTTACGGCGACGCCGCGGGTGCTATGGGTTTCCGCGCTGGCGGTGGCGATCGGACTGTTGAGTTCGTACGTCGCGCTGGGACTGCTGCGGCTCATCGGATTATTTACGAACCTTTTTTATTATCAGAGGTGGAGCACGGAACTGGTGTCTCCGGCGAATCATCATTTGGGCGTGTGGAGCGTGTTGGTGCCGGTGGCGGGCGCGTTGGTCATCGGGCTGATGGCGCGTTACGGATCGGAGCGCATTCGCGGGCATGGCATTCCGGAGGCGATCGAGGCGATCCTGATTAAGGGGAGCCGGGTGCAGCCCCGTGTGGCGTTCTTGAAGCCGCTGGCGTCCGCGATTTCCATTGGATCGGGTGGTCCCTTCGGCGCCGAGGGCCCGATCATCATGACAGGCGGCGCGTTTGGATCGATGATCGCGCAGTTCTTCCACCTGACGAGTTCAGAGAGGAAGACGCTGCTGGTGGCGGGCGCGGCGGCGGGGATGTCGGCAACGTTTGCGTCTCCTCTTGCGGCGGTGTTGCTGGCTGTGGAGTTACTGCTGTTCGAGTGGAAGCCACGGAGCTTTATTCCTACCGCGCTGGCCAGTGTGACCGCGGCAGCGGCACGGCGCTACATTCTCGGGCTAGGGCCCCTGTTTCCCACGGTCGCGCATCCGCTGTTCATCGGGCCCTGGGGATTGATGGGGTGCGTGGTGACGGGTGTGCTCGCGGGGGCGCTGGCGGCCGTGCTGACGCTGGCGGTCTACGCTTCGGAAGATTTGTTCGCGAAGTTGCCCATCCATTGGATGTGGTGGCCGGCGATCGGCGGGTTGGCGATCGGGCTCGGCGGCCTGGTATTTCCCGAGGCGCTGGGCGTGGGCTACGACATGATCGGCGGAATGCTGCAGCAGTCGATGCCGGTGCGGATGCTGGCCGGAATTTTGTTGGTGAAGTCGGCGATGTGGGCGATCTCGCTGGGGTCGGGGACTTCGGGAGGCGTACTGGCTCCGTTGTTGATGATGGGTGGCGCGTTGGGCGCGGTACTGTCGGGAGTATTGCCGAATGAGGGCGTGGGGTTTTGGCCGCTGGTCGCGATGGGGGCGATTTTAGGGGGCACGATGCGGTCTCCCTTTACGGGCGTGGTGTTCATGCTGGAGCTGACGCACGACATGAATATGGTCCTGCCCCTGTTGACGGCGGTGCTGGTGGCGCACGCGTTCACGGTGCTCACGTTGAAGCGGTCGATTTTGACGGAAAAAGTGAGCCGCCGCGGGTTTCATCTGAGTCGCGAGTATTCTTCCGATCCGTTGGAGGTTCTGTTTGTCAGGGAAGTGATGCGGACCAATGTTGTGGTGTTGCCGGAGAATGCGAGCCCGGGGGACTTAACGAGGCATGTAGCCAAGCATCGGGGGCAGGTGCTGTACCCGGTAGTGGACGCTGAGCTGTGCTTGACGGGCGTGGTGACTCGGAATCATTTGCAGGATTATTTGGACGCGCCGCGGGAGAACGGCACTCCCGTGAGCCATCGGGATCCGGTGGTCGCGCATCCGGATGAGCCACTGCGGGCCGTGGTGTACCGAATGGCGGACACGGGTCGCACGCGGTTCCCGGTCGTGGACCGGGGTGGATCGAAGAAGCTCCGGGGGATTATTTCGCTCACGGACTTGTTGCGGGCTCGGGCGAAGAATTTGGAGGAAGAGCGGAGGCGGGAGCGCGTGCTGCGGCCTCGGATGCCCGGATTTCACGATCAAGCTTGACCGCCACGGCCGACGAGCGCACCCACCTGATCGATGATTTCTTCCAGAAGTTTCGATTCAGAGTTCAACTGGGCGACGGACGCCGCCGTTTCCTCGGCACTGGCCGCCGTTTGCTGCGTTACCTGCTCCATTTGCGTGAGCGCTTTCGTAATTTGCTGGATGCCGCGGCTTTGCTCCTGACTTCCGGCGTTTACGCTGTCCACCAAAGTTTTCACACTTGAGGAATCTTGGATGATGTCGCGAACGGATGCCGCGACGTGGTCCACCTTTGCTCGGCCGTCGGTGGCGCTGGCGATCGACGCTTCGATCAGGTCCGCGGTGTCTTTGGCCGCTTGCGCTGACCGCTGAGCGAGATTGCGGACTTCTTCAGCGACGACGGCAAAGCCAAGGCCGGCCTCCCCGGCGCGTGCGGCTTCGACCGCGGCATTCAGGGCGAGAATATTCGTCTGGAACGCGATCTCATCGATGACTTTGATGATTTTGGAAATCTTAGCGCTTTGGGAGTTGATTTTTTCGATCGCCACCATCATGTCATCCACGCTGTGCTTTGCGGCGGCGGTCTTATCTTGGGACGAGGTCATGAGTTGGGCGGCGGAAGACGAAGCTTCACTATTCTTGCTCGTCATCGCGTTGATTTGTTCGCAGGAGGCGGATGTTTCCTGCAGAGCCGCGGCCTGCTCCGAGGCTCCGCTGGCAAGCGTCTGCGCGGTGGACGCGATTTGCGAGGACGCCGTGGCGACGTTGTTGCTCAGCTGCAGCACGCGTGCGAAGGAATCTCGCAAGGAGACCGTGGCCGAACGTATGATGAAGGCGGCAAAGCCGGCGGAGGCGAACAAGGCCAGCGCCGTCAGGATTAGGGCCCATGTGCGCTTGACTCTCAGCGAATCGATGCGAGTCTGTAATAAAATGTCGAGTTCGTCCACGCTGGTATTCCACAGGCGGAAGCTCGCCTGGCGAGCCGAAGCCGTTGTGGACGCGAAGGCTTCCGGGGATGCGCCGGGCGCGGTGCCCTCCGAAAGAGCGCGAAGCGATTCCAGCAGGGCTCTATTTGCCGTCTCATATTCGTGAAGGACGGGGGGAAGGTTCTGCTGGAGGCTGGGGCTGACTCCGTAGTAGTTCCGATCCTCATTGAGCGAGGTCTGCACGTCTCCGAGGATGCGATCGAGGTCGCCCTCTTTCAACAGGGCTCCGGCAACTGCGAACGGAATGCGGGACGCATCCTCCCGGGTTTTTTTCGAGCGCGTTCCGCGCGCCTGTAACTCGAGTTCGGCGAGCCGCTGTTGCGTTTGCGGGAGCGTGACCAGCGTCGCATCCATCAGGTAGTAGCTATCGAGGTCTGAGTCGAGAATCAGATTTGAGGTATCGCCCGCTTGAGCGATCATCGCGCGAACATCCTCGATCAGATGCGCGTGTTGCTTATCCGAGTCCGCTACGGAGAGGGAGGCTTGACTGCCGTTGAGCTGATCCCATTCCTGCAGGAGTGTTTGGGGGCGGTCATGATCGCGCTTGCGCTGGGCGAGACCCTCCGGGGTGAACTGAAGCTCTGTTCCGAGTCGCGAATCCACCGCTCCCAGAGCCTTGAGGGCGGCGTCGACGTTACTGCTGGCGGCCGCCAGTTCTTGTGCGAGGTTCGGCTGTCCCTGGAGGAGACGGTGAGCAAGGATTTGGTGGTCCGGAATGAACTGGAGCAAATTCTCCAGCGGTTTTTGATACTGGTTGCCGTCATGCTCTAAGTTTGCGAATGCGATGTCCTTGGAGAAGCCGTTCGCGATGAAATAAAGAAGAGCCACCGCGGCGGTCAGAGAGAAAAGGACACCGACAGCTGCGGTTCTCTGACCCAGCGTCATGCGTCGAAGCTTATGCATGGTTTTATCCTAAAGAAAGCTTATCGGCAGCTTCAAACGAGTCTGTTTGTGAAAAAACCTTAGGCAGCGAGTTCGACGCGAAAGTTGATGTCGACGGCGGGAGCGGAGTGGGTGAGTGCGCCTACGGAGACGAAGTCGGCCCCGGTTTCGGCGTAGGAGCGGACGGTGTCGAGATTGATGCCGCCGGAGAGCTCGACGGTGGCTCGCCCGTTGATGTGGGCGATCCACTGGCGCGCTTCGGGCGGGGTTAAGTTGTCGAGGAGGAGGTGCGTCGCGCCGATTCCTAGGGCTTCGTCCAGTTCCGCACGGGTGCGGACTTCGATTTCGACGGGCACTTTGGCGTCGCGAGTGCGTTCGAGTGCGGCGCGGACCCCGCCTGCGGCGGTGATGTGGTTGTTCTTGATCAGAATCGCGTCGAAGAGTCCGATGCGGTAGATCGTGGCGCCACCGGCAGCGGCGGCCATCTTTTCCAGGCGGCGGAGGCCGGGGGTAGTTTTTCTGGTGTCGAGGATGCGGCAGCGGGTTCCTTCGACTGCTCGGACGTAGGCGTGGGTGAGAGTGGCGATGCCGCTGAGGCGCTGGAGGAAGTTTAGAGCCGTGCGCTCGCCCGTGAGGAGCGCTCGGGCGGGGCCGGTGATGGTGGCGATCTCGGTACCCTCGGTGAGATGCGCGCCGGATTTGTGGTGAACGTGCACGGTGCAGCTTTCGAAGATGAGCGGGAGAAGCTCGACGCCCGTGAGTTTCAAGAGCTGGCGCGCTACGATGCGGCCGGTGGCTTGCGCCTCGGCTGGGATGCAAAGGGTGGTGGTGATGTCGCCGGGGCCGATGTCTTCGGCGAGGGCTCGGCGGACCGCGTCCAGGATTTCGGGGTGAAGCGGTGTCGCGGTCACTTGACGGCGAGCATCCGTTCGATGGGGAGAGCGGCCCGACGGATCAGGTCTTCGGAAAGCTCAACGCGCGGAGTCAGCGTCGCCAGGGCGTCGCGGAGTTTTTCCAAGGTGTTGCGGCGCATGTAGGGGCACTCGCTGCAATTGCAGTTCTCATTGGGAACGAAGTGGAATTGCTTTTCCGGAGCCCGGAGTTTGAGGGAGTGCTGGACTCCGCTCTCCGTCATCACGATAAATTCCTGCGCGTCAGTGGCTACGCACCAATCGATGATGGCGCTGGTGGACCCGATGAAATCCGCCATCGCGAGCACGTCGGCGGGGCATTCGGGGTGCGCGGCTACCAGGGCGTGGGGATGGGCGGAGCGGGCGGCGGTGAGCTTGCGGGCGGCGAAGGTGGCGTGGACAATGCAGGCTCCGGGCCAGATCTTCATGTTCTCGCGGCCTGTCTGTTGCTTGACATAATTGCCCAGGTTGATGTCGGGCAAAAAGAGGATCGGCTTTTCCGCAGGGATGGAGTTGACGATCTTCACCGCGTTACGCGAGGTGCAGAGGATGTCGCTCTCGGCTTTCACTTCCACCGACGTGTTGATGTAGCTGACGACGACGTATTCGGGATGGCGTTTGCGGAACGCGCGGACTTGATCGACGGGGCAGGAATCGACGAGGCTGCATCCGGCGTGGACATCGGGGATGACGACGGTGCGCGACGGGTTCAGGACCTTGGCGGTCTCCGCCATGAAGACCACTCCGCAGAAAGCAATGACGTCCCCTTCAAATTTCTGGGCGGCACGGGCGAGTTCCAGGCTGTCACCGATGGAGTCGGCGAGGTCCTGGATTTCCGTGTCCTGGTAGTGATGCGCCAGGATCATCGCGCGGCGCTGCTTCTTGAGGTCGAGGATTTCTTCGGTGATAGATTGTACTGCCTGCATTGCTTAGTTTCAGTTTATCAGTGGGCGTGCGCGACTTGAGCGTTGTAGGTCGTGAGGCCATTACTTTCGGAGATGCGGCGCCAGAGGTCGGTGTAAGTGGCTTCCGGAAGGGGACGTTTCAGCTGGATGCGGTTTTCTCCCTCGAGCGTGGCTAGCGTTAGGTCGAACGGGCCGGCGTTGCTGAAGATGGTGATATCGGAGTAGCGCCACGTACGAGACTGGCCGCGGTCGCCGCCATTGAAAGTGATTCGGTCGGGGCCGATTTTCAAGACGCCGTTGGAACCGGCGCGGCCCAGCAGAAGTTTGGCCGGGGTTTCATAGATTGGCTCTATGGAGGGGTCGTAGACGTGAGCTTGGAAGCGCTGGTCAAGCTTCGCGATCAGGAATGGATAGACGCGGGAGGCGAGGTCGGCGGGGATGTGGTCGAAGAGAAACGCGCGGTCGCGGCCCACTTGCCAACGGATGTCTTCGTAGGTGACGATGCGAACCTGGTCTTGGGCGAGTTCTAATCGCTGGATCTGTTCATAGGTCCAGAGCTGGGAATGCTCATGGGATTTGCCCGGTTCTTCCCATTGGATGGTGTTCTCGGTGAACGTCAGTGTGCCGACACCGTACTTGTGAAGGTGATTGTGACGCACCGAGAAAGTTAAGTCCTGTGCGGCGAGGATCACGCCCGAAACAATCAGGATGAAAGCTGTTTTTTCAATTCGAAGTGCCATTTCCATACCTCGTAGACTGCGGGATAAACGATGAGTTCCAGGATGAACGAAGTGAAGATGCCGCCGACCATGGGGGCGGCGATGCGCTTCATGACGTCGGCTCCGGTGCCGATGGACCAGAGAATAGGGACCAAGCCGAGAAACATACACGCGACGGTCATGAACTTCGGTCGAATACGTTTTACTGCGCCGTGGAGCACAGCCGCCTGCAATTCGGCAAGGTTGCGCAGGCGGTTTTCGGCTCGGGCGTTTTCATAGGCGAGATCGAGATAGAGCAGCATGAACACTCCGGTCTCGGCGTCGACGCCCATCAGCGCGATGAGGCCGACCCAGACTCCGATGCTGACGTTGTAGCCGAGCGCGTAAAGGAACCAGATGGCTCCGACGGCGGAGAACGGCACGGCGAGCACGATAATCGCGGTCTTTGCGGCGGATTTGGTGTTCGCGTAGAGCAGCAGCAAGATCAGGAAGAGGGTAAGCGGAAGCACGATCTTCAGCCGTTCGCGAACGCGCTGCATGGCTTCGTATTGTCCGCTCCAGACCAACGTGTAGCCGGGAGGGAGGCTGACATGGTCGCGGACCCGTTGCTTGGCTTCATTGACGTAGCTACCGACATCGCGATCAGAGACGTCGACGTAAACGTAGCCGCTGAGCAGGCCGTTTTCGTCGCGCAGCATCGAGGGGCCGGATCGCACGTGGATTGAACCGAGCTCGGAGACGGGGACCTGTGCAGCAGAGCCGGGGAGATTCACGGGGACAAGTGCACGGGAGAGTTCGGACGGGTTGCTCCGGAAGTCCCGCATGTAGCGGACATTGACGGGGTAACGCTCGCGGCCTTCGACCGTAGTGGTGACATTGTCGCCACCGACGCCGTTCATCACGATGGCTTGGGCGTCGTCGATGGTGAGACCGTAACGCGCCAGCGAATCGCGGTTCCAATCGACATCGACGAAGTAGCCGCTGCCGGTGCGCTCGGCGAAGACGTTGCGGGTGCCGGAGACTTGGGGGAGCAGGCGCTCTAGCTCGCCACCAAGACGCTCGATGGTGCGGATGTCGGAGCCGTAGATTTTGATTCCGACGGGAGTGCGGATGCCGGTGGTGAGCATGTCGATACGGGCCTTCACGGGCATGGTCCAGGCGTTGGAAACTCCGGGGAGTTTCAACGCTTGGTTCATTTGCTCGATAAGCTCCTCGGTGGAAATGCGGTCGGAGGTGAGATGTCGCAGTGCGGGGAGGAGCCATCCGGGCGCGCGGCCGGCGTACCAGGTGTCGCGATGACGCCACTGTTCGCGGGGCTTGAGGACGACCACGGTCTCCATCATGGAGAGAGGCGCGGGGTCGGTGGAGCTCTCCGCGCGGCCTGCTTTGCCGAGTACGGATTCCACCTCGGGGAAACGCTTCAGGATGCGGTCTTGAATCTGCATGATTCGCTGCGCTTCGGTGAGGGAGATGCCGGGAAGTGTGGACGGCATGTAGAGTAGAGTGCCTTCGTCGAGCGGCGGCATGAACTCGGAGCCGAGCTTTTGATAGACGGGGACGGTGATCGCGACGAGTGCGACGGCGCTGACGATGACGGTCCACTTCCAGCGGAGTGCCCAGGCACAGATGGGCTCGTAGAGGCGGATCAGGATGCGGCTGATCGGATGGCTCTCCTCGGAATGGATGGTGCCCACGAGGACGGCGCTCGCGGCGCGGGCGATCCAGCGCGGACGGAAATCGAAATTGCGCATGTGGGTGAACATCAGGCGTAGCGCCGGGTCGAGAGTGATGGCGAGGACGGCCGCGACGATCATCGAGAAGTTTTTCGTGTAGGCGAGGGGCTTGAACAAGCGGCCTTCCTGGGCCTCCAGAGTCAATACGGGGAGGAAAGATACCGCGATCACGAGGAGCGCGAAGAAGCTGGGGCCGCCGACTTCCTTGACGGCATCGAGGACGACGCGATGATAGTCGCCCACGCGGCCGCCGCGCTCCCATTCTTCCAGTTTTTTGTGGGTTTGCTCGACGACGACGATGGCGGCGTCAACCATGGCTCCGATGGCGATGGCGATGCCCCCGAGGGACATGATGTTGGAACTGAGGCCCATGAGGCGCATGGGGATGAACGCGATCAGGATCGCGATCGGGATGGTGATCACGGGGATCGCGGCGCTGGGGGCATGCCACAGGAAGAGGAAGATCACAAGCGAGACGATGAGAACCTCTTCGATGAGTGTGCCCTTGAGGTTCTCGATGGAACGAAGAATGAGGTCGGAGCGATCGTACGCGGTGACGACCTTTACTCCGGGAGGGAGGCCTGGCTCGATCTCCTTCAGCTTGGCTTTGACGCGATCGATTACCTGGAGCGCGTTCTCGCCCTGTCGCATGATCACGATGCCGGCCGCGACATCGCCTTCGCCGTTCCAATCGGCAACGCCACGGCGGAGGTCGGGGCCGAGCGTCACCTCGCCCACGTCGCGGACGCGGATCGGGGTGCCGCTTTGCGTGGTGACCAGCGGGATGTTGCCGATATCCGAGGGAGTTTTGGCGTAGCCTCGGCCGCGCACCATGTATTCGGCTCCACCGGATTCGAGAAGACGGCCGCCAACGTCGTTGTTGCCGGAGCGGACGGCCTCCACCACTTTCGTTATGGGGATGTTGAGCGATTGCAGTTTCCGCGGGTCAAGATTCACTTGATATTGGCGAACGAATCCGCCAAGCGGAGCGACTTCGGCGACTCCGGGGACGGACTTGAGTTGATAGCGCAGGAACCAATCTTCGGTAGAGCGAAGCTCGGCCAAGTTGCGGCGATGTTGGGTGTCGATGAGAGCGTATTGGAAGACCCAGCCCACGCCGGTGGCGTCGGGGCCGAGCTCAGTCTTCACGCCCTGGGGCAGCCGCGGCAGCACGGCTTGCAGATATTCGAGAGTGCGGCTGCGGGCCCAGTAGATATCGGTCCCTTCATCGAAGATGACGTAGACGAAGGAGTATCCGAAGTCGGAGAAGCCGCGGACGTCCTTGACATGAGGCGCACCGAGCATGGTGCTGACGATCGGGTAGGTAACCTGGTCTTCGAGGATGTCGGGGCTACGATCCCAGCGCGAGTAGACGATGACTTGCGTGTCGCTCAGATCGGGGATCGCGTCGAGAGGAATCGTATGCATCGACCACCAGCCCGCGGCTACGGCGGCGGCGATCAGTACGAAGACGATAAACGGATTGCGCCCGGAAAATTCGATGACCTTGTTGATCATTGGCGGGCTCCGTTTTTAAGTTGCGCTTCGGAGTCGATCAGGAAGGTGCCGGAGGCTACGACTCGCTCCCCGGCTTTCAGGCCGTGGAGGATTTGGGTGCGGTCGCCGATTCGGTCGCCCATCTCGATGTCGCGCTGTTCTAACTGGCCGTTGCCCTTGTCGACGAAGACGGTTTGCCGTGTGCCGGTGTTCACCACGGCGTCGGACGGGACAGTCACGCGAGATGCGCCGCCCATGCGAAATTCGACGTTGACAAAGAGGTCGGGCTTGAGGCGCTGGTCGGGGTTCGGGGCGTCGAGGCGCACTTTGACCGTGCGGGTGATGGGGTCGGCTTGGGGTTGGATGAAGTCGACGCGGGCGGAGAAGCCACGGGCGTTGACGCTCGCAAGGCTCACCCAGGCCGACTGGCCCAACTGGATCTTGGCTAAGTCGGTTTCGAAAACGTCGGCGAGAATCCAGGCGTGACTTAGATCGGCGAGAGCGTACAGCTCCGTCTCGGGCGCGACCTTCTGGCTGGGGAAGGCGTTGCGGGCCGTGACATATCCGGCGGCGGGTGAGTAGAGCGTGACGGACCTCACGGGGGTGCGGGTGCGCTCCAGTTCTTCTATTTGGGCGGCGCTCATTTCCCATCGCTCTAGACGATGGCGCGAGGCGTTTACCATGGCTTCACTGTTTTCGAGAGCTTCGCGGCTGGGCGAGCTCTTCATTTGGTCGCGGGCGCGGAGTGCGAGAAGGAATTCTTGCTCTGTCGCGACCATTTCGGGGCTGTAGATGGTGAGGAGCGCATCGCCTTGCTTCACGACTTGCCCCAGGAAGTCGACGTTCACCTGCGAGATCCAGCCTTCGATCTTGGGATGGACCCGCGTGATGTGAGTCTCATCGACCGCCACTTTGCCGACCGCGTGGATGGTTTCGGCGGCGGAGGAAAGTTCCGCGGTCGCGTACGTGACGCCGATGACTTGCTGCTTTTCGGGGCTGACGTCGAGCGTGCCGGCGGGGAGTGTGGATAACGTAGGTACATTGTCCGCGTACACGGGCTCGAGTTCCATGCCGCAGTCCGGGGCGATCCCTGGCTTGTCGGATTTGTATGCCGGATGCATTGGGTCGACCCAGTAGAGGATCTTGTGCTCGGGCTTGGGGGGCGCGAAATTGTGGCGCGTGTACCAGGCGCCCCCGGTGAAGGCGGCAGCTGCGATCGCTGCCGTGAAGAAGATGGCAAATGCTCGTTTCATCGGATTAACTCCACACCGGTGATTTCTTCTAACCGCACTAACGCGAGGTGAAACTGCTGGACTTGCTCGTGGTAACTCATCTCGTAGTCGATCGCGGCGATATAGTTCCCTAGCACTGACGCGAAGTCGGAGGCTCCAGATTGATATGCGGTGAGTGCGGACTCTTCCGTTAGGCGCGCCTGTGGGAGCGCGGTGTTCAGATACAGGTCGGCCAGGCGCTGCGCGGTTTGTGCCGCGAGGTATCCTTCTCGGATTTGGAATTCGAGAGATCGCGCGGAGGCTTCATAGGAGGCTTTGGCTCCAGCGAGTTCGTGCGATTTCTCGGCGACCTCGGCACGGAGGCGGGAGCCTCGCAGGGGGATGTTCAGGTCGGCGCGAACCGAATACATCTCGCCCATGGTGCCCATGGTGAAGAATCCGGCGTTGAGCGTGAGATCCGGACGGGAATCCTTGCGGGCTAGCTGGATCGCTGTGCCCGCTCCTTCGATGCGCTTTTGATCACGGGCGAGCACGGGGGCGTCGCGAGCCTTCGCCATCAACTCTTGTTGGGTAAAGGTCAACTCAACGCCATGGGGATCGGCGGGCTGTGCGATCTCGGTGTCGGTGGGCCGATTCAAGATCGCGTTGATCTCGGCTTGGCTGGCACGGCGGTCCTGATCGAGTTGGATGAGGCGGGTTTCGACCAGGGTCAATTGGATTTGCGCGCGGAAGACGTCCGCTTGTGCGGTAGAGCCAGCGGCGTACCGAGCTTCCGTGGCGTGCAGGAAGGATCGCAGGAGTTCGCGATTGCGCTCGATCACCTCGGCCATCACGTAGGTATGGTGCAGGCGGAAGAAGGCTTGCTTGAGTCGTGAGATTACATTCAGTGACGCGGCTCGGAATTCCTGGGCATCCGCCTCGGCCTCTTTGGAAGCGATTTCGCCTTTGAGCCGGAGTTTGCCAGGATAGGGGATTTGCTGCGAGGCGGAGAATCCGATGTTGGCGACGGGGTCGCGGCCGAGGCCCGCGCCGGGCAGAGGGTTGCCGGTGGAGTTCCATCCGGCTGAAAGCATCGGATCCGGCAGGGAACGTTGCTGCGTCGGGCGCTGTCCCGCAGCCTCGTACTTCTTCTGTGCCGCGAGAATTTCAGGGTTGCGGCGCGTCGCCTCAACGACCAGGTCGCTCAGTTCGGTACGTTGTTGCGCGAACGCTGTTGCTGTAATGGCTAACGTGACCAGAAACGCGGATGTCCGCATCTTCTTACCTCCACAAGTCTGCTCAGGGAAAGACGAAAGACTCGTGAGGTGACTAGATGTTGAGAACGGAGTTGAGCAAAGAGAGTCCCAGCGCAGGTGGGGAATCGACCGGTTTCGGAGGCGGGTAGGTTGTGGCTTCCGGAGCGAAGAACGCGAACTGCGTCTCCGGCGCGAATGCGGGGATCGCTACCCCGCTGGCCCGCGATCCCGGAGAGAGGTCAACTGCGGAAGCAGCGCAATGCGCGTCCGTACACAGACCGCTAGATTGATGGCAATGATGGGATGGATCGCAACAAGGAGGGCGGCCGTGATGCTGCATCAGGTCGGCGCACGCCATGCAGGGCGCGCCGAGGAGGATTCCGGCTACGGCGAGAGCAAGAACGAAGGTTATGAATCCTTGGATCACTGAGACTCCGATGATGCTGTAGCAAGCCGGGAGCCAATCCGAGTCGCCATTGTATTTCCGAGAGTTAGACGCGGGAAACAGCGATGGGGTTGGGTCATCTCACCCAACCGCTTCAAGGAGGGACTAGCGGAAGTAGACGGCCATCGCATTGTTTTCCTCGCGGAACTCGACCAGGAGGGATTTCAGTTTGTCCTCGTCCAGGCCGAGGAGTTCGACGGCCTTCGGGTCAGCCCCATCGTGGTTCACCACTAGGATTGTGATACCCGATGAGTTCGCGTACTGATTCGCGGCGTCGAGGACATGGCTCAGCGGAATGCCCTTATCCGATTCCGCCGGCGAACTGTGATGATCGCGGACTGCGATCTGGATTTCTTCGGGCAGCTTCCAGACACGGAGGGCCTGGGCGGAAAGTTCAGCATGGGTGAAACCCACGATTTCACGTTCGCACTCGACCAGGGTGCGGCGGCCTGAGTCGTCGTAGAGTTCCAGAATCCGCATGTACTCGTTCGGAAGGCCGAGAGCCAGCAGCAATCTGCCGACATCATGGAGCAGGCCGGCCACAAATGCGCCTTCCGGGTAAGCCACGGGAAGGCGCTGCGCCAGCAAATCGCTGAGCAGGGCCACCGCCGCCGAGTGCATGTTGAACCTTGCCATCGACCAGGAACTTGGCATCTTCACGCGATTCCAGACGCGGGCGATCGACATCCCGAGCACGGCATTGCGGAGCTTGTTCGTTCCCAGAAGGGAGATCGCGTGACGGACCGAGCTAATCGTGCCGGTGCGAGCATAGAGAGCGGAATTGACCAGATGCAGGATGTTGGCGGCGACTACGGCATCTTTTTCGATCAGGTCGCCCAGCGCGGAAAAGGAGACATCCTCTTCGGCCAAGCTGGCCAGCAGCCGGGTGAGGATGGGGGAGAAAGGCGGCAGCGAGCTCAGACTCCGAAGAGCCTTCTCCATAAGTTCCTGATCCGCCGGAGACGGCGTGAGGCCAATGCCGGGATTCGTTTGCGTCAATGGTGACACATACGGATTATCGGGCGCACCGAGGGTTATCTGAAGGGAGGATTTGGCTTACTACTGCTGCCTAAGTGGGATTACTTAGGGGTTTCCCCGTATCATCTTGTATCCTAATACTTGCAGCTCTTCTCCTCGACCTACTTCCTTTTCCTGGGAGCGATCTTTTTTCTCTATTGGCCGGTGGCGCGCAAGCGGGCGCTAGCCCTCGGCGTCATTCTCTTCGCCAATTATTTCTTTTACGCACGGTGGAACCTTTCGCTTCTGGCGCTGATTCCCGTGGTGTCCAGTATTGACTTCGCGTTAGGGCTCGGGCTCCAAAGCTCAAAGCGCGGATGGGTGCGGAGGCTGCTGGTGGGTGTGAGCATCCTGATGAACGTGGGGATGCTGGTGTTCTTCAAATACATGCCGTTCATCCTCTCGAATTGGGCCGCGTGGACGGGAAAAACTGCGCCAGAGTGGAGTTGGGTGCTGCCGATCAGCCTCTCGTTCTACGTGTTTCAGGCGCTGACCTACACGTTGGACCTGTATCGGCGCGACGCGAAGGGGACGCGCAGCTATCTGGCGCATCTGGCCGCGGTCTCTTTCTTCCCGACCATCGTTGCGGGGCCGATCACCCGTGTGGAGACGCTGCTAAATCAGTTCGAGAAGCCGAAGTCACTGGACGCGCAGGCGGGCGGCCGGGCGTTGTTCTTGATTGGCATCGGGCTCGTGAAGAAGTTGCTGGTGGCGGATTACCTTGCGTCGAATCTGGTCAACCGGGTGTTCGATTTTCCCAACCTCTATAGCGGCGCGGAGGTCTTGATCGCCGTTTACGCTTACGCGATGCAGCTGTACTTCGATTTTTCGGGCTACACCGACATCGCCATCGGATCCGCGCTGCTGCTGGGGATCAAGCTTCCGCCAAATTTCAATGCTCCTTATGCGGCGGAAAGCATTGCGGACTTCTGGCGGCGGTGGCACATCACGCTCTCGAACTGGTTGCGGGACTATCTGTATTTCTCGCTACCCGGCAAGCGGACCAAGGTGATGCCGTATATCAATCTGGTGATCACGATGGTGATCGGAGGGCTGTGGCACGGGGCAAGCTGGAATTTCGTGATGTGGGGCGCGCTCCACGGGATAGCGCTCGCCGGTCAGAGGCTCTGGCAGGCGTGGCGAGGGAATAAGAAGGCCGCGGGATGGGTCCGGTACGTCAATATTTTTGTCACGTTCCAGTTCGTCTGTTATGCGTGGATTTATTTCCGCGCGGCGGATTTCGCCACAGCTTCGGCGATTGTGGGGCGAATCGGCTCGCATACGGTTTCGTTCGTCAACGTGTCCTCAGGATTGTGGCTGATTTTGACGATCGCCTTCCTGGCGCATTATGTGCCGAAGAAATGGTACGACTTCAGTTTGAACCTCTATGTCCGCGCGCCGTTCTACGCTCAGGCTGTAGCGTTGGCGGCTTTGGTGATCGGGCTTCAGTACGTGGCGCAGACGGGAGCCACGCCGTTCATCTATAACAGATTCTAGGAAGAGTGCTTTAAGGAATTCATCATGCCCTGGAAGACCATGCTCACCATCGCGCTGTTCGCGGGACTGGTGCTGCTGCCCCAGGTGATTCCCGCGCTGCAGAATTACAAGTCGCTCGACCTGCACAACGTCCCGCAGGTGTGGGACTTCCCACTGCCCACCGGCATCAAGCGGGTAGAAAAGATGACGGAAGAGGTTCGTGCCAAGCGGTTGCAGATTATTGCGCCGAAGAATTTGGTAGACCCGGGGCACGAGTTGGATCATTTCTATGCCGCCCTGCTGAAGGGACACGGAGCGCGCGTGGTGCACTACGGAGACTCTCCCACCACCGCCGACCTCATCACCGCGGACGCTCGGGCGATGCTGCAAAAACAGTTCGGAGACGCGGGCAGCGGATTCGTGTTGATCGCGAAACCATGGGCCTGGTACGGGCACCGCGGCGTGGACATGGATTCGTCGAAATGGAAGATTGACGTGGCGGGCGATACCAAGATCAAGGACGGGCTGCACGGGCTCGGTGCCGCCAGCTTCCAAGGATCGGTGGGCGCGGAGGCGCATTGGCGAATCAAGGACGCGGGACACCGTAGTGTCGAAATTTCTTACCTGGCCGAGCCCGATGGCGGCTCCTTCGAGTTTGAAGCGGACGGCGAAAAAATCGGTGAGGCGGACACCGCCGCGGAGCAGGAGGCCCCGGGGTTCGCCTCCTTCGAATTTCCCGCTGGATCGAAGAATTTCACACTGCGCGTGACGCGTGGATCGGTGCGGCTGTATGGAGCCGATTTCCGCAAGGCAGGGCCCGGCGTGGAGTACAGCAGTGTCGGCATCAACGGCGCGAACATCACGCTGCTTTCGCACGCGATGAACGGTCCGCACTGGGCGCAGCAGTTGCAGCACTACAAACCGGACTTGGTGGTGATCGCCTTCGGCACCAACGAAAGCGGATTCCCGGAGTTTGTTGATGGCACTTGGGGCAAGGAACTCGCCGCTGTGGTGCATCGGGTACAGGCGGCAGTACCCGGAGCCTCCGTTCTCTTGATGAGTCCGATGGACCGCGGAGAAAAGAAAACCAGCGGCGAAATCGAGACGATCGCGACACTGCCGCGCGAGGTACGCATTGAAACAGGCGTGGCCAAGGAAACCGGCGTCGCGTTTTTCAATACGTTTCAGGCCATGGGCGGCGAGGGGACGATGGCTCGCTGGTATGCGTCGGAGCCCCGCCTGGTGGGCGCAGATTACATTCATCCCATGCCGGGGGGCGCGAAGATTGTAGGGGAGCTTCTGTACAGCGCACTGCGGGATGGATATAACGAATATAAACTGCGACAATTAGAAGGACGGACGGACGCGCCGGCAGAGGCGCCCAATTCCCTGGAGGTGGCTGCGCCACCTCAACCCGGGCCGGCCCCGGAAGCAACGAAGGAGACTCGGAAGGAGCACCGAGCCAAGTCGCGGAAGAGCAGAGCAAAAGATCGAACCGCGAAAGAACCGGAACCGCGGTGAGGGGAAATTGTTGAAGAGGACTTTGCAAATTGCAGCGATCGCCACTATAGCGGCAGCTTTGGCGGTCGCCATCACGCCCGCAAGCCCGGCTCCTGCGAAGCCGGCGGCAAAGAAGAAAGGGCCCGCGAAGAAGTCGACCGGCTCGACGGCGGCGAAGTCGTCGACCGGCAAGAGTAGGGCGTCCGCGGCCGCCGCGGGCAAGAAAAAATACTTGACCAGTTCGGGCAAGGCGGCGGGAAGCGCCACGGCGTCCATCAGCAAGACTCCCAGAACGAAACCGTCCGCAGTGCAGAGCAAGCCGGCTGCAGTTCAGAGCAAGCCGGCACAAGGTAAGTCCGATACGGCGAAGCAAGATCCGTTGAAGCGGGATCCCGTTAGACAAGAGCAAGCGCAGCCTGAAGTCATTCCTGCCGTTCCCACAAAAACCGTCGCCGCCACCGCAAAGAAGCCCACTGCGGGAGCTACGGCAAAAGCGATCCCGGTGAACACGAAACGCCGTGCGGAGGCGCACGAAGCTGTTTACGAGCACGTGGCGACCGGCGCGGACATTCCCGTGGAAAATGCAGCGGCGCTGATTCCTTTCTTCGAACAGCTGTACCGGCATCAGGAGGGCGAACTGCCGGGCCCGCTTCGGATTCTGCATTACGGCGATTCCCATACCGCCGCCGACGAGTGGACCGGCGAGATGCGCACGAAATTCCAGGAGAAGTTCGGCGACGGAGGCAGCGGGTATTCGCTGGCCGGACGGCCGTACGCAGGATATCGCCGGGAGGACGTGCGCAGCGGCTCGACACGCGGCTGGCACACCGATGGACTGGTGGGGCATCCGGGCGACGGTGTGTACGGACTCGGCGGAGTGAGCATGTCCGTGCGTGCGCCGCACGAAGCGGTGTATGTTGAGGCCGACGCGAGCGAATTCGAGCTCTACTACTATCAACAGCCCGGCGGCGGATCGTTGCAAGTGTTCGACAACGGTGTGCCGCTGGAGACGATTTCGACCGATGGCGATCCCAGCCCGGCATATTACCGGCTGGAGGCCATGCCGGGTCCGCATCGCGTGGAAGTGGAAACGCTGGATGCTTCTCCGGTGCGACTCTTCGGCTGGGTGGCGGAGAAACTCACCGGCGTGACGTACGAGCCGATGGGAATCAACGGCGCCTCCGCGAACATCATCCTGGATTGGAACCAGGAGACGTTGCGTTCCAACATCGAGCATCGGAATCCGGCGCTGATCGTTCTGGCGTATGGCACCAATGAAGCGGGCCGTAAAGATTGGACCGTAGAATCGTACCGCACGATGTTCGAGCAGCTGATCGGACGGCTCCGGTCCGCAACACCCACGGCGACGATTTTGATCATCGGACCTCCGGATCGCGATCAGCGAACCCGCAAGGGCTGGCTGCCGATGGATCAACTGGACGTGATCGTGGAAGCGCAGCGTGAAGCCGCGCTGGCTACGGGATGTCCGTTCTGGGATCTGCGAGCGAAGATGGGCGGCAAGGGATCCATGTCGCAGTGGGTCACAGCAGGGATTGCGCAGAACGACCATGTGCACTTCACGGGGACCGGGTACAAACTGCTGGGCGACGCCGTCTTCCGGGACTTGATGAGCCAGTACGACGTGTTTCTCAAGGCGCGTCAGAACCTGGTTGCGCCGCGCGTTGCCGCGAAAGTGATCGGACCGACGCCCGATCCGGTCTCACCTGCGGAGCCCTGAATCCCCGGTGCCTCCCGCGCATGGCTCCCCAACATCCTCAACAAGAACCGGCCACGGAGTTTTACTGCCCCCAGTGTCAGAAACCCGTGAACGATCCGCTGGCATGCGGCGATTGCGCATCGCTGATCTGCCGTCGCTGCGGCTCGCCGCTGGAGCGGGTGGACGATCTGGGAATCGGGTGATCGCGGGCCTCTTCCTCCTGGCCGCTCTGCTGCTCGTTGGATGCACTTCGTCGCCCCCGCAAAAAGAAGCCACCGGTACCGCTTATGCGGGTCCGGCCAATCTGAATCTCCGAAAGGACCTGAGCGTGAAATCCGCCGTGGTGGCGACGGCGCACCACGGCGACCGTCTGGACGTGGTCGAGACGCGCCGGCGGTTCGTACGCGTTCGCATGTCGGCGGGGGTGGAGGGCTGGACCGATGCGCGCGATTTGTTGAGCGAGCAGCAGATGAGCGACCTACGCGATCTGGCTACCAGCGTCGCCAAGCTGCCTTCGGAAGGCGAGGCCACCGTGTATGCGGAGCTGAACGTGCACGCCGAACCGTACCGCACGTCGCCAAGTTTTTTCCAGATCGCGGAAGGGTCCAGCGTGGAGGTGATCGGGCATAAGATCAGTCCGCATGTTCCGCCGCCGTCTGCGGCGAAACCGCTGGTGAAACGGTCTGCGAACACTTCGAAGAAGGCCCCCGCTAAGAAAAAGGCGGCCAGCACCCCGCCTCTGATTCCTCCGCCATCGCCGCCGCCGCCGCCGAAGAATTGGGTAGAACTCTCCCGGCCCCATCGCTCGGATTTGGCGGCGCCGTCGCACGCGCCGCCTCCCGCGGGGGCTCCGGCAGAAGCGGACGATTGGGCGCTGGTCCGAACCCATCAGGGCGAGACGGGTTGGGCGCTCTCGCGGATGCTGGTGATGAAGATTCCCGATGAAGTGGCGCAATACGCCGAAGGTCATCGCATCACGGCCTACCTTTCGCTGGGAGACGTACAAGATAAAGAGAAGAACGAACAACGGTCCAACTGGCTGTGGACCACGGCGTCCGCGAATCTCCAGCCCTACGAATTCGACAGCATGCGTGTGTTCGTATGGAGCACTAAGCGCCATCATTACGAGACAGCATTCATCGAGAAGAATTTGAAGGGGCACTACCCGGTGCAGGTGGAATCGCTGCCCGGGCAGGAGGAGAAAGCGTTCTCCGTGGTGGTGGAGGAGAAAGACGGCGGGCTCTACAAACGCACCTACGCGTTCACGGGGTATCACGTGCGCATGGTTTCGAAGACTGCCGTGCAACCCCTGGCCGCCTTGCCCGAGGTGCATTCCTCGGGAGAGTTCGAACCTTCAGTGCCGCCGGCTCCGGTTTCTACCAGTTGGACGGAGAAGTGGGAGGGGTGGAGAAAGAAGTTGTTCGGCCACTAGTCTACTCTTCCCGTTGTTGCCACTGGGTGGCCAGGAACTGGTCCAGCTTTCCGGTCAGGTCCTCAATCGGGGCCTTGATTTCGAAGACGGCCCAAGTTGCGGACACGGGCAGCAGAGCCGAGCGATTGCCGAGCTCGATCATTTTTTCCATTTTCGCAGGGACCAGGAAGCGAAGGCGATCCTGAAGGCGGTCCAGCCGTTCGGCGCGTAGAAGGATCGCTACGAAGGATGGCCCACTCCAGCGAAAAATAGGATCGGCGGTGGAGAGGCGGGGGCGAAGCTCCTCCAGATAGAGGTTCAGCACACGGTCACCCACCGCGTGGCCGAAGCGAGCGTTGATGACGGCTACACGGTCTACGACGAAGAACGCCGCGTACGCGCGTTCTGAGCTGTGTGAGGCTTCCAGGAAAGCGACCTCGGCTTCGGAACGCGTGGGCAAACCGGATACTGGGTCTCTTATGGGAGCCGCGGCCGCCGTGCGAATTCGCTCCTGGGTTTGGGCGATTTCGAGCTGCAAGCCTTGGACGCTGTGATGCGATTCGACCTTTTGGCGGTGGGATTCCTCCCGGATCCCTTCGAGGCACGATTCGAGTCGCAACTTAAGCTCGCGAACGTCCTCAATCAAGACGGCCTTCTCGAGTTGCCCTTCGATCTCCTGCAGCCGCGCGACTGACCGTTCGCTTCCCGCGCCGAGGTTCGCGACGGTTTTGGTGAGCATCCCGATCATGTGGTGGAGTTCAGCCCCCTGGACACGGACGTAGCGGCTGGTGCGCTGATTGTAATCTTCGAGCGTCTTGAGCGCTGCGCCCGTGGTCATCAACAGCACGGCGGGGGACGGCGATTCTCCCAGGCCGTCCAAGAGCGATTTCATGTCGCTCCGGAATTTTTCGTGGTCCTGAGGGTCGCCCTCCACGGCGTGCAAGGCGATGCCCTGCAAAAGGAGGCGAACAACCCGCAGATCTCCGGAATCCTGCCTTTGGTCGGATTCCCAGAGCCTCCGCAGAGAGATCATTTACAGGGGAGTGGCCGGAGCGCAGCCAGATTCTCACTCGCGTGTCTTCAGAATGCGCTAAAATCAAAGAACACGGCGGCTGTAGCTCAGTTGGTAGTAGCGCCAGATTGTGGTTCTGGATGTCGTGGGTTCAAGCCCCACCAGCCGCCCCATCACGAAGAGGCTCGGACTCGGCACCTAGTCCTTGCCAACCCCAAACTCCTGTTGAAGGATCGAAATCACGTCGTCTGTGTCGGCACTGGAGTCGTTAAGCAGTTCCTCTAGCCGAGATTCCAGTGCACCGTGCTCCCCGGCGGGAATCTTGGTCTTCAGTATGGCGACACAATCGTCAATTTGAGTTCGTGCCTCGGGCGTCTCTTCCGTCATAGATTGAGCGTAGCATCGGGTTGTTACTGCACGCCTTCGTACTTGGTCGGTTCGTGCGGCCCGGTGCCCAACATATCCCGATCCTTATTGTTCTCGTCGCAGGCGTATTCCATTAACTCCTGGCCAGGAGCCATGTGCGTGAAGACGCGCTTGAAGGTCCAGGGCTTGGTGTAGAACTTGGGGTCTTCCACCGTCACTTCGTGCTCCAAGTGGTCGAAATCACGCCGGTGCCAGCGCTCGACAACATGCATGGCATCGCTGTGCGGATGAGCGTCGTCGTCGATCCAGCTAAGGTGGTCCTTGAACCCCACTGAATCGATCACGAAGGTATCGCCGTCCCATTTGCCGATGCCGTTTCCGAAGAAGGACGCGTCGAGGCGTGCGGGATGCTGGCGGCCGTCCACGGGGATGGAGCGCCATGTCGTCATCAACTCGTAAAGAAAGGCCACGCGGTTGGGGGTCTGGACGATCTCGAACGGTACGCCGCTGATGCTGGCTCGCGGGATCCCGGCGAACAGGCACAGTCCTTCGGGGTTGACCGATTTCGTCAAGTTGTATTGATACGCGGCTTGGCCTTCAGGCGTAAGCGGAGGTCCGCCGACGCTTTCGAACATGGTGCGGAGCAGGGGGCCTTGCCAGAAGCCGGAGAGGTCGGGCTTGCCGTCCGGGGCTCGCGGTGTGGGCTTGACGGCGGACTTTGTCCGGGCGGGCGTCTGGGCCGACGCGGTTCCAGAAACCAGCGCCAGGGCGATCAAAACGGCGAAATGTGTCCTCATGGCGATACCTTTACAGTAGTCTCTTTTGAGCGTTTATAGTAGTGGTATGGAGACTGACGCCCCCGTCCCGGTTGGGCCCGCGCCGTCGCCGGACACCTCGCTTGCACGGAGTGCGGTGGCGTGGCTGCGCGATCTGGCGCTCAGCGTTCTGATCGCGATTATCGTGATCCTGTTTCTCTACCAGCCGGTTAAGGTGGAAGGCACCAGCATGCAGCCGGGCCTGATCAACCAGGAACGCATCTTCATCAACAAATTTGTGTACCGCTTCGGGCTGGCGGATATCGGGCGCGGTGACACCGTAGTGTTCTGGTTTCCGGGCGATCCCACCAAATCCTACATCAAGCGCATCATTGGCGTACCGGGCGACACAGTTGAGATTCGGGCCGGAATGGTGGTCGTAAACGGCAGGCAACTCTCCGAGCCGTACGTTATCGAGGATTACCGTGACAGCGTGTCCATGGCCGCCAGGATGATCGAGCCGGACCATTATTTCGTCTTGGGCGATCACCGGAACTCCTCCAACGATAGCCGTAACTGGGGTACAGTGCCTCGTAACGATATTTACGGGAAGGCTGTGTTCGTTTACTGGCCGCTCGATCGGCTGGGTTTACTCCATTAGCGCCGGCCGAACAGCCATGTCAGGAGCGACAGAACCACGCTGATCAGCAGGCATGTCACTACGGGGAAGTAGAACGCGCCGTTCTTCCCGCGAATTACGATATCGCCCGGAAGGCGGCCGAGTTTAACCGACAGGCGCTCTCCGGCCAGCACCAGCAATCCGACGACAATCAGGATCGCGCCCAGCACAATCAACATTCGTCCCACGCTTCGATCATAGTCCCTCGGCATTGCTGAGTGACCGATAATGGGTGCGGAGGATCTCCCCGTTCATGGTTACCGAGTCCATTCCCACTCTCGTTCCTCAATCGGAGGACGCCGAGTTCAACCCACTGCTTTCCGCCGAAGCGCGGCTCGACGAAGCTGCCGAGCGCCTTGGATTGAACGAAGGTATGCGCAAAGTACTCCGATCATCGGCGCGGGAAATTACGGTGCACGTGCCGATTCAGCTGGACGACGGGCGCTTAGAAGTGTTCACCGGGTATCGCGTGCAGCATTCGATCGCGCGTGGTCCGGCCAAAGGCGGTATCCGCTACGCTCCCGATGTGACGCTGGATGAAGTGCGCGCGCTGGCGTCCTGGATGACGTGGAAGTGCGCGGTCACGAATCTTCCCTTCGGCGGCGGCAAGGGCGGGATCATCTGCGATCCAAACATACTCTCGCCCGCGGAATTGGAGCGGCTGACGCGGCGCTACACGGCGGAGTTATTCGATTTTATCGGTCCGGAAAAGGACGTCCCGGCTCCCGACATGAACACCAACGACCAGACCATGGCGTGGATCATGGATACATATTCCATGCACGCCCGTCACACGACGACGGCGGTGGTCACCGGAAAGCCGATTGACCTCGGTGGCTCGCGTGGACGCTCGGAAGCTACGGGGCGGGGCTGCATGATCGTTACCGACCAAGCTCTCCGTAAGTTTGGACTGGAACGCGGGAACGCGAGGGTGGTCATCCAGGGTTTCGGGAACGTCGGGGGGATGTCAGCGAAACTAATGTCCCGCGCTGGATTCAAGATCATCGCGCTAGTGGAGTTCGACGGCGCTTTGTACAACGCCAAGGGGCTGGACATCGCGGCGCTGGCCGAGCACCGCCGGGAGACCGGTTCCATCAACGGTTTCTCCGGCGGCGAAGCCATCGATCGCGACGAGGCGATGTTCCTCGAAACCGACGTCTTGTTGCCCGCCGCGAAAGAAAACGTGATCACGTCGCAGAACGCCGCGAAGCTACGTTGCAAGATTCTATGCGAAGGCGCCAACGGTCCCACGACCCATTTTGCCGACCCGATCCTCGATTCGAAGGGCATCTTTATCATTCCGGATATTTTGGCGAACGCCGGTGGGGTGACGGTGTCCTACTTCGAATGGGTACAGGATCGCCAAGGCTACTTCTGGAACGAGCAGCTGGTCAACGATCGGTTGGAAGAGATCATGGTGAACAGCTTTCAGGATGTGGTGGCGTACGCGGAAAAGCACGGGGTCCACAACCGGACGGCGGCTTATATGCTGGCACTCGATCGGGTGCAATTCGCGATCAAGCTGCGCGGAATCTACGCGTAGAGTTATTCACGCATGCGCATCACCATCGACGCTACGTCTCTCTTGGTGCGTAGCGCCGGAGTAAAGAACTACACCTACCATTGGCTCGATTACCTGCGCCGCCATGCCGCGCCCGGCGAGGAGATCCGCGCGTTTCCGCTCCTCGGCGATTTGAAATCCCTGGATCATGAAGCCTCAGCACTGTCCCTGTTCTCGACCGCGCCTCGCCTCGCCATGTTGCAGGCGGCGAACTGGATGGCGCCGGCTGTGCTCGACTGGGCTGTGGCGGAATCGGATGTGTTCCACGCCTCGAATATGGTCCGGCGGGTACCTCGGCGGACGCGTCTCACGGCCACGCTGCACGACCTGACATCGATGCTGATGCCCGCACTCCACACTCGTGCGAACATCCGGGCGGACCGGAGCTTCTTCGAGCGCATCGTCCGCCGCGCGGATGCTCTGATCGCGGTTTCGGAAAATACTCGCCAGGACGCCATCCGTCTGCTCCAAATCGCCCCGGAGAAGATCACGACCATCCATTCGGGTATTCCGGCAGCGTACTTTGCCGCGATCCCTACCAAGCGAACGCGGCCATACGTGTTGTACGTCGGCGCCATCGAGCCGCGCAAGAATCTTCCTACGTTGCTGGACGCCTGGAAGCAACTGAAGCCCGACCTCCGTAAGGGGTTCGAGTTGGCGATCGCAGGCCCAGCGGGCTGGTCGTCGGAAGCGGCCATCGCGCGCGTTCGCGCCGAAGCCACTTATCTCGGCTACGTTCCGGAAGCGGATCTTCCCGGCTTGGTGGCGGGCGCCGCAGCGTTCGTGTATCCGTCACTTTACGAAGGGTTCGGATTCCCGGTGGTCCAGGCGATGGCGGCGGGGGTGCCCGTGGTGACTTCAAATACGTCCTGCCTCCCGGAGATCGCCGGCGATGCGGCTCTCCTGGCGGACCCGCGTAGCGCGAGCGAGATCGCGGCTCAGCTTACGCGTCTATTGGAATCGGAATCGCTACGGGACGACCTCGCCTCTCGCGGCCGGAAGCGGGCGGAGCGATACCGCTGGGAAGCCTGCGCGACCCGGTCGCTGGAGTTCTTCCGAAGCGTAGCGGGGCTGAGCGCCTCGCGTGCTACTTCGCCGGGCCCACGCTGAAATCCCACACCTGGGGGTCCACTTTACCCTCAGTGTATTGAAGCAACGCGTATTCCCCAGGGTCCAGCGGCTTCTCCGGCCAGATTTTAAACAGGCCATCCGAGTACTGGCGTTTGAAGGTGGGGACATCCTTCCTTGTTTCCGTGGTTTCCTCAGCGATCTGGAGCACCGAGATCTCCTCTACCAGGCGCAAGCTTTTCTTCGGCGAGAGCTTTACGATAGCCAAGCCCTCGGCGTTATCCATCCGGAAATAGAACTCCGGGCGAAGTTCGGGGATGTGGAACGCCGATGCGGCTCCCGGAATCTCCGCTGTGCTTTTGCCCGGCACGATGGGAATCGGCGAGAGGTACTTCAGCACCGTACGCTTCTTATCGCTGACGATGGTGACTTCCGCTTGTTTGAGAGGCTCGAGCTTACTGCCATGAATGAAGTAGCCGCCTGGAGTCTGCGGCACGCTCGCGACCTCCTCTCGTTCCGCGCGAATGGCGGCGTCTTCTTCTTCGTCGACCTTGGCCTCCGCCTTTACCGTCGCTTCGGTTGCCGCGACTTCCTGCTTGGTATGGTTCAGGTCCACCAGTTCCAGCGGCAGTTCTTCCCATTCACCGCGTTCCGCGCTCAAATACTTGACGCGATCGCTGAGGACCTGGTATTCGCGGACCAGTTGATACGTCCCATCCTTCAAATACAGCCGCACCGTCGCACCGAAGGCGGAAACGGCCAGCAGCATGAGAATCAATGCCCGCGATCTCATGCCTCTATTATGGAGGATTGTGCGTCTGGGCATTCACACCTCGATTGCGGGCTCGCTGGAGAAGTCGGCGCTAACGGCGGCGGAATTGGGCGCGAACACGTTCCAGATCTTTTCGTCGAGCCCGCGGCAGTGGAAGGCGTCCGTTCCTAGCAAGCCCGGAATCGACCTGCTGCGGCGAGCCCGGGAGAAGCACGACCTTACGCCCCTGGTCATTCACGACAACTATCTGATCAATCTGGCATCGGTTCACGAAGGAGTCCGGGCCCAATCGGTCGAAGCGTTTCGCGGAGAGTTGCAGCGCGCTGCCGCCATCGGCGCGGAGTATCTTGTGGCTCATCCGGGAAATTACAAGGGACAGACCATCGAACAGGGGCTGCTGCATTTTCTGGAGGGCGTGGCGGAAGCGGCAGCCGGTGTGGACTTTGGCGGAGTGATGCTCCTGATCGAAAACACGGCCGGGGCGGGCGCGCAGCTCGGCAGCCGTTTGGAAGAATTGCACGTGATGCGGGAATACGCCTTGAAGATGACGGATTTGCCCGTCGGCTTCTGCCTGGATACCTGTCACCTTCTTGCGGCGGGGTTCGACGTTGCGAACGAGAAGGGCTTGAACGAAACAATGGCGGAAGCGGACCGGTTGTTGGGCCTCGATAATGTGCGCGTCATTCACGCGAATGATTCGAAGGCGCCGCTCGGCTCTCACATCGACCGGCATCAGAACATCGGCGAGGGTTATATTGGTCTTGAAGGGTTTCGCCGCATTCTCGCCCACCCGGGACTCCGTAATAAAGCCTTTATTCTTGAAACGCCGGTGGAGCAGCCTGGTGACGACCGGCGGAATCTGGACACCCTGAAATCTCTATGCCCGAACGCATCTACGACCACAAAGAAATCGAGCTGAAGTGGCATGACCGCTGGAAGAACGACGCGACCTTGTATAAGGCCGAAGTCAATTCCACGCGCCCAAAGTACTACGTGCTGGAAATGCTCCCGTACCCGAGCGGCAGCCTGCATATCGGCCACATTCGCAACTACGCCATTGGTGACGCGCTAGCGCGCTACAAGTGGATGCAGGGCTTCAACGTGCTGCATCCGATGGGATGGGACGCGTTCGGTCTGCCGGCGGAAAACGCAGCGATTCAACGCGGACGCCACCCGCATGAGTGGACACTGTCTAACATCGAGGAGATGAAGCGGCAGCATCGCCGCATGGGTTTCAGCTACGACTGGGATCTGGAAGTCACCACTTGCGAACCCGAGTACTATCGCTGGAACCAGTGGTTTTTTCTGAAGATGCTGGAGCGCGGACTCGCGTATCGCAAGAAGGCTCTGGTGAACTGGTGTCCGGAGTGCGGCACCGTGCTCGCGAACGAACAGGTAATCGATGGGTGCTGCTGGCGTCATGAGGCGACTCCGGTGGTTCAGCGTGCGTTGGAGCAGTGGTTCTGGAAGATCACGGCTTATGCCGACGAGTTGTTGAAGGACATCACGGAGAAACTCGAAGGCCATTGGCCGGATCGAGTGCTGTCGATGCAGCGGAACTGGATCGGCCGCTCGGAAGGGTCCGAGATCGACTTCACGTTGGAAGGCACGGGCGAAAAGATTCGCGTGTTCACCACGCGCGTCGATACGATTTATGGCGCGACGTGCGTGATTCTCGCCCCGGAGCATCCGGTGGCGCAGAAGCTGCTGGACGAAGCTGGCAAGGCTCGTGCGAAGCAGATGATCGACGCCCGCGCGCAGAAGGGTCCCGGCGATCTCGAAAAGGACGGCCACTTCACGGGCGGCTACGCGATCAATCCTTATTCAGGCGAGAGGTTGCCGGTCTGGATCGGCAACTTCGTACTGATGGATTACGGAACCGGCGCGATCATGGCGGTGCCTGCGCACGATGAGCGCGACTTCGAGTTCTGCACCACGTATGGTATCCCGATTCGCGCCGTGATCCGTCCGGTGGACGGCGCGCTCGATGAACACCCGAAGGCGGCATTCGGCGATTACGGGATTGTAGAGAAGTCCGGCGAGTACAGTGGTCTCCCCAGCGCCGACGCTCGCACGAAGATGAACCAGCGGGCCGAGCGCGAAGGTTTCGGCAAAGCTGCGATCACCTTCCGCATCAAGGATTGGGGCATTTCGCGTCAACGTTATTGGGGAACGCCGATTCCCGTAGTGCATTGCCCGAAGTGCGGCGTGGTGCCGGTCCCGGAGAAGGATCTCCCCGTCGTTCTGCCGACAGATGTGAAGCTCACCGGGAAAGGTCGCTCGCCGTTGCTGGACGTAGAGTCGTTCATGAACGTCAAGTGTCCGGTGTGCGGTGAAGATGCCCGCCGCGAGAGCGATACGATGGATACGTTCGTCGATTCGTCGTGGTATTTCTACCGCTACTGCGACGCGCACAATTCATCCGCGCCCTTCGATTCCGCCAAGATCGCCTACTGGTTTCCGATCGACCAGTACATCGGCGGGGTGGAGCACGCGATTCTCCATCTGATCTATTCACGCTTCTTCACGAAGGTGATGCGCGATCTTGGCTTGATTCAAAATAGTGAGCCCGCGGCACGGCTGTTCACGCAAGGCATGGTGATTAAGGACGGCGCGAAAATGTCCAAGAACAAGGGCAACGTGGTGAGCGCCGAAGACATGATCGACCGGTTCGGCGCAGACACAGGCCGTCTGTTCGAACTATTCGCCGCTCCCCCGGAAAAGGACATGGACTGGACCGATTCCGGCGCCGAAGGAGCGTACCGTTTCCTCAGCCGCATCTTCCGGTTCGTGACGCGCACTGCGGATCGCGCGGTGTTCGGCAATGATGCGGAAGCGGACCGCCGCGCTCTGCGCAAACTCCACCAGATGATCAAGCGCATTACGGAGGATTTCGATCAGCGCTGGCACTTTAACACCTCGATCGCGGGGTTGATGGAACTAGTGAACGTCCTCTATATAGAAGAAGAAAAACTTTCGCGAGCGGCGCTCGAACAGATTCTGCCCGCCCTGGTCCTGATGCTGGAGCCCTTTGCGCCTTACACAGCGGAAGAAATGTGGGAGACGCTCGGACGCGCGGCGCCCGTGTTCCGCCAACCGTGGCCCAAGTTCGATCCAGAGTTGGCCAAGGAAGATTCCGCGGAAGTGGTCTTGCAGGTGAACGGCAAGGTCCGCGGACGAATCCTGGTGAGTTTTGGAACGCCAAAAGACGAACTCGAACGCGCGGCGCTCACCGACCCCAGCACGCAGTCTTTCCTCGCCGGGAAGCAAGTAGTGAAGGTGGTCGTCGTGCCCGATAAACTTGTGAACATTGTCGTCAAGTGAGCGCGGAGGTGCATCCTCAGGACGAAGAATTCCTGCGGCAGGCGCTCGATCTGGCACGCGAGGCCGAACGCGCCGGAGAGGTGCCCGTGGGAGCCATCGTGGTGGTCGGCGCGGAGGTTGTTGGCCGCGGCCGAAACTCCCCGATAGCGCGCCATGATCCCACCGCGCACGCAGAGGTCCTCGCCTTGCGCGAGGCCGCCGGGGCTCTGGCAAATTATCGACTGGAATCCGCCACGCTGTACTGTACGCTCGAGCCCTGCGTGATGTGCGCGGGAGCACTGGTCGCCGCACGGATCTCGCGCCTGGTGTTCGGCGCCCGCGACCTCCGCTTCGGCGGCGTCCGCAGTAAGTTCCGCCTAGCCGATTCCGACCTCTTGAATCATCGCGTGGAGATTGTCGAAGGCGTTCTCGGCACCGAATGCGTGGAACTCATGCGAAATTTCTTCGAAGCCCGGCGTTGACGCTGCGTGAGATCCCGTGAAAATGCTATGATGCCAGAACTGTTCCCGGTTATGAGCCCGCGACCTTCTCCCACGAGCAGTTCGCTCCAGGTGCTCTACGGCCAGGCCGCCGAAGCCACCCGGGCAGGATCGCGAAGTTTCTTCTTCGCCACCCGGTTCTTCCCGCTCGAGCTGGCCCGCGCCGCGCACGCTGTCTACTGGTACTGCGCCTATACGCGGGAACTGGCTCGGGGCGCCGCGTCCCCTGATGTCGCTCAGTCCACCCTGGATCAATGGGCCAGCATGGTCACTAACGGCCTACGCGGCCACTTGGTGCGCCACCCGGTGCTCGAAGTTTTCCTCGATACGGTGGAGCGGTGCGTCATTCCCCACAACCCGGCACTGGAACTCATCGAAGGCGCCCGCATGGATCTGAGCCATCCGCGATATGAGAGCTTCTCCCAGCTTTCGGGTCACTGCCGCCGCACCGGAGGCATGATGAGTCTGATGCTGGCGCACGTGATCGGCTACCGCGATCCCGCGCTCGATTACATGACGGACTTGGGAATCGCGGTGGAACTCACTGCGCAATTGCGGGATCTCGGCGAGCATCTCGTGCGCGGCCGCATTTGCATCCCCGCGGAGGAGATGCGGGCCTTCACTTATTCGGAAGTGGAGTTGGAGCGCCACGTCCGCAACGAAGCGTTCGAAAACTTGATGCGTTACCAGACGGCGCGAGTCCACAGTTACTATCAGAAGGCGCTTCCCGCGCTGCCGCTGCTCGATTCCCGGGGACGATTCGCCGCGAAGGTAGCTATGGATCTTTACTGGCAGACCCTGCGGCGCATCGAGAGCTCCGGCTTTGACGTCTTTCACCGGCGGCCCACCGTGCCGGTTCTGGAGCGGTACTGGATAACCGCGAGGTCCATGGCCGGTCCGGTGACTCGCAGCTTATGGCGGAGCCGTGGTGCCTGATCTTCCGCTCAGCGTGTGGATTGCTGCGGGCGGCTCCGTCATCTTCCTGATCTTCTTTCTGGCCGCGTGGCAGAGTTATCGTTCTCTGCCCGTCATCCGTGCTCTGCCAGAGTCTGTTGATCGAAAGAACACTGAGCCCGACTGCATGGTCGTGATTCCGGCGCGAAATGAAGCCGGCGTCATCGCGAACGCGGTGGCCAGTCTTCCCCCCGACTGCGTCATTGTCGTCGACGATGCGTCCGATGACGGTACGGCGGATGTTGCCACCAAAGCGGGTGCCGGCGTGATTTCCGCGCCGCCCTTGCCCAAACGCGGATTCGGGAAGCCGAATGCCTGCGCAGCGGGTGCCCGGTTGCTCACTTCGAGGTGGATTCTCTTCACGGACGCGGATACTTCCTTCGAGCCTGGGTTTCTCGCGTCAGCCATCGCCGCCGCGGAGGCGAAAGGCTTGTCTCTGCTCTCGATCCAGCTGGATCCCGATTACGGCAGCCTCGCGGAACATGTTCTCATTCCCTACGCTCGCGCTCTGGTATTTTGTGGATCGAATCCCCGTACCCATGCGAATGCTTTATTCACGGGGAATTGTCTGTTGGTGCAGCGCGAGCCGTACAACTTCCTGGGAACGCATATCGCCGTAGTCACGCAACTGGCGGAGGATGTGAAGCTGACCGCGCTGGCGGAACGGCACCGCTTGAAGTTGGGCATCGCGCGCGCGCCTGGATTGGGCCGGCGCCGCTACTACGAAGGCTTTCGCGGAATCTATCGTGGCATTGAGCGTCAGGCCTTCCGTTTTATGGTGGTGAGCTGGCTCATTGGAGTCCTCATTCTTCTTGCCGCGCTCTGCGCCGCCCTGTGGCTGCCGTTGGCGGCTTGGCTGGCATGGGATCGTCAGTGGGCCGCCGTCGCGATTCTTGCTCTGCTTCCGGTGGTGACGCTCCGTCCCTGGTATCGAAACTGGTTGACAGCTCTTTCCGCCCCCCTGGCAATCTATTGGATGTTGCCGGTTCTGGCGCGCGGCCTGCTCTCCGCGGTTTTCGGCAAACCGATTGTATGGAAGGGCAGGACCGTGCGGGCGGTATCATAAGCGTTTGGTTAACATGGCAGAAGCCTTCGAACTCCTTGCGGACATCGCGATTCTGGACGACGATCTCGACTTCCGTCACTACCTGGAAGATCTTCTCAAAGACGAGAACATGTACACCGTGCGTGTCTTCGCGAAGTCTTCCGAATTGTTTGAAGGCTGCGAGGAGCGCCTGCCGGATATCGTCTTGCTGGACATGAAAATGGGCGATGTATCCGGCGACCGCGTTCTGGAGCAATTGCTAGCACGCTGGCCCGGTCTCTGCGTGATCGTCATCACCGGGTATCCTTCGCTCGAAGACATGCGCGCCACCTTCAAGTTGAAGGTCTTCGATTATCTCGCGAAGCCGTTTTCGCTGGTGCAACTTCGCCAGGTGCTGAAAAACGCGGTGGGCGCATTCGGTCTGGGCCGCACCGCGCAGGATCGCCTGCGGGAACGCCTGGGCCATAGCATCAAGATGCTTCGCGTGGCGCGCGACTGGTCGCTGAAGGATCTGGCAACGCAAACCCGGTTGAGCGTCTCCCAGATCAGCGCCATTGAGCGCGGCGCGAACCTGCCCAGCATCGAGAGCTTTCTGGCAATCGCGCGGGCGTTCGATAAGAAGCCATCGGAAATCCTCGCGTCGATCGAGTTCTAGCGATGCCTGACCCGGTTCTGGGCCTGATTGTTCCTCGCAAGGTTGAGATTCCTGCAGAGGCATATGCGCTCTATCCTTCTGGCGTGAAGTTCCTGCTTGAGGCCGTTGGCCTGGAGTCGCTGACCCCCGCCGGCTACGACTCTGTGATCGATCGCATTCTGCCCGCGGCGGAAACATTGGCAGACCAGGGCGCGCAGGCGATCCTACTGATCGGAACCTCGCTTACGTTCTACAAAGGTGCGGCCTTTAACGACAGTCTGGCGGAATCCCTTCGCCGCGCGACCGGCCTGCCTGCCACCACGATGAGCACGGCAATAGTGGAAGGACTGCGCGCCGTCGGTGGTCATCGACTCGCGGTGGCCACCGCCTACAACAAAGACGTCACAGATCGTCTCCGAGGGTTCCTGCAGGACTCAGGTTTCGAAGTGGAAGCGGCGGCAGGCATGGGCCTCGAGCGGATCGGCGAGGCGGGGAAGGTCACTCCTCAAGATCTCCAGAGTTTCGTCAGAGGCGTCTTCCTCGCGGCTCCAGGTGCCGACGCCCTTCTCGTCTCCTGCGGCGGATTCCGCACGCTGGAACTGATCGCACCTCTAGAGAGCGAGTACGGAATCCCTGTGATTTCCAGCATGCCTCACGCTTTGTGGGCCGGAGTCCGCCTGCTGGGACTGCCGGGCACCGCGCCGGGATTCGGGCGGTTGCTTTCGACCAGCTAAGATCAATTCGCGGCGGCCAGATACTGGGTCCGCCAGTGGACGTGGAGCGGCGGCAGGCCCTTCGGCGGAACCAGTTTCACTTCTACCCGATGTAACTTGCCGTCGCGTGTGGCGTTCGTCGGCGTATAAGAAATCACGTATCGATTCCGCAAGTCCGTAATGATCTTGTCGGCGAAATCCGAGATCCGCATTCCGTTGATCGGAAACACCCGCCCGCCGGTCTGCTCCACCAGGCCCTTCATCAGTTGCGGACCGTTGTATTCCGATCCCGCGCCACTGCCGTAGAGGCCGATCGCGTAGATGAGGGTGTCTGTCTCGCGGAGCGCATTTTTGACCTCGGTCTGCGTATAGCGGCTATTGTTCTCGCCGCCGTCCGAAATCAGCACCATCGCTTTCCGCGCCTTCTGGGACTTCCGGATCTCATGCATCCCCAGATACACCCCGTCCAGCAGCGCCGTGGAGCCCTTGGATTTCGAGAATGCCAACTGGTAGTCGATCTCGTTCGCGTTCCGCGTGAGGGGAACCACCAGATGAGCCTCGCTATCGAATTGCACTAGGAAAAATTCGTCCTCCGCCCCCGCGTGCCTGAAGAACTCTCGGGCCGCCTCGCGCGAGCCTTTCAGGTCCTCCCCCATGCTGCCGCTGGTGTCGAAGATCAGTCCCATCGCGATGGGATCGTCCTCCATCGATACGTTGAGGATCTTCTGCTCCACCTTATCGTCGTAGAGGCGGAAGTTTTCCTTTTCGAGGCCGGATACAGGACGGTTGAGATCATCGCTGACCTCGACGGGGATCAGTACTACGGTGGTGTCGACGCGCAGGTCCGGGCGGGGAACCGCGTCTGTCTTCGCTTCTTCTTTCGTCTTGGGTCTAGCGCGCTGTTCGATGTTGGGGTTTTGTGCCAGCAGCCCCAGGCAAGCCGCCGCGACCGCTACCGCACTCGCCAATGCTAGGCGCCGCCCAAACATAGTCACAGTCTACACTCTCGCGCTCTTATTCGCCGCGAAGGATTTCAAGCGGCTTCTGGCGCAAAATACGGAAACTCGCCAACCATCCCGACACGTTCGCCAACAATGCCGTAAGCGCAATGGCGACGATGGACGCAACTGGGTCGAACTGAAACTTTGCATCCAGAAGACGCTTCAGCAGCAGACTGGAAAACGCGGATGCCAGCAGCGACCCAAGCAAGCCTGCCACCGCGCCCAAGGTGAGAAACTCAACCGAGAAAACGCGCTGCACACTGCGGCGCGTCGCCCCGAGAGTCTTTAGAATCACGACTTCACGAACGCGCCGAAAACGGGTCCCCGCAACGCTCGCGGCCAAGATAATGGCGCCCGCCAGAATCGCGAAGCCCGAGAGGAATCGGATCACGAGCGCGATCTGATCCACCACCTGCTGCGCGATTTCGAGCGCGTCCGCGATGTTGACTACGGTGATCGTCGGATATTTTTGAAAGACGGCCCGTTGCAGCGCGCCTACCGAGGCAGGCTGCATGCGCACGCCTCCGTAATACACCACAGGCAAGCCGGCAAGCGCCGGCGGGTCGAAGATGAAGTCCGGACTGGGCGTCGCCCGCAGAGCGTCTACGCGATGGATCGCCGCGAGACGCGCGAGCACCGTCCTTCCGCTCGATTCGATCTCCATTGTGGACCCGACCCGAAGCTCCAGAGTCTTGGCGGCTTCTTCCTCAACGGAAACCACGGGCTCCTTGGAGCCTTTGGGCCACCAGGCGCCCGACACGATACGTATATCCGACGGCTGTTCATCTTCCCAAGTTACAGAGCGTGTGTTCAGGTACCGCCGCCCCACACCGCTCACGCGATGGTCAGCTACCGGAACGCCGTCGATACTCACGATACGGGCGGCGACGCTCGGTCCCAGCACGGGTGCGCTCAGCACTCCCTGCTGTTTCGCGATGAGCTCCTTCAGCGGACCCGTCTGCGGCTCCGTCACCCCCACCAGAAACACGTTCGGCATCTCCGGAGGCGCGGTCGCGATAATTTCCTTCACCAGCGAGTTCTGCACCAGATACACCGTCAGCGTGAACATCACACCCAGCCCAAGGGCGACAAGAATCGACTGCGCCTGGTTGCCCTGCCGGTACAGATTCGCCAGTCCTTGCCGCCGGAGCGCCGAGATTCTCCAGGGCGCGCGTTTCAAGAATTCCCGCAGCATGCGCAAAAGCCCCGCAGCCACTACGGCGAGCAGCACCAGGCTCACGGTCAGCCCTGCGGCAAAATATCCTCCCACGCGGGGCGATTCCGCCAGCCAAGCCGCCAATACACCGATTCCCACGAGAATCACTCCGCCCGCCACTAGCGCCGGCCGCGCATCCTTCACTCGCCGAGCCCAAGGAAGCTTCGCCTCCGGCATATCGCGCCGTAGGATCAGCGCAGGCCGGATTTTGCGGATCGCCAGCAGCGGTGGCAGCGTGAACAGCAGCGTCGTCAGCACTCCCGCCGCGACCCCTTGCAGGGACGCCTGCCAGTGCCAGCCGGTCTCTGCGCTAATTTGGAAGATCTTGTTGATCAGGGCAGGGAATACCTGCTCCACGCCGCGCCCCACGATGGCGCCGCTCAATCCACCCAACACGCCCAGCATCAGTGTCTGAATCGTAAAGATACGAATGATCTCGCCCGAAGTCGCCCCCAATGATTTCATCACGGCGATGTGGTCCAGCTTTTGCTGCAAATGCGCGTGCATCGCCATGCCCACGCCGATCGCGCCGACGATCAGCGCGATCAAACTCACCAGGCTCAGAAACACCGTGGCACGGTCGAGCCCCGCTGTGATGATCGGATGCGACTCGTGAAAGTCCGCGATGACCGATTCCGGGAGCGCGCTCTTGAGCGCGGCACGAACCTCATCGAGCGGCGGTGCACCCGGCCCCAGCTTGAACAAATACCGCTCCGCCGCGCGGCTGCCCACCTGCATTAGCCCCGTGCGCTCGAACGCCTCGCGTGACATCATCATCCGCAGGCCGATGTTCAGGCTTCCCGACATGCGGTCCGGCTCGGAGATCACTGCTGCCGCGACCCGAAAATCTTGCCCACCTACGCGAACCGTCCCGCCGACCTCCGTGCCCACTCGGATCAGCAGGTCTTCGCCCGCAACCACCGAATCTCCCGCGAGCGCCTGCGCCAACGGCATCTCAGGCTGCAACTTCACCGTTCCGTAATACGGATAGCGCGACGGATCCACCGCCTTGATCGAAACCAGCACGGGCACCGATTCGGCCGATGGTTTCGACGAAGACACCATCGACACCGTCTCCGTAATCAGGGTCCGATCCACGCCGTGTGCGGCCAACGCGTCCAATTGCTGGGCCTGGTCCGCATTCGGCACCACGAACTGGCGCGCGGTAAGATCCGCTGCCATCACCGTGCGAGCTTCCTTGGTCAGCGTGGATTCGAAGCTTTGGCTGAACCCCCGCACGCCCGTGAGTGCGCCCACTCCGGCGGCGACTCCCAGGACCACGAAGGTGAACTTCACCCAGGAAGATCGGGTTTCGCGCCACGCGATTCTGGCAGCCGTCCGAAGGGATAGCTTCACTGCCCGGCCTCAACCGGTTGCCGGGCGCTCTCTGCCATCAGTTCGTCGGCCACCACAAGCCCGTCGCGCAAAGTGACGATCCGATCTGCCCGGGAAGCCAGCGCCTGATCGTGCGTCACCAGCACCAGCGTCGTGTGCTCGCGCTGATTCAGCGAAAGCAGCAGATCCAATACATGCGACCCGTTCACGCTGTCGAGATTTCCGGTAGGCTCATCCGCCATCAGCACCGGAGGCTTCACCATGAACGCCCGCGCCAGCGCCACGCGCTGTTGCTCTCCGCCCGAAAGCTGGACCGGATAATGATCCATGCGGTCTCCCAGGCCCACGCCTTCCAGCAGGCCGCGCGCCCGAGCCGCCCCCGCCTTCGCTTCACCGCCCATCAGCTCGTGCGGAAGCAGTACATTCTCCTCCGCCGTTAACGTCGGAATCAATTGGTAGCTCTGGAACACGAAGCCGATTTTGCTCCCACGCACCACTGCCAACTCGTCCTCGCTCAAACCTGTGATATCGGTGCCGTCCAAAGTGATGCTTCCCGAGGTCGCTGTGTCCAACCCGGCCAGCAGCCCCAGCAGAGTGCTTTTTCCGCTGCCGGACGCGCCCATAATCGCCACGAACTGTCCCGCGGGTACTTCCAGATTGACACCCCGCAGGATCTCCACGCGATGCGTGCCCGTGTCAATGCTCTTGGTCAGGTTGTGTACTTCCAGGATCGCCATCTGTTTTTATTATGCTGGTTCCAGTGAGGAAGTTTTCCGCAATCCTTGTGCTGCTGGCGCTCTGCGCTTGTTCCAGCTCTAAACAATCAGACGCTCGCGACGGGCAACAAGTTCCCGTCACGGCCCCCGTGCAGCCTGCCGTTCCCGCGCAGCCGGACGACCGCAAGGTGCTGTCTGTCTTCGGTGACAGCCTGAGCGCGGGACTCGGCCTCGACCCGGGTCAGAGCTTCCCCGACGATCTGCAGAAGAAGTTCGACGCACAAGGCTATGCGTGGAGGGTGGTGAACCTAGGGATCAGCGGCGACACCACAGAAGGCGGCGCGGCACGGATGGACTCCGCGATCTCCCTCAAGCCCGCCATCGTGATCCTGGAACTGGGCGGCAATGACGGACTGCGTGGTCTGCCCCTCGCGGTCACGCGCACGAATCTGTCGACGATGATTGAGACCTTCCAAAAATCCGGAGCCCAAGTCGTCCTCGCCGGCATGAGCCTCCCGCCCAACTATGGTGCCGAGTATATTAAGAGCTTCGAGAAAATTTACAAAGATCTCGCTGCCCAGTACCACCTGACGTTCATTCCATTTCTGCTGGCCGACATCATCACGCCCGATCTGCGCTACCTCCAGCGCGACGGCATCCATCCCACTGCGGAAGGCGCGGAGATCGTTTCCGGCACCGTCTTCAAGGCCGTGAAGCCGCTCTTAGGCCGCCCCTAGCAAGCTCGCATTCTTGTTGCCCCGAACGCCGGAACCCAGTATAGTCGGTGAACCGGAGGTGGACTTCGTGGCGATATCCAAAGAAGAATACGTCAAGTGCAACATTGAGATCATGAAGGCCTACTGCGACACCGCGAAGTCGTACGTTCAGATCGCGAGTGCTGCCATCGCGGCGCCCTTCGTATTTACACAAGTCATCCTAGGCAGGAGTGTTGCCGAGGCGGGAATGAAGGTGCCCTGGTCTCTCGCCGTTGCCTGGCTATGTTTTCTAACCACCGTCGGGTCTGGTCTGGTGTATCAGTGGCTCGCCATTCGTCTGGCAGCCTGTTGGCTGGATGGCGAGGAAACCAAGTTCAGTCGTTCGATTCCTTACGCCGTGATGGTCGCGAGCTTCTTCGGCGGAGCCTGCTCGTTTGTCGTTTTCGCCTGGAACCTGCTCGGCAAGCGAATGCTCTAGTGCTTGATCAGATTCTCCAGCCGGTCGATTCCGCCCAGGATCTGGTCCGCCCCGTTGCCGGGCCGGAACGCGGGATCGCGAAGCACGTAGAGCCGGTACGCGCCTTTCGCAAGCAAAGGCTCCGGGAACCGGATTTCATACCGGTTGCTGTCCGCTCGAAACTGAATCACGTTGTCTCGAAGCGTTCCGGCATCCTGAAAACCGTAGCCGGAGGGCGGCAGCAACGAAACAATGTAGCGGCCTTGCCCCGGAAAGTAGAACCACATAGTCGAGCCGGCTTTTCCCGTTAATCCGATGCCGCCTTGTAGTTGCCCGTTTATGAGGACATCATGCTCTCCGGGTACCGTGAACTTCAGCGGCCCATCGTCGATCGTGTAATTGTCGACGGCGGGCATGGTAAACGTCGGTGCCGAAGGCGAACGTCTCGGAGCAACCTGGATGTGGTCCACGATCTTCTGCCTGCCATCCGCACTCACCAAGAGGTCCAATGCAATGGTGTCACCCTCTTCGACAAGCTGCGGCGCCGGAAACTGAGGCACAGGCCCCGGCGACATCCCCTCCAACTGCTTCGTCGGCTGCAACGGCAGAAACGTTACCAGATAGGATTTCGTGCCTAACGGCGCGGCGACCAGATCGTACCCGAAGTACGATTTGCTCGCGTCATCCACAACGAATCGGTGGATCCGATCGGGTGACGTGCCGATCCCCCCCAGGCCGATCTTCACCGGGCGCGATGACACGATGGGCGGCTCGGCTCCCGTGGATATCTTCACCACCAGGCCATTTGACAGTGTTCCGGACGCCACCATGTAGTATCCGGTGGGTTGCGCCATACCCGTTACCGCGCAGAACGCAAGCAGGCTAGTTATCCGCACTCGCCCCCCTGATAATCCTGGGTTTGAACTCGGCCACGGGGTGCAGTTCCTTGAACCCCAGCGGAGCGTTCTCGATTGCCGCGGGCGGAAGCTCGGCGCGCCGCAGCTGGACCACCAGGAACCCCAGCAGGAGCAGCATGACCGCGGCTACAGGTAGAGGAATGCGGATTGACGCCGTCCACAACCGCGAATACCAGGGCTTCGGCGGCCCCAAGAGAAACCGGCCTAAGCCCTCCGGCGCTCCGGGCGCGTGCCACTGCTTCAGTAGATAATCCAACTCGCGATCCGTCAACTCGTCGTTTTCAAACATGGGGTTCTCCAACCGGCTTATAAGGAGCCAGACTGCGTTTCAAATTCTCCCGTGCGCGATGCAGCCGACTCTTCACTGTGCCCACCTCGCTGCCCGTCACGCTCGCAATCTCTTCGAGCGTGAAGCCTTCGTAAGTGAACAGGATGAGTGCTTCTTGTTGCAGGTGCGGTAGAGCTGCGATGGCGAGCTCCACCGCGATCGAGAGTGCGGTGTCGAAATTCCGGTCCGCCTCCTGCAACCGATCCTCTTCCAGCGGAGCCTCCGCGCGATGATCCCGGTATTGCTTCAACACCAGATTGCGCGCAATTGCAAACAGGTATGTTTTCACGCTGCCGCGGCGGTGATCGAATCGTTCCGGAGAGCGCATATACGCAAGAAAGCTCTCCTGCGTCAGATCTTCAGCCAGGTCTTCGCGCCGCGTCAGCCTGTAGATGAACCCGAATACGGCTCTATGGTGCTCGTCGAACAGCTTTTCGGGTGCAGGCCGCACACTCAATTCTCCATGGGCCGTTCCGCGCGATCAATCACCAGAACGTCCACCGACCCTCGCGTAGACTCCAGCCGCAATCCGATTTGTTCCTGAATCGCGGTAAAAATAGACTCCGCCTCAGGGTTCCATTCCAACTTGAATTGAAAAGCGCCCACCAATCCGGTTCGATCCAGAACCGTCCGGCCCAGGTTCTGCGACAAGTAACGAGCCAGATCCGCCACCGAAAACTGGCCGCTGATTCGCGTGGCGCCGGTAGCCATGCTGGTCGCACTATCGACCGCTTCCGGCGGCTTCGGTCCGCCCTTCGCCACGACCAGAGCGTATACCGAGCTCCCGCGCTTCCCGGTGCGTCGCCAGGCGGAAACGGTCCGCCAGCAGGAGCTGAAGCATCGACCTCATCTGTTCGAAGCCGGCGGCGGAGCCAGCCCGGCCCTCGATCTCAAATCGTTCCGACCCGGTCCACCCCGCGCCCCCGGCGATCTGCGTGTCTTGAACTCCGTAGGCAAGTCGCATCAGATCGCGCAGTGACCCTGTCGCGGTTAGCCGTCCCGGAGAATAACCATTGGCCAGAGTAACCGGACTCTGCGGATCGTGAAGCTTGACGGTTGCGACTTCGAAAGATTGTCCGAATCCCGCCCCTGCTCCCAGGAGCATGAAGAGCCAAGTTCTCATTGCACCTGTGGATTACCGCGAGCAGGGCGAAAAGATAGGGCTAGCCGAGAAATTAGGCGGGCGTGGGGAAAGTTTTCGAGATGTGGTCGTGCCAGGTGAGGCTCTCTTCATCCACCAGAGCCCAAACTAGCCCGAGTCCGGCGGCAGCCAGGCTCAGGATCGAAGCGATCTGGCGAACGAAGCGTTCCTCGCGGTCCGGCGAGCGGCCGTCGAAATCCACCAGTCGAAGTCCGGCGAAGCGCATTCCGGGCGTGTCCCCGTTGGCGAGGCACCACAAAATTCGGTAAAACATGGAAAATACGAGCGTTGCCCCGCCAAGGAAAGGCAAAGTCTGCCGGTCAATGACGATGTCGCTCGTCCCGCTGACCAGGATCGTCAGGATGGAGTACACTCCGAGAAACAAACCGAGTGAGACTATGACAATGCTCAGGTCCACAGCCGCTGCCAACATGCGGTGTGTCGGCAGGGCCACGGGAACGTCGGCGAGATTTAACTCGCGGTGCATCGCTGAGCCCGGTTGCAGCACCATTCCCGCCGAGTGCCCGCCGATGCCCGTGGAAGGCTCTTCCTGGAGGTCGAAGGTCTGTTGCGCGTCCGGGTTTGTGCGCGGACGCGGTACGCTGGGTCGATGCCGGGGGGCCACCCGGCGGCCTGGAGCCTCCCGAACCGAAGGCCGCAGCGGCGTCAAGGTCGGAATCGGCACGACCTTGGGGGAACCGGGTCCTTCTCTGAACAGCGAAGGCTGATGGTCGGCACGCTCTGGTGCCGATCGTACGGCATCATCGATCGGAGCTGGGAAACTTTCGAACGCTGGAGCTGTTGCCGCCGCCGCTCCTGACCTGCCGCCGCTGATGGGGTAGGAATCCGGCGCGGCATGGGGAGCCGCAAAGTGCAGCCTTCGGCCACAGCGCACACAACGGTGCTCCTGAGCATCGTTCATGGTCCCGCAAGACCTGCATTCGATGTCAGTCATGGCCCTCCCCTCCAGCCCCTTCATTTCGCATTCCTGGGTCGCCTACCTTGACTCGCCACCGTCGCCTCTGTTACGGTGCAGGCTTGGGGCTTCCTTCTGGCACCGTGCGACAAGTAGTACTATCCGGCTCCCTCCTTCGTACCATATTCGGCAGGGTTTGTCACGAACTTTATTTAGTGGCGGCGGTGGCGTTCTTCTCTCTCCCGTTTGGTTTAGGGGCACAAACTTACCGTCCTTCTTTACCCCCTCCTCCTTCCCCGCTGCTTCCCGGAGTCAACCCGAACCAACCGGTACTACCCCCTCGTCCCGGAGCACCGCCTCGCAACGAGATCGAGGTAGACTGCGTCAACCCCGCCAAAGATTGCACCCAGGAAACCGAAAACGGAGTCACTCACCTTCGCGGCCGCTCCCGCATCGAAACTTCGGACATGGAACTGATCGCCGATGAGATCGACTTCAACAACGACACCCGGATCGCCGATGTCCGGGGCCGTGTTGAATTTCAGTACTTCGTCCAGGGCGAAAAGCTGGCCTGCGATCACGCCCTCTTCAACACTGAAACGCACACCGGAACGTTCTACGAGGTCACGGGATCGGAACCTTTTCAAGTCGCCGCCAGGCCCGGGCTTCTGACCACCACCAGTCCCCTGTTCTTTCAGGCCGATTGGGCGGAGCGCTTCACCGATCACTACGTTCTGCACCACGGCTTTGTCACCGATTGCGTCGTGCCCAATGCGTGGTGGATTCTTAAAGCTCCCGAATTCGAGGTCTATCCGCATGAGAAGGCCGTCGCGCACAAGGCCTGGTTCGTGGTCCGCAATGTGCCGCTCTTCTATCTGCCGCGGTTCAACAAGTCTCTCGAAAAGCACCCCCGCCGCTCGGGCCTAATGACTCCTACGGTCGGCAACAGTTCGCTGAAGGGCTACATGGCGGGCGGCGGATTTTACTGGGCCATCAATCGCAGCTACGATCTCATTTACCGCGCCACCTATTACTCCAACGTAGGCATTGGGCACAACGTCGACATGCGCGGAAAGGTGAGCGACCGGACTGACTTCAACATCCACTTGGACGCTCTGAACGATAACAGCACCGATCCGTCCATCGCCCAAGGCGGATATCTGCTCTTGTTCGATGGGAAGTCTCAACTCGGCAATGGCTGGGAGGCGCGTGGCCACCTCGATCTGCTGTCTTCGTTCGCCTACCGCCAGGAGTTCTCGGAATCGATCAACGAGGCCATTTTTTCCGAGACGCACTCCGTGGGCTACGTGACCAGGCACTGGTCCGACTATGGATTCAATGTGGTGAGTGAACGAGACGTCAATTTCCAAACCACCGCGCCCGGCGACAGTATCGAGCTTCGCAAGCTTCCGGAAGTCGAGTTCGTCACGCGCGAGCATGAACTGCGGACCTGGCCCGTCTGGGTGTCCCTTGATTCGAGCGATGGCTTTGAGCGCCGAAGTGAGCTGGCGTTCCAGACTAGGTCGTTTGTACAGCGTGCCGACATGGTGCCTCGCATCACCACCGCCTTCACCTTCGCCGGCATCCACGTGACTCCCAGCTTCGGAGTTCGCGAGACGTTTTACGATTCCAGCTTCGATGCGACAGGCCAAGTGACCGGCAACAATCTGTGGCGCAACTCGCGCGATCTGGGCGTGGACATTCTATTCCCCTCGCTGGAGCGAGTCTTCAACGACGTGCCCGCCTGGATGGGCAAGAAAGTGAAACACGTCATCGAGCCGCGGATCACGTACAAGTATGTGACCGGCATTAACGATTTCAATAACATCATCCGCTTCGATGACAACGACCTGGTCTCGAACACCCATCAGGTGGAGTTCTCTCTCGCCAATCGCCTGCTGGCCAAGGACGCCAACGGGACGGTTACCGATCTGCTCACGTGGGAGATGCGCTACCAGCGTTATTTCGACCCCACCTTTGGCGGCGCCATTGTGCCGGGCCAGCGCAACGTGGTGGATACCGTGGCGGACCTGACCGGCTATTCGTTCCTCGACGGTCTCCGGCACTCTTCGCCCATCGTGAGCGAGCTTCGCCTTCAATCCAAAATCGGAATGGAATGGCGCACCGATTACGACCCCGTGCGGCATGCGTTCACCAGCAGCAGCTTCGCGGCGGACGGCCGCATCGGAAATTACGCGCTCTCGCTCGGCGAGACATTGTTGAAGACCGATCCCATTCTGGCTCCCAGTTCAGATCAGCTGCGCGCCTCGTTTACCTACGGCATCCAAAACCGCCGCGGGCTGAACCTGGGCGGCAGTGTCTTCTATGACCTTCGCCAGGGCATTATGCAGTATTCGCTGGTGCAGGCAACCTACAATACCGATTGCTGCGGCCTCAGCGTGCAATACCGGCGCTTCTCCATCGGCCTGAGGGATGAGAGCCAGTATCTGCTGTCCTTCTCCATCTCAAACATCGCCACGTTCGGGACGCTAAAGAAGCAGGAACGGCTGTTCTAAGTTTTTTTCGAAGCCGTAGCCTTGGGCTTGGCGTCGGATGTCGATTCAGACTTGGCGGTTTCCGATTTTGTCCCGGAGGGTGTCGAGTCTGACTTGCTGTCGGACTTCGCCTCGCTCTTGGACTCCGCCTTGGTTTCCTTCGCGCTTCCGCTCGAGCCCTTGGCGGCGTAGTCGGTGGCGTACCAGCCGCTTCCTTTGAGCTGGAAGCCGGACGCGGAGATCAGCTTTTCCACTTTACCGCCGCAGCCTTGGTGTTTCTTGAGCGGTGCATCGGAGAACTTCTGGAGAACCTCGAACACGTTCCCGCACTTCGAGCATCGGTATTCGTACAAAGGCATAGTGTGTGAAAAAACTAGCTCTAAGCCAGACCCTTGTGGATCGTCTCAAGAGCTTTTTGCAAGATCAAATCCGGACCGGTTTTGGCCGGAGGAGGCGTATCCTGCCCCTCAGGAGCATTCTCATCCACTTCGGGAGCCGCTTCGGTTTCCGCTTGGAGCACCGAAGGGACTACGCCGAAGTCCGGACCGTTGTCCTGGATCGGCTTTCCGTTCGGCCCGTAATATTTGGCCACGGAAAGGATCACCGCGCTGCCATCGTCCATCGTGACCGCTTTGCGGACCGCCGCGTCTCCGAAGGTGTGTTCTCCGACCACCTGCGCGCGCTTCGATTCCAGCAGTGCGGCCGTGGCCACTTCCGCCGCCCCCGCCGTGCCGCGATCGGTCAAAACCACCAGCGGCAGCTTGGTCACCTGCTTGGCGGCCGCAGCCTGGAACTCCTGCTTGCTGGACTTCTGACCCTGGGTGTACCCGATCAGACCCTTGTCCATAAATAGATTCGCCAGGGCCACGCCGGCCTGTGGGTCGCCCGTGGTGCAGTGCCGCAGATCGAGGATCAAGCTCTTGGCGCCCTGCTTTGAAAGATCGCCGATCTTCTGGGAGATCTCGCGCACGCGCGCCTCGTCCAGCGAAGAGCTGGTGATCACGCCGACTTGATCGGCAGGCTCCAGGTGTGACGCGAGCGGCGGATTCACGATCGCGGCGCGGGTCAGTGTGACATCCTGCGGATCGCTCCGCACGGTGCGCAGTACGCTCATCTTCACCGTCGTGCCGGGGTCGCCCTGAAGAATGATCTCGGCGAACGCCAGCGGCATGTCATGCGTGGAGATATTATTGATCGTTTCAAGAATGTCGCCCGTGGTCAGGCCCGCCTTCGCGGCCGGAGATCCCGGCAGCGAATCCACCACCATCATGTAGCCCAGCCGCTTGGAAAGATACAAGCCGACGCTGGCCTTCGGATTCTGCTTCGTCGCCAGATACTGCTTGTACTGGTCGGCGTTCAAGTAACTGGCAAAGGGGTCGAGCGACTCCAGCATGCCGTTGATCGCGCCGTTGGTCACGGCCTTCATATCCGGCTCTTCCACATAATCCGTCTGGATATGCGAAAGGACCTCGGTGTAAACCCCCAGATGAGGATAGGGGCTGTCATTCGGCGTCGCACCATTGCTGTGCAAAGCGCCGAAAAGAAGCAGACCGACCACGCACGTCGAAGATGCGACTACCGCGACTTGAAAACCACGATTCATACGCCTGTGCCTACCTGCCCCCAGCATAGCAGACCAGGGTGGAGCAGCATGCCCGCCGGCCTACTTTACCAGGAACAGCATCGCGTGCAGCTTTTCGAGCGGCGGGTCGATGTACCCGATTCCGCGGCCGCAAATCGCCACCCCGGTCCAGAGCAGGATCGACAACACTGCCGCCAGCTTCGCTATGCCCGGCATGGTAGAACTCCTATCCAACACCGCTGGATTCTTATACACGCTCGACCGGAACGCCAGCGCGTGCAGTGCGATCAGTCCGAGCAGGGACATTTTCATCCAAAAGAACCAGTTGTAGTAGTACTCCTCGGCCTTGGAACTGAACATCAGGAACCCGCACACTACGATCAGCGTCAGCCCCGCGTGCTTGAGATGGCGCAACCCGCGGATGACGTCCGCCACAGGGCGCTTCTGCATCGTCACGCCCAGCAGCCGCAGGTTCGTCACCAGCACCAGGCCGCCGAACATCCCGATCCCCACCAGATGTAGCGTCATGATGACCGGATACACATACCAGGACTGGCGAAGCGCCGTTGCGTAACCGGTCATCTGAAGCCACTGGACGAATTCAAGGAGCATGGTTCCCGCCTAGACAAACGCGATGAAGATTCCGCCGGCAATGACGCTTGCCCACAGCAACAACGAGGTTAATGCCACGCCTTTGCCGGGAGATCCTGAAGCGATCGCCCTGCGATGCACCGTAAAGTTGAACGCCAGCGCGAGCAGGAACAGTCCCATCTTCGCGCGCCACGCGCTGTTGTACCAGTACATGTCCCAATCCGAAAGGAACAGCATCGGCCCGCTCAGCAGCATCACTGCAAGGCCCACGTGGCTCCACGCCTTAACGTCATCTGCCAGTTCCGCGGGCGTCTGCCCCGGCATCGCCCACCCCAGCATCCGGAAGTCCACCAGTGCGATGGTGCCCACCAACAGAGCCATCCCGATGATGTGAAAGCATTCCAGCACCGGAAAGATCATCGGCGAGGAATCCAAAGGATTTTCCATGATCAGCATAGATGTGGTGGTCCGACCTAGAAGCGTATCACGAACATTCCTTCGACGCGGCCCGCCCGATCTGGTATTCTCGATAGTTGGGTTCTCCCGGTTTTCTCATCCGGAGGCCAGAGGTCTCGTATGTCCGGTCACTCCAAGTGGGCAACAATCAAGCATAAAAAGGGCGCGCTTGACGCCAAACGCGGGAAGATCTTCACCCGCATCATCAAAGAAATTATGATCGCCGCGCGTAACGGCGGCGATCCGGACGCCAATCCGCGCCTGCGCACGGCGATTGTTGCCGCCAAGGGCGTCAGCATGCCCGCCGATAACATCAAGCGCGCAATCATGCGCGGCACGGGCGAGCTTGAGGGCGGACAGATCGACGAGATCATGTTCGAAGGTTACGGGCCGGGCGGCGCCGCCGTGCTGGTCATGGTAGCCACCGACAACCGGAACCGCACGGTTAGCGATATCCGCCACATGTTCTCGAAGAATGGCGGCAATCTCGGCGAACAGGGCAGCGTCGCGTGGATGTTCGAGCGCAAGAGCCAGATCTTGATTGAGGCCGACAAGGCCACCGAGGATCAGCTCATGAACGTCGCGCTCGAAGCCGGCGCCGACGATCTGCGCAACGACGGAGACAACTGGGAAGTTGTGTCTCCCTCCGAGGCGCATGACGCTGTGCTGGCCGCGATTCAGAAGGCAGGCATCCCCACGGTTTCCGCGGAAATTGGCATGCTGCCGAAGAATCTGATGAAACTGGAAGGCAAGAACGCCAGCGGCATGATCCGGCTCAGCGAAGCTCTGGAAGATCACGACGACGTGCAGAACGTGTATTCCAACTTCGACGTCGATGAGAAGGAAATGGAGGCCCTGGCGCAATAGGTCAGGGCAGGAGGCGCTGCCGTGCGTGTGCTCGGAATCGACTGCGGAACGGAGCGCACGGGCTGGGGTGTGATCTCCAGCGACGGCCGCACGCACCGCGTGATCGGTCACGGCGTAATCCGCACCAGCGCCCGCGAACCTCTGGAGAACCGCCTGAGGAGCATCGCTGGTGCTTTGCGTTCGATCCTCGCCGAGCATCAGCCCGAGCAAGCCGCCGTGGAAGAGGTCTTCTATTCCCAGAACGTGAAAACGGCGCTCAAGCTGGCGCACGTGCGAGGCGTAGCACTCCTGGCCATCGCCGAAGCGCGGGTCTCGCTCGGAGAATACTCGCCGCTCGAAGTGAAGTCCAGTGTAGTCGGCTACGGCCGCGCTGAAAAACAGCAAGTTGCGAAAATGGTCCGCATCCTCACCGGTCTTGATCAGGAAATGGAAACTGAAGATGTTTCCGACGCGCTGGCCGTGGCCATCTGTCATGCGACGTTTTTGAAAGCTCCTGCCCGGCAGGCGGCCAGGAGGATCTCGTGAAGCTGTTTCTGGCTTTTGCTTGTGCCGCGCTAACGTTCGCTCAGAACGCCCCTCGGGTTGTGTACACGAAAACCTTCCCCGGCTCCACGCCCGCTTACGTTTCCATCACGATCGACCGCGGGGGCGCCGTTTCCTACAAAGAAGATCCAAAGGACGACGATCCCGAAAAACTCCAAATCGAGCCCGCGACTACTTCGATTATTTTCGATCTCGCCGATAAGCTGGACCATTTCAAGCGTCCTGTCGAGAGCGGCCTCAAAGTTGCCAACATGGGTGCGAAGACATTTCGCTATGAAGATGGTTCGGCAGCCACCGAAGCCAAATTTAACTACTCCACCGACTTAAACGCCCAGGCCCTGCAGGGCTGGTTCGAGACCATTACGGACAGCGAGCGCGCTTTCCTGGCGCTACGTCTCACCATCAAGCACGACAAGCTTGGCGTTCATCAGTCTCTGATGAACATCGAGACTCTATGGACCCAGAACCGCCTCGTCGGGATCGCACAATTCCTGCCGCTGTTCGATCGCGTCGCCGGGGATGAGACCTACTTGAACATCGCCCGCGAGCGCGCCAAGATGCTAGCCGAAGCGGTTCGAAAAAAGGATAAGGCGGAATGAAGCTCTGGCTCGCGTTGAGTTTGGTGGCGGCCACGCTGTGCGCCCAGGCTCCGCCGCCCTCGGACGCCGAACAGCAGGATCTTATGAAGGCCGTCAACGAAGCGGCCAACTCCGCCGCGGACTTGGTCCGCGCGCTGGAAGCCCACCTCCAGAAGTATCCGGAAAGCACCCAACGCCTGGAGATCGAACGAACTCTGGCCAGAGCCGCGATGGATACCCACGACGACGCGCGCACCGTCCAGTATGGCGAACGCGTTCTGGCCGCCGTTCCTGATGACGTCCTCTCGCTGGACCGCGTGTCCCAATCGTTGATCATCCTGGGCGGCGACGAGAATGCCCAGAAGGCCATCAAGTACGCCCGTGCGCTCGAGGACATCATTTCGGGGATGGCGGCGCCCACCGGAGCCACCGCGCCTCAGGTGCAAGAGGATCGCGACCGAGCGCTCGGCCGGACTCTGGTGACGCAAACCCGTGGCCGCATCATCCTTGGCGACGATGAGAACGCCGAGCGGCTCGCCTCTCGAGCGTTTTCCACCTACCCCAGCGAGGAGACCGCTCGCGTCTGGGCCAATACTTTGTTCCTGCTGAATCGCCAGGAGGAAGCCGCGGCGCGTCTCGCCGAAGCCTTTGCGATCCCGGATCCGCACGCCACCGACGTAGAGCGACTCAATGACCGCATGCGGCTGGGCGAGCTGTACGTCAAGCAGCACGCCTCGGAGAAGGGCATGGGCGATGAAATCCTCGCCGCCTATGACCGTACCTCCTCGCTGATCCAGACCCGCCACAAAAAACTGCTCGCGCTCGACCCCAACTCCGCCGCCGCCGATCCTTCGCAGTTCATCATCACCGGCCTCGACGGGAAGAAGCTCCAGATGTCGAGCTTGTCGGGCAACATCCTGGTGCTCGATTTCTGGGCCACCTGGTGCGTCCCTTGCCGGGCCCAGCATCCCATCTACGAGGCCGTGAAGAAGCACTACGGAGATCGTAAGGATATCGTCTTTCTCGCACTCGACACCGACGACGATCACTCGCTGGTCGCTCCCTTTCTGGCTGAGCAGATGTGGGACACGCACGTTTATTTCGAGGACGGAATGAGCCGCATTTTGCAGGTTTCCAAAATTCCGACCACGGTCCTGCTTGACAAGCAGGGCCGCGTCGCCAGCCGCATGGAGGGTTTCCAGCCCGACAAATTCGAGGAACAGTTGATTGAACGCATCGATGCCGCTCTCGCCGCATCCAAACAATAGCCCCCATGAGCTTCCGCCGTGTCATCTGGATTGTTCTCGACAGTGTCGGCATCGGAGCGATGCCCGACGCCGAAGCCTATGGCGATAAAGGCAGCGACACGCTGGGCAATATCGCCAAGGAACGCGTGTTGCGCCTTCCCAACTTGTGCCGTCTAGGCCTGGCGAATATCAAGCCGCTCACCGGACTCGCCGCCGTCGAGGCCCCCATCGGCGCATTCGGTAAAGCTGCGCTGGCCTCACCCGGCAAAGACACTACGACAGGACACTGGGAAATGGTCGGCATCCATCTCGAAAAACCGTTCCCCTTGTTCCCGAACGGCTTCCCACCCGAGGTGATGGACGAATTCGAGCGCCGCGTGGGCCGGACTTCGCTCGGGAACAAAGCAGCCTCCGGCACGGAGATCATCGCCGAGTTGGGCGCAGACCACATGCGTACCGGCTCGCCCATCGTCTACACTTCGGCCGATAGCGTTTTCCAGATCGCCGCCCACGAGGAAGTGATTCCGCTCTTCGAGCTCTACAAAATGTGCGAAACCGCCCGCGAAATCCTGCGCGGCAAATACGAGGTGGGCCGAGTCATCGCCCGCCCGTTCATCGGCGAGCCGGGGCACTTCACGCGCACGCCGAATCGTCACGACTATGCCGTGCCTCCACCCAAAGGCATGCTCCTCGATCAGTTGGCCGCCCACGGCGTGGAAGTATCGAGCATCGGCAAGATCTTCGACGTGTTTCTCGGCCGAGGTATCGGCGAGAGCGAAAAGACCAAGAGCAACGCCGACGGCATGGCCAAAACGCTCGAGATGATGGAGACCATCGAGAGCGGCCTGATCTATGTCAACCTCGTCGACTTTGACCAGCTTTACGGCCATCGCAACGACGTCGAAGGGTACGCCCGGGCTCTCGAAGAAGTGGATGCATGGCTGCCGCTGTTCGAATCGAAGCTGCGCGACGACGATCTCGCGATTCTCACTGCGGATCACGGCTGCGATCCCACCACGCCGTCTACCGACCACAGCCGCGAATACGTACCCGTCCTCACCTACGGCAAGCGAGCCCGTGCGGTTCCGCTGGGAGTTCGCGCAACGCTCTCCGATCTAGGCCAAACCGTGGCGGAAAATTTCGGCGTGAAGATCGTAAAAGGCGAAAGCTTCTTACAAAAACTCTCTGCCTAAAGCGCAGTTTACGGTTTGGGCGTTGTGGGGGGCACAGACTGCGGAGCCGGAGCCGACTCGCACTTGCCCTGGCACACTGTCTGTGAAATCTGCTGCGGATTGCCCAGCTTGGTCGCATCGGAGACTGAGGGTCTGCGCACGCTCAACGTCTCCGTGACCGAACCGTCCGCACCCACCTTGCGAGTGATGATCTGTTCTTCCTTGATCTGCTGCTTTGCGCCGCTCTCTCGAACGTGTCCGTCGGCCGCCGGCGCGTAAAGGTCAACCTGCGTGGTTTCCGAACCGTCGGGCTGCTTCGCGCTAGTTGAAACCGTCTGGTCGTGAAGCTCCAACTTGCCCGTCATCCCGGGTTCGTAGTTCGCGATGTTCACGACGGACTGACCGTTGGCTTTCGTCTCCTGCTTCACCATGCGGAGTGCCTCGGAGAGTCCTCCGTTTTGGCTCGGGCGATACACCGTTTCCGTGGTGGTCTTGCTCGCGTCCGTTCCGGTACTCACCGAAGACCGCTTTTCTGTCGTATCGAAGGAGCCATTAATCGTCGGACGCGCGATCGAGGTTTCGATATTCGTCGAGTTTCCCGACACGCGAGTCTCGGTCGTACGGCGCTCCACTTCCCTTTGCTGCCCGTTTATATCGCTTTGATACGTGGTGGCACGTACCACGGAGCCCCCGGCACCCGTGTTTTGCTGCTCTGTAACCACGCGCTCCGTCGAGGCGAGCTGGCCATTCGGAGTGTACTTCCGCACGATGGTCTCGGTCACCGATCCGCTTGCGTCTTTCCTCAGTACCTTCTCCTCGCGCTGTTCGAGGGGCACCTGGTGGCCGTTGATGGATTGGGTGACTTGAGTCTGCGTATGGTCCGCGGAGACCGTCGGCGGCAGCCCGGCGACGCGATTGCCGTTGATGTCGGTGGTATAGGTGGTCGTCGTCGATTGGGCCAGCGCGAACGCCGAAAGCAGCGGCAGTACGTAAAGCTTCACAGTTCCAGGCTAGGCGGATTCCCCCGCCCGTGCAATCCGGCAAAGGCCTTAGTTCCTGGAGGTCCACTGGCTGAAGCCTGTGCCACAATGAGAATGGTGAAGACCTTTTACATTGAGACGTTCGGGTGTCAGATGAACGCGCACGACTCCGAAAAGGTCGTGGGCACGCTGCTGCACCAGGGTTACAGCCAGGTGGCTACTCCGGATGAAGCCGAACTGGTCTTTTACAACACATGCAGCATCCGGGATAAGGCCGAACAGAAGGTTTTCAATCGCCTGAACTATTTCAAGAAGGACGGCCAGGGCAAGACGTTCGCCGTCCTCGGCTGTGTCGCCCAGCAGGAAGGCGAGAAGATTTTCGAAAAGGCGCCCCATGTCAGCATGGTGTGCGGCTCTGCCAGCTATAACAAACTCCCTGAGATGCTGGTGCAGCTCGAAGCCGGAAACCGCCGCGTAACCGGATTGTCGCTCGATACCAAAGACACCTTCGACACTCCTCTTACCCGCCGTGACATGCCACATCGCGCCTACATCACCATTATTGAAGGCTGCGACAAATCGTGCGCCTATTGCGTCGTGCCCTTTACCCGGGGTCCGGAGCGGAGCCGCACGAGTGCCTCCGTTCTCGCCGAGGCCGCCGAACTCGCTCGCACCGGTTACAGCGAGATCCAGTTGATCGGCCAGAACGTGAATAGTTATCGGGATCCCTCTCCAACGGGTTGGGATTTCGCGACGTTGCTCGATCAAGTGGGCCAGGTTCCCGGAATCCGCCGCGTGCGCTTCACTACATCGCATCCGCGCGATTTCGTGAAGGGGATCATCGACGCCATCGAGACCAACGCGTCCCTGTGCAACCACGTGCATCTTCCCGTGCAGTCCGGTTCCACCCGGGTGCTCGAACAGATGCAGCGCCTATATACGCGCGAGCAGTACCTGCAACGTATCGCCTGGATGAAAGCATCGAGCCGCCCGATCGCGATCAGCACCGATATCATCGTCGGCTTCCCGGGCGAGACAGAGGCGGACTTCGAAGAGACTCTGGGCCTGATGGACGAAGTCGGCTACGACGCCATGTTCAGCTTCAAGTACTCGCGCCGGCCCAACACCGCGGCGCTCGAACTCGGCGATCAAATCACCGAAGACGAGAAGACCCGCCGTCTGACCATCGTGCAGGAGCGCCAGCGCGCCATCCAGATCCGTCAAAACGCCGCTTACGTGGACCGCGTTGAAGAGTGTCTCGTCGAAGGCTTCAATCAAGCCACTGGCCAGTGGATCGGCCGCACCTCGCAGAACAAGCCGTTGAACTTTCTGCGCGCCGCCGCCGATCAGGACCTAAGGGGTACGTACGTGAATGTCCGGGTGACCAGAGCGGGTCCGAACTCGCTCGCCGGTGAGTTCGTCAGTCAGTAAAAGGGGAGGCGGAAATGGAAGTCGAAATGAAAATCCGGGGGTTGATGATGGACCCTATGACGAACAATCCCATCGTAGTTTTGAAGGACGTCAACGGCACCGCCATTCTGCCGATCTGGGTCGGATTGTACGAAGCGCAGGCCATCGCCCTTGAAATCGAGAAGCAGGTCACGCCGCGCCCCATGACTCACGATCTGATCCGCAATCTCCTGTTTGGGCTTGAAGCGGGCGTGAAGAAGATCGTCGTCAGCGATCTTCGCGACGACACGTTCTACGCGATTATTTGGCTGGAACGCGGCGGTGAACTGATTAGCGTCGATTCCCGCCCCAGCGATGCCCTGGCAATCGCGCTCCGGCTGGATTGCCCGATTTTCGTGGATGAATCCGTGCTGAAGTCGTCCCGAGATACGGCCGTGGTAGCGGAAGCGGGCAGTAACGAGGAGTTGCGGAAGTGGCTGGAAAACCTCAGCGACGAAGATTTAGGCCGCTATAAAATGTAAACCGCTCCCGGACCGCCGCGGCATCTCTATACCTGAGCCGCAACCGCCCGGGAGCGGATAAATTCACGCGAACTACTGCTTGGGCGCTGCCTTAGGAGCCGCCTTAGAACCACCCTTCGCACCGCCGGCCCTCGGAGCGGCCTTGACCGGGGTGTTCTTGCCGGTCCAGCCTTCCAGGCCGTCCTTCTCGACGTCGAAGGTGATCATGAAGGGCTCCTTGTTGAACTCAGTAGCCTTGCCTTCGAAAGAAAGCTCCTCACCCACTTCCATCTTGCCATCCAGCGGTTTCTCGAACTTCAGCGTGGCATCTGCGACACCCGGCTTCTCAATCGCGAGTTGGATTTCCTTCGGCTTGGTCGCCGGCGTCATGGAGACGATTTTGCCCTTGAACTTCATCACGCCGTTGGCCCCGCCTGGCAGCAGCGCGTCCTTGACGTTCATGTCGAAGTACATCTGGCCGTCGTCCTTGGTCATCGGCTCGCGGAGGATCTTCGTCCACAACCCGATCATCGGATTGTTCTTCATCTCCTCGGCTTCCTTGTCGGCTTTTTCCTTATCGATGTCCACACTGCTCTTGATCTTGAAATCGGCCGGAGGCATCACGTTCGCCTTCGCGCTGGCCAGCAGCTGATCCAGCCCTTCGGCGGATCCGTGATACTTCGTGTAAGCGTTGGTCACGTAGGTTTTGACGGTGCCTTGGTCTGCGGCGCTCAACGCATTAGGACCGGTGTAAGCAGCGGCGCGCGCGAAGTGGAATAGCGCGACAGGCTGCTCGGTCGGGTCCTTGTCGGTCTGCGCCTTCACCAGCAGGGCGCGAGCCAGCAGGTTGGAAACCGCGGCCTGCGTCGGGTCCTTCTTCAGAATCTTGGTGTAGTCCGCAATCGCGCGATTGTTGTCTTTACGCGCGTCGATAATGAACAGCAGCGTCGCCAGAGGGAACGGCTTCGTGTCGGCCTTGGCCTTGGCCCACTGCTCGGCCGTCTGGCCCGCAGGCATGTTGGCCGGCGCGTAAATCTTGTCCAGGTTTTCCCAAACGTAGTTGGACGTCTGCTCCGCCAGATCCAGATCTGCGGGCTGCGCCGGCTTCAGTTGCCGGACGTAATACATGATCGCGGGCAGCGCCAGCGAATGACTGGGATTGATCTTCAGCAGAGCGGCAGCGGTGTCGAACGCCGCGCGCGCGTTATTCGCTTGCTCATAAGCCACCAGATACATCTGCGTCCGCTCGGGTCCGAAGTCGGTGTCCGCGAATTGCGCCTTCCACTTATCCAGCTTTTCAATGCGCGTGACAGGGTTGGTGTCCTTCTGCGCGGCATCGTAAAGGTCAAACTCAGCCTGGCTCTTCCATTCCTGCTTCTTAGCCGCAGCTGGAGTTTGCGCCGACAGCGACGAGAGCCCCGCCACGAACCCGAAGGCAAGCGCTGCCACGGTCAACAGGATCTCTCCTTTTTTTCTGGACACGAAGTTTCTGGGTAACACGCGGAACCTCCAGGCGGAATGAGATGGCCGATCCATAGAATCTAAAGGAGTATACCGGATGCGCACGGCGCATGGCAACACCCTTTCACCTGCTTCTATTCTAGCGTTCAATAGACGCCCCATGGTAGAGATTAGTTCCCGGCAGGGTGCGGAACCGCGTATCCTAACCTTTACGCTTCCGCTCTCCTTCACGCGTCATGCGCTGGGCCGATCTCGCCATCATCGCCGCCTATCTCGCCGGGATCACCTGGCTGGGGACCCGTTTTCGCTCCTCGCAGCGTTCCCTCAAGGACTACTTTCTGGGCGGCCGGGACATTCCCTGGTGGGCCATCGCGCTCTCGATCGTCTCCGCGGAGACCAGCACCCTTACCGTCATCGGGACTCCCGTTCTGTCCTTCCGCGGCAACTTCGGATTCCTGCAAGTGGTCCTGGGGTACTTGCTGGCCCGGATCGCGATTTCCACACTCCTGCTGCCCTCCTATTTCCGGGGAGAATTGTTCACTGCCTATGAACTGATGCGGAACCGCTTCGGCGAGCGCATCCGCAAACTCACCGCCGGAACTTTTCTGGTCCTTCGTGCGCTGGCCGAGGGCGTCCGCGTCTTCGCGATCTCACTTGTTGTGTCCATCATTCTGGACACGGGCGATACCGTCTCCATCCTCGTGATTCTTGCGCTGACGCTTTTCTACACGTACGAAGGCGGTATGAAAGCTGTCATCTGGACCGACGTCGCCCAGATGTTCCTCTACGTGGCCGGCGCCGCCCTGAGCCTCGCGGCGATCCTGCATCGCATCCCCGGAGGCTGGACCGCCGTAACCGCCGTCGCGGGACCTCTTGGCAAGCTACAGGTCTTCGATTTCCGTTGGGGTTCCGCCGCCGCCTTCTTCGCCCGCGATTACAGCTTCTGGGCCGGACTCCTCGGAGGTTGTTTCCTCACCACGGCGAGCCACGGAACCGAACAGCTCATGGTACAGCGGCTTCTCGCCGCCCCCAGCGAGCGGCTTGCCCGCCGAGCCCTCCTCACCAGTTGGATCGTCGTCGCGGCGCAGTTCACACTGTTTCTGATCGTGGGCGTCTGCTTATTTGTGCTGTACCGGCAGAACGGCTGGCAGCCTCCCGCCGTGATGGATCGTCTTTATCCGCTTTTTGTCTGGACCTACTTGCCCGCCGGCGCGGCCGGACTGGTTATGGCGGCGATTCTCGCCGCCGCGATGTCCAACCTGTCCGCCGCACTTAACGCTTTGGCCTCCACCACCGTGATCGATTTTCTTCCTGGCCGTGCCGCGGGCGGAGAATTGGGCTTTGCCCGCGGCGTGACTCTCGTCTGGGGCGCGATTCTGTTCGGCGTCGCCATGGTCGCCCGGAACTGGGGCAGCGTTTTCGAAGCCGGCCTGTCGATCGCGTCCATCTTATACGGGTCACTGCTGGGGGTGTTCTTGTTGGGCGTACTCACCAAGCGAGTGGGCCAGAACGCGGCGATGTCCGGCATGCTGGCCGGCCTTGCCGTGGTTCTTTACGTGAAATTCGGGACCCCCATTGCCTTTACGTGGTACGTTCTGATCGGCACCTCGGCTACCTTCTTCGTGGGCTTGGCCGGATCTTACGTTTTCAAGGAGAATGCAAACCGTGGAAACACCTGAGCTGCGCCGGGCGCTAGGGCTCTGGTCGGCGATGTCCATCGTCATCGGCACCGCCATCGGCAGTGGAATTTTTCTGGTGCCCGCCGACATGATTAAAGCTGTCGGATCGCCGGCCGCAGTCTTCGCCGTGTGGATTTTCGGCGGCATTTTGACGTTGTTCGGAGCCCTGACCTACGCCGAGCTTTCCGCCGCGCTCCCCGGGGCCGGAGGCGAGTTCGTCTACCTCAATGCCGCCTACGGCCCCTTCTTCGGGTTTGTGTACGGCTGGACCCAGACCTGGGTCGCCAAGAGCGCGTCGATCGCTACGCTCGCCACCGGATTTTACACCTATCTATCGGACTTTTTCCCGGTTCTGCTGACGCCCGTATATTCGATTCCGCTTCCCGTCGGCCCCCACGGCGGGCCTTTAGAGATCCGCTATGGACAGATTCTGGCGATTTGTTTGATCCTTTTCCTGGCCGGTGTCAACTATCGGGGAGTCAGACTGGGCGGCGGCGTCCAGGTGGCGTTCACGGCGTTGAAACTGTTGTTGATCGGCGCGCTGATCGCCGTGGGAATTTTCTCAAAACATGCTTCGGCCGGGAATTTCCACTCGGCGATCGCGCCAACTCCGGGCGGCGTGGCCGGCTTTTTTTCCGCTCTGGTCGCGGCCTTGTGGGCGTACGACGGATGGAATAACGCCGGCATGGTGGGCTCCGAGATCGAGCGCCCGCAACGAAATCTGCCGTTCGCGCTGATTGGGGGCACCTTGGCCATGATGGCCGTCTATCTTTTGGCCAATCTCGCGTATTTTTCTGTCCTGACGGGACACGAAGTAGCGGGAAGCCAGCGCGTCGCCTCGGAGATGGTCCGCAAGATCGCCGGTGACTCCGGTGCGTCCGCGGTGAGCGTCGCCGTCATGATTTCGATTTTTGCCGCTCTCAATGGTTCGATTCTTTCCGGCTCCCGCGTGCCCTTTGCGATGGCGCGCGGCGGCTATTTCTTTGAACCCCTCGGTCGTATTCATCCGCGTTTTCGAACGCCCTCCGCGGGAATCCTGTTGCTTTGCCTCTGGAGTTGCCTGTTGTTGCTGAGCGGCCATTACGAGCAGCTCTACACGCTGGTGATTTTCCCGAGTTGGATTCTTTATGCGATGACCGCCGCCTCGGTCCTGGTATTGCGGCGCAGCCGCCCGGACCTCGAACGGCCCTACAAAGTACTAGGCTACCCAGTCATTCCCGTGCTGTTTGTGCTGGTGGCGGTCGCGCTGTTGTATTCGACGCTGCTAAAATCGCCCCGCGAATCCGGAATCGGTCTGGTCATCATCGTAGCCGGGCTCCCTTTTTATCGTCATTGGAAACAAAACCGCCCTGTGGTAGCGTCTTCCCGTGAGCAGCATTCTTAGTCTCTACGCGCCCCGCCGAGGGCGCCCCAGCTACCGCATGGCCCCTGTTAAGAAAGTTAAGAACAGGGCAAGATCTGAAGTTTTGTTCTGAAAACAGAACAAGCGTCTTGAAATCACCTGTAAACAGATATAAACTCTTAAATGCAGTTGCGGGGCATTTTGGAGCTTCCTGTTCTGTTTTCAGAACAGCTCGGAGTGGATGACCCCGGGAAAGGCGGGTGACAAACCTGTATGGACGTATTAAAAATGCTGGCGGACCTACGCCAGGAACGGGAACAGATCGAAGAAGCAATCCTGACGCTGGAGCGTTTGGCAAGAGGTCGCGGAAAGCGCCGTGGCCGTCCCCCAGCCTGGATGTCGGCTCTCAAACGCAGGGGCCGTCCGCCGGGCACAAAGAACAAGCCTAAAGAAGCAGCGGCCTAGTTCGTTCGTTAGTCTCGGCGCAGAAGTGAGCTGCGGCTCCCCCGCGGTTCACGGAGCGCTACTCTGCTGTAAAATAACGTGAGTGTCCCTCATTGAGCTCACGGCGCAGACCCCATTCGCCGGTCGCGCCGAAAATGCTCGTGCTATTTTTCCCTGCCTCCCGCTCGCTTCCTTCCGAAAACCTCTATGATGACAAGCTCCCCTGCAATTGTGGCGTTGGATGTCGAAACCGTGGCACAGGCCCGCGCCTTGGTCTCCGATTTGGGCGACGCCGCCACCTTTTATAAGGTTGGCCTCGAATTGTACACGGCCGCCGGTATGGATTTCGTGCGCGAATTGAAATCAGAAGGCCGGCGCGTGTTCCTGGACCTGAAAATGTACGATATCGGGGAAACGGTGAAACGTGCTGTGGCTCAAGTGGCGCTGGCGGATGTGGACTTTCTGACCGTGCACGCGATGCGCCCGGTGATGGCGGCCGCCGTGGAGGGGCGCGGGGCGAGTAGCCTGAAACTCCTTGGCGTAACGGTGCTGACCAGTTTCGACGACAACGATCTCCAGCAGATGGGGTACCGCCTGAGCCTTCCCGAACTGGTCGAATTGAGGGTGAAACACTCGGTGGAGACCGGAATGGATGGGATCGTCTGCTCCCCGCTGGAAGTAGCGCGAGTGCGAGCCGTGGCGCCGAAGGCGATTCTGGTCACGCCTGGAGTGCGAAGCGCCGGAGCCTCCGCCGGCGACCAGAAGCGTGTCGCGACTCCCGCCCAAGCCATCGCCCACGGAGCGAATTACGTCGTGGTGGGACGCCAGGTCACACGCGCTGCCGATCCTCGTGCGGAAATGCAGCGAATCGCCGCAGAAATCGCAAGCGCAGTCTAGCGGCGCTTGCCTATTTCGGCGAAATCACCAGCAGGAACGTATCGTAGTTGCCCGGCCCGCTGGTGTGCGGAGGATTGGCTGGGAAAATATCGGCGTTGGTGGTTCCCGTCACGTAGACGTTTCCGTCCGAATCGTAATCCACGCTGCGAGCGTACTGATAGCCGGGGCCGGTAATGTAGCTCGCATAGACCAGGGACCTTGTGGGATCGATCACGGCCACGAATCCGTCCAGTCCTCCCATCGCGGAAACGGGTTGCAGCGCTCCGCCGGTGACGGGAAGATCCTTTGAAATGGTGTAGCCGCACACGTAATACATCCCGTTCGGATCGTGCCGGATATCATAGGCGATATCCGCGTCGCTTCCGCCGTAGAAAGTCGAATACGCCAGTTGGAAGAACGGATTCGATTGGGTCAAATCCAACTCGGTGATAAACGCGTCTCCATTGCCGCCGTAAACCGGCTGGGCCGCAGTCGGCGTGCGCGGAAAGTCCGGTGAATAGGTGTATCCGCCGACGGCCACGTGTCCGTTCGATTCATAGACCACCCTGACGCCGACATCCGCCTGCGTTCCGCCGATGTACGTCGAGTACAGGATCTGCCCCAAGGTGGGATCGATCTCGGTCAGGAAAGCGTCCCCGCCCCCGTCGTCGTAGAAGGGTTGGAAAGCAGTGCCCGTGAGCGGATAGTTGGGAGAAAACGTGAAGCCGGTGACGTATAAGCGGCCGGTAGGATCGACGTCGATCGACCGCGCCACGTCCTGCTGATAACCGCCCAGGTAGCTACAGAAGTAAAGAGAGGCCGCCCCGGTATTGGCCGGATTGAAGACGGCGACAAAAGCATCGTCGCCTCCGGCGCGCGTCGCTTGGGTCGCTTGCGGGCTGACAGGCAGGTCGTCGGTATCGGTCCAGCCGGTGACGTAAACCAAGCCGCTGGACGCGGCGATGCCATTGATCTCGACAATCTGCGATCCGCCGAAGTACGTCGCGTAGAGGAGCCCCGCCACGCCGACCTGCGCCGGATCGATCACCGCCAGGAACCCGTTGTTCAGTACGTTGGTGTTGCCCAGCGCCGTCTGGAAGTTGTTCGCAACCGGGGTACCACTGCTGTTCAGCGGCAGGAGGTCGGTGGAGAGGGTGGTGCCCGCAAGATACATCACGCCGTTGCTATCCACCGTCATGGACCGCAGGTCGTCGTCCAGATTGCCGCCGAAAAAGCTCGCGTACACGATGATCGGGCTGCCCGCGGGGGCGTGGATATTCAGCTTCATCACCCATCCGTCGCGGCCTGCGTCAAAACCGATTTTTACAGAAACGGGGCTATTGTCCGGAGCCACATCGCCGGCCGGGAAGTCAGACGAATACGTGAAGCCCGCGAGGTACACAAAGCCTTTGGCGTCATGCGCCAGAGAGACACCGCTCTCAGAGTTGCTTCCGGACAGGAAAGCCGTATATACGACTGCCGGATCGATCACCAGCGGTTGTGCGCGATTGTACGCGCCCAGACTTACGCCGAAACTCCCATCGGCCCGTTCTTGATACGAGGCCACGACGTTCACCAGCTCTCCGGAAGGGCGCCGCTGATATACCACCGGCAGCCGCTGTACGATCTCGCTTGCTCCCAGCTTCAAGGCGATTTCGCCCTCGGAATTCAATTTGACACTGTCGGCTCCCTCGAACCGCATGCGGATGCGTGACGGATCGGCTCCCGGCGCGAGGTTGAAATCGTATTCGAGCTGCGATCCTTGCCCGTAATAGACCACATCGATTCCCGGATACACCTGCTTGCGGCTCAGCCGCGAATACGCCTCGGAGAAGTGGTACTTTCCACGAGTGAAGAAGTTCGTCGGCGTCGGAGACTTCTCGGAAGCCTCGAATCCCGCGGCGCTCCTCGATCCCTGGAAGTTCAGCTTTACAACCCTTTCGCCCAGGCGAAGAGCAGTCTCCGTCCCATGGAAGGAAATCGCGTAGCCGTTGCCGCGTGCGCTCCAATGTCCGGGCTGATCCTGTTCGAAACGCAGGGGCAGGGAATTCAGAAGGCCGTGGACCGATTCCGGAGTGGCGGCCGCGAAGACACGGACCCCCAGAATCGCCAGTAAGGCGGCGAAGCGCATGAGTGTGTGACGTGGCCGTTGCATTTCGAGTTGCCGTTTGTTCAGAAAGTTTTTGGTCAGAAAAAGCTCAGTTCAGAAAATAGGTCCGGTACAACGAATCGCGCTGCTTGGGGACGAATCCGGCGCCGCGGATCAGGCGGCGAAGCTCTTCTTCGGTCGCGGCATTATGGGCTCCGGCCGCGCTGACAACGTTTTCTTCGATCATGATGCTGCCGACGTCGTTGCCCCCGAAGCGCAGGCCGAGTTGGCAGGTCTTCAGCCCCGGCGTGACCCAGGAAGACTGAATGTTCAGAATGTTATCGAGATACAGCCGCGAGAGCGCCAGCATCTTCAGATACTCCACCGCGGTCGCCTCTTCTTTGACGAAGCGCCCCAGCGACGTGTTCTCGCGCTGGAAACTCCAGGGGATGAACGCGGTGAAATTGCCGCCGGTCTCCTCCTGCATGTTGCGGACGATGTCGAAGTGATTCATCCGCTGCTCGATGGTCTCGCCGGTGCCGAACATCATCGTGGCTGTCGACCGCAGTCCGACTTCCGCGCACGTCCGGTGCACGTCGATCCAATCCTGCACGGAGCTCTTCAGCCGGCTGATGCGGTGGCGAACCTCGTCGTCCAGAATCTCGGCTCCGCCGCCGGGCAGGGAATCGAGCCCGGCGTCGCGCAGCCGCGAAAGCGTGTCGTACAGCGAGAGATTGCTCACCTTGGCGATGTTCACGATCTCCGGCGCGGAGAAGCAGTGGCACCAGATGTCGAACTTCGCCTTGATCGACCGAAGCAAATCCTCATACCATTCGATGGTCAGTTCGGGATGCAATCCACCTTGCATCAGAATGCCGGTGCCGCCCAGATCGATGGTTTCCTGGATCTTCTGGAAGATCACTTCTTTCGGATGCACATAGCCTTCGGCGTGCCCCAGCGGCCGGTAAAACGCGCAGAAGCTGCAATATTCGGTACAGAAATTGGTGTAGTTGATATTACGGTCGATGATGTAGCTGACCACGTTGTCCGGATGCAGTTTGCGGCGGACCTGATCTGCCTCCATACCCATGGCGAGCAGATCGCCGCTGTTATACAGATCGATGGCGTCTTTTCTGGACAAGGCGCGTGTCATCATGCGGGGACTCCCGTCTTTATTTCCCCGGCTCTCGTCTCCAATGCCAGGGCCATCTTGAGATACAGGTCCATGCCGGCGTGATCGCGGTCGTTCAGTTCGTAGACGATGTGCTTAGTAAAGTAGTCGCGCGCCAGTTCCAGGCTCACCCCGCGCGCGGGAGCTTCGGTCCGCACCATGTCTTCCACGTGATCCAGTCCGAACCGGCACGACGCGGCGAAGACGCGTTCAAAACGCGGCTGGATCGCTTCCTTGCGGCCGCCCCAGACAGCGAACACCATCGGCAGCGTCGTCATCGACACCCATTCCGCGCCCAGATCCAGTGTCTCGAATGGCAGGGTCGCCGGATCGAGCAGCAACGCGGGATCGCCGATAATCAACGCGGCATCCGCACCGCCCAGCATGGACGCCAGGTCGGCCTGACGGGAGATCAGTGTGGGCTCAACGCCGTATTTCTCGGCCAGGATTACTCTCGACAACATTACGGAAGTCCGTGACGCCGCATCGGTAGCCAGTGTCCGGATACGGTTGAACGGCACCTTAGAAATCAGCAGGATACTGCGTACGGGCCCATGGCAGGCAATTCCGGTCCCGCGGAAATAGTCGAGCCCTTGACGAGCGATCTCGATCACCGGCACAATCCCGATATCCGCCGCGCCGGAAGCCAACTCGTCCGCGCAAACGGCGGGCAACGCGAAGGAGAGATCGAAGGTTTCCCGCAACTCCCGGTCGGGCGAATGCAGCATTCCCCATACCAAAGGAACGGTGTTCAGGTAGCTGACCGCGCATACACGGGGCAGGGAATTGGGACGGTCCTGGAGCAACTTTTAAGTTTAGCACCGCCCTTCGGCGGCGCGCTGTCCCGTGCTTCCCTTGTGCTTCGACACGAGTTCCTGTAGTGTGGGTAGCGACATGCGGATCGGAAGGCAGACCTGCGGAATCCTTCTGGCGACTTCGGCGGTTTGGTGGGCACAAGCGCAAACCCAGCCCTCTCTCACCTTCGAAGTCGCCTCCATCCGGCCGAGTACCCCTGAGGAGCGGCCGAATTTTGCGATCGACCCCGGCGGCACCACCCGAATAACCGCTTGGACCCCGAAGCAGATCATCCAGAACGTCTACGATATTCCTGGATTTTTCGTCTTCGGCGCCCCCAATTGGAGCAGCCTCGACACCTACGATATCGTCGCCAAGGCGCAAGACTCGGCCGGCGAATCCGCCGCCGCCCCTCCCGGCTCCGACCGGAACCGAGCCTACCAGTCCAGAATGATGTTGCGATTCCGCGCCCTCCTCGCCGAGCGTTTTCAATTGCAGACTCATATGGAAACCCGGGAGGTCTCCGGCTATGCCCTGGTCGTCTCCAAGGGTGGCCCGAAGCTACACGAGTCCAACCCGGCTGAACCCGGTTTGGACGTGTTCAAAGCTCCCGACGGAGGCAAAGGGCAGGGGATCCGCGCGGGCCGCAGTCAGTTCCGGGGCGGCACGAAGTTCACCGGCCAGCGAGCGAACATGAGCCTGATGGCCAACATGATCACTCGCGGACTCGGCATCCCGGTGATCGACAAAAGCGGACTCACCAACGAGTACGACTTTGTCTTGGAGTGGGTGCCCCAGGAAGTGGCCGACGGTCCCGACGGCGCCGGTCCCACCATATTTACGGCGCTCCAGGAACAACTCGGTCTAAAGCTCGAATCCGCGAAGGTGCCGGCGGAGGTGCTCGTGATCGACAGACTTGAGAAGCCCTCGGAGAATTAGACCGCCGACACTTTTGTCCTGCGCTATCATTACCTCTTAAGAAGGAGCCCCGCCATCGTATCCGTATCTGTCCTCGCGTCCTCCAGCGCCGGCAATTGCACTCTCGTCTCTACTGACCGCACACGCCTTTTGGTCGACGCCGGGCTGAGCCGCAAGGAAACCTTCGAGCGGCTGAAGGCGATCGACGTCGATCCCGAAACTCTCGACGCCATCCTCATCACGCACGAGCATAGCGATCATATCAACGGCCTCCCCGTCATCGCCAAGAAGCTCGACATTCCCGTTTATCTCTCACGCCTCACCGCGCCCGCCATCCCCTGGGGCGAGTACTCCCCCAAGCTCGAAATGTTCCAGGCCGGGGCGCAGTTTCGCATCGGCGATATCGATGTGATCAGCTTCACTATCCCGCACGATGCGGCGGATCCGGTCGGTTATTCCTTTAAGGCCCACGGCATCAAGGTGTCCATCGCCACCGATCTAGGTTATCTCCCCGAATCCGTCCGCTTCCATCTGCGCGGTTCGGACCTTCTGATGCTCGAGTCCAATCACGATCTCGAAATGTTGAAGGTCGGCCCTTACCCGTGGTCGATTAAGCAGCGGGTCATGGGCCGCATGGGCCACCTCTCGAACGACACCGCTTCTGCATTCATCCGCGAGGAGCTCGATACCCGCACCTCCACGCTGATCCTCGGCCACATCAGCGAGCACAATAACCATCCCGCGCTGGTCGAACAAGCCGCCGCGCAGGCGCTCGATGGGCGCAGTCTCTTTACGCGCCTGGTACTCGCCGACCCTCGCCGTGGCACGGAAACCTTCGTCTACTAAAGTCTGTTTTAAAAAGAGCCAACCATGATCCCCCGTTATACGCGTCCCGCTATGGGCCGCTTGTTCTCTGATGAAAACCGCTTCAAGCAATGGCTGGAGGTGGAACTTGCCGCCAGTGAAGCTCTTGCCGAAACGAGCGAAGTGCCCGTCGGCGCGGCGCAGGCTCTGCGCGCTCACGCGGGCTTCGATGTCGAACGCATCCACGCCATCGAGCGTGAGGTCAAGCACGACGTCATCGCCTTCACCACCGCCGTGGCCGAGCGCATGGCCGCTGCCGGGGAAGCCGATTCGAGCCGCTGGCTGCACTACGGCCTGACCTCGAACGATGTCGTCGACACGGCACAAGCTCTGGTCCTGCGCGACGCCTCGAAGCTCCTCCTCGAGGGAGCCCGTGCCTTGGCCGCCTCCCTTGAACGCCGCGCCTGGGAGTTCAAAGACACCGTGCAGATCGGCCGCACCCATGGCATCCACGCCGAGCCCGTGACTTTCGGCCTCAAATTCGCCCAATGGTTCGATGAGACGCAGCGCGCCATCGCCCGCCTGGAAGCGGCGTCTGAGGATCTGCGCGTCGGCAAGATCTCCGGAGCCGTCGGCGTCTTCGGCCACATCGGCCCCGAAGCAGAAGCGAAAATCTGCGCGCGCCTCGGCCTCCAGCCCGCCGCCATCACCACCCAGGTGATCTCGCGCGATCGTCACGCCGCATGGGTGTCTGCTCTCGCGCTGCTCACAGCGATCCTTGAGCAAATCGCCCTCGAAGTCCGCCACCTGCAACGCACCGAAGTCCGGGAAGCCGAAGAACCCTTCACCGCGGGCCAAAAAGGTTCGTCCGCGATGCCCCACAAGCGAAATCCGGTCACCAGCGAACAGATCTGCGGCCTCGCCCGCGTGGTCCGTGCCAACGTTCAGGCTGCCCTTGAGAACGTGGCGCTGTGGCATGAGCGGGACATCTCGCACTCCTCGGTCGAACGAGTGATTCTCGCCGACTCCGCCATCCTCACAGACTACCTGCTCGCCAAAACCACGTGGCTGGTAGACGGCATGCGCGTTTATCCCGAGCGGATGCTGCGCAACTTAAACAGCACCCGAGGCTTGATCTTCTCAGGCCAGCTTTTGCTGGACTTGGCCGCTGCGGGAATGCTCCGGGAGGAGGCGTACCGTACGGTCCAGACCCATGCCATGCACGCCTGGGAGACGGAGGGCGACTTTCAAGCGGCGGTGGAGTCCGATGATAAAATCCTTTATTTTCTTCCTGTTGAACGTATCCGGGAGGCCTTTTCCACAGCTCGATACCTGGTTCACGTGGATGCAATCTTCGCCCGCGTCTTCAAGAAAGACTAACGGAAACAGTGAGTTAGGACGTACTAAGAACGTTCCGTGAAAATCTCGTGGTCGAAAATCGGACCTATGGGTTAAACTTAGGTAGGCATTCCGATGAGCCTCTCGCCGAGAACTCTCGATTACGAGCTGGCCCGGGTCCTCCTTGTGGACGACGACCCGGCCTCGCGTCTGATTTTGCAGACCGTCCTGAAAGCGGGCGGCTACAATGTGGACGCGGCTGCAAGCGGTGCCGAAGCCGTTGCCAAGATGGACGAAGGCACTTACGAGCTTGTTTTGAGCGACTTACAGATGGAATCGCCGCAGGCAGGCCTTAAAGTCTTGGCCCACGCCCGCAACATGGAATACAAGCCCGCGACGGCCATCATTACCACCTACCAGAATTCGAAGCCCAGCCCCGCGCAGCGCAGTAAGTCCATGCTGATCACGCCGGAAGATGTCCCGGGACTCCTGAGCAAGGTCGCCGATCTGATCGGCGAGCGTGCCTCTCGCCGTTTAGAGCGGGAACTCCGTGCTGAAGGGCGCCAACTCCGCATGCACCTCCGCATGGCGGGGGCCTGAGCTACTAGATTTTCTCCAATTCTTCCTCGAGCAACTGTTTGCGATATAAATCCGCGTAGTAGCCGCCGTGCGCGAGCAGGTCCCCATGCGATCCCTCCGCTACCACCCGGCCATGCTCGATCACGAAGATTCGGCTGGCGTGGCGGATCGTGGAGACTCGATGCGAGATCAGCACCGTGGTTCGTCCCCGCAATATCTCCGTCAGACTCTGAAGGGTCTGTTCCTCTGTAGCGGTGTCGACGCTGGCCAGCGCATCGTCCAGGATCAGGATCGGCGCGTTGGACGTTTCGCAGCGCAGCAGAGCCCGGGCGATCGCGGTCCGTTGCTTCTGACCTCCGGAAAGCGTGATCCCTCGCTCGCCCACCATGGTATTCAGGCCCTGCGGGAAACCGGCCAGGTCCGAAGCGAGCCCCGCAAGTTCCGCGGCTCGCCGGATCCGCTCGGGTGAAGCATCCGGGACCCCAAACGCGATATTCTCGGCCAGCGTCGCGCTAAAGAGAATAGTTTCCTGCGGCACGTAGCCGATGACCTGCCGGAGATCACGGGGATCGAATTCTCGCAGATCGATGCCGTCGAGCTTTACCGCCCCCGCCGTAGGATCGATCAGTCGCGGGATCAAGTGGGCAAGGGTACTCTTTCCACTGCCCGTGTGCCCGACGATCGCGACGGTCGTCCCCGCGGGAATGCGCAGGTCGACGCCGTCGAGTGCCGCCCGCCCCCCGTATTCGACGCGCACGCCGTGAAATTGGATTTCCCCACGCAACGGCGAGGGCATCGCGCGAGGCTCCGGGGGCGCCGCCAGAGCGGGCCTTTCTTCCAGCAGCGACTGGACTCGCGTGAGCGACGCTTTGCCCCGTTCCATGAGATTCGCCACCCAGCCGACCGCGATCATCGGCCACACCAGTGTCCCCACGTAGGTGTTGAACATCACGAAATTGCCCAGAGAAATCTTGCCCTGCGTAAGACGGAGCCCGCCGGCTACCAGCACCAGCAGGAACGCAATCGAGACCAAGGCCTGAAGCAAAGGCTGGAACAACCCGGAAATGCGAGCGAGACGAAGGTTCTCGCGAATATAGCCCTGATTGAGCCCTGCGAAGCGGTGCAGTTCAGGTCCTTCCTGAACGTAGGAGCGCACGACGCGGACGCCCGCGAGATTCTCTTGCACGCGGCTGCTGATATCGGAGAACATACCCTGGATGGCTTCGAAGCGGTCATGGATGCGGCGTCCGAAAAAGAGCACCGCGAAGCTCACCACCGGAGCCGGTGCCAGCGCGACCAGCGTGAGTGGCCAGTCCACCCATGCCATCACCGCTACGGAAAGCACCAGCGTCAGCGAAGTCTCGAACCAGTACATCACGCCGGGCCCCAGCATCATGCGGACCGCATTCATGTCGTTAGTGGCGCGTGCCAGGATATCGCCAGTGCGGATGCGGGAGTAAAACCCCGAGTCGAGCGTCACCAGCCGGGCGAAGAGATCGTTGCGAAGATCGTACTCCACGTCGCGCGAGATGCCGATCAGGATCACGCGCATCCAGTATTGGAAGATGCCCTTCAATGCGGAGAGCGCGACCAGCAATCCGGCGTAGATCGCCAGCAACCGAAGGGAGCCTCCGCGAGTCAGCGAGTCAATCGCGGTGCCGATCACCAAGGGCAGCGCCGCCCCGAGCAAATCCTTCATCGCGAGCGAGCCGAAGCCCAACGCAAACCCTCTCCGGTAGCGGCGGAGGTAGGGCCACAGGAAGCGCGCCGCGTTCTTCATCTACCCAAGTTGTCGAGAGCGGAGTTCATATGTTGAACCAGCCGGCCACGGTCTTCAGCCACTCGTTCAGGAAGATCTTGCGAGCCTCGCGGTCGTGCCACCACCCGTTCGGCGTGAAGTAGCGGTCCGGAGCCGCGACCACCACGAAGGTGATATCGGGCGCGATCGCGCGGAACAGGTTCCCCGCCCGCCGTGTGTGATAAAGACTGGTCACCAGCAGAACTCGATGCGCGCCCAACTGATGCAACTCGCCCACGGAGTCCGTCGCTTCTTCCCGGGTGGACCGGGCGGAATGGGGGAAGGGAATAAAGTAATCCTGCGGATAGCCGGCCTTCACCGCGAAGGGAATCGCCAGATCGCACTCGTGGAATCCGTACAAGCCCTCGGGTCCGCTGATCACCGCCTTGGAGGCAAAGCCTTCGCGCACAAGTTCAGCGCCCTTTAGAATGCGGTTGCCGAAGCTGTCGCCGGCCAGGACCAGCGCGACGTCGGCCTTTTGGGGAGGCACGGCCTGGATCAGGTAGCCGCCCAGGGCCGCAAGAATTTGGGTGTGCAGCAGCGCGGCGAGAACCATCCCGCCCGCCACCGCGAAAAGAAGCTTACTTCGGGTCCTGATCGCGCCGCTCCAGGTGCCCCACGGTCTTCAAGCGCTGAAACATGCGCTCCACTTCCTCTTCGTCTTCCGGGCGGAGCAAAGGATAGCGGGGAGGAGCCATCTGACCTGGTTTGTTTGTCGCCGCCGACTTACTGGTGGAGGCGGGTTTGTTGGTCGAAGGAAGATTCGCGCCTGAAGCTGACTTGGCCGGGGGCATACTGGCTGCCGGCGGAACAGCAGCGGGAAGGTTTACGGAACGGCGAGATGCGGAGAGGTCGCTGACCGGCGGTTCGCCCCAGAATTGGCGGTACGGCACTCCGTCCAGCAAGGCGAGCCGGGCGTGCCGGCGCAAATGACGCAACAGGCTGGCGGAGGAATCGAAATCCCCGGGATAGAGCAGCAGAATCCGGCTCTCATCCAGAAGCGTGAGGTAGACGGCTAGTGGAACATTCCAGCCGGTTTGATCCAGACGGCGGATGTGGTTCCAGGGAATCTCTTGGCGGCCGATACGGAGATGGGTCTCGTGAATCTCAATGGCGGGACGGAAGGCCATGGCGAGCAGAGCGGCGGCAGGAAGAAGAAATAGAGCGGCGGCGATCCAACCGGTACTGAAACCCAGCCAGTGGATTCCGCCAGCGGTGTGTCCGCCCGCGCCTACCAGCCATTCCGGACCCCAGCGCAGCGCGGTCCAGACCGAAAGCACGGTCCCGGCGATGGCAAACATCGCCATTGAAAGATAGCGGCGTGAAGGAGTGAATCGGGACACCGGTCGGCTCACACCTACAGGGTATCATTGAGCCGGACGGAATTGAGGGAAGCCGGAGGGGGCCGGCTCCCCCATCAGGGGATCGGCAACGCGGGGTTCGCCGGAAGCGATGACGCTCGCGACACCTTCCCGGTCCGGGCTTCCTCGATCGAAACGTGATTGGTTTCGAGCGTCGCGCCGAGGGTCTGATCGAGCGCGATGCGCGCCGTGCTATACGCCGATAGCGCGGCGACTTCGTTGGAACTAGCCGTGGCCAGATCGCGAATTTGGACATTCACGTTGTAAGGCGTCGACGTGCCAGCGGCGAATTTCTCCTGCTCCGCTTTCAAAAGCTGTTGCTCCAGCACGCGAGCCCGCACCGACGCCTGGTAACGCGCCCGGGCCTGCTGCACCGCGATCGCGTAGTTCGATACGTCCACCACCACCTGGTTGAACGATTTTTCCGTGTTCAACTGAGTCTGCCGGAGCGAGAGCTGATCGATGGCTTGATCCGCCAGCGCCTGGTTGTTCCCGAGGGGCATGCTGAAGGCGACGCCGATCCGTTCGCTCGGAAAATCGCGCCGGGAGATCTGGCCCAGTGCGTTTCCGATGCCGCCCACGAAGTACGGATTCGGAGGGGTGGCGCTGCTGCTGGTGAGCACTTGGTTTCCCGCCAAACCTACTTGAGTGGCCCCCCCGAAGGCCTGGAGCGAAGGCAGGACTCCGTTCTTGGTTCCCAGAGCCGAGATTTGCGCGGAAGCGAGATTCGCACGCTGTACGGCCAGGTCGGCCCGGTTCGTCAGAGCCTGGTTGACCAGGTCCGAAAGCGGTGCGAGATCGTCCTGATCCGGCACCACGATGCGGTCCAGGGGTACGATGCGAACGCCGGCGAGCACGGGGTCAGACGCGCCCGTGCGGCTCAGAGTGCTCTTCAAAGTGACTTCGTCCTGCTGAAGGCTGGTCTGCGAAACCACCAGATCGTTCTGGCTCGACGCGAGTTGCGTTTCCGCCGTGGTGACGTCCAGCGGAGCCACCGTCCCGATTTCCTCCTGCCGCTTGGCGTTCTGGTAGAACTCCTGCGCCGTGGAAAGAGCGCTTTGCCTGGCGCGGAGGTCTTCGTAGTCGGCCACCAGCGCGTAATATTGCGTGAGTACGCTGACGACGGTGTTGATGATCTGGGTTTTGAACTGGAGATCGGAGTTCTTAAGGCTGATCCGGCTTACTTGAATGGTGCGGCCTCCCACGGCGGAGCCGAAACCGCGCAGCAGGTTGTGCTGGAAGGAGAGCCCGAGGCTGGGCGCGTAGGAAGGATTGAAAACGTCGGTCTTGGCGTTCTCCTTCAAATAGTGCTCACTGTAATTGAGCGTGACGCTGCCGCCGGTCAAGAAACCCTCCTGCAAAGAGCTGCTATAGGAGCGCGTGCCGGAAACCAGGTTGGTGGTGCTGCTCTGCGTCGCGTTGGACTGCGGCGAAGAGTTGTGGGCGAAGCCGGTGGTGTCCTGAAAAGACGGATCCAGGTTCTGCGTCACCGGACCGATCTGCGAGATGGTGGCGTTCCCGCCGCCTCCGCCGCCTCCGTTTCCGCCGCCCCCGCCTACGCCCGCCGCCGCCTGGCTGCCTGCGACGCCTTGTCCGCTGGCCACCGATGCTGCTTGAGACGCGCCGCTGGGAACTCCCGGTAACGCTCCGCCCGCTTGAGAACGTTCCAGGTTCCACGCCGCGATGGCGGGGTTGTAGCGGGAGACTTCGATATCGATGTTGTTTTCCAGTGCCAGCGCGATGGCGTCTTGCGCGGTGAGATACAGCGTGCCCGCGCGGATCAGCTCCCGTAAGCGGTCCGAGTTGGCGAGCCGTGCGGGGGGAACCACTGGCGCACGGTAGGGCCGCAGGACCGCGGGGCCTTCGGGGGCAGCCGGTTCAAGGGAGTCTTGCGCCCACACGGGAACTCCCGGAATGACGGCGCATAAAACCAGAGCAGTGAGTTGGCGGAGCTTCATTTCGTGGCCTCCGTCGGAAGCACTGCGGGGAGTACCGAGGTTCGGGAAACACGGCCGGTAAGGGCGTCCTCGGTCGAGATATTATTGGCCGCCAGAGTCCGGCCCATCGCTTGATCGAAGGAGATGCGGGCGTGGCTGTAGTTCGCCAGAGCCTGGGTCTCGGTGCTGATGGACGACGCCAGCGCTTGCTGGTCCGTCACTACTTGGTAGGGCGTGGACACTCCCAGGCGAAGGCGCTCCTGATCCGCGTCCAGAGTTTGCTGCGAGAGGTCGCGCGCCTTGAGGGCAGCTTGATATCGCGCGAGTGCCTGCTGCAATCCGATCACCGCATTCTCCACGTCGACACTCACCTGGTTGACGCTCTTGCGCAGGCTCAACTCATTCTGGCGAAGCTCCAACTGGCTGGTCACGTAGTCCGACTGAGCCGCGCGATTTCGGATGGCGATGCTGAAGGAAATGCCCGCCGAGTAGTTCGGATAGTTGCGCTGAAAGATTTGAGAAAGAAAGAGCCCGGGCCCTCCCGCAAAGATCTCGGCGGCAGGATTGGCCGCGACCCCGGCCAGCGCGTTGTTGGTGAGTTCGGCGAAGGCTTGCAGCGAGGGTTTAAGAGAGTTCTTGATCCCGACCAGATTCAGCTGATTGCTCTGAATGTTGATGCGGTTGGTTTCGATTTCCGGGCGTTTGCTCAGGGCTTCTTGAACCAATTGGTCCACATCCGGAGCTTGACCGGACGCGGGAACGGTGAGTTGGCCCAGAGGAATGACGCGGATGTTGCCCAGATTCGCGCGCGCGATGCCGTCGCGGACCAGAGCGTTCTTCAGAACCGTCTCCTGCTGCAAAAGATTGGTTTGGGAAACCACCAGATCCTGCTGCGCGGTGTAGACCTGCGATTCCGCCCGCGTGATTTCGATTTCGGCCAGCGTGCCGAGGTCCACCTGCCGTCGATTGTCCTGCAGCAGTTGCTGCGCGGCGTCGAGCTCGCGTTGCCGCGCGCGCACGTCCTGGTTAAAACTCACCAGATCCCAGTAAAGGTTCAAAACGGCCGAGACGGTGGTGATCAGTTGCTGCTTGAATTGAAGATCCGTGACTTTAATGTTGTTCTTCTGAACGCGGATGTTCCGGCCGTTCACGGAGGCTCCGAAGCCCTGCAGCAGGTTTTGCGTGACCTGGAGATCGAGAGCTCCGGAGGTGTAGGGATTCAGGGCGAAAAGCTTGCTGTTGACATTAGTATGGTTGGCGCTATAGGTCAACTGCGCGCTGAGGCCGTACACCCAGTTCTGCGAATAAGAAGCGTTGAAACTGCGGGTGCCCGTGACCAAAGACGTCGTGCCGCTCAGGAACGTGTTGCTCTGCGGACTGGTGGTGTGGGCGAAGTTCGCAAATACCGATACCGTGGGGTCGAGCGACAACAGCGACGGACCCAACTGCGTCACGATGCCTCCGCCGGAGCTCACGCCGTTGCCTCCCGTGCCCGCGGTTGCGCCTCCGGAGTTCAACGACACGCCGGTCAGGCTGACGCTCTGCGGTCCGGCCGCCACGCCCTGCCCGACGCTGCGCAAGGCACCGCCGGATTGCGCGCGCCGCAGGACCTCGGCCTGCAGCAGGGGCGCGTAACGCTGGACTTCGATGTCCAGATTGTTCTCGATCGCGAGCGCCACGGCATCCTCCGCAGTCAAATACAAATTGCCGGAGCGGATCAGCGACTCCAGGCGAGGGGAATTATTCAGGTCGATGCCGGGAACGGTTCTGGGCCGGTAGTTATGGGTCAGCCAGTTGACCGGACCGGGACTCTGCTCGATCTTGATCTCGCTTTGTGCGGCCGCCGGCAGTGGCAGCAGCACGGCTAGCGCGAGCAGGCCGGGATAGACAAGGGAAAAAAGCAGAGGATGGATTTTCATAAGGACACTCCGAGGTGTGAAGCCTTCATTTTAAGTGGTCGGCAGAAGCTACAATCAGATCCATATGGCAGGGTCAGCCGCACCCCTCAGGGCTGCGATGGTGTTTTTCGCGGCCGGAATCGCGGCGGGGCAAGTTTCGCCGCCACAAAGACCCGTTCCTATAGATACGCCGAAACAGGCGCTGGGGTTCACTCCGGGTGACGATTATTTCGTCGCCAGCTACACACAACTCGAATCATACTGGAAAAAACTGGCGGCGCAATCGGATCGCGTAAAGCTGGTGGACATTGGCACGACCACCGAGGGCCGGCGGCAGTGGATGGCGATCGTCTCCTCCGCGGAGAATTTGAAGCGGCTGGATCGGTACCGCGAGATCGCCCGGAAGCTTGCCCGTGCCGAAAATGTAAGCGAGGGCGAGGCCCGGGCGCTGGCGCACGAAGGTAAAGCAGTGGTGTGGATCGATGGCGGCCTGCACTCCTCGGAAACCGTAGGATCGATGCAGTTGATCGAGATGCTGTACCAGATGGCTTCGCGAAGCGACCCCGAAACACTCCGGCTGCTGGACGATACCATCTCGCTCTATGTGGTCGCGAATCCCGATGGCCAGGAAATGGTAGCGAACTGGTACATGCGGGAAAAGGACCCGCCCCAGCGGAGCCTCGCAAATTTGCCGGCGCTGTATCACAAATACGCCGGCCACGACGATAATCGTGATTTCTACGCTTCGAATCTGGTGGAGACCACGAACATGAACCGCCAGATGTTTCTGGAGTGGTTTCCGCAGATCGTCTACGACCATCACCAAACCGGCCCGCGCGGAGCCGTGGTCTTCATGCCGCCGTTTCGCGATCCGTTTAACTACAATTTCGACGCTCTGATTCCGCTGGGAATCGACATGGTGGGCGCGGCCATGCACAGCCGGCTGGTCGAAGAGAGCAAGGGCGGATCGGCCATGCGCAGCGCCTCGAATTACTCCACCTGGTGGAACGGCGGCCTGCGGACCATCGCGTACTTCCACAACATGATCGGGATCTTGACCGAGATTATCGGAAGTCCCAACCCGATCCAGATTCCGCTGGTCGCGGACCGTCAACTGGCAACCGGGGATCTCCCTCTGCCGGTAGCGCCGCAGACCTGGCATTATCGTCAGTCCATCGAGTACGAGATCAGCAACAATCGCGCGATTTTGGATTACGCGTCGCGGTACCGGGAAACGCTGCTCTACAACATTTATAAGATGGGGCGCGATTCGATCGAGGCGGGTAGCCGCGATCACTGGACCGTGACACCCAAGAGGATCGAGGCGTTGAAGGCGGCGAAAGCTGCGAACTCTTACGACCGAGTGCTGCACGATCCCGCGTTTCGCGATCCGCGTGGATACATTTTGCCGGCGGATCAGCCCGATTTCGCTACGGCGGCAAACTTCGTCGGTGCGTTGCGCAAGAGCGGTGTTGAGGTGTGGAAAGCGACCTCCGACTTCCGCGTGGCCGGGAAGAAATATCCGGCGGGGTCCTACGTCGTGAAAACCGCGCAAGCCTTCCGTCCACAGGTGATGGATATGTTTGAGCCGCAGGATTATCCCAACGATTTCGCGTATCCCGGAGCCGTTCCCACGCCGCCTTACGACATCACGGGCTGGACTCTAGCCATGCAGATGGGCGTCCAGTATGACCGCGTACTCGACGCTTTCGACGGTCCGTTCACCGCGGTGACGGCGGTCACGGAGAGGCCCGTGGGGAAGGTCACGGGTCCGGCGAATCCCTTGGGATACCGGATCAGCCATCGAGAAAATAATTCCTTCACACTTGTGAACCGGTTGTTGAAGGCGGGATGCGAGGTCTACTGGCTCCAGGATTCCGCGGAGCCGGGCGCGATTTGGGTGCCCGCCTCCGCCACGGCGGCGTCCGTGCTGAGCAAGGGTGCGGGCGAGCTCGGAGGAGCGGTTCGCGGCATGGCGCAGCGCCCTTCCGGGCAGGGGCTGAAACTGCAAGCTCCCCGCATCGGAGTGTACGACGAGTACGGCGGCCTCACCGCTTCCGGCTGGACGCGCTGGGTGCTGGATCAGTTTGAGTTTCCCTACGAAGTGATATATCCGCGGGCGCTGGATGCGGGCGATTTACGGCGGCGCTTCGACGTGATCGTTTTCCCGGACGGCGCGCTGCGTAGCGAGGAGGGCCGCTCCGGCCAGCCGCGTCCCGATCAAATTCCCGCGGAGTATCGTGACCGGCTGGGCGTCATCTCGCGGGAGCGAACAGTTCCGCAACTCCGCCGCTTCGTCGAGGCCGGCGGCTCGGTGGTGGCGCTGGGCGGATCGTCGGCGTTGGGCCAGATGCTGGGCGTCCCCGTGGAGAATTCCGTGGGTGGCTTGGCCGCGGAGAAGTTTTATGTCCCTGGCTCACTGCTGCGCGTGGCAGTGGACGCAGCCAGTCCGCTCGCTTATGGGATGCCGGCGGAGGCCATAATATTTTTCGACAATGACCCGGTCCTGAAGCCGCCGCCCGGCTTGGCTGTCGTGGCGAAGTATTCCGGCCTGCCTGTGCTTGCGAGCGGCTGGGCGTGGGGTGAGGCGTATCTTGAGGGCGGCGCCGCAGTGGTGGAAGCCCCCGTGGGGCAGGGACGCGTGATCCTGATGGGGCCGGATGTCACGTTCCGCGGGCAATCCCAGGGGACCTTCAGGCTTCTCTTCAATGCCTTGGACTACGCGGCATCGAAGCCAGTCACGCTGCGGTAGGCGTGTTTAGCGCCCGTCGAGAATCCGGCCTTTCTGATGGTCCTTCTTGGCCGCCTCCGCGTCGCCCAAGGCGCGCTCGCATTCGGCGCGCGCGAAGTACCCGTGCGCCACATCTGGCTGGAATTCGATCGTGCTGGTGAAATCGGCAATGGCCGGGCGATACTCACCCAAGAGCTGGAACGTGGCGCCGCGCTGAAAGTAATTATCCGGATTCGGAGCCAGGGCCACCGCCTGGTTGAGATCCGCCAAGGCTTCCGTGAGCTTCCCCTGCTCGCGGAGAGCCATGCCGCGCAGATTGTAAGCGGACGCCAGCTTGGGGTCCGCGGCAATCGCGGCGGAGGCGTCCGCTACGGCGAGATCGAACTTCTTGTCCAAGAAATAGGCGCTGCTGCGCTGGAGCAGCGGACGAGTATCGCGCGGGCTCAGTTCGATGGCTCGCGTGAAATCGGCAAGCGCCTGATCGTTCTCATATTGGGCGCTGTGAGATCTTCCGCGCATCAGGTAGGCTTCTTCAAAGCCCGGATTCAGCGCGACGGCGCGGTCGAAAGAAAGGATCGCCTGCGGATAGCGCGCTACGGCAAACAGCCGCTGTCCGGCTTCGAAGGCCTCCTGAGACAGGCGGGGAGTTTGAGAACGCCGGTACAGATAGGCGGTTGCTCCCACCATCGCCAGCACTGCCAGTACCCAGATCAACTTGGTCCGGCGACGCTTCCGCGCATCGTCGTCCGCGGTCATCGGAACGAGGATGAGCGGGTTGGCCGCCGCGGCCGGAGCGGACTCTTGCGGAGCGGAGCCGTCCTTGCGCGACGCGGCGTTGGGCTCAATGGGGTCGGGCACTCCCTCTATGATAAGGGAAGCGTCCTCATGAAACACGTTCAATTGATTACCGACGGAGCTTGTATCGGCAACCCCGGCCCGGGCGGGTGGGCCTGCATCCTGCGCCATGGCGAAACCGCGAAGGAATTATTCGGCGCCGAACCCGCCACCACGAACAATCGCATGGAGCTTCGCGCCGCCATCGAGGGCCTGGGAACTCTCCGCGAAGCGTGCAGTGTCGAGGTGGTCACAGATTCTGAATATCTGAAAAACGGGATCACCAAGTGGATTCACGGCTGGAAGCGCAACGGCTGGAAGACCGCCGCGAAGAAGCCGGTCGTGAATCAAGACTTGTGGAATGAGCTGGACGCTCTCGTGGCCAAACACCAGGTGAAATGGACCTGGACCAAGGGACACGCGGACCATGGCGATAACAACCGGTGCGATGAACTCGCCACGCGAGCGGCCCGGGAACAGCGCAAGTAACTCCCGTCCCGGGAATCCGGTACATTGGTCACAGGATGACCAAAACATTCTGGACTCTTCTTGTCGTTTTCTCCGCCACGTCCCTCGCGCAGCCCATCGGAGCCGGGCTGAAGCTTGGCACCACGCTCACGGACGCCTTGGCTGCCGCGCCGAACTTCCATCTCTCCGACGCTCATCATTTGATCGTCGGCCCGTACGTCGAAGTGCGGCTGCCGCTGGGGCTCTCGGTCGAGGCCGACGCGCTCTATGAGACCTCCATCTTCTCCAGCGTGTACTCGGGCGGTTCCACCTGGCAGTTCCCCGTCATGGCGAAGTACAAATTCTTCAAAGGACCCGTCCGTCCGTACGTGGAAGGCGGAGTCGCCTTCAGCCACATCTCAGACCTGGCGGAAATCCCCGCGCTCAACCATCGTTCGAACTATGGCATCGTCCTGGGCGGGGGTATCGAAGTGAAGCTGCTGGTTCTTCGCATCTCGCCGGAGATCCGCTACAACGGATGGGTGTTCCAGAATATTCAGGACCCGCTGGGCCAGTTCCAATCCAAAAAGAATCAGGCCATGTTCCAAGTGGGAATCGGGTTCTAACCGTTACGGCACCAGCCCTGTCTCAGAGCACGAGTGCCGCCTCAGAGCACAAGCACCGGATGATACAGGTGGGGCAGCCGCGCCTCGCCGATAGCCACCAGATCCCCCTGCGTGTCGAGCGCTTTCACGTAGCGCGTGCCTTGGCGGATATGGAAGGGCGACGTGCGGAAGTCGCGGCCGTTGCGGATCTGGCCCACGGTGACTTGGTCCACCGTCTCGCAAGGAAAGTCGGGCAGCATCTCCGCCGCGGGGATCAGGGCTTCCTTTAAACGATCCTCCGCCGCCAGCGCGGCCAACTGTTCCAGCGTACGCGCGGATTCGATCTTGAAATCGCCGGAAGCCATCCGCCGCAGAGTCCGCAGGAACGCTCCGCAGCCCATCTGCTGGCCCGCTTCGTGGGCAATGCTGCGGAGATACGTTCCGGCGGAGCAGTGCACGCGCATGCGAACCTCCTCGTCCTCGATGTTCGATATGTCCAGCGAGTACACTTCGACGCTCGCGGGTTTCAGCTCCACAGGCTGCTGCTTGCGCGCCAGCTCATAGGCCGGCCGCCCGCCAATCTTCTTTGCTGAGACCGGTGGCGGAACCTGTTCGAAGGCTCCCCGAAACGGCTGGAATGCGGCTTCCACGGATTCCGCAGTCAGCGTCACGGCGCGTTCTTCGGAGATTCGCTCCCCCTCCGCGTCGTAGCTGTGGGTGGACCAGCCGAAGTGAACCACGCCTTCGTAAACCTTGTCGTTGCGCGTGTAAAATTGCGCCAGGCGAGTCGCCCGGCCGATCACCAGCGGTAACACTCCGGTGGCCGCCGGATCCAGCGTCCCCAGGTGCCCCACCTTGCGCGTGTTGGCCAGGCGCCGCATCTTGTTGACTACGTCGTGAGAGGTCCAGCCGCCCGGCTTATCGACAACGATGACTCCGTCCACTTGAATTACTGTAGCAACCCCAACTCTGACCGGCACCGGGAATACCAGGAGCGATAATAAAAGACGCCGTGTATTCCGCCCGTCTGCTGGATCATTTCAAGAACCCTCGTCACGTCGGCCAGCTCGCGCCGCCCGCGGTCACGGTGGACGTGACGAATCCCGCGTGCGGCGACATGCTGCGGCTCGCGGCGCGAATGGAGGACGGCCGCGTCGTGGAGGCGCGCTTCCAAACCCGCGGCTGTACCGCTTCCATCGCCGCCGGTTCCGCGCTGGTCGAGTGGATGGTGGGAAAATCGCGCGAGGAATTGCGTGCGCTCACGCCCGCTCACCTCGAAGAGCTTCTGGACGGGCTGGAGCCGGCGTCGAAGCATGCCGCCGTGCTCTGCGTGGACGGCGTCAGGAAATTGCTCGCCTAAATCGATTTCGCCTGAATCGGTCTCCTCAGACGGGGTGGCAGTGAAGTATTCTGGGGCAGATGACTCCTTTCGACTTCCGTCCCCGCACCCGAGTCCTGTTTGGCCCTGGCGAATTCGCGCGGCTCGGCGAGGTGGCTCGGGAGGCGAACGGCACGCGGTGTCTTCTGGTGGCGGATCCCGTTCTGGAGCAGGCTTCAAAGGAAGCTCAGCGCGCGCTGAAGGCACGCCGGATCGAGGTCTTCTCGTTCAGCGGATTCGGCCCGAACCCCGACAGCGCGATGATCGAAGCTGGACGCGCCTTCGCCGCGCCGCTGGGGATCGACGTGATCGTGAGCCTGGGCGGCGGCAGTTCCATGGACTGCGCCAAAGGCATCAACTTCGTGCTGACCAACGGCGGCCGGATGCGGGATTACTGGGGTTACGCGAAGGCTCCGCGGCCCTTGCTGCCGATGATCGCCGTTCCCACCACCGCCGGAACGGGCAGTGAAGCGCAGAGCTTCTGCATCATTCTTGACACCGAAACGGGCGCCCGCATGGCGTGCGGAGATCCCAAGGCCACGTTTCGCACCGCGATCCTCGATCCGAAGCTCACGCTCTCGCAACCTAAGGAACTGGCGGCCTCCACCGGCTATGATGCGCTGTCGCACGCGCTCGAAACTCTGGTGACCACGCGGCACACGGCGCTGTCGGAATGTTTTTCGCGCTCGGCCTGGCGCCTGATCAACTCGGGATTTGAGCGTATGATCGCCGCGCCCCAGGATCTCGACGCCCGCGGAGAGCTGTTGCTGGGCGCGCACTTCGGAGGACTCGCGGTGGAGAATTCCATGCTCGGCGCCGCCCACGCGTGCGGCATGCCGCTGACCTCGAACTTCGGGATTCCGCACGGCATCGCCATGGCGCTGCTGCTGCGTCACGTCGTGCGCTGGAACCGTCCCGTCGCGGGCCATCTCTATGACGAACTGGTCGCCCCGGGCCTCGAAGACCGCTTGGAGCAACTCGCCGAAACCGCCGGCCTTCCGCTTTCCCTGCGCGAAGCCGGTGTTCCGGAAGAAGCGCTTCCACGCTTGGCCGAGGACGCCGCCACGCAGTGGACCGGACGTTTCAATCCGCGGCCCCTCGACGCCGGCGGGGCGCTCGAGATTTACCAGTGGGCGTTGTGACGCGTTGCGAATTATGATGGATACGGCGTGAGTTTCTACGAACGATTCGAACTGGTCGATCTGGTCCGCGACGACGGTATCAAAACCTTCTCTGCGCGCGAACTGGCCAGTGGCCGCGCCGTGATGGTCCACCTGTTCGTGAATCCGCGCACCGCGGATAGCCAGGCGCTGCTGGCACTGGTGAATCGCCTGCCAGAGCAGGAGCGCTTCCGCATCGTCGACCGCGGCCAGAATGACGGAACGCCCTATGTGGTGACCGGTGGTCTGGCGGAATATCCGGGACTGCGGGAATGGCTGGTGGCTCAGGCCACGTTCGGGCCGCCGGCCTCGGCGTCGCCCGCGCCACCGCCCGCGGCCCCCGCGTCACCGAAAGCGCCGCTGCCCGTGACGGCGGAAGCGCGTTTGAACGAGGCAGGCGCATGGAGAATCGCGCCGCCACCTCCACCTGCTCCGCCCCCTCCACCCGAAGCCCCGCCGCCTCCCATGGATCTTCCGCCCGGACCTGTGTCGGCGCAACCCATGCCCTCCACCCGCGAGATCGATCTCGAATTCGCGAATTTGTTCGAGGGTGCGGACCAGCCTCTCCCCGCGCCTCCGCGCACGCCGGTGATTGCGGCAAAGCCTCGGGCGGCGGACTCCACGCCTCCCCTGCAGCCAGCGGGGGAGAAGACCCAACAATTGCCGCTCCCATCCGTTCCTCGCCCTGCTGCGCCCCCGAAACCGAGCTCCGGCCCGGGCGAGTTTACGCAAATGTTTCAGGCTCCCGTGGCAAAACCCGCGGCCCCCCAGGCCAAACCTCCGGGGGAGTTCACCCAAATGTTTCAGACTCCGGCGGCTCCCGCGCGTCCCGTTTCCGCGGCTCCGCCCGCGGTCCCCTCCGCCGCGGTGCCTGTTTCCCCTATTCCATCGGCGGCCTCGTTCCCCGCGCCGCCGGTTTCCGCCGCTCCACTTGCGCTCCCGCCCCCCGCGCCACCCACGCCGAAGCCCGCCCCTCCCCCGGGCGAGTTTACGCAAATGTTCCAGACGGCTCCGCCCTCCTCGCTGACGCCGCGCCCGAATTATCCTTCGTCGTCTTCCGCGCCCGCCATACCTCCGCCGCCGGGAGAATTCACTCAAATGTTGCAGAACCCGCTGAGCCGAGGTCCGTCAAGCCCCGCTCAGCCGTCGGCTGCCCCGCCGCGTCCTGCTGTGCCTTCTCCCGCCCAGCCGCCCGGGGAGTTCACGCAGATGTTGCAGAGCCCTGTGCCGAGGCCCGCGATGTCGAGCCCGCCTGCTCCACCTTCTTCGGCTTCGTCTCCGGGCATGCCTTCGCAGGCCCAGCCCGGTGAGTTCACCAGCTTCTTTCAGTCGCCCATGGGGCCGGGCCAGATGCCGCCGCGTCCCGCCGCTCCCACGCCGAGCCCGGTGCCGACTTTTGTTCCTCCGCCGCCCTCAGGCGTCGGACCGAACCATGTGGGCGAGTTCACGCGTGTCTTCGGACCCAAAGACGTTCCTTCGCGGCCCGCTGCCCCGCCCCCGGTTTCATCCCAGAACGTGGGCGGAGCCACGCAATCTTTCGCGACACCTCAGCCGATGGCACCTCGTCCTGCATCCCCCCAAGCGCCAGGCGAGTTCACCCAAATGTTTTCCGCGCCCGCTCCGCTGACTCTGGGGCAGGCCCCTCCGGGAAACGCGGCCGCTCCGAAACCAGGTCCCGCCGCTGCGGCTCCGCGAGCGGCCTCTAAATTGCCGCTCTACCTGGGCCTGGGCGCAGTTCTGATCCTGCTGATCGCGCTGATCCTCTTCCTGGTGCTTCGGAAGTAGTCTCGGTTTAGTGGTTCCCTTTCCTTCTCGCGATTTGTCCTAACATAGGGTGGAATCGGAGAACTTCCGGCAAGCGCCGGTGTTTAACTCGTATACTGTAGCTAAGACATGCGTTTTTCGGTAGACGCTCACACGATCGGCTGTCATTTAACGGGGAACGAGGTTTACATCCGCAACCTCCTGGTTGAGTTCGCGGACCTGGACCGCTCCAACGAGTTCATTGCCTACGTTTCCAAGCCGGAAGCACCTTCGGTCCTGCCAGAGCGCGTCACCACCCGCTGGGTGTCACAGAATCCTTACAAGCGTCTGGCCCTGGACCTTCCGCGTCGCGTCCGTGAAGACCGCCCTGAGCTGCTGCATGTCCAGTACACCGGTCCTTTATTCACCAACGTACCCCTGGTGGTAAGCGTCCACGACGTCAGCTACCTTGAGCTGCCCGAGTGCTTCACCGTCTACCGCCGGGAGCAATTGAAGATCACCGTCCATCGCACCGTGGTGAAAGCCGCGGCGATTCTCACGCCGAGCGAGTTTTCGCGCCGCGCCATCCTGAATCATTACGATCTCGAAGACCATCGAGTAGTGGTCGTCCCCAACGCTGTCTCCTCGCAGTTCCGTCCGATGGACCGCCGAGTCGCCGCGAACGCCCTGGAGAAAAAGTTCGGCCTCCGCGGACCCTTCGTACTTACGGTCGGCGATCTCCAGCCCCGCAAGAATCATCTCGGACTTCTCAAGGCCTTCGAGGAAGCCGTCCGGGCACATCCGCAGCTCACCCATCAATTGGTATTCGTCGGAAAAGAGACTTGGTATTCGAAGGATCTGCACCGCGCTGTGGAGCGTTCCAGCATAAAAGGCCGCGTTCAATTCACCGGATTCGTGGAAGATTCCGATCTGGTTTCCTTCTACGCCGGCTGCGATCTTTTCGTGTTCCCCTCGTTCTATGAAGGCTTCGGTCTTCCGATTCTGGAAGCCATGGCCTGCGGACGCGCCGTGGCGTCCTCCAACACAACCGCGATGCCGGAGGTTGCCGACGGCGCGGGCATCCTGTTCGACCCTCGCTCCACCGCCGAAATGACCCGTGCGATCAGCGATGTCCTCCTCGATGCGGAGCTTCGCCAGAGACTTGAACGCTTAGGGGGGCAGCGAGCGTCATTATTTAGTTGGGAGAAGGCCGCGGAACGCACCCTGGACGTTTACTCCATGGTGGCCGGACAACACCGGAAAGCGAAAGCCGCGGTTCCCGCTCGGGCATCATGAAGTACGCCTTATTTTTTCTTATCGCCATCGCCGCGCCGGCTCAAACGCTGCACTACGTGATCAACTGGCCCAGCGGCCTGAGCTTGGGCGAGGCCTCGATTTCCGTAAGCAAGCCCTCTGCGGCCGTGCCTCCTGCCGCCGCCGGAGCAACGGCCGCCGCGGCTTCGGTGGCTCCTTCCGCCGCGAGCGCGCCCTCGGGAGTGCCGTCTGGAAAGTGGTCCTTCGATCTCGACATCGACGCCGGAGTGCCCGGCTTCGTTCTTCGCGATCACTACCATTCGACCGCACAAGACGCCGACATCTGTTCCGCGAAACTCGACAGGAAAACACAGCACGGCGCGCGCAAGAGCGAAGAAACCGATACGTTTGACCAGACCATCCACACCGTGACCCGCGAATCTCCCGGCACCAAGGCGGATTATTCCGTTTCGCCCTGTGCCCGCGACGCCATGGCGTTCCTTCAGTTCGCTCGCAAAGAACTAGCGCAGGGGCGCCTGGCTCCCCAGCAGCAAGTGGTACTCGGCGGACCCTATAACGTGCGTCTGGAGGTCCTGGGCGTGCAGCCCGTGAAGATGCTCGACAAGACCGTGCAGGCCGACCGTATTCGCGCCACCATCAAAAGCTCGTTCAGCGATCTGGTCATCGAAATCTTCTTCGCCAAGGACGAAGCCCGCACGCCAGTGCTCGCAAAAATCCCCCTATCGCTCGGAACCTTCACGGCGGAGTTGACTCGCTAGATGGGAGCGCCCTCGCGCGGATGAAGGTCGCGTTCTTCTCGCCGCTGCCTCCGGCAAAAAGCGGCATTGCCGATTATTCCGCCACCCTGCTGGACTCCCTGCGCCCCTTGGTCCAGATCGAGACCTTCACCGAGCGTCCCGCGCACTTCGACGCCTCAAAATACGACGCCATCGTCTACCAGCTTGGCAACAACCCGTATCACACCTTCGCCTACGAAACCGCGTTAGAACATCCCGGCGTCGTCGTGCTGCACGAAGCGAATCTTCACCACCTGCTGGCCGATTTCACCATCCGCCGCGGCAACTGGGACGCCTACCTTCGCGAAGTGGAAATCAACGCCGGCCCCGAAGCGCTCGCCTACGCGCTCCGCCACGTCCGCACCCTCGAACGCGGCCCGAACTACGACATCCCGATGCTGCGCACCATCCTCGACCGTTCTCGCGCCGTCATCGTCCATAGCGACGCGGTAGGCTGCGTCGTCCGCGAGCACGGCTTCACGGGCCCCATCGGTAAAATTCCCCACGGAGCCTGGATCGAACAAGCTGACCGCATGAAGTACCGCGAGCGCCTCGGCCTTGGCTCCGGAACAGGAGCCAACGAATTTGCCGAGCGCGCTCCGCTGGTGGGCATCTTCGGATTCCTCAAACCGTACAAGCGCATCGCCGAATCCCTGCGCGCCTTTCGCAGACTGATCCGCGTGCTTCCGGAAGCCCGCATGATCCTGGTCGGCGAGGCCCATGAAGAGCTGCCGCTCAAATCGATGATCCACTCGATGAATCTCTCCGGTCACGTGCGCCACCTGGACTTCGTGCCCATCGAGGATTTCAACGGCTACCTGGGCGCGTGCGACATCGTGCTCAACCTGCGCTTCCCCACGGTAGGAGAAAGTTCCGGCACGCTCCTCCGCGCCCTCGGTATGGGCAAAGCGGTCATCGTCTCCGACATCGGCTCCTTCCGCGAATTCCCTGACGAAATCTGCCTCAAGGCTCCCGTTGACTCGACCGAAGAAGAGCACCTCTTCGAATACCTGAATCTCCTCGCCTCCCGCCCCGAACTAGCGCAAGCCTTGGGCGCGCGAGCCCGCGACTGGGTGGAGCGCGAGTGCAACTGGGACTCCGTGGCCCGCCGCTATCGTGATTTCCTTGCGGGGTCGGTCCCTGAGTCCGAGCTTTTGCCGCACAGCCCGTCCCGGGAACTTCCGCTCGGATCTCCCGTCGCGGAGGAAGCACCTCCGCCGCCCGAGCCTCCGCCAGCTCCCATGGAAGTGGCGCCCGAATACATCGAATCCTGGGCCCCCGTCGAAGACGGCTCCCGGGCCTACGTGGAAAGCCACCTCACCCGCCTCGAAAAAACGCTGGCCATCACGCCCCCCGGCGGCCCCGCCGATCGCATCCTGGAAATGGGCGCGTATCTCCAAATCACCCCCGCGCTCAAAACCCGCCTCGGCTACGGCGAGGTCCGCGGTTGCTACTACGGCCCCGCCGGCGGCACCCGTGACCGCTCCGTCATCAGCGAATCCGGTGAAACCTTCGAGTGCACCGTCGATCTTTTCGACGCGGAGAAGGACTGCTTCCCGTATCCCGACGGCCACTTCTCCACTGTCCTGTGCTGCGAACTCCTGGAGCATCTCCCCAACGACCCGATGCACATGATGGTCGAGATCAGCCGCATCCTCAAGCCGGGCGGCCATCTCGTTCTCACCACGCCGAACGTGACGTCCCTCCGCGCCCTCGCGGGAATCCTGCAAGGCTACCATCCGCAACTGTTCAGCGACTACATTCGCCCGCGCAACGGAGTCACCGATGCGCGCCACGCCCGTGAATACACGCCTCAGGAAGTGCGCCGACTGCTCGAAACCTCTGGCCTGGAAGTGACTCTGCTCGACACCGGCCCGTTCCGCGAAGAGATCAAGCCCGAGCACGCCTGGGTGGAGCACCTGCTCGAACGCTACCTGCTGACGCGAGAACATCGCGGCGACGGCATCTACGCCGTGGGCCGCAAGGTCGGGCCCGTGCGCGAACGCTACCCGTCCTGGCTTTATAGTTAGAAACTCTACTGTGAACATGTGGTGTAGCTAAATGGCCGTTTTCGAAAGCGTGCAGGCGACGCCGGAGGGTTCCGATATCCGCGTGCGCTTCCGCTTGAATCGCGCCTGCCTCCTCGGCTGGCAAATTTTCGATCCCGCCACCGGAGCCTTCCTCTTCGAAGGCGAATGGTCCGAAGCCCGCGCGGGCGCTGTCGATCTTCGTGTCGCTCTACCCGCCGGAGACGGCCCCTATCGCGTGCAAGTAGCTCCGGTCGAAGACCGCGACCGCTTCGTCCTCATCGACGCGCACATGACCGAAGGCGAGCTCTCGCTCGAACCCGCTCGCGTCACCTCCGGGGGCGCGCTGCGCCGCGCCGGACTCCTCCGCGCCATCCCCAAAGCGTTCTCCTATCCCGTCCGCAGCCTCTGGGCGAACCACAAACTCATCGCGACCATGGTCCGCCGCGACATCCTCTCGCGCTACCGCGGCAGCTTCGGCGGCGCGCTGTGGACCTTCCTCAATCCTCTCTTGCTGATCGCGACCTACTTCTTCGTTTTCGGCGTCGTCTTGAATGACCCGCGCGCCAGCCGTACCGAATTCGTGTTGTACTTCCTCGCGGGAATGCTGCCCTGGCTCGCGTTCTCGGAAGCCGTGGGCCGCTCCGCCACCGTCATCGTCGATTCGCGCACCTTCGTAAAAAAGCTGGTCTTCCCGCTCGATACTCTGCCGCTAAACCTGGTCTTCTCCGGAGCCGTCACCGAAGCCTTCGGACTGCTCGTCTTCCTCGCGGGCCTCTTGATCGCCCAGCACACACTTCCCCTTACCGTGCTTTGGCTGCCCGTGCTCGTGATCCCGCAGCTTCTCTTCACCGCTGCTCTGTGCTGGTTCCTCTCCGCCCTCGGAGTCTTCCTCCGCGATCTCAGTCAGATTGTGGGATTCCTCCTGCAGCTCTGGTTTTTCCTCACGCCTATCGTGTACCGGGAAAACCCCACCGTGCTGAAGTACTTTGGCTGGAATCCGTTCCTATTAATCGTGCGCGGCTACCGCGCGATTTTCATCTACCACCACGCCCCGGACCCGAGCTTGCTCGCCATCATGTGGATCGGCTCCGCCGCCCTCGCCGTCCTCGGCTACGCCTGGTTCCACCGCCTCCGCCGCAGCTTCGCCGATATTATTTAGGTCGACAAGTCTGTGGCTGCGCCTGTGGCATACTGAGTCGAAATGATCTCGACAAGGCGGATAATCGCGCAAATTCTCTTCGCGATTGCGGGAATCCAAGCGGCATTTCCCCAAGCAGGCGCAAAGCCGCCGGAAGTGGTCCGTGCGGTCGACGTGGTTTGGGGTCCGGGGCTGGAGAAATCGTATTTCCTGGAATCCGCGCGCGTCGGTCTCCAGTTGGATTCCGGCACGCCTGTGGCGCTTTCGTCCGATGTTGGAATCCCCGATAATGTGGTCCGCGCCCTCGCCAAGTGGAAGTTCCGCGGCGGAGACTTTGCCACGCTCACTGTGCCGGTGCGGCGGTCCATCACCCCTGCCCTCCTGGAATCGTTCCGGTACACCTGGAAACCGGCCACGCAAGATCTGGAGGACTCCCTGAAAGCCGGTTCCGCTCTCACGCCTGCGCAAGCCTCCGCGCTCGAAGAGAAAGTGAGCAAGAACGCCCTCGACACGTTCTCGCGCGCCTCTCTGCTGGCCTTCGCCGCTCAGACCGGCGGTGAGCAAGCCCGCAAACTGCGCGAAGATCAACTCGCCTGGCTGGTTCCCCATAGCCCGGATGACGATCTTCTGGGCAGCCCCCTAGCCTTGATCGACATCCGGGAGGACAAGGCGGGCTATCAGCGAATCGGCGAAATGTGGATCACCCAGATCAAGGAACATCCGGAAAACTTCCCGATACATCAGCACGCAATCCAATTCCTGAAGCTGGCCGATCCGGATACCGCCGAGAAGTTGATTCTCCGCATCATCGCCGCCGACAAAGATGCATATGCCTGGATCGGAGATTTGTACGCCCTTCAAACCCTCGGCGTCACCGCGCTCGATCCGCACACGGGGCTTCCCGCCGCCGCACTGGACCGCCTTCCCGAGAACACCTTCGCTCAAAAAACCAAGTCGACGCTCGACTCCACCACCGATGCCCGCCTTGTTCTCTCCACCATGCAGAATCTGAGCATCCAGGGCCGGGCGCTGGCCAAGGCCGGCCACCTGCCGCAAGGATACGCGGGATGGTGCGAACGGTTGCGCGCGCGAGCTGTGGCTCTCTACCCGGAAACAACGGCTTCTTGCGATACCTCGCTCCCGCTTTCCGGCGCTCCGCCACCTCAAACGCAAGCCCCGGCCGATGTGCAAGTCAAGGTGGATCGCAGTGTTCAGTTGGCGCGCCGCATAAAAGTCGCGAGCCCCTCGTATCCGGAAGAAGCAAGATCCCGTGGTCAGTATGGGACCGTCCGCTTTGAAGCGTTCATTGGAAGGGACGGAAAAATCAAGGCACTCGAATTGCTTGAGGGCGCGTTCGTCTTTTACGACTCCGCCCGCACCGCCGTGTCGAAGTGGGTGTACGAGCCTACGATGCTCGATGGCCAGCCTGTCGAAGTGCTCACGGACATCACCGTGAACTACGCGCTGGACCGACGCTAGCGTTAGTTCTCCGTCTCCACCGCGTAGTACCCCTTGCGAGCCTGCACCTTCATGTCCCGGTTCGCCATCTTGATGTCGAGCTTGCGATACGTGCCGTCCTTCTTCGGATTCGTCGACGCATACCCCAGCGCGTACTGGCTCCGCATCTCGTCTTGCAGATCCTTGAACGCATCCTCCAGCGTGTATTTGCGGTCGATGTGGAACACCCGCCCGCCCGTTTCCGAGGACATCCGGGCCAGCTCGCGCTCGCCTCCGCCCCCGCCGATGCCGAACCCGCCGTACGCGGCAAGATCCTGATAGAAGAAACTGTAGATAATCGAGTCCGCCCGCTGCGCCGCCTCAATCGCTTTATCGCGCGAGATCTTGCTCCCCGTATCCACGCCGTCCGTAATCACCACAATCGCTTTGCGGCCTACCTCGCTCTTCAGCTTCTCGTTGGCCGCCAGATACACCGCGTCGTAAAGAATCGTCCCGGCCTGATTCTGCATCGTCGGCACCGGACCCGGATGCAGTCCGCCCACGGGAGCGCTCACTCGCAACTGGCTCAGTCCGTCTTGCAGCAGCTTGGGCGATCCCGTGAAGTCTTGCAGCAATTCCGCCTCCGGCCCGAAGCTGATCAGGAAAGCCTCGTCCTTCTTGTGCAGCACTTGGCTGAAAAACTGATACGCGGCGCGGCGCTCGGTCTCGATCAGCCGCTCCTGGCTCCCGCTAATGTCCACCAGCATGCCGATCGTCAGCGGCAAATCCGTCTCGCGCGTGAAGTATTTGATCTCCTGCTGCTTGCCGTCTTCGTACAGCGTGAAGTCGCGCTTCTCCAGATTCCCCACCAGCCCGTTGCTCTTGTTCCGAACGGAGCACAGGATGTTCACCAGGCTCACATCGACTTTGATCACGTCGCTCGGCTCTTGCGCTGGAACGGCGACGGTAGCCAGCACGAAAATCACCAGCAGAAAACGTAAGGCGCGCATACTTATACTGTAAGATGCGGCGTGGCCCACGGGGTTACGTCGAATGTTACGTCGATTTTGATGAAACACGCCCTCACCCACCTCAAGAAAGCCGACCCCGTCCTGGCCGCGATCATCGACCGCGTTGGCCCCTTTAAACTCCAGTATCGAGAGCCGACCTTCCAGACCTTGGTCCGCTCCATCGTCTACCAGCAGCTCTCCGGCAAAGCCGCGCTCACCATCTTCAATCGCCTGCTCGCCGCCGCGAAGGCCGACCCACTCACCCCCGAGGCGATTCTGAAACTCCGCCCCACCCGCATGCGCGCGTTAGGACTCTCCGCGCAAAAACTCAACTACATCCGCGAACTCGCCCGCATGACCAAGAAGGGCGAGATCGATTTCGAAGGTTGCGCGACTCTCGAAGACGCCGCGGTAGTCGAGCACCTCACCCGAGTCAAAGGCGTCGGCGTCTGGACCGTCCACATGTTTCTCATCTTCGCCCTCCGCCGCCCCAACATCCTGCCCACCGGAGACCTCGGCGTCCGAGCCGCGATGAAGAAAGCCTACAATCTCTCCGAGCTCCCCAAGCCCGCCGAAATGGAGCGCCTCGCCCAATCCTGGAGCCCCTACTGTTCCACCGCCACCTGGTATCTGTGGCGCAGCCTAGAAAACCAAGGAGCAATGTAATGGAAAAACGCAAAATCGGATCCCTCGAAGTCTCCGTAGTCGGCCTGGGCTGCAACAACTTCGGCTGGCGCATCGATGCTTCTGAAACCGCCCGAGTCGTCGACGCCGCCTTCGAAGCCGGCATCAATTTCTTCGACACCGCCGACATCTACGGCGCCGGCCAAAGCGAACAATTCCTCGGTCCCGCGCTTGGCGCCCGCCGCAAGCAGATCGTGCTCGCCACCAAGTTCGGTATGAAGTCCGGCGACGCCATGCCCGGCGGAGCCAAGCCCGCCTACGTCAAGAAGGCTCTCGAAGACAGCCTGCTCCGCCTCGGCACCGACTACATCGACCTCTACCAGCTCCACAAGCCCGACGACTCCACCCCCATTGCCGACACCCTGGGTGCGCTCAACGATCTCGTCAAGGAAGGAAAGGTCCGCGAGATCGGCTGCTCCAACTTCACCGCCGAGCAACTCATGCACGCCGGAGCCGGGGCAGGGCAGACCGTAAAAGGCGGAGCCGTCCGCTTCGTCAGCGTCCAGAACCACTACAGCCTGCTGCACCGCGAGCCCGAAACCGCGGGCGTATTAGCCGAATGCGTCCGCGCCAACATCGCCTTCATCCCCTACTTCCCGCTGGAAAACGGATTGCTCAGCGGCAAATACCACACCGGCCAGCCGCATCCCGAAGGCAGCCGGGCCCAAGTAGGCTTCGGTCCTAAAATCTTTACCGAAGAAAATTTAGCCAAGGCCGATGCTCTAGCCGCCTACGCCCAATCGCAAGGCCACACCCTCCTGGAACTAGCAATGTCCTGGCTAGCCTCGCGCCCCACCGTAGCCTCGGTCATCGCCGGCGCGAGAACCCCGGAGCAAGTCCACACCAACGCCTCGTCCGCCAACTGGCGTCTGTCTCCCGCAGATGTCGCGGAGATCGAAGCCCGTCTTTCTTAGTTTTCCCTTGCGTCTTTAAGAGAACTCTTGCGCTCTTAGCTGATGATCCCCTTACGCACCGCGTAAAGGATCAATTCCGGCACGCTATGCAGATTCAGCTTCTGCAAAATATGCGTCCGGTGCGTCTCCACCGTATACAAACTCAAATTCAGTAGATTCGCGACTTCCTTATTGCTCTGCCCCTCGGCGACAAGTTGCAGCACCTCACGCTCGCGAGTCGTGAGTAACTCGTAAGTGTCCTCCGCTCCCATGTCGTCCAGCTTCCGCATGTAATCTTCCTTCAGAAGCTGCCGCACCGCCGGACTAAAGAAGCTTTTCCCCGCGCTGATCGCCCGAATCGCCTCGATCAAATCCGCCTCCGCCGAATCCTTCAAGAGATACGCCCGAGCCCCCGCCTTCAAACTCCGGATCACGTAGCTCTCATCGCTATGCATGCTCAGGATCACCACCGCCACTTGCGGATTGGAATTGACGATCTGACGCGCCGCCTCCACGCCGTTCAGGTGCGGCATGGCGATATCCATTACCACCACGTCGGGCCTCTGCTCGGCGGCCAGAGTCACCGCTTCGCGGCCATCCGCCGCCTCGCCCACCACGGTCAGATTCGGCTGTCGCTCCAGCAGCAACCTCAGCCCGCTGCGCATCACCGTGTGATCGTCGGCCAAAACAATTTTGATCTGAGGCATTCTTTTTTTACCCCGCTAGCGGCAACTCCACTTCCACCCTTGTCCCCGACCCGGGAGCCGATTTCACCGCGAACGCACCCCCCAGATGATGCACGCGCTCCTCCATTCCCACCAGCCCCAGCCCGCGCACCCGACGCGAGTCGAAGCCCTTCCCGTCATCCTCCACCGTCAGCACGATGCGCCGGGCCTCCTGCTCCACCACCACCTTCACCGACCGCGCATGCGCGTGCCGCGCGCAATTGTGCAGCGCCTCCTGCACCACGCGATAAATGCAGGTCCGCAACTCATCCGGCAGTTCTCCCGAGGACTCCTCCGCCGACACCTGCACCCGCAACCCCGTCCTCTTGGACACCTCGCGAGCCTGCCATTCGAGCGCGGGCAGCAATCCGAAATCGTCCAGCATCGAAGGCCGCAGCAGCAGCGTCATGTTGCGGATCACCTGCACACTGGCCTCCGCCAGCTTCTTGATGGAGTCCACGTGGCGTCTGAATTGAGCGAAGTCCTGCGCCATATCCGGTCCTGCCGGAGCGTGTGCCGCCGCGTTGCCCGCCTCCATCAGCAGCGCCGAAAGTGACTGCCCCACTTCATCGTGTAACTCCCGCGAAATCGCCCGGCGCTCTTCTTCCTGCGCCGATACCAGCCGGGCCGAAAGCTCCTGCAACTCCTGCCGGGTCCGCACTCCCTCTTCGTAGCGTTCTTGCAATTGCTGCTCCAGCAGCAGCGTCCGCCGCACCGTGAACGCCGCCAGCAGCAGCCCCGCCAGCACCGTCATCGCCAGCATCAGCACCAGCCTCAGCCGCAGTTGGTCGAAGGTGCGGCTCAGCTCCGCGTCGCCCGCCGCCATCTGGCGATCGTTCATATCGTTGATTCGGTCCACCAGGTCCAGCGTGGCGCCCCGCCGCCGCACCACCTCCCGGTTCAAATACTCCCCGCCCAACACCCGCCGGTCCTTGGTTGGAATCGTCGGCAGAAACTCCAGCTGTTTCCAATACACCGCAATCTCGGCCCGCAGCGTCGCCAGTTCCGGAGCGTCGGACCCGTCCAGCACGGCCGTGCACTCCCGCAGCGCGTCGTCGGTGTTCTGGCGCGCGATCTTCCACATCTCCAATTGCGCCGAGGACTCCTGCGGATTCTCCGTCAGCAGATACGCCCTCATCGCGATGGCCGATTGGTAAATTCCGGTGCGAACGTTGTCCAGCGCCGCCGCCCGCCGCAGGTAGAGATTCCTCTCGCCGGATTCGTTGGTGCGCACCTGCCGCAGCACCACCAGCGCATCCGCGCCCGCCACCAGCAGCAGCAGCAGCAGCCCGCCGAAACCCAAGAGCAGCAAACGCCGCCCGCCCGCTTGCATCTCCTTACCTGGGGGATTCATCCGCTCCTAGTCTATCGCCCGAATCTCTGTAAAAAATACCGTCCCAACAGGATTCCGCTTAAGGTCTTCGCGGTGGTTTACTGTGTATAGAAACAGCGATACAATTCAACTGCTATGAAAAACTTCCTTCTGCCTTTAAGTGCGCTCGCGTTGGTTCTGGCGTCCGCTGGGTGCGCCAAGAAGATGCCCATCGCCACCAGTCCGAACAAAGTGGATACCACGCCAGTCGCGCAGGCCCCCGCGCAGCCCGCCCCGGCGAAGCAATTGGCCCCCCGGCAGCAACCTGCCGCGGCGCCCACCCGGGCTGCCACCGCGCCCCCGGCGCAGCAGCGAACTCCGCAAGCGGTCATCGATTCCCTGAACGCCAAGCTGGCCCGTCTGGAAGACGCGCTGTTTGACTACGACAAAGCCACCATCCGTACCGATGCCTCCAGCGCGCTCAAGGACGATGTCGGCGTCATCCGCGACATCCTGGCGGCGTACCCCAACCAGAAGTTGCTGATCGAGGGCCACGCCGATGAGCGCGGCTCGCAGGAATATAACCTCGCCCTCGGCGACCGCCGAGCCCGCGCTGCGGAGGAATTCCTCTCCTCCATGGGGATCCCCACCAATCAGCTCACCGTCATCAGCTATGGCAAGGAGCGCCCCGTCTGTACCGAGGAGAGCGAGTCCTGCTATCAGCGCAACCGCCGTGCCCATATGACGGCCGCGCAATAACCCCTTCACCGAATTTTTCACCGGCAGAGCACCAATCTTGCCTCCGTTCCAGCCCCCAACGCTGCGACGGAGGCCTTTTTTGTCCCCGTCGGCGCTCCTCATACTGATCGGCGACTCTTCCCACCCATCCAAACCTCTAACCATCCCCGCGACTCCGCTAACCATCCGCAACTCTTCTAACCATCCGCAATCCTTCTAACCGGTGGCACCCTTCTAACCCATCCGCAATCCCGTCAACCGAGCCGCGACAGTAATGGAGCGGCCTGCTTCTCCTCCCGCTTCACTCCTTTTCTCAAAATTCTTGAGCAATCCGACCGCGAAAGAGAGTACACTGTCCACTATGCCGTCCGCCGTGCGAGGGGCGGTTTAGGAGGGTTCGATGACCTGGTTCTATGCCGATGGAGGCCGCCAAATGGGCCCCGTCGAAGAGTCCGCCTTGGACGATCTCGTCCGGCAGGGCGTGGTGCGCGACGACACTTTGGTTTGGCGCGAAGGCATGGCGACGTGGCAGGCCCACGGCATCGTCCGCCCCCGGCCCGTCGCCCCGCCGCCTCCTCCCGCACCCGCGCCGCCGCCTCCGCCGCCGCAGCCCGCCTACGTACCGCCGCAACCCCAATACACCGCGCCCGAGCCTCAATACACACCACCTCAGCCCCAGTACACGCCACCGGAGCCGCAATATACGCCGCCGCAGCCGCAGTACAGCGCCCCCGCGCAGCCCCAGCAGCCGGTCCAGCCGTCTCCCCAAGCGTCTCCTCAACCAAACCCTGGCGTCGAGATGCGCTACTGCGCCGAATGCGGGCGAGGCTATCCCGCCTATGAGCTCTCCATGGTCGGTGCCGCCGCAGTCTGCGGTTCCTGCCGTCCCGTCGTCATGCAGCGCATGGGACCCGCCGCCTACATGCCTCCGCCCGCCGCGATGGCCATGGGCGGTGGACGCCGCTACGCCGGCTTCTGGATCCGCTTCCTCGCTCTCTTCATCGACGGCGTCATCCTCGGCGTCGTCAGCATGATCATCCGGATTCCCCTGGTCATGATCGGCATCGGAGGCGCCGCCGCCACCGCCAATCTGGACAATCCGGGAGACGTCGCCGCGATCCTTCCGATGATCATGGGCCTCATCGGAATCTCCGTCATCATCCAACTCGTCCTCACCATCCTGTACCAGGTATACTTCCTCACCAGCCGTGGCGCGACTCCCGGCAAGATGGCCCTGGGACTGAAAGTCATCCGCGCCGATGGCGGACCCATCAGTGCCGGCTTGGCCATCGGACGCTTCTTTGCCTTTATGCTCAGCGGTCTGACCCTGTACATCGGGTTCATCATCGCCGGGTTCGACGCCGAGAAGCGCTCCCTCCACGATCGTATCTGCGATACCCGCGTCGTCTACGCGAAGTAATCAGGGAAAGCGATTCGGCTTTTAATCCTTTCGCCCCTCCGGTTTTAGTACTGCCGCGCATTGCGCGGCGGCGGACTTTATGTTGAACTAGAGTCTATGAAGTACTGTAAACTGGCGATGCTGCCGTTGTTTTTGCTGGTACTCGCGTCCTGTTCACGCGATCCCAAGGTGCAAGCGCAACGATACCTGGACAATGGCAACAAGTTCTTCAATCGCGGAAAGTTCCGCGAGGCGTCTATCATGTACCGGCGCGCTCTCCAGAAGGACAAGCTCTTCGGAGAGGCGTACTACCGTCTGGCTTTGACGGATCTCAAACTGAGCGCCTACGGCGATGCCGCCAGAATGCTGCGCATCTCGGTGGACTTGCAGCCCTCCAACACCGACGCCATCACCAAACTCGCCGACCTCTTCGTCGCCGCTTCTTTGCAGGACGCCAAGAATAGCGGGCAAGCCATCAAGGAGGTCAAGGATCTCACCGATAAACTGATCGCGCAGAACCCCCGCTCCTATGACGCGCACCGTATCCTCGGCCAAATCGCCTTCCTCTCCAAGGATTACCCCACCGCCGCGAAAGAGCTGGCCATCGCCAACGAAGTCAATCCGCTCCAGACCGACGTCGTCCAGACGTACTTCCTCACTCTCGCGAACATGAATCAGTTCCCCGATGCGGAGAAGCTCGCGCGCCAGATGATCGCGAAGGACAAGACCTTCTCCACCATGTACGATCTGCTCTACGTCTACTACGTCCGCCAAAACCGCCTGGATGACGCCGAGCAGGTTTATAAACTCAAAGCCGCCAACAATCCCACCAACGCGAATTTCATGCTCCAGCTCGCCAGCCATTACTACATGGTGAAGCGCCGCGACGACATGGAAGCCGTCATGCAACGGCTCACCGACGACAAACAGTTCCCCGGCGGACGGCTCATGGTCGGCGATTTCTTCTTCTTCCGCCTGCGCGAGTATGCGCGCGCCCAGAAGGAATATGAGGCTGCTCTGGTGGCCCTGCCCAAGGATAAGGTCACTTTCCAGAAGCGCCTGGTCGAATTGTTCGCCACCACCGGAAATAATGCCGGCGCCAATGAGCTGCTCGCCACCCTCCTCAAGGACAATCCCAAGGACGGTGAAGCCCTTGAGATGCGCGCCGCGCTCATGCTCTCCACCGGCAATCGCGATCAGGTCCTCCAGGCCGCCAACGATCTTCAAAGCCTCGTCACCAAGACCCCCGAGAATCACATCCTGCGTTTCAACTATGCCCGCGCCCTCATCGCCAAGGGCGATCTCGCCGGCGGCCAGCTCCAATTGGAGGAAGCGGTCAAACTTCGTCCTGACTTCGTGGTCGCCCGCGAGCTGCTCTCGCGCGTCTACCTGGCCCAGGGCGACAATGGCAAGGCCCTCAAGGCCGCCGAAGACACTCTCGGCTATTCCAAGGACAACCTCTCCGCCCACTTGGTGCGCTCCAGCGCCCTGCTCGGCATTGGCGATGAGGCGAAGGCCCGCGAAGAGCTCGATTTCATCACCAAAGCGTTCCCCCAGAACGTCGAAGCCCGCTACCAGGTTGGCTTTCTCGCGTGGCGGCAGCACGATTTGAAAAAGGCGGAGCAAGTATTCGGCGAGCTCTACAAAGCCTACCCGGCGGACCGCCGTGGCCTGGTCGGCGTGGTTGAAACCCTCGCCAGCGAAGGCCGCATGCCGGATGCGATCAAGGAAATGCAGAAGGCCGTGACCGCCGATCCCTCGCGCCGCGACCTGAAACTCGCCCTCGCCAATCTCGAGGTCCGCGACGAAAAATACGAGCAGGCCATCCAGTCTTATCAGGAATTACTCCAAACCGAGCCCAAATCCGCCGACCTCCTCTTTAAGGTCGCGGAAACCTATCGCCGCAAGGGCGACATCAACCAGGCCATCAACGGATTCCGCCAGTGCAGCCAGGCCGCTCCCACCGACACCAGTTGCCTGTTGCAGCTCGGCCTCCTCATGGATGGCACCGGCCGCCGCGACCAGGCACAGCCGGTCTATGAGCAGATCCTCAAGATCCAGCCCGACAACTCCGTCGCGCTGAACAATCTTGCGTACATGAAGGCCGAATCCGGCCAGGATCTCGATACCGCTCTCCAGATGGCCCAGCGCGCCCGCCAGAAGGTCCCCAACTCGCCCGACATCGCCGACACCCTCGGCTGGATCTACATCAAGAAAAATCTCAGCGAGGACGCCGTCCGCGTCTTCAAGGATCTCGTCGTCCAGCAACCCGCCAATCCCGCTTACCACTACCACTTCGGGATGGCCCTGTTGCAGAAGGGCGACAAGTCTTCCGCTAAGCGCGAGTTCGAAACCGCGATGAAGAACAATCCGAACAAGGACGACGGCGCCAAGATTAAACAGCTCCTCCAGTCCCTGTAAACCGGCCACCCTTTGGGAATCCCTGTTTGCTGAAGCCCGGCCACATGAAGGCGACCGCGAAGTGACTCGCTCGCCTACGCTCGCTTACGTCGGGCCCTTCGTCGCGTTCCTCGCCTTGCTCGCCGTGTCCCGCTGGCCCGGCTTACCGCCGCAGTCCGTGCAGCTCTCTTACGTCGCGATCATGTGCGCCGTGATCGGATTCTGCATTCGAGGAACCATCTCCTGGCAGCAGTTGCGCGTCCAGAACTGGACCTCCTCGCTCCTCCTCGGCGTCGCCGTCTTCGTCCTCTGGATCGGCCCCGACCTCCTGTTCCCTAACTACCGCCACCACTGGCTCTTCAACAACTCGCTCATGGGCCACGTCCAGTCCGGACTCTCAGAAGCTGCGCACGACCAGCCCGCCGTCCTCTGGCTCCGCGCCTTCCGCGCCGTTGCGATCGTGCCCCTCATCGAGGAACTCTTCTGGCGAGCCTGGCTGATGCGCTGGATCATCAACCCGGATTTCGAAAAAGTTCCCCTTGGCGCCTATTCCGCCACCTCTTTCTGGATCGTCGCCATCCTTTTCGCCTCTGAGCACGGCTCCTACTGGGACGTCGGCCTCGCCACCGGCGTCATTTACAATTGGTGGATGCTCCGCACCAAGAGCCTGGGCGACCTGATCCTGGTGCACGCCGTGACCAATGCCTGCTTGAGCCTGTATGTCGTTCTGGCCGGCAAATGGGAATATTGGGCCTGAAGAAAACGTCCGAATAAAACAAAGACACACCGCATGACCATTGAACACGTCCGTCCCGGCACCTCCGCGCCCAGCGCCCGCGTCGCCCTCTTCGACTTCGACGGCACTCTCTCGCTGATCCGCTCCGGCTGGGTCGACGTCATGGTGCCCATGATGGTCGAAATTCTCGTCGATCTCAAAACCGGAGAATCAGAAGCCGGCCTCACCACCCTCGTCCAGGACTTCGTCTGGCGTCTCACCGGCAAAGAGACCATCTACCAGATGATGGAGTTCACCGATCACGTCGCCAAGCGCGGCGGCCACGCGCTCACGCCGCTTGAGTACAAGAAAATGTACCTCGATCTGCTCTGGACCAAAATCAGTGGCCGCATCGACGACATCCGCGCCGGCCGCGTCTCTCCCGAACAGTACATCGTCCCGGGAGCCCGTGCCCTCCTCGAAGCCCTCAAGGACCGCGGCCTCAAAATGTACCTCGCCAGCGGCACCGACGAAATCTATATGAAAGAGGAAGCCCGTCTCCTCGACGTCGCCCGCTACTTCGATGGCGGAGTCTACGGCGCCCTCGACGATTACAAGAGCTTCTCGAAAAAGATTCTCATCCAGCGCATCATTTCCCAGACCGATGTCCGCGGCCCCGAAATCCTCGGCTTCGGCGACGGCTATGTAGAAATCGAAGAAGTGAAACTCGTCGGAGGCACCGCCATCGGCGTCGCCACCACCGAACCCGCCTGCGCCGAAATCGACGACTGGAAGCGCCAGCGCCTGATCGGCGTAGGCGCCGACTTCATCGTCCCCAACTTCCTGGCCCACCGCGAACTGGTCGAAGCCCTCTTTGCGCCCGCGCCTTCCCTCACCCCGCAAACCGAACCGCGACAGTAATGGAGCGGCCCGTACCCAACCAAACCGAGCCGCGACAGTAATGGAGCGGCCTGCCCCCAACCAAACCGAGCCGCGACAGTAATGGAGCGGCCTGCCCCTCACCCATGAAAACCCTGGCCATCGACATCGGCGGCACCAAGCTAGCGATGGCTCTCTTCGAAAACGACCATCTTCTCCACCGCGAACTCCGCCCCACCAACCGCGCCGGCGGCCGCGAATCCATGCTCCGCGACATTGAAACTATCGCCCGCCCCTGGACCTTCCACCGCATCGGCGTCGGCTTCGGCGGACCCGTCAACTTCGCCGCCCGCCGCGTCGCCCTCTCCACCCACGTCGAAGGCTGGTCCGATTTCCCGCTTCCCGCCCATCTCGAATCCCTCTTCCAAGTCCCCGTCGTCATGGACAACGACGCCAACGCCGGAGCCCTCGGCGAATCCCGCTACGGAGCCGGCCGCGGCGCGCGACCCCTCTTCTACATCACCCTCTCCACCGGCATCGGCGGAGGCATCATCCTCGAGGACGGCACCCTCTACCGCGGAGCCGATTCCTACGCCGGAGAGATTGGGCACCTCACCCTCCACCCTGATGGTCCCGAGTGCCTGTGCGGCGCGCGAGGCTGCTTCGAGCGACACTGCGGAGGCCTGTGGCTGGAGCGTGATCATGGCAAGCCCGCAAGCGAGCTCCTCCAGGACCCCGCCTTCGTCGCCAACTATGTAGTGGACCTCGCGATGGGCCTGAAATCCGCGATTATGCTCCTGAACCCCGTAAGAATTGTCATCGGCGGCGGAATCTCTAAAGCCGGAGACCGTCTCTTGGTCCCGCTCCGCGCAGAGCTCCGCCGTCAAGTAACATCCTGGTCAAGAGCCCGCTTGGACGTGGTGCAAGCCGAACTAGCCGGTGACAGCGTCCTCTGGGGCGCCCTCGCGCTGGCAGCCTCGCATGACGCCTAAACGCGCCGCGCTCGGAACCTACTCTACACGCGAGCGCCATTTCCCCACCCGCTCCCCGCAAACCGGACGCGCTCCCCGCACGAACCTGCTCCGTAAACCGAACGTGCTCTCGCCAACCCGAACGCACTGTTGACAAACCGAACGTGCATCCCGCCAAACCGAACGCACTGTGGACAAACCGAACGCGCTCCCCGCCAAACCGAACGCACTGTGGACAAACCGAACGTGCATCCCGCCAAACCGAACGCACTATGGACAAACCGAACGCGCTCCCCGCCAAACCGAACGCACTATGGACAAACCGAACGCGCTCCCCGCAAACCGAGCCGCGACAGTAATGGAGCGGCCTTCCGCCCGGTGCGCCTACTCCGTCTTCCGGAACAAATTATCGAACGCCGCCCGCGCGTCGCTCGCATGGCGAGGCACCGGAGGAGCCGCGGCCGGCGGCGGAGGCGCCGCTCCCATGCCGCTCGGATGCGCCGCGTCCCGCGCCACCGTCACGCGAGTCTTGAACAACTCGCACGTGTTCGCCTGATCCTTCGCCGCGATCCGTACCGGAATCGGCTTCAGGCACTGGAATCGGGTCGACGGCTCAAAGTAGGAGCATTGCTTGCAACAGTGCAGCGCCGCGCCGCACTTGGGACACTTGTCGGGAAATTCCGCCCCCGCCATCAGCGTCGCGGAGCAGTTGAAGCAGCGTGCTGCTGTGACCGCCTGCACCATCCGCGGCAGCCGCGGACCCGTGACGTCTAAAGGGGGACGAGGACCCTGCGGCCTCGGGCGATCCTCTCGCCTCGGACCTGAGAAGGAATCACGGCCAGAGTCCTGGTAGCCGTTTTGCCGGTATTTGCGGTCGTCGCCTTCCATATTTGCTGGTTGGCACTCCTTTACATCTGCGTAGTGTGGTGAGACGGTATCGTCACGGGGGATGCGGAACTCTTAATCGAGAGAGGGCCTGTTTCTATTTTCGATCCGTGGGTAAAACCCTGTGGGTGAAACCAAGATAGGCGGCTTTTGTTTAGGTTGCTCCTCGCACAAAAGCCTAAACCACTATGTACCACGATCCGCGCAAGGAATCCAGTGAAATCTTTTTCCTGGTCCTCAAGATCGGCAGATTCCCCACACTCCTATAGAGTCCCTCCAGGACTCCGGAGTTACACGGTTCCGCCGTCCTGCTTCATTCCCCCGCCCACTTCAACGGCGAATTGCATGGCCGGTTGATCGGATCGTCCTCATGGTTTGGACTCACCCTCACACTCCATCCCAGCCTTCCCGTCGAGCTCGGCGTAAAATTTGCTCCAAACAAAACCCGGGTTCCATGTTGTTCCAATGCCTTTAGCGCCAGCACCTGCATATCCGCCAGTTCGCCCTCCGCGCCCACCCTTCCCACTACTGCCTCCACCCGCACATCCTCCGGGGTCAGCCCCGCCAGATCCACCGTACTCCGCAGCGGCACCGGCGATCCCGTCAACACGGCTGTCTCTCCCCCGATCGCCGAGTCCACGAACGCCACCGTCGGCCACTTCGCCGCGATCTGCTGGCTCCACTGCGTCCGCAGCCGGGCCAGTTCGAAGTGATTCCGCCGCGCCTGCACGAACGCCTGGTGCGCCGGCTCGTAAGACTGCGAAGAGTACTCGCCCACCATCCTCTGGCAATTGAAGTTCGCGCTCACGTACGACAGCGATTGCTTCACCCTCTTCATCCAATCCATCGGCACGCCCTGCTCGCGCTCTTCGTAATACAACGGCACGATCTCGCTCTCCAGCAGCGAATACAGCCCCGCCGCATGCGCATCGTCACGATCCGGTGAATACGGCTCCCGGTCGCCGATCGCCCATCCGCCCGTCTCCTCCGCCGCTTCGTCGAACCAGCCGTCCAGGATGCTCACGTTCAGGATCCCGTTCAGCCCCGCCTTCATGCCGCTGGTGCCGCACGCTTCCTCGCCCCGCTTCGGAGTGTTCAGCCAGATATCCACTCCCGCCACCATTTCGCGCGCCACCTGGATTCCGTAATCCTCCACGAACACGATGTGCCCCGCCAGTTCCAGATCCCGCGAATGATGCACAATCTCCCGGATCAGCGTCTTGCCCGGCACGTCCAGCGGATGCGCCTTCCCCGCGATCACAATCTGCACCGGCCTCGTCGGATTCGTCAAAATCTTCGACAGCCGCGCCAGATCCCGGAATAACAGCGTCGCCCGCTTATACGTCGCGAACCGCCGCGCGAACCCGATCGTCAGCGCCTCCGGATTCAGCACCTCATGCATCCGCCGCACTTCCGCCGCCGGAGCTTTCCGCGCCACCGCCCGCGCCACCGCCCTCTCGCGCACAAACGCGATCAGCCGCCGCTTGCGTCTTCGATGCGCCTCCCACAACTCCGCCGGAGGAATCTCCGCCACCTGCTCCCACAGCTTCGGCTCCGCATGCCCTTCGCGCCAGTCCGGCTGCAGGTACTGGTCGTACAGGTTCGCCAGATCGCCGTTGATCCAACTCGGCAAATGCGTCCCGTTCGTGATCGATGTTATCGGCACTTCCCATACCGGCAGCTTCGGCCACAGATCCTGCCACATGTGTTGCGACACCTGCCGGTGCAGCTTGCTCACCGCGTTCCGGTAGGACGACGTCTTGATCGCGCAAATCGCCATCGAGAACGATTCCTGCCCGTCCTGCGACCGCCTGCCTAACTCCAGCAACTCCTCGAACCGGATCCCCGTCTCGCGGCAGTAATCCTGGAAGTACTCGTACATGATCCCCACGTCGAATAAATCGATTCCCGCCGGAACCGAAGTGTGCGTCGTGAAAACATTGTTCACCCGCGTCGCCGCCTGCGCCTCCGCGAAGCTTAACTTCTCCTCCGCCATCAGCACCCGGATCCGCTCCAGCGCCAGGAACGCCGAATGCCCCTCGTTCATGTGATACACCGTCGGCTGCAGCCCCAGCGCCGTCAGGGCTCTCACTCCGCCCACGCCCAGCACGATCTCCTGCCGGATCCGCTTATGCAGATCGCCGCCATACAACTGGCTCGTGATATCGCGATGCCCGCCATCCGCGTTCTGCGGAATATTCGTGTCCAGCAGATACAGCGTCACCCGCCCCACGTCGATGTGCCACACCTTGGCATGCACCGCCGTCCCCGCCAGCATTACCGTGACCAGCAGATCCCGCCCATCTTTCACCACCGGCGACACCGGCAGCGAGTAGAAATCGTTCAGCGGAGTCCGCTCCTCCTGCCACCCGTCCGGATCCAGCGCCTGTTGGAAGTATCCCTTCTGGTACAGTAGCCCCACGCCCACCAGCGGCATCGCCGCATCGCTCGCGGCCTTCAGATGATCCCCCGACAACACGCCCAGCCCGCCCGAATAAATCGGCATGCAGTCGATCAGCCCGTACTCCATCGAAAAGTACGCCGTCAGCAGCGGAGGCTTCTCCGCTGTCCCCGCCAGATACGCGTCCAGGAATTCGCAGGCTTTCTTGTACAGCCCCAGATACCGCGGATCCGCCGCGGCCCGCTCCAGCGTTTCCTGGGACACCCGCCCCAGCATCACCACCGGATTGAATCCCGAGCCTTTCCAGATGTTCGGCTCAAGCCGCCGGAACACCGCCCGCACGGAGTGGTTCCAGCTCCATAAAAAGTTCAGCCCCAGTTCGGGGAGTCTCCGCAGCGGTTCCGGCAGCGCCGGCCGGACCAGGAATTCTTGTATGGGTCGAATTTGGAATGACATTTCTAAGCGCGCAAGGAAACCAGCATATCAAAGCCCCAAACCGAGCCGCGACAGTGATGGAGCGGCCTCCCGGCACTTTCTCCTTCACTATGCTTAAATAAAGTCTGCCAACTTCCTTGTAGAAATGTCAGCCAAATCCTCTCGCTATTCCGTGCTCCTTGCCGGATTCGTCCTCTCCGGACTCATCCTTCTGGCCTCCGCCTGTAGCCGTCCCAAGCCCATCATCGTCGGCTCCATGTCGGACTCCGGACAATCCGTCGTCGCCGAGATCATCGCCCAGCACCTGGAACACACCCTCGATCGCAAAATCGCCCGCCGCCTTAACTCCGGCAATCAGATGCTCGCCTACCAATCCGTCTCCACCGGCGACATCACCCTCTACCCCGAATTCACCGGAGCCATCGTCACCGGCATCCTCAAGGAAACCGCCGACGCCAACCCCGAAGTCGTCCTCGAACGCGCCCGCACCGAGATGCGCCGCACCGCCGCCCTCGAACTCCTCGATCCTCTCGGCTTCGATAACCCCACCGTCCTCGTTGTCCGAGCCTCTGACGCCGCCGAAGCCAAAGTCAAAACCCTCAGCGACGCCGCCGCCGGCAAATTTCGCTGGAAGCTCGGCGTCAGCTTCGACTTCCAGCAGCGCCCCAACGGCATCATCGCCCTCAATACCTACAACCTCCCCATGGCCGAGAGCGTCCGCGGACTCGATGCCAATGCCCTCTTCCCCGCGCTCCAGGCCGGAGAGGTGACCATGATCTCCTCCACCGCCACCGATGGCCACCTCACCTCACCCGACTTCCAGATCCTCGCCGACGATAAACACGTCTTCGCCCCCGCTCAAGCCTGCATCTTAGTCCGCGCCGACGCCCTGACCGCCGAACCGAAACTCCGCGCCGCCCTAGCCGAACTCTCCGGCAAATTCACCACCGAAGCTGTCCGCAAGATGGCCGCCCAAGTCGATCTGGACCACATGGACCCCGCCGCTCTGGCCACCGCCTTCCTCGCCCAATCCGGCCTGAAGTGAGTGAAGTGCCCTCAGGCAGGCCCCCGGTCTGAAGCGGCCGCTTAGGCTGCCCCCTCCAAATCCGCGAAAGCCAGTTTGACCGCGTGATCCCGGACATCCTCCGGCCACCCCGCGACCATCTCCCCGAACCTCCGCCGGTCATAAGCAAACAGCGCCCGAGCCGCCTCCTCAAACCCCGGCAGATTCCCCCCCGCCGCCGACATAAATCGGTAAGCCGCCTCCTGCGCCGCCCTCTGCCGGTCCGCATCTCCTCTCGTCCTTCTCGCCTCTTCGACCAGCTTCCGCAGTGCCACCGAAGCCCCGCCCGGTTGCGAGTTCAACCACTCCCAATGCCGCGGCAACAGCGTGACCTCCCGAGCCACCACCCCCAGCTTCGGCCTCCCCACCCCCCGAGCCTCCTCCACTGGCTTCGCCCGCAGATCCACATCGATCACCCGCCCCGTAACGTCGTCGTAAATCGTCAAGGCAGCGCCGCTCTCCAGAGCCCCCCTCACCGACTCCACCACCTCATCCAGCGACCCCGCCGCCACCCGCCGATTCTCCAAAAACGCTGTGCATTTCATACCGTTAATAATACCCGGATATAAATACAATGTCAATATCACCCGGATAAAAAAGTTGCGCCGCCCAATTCAGCCATCCCCCGCTTCCGTCCCCAAACTTCCGCCTTCAATGGAAACCCCTGTCCCCCCGCCAACCCCGTGTTATCTTAAGGATTAGACCCCTTTCCGTTCTAACACCCATGACCAGTTTTCCGTCCTTACAGGACCTCTACACCCGCGATGGCCTAGTCCGCCTCGACGCCCAATTCCTCGCTGCCCTGGAGCAATCCTCCCCCGACCTCCACCATCGCCTCCGGGCCGCCCGCCAGGACCCCGCGTCGCTCGACGGCAAGCCCGGCTCCGAGCTCATCATCGACCTAGCCCCACACCTCGAGGACTTCATCGGAGCCCTCTTCGGCATCGCCAAGGAAATCGCTGCCCTCCAATCCGCCACCCACGACCTCGCCCCCCTCTACGCCGTAAAACGGAAATTCGTCCAGCGCAAAGCCATCAGCGGAATCACCCCCGACCAAGCCGCCGCCATCGACGGCCCGGCGCTAGCCGCCGAACTGGAAAAACTCCTGAGCGCCCCTCTCACCGAGCGCCTCTTCGCCGAAAACGTAAACCGCTGGCTCGAAGCCGAGTCCCAATACCCCACCGAGCTCGATCTCGCCGCCCGCTACGCCGCTTGGGCCACACTTTCCCCCGCCGGCCGTCACAAACACAAATCTGGCGTGCTCTTCAAGACCCCGCTCAAGCTCGACATGAACCACCTGGTCCCGGTCGAGTCCCTAACCGAGCACGGCGCAGACAAACTCCGCCTAGGCCCCGAGCACTGGCGTCAACGCGACGGTTTCAAACTCACCGACCAAGGCATGGACGCCGTAGCCGCGCTCGACCAAGCCCACTACTGCATCAAGTGCCACAACCAGGCCAAGGATTCTTGCTCCACCGGCCTGCGTGAAAAAACAGGCGAATTCAAGAAGACCGTCTTCGGAGTCCCCCTAGCCGGCTGCCCCCTCTCCGAAAAAATCTCCGAGATGAACGTCGTGCGCCAGCACGGCAACTCCGTCGGAGCCCTGGCCATCGTCACCATCGACAACCCCATGGCCGCCGCCACCGGCCATCGCATCTGCAATGACTGCATGAAGTCCTGCGTCTTCCAAAAGCAGGACCCCGTCGACATCCCCCAAATCGAAACCCGCACGCTCAAGGATGTCCTCGAGCTCCCCTACGGCTTCGAAATCTACAGCCTGCTCACGCGCTGGAACCCGTTAAACTTCAGCCGCCCTCTCCCCCCGCCCCCCACGGGCAAAAAGATCCTCGTAGTCGGCCTAGGCCCCGCCGGCTTCACTCTCTCCCATCACCTGATGAACGACGGCCACACCGTCGCCGCCATAGACGGCCTGAAAATCGAGCCGCTCCCCGCCGAGATCTCCGGCGTAAAGCCCAGCGGCGAGCGCGTCCCCTTCCGCCTCATTCGCGACCTCCACGAAATCTCCGAATCCCTCGATGACCGCGTCTTAGCCGGCTTCGGCGGCGTAGCCGAGTACGGCATCACCGTCCGCTGGAATAAAAACTTCTTGAAGGTCGTCCGCCTTCTCATCGAGCGCCGCGCCGAATTCGCCATGTACGGCGGCGTCCGCTTCGGCGGCACCTTAACCGTCGACAGCGCCTTCGCCCTGGGGTTCGATCACATCGCACTCTGCGCCGGGGCAGGGAAGCCCACCATCGTCCCCATGGCCAACAACCTCGCGCGCGGCGTCCGCCAAGCCTCCGACTTCCTCATGGCCCTCCAGCTCACCGGAGCCGCCAAGCGTGACTCCGTAGCGAACCTCCAAGTCCGCATGCCGATCGTCGTCATCGGCGGAGGCTTAACCGCCATCGACACCGCCACCGAATCGCTAGCCTACTACGTAGTCCAAGTAGAGAAATTCCTCCAACGCTACGAGACTCTAGTAGCCGAGCGCGGCGAGCAAGCCGTCCGCGCCAACTGGACGCAAGAAGAAACCGAAACCGCCGAAGAGTTCTTAGAGCACGCGAGAGAAATCCGCGAAGAGAAGGCCAAGCCCAACCCCGACGTCATCAGTCTCTTGCAAGAATGGGGCGGAGCCACCCTAGCCTACCGCCGCCGCCTGATCGATTCGCCCAGCTATACCCTCAACCACGAGGAAGTCGCCAAAGCGCTAGAAGAAGGCGTCCACTTCGCCGAGAACCTAACTCCCGAAGCCGTGGAAGTCGATGCCTACGGCCATGCCAGCGCCCTTCGCCTAAAGACCGCGTCCGGCGAATCCATAGTCTTCCCCGCCAAGTCGATCCTGGTCGCCGCCGGCACCCAACCCAACACCGTCCTGGGCCGAGAAGATCCCTCCCATCTCCATCTCGACGGCCGCTACTACGTAGCCCTCGATGAAGAAGGCAACCAGGTCAAGCCCGAAAAATCCGCGAAGCCCAGCGCCGCCCGCGTGCTCACCAGCATCCAGCGCGACGGCCGAGCCATCAGCTTCTTCGGCGACCTCCACCCCAGCTTCGCCGGCAACGTAGTAAAAGCCATGGCCAGCGCCAAGCAAGGCTACAAAGTAATCTCCGCGATGCTAGCCAAGCAAGACCCCACGTCCTCCACCCCCACCTCCAAATCCACCCCCACCCCTTCAACCAACACCGACAGCAAAGTAGGACAGGCGATCTCTTTGTCGCCTGTCAGTGCCGACCTTTTCACTAAGTCCCCTGTCACCGCCGACCTTTTCGCCAAACTCGACACCGAGCTCCGCGCCACCGTCCAACAAGTAGTCCGCCTCACCCCCAACACCGTCGAAGTCATCGTAAAAGCCCCCGCCGCCGCCCGAGCCTTCGAGCCCGGCCAGTTCTATCGCCTCCAAAACTACGAGGCCCTCGCTCCCAAGGTCGCCGACAACGGCCACCGCACCACTCTAGGCATGGAAGGCCTCGCCCTCACCGGAGCCTGGGTCGACCGCCAGAAGGGCCTCCTCTCCACCATCGTTCTAGAAATGGGCGGCTCCTCCGACCTCTGCACCATCCTCAAACCCGGCGAGCCCGTCATCCTCATGGGCCCCACCGGCACTCCCACCGAAACCCCCGCCAAAGAAACCGTCCTTCTGGTCGGCGGGGGCCTCGGCAACGCCGTGCTCTTCAGCATCGGCCAGCGCCTCCGCGAAAAAGGCAGCCGAGTCCTCTACTTCGCCGGCTACAAAAAACTAGCCGACCGTTTCAAGATCGAAGAAATCGAGCGCGCCTCCGACGTCGTAGTCTGGTGCTGCGACGAAGCCCCCGGCTACACTCCCGACCGTCCTCAAGACCTCACCTTCACCGGCAACATCGTGCAAGCGATCGTAGCCTACGCGTCCGGCAAACTGGGCCCCGCCTCCATCCCCGCCTCCGACGCCAGCCGCATCATCGTCATCGGCTCCGACGGCATGATGCGAGCCATGCAGCAAGCCCGCCACACCATCCTGAAGCCCTACCTGAACCCCAAGCACGAAGGCATCGCCAGCATCAACTCACCCATGCAATGCATGATGAAAGAAATCTGCGCCCAGTGCCTCCAGCGCCACGTCGACCCCAAAACCGGCCACGAAACCATCGTCTTCAGTTGCTTCAACCAGGACCAGGCCCTAGACCACGTAGACTTCGACGTCCTCCGCGCGCGCCTTTCCCTAAACGGAGTCCAAGAAAAACTAACGAAACTCTGGATCGACCGCAGCCTAAAAAACCTAGGCCTCCGCCAGTAGCACAGGCTGCTGCGAATCGGCCGCCGATGAACGCGAATCAACGTCGATCAAGAAGCTAGAAGTTATCTGCGTTCATCGGCGGCCAGTTCTCCGAAGCACGCCACTCCGGCTTCGACGGGAATCCGAACCTGCGGGGTTCGTGCGCGCCTACCTTCACGCGTCTCGTGGCGGCGATAATTCTTCTTGGCGATCTTAGCGGTCTTAGCGTGAACTCTGTCGCTCGCCTATCTCCGCCCCGGCGTAGGAGTCGCCGCCGCCAACGCCCGCCCCCCGTCCGCCCAATGCGTCACCGCATGAACGTACCGTACCTTCCCGTATTGCACCCGAAACACATGCACATCCGCCGCCCGAATTCGCCCGCTCCCCGGATCCGCGCCGAACGTGTCCAACACCGCCACCGCCCCCAGCGTCTCGTCGACCACTGAGTGCCGATTCGCAATGTTCACCGCCCCCGCCGGCACGCCCACCTGGCAACTCCCATCCGCTGCCGCCCGAGCACAAGGCAAGCCCCACGGCATCACCGCAGCCTTCCCCGCCACCAGCGCATCCAGGTAAGCGTTCGCCACCGCCTCCAACGTAGCCCTGCTATCCCGCTCTCCTAACGCAATCGGTCCCCAGTCCTCCGCCGACGAATTCTTAAGATAAGCATCGATGTCGAACCCCGCATACCCCGGAGCGCTCCACACCGTTTCCATCTCGGAAACCATCTCGTTCGTCACACGCATCCGCGCCCCCAGCGCATACGGCCCCGCCTGATCGGCCACCAGAGCCTCCGTAAATGTCTCGCACTTCTTCCGGTCCAGCAGGCTCAGATGCCGGTCGATCTTCAACGCCTTCTCGATCACACGCGGAGTCTGCAGCACCGTCTCGAAGTTCTCCACGTAACTCATCCTCATCGCCACGGGCAACCCGGCAAGCTCCAAACGATACGGAGCCCCCTGCGCCGGAGTCGCCCGAACCGGCCGCACCAGCCCCTGTCCCTGTGCCGCCACATAAAGATCGGCCGCCGCGTTCAGTCCCTCTGTCGTGCAGGAAACCTGTGCCGACCCCACCACCGGCCCCAGCAACACCCCCGCCACCGCCATCCACCTCACCATGAGCCCATTCATAAGAACCCCCGCTCTTACCGCCGACAATATCAAAGAATCCGCCACCAGATTATCCGAAAGCCCCGCGCAATACCAGCGCCCGCCCTCACACCCATACTCACCCCCGCACCGGCCGAGCCGCCGACCCCGCCAGCAACCCCCCATCCACCGTCAACTCCGCACCCGTCATATAAGGAACCTCATCCGACGCCAGCATCACCGCCAGCGCCGCCACCTCCTCCGCCCGCCCAAACCTCCGCAGCGGAGTCTCCCGAACCACCGCCTCCATCCGAGCCTCCCGATCCGCCCCCGTCCCCAACATCGGCTCCCACATCGGAGTCAATATCGCCGCCGGATGAATCGAGTTGCACCGGATCTTCCACCCCTTCTCCGCGCAATACAGCGCCACCGTCTTTGTATGGTTCCGCACCGCCGCCTTGCTCGCCGCATAAGCCGCCGCCCCCGGAATCCCCACCAATCCCGACCGCGAAGAGATGTTGATAATCGACCCCTCCCCGGGCTCCCGCATCGCCCGAATCGCGTGCTTGCACCCCAGGAACGTGCCATCCAAATTCGTAGCCATCACCGCCCGCCAATCTTCGAGCGAAGCATGCTCGGGATCCTGCGCCGAGCCCCCGCCCTCAAACCCCGTAACCCCCGCGTTGTTCACCAAAACGTCCAACCGCCCGCACTCGCCCACCACCGCATCCACCGCCGCCACCCACTGCGCTTCCTCCCGAACATCCAAATGCAAATACCGCCCCCACTTCGCCTCATCCCGATAATCGCTCACAAACACCACCGCCCCCTCCGCCTCAAACGCCCGGGCGATCGCCTCCCCAATCCCCGACCCCGCTCCGGTAACCAACGCCACTTTCCCCTTCAGTCTCTCCACCACTCTCCCCCTTCTTCTTGGTAATTCCTCGATGCGATCCCGCCGGCCCCCGCGCAACCTCCACTACTCCCAAACCCCCGCCAATCCTGATAAGCTGAGGCATGCAAGTGCGCCTGCTGCTCCTGCTTAGCGCCGCCGCCCTCCTCATGGCCGCCGACGCCCCCAATAAAGTCTTCCCCTACGCCTACAACCAGGAAGACCTCCCCAACGGACTCCGAATCGTCACCATCCCCACCGACTTCCCCAACATCGTCTCCGTCTATATCGTCGTCCAAACGGGCTCCCGCAACGAAGTAGAACCCGGCAAAACCGGCTTCGCCCATCTCTTCGAACACATCATGTTCCGCGGCACCGAAAAGTACCCTCCCGAAAAATACAACGAAATCCTCAGCCGCGCCGGAGCCGCCTCCAACGCCTCCACCAGTGACGACCTCACCGTCTACCACACCACTTTCTCCAAGGAGGACCTCCCCACCATCCTCGACATGGAAGCCGACCGCTTCCAAAATCTCAAATACTCTCTAGACGCCTTCAAAACCGAAACCGGAGCCGTCCTCGGCGAGTACAACAAAAACTCCGCCAACCCCGATAGCAAGATGGAAGAAGTCCTCCACGACACCGCCTTCGACCGCCACACTTATAAGCACACCACCATGGGCTTCCTCAAAGACGTTCAGGACATGCCCCAGCAATTCGACTACAGCCTCAAATTCTTCGACCGCTATTATCGCCCCGAATACACGACAATTATCGTCACCGGCGATGTCGACGCCAAACAAGTCCGCGCTTTAGTCGATAAATCCTGGGGAAATTGGAAGCGCGGCTCCTACCACGCCGACATCCCCGTCGAGCCCAAACAAACCGCCGCCCGCGAAAATCACGTCGATTGGCCCAGCCCCACCCTCCCCCAAATCGCCGTCGCCTTCAAAGGACCCGCCTATTCCGACACCACCAAGGACACCGTAGCCCTCGACGTCCTCTCCACCCTGGCCTTCGGCTCCACCTCCGACCTCTATCAAAAACTCGTCGTCAAGGAACAAAAGGTCGACGGCCTCGGAGCCTACAGCCCCTTCAGTGTCGACCCCAACCTCTTCGACATCCGCGCCCGCCTCAAGAACCCCGCCGACATGCAATACGTCCGCGACGAAATCCTCAAAACCGTAAAACAATTCCAGACCACTCTGGTCCCTGCCGATAAGCTAGCCGCCGTCGTCAGCCGCGAGCGTTACGGCTTCGCCCTCCGCCTCGATAACAGCGAGAGCGTCTCCAGCACCGTCTCCACCTTTGTGGCCCTGCGCCGCACGCCCGGAACCATCGACAAACTCTACGCCCTCTACGGCCAGCTCACCTCCGAAGACATCCGAGCCGCCGCCCAAAAATACCTCATCGATTCCAACCGCACCATCGTCACCCTCACCGGAGCCGAGAAATGAAATCCGCCCTTCTCTTCCTCGCCGTCCTCCCGCTGAGTGCCCAAATGCGCACCGTCACCCTCCCCAGTAAATCCCCCGTCATCACGCTGAAGCTAGTCCTCACCACCGGCTCCATCGCCGACCCGCCCGACCGTCCCGGCGTAGCCAATCTCACCGCCGCCCTCCTGGCCAACGGAGGCACCCGCGACAAAACCTACCAGCAGGTCACCGACGCCCTCTTCCCTCTCGCCTCCAGCGTCTCCCACGACGTCGATAACGAGATGACCAGCTTCTCCGGCTCCGCCCACGTCGAAACCCTCGACGCCTATTACAAAATCTTCCGCAGCATGCTCCTCGACCCCGGCTGGCGCGATGACGATTTTAAGCGTCTCAAAGACGCCGCCATCAACGCGCTCAAAGTCGGCCTCCGCGGCAACAATGACGAGGAGCTAGGCAAAGAAGTCCTCCTCTCTGAGCTCTACAAAGGAACCCCCTACGCCAACTACCACGGCGGCACCCTAAGCGCCCTGGAAAAGATCACCCTCGACGATTGCAAACAATTCTACAAACAGCACTACACCCAATCGAACCTGATCATCGGCCTGGCCGGCGGTTACCCCGCGACGTTCCTAGACCAAATCAAAAAGGATTTCGCGTCTCTCCCCGAAAAGGATGCGACCCCCGCCCCCGCCATTCGCCCCGCCGCCATCGACCACACCAGACTAACCATCGTCGAGAAGAACACCCGCAGCGTAGCCTACTCCTTCGGCTTCCCCCTCGACGTCAAGCGCGGCGACCCCGACTACCCCGCGCTCCTCTTAATGCAGTCCTACCTGGGCCCCCACCGCATGAGCGGAGGCCGCCTCTTCCAGCGCATCCGCGAGCTCCGCGGCATCAACTATGGCGACTACGCCTATATCGAATACTTCCCCCGCGGCGGCAATCTGATGGAGCCGCCCACCAACATCGCCCGCCGCAGCCAGGCCTTCCAAATCTGGATCCGCCCCGCAGAGCCCCCGCAAGCCGCTTTCGCCCTCCGCCTGGCAGTTTTTGAATTAAACAAGTTAATTCAAGACGGAATGTCCCAAGCGGACTTCGATCGCACCAAAGAATTCCTCGGGAAATACGTCAACGTTCTCACCAAAACCAAGCGAGCCGAACTAGGCTACGCCATCGACAGCCTCTACTACGGCACGCCCGCCTACACCGATTACATCAAGACCGCCCTCTCCAAGCTCACGCGCGACCAGGTCAACGCCGCCATCCGCCGCCACCTCCGCGCGGACCGCCTGCAAATCGTAGCCGTCTCCAACAACGCCGCCGCCCTCAAGGCTCAGTTATTAGGCGCCGGCCCGTCTCCCATCCAGTACAACTCCCCCAAACCCGACGAAATCCTAGCCGAAGACAAAGTGGTGGAGCGCTACAACATCGGCCTCCGCGACCAGGACGTAACCATAGTCCCCGTAGACCAAATCTTCCAATAGCTCAACGGATTCCCTTCGAGCAACGTCTCTCCTTCAAAAGAGAGAAAGCCCTCGTGCGAAACGTCATCCTCTTCGCTTTTGCCAGCGTCTTAGCCCAAGCCCAGCTCTCCAAGTCTGTCGACCCCGCTCTTACCTTCGAAGTGGCCACAGTGAAGCTCTCGAACGCCCCACCTCCCGGGCTCCCCAACTCCGATGGAGGCCCCGGCACCAGTGACCCCGAGCATTACTCCGCCTATTCCACTCTGCGGACCTACCTCATCCGAGCGTTTGGACTCGCAGACGCCGAACTGCTCTCCGGTCCGCCCTGGCTCGACTCAGAAAAGTACGCGATCGAAGCCCGCGTTCCCGCAGGGGCTACTCGCGAGCAACTCCAAGTGATGCTTCGCAATCTCCTGGTCGAGCGTTTCCAACTCGAGTTCCACCACGACACCAAAGTGCTTTCCGTTTACAATCTGGTAGTCGCGAAAAGTGGACCGAAGTTAAAGGAATCCGCGCCCTCCTCCGCGGTGCTGCCCAGTTTGCCTTCCATCGATCGTGACAGCAGCGGCTTTCCTGTAATTGCTGCGGGCCGCGCGGGATTGATCTCCGGCTACGGTCCAGGCGGGCAGAGTAAATGGACCGCCCGCCAGCAACCCATGTCGGCATTCGCAAAATCGCTCAGCGTCCCGCCCGCCGCTGGCCGTACGGTCATAGATCAGACTGGCCTTGCGGGAAAATATGACTTCACGCTCTCCTATGATGTCCAACTCCCCGGCACTCCTGCGCCGGACACGCCAGGTTTGACGATCTTCGACGCAGTCGAGCAGCAACTCGGCCTCAAGCTGATCGACGGCAAAGCGAGCTTCGACAGGATCGTGATTGATCATGCCGAGAAAACACCTGCCGAGAACTAACCGGCGCGACTCTGGCCCCTGCCGTCTTCACCTCCAAACGAAAAAGCCGGGCAGGGCGCTCTCGCCCCTTCCGGCCCCTTCCCCAACGCGATTCAATAAGCCTGTCCGCGATTGTCCACGCCGTGTATGCGAATTTCTCCTGGCGTGTCGACATCAAAGAACACCCGCCAGTTCCCAACGCGCAAGCGGTACAACCCCTCGCGATCCGTAAGGAGCTTCACATCGCCTTCACCGCTAGCTTCATACCGGTCAACGCCAGGAGAATCCTGATAGCCGTGTCCCGATCAAGGCGTCGCAAGTCAGCGCGAGCAGTCGACTGCCAAACGAATCGCCTCAACGCGAGAATTCTTCCAGGATTTCCTCGTGCGGACTACCCGCGCCACGCCTCTCGCGAGCGGCATCGATCCGAGCCAACATCTCCGGATCAACCGGCGCTTCCACTAGCGACTCGAGCAACTCCACCGCAGTCTCCAACTCAACCGCCGGAATCTGCTCCACCAACTCATGCAGTCTCTGCTTAGAATCCATGCGGACCTTCCAGGCTCATCATGCCCCAAGACTCCCCAAAACCTGCCAGTCCTTTGCGATCTTAGCGATCTTTTGCCTGAACTCCGTCCTCAGCCCATCCCGCTAAACTAATGAAACTACGCATCCACCTCCTTTCCTCAGCCCACCCTGTCACGAATCAGAAAAAAACTTTGCAGAACCCCTTGCGCAACGGTTCTAGCCCTGCTACAGTAGACAACAGTGCGCAAGTAATACGGAGCGCAAGTGAAACGCGCCGGTCGTTCAGATGTTAGTGACCGCGTGTGAGGGTGTAAGGCAGTTCTTGTAGGACTCGCCCGATTCTGAAGCAGTTCTTTCAGATCCCCAAAACGACTTTCTGGATGTGATTACGCCACGCGCGTACGTCATATCCGAAACGGCTTTCGAGGCCGGCATTCGGTAGGCTTTCCCTTATAAGGATCGCAGGCTTGGATGCGCAGATCTTTGACAATCTGGTTGGATGCGAGATCGATCGCGATCCTATGTGCTCCGCAAGGGGTATGTGGGGGAGGGATTGGTCTTAGATGCAGAAAAATCGTCAGTAACTTGAGTTTAAGACTGAGGCAACTAACAAATCGCAACTGGATAGGCAGAGCCCGCAAGGGTGAACCTGTCTGGAAGCAAACGGTTCAAACGAGAGTTTGATCCCGGCTCAGAATCAACGCTGGCGGCGCGCTTAACACATGCAAGTCGCACGAGAAAGTCCGCAAGGATGAGTAAAGTGGCGTACGGGTGAGTAACACGTGGATCATCTACCTTTTAGTGGGGAATACCCCCGGGAAACTGGGGACAATACCGCATAAGCTCGAAAGAGGAAAGCAGCAATGCGCTGAAAGAGGAGTCCGCGGCTGATTAGCTAGATGGCGGGGTAATGGCCCACCATGGCGAAGATCGGTAGCCGGCCTGAGAGGGCACACGGCCACACTGGCACTGAAACACGGGCCAGACTCCTACG
>DASYET010000026.1:0-23862 GCA_036498815.1 Bryobacteraceae bacterium | reverse complement strand
CCAGAGACCACCATTGCGGTTCTTGTAGCTGGTCAAGCTCTCGAAGTGCGTCTCCACCACTTCGCTATCCAGGTCAGCAGGATTTGCCAACGGCAGGAACGGGATGGTGGCCAGACCGAAGGTGTTGTCTTCGTAGATGTTCCGGTCGAACATGAACCCGTCGAAGTTGGAATGGGCCACATTGCCTCTGAATGCGCGCAGCGGCGTTCGGCGCGGCCAGATGGTCTTGCTGACTTCCGAATCCTTGAACTTCCCTTGAGGGTGTTCCGGCAGAGACAGCCAGAAACCGTTCTCGTCGGAACCGGCCGCCACATTGTCTATGAAGCTATTGTCCGGGTTGGTGATCCAGAAGGACGCCACCGTGTTGTCCGAAGGCAGCAGGGTGTTCTTGCTGTGGAAGCTCATTTCCCTGTAGGCCTGACGATTGGCATAGTTGGCGTCTCTCTCTCCGTTGGCGGCGAGATTCGTGGGCACGCATTCCAATGTCGGATGACATTTGGTCTGGATTGCCAGGTTCCTGATGAATTCATTGCCGTGCTCGATCCCGTCTTCGAGGAAGAAGCAGTGACCGACGGTGTTGTAGGTCACGTTGTTCTCCACCTGCAGGAAGTTCGTGCCATGCACGGTCACGCAGCGGTTGTAGGTGTCGTGGATCGCGGAGTTGCGGATGTACTGCCCCGGTGCGTCGCCGACCAGGTGCCAGTGGATCGGATACCGGGCAAGAGTCATGTTCTGGCCCATGCGATTGAGCTCGACGCCCTCGACAAACATCTTGCTTCCAACCATCGCCATGACGTGCCCGCCGTAGAAGGACTGTTCCGCGTCGGCCGATGCCTGTATTTTGATATTGCGTGTCAGCAAGCCGACTTCGCCGCGTTCATCGACGTCGAAGGTGATCTTGCCGAAGTGCATGTAGTCGAGCTTCTTGTCGAGCGTGATCGTATTGCCCTTGACGGAGGAAATGGTTCGCCGCTCCGCCTGCCGGGGGTCGTAATCCGTCGACGCGAGGACGATCTCATCCCCCGCGTTCCAGCCCTTAGCGTCCAGGACCTGGATCGAGGTGGCGCCTTTGTCGGCGGTCGCAGACAGCTTGGTCCAGCTATTGGTCCGGTTCCCGTGCAGGTTCAAGGTACCGCCCATCAGCATGATTCCGCGATCACTCTTGTCATTGCCCCCCAGGCCGCCGAAATCTTCGCCTTTGACGTTGTCGGTGAGTGTGATGGTGGCCTTGTGGGTAAAGGGCTTGGCTTCCGTGCCAATCTCCAGTTCGCCGTGCACCATGATCCACTCGGTGGTCAGTTCCACGTCTTTATCGGCTGCGAAGCTCAGTTTGCCATTGATCGTCAAACCGTGCAGCTCCGGCGTGCTGACATCGAGGACGACATTCATGTCCTTGGTAATGGTGACAACTGCGTCTTTGGCGGGCACTTTCTTGTCAGGCCACGTGGCTGTGTCGGACCAGCGCTTGGCACCCGCCGTAGAAGAAGCTTTTTGCTGAGCCTGAAGGGCGGCATATCCGCCAAGGCCTAAGAAGGCCGTCACTAGCAACGAAAGGATCAAGTGTGTGTGTCTGCGCATAGTAGACCTCCATAAGACGATCCCGCGCGGATCGAAGGACTCGTAGCAAGGGACAATTCTACCCTATGTGGGCGGACAATCGTGACGCCAATTGGGAGTCGTCCTGCCCGGCCGCCGATAATCCCACGCAGATTTGACTTGATGTTTCCCGCGATCGGAGTGATGAATGCCATGACCCGCGAAAGACTCGCGGCAAGGAGAAACAGCAACACGGCATTTACAATCGACTCTGACGACAACATCGCGGTGTACGCCGGGACCCCGACCAGCGCCGGCAATTTCGAGCCGCTCGCGTCCGAGAAGGAGTTGGAGAAGCTGGCCGCCGACTGGCCGGCGTCCCGCCTGGTTGAGTCTGGAACAGCTTCGCGAGCGTGGCTCCGTTCGACGACCTGAAGCCGGTGAAGAAATTCAACAGTCGCGCGGCCGCGGTGGCCCGGATTTGGGCGGCGGGCCAGCGACTGTCCCCGGACGGGGCGCCACAGGCACGCGACGTGGCGCCCGCCAAGGGGAGGTCTAAGAAGGCTGCGCCAAAGGGGCAAGGGCGCGAACACCCCGCAGCAACAAGAAGGCGGAGGTCATGGCGATGATGAAGCGTGCGAAGGGCGCGACGCTGGCCGAGATCATGGAAAACACGGGCTGGCAGAAGCATACGGTGCGCGGGTTCGTCAGCATCCTGGGCAGCAAGGGAGGCGAGAAGGTCGAGTCCTCGAAGAACGCCGCCGGGGAGCGGACCTACCGCATCGCGAAGTAGCCCGCCTACTCGAACCCTGTTCTGGCGTCAAAATCAGGGTTCGTCATAGAATCCATGCTGGATGAATCGACGACGTGCAGCATTCAGACCCAGCGCACGCTCACATTGGTTGTGATACATCGCCTGGCAGTATTCGTGGCATACTGATCCTAGATTTGGCGTTCGAAATCAGAAGGAGCGAGACGTGACAAAAGTCGGGGTCTTGCAACTAACGGCTTTGATCATGCTGGCTTTCCGAGCGGAACCTCTGGCTGCTCAAGGGATCGCCCCGGTGGTATGTAACGATGGCCAAGTCCCTATCAGCGTAACGAGAGCTTACAGGGATATGCACATGGGGCTTTCTGGAGAGTGGGAGGTCCAGGGATGGTACGCGGTATCCCCGGCACAGTGTAGCGCGATCGGCCCGGAGCATTATTACGTGAGCCCCGCGATCGGAGATCAAAGCGTTACTCTTCTGGCTTTCAAGGTCACAGGCTCAATCGGCGCCCGGGGGGCCGCCATAGTTCGGGAGCCAGGGATGAGGCAGACCGGATGGCGTCATTTTACGTCTTCCAATCAGCAGCTTTGCGTACAAGATGGGGCATTTGTATATAAGCGGTCCACCTCACAAGGCGAGCCCGTGAATGAGTGCGACCGCGGGCTGCCAGGGTTCTACCGCATTCCCGTGTCGCTCGAATTTGACGGGAATGGGGAAGAGGAGTTTCCCGAGCACCACATCCTGCACGTCAACTTTGGCCCAAATGCTCAAGCCCCACCTCAGACTTCGAGCAACTCATCCGGTAACTCCGGGTCGAATGCGACGGGCGGCCAATCGGGGGCGAACGCATCCAATCGACCGCTTTCGTCCTCTGAGCAGGCTACTCAGCAAGCGCAGGCCCGCGCCGCAATGCTTGGTTGGGTGCGCGAGGACGTGGCGGCTTATATCGCGGCATCCAGGAACGGATTTGAGGCTTATAAGAAGGGTCAGCCCCAAGTTTCGCAGGGCCTTCGCATGTGGGATTCCAGCGTGAAGCCCGCATTCGCGAAGGGTTGTTGGGTTGTACAGGGAGACACAGCGACCACGTTCTCATGCCTTCTGTCGGAAAAACCAGATCTCAATGCCGCGCGTGATGACTACACGGAATTGACGGGAGACGTCACCGCCTCGCTTCCGCCGGATTGGCATCCCGAGGCTGCTCCACCTTTTGGCCGCGATTTTCCCGCAAGCAAAGGCTATCGATCGTCCTCCGGATCGCACGCGGAGATTTGGATTGCTCGCGCGGCGTCAGGCGGAGGGTACGAACTGCATTATCAACTTGTATCGGCCCATCCGGCACGTCCCGCCGAGCGCGTGGACGACGACCCGATTGGGGCTGGCGGATTCATCACCCCTCCAGCACACAAGCCATAGTCAACTGCCGAGGGGACTTTTTCGAAAAGGCTCTAAGCGGCGGCTTCAATACGCTCCGGCTGTAACCTTGCGGGGTAATCGACGGCGCGGCTGCGCGCTAGATCTTTGTACCGATTTTGTACCCGATGCTTGCTTTTGATGACTTCGGTGACTTTGCAAAATCAATAACTTCCGCAAACCTGGAAAACCTGTCAATAGCCACACGCATGATTTTGACGCCCCTTTGAAAAGGACATCTAGAGACCCGAGGTCCATTCGGACCGCTATGGTGACAGCGATTGCCCTCGGTCACGCTCGCCGGCTCGCGACTGCCGTTTCGGGAGCTGGCAACGGGGAGGATTGCCGCGTTGGATTCAGTCTCTTGGTCGTGTTTTCCGGTAGCAAACGCGAGCCTTCCTTCACAGTCATTAGGAAACGTCAGCACGTGATATGTTTGTTTGAAACCGCTCACTGAGGCCGCCTGAACCTGGAGCAGCGAAGCGGCGAATCGTAGGGATCCTTATGGCTGATACTGACCTCCCCGGGCTGGCCTCGGACGCGCTGGCCAGAATTGAAGAGGCACGGCGGAGAGGGACGGATTTTATCGCAGCAGCCCGAAAGGAGGGGAACCGGCTAATAGAATTCGCAGCCAAATGCGCCATTGGCAGCGACTCCGAACTTCCCCACCAGGCCAGAGTTCAAGCCGATGCTCTCGTGGTCGGAGCCATCGACCGCTCGCTGTTGTCCTATTTCAACGTGATGACCTACGAGAACTTCGTGGTCACCCCAGAGCAATCGGACTTCGAGACGCTTCTTCCAACGCTCGATGCTCGCGCGCGGCGGGATTTCCCGATCTCATCCCTCTGGCTCGAGGCTCAGAGGAGGGCGTGGGGAGTCCGCGCGTTGGGTAGGACGACTCTTCAACGGGCAACCGGCGTTCCCGTCATGCCACCTTCTGGAGGGATGTTCAATCCCAATTTGAGGCTCTGGAATGTCCGCACGTCTACGCGGTGCCAGGGAATGGGTGGTGGAGCATCAATGGCGCGGCTGCCATAGCCGTCTGGTTGGATTTTCTAAGAAACTGTAGCTCTCACTATTCCGATCGGTGCATCAACAACCTTTGCCTTGCGTCGGCGGAGTGCTGTGCTGAATTTCTGGATCCGTGCGACAAGTCCAGGGAACAAACCATTCAACCCCAGAGCCTCACTCGTCTTCCGGTGTGTTCAGCGCGTGGCTGGTCCGAGGTCGAAATTCTGTTCTTCAATGAACACACGGTCCAGATCAAAGCCGGTGAGAGAAGCTTCAATCGCGACTTCGCCGCTTTGGGGATGGCGAATCAACGGACGGGTCAGCCGACTCTTGCCTGGTCGACACTAATTGACCTCGCAAACACGCTGGCGTGATCAGCAAGCCCACAGGCAAAGCACAGAAGTGGGGACCAACGACATCGCGTAAAATATACATCGACTGGAGCCTGACTTTCAGTGCCTCCGGCTGAAGACTTTCGGAGAAGATCAGCGCTTCCGGCCGGATCTGCGCTGCACACACGCGGCCCAACGTTTTTTCGTAGAACCGGGCAGCGTCCTCGGTTTGCACTCCCCCAAACCGCAGCTCGGCGAAATCATACGCCCGCCGGACGTTCGCCGCCGACCTTCTTGCGAGCACGATCCAATCTGGATGATGCTCCTCTACGACGCTGAACAACTGGGCCGCGGTCCCCAGTCGCGCCACTTCGTCGAGAAGCGGATGCAAGAGCTGCGTGCATTGCTGCCGGAGACTTTCGAGATTTCATGGGACCCCTTGCCATCGGTAAAGCATACCGGTTAACGCGCCGCGGGCTACGTTCCCCAGCCAGACTCGGGTCCTGCAGGGCTCCCGCTGGAGAATCTTAGAATCGGCAAGATGCGCTAAATATTGGGGATACTCGCGCGACTTGCGGGTGGCGCAATGCTGTCAACAGAAGTATTTTGGGAGTTCGAAACTGAAGTTGCGGCTCCCCAGAAATGCGGTCTTCCAACTTTTCTCTCAGTTCGCGGGCCGGGCAAGTCGAGAAAGCGCGTCAACAAAACCGCTATGGTACTCCATCCGGCTTACCGGTGGGCGCGGAATCCTTTGACTTTCCTTGCCTTCCCGATTGCGCTGCCACAAAACAATTGTCCGAGCGGCAGTTATTCGAATTGGCCGAACCAAGCTTCTCGAGCATCGCCACGGTATCGGGATGCAGAACCGAATGCTCGATCGGGCCGTTGGCCATGTCGGCAACAGTGTTCTTATCGTTAGCGACGGCCCGAACGTCCGCCCCCTTACCCACCAGAAATTGGATCAAAGGGTTGTCGCCGATAAAGGCCGCGCCGTGAAGCGGAGTGTAGCCCTTCGCGCTCCTGGCGTTCACATCCATCCCGAGTTCCAGGCAGTACTGAACGGCGGCGAACCAGCCGCCCGGTACGTTGCGGCTGAAATTCGTTGCCCAGCCGAGGCCGGCCGCAACCATCAGGGAAGTATCGCCTTCCGCGTTGGCAAGCTTGGGATCCGCTCCGGCCTTCACCAGCACCCGCATGGCGTCGACGTCGGCGGCTTGAGCCGCGCGCCAGAAGGCGGTGGCGCCGGCGGGATCCACCCAGGTGCGGTCCTGCGGGAGAGATCGGAACCAGGGACGCTGGCCGAGCGTCGCGTTGGGATTGGCGCCGTGCGCCAGCAAGGTTTTCATCAGTTCCAGATAGGAGATCTCGGCGGCGCTCGCGCTCGGCTGCGGACGATAGGCGTAGGGCGCCCACTGCATGTCCACCGTGGCGTAAAGCGCCGTGAGGCCTTCGATATTGGCGAGATTCGGATCCGCGCCGCGATCGAGGAAGTACGCGGCCAGATCGTAGTGCCCGTTCACGATGGCCATGACCAGGGGAGTCATCTTTTCGCCTACACCGGGGTTGTCGATCTTGGCGCCGGACTCGATCAAAGCCCTCGCCGCATCCGTCCGACCGTCGCGCGCGGCGAACAAAAGCGCGGTCATGCCGCCCATCACCGTGGGGCCTCTGCGGCGGCCTCCGCCCTTGCCGCCGCCTCCTTTTTTCCCGGTTGCCGCAGGATTGTCGCCCGAATCGGGTGCGTCGGCATTATCGCCACCTCCGCCACAGCCCATGGACTTCGCGAAGAGGGTGCCGCAACCCGGATCGACGACGCTGGTGGCGATCTCGGCGTCGGCTCCGTGCTTCATGAGGACGCTGACGGCGTCGCCTCGGTTCGCTGCGGCGGCAAACATCAGAGCGGTTTGTCCATGCGCATTCTCCTTGGCGTTGACGCTGGCTCCCTTGGCGAGCAGAGCCTCCATCAGATCCGAGGCGGCGGCGTTCGCGGCGAGCATTAACGGGGTCGCGCCCGTTCCGTCGACGGCGTCCGGCTTCGCGCCCGCTTTGAGCAAGGCCTGGCCAACGGCCGCATTTCCGTTCTTCGCCGCCAGGAACAGCGGAGTGATTCCGCCCAGGCGCGTTTCTACCTGCGGACTCGCCCCTGCGTTGAGCAGAAGCTGCGTCATCGCCAGATCGCCGTTAGCGGCGGCCCAGTGCAGCGCCGTCATGCCGTCCGCCTGTGCACGATTGAGGTCCGCCTTTTGCTGGATTTTGGTTCGGACTCCCCCAAGGTCGCCGGCCTGCGCGGAGTCCGCCAAGATCGGGCCGGAGTCGGCGGAAGTAAGAAGCTGCACGCCCAGCACACTGCCCAAGAGGATTTTGCGGATCATGAATCGGTTCCCTCCGTGTCCTTTAGATCGAGAACTCGCCGTTGCTGTCGCCCACACGGTCCACCGGCACGCCGAGTTTGTGCATCATCGTCAGCAGAGCGTTCGCCATCGGCGTTTCCTCCCGCGCGATGACATTGAGGTTGCCCTTCACCTGTCCATTTGCGTGCCCGGCGAGCAGCAGCGGCACGCGTTTGTGGTTATGTACGTTGGAATCGCCCATGGGACTGCCGTAGAGGACCAGCGAATGGTCCAGCAGGTTTCCATCGCCGTCCGGCGTGCTCTTCAATTTGTCCAGAAAATACGCGACCTTGCTCACGTGATACCGGTTCAGTTTCGCGAATTCCGCCAGCTTCGCGCCGGTTTCGCCGTGGTGCGAAAGCACGTGAAACGCGGTCTTGACGCCGCTCTCGGGATACAGGCGCATGCAGACGTCACGGCTGAGTTTGAAGGATGAGACGCGCGTCATGCCGGCCTGGAACGCGAGGACCTGCAAGTCGAACATCAGGTTCACATGCTCTTCAAAGGAATCCGGAACGCCCAAAGGGGCGGAGGGCAGCTCTCTCACTCCGGCGGCCGCGTTGTACTGTTCGATCTTCTGGATGCGACGCTCAATTTCGCGAACATCTTCGAGGTAGGAACCGAGGCGGCTGCGGTCACTGGCGGGAAGGTCCTTCTGAAGGCGCGCCACCTCGCGGGTAATGACATCGAGAATGCTGCCCTTTTCCTTCAAGCGGGCGGCCCTTTGTGTCGCGGTGCCGCCTTCGCCGAACAAACTCTCGAATACCTGACGGGGATCCCGTTCCATGGGCAGAGGGCTGGTGGGCGACGCCCAGGAAATGGAGCCGGAGTAAACGCAGGAATAACCGAAGTCGCACGCGCCGGATTCGTCCACGCCTTCGATACACAACTGCATCGACGGCAACGGCGTATCTTGCCCGAACTGCTGCGCGTAAATCTGGTCGATGGAGGTGCCGCAGTAGATGTCCGCGCCCTCCGTCATTTTCGGATGGCTGGCGGTGAGGAACGCTGCGCTGGATCGAAAATGATCGCCGCCGCTTTCGAGGGGAGTCCAGGCCATGGCAGGCCACAGATCGGTGCGGCTGATGATCGTGAGGTAGTCGCGGAGATGCTCCAGCGGCTGGAGAGACTCTGTGAACTCGAAGTCGGAGCCCTCCTTTTCCGGCGTCCAATAGTGCTTGTCCGATCCTTCCTGCGTGCTGCCGGCGGCGCCGTGCACCATTTCGATGCAGGCCAGGCGCGTACGGCTCACGGCTGCAGTCTTGCTCAAGGGAGTCTGCGCCGGAATCATGGAATCGAGCAAGGGGAGCGCCACGGAGACGCCCATGCCGCGCAGAAGGGTCCGCCGGGAGAGATGTTTTTTGGTGAGGAACATGGAGGTTTTAGTGGCTCGCCTTCCCGCCGGCCGGACTGGCTTCGACGGCGCTCATCTGAAACGGCGCACTCTTCACGACGCCCAGGATGAACGCGGAGAACTTGTCGCCGTTGACGGCCGCGCCCGCGGCGATCGAGCGAACGGCGGGCATGTCGCTCGAATCCAGCACACGGCCCGCGCCATAGGCCAGCAGGCTCTCTGTGAAACTGGTGATAAAGGCGTCTGAATGACTCAGAACGGCTTCCCGCAGGCTGACCGGGCCGTTCAGAATGGCTCCGTCGAACATTTTGCCGGACGCGTCGATGCTCCGGCCGCCGTCGAGGGTGCGCCAGGCTCCCACGGCGTCGAAGTTTTCGAGGGCGAATCCGATCGGGTCCATCAGCTTGTGGCAGGTGGCACACGGCTCGTTCTCGCGGTGCTGCTCCATTTGCTGGCGCACCGAGAGGATCTGCGCGTCGCCGCTGGCGGTGTTCTCCTTGAGCGCGGGGACGTTCGGCGGCGGAGGCGGAGGCGGCGTCCCCAGCAGCACTTCCATGACGTACTTGCCTCGGCCGACGGGAGAGGTGCGGTTGGAAACCGACGTCAGCGTCAGAATGCTGGCATGCCCCAGAAGCCCGCGCCGGTTCTGGTCCGGGATCTGCACACGGCGGAAGGCGCTTCCGCTTACACTGGGGATTCCGTAATGCTGGGCGAGCAGTTCATCGACGTAGGTGTAGTCCGCCGTCAGAAGCTCTTGCACGCTGCGATCCTCCCGCATAATGCTCTGGAAGAAAAGCTCGGTCTCGCGGAGCATGGAATCCGACAGGTTGCGGCTGTAATTCGGAAATTGGTAAGCGTCGGGCTGAAGATCCTTCAGATTCTGGAGGTGGAGCCACTGGCGCGCGAAATTTGTCGACAGAGTTTCCGCTCGCGGATCCGCGAGCATCCGGCGCACCTGCTTTTCGAGCATCGCCGGAGTGTTGAGCTTCCCTTGAGCGGCCAGGGCGATCAGCTCTTCATCCGGCAGGCTGCTCCAGAGAAAAAACGACAGGCGGGAGGCGAGTTCCAGGTCGCCGAGACGATAAACTGTGCCCGGGACAGTGTTGGCGGGCGGACGCTCAAATCGGAAGACAAATAGGGGGCTAGCGAGAATCCCTTGAATCGCCAGACGGATTCCGGCGTCGAAGTCTCCGGCGTTGCGGCCAGCTTGGTACAGACCCATCGCGTCTTCCAGGTCCGCATCCGTGACAGGACGGCGGAAGGCCTGTCGCAGCAAAGCCGCGAGGATCTTCTTGGCGCACGCAGCCTCATCGCGACTCACGGCCGCACGACAGGTAAAGATCTTGCGACGGCTGGGCGTGTCTCCAACGCCCGTAACATGGGCGGGACCCGCGATGGAGAGATCGTTGAGGTGAGGCAGAGGAGTGAGACCGGCGACATCGGCTTCGTTGAGGTCCACAAGCGGCTCCTCCACCGCCATGACGGCATCTTCCACGGGACCTTCGAACTTCTCGATGAAGGCGGCCGAAACGCGATGCGGGCCAGCGGGAATCCTGGTGGGCGGCGTCTTGATCTCATCCCACTTGGTCATCTTCGGGTCGATGTCGAAGAGCGAAACCCGTGCGCCGTCGAGCGACACCTCGATTTGCTGGCCCTTCCCGAGAATCTTGCCGAACAGGGGACCGTCGAGCGAATGATAGAAAGAGAGCTGGAAGACGTACTCGCCATCCGCGGGAAACTGGTGAATCACGGAGATTCCGCCGCGGGTACCGACCGGCGCTCCCTGCACGTGCTTCGCCTGCGAAAGCTCCTTGGGCAGCGAGAATTTCACCACAGTGGAGTGGACTTCCGGGTCGCCGACGGCCAGCCGGCTGATGTTACTGGCCGCACGAACGTAGGCGTCCATCAGCGCCGGAGAGGTGGTGAGGACATCCGCCATATTGTCGAACCCGTGGCTCATCGCGTCCGGGGGAAGTAGCGCGGTGGCGTCTACCGGCACGTTGAGCAGATCGCGGACCGCGTTGGCATACTCGGTCCGATTCAAGCGATGGAGCGGAGGACGGCCGGGATGGGGATGGGTGGTGGCAGCCTGATCGATCCCCGCGGCAAGCGCCGTGGCCACGGACTTCAGCGTCGCGGGATCGGGACGGGGTGCGCCGGGCGGAGGCATCAAGCCCAAGTTGAGCTTGCGGATCACTTTTTCCGCGAGTTCCGGGTTCTGCGCGGGACGCGACACATCGAGCCGCGTGAGACTCATGCCTCCCGATTCAAGATCGTTGTTGTGACATCCCGAGCAGTATTTGTCTAAGGTGGCTTGTGGGCTCGGACGAGAAGTCTGGGCCCACACCAGGCCCGCCCAAACAAACACGGTACCCGAAACGACCTGGATTCGATTCATTCGGCTCCATCGTCGGAAGCCAGGGAAGTTCCCGCGCCACCGAGAAGACCGGCCCGTAGCATTACCGTTCGCATCACAAGTCCCTTCGGCTACGCAACGATGTCATGGATCACTTCGCCCGCCGTGTCGGTCAAGCGGAAGTCGCGTCCACTGTATTTGTAGGTCAGTTTCGTGTGGTCGATGCCCAGCAGGTACAGGATGGTGGCGTGCAGGTCGTGAACGTGGGTCTTCTTGTCGACCGCTTTATATCCGAAATCGTCAGTGGCGCCGTAGGTCATTCCGCCCTTGATTCCTCCGCCGGCAAGCCAGACGGAAAAGCCGTAGTGATTATGGTCGCGCCCGTTCACCACACCGTTGCCCACCATATCGTTCGCAGTTTGAATCGCGGGCGTGCGGCCGAACTCGGTACCGCCGATCACCAACGTGTCTTCCAGCATGCCTCGCTGCTTCAAGTCCTTCACCACGGCCGCGAAGGGTTGGTCCGAATCCTTGGCAAGACGGCGGTAGGACATGATGTCCTGGTGGGCGTCCCACGGGTCGCCCTTGCTGTAGTAGACCTGCACCATGCGCACGCCCTTTTCCGCCAGACGGACGGCCATCAGACAGCCAAGTGCCGTGCTGCCTGGACCGTACATATCGAGGACCGCTTTGCTCTCGCGGGTGACGTCGAACACCTCGGGAGCTTCGGTCTGCATTTGAAACGCGGTTTCCATTGTCTTGATGGAAGCGTCGAGCTGGGAATCGTTCTCGCCAGCTTTAGCGAGATTCATCCCGTTCAGCTTGCGAAGAAAGCTCACGTCGCGGCGCTGCAGAGCTTCGTCGATGGTGGCATTGGTGACGTTCGGAATAACGCGGGCAGCTTTGAACGGCTCATCCGGCACCCATTCGTTCTTGACGTACGTGCCCTGGTAGATCGCAGGGAGGAACGCCGAACTCCACAGCGGACTGCCGATCGTGATCGGCTGGGAGGGAACTAACACGACATACCCCGGCAAATTCCGGTTTTCAATTCCGAGTCCGTAGGTGATCCAGGAGCCCATGGAAGGGCGCCCGATCACGTTTGCTCCGGTGTTCATCAACGTGATGCTGGGCTCGTGATTCGGGATGTCCGCGTACATGGACCGGACTACGCACAAGTCCTCCGAGCAAGCGCCGACGTGGGGCCAGAGTTCGCTCATTTCAATGTCCGCTTTTCCATAGCGGCTGAACTTGAACGGAGACTTCATCAAATTCCCCACCTTGCGCTGGGTGATGATGCCTCCGCCGGGCATGGGCTGGCCGTCGTACTTCTCCAGCATCGGCTTCGGGTCGAACGTGTCCACGTGCGAGACGCCGCCATTCATGAAGAGAAAAATCACGCGCTTGGCGCGCGGCTTGAAGTGGAGTTCCTTGAGGGCTCCCGGGATGCCGCCGCCTTCACTCGTGGCGGCCTGCATGGACGAACTCAGCATGCTGGACAACGCGACCAGTCCCATGCCTCCGCCTAACTGACCTAGAGCCTGGCGGCGCGTCAGCGGATTGGGCTTGTGGTTGCAAGACATCGTTCTCTCCTAATCGTTTTTCTAATCGTTCTCTCTTAATCGAGGAAAAGAAACTCGTTGGAACTCAGCAGCGCCCAGCATAAGGATTCGAGCGGCGACTCGCCCTTTTTCGCTCCCGCCGGTTTGGCCGAAGGCTCCGGATCGGGCGCGGGCTTGGCCGCAACGCCGGGCATCCGGGACGCTACCGCGGCGGAGGCCGCGCCGTTGGCGGGCAGATGGAGCAAGTCCAGAGAGATCGCCAGTTCGTCCTTGTTGGGATCGCGCTGGTAAACGACCTCGAACGCCTTGCGGATCTTCGCTTCGTCCCCTGTGATATCACTGAGCCGGTCTGCGAGCGCAGCGGCCTGCTTGTGGACAAAGTCGTTGTTCAGGAAAAACAGCCGCTGCAGTGCCACGTTGGTGGTGTAGCGCTTCTCCGCCGAAAGCGTGGGCGTGGGAGAATCGAAGAGCGTTTGGAAATCCGTGGGGAACACACGACTGGTCCGGCCATAGAGTCCGCGCCGGGTCATCTTGGGGTCTAACTCCTCCGACGGCCCGCCGACCTTGCTCATATCCAGTTTGGCGGAAGCGGAGAGCAAGCCGTCCCAGATCCCTTCGGAATCCAGACGGCGGCGGCTCACGCGCCAGTAGAAGCGATCGTCGGCGTCCATGGCGATGTCTTCTTCCACGGGCGCCGAGCCGAGCTGATAGGTCCGCGACATGACGATCTCTTTGGTCAGCTTCTTCCAGGACATCCCGTCCGCGACAAACTTGCTTGCGAGATAGTCGAGCAACTCCGGGTTGGAGGGACGGTCTCCCGCGAATCCAAGGTTGTTCGGAGTCTCCACGATGCCGGTGCCCATGTTCCAGCGCCAGATTCGATTCACGATGGTCCGGATGGCGATCGGCTGCTGAAGAATGTCTTCGGCCAGTTCCAGCCGACCGCTCCCCTTCGCGAAGGGCTTCGGCTCTCCGTCGGAGAAGATTGACAGGAAGGCGCGCGGCGCTTCTTCCCCGAACGTGTAAGGGTCGCCGCGGAGGAAGATGTTGACATTCGCGGGCTCCCGGTTGTCGCTGAGGCCCGGCGCCAGAGGATAGTCCTTGGGGATCTGCTTCTTGTAGGTTTCGATATCCGCCGTCAAGCGATCGATATGCGCGGAGAATTCCGGGCTCAGCCGGCGCTGGAGCGCCCAATCGGTCACCTTGAAGAGACCTGGCCCGTGGACATCGTCGGCGTTTGCATTGAGCGGCGCATCGGCGAGGTCGGTCTCGAACAGGTCTTTGTAGAGATAAACCGCTTCGCGGTCCATGCTCTTCAGGTCCACTTGATGATTGGCTTTGAGGTTGCGTTTGAGACCGTTCGGCATAGGGTCGAACGCTTCTTTCCCGTCTTTGAACTGCGCCAGGGCCTTTTGATCCTCGTCCTTAATCTTGGCGTGGAGCTTGTCCACTTCGATGGCCTTCATGTAGAAGTCGTGGGCGAGAGTATGGGCTTCGTCGGACGAGCCGCCTCGCGCGACCATCGCTTGCCAGTCGATTAGGTAGGAATAGTTGACCGGCTTCTTCTTCAGGAACACGACCCAACGCTGCAGAATCTCCGGATCGAGCTTTTCCTGGCCAGCCATTTCCTCCACCGTCGCGTGCTTCTCCGTGCCCAGCGTCCAGGCCGCGACCATATACTTTTCCGTCTGCGCAAATAGGACCTGCGCGGTTAATTCGGTGAGCTGATCTTGAAAATCCTTGAGGGTCTTCTCTTTTTCACTGAGGGTTTTCTTGTGCGTGTCGTAGTCGTCCACGACGTCCTTGGAGACCAGCGGGTAGCCGTGATAGCTGGTGCTGGCGAACACGCCCACCAGGCGGTAGTAATCCTTCTGCGGGATAGGATCGTACTTGTGATCGTGGCAGCGGGCGCAGCCGACGGTCAGGCCCAGGAAGGTTTTGGTGGTTACATCTACCTTGTCGTTCCACTCCTCGGCGCGCTCGATCGCGGGAGGATTGTCGTTGAACTGCCAGACTCCCAGGCCGTGCATGCCGAGCCCGGGGATCATCTTGTCGCGAACGCTCTGGTCCATCAGGTCGCCCGCCAGCTGAGCCTTCACCATCGTGTCGTAAGGCATGTCGGAGTTCATCGCCTGAATCAACCAGTCGCGGTACACGTACGCGAAGGGATACTTCTCTTCGTGCGATTTCTTTTCCCCCACTCGGTAGTCGGATTCGCCGAAGCGAACGACATCCAGCCAATGGCGGGCCCACATTTCGCCGTAGTGTGGCGAGGCGAGGAGGCTGTCCACCAGCTTCGCGTAGGCGTTGGCGGACTTGTCGTTTTCGAAGGCCTTCACTTCCTCGTAGGTGGGGGGCAAGCCGGTCAAATCGTAAGTCAGCCGCCGGATCAGCGTGCGGCGATCCGCGGGAGTCGTCGGCTTCAGGCCTTCCTTTTCGAGCTTCGCCATCACAAATCGATCGATGTCGTTCAAGGGCCAGGTGGTGTTTTGAACCTTGGGAGGCGCGGACTTTTGTAGAGGCTGGAAGGACCAGAACTGGCGCTGATCGGGCCGGATCACGTAGCCTTGCGTCTGCACCGCGGCCGCGTCCGGCCATGCCGCTCCGTCCTTGATCCACGTCGCCAGATCGTTGACTTGTGCTTCGGAAAGCCGACCATTCCTGGGCATTTTCAACTCGCCCGTCTGGCGGACGGCGGCGATCAGCACGCTCTTGTCGGGATCGCCCGGGACCACGACCACGCCGGATTTTCCGCCCTTCAGCAGGGCCGCCCTGGAATCGAGCCGCAGCCCACCCATCTGGGAGCTGGTATGGCAAGCGAAACATTGCTGGGCCAGCACGGGACGAATCCGGTTCTCAAAAAACTCGGCCTGCGCCGGGGTGGGCGCGGAAGTCTGTGCCCGCAAAGGCGCCAGGAGGGAAAACGTGCAAAACAAACCCGATACGATCCGCCTCATTGCAGTGTCCTCGATTTTTCTCTATCGCAACGTACGCCTAAGGAAACGCACATCGAGCAAGGGTTCGAGCGGAGAACTCAGCCGAAGTGAAGAGCTTGCGCCGGACTCGGCGCGCGGGGAAACTTACGAGGTTAGCGTCCACCGAGAGGATCACCTCAACATGGGTGGACGTTGTCAAAAAGCATACCATAACACAGGCCATTTCTTGAAGATCTAAAGAAGTGGGGCGACTGACACGCAACCGCCCCGTCTCCCCCCGTCAGAACGAGTAGCGTAGCGCGAGTTGCAACACCCGGGCATCCGCGGCCGAAGAGAATTCACCAAAGGTTCCTGGAGTGGAGAGTGACAGACTTGCGCCGCTGAAATTGGTGAAGTTCAGCACGTTAAAACCCTCAGCACGGAACTGGAGGCTGTGGTGTTCCCACGGCAGCGGGAAGTTTTTGGTGACCGCGGCATCCACGTTGCGTTGCCACGGCAGACGAATGATGCCGCGCTGCCCCACGCCGCCGGGCAAATAGTCCTTATAAGAGGTCGTGAGCTTGGTGGACGCGAAGAGGCTGGGGTTCCCCAACTGATCGAAGATCTGCGCTCCGGTCGCTACGGCGGCCCCGTTCTGCACAGCTTGGTTTCCCTGGTTGTAGTTGGTGGAGAATGCGCCGGTTCCCGCGATGGTCCCCGGCAAGCCCGAACGCACCGTGATAATCGAAGACATCTGCCATCCACCCACGATTTCATCCAGCCATTTGGGAGCCGAGCCCAGCAGTTTCTGCCCCTTCCCGAACGGAAGAGCGAAGAGGAAATTCGCGTTGAACTGGTGGCGAAGGTCGAAATCGGAGCTATCGCGGCTCAGGCCAGGCCGGTAGGCATTGGCAATCTGACTACCGCGGTCCGTGAACGAACCGCTGGCGGAGGCGGAGGCGTTATCGATCGAGTGCGACCACGTGTAATTGAAATCGAAGCCAAGTCCGTTGCGGAAAGAACGCCGCACCGTCACCAGTAGAGCATCGTAATTCGCGGCACCGGCATTAGCCCACGATGCTCCATTGCTCAGCTGCGGCGCGAAGAAGGTGAAGCATCCGGTGACTACAATGCAATTCGGGAAAGCGGATGAGGTCACCCGATCCAGCGCGTGCAGGGCATCCAGATCGCTGCCGGCGAATTGGCCGTAGATGTTGTAGAAATAGTTCGCCGAGGCGCTGCCATTAAAGTAGTAGTTCTTCAGGCCGGGGAACATGTCCTCCGCGAACGCGCTCGTGGGAACCAGGCTTGGATTCGTCTTGACTTGGGCCGGGGTCACTCCAGAGTCGCTGAGCAGCCGCATCGCCGTGTCCGCCTGGACAAACGTCATTCCACTCTTCTGGTCTTTGAAATAGAGAAGCGGGGTCCCCACGTTCTGCTCCAGCAAAGTTTTGCGCGAGAACCGGCCGACATACCCCACATCCAGGATCAGGCCGGAACGAAACTCATGGGTGGCGGAGGCGTTGAGCAGGAATGCGTAGGGCGCCCGCAAGTCCGGGAAGATGCCGTAAATCGGGGCCGTGATGGCATGGTTGAGCGGCGGAGTGAATGGAAATCCTCCCGCGGGGGCCGAGGGGAGGGTCGGCACACTGCCGTTGTATCGTGGGGCTGTGGTGAAGTCGTAGGAAACCGGGAAGGCTTGCGTCGAGGCGAGTCCGAGCGAACCAAGCGATGCGATGTTTGCCGCCATGTCGTTTCCGTATTGGTCATAAACCATCGACGCGCCCGCGCGAAGCACGGTCTTGCTGGGGAGCGAGTATGCCGCCGAGAGACTCGGACCGAAGTTATTCTTGTCGGGCTGGTACCAGCTTGGCTTCCCGTTCTTGGGGCCGCTCAAGTCGAAGGTAAGCAGCTCGCCTCCGGGGAGCTGATTCCCCGGAACGCCGACGCTTGCCGCGTAGGCCCGGTTCGCGAAGTATTGATTCATGCCGGGCGTCGGCGATACCTGGAGACCCGTCGCCTCATACGGCGGCGTGTTGTACATGTAATGCAGGCCGTAGTTAAGGGTGAGCTTCGGCGTCACCCTCCAGTTGTCCTGCGCGTAAAACTCGTAGGTTTTCGTGATGAAATCGAATTTGGTCGGTTGACCTACAGAAAGGGCCGTCCCGCCCAGACCGTAGTTGTACGTGACACTGCCGTTGGTCAGGACACCGAGCAAGTCCCCCATGGCGGCCGTCACGGCGCTGCCGTTCGAGAGCTTCAGGGCACTGTTCCCGGGCGCGACAACATTCAGCACGTCGGCATTGATATCCGCCCCCAGCCCCACCAACTGATTTCGGTTAAACGAGAACGCAGCGAAGGAGTTGGTGTAGTCGATCAAGGTATTGTCGAACCAATGGACGTTCAGACCGGCGCTCAGCGTATGCTTGCCCTTGACCCAGTTGACGTCATCGGAGAAATTCCAATTCGGATTAATCCGCGACTTGCCCCGGGTAAAGTTTTGCACGGTGCTGATATTCCCGAACCCCAACGAAGTGTCGCCGGACCCGGTGGAACCGAACCCGATGCGGGTCAACCCGAGGTTCGCAGTATTGGTCAACGTCGGCGCGAGGATGGCTGTGTAGCGCACGCCGAACCCGCGATTGTCGGCCTGGAGAATGGAGCCGGCGGTCTGGCCAGGCATTTGCGCGGCCGAGTTTGTCTGATCCTCATTCGACAGCGTGCCGCGAAAAGAAACCGTGTGCTTGGCGGCGGAGTCCACCACCCAATCCATGCGTGAGACGTAGGTCCGGTAATCCAGCGTTACCGGCGCGTTGAACAGAAGGCCGCTGAAGTTCAAGCCTTGATCGGCGCCGCCCGCCGGGTTATTTCCCACCGGGTACTGACTCAGAATCTTGAGCATCGAGGGACTAATTCCCACGTGGTTCGGATCGGCCGCCGCGATTTGCGAAGGAGTCACCGTGTAAGTGGTGCCGTTGGTAGTTTGAAACTTCACGATCCCTTGCTTAAAAGACTCCGAGGGAACCGTGCGGCTTTGGGTGGCCTGACTGTGATCCAGTCGCCGCTCGTAGTTCCCAAAAAAGAAGATTCGGTCCTTCTTGACCGGGCCACCCAAGGACGCCCCGAACTGATTGCGAATGAGCTGGGGCCGGGCCAGACCGCTTCGGTTGTTGAACCAATTGTTCGCCGTGTAAGCGGTGTTGCGATTGTACTCATAGGCCGAACCGTGCCAGGTGTTGGAGCCTCCGCGCGTGATCAGCGAGACCTGTCCGCCGGAGGAATGGCCTTCCGAAGCTCCGTTGCCCGCCACCGTAACTCGAAATTCCTGCACGGAATCGAGCGGGACCGGCAGGGCGGCGTTGAAGCCATTGCCGGAGCTATTGCCGTTCAGGCCCGAAAGAGCGTTTTGGTTATCGTTGACGTCGACACCGTCCAGAGTAATGTTGTTTTGATCGCGCCGGGCACCCATCACTTCGCCGGTCTGCGTGACGCCGGGTTGAAGGCTCAGCAGGGACGCCGCGTTGCGCGTCTGGATCGGCAAAGACTGAACCTGGGCCTCTTGAAATGCGTTGCCCACGCTGGCGTCCACCGTGTTTAACTGTACGGCCTCTGCGATGACATCCACAGTCGCCGCGCTGGCCGCCACTTGCATGGAGACGTCCACAGTGGAGGGCGAATCGACCAGCAGCTTGATTCCCTCCATTTTCGCCGTACTGAAGCCGGGAACCTCGACCGTAAGAGAGTACGAACCCGGACGCAACTGGAGAAATTGATATTGTCCCGTGTCCTGCGTAAGCGACGAACGCACCACGCCGGTGTCCTGGTCGGTCAGGGTGAGCTTAGCGGTCGCGATAATCGCTTTTTGCGGATCGGTGACGACACCGCGCAGCGACGAAGTGCCCTGCGCCCAAATCGATGTGGTGGAAACAAGAATCGCGGCCCATACCATAGACCGCCGCAAGAAACGAACCTTCATTTGATAAACCCTCTTTTTTTCTCGCCGATCTGCGGCGCTCATCGATATCGACGGGTGCAATGCCACACGGGTACGGAGATTTACCGGACAAGGGAGATGCTCAAGCGTTGAGCGAAGGGAGGGCGACAACTACCTCAGAGAGTCCACCCCGTTCAGATGATGTTAGAACCGCGACAGGGGCGAGTCAAGATAATTTTGGTGATGGGCGACATAGAATTTTATTGTCGTCGCCCTCTGTGCGGTGCGGCTGGACTTCCAATGCCGGCCGCACCGCCGGCGGGTACCGCACGGATGCGTTTCCGAGGAAGAGGCATCCTGCTCACTCCGATCGCCGCGATCGCAGAGGCCAGCGCCATGGCCGCGCTGCCATAAAAAGCGAGATTCCAAGCGCCGGTTCTCTCAAACAATGCAGCCGCCAACCCACCCGAGTCTGTATCAGGAAACTCGCGACCCCGAGCCGGCAGTAACTGGAAGCGCGGGCTTCTACGGGTATTACGGAGATGGTTGCGTCCTGATCAACCCAGGTGGTGGGGTTGATTTCAGCGTTACCACTACCTCTTCGCTCTACCCTAACCGGCTCCGGGTCTTTTTCCCCGACGGGAGCAGCCACGTCCTCTTCTTGACCAACCTGACCACTCCAACCAATCCGACGGTGGGCGACGGATGGCTAGGGATGGACTGGACAGGGAAAAGGACAGGCTGTGGAACTCCTGGAGGGCCTTCACAGCAATTGATTCCGTTCCCGCTGCACTATATTACCCAGGATGGAACTTTTCTTCGAGTGACGGTGACGGGCGAGGATGCGGCAAGCGTTTCGCCCATCTGGAGCATACCGTATGATCGACCGGCACCACTCGCGATGCACTTGATCAAACGTTCGTGCATCGGTCGCAGCATTCGTCTCGATCGCGACAAACTCGACGACACCTGACTGCTCCAAGGCATCGCGCAAGTGCGCAACCGTGGTGAACCCGCGCTGTGCCGCACGTGCTGCCGCCCACACACTGAACCGATGCCGATGCTCAAAAATATCGTACGCAGTCATCAGGGTCGCCTTCAAAGATTCATCAGTACTCCCAGTGCTCGTTGCGCAGTGGTAGTCGGTTGAGCATTTGTCTGTGGTGTTGCCATCGTGGCATGTATTGGTCCATGAGGCTGACGAATCGTGCGTTGTGGGTGGGTTCGAGGAGGTGGACCATCCCGTGCACGATGATGTACTCCACGCACTCTCGTGGTTTTTTTGCGAGCTCGGAGTTCAGGCGGATGGTACCGCGCTTGTGGTTGCAGCTGCCCCATTTCGCCTTCATGCGCTGGACGAACGAGCGTTTGACGCGCACGCCCATCACGGCCTCCCAGCGCTGGATCACCGGCTGGACCGCTTCCTTGAGTTGTCGTCGGTACCACTCGTCGATCACTGCTTGCCGTGCCTCTTCGCTCGTGCCGGGACGCACCCGCAGCAGAAGCTTGTTGTGCCGGAGCTCGGCCAGGGCTGGCGCATCTGCTTCGGTCACCGTCAGCATGCATCGCCTGCCGAACACATAGTGGCTCTCGTGTTCCAGATACTCCCGATACGTTTCGCGCCCTTGCGCGCGCAGTTTGCGTTGCTGCTCGCGTATCCACGGCAGCTTGGCGACCGCGAATACCCTGATGGTGTCCTCGCGCATGCGTGCTGGAGCAGAAATCCTGACCTGCCCGCTGGCGGGTACACGCTCAAGTGGATGTGCTTGATGTCCTTCTGGACCACGTCCACCGTGATGTCCCCGAGCTTGAACTCGCGACCCTCACGTTCCGGTACGTCGCGAGCCCATCGAGTGTCAGCGCAGCGAGCATCGAGGGCGCGACGAAGAACCTCAACCACGCCCAAGCAGACGTGAGGCAGGCCGCGACGACCGCGCGGGCGCAGGCGACCACGATCAGCAACACCCTCGACCACCCCGACCAGACCCCGGCGCTCCCGTCCGAGCTCCAGGACTTCAGCCGAAGCACCGACCGGCTCACGACCATGCGCGAGCGCCTCCGGCAAGCCATCACGGACTACCAAGCGGCGTACCACGCCAGGCTCGCGGAGTTCGACAAGGAACGCGCAGCGATCAATAACCCGAGCACGCAGCGCAGCATGAGCATCCTCCGACGCCACACCGAGGACGACATGACCGAGCGCGTGAACAACGCGACCAGCACCCTCGACCAACTCGACACCGTCCTCGCACAAGGAGCGGACCTCCAGCACGCCGCACAATGCGTCATCATCGCCAACGACCTCCACCAGCACGGCGAGGACCTCGACAACCAACTCCGGGACGCCAAGACCCAAGCAACAGCGTACGCCGCGACCACAACGAGCCTACTCGCGAGGATCAACCAGGCGTTGACGGACTAGGTTCGTGGTAGTGGCAGTTCGCGCACGCGACGCGCGCGCCACCGTGCAGGAGCGGGTGGACGAGGATGATGGTGTGGTTCGTGCAAGAGGGACCCCGGCATGGACGGAGGCTGTCAACAAACGGGACCTGTCAACTGGAGAACACGGAGAATTTGCCGCTGAAGACGCCCCGGCGGCTCGCTCCGAGCGATTCGCCGGTGCGTACTTCAGACGACGGTGGAGAACCTTGGGGGCAGCAACACATGCCGAATGTTGGGGATAACGTCGTGGATTCGACGTTCACCGATGCTGTCAACAAAGTGGAGCTCGGAGTTCGAACTTGAAGTAGTGGCTCCCTTTCGTGGGCGATTATCGAACTTTTCTTGCGAGTCCGGTCGCTCAGCGACTTGAACGTTCGCTAGAGATTTGTGCCTGAATGCGGTCAGGGAGCTTTACCACTAACGCGACGGCCTCTACCCCAGCTAAAATCGATACTTGGACCACCCGCTCCGATCGCTCGTCGAATATTGGCAGCACCAAGACATGCGGATTGCGCCGGCCGCAACTGAATTGGAAATCCAGGCATTGGAGCTTAGATACCAGATTCAGATCGAGCGGGAATTCAGAGCCTACCTGCTGACGGTGAACGGAATGCTCCAATCTGCGAACGATCAATGCGATTCCAACCTTTTCGCGTTTTGGCAGATCGATCGAATCCGCCCTGTTGGTGAGGAGTGCCCTGAACTGCAAGCGGCTCCGAACGAGAGACAGTATTTCGTTTTTGCTGACTACATGATCTGGTCTTGGGCCTACGCAATCGACCTTAACGCGAACTCCGCTACCTCAGGAAGGGTGATTTTGGTGGGCGGTTTGCGACAGCAATGCGTAGCGTTCAGCTTCTTCGACTTTGTCCATTTGTACATGCAGGACTCGCGGCAATTGTACGCAGCCCCGGCCTAAGTTCTCTACCATGTTCGCGCCGTTCAGAACAGATACAGAGCTTGTCAGACCCAGGGACACAAACTCATGTCTCCGCATGAAAGTTCGAATCCACGGCGGGTAGATTCAATTTCAGAGCGATAAGTTGAGCAGAATCAACGACTGTTGTGTGGCTCCCCGACATGGATTCGAACCACGATTCACGGCTCCAAAGGCCGCTGTCCTACCATTAGACGATCGGGGAATTTTAGCGCGACGAAACCATTTTAGTGTATCAGGCGGCAGGTCCGCGACATCTAATGCTACAGTGCGGAAGTTGCCTCCTGTTGCAAGAATCCCTTTTTTGTCTCTTCTGGCCTTCGCTGCCGCGCTACCTCTTGCCGCGCAGTTCCTGACCCGGTTGGACCCCAAGACAGACCAGGCGTTTGAGAACTATCGCAAGTCCGCCGAGGCGCAGTTCGAAGGCCGCCCGCGTTTTCCGTCCGGACCTAAGCCCGGGCAGATCGAAATCGCCCCGGCGAGGGACAGAGGCTTCTTCCAGGTTCAGGACGGCATGATTCATGACTGGATCGCGGCGGTCGTCGTGCCAGGAGCCAATGTCGACAAAGTGCTCTCCGTTCTTCAGAACTACGAGGAGTACAAAAACATTTACAGCCCCGCGATTTCCGATTCAAAACTCCTCAGGCGCGATGGGGATCTTTGGCATATTTACCTGCGGCTGGTGAAGAAGAATGTCTTGACGGTGGTACTCAACAGCGAGTTCGACGTTCAATATCGAGCGTTGGGAAACAACCGGTGGAATGTGCTGTCGCGCTCGACGCGCATTGCCGAAATGGATGGTGATCGCGAATTGCCGTCGGGCGGGGGCCACGGTTTCCTGTGGCGTACGAACGCGTACTGGCTGATCGAGCCTCGGCCCGAAGGTGTGTATCTTGAATGCCGCGTGATTTCT
>DASYET010000025.1:0-53675 GCA_036498815.1 Bryobacteraceae bacterium | reverse complement strand
GTCGTTGGGGCGGCCGGGACTCACGGATTATCGCCGGGTGTGTTCGGCCGCCGGTAGGTTGAGGGGTTTCTAGAGGAATCGTCGGGTGCGCTTCTGTAGTGGCGCCGCCTTGTCCGCTCTGTCGAATACCTCCCTCTCTGGTTCCGAGCCCCGTTTGGGTGCCCCGGAGCTGATTCCCGGACGCGTCCTGGCTGAACTCTTCCGTCAAAGTGGATCGTGTGGGCGCCACCTGCAAGGCTTCTAACGGCCTCCGGAAGTCCAGTCCTACTTCAATCAACGACCTGATGCGCATCAAGACAACTCGTTGTATGCCCCGAGGGTAAAGCACGCGTGCAAGGATCTGGGTGCGCAGGAGCGCTATGTGATTGAAGAGAGTGACGGATAATTTTTTGCACCGGCTGGTGACGGGCGCGGTCCGGGTCAGTGCGCGCCCCGCAGTGTGTGAATTGACCCATATTCTGCGCCAGCTCACACGCAAACGCCCATGGATTGCTACGGATGCGCGTGGGTACCCAGGTGCTTAATAATAAAGTAGGTAAACACACGCGATCCTGCTTAAGGCAATAATACGAGGGAGTGGCAGACGGGAGTACCCGATTAGGCCGTCCCCCATCGAACGAGGTCGCGCGTGTCCTGGAGGCACTAGATGCCCGAGTATTTCTCAATTGAATCGGAACAAATGCAGGCCCTCACGCGGCGCGTCGAGGAACTGAGGAACTGGCTGAAAGAGCACGCTCCGAATTGTGAGGTTGCCCAGAAACATCTTGATGAAGGGACGGCGGAACAGGCGTATTGGCACTTCGGCTACCTGTGTGCACTCCGTGACGTGAATTCGATGCTGAGCCAGCGTTCAGCCGAGTAGCTTACAGCGCGGGCAAACCCAACCCGAATGTTCCGGACGGCGTGGATGCGCCGGGTTGTCGTTCGGGGCGAAATCATGGAACAGGTTGCACTCCCGTTCAAAGGCCGCCTGGGGTGAGGGGCAGTAGACAAACTTGAACCGTTTATAGACCCCGACATAGACGTGAAGCTGGTTGTTGACGTCGATGTCGGATCGTCCGACGAAGGTTGCTTTGAAGACCTCTGCGTTGGTGGCGGAGTCAAGCAGGAAAGCGCCAGGCCCCTGATTGTGCACTTCCTGGTCAATGATATCGTCGCTGAGGACGAACGGACCACTCAGACCATTTCCTTCCAAGCTGTGCCCACCTTTCGTATCCCGCACGTGGCGACTGCACCAAATACCCTAAGCATCACACTAAACGGGTCGATGCGCAACTTACGGCGCGATGAATGCTGGGGAGAAAAGGGCTACCTGCTTCCTCCCGCGCGGTCACTCCGGCTCGAAGCGGTAGCCGATGTCGCGGATGGTTTGGAGGTAGGTGGGGTTGCGGGGGTCGGGCTCGATTTTGGCGCGGAGGGTGGCGACGCAGCGGTCGATGCTGCGGGGGGTGACGATGACGCTGCGGCCCCACACGTTATCGAGGACGTCGTCGCGGGTGAGGGCTCGGCCGGGGCGGGTGGCGAAGTAGGAGAGGAGTCCGAATTCTTTCGCGGTGAGGTCGATTTCCGCGCCCTTTTTGAAGAGTTTTCGGGAGGTTTGATTTAATTCGAAGTCGCCGAAGTGGATGAGGGCGGATTTCTGTGAGTGGGAGCGGCGAAGGAAGGCGTTGACGCGGGCGACCAACTCGCGAATGCGGAAGGGTTTGGTGACGTAGTCGTCGGCTCCGAGGTTGAGGCCCAGGATGATGTCCTCTTCCTGACCTTTGGCGGTGAGCATCACGATGGGGGTTTCGAGGCCGTGGTGGCGAAGCGCGCGGCAGATTTCGTAGCCGTTCATGCGGGGCAGCATCAGGTCCAGGAGGATGAGGTCGGGGTTGGACTCCAAGGCGAGGGCAAGGCCGGATTGGCCGTCGGCGGCGGTGAGGACTTCGTGGCCTTTGGTGGTGAAGGTGTCTTTCAGGCCTCGGAGAAGCGCGGGTTCGTCCTCGATGATGAGGAGGCGGGAGGGCGTCATAGGGAGGGCGGGCTGAGAGCTCGCCGCAGGCCATGAGCCTGCCCCACAGCTACGGGGAGCGTCACTTTGAAGGTGCTGCCTTGACCGGGGTGGCTTTGGACGGTTACACGGCCGCCGTGGGCTTTTACGATGAAGTCCACGATGCTCAGGCCGAGGCCGCAGCCTTGGGTTTCGCGGGCTAAGCGCTGGTCCACGCGATAGAAGCGGCGGAAGATGCGCTTTTGATCGCGGGGGGCGATGCCGATGCCGTTGTCGGCTACTTCGAAGATCACGGATGCGGAGGCGTGGCGGGCTCGGACGGAGATCTTGCGGTCGGACGGGGTGTACTTATAGGCGTTATCGATCAGGTTGAGCAGGACGGTGACGAGGGCGTCTTCATCGGCTTGGAGTTGCGGGAGGCCGGGGGCGGTTTCGATTTCGAACCGGCATTGCGGGGGCTGAAGGCGCTCCCGCATGAGTTGGGCGGCGGTTTGAATGAGCTCGGCGGGATCGAGGGGGACGAAGTCGAAGCGCTGGCGGTTGCGCTCGATGCGGGAGAAGGTCAGGAAGTTCTCGATGAGGCGCGTGAGGCGGTGATTTTCGCCGGCGATTAATTCAAGATATTCGCGGGTTTTGACGGGGTCGTGGGCGGGATCGTCCAAGAGATTGTCGACCAGGAGGCGCATCGAGGCTAGAGGGGTTTTCAGTTCGTGGGATACGGCGGCTACCAGGTCGGTTTTGAGTCGAGCGAGGCGGAGCTGGCGGCGGAAGACGTTGGTGGTGAGGGCTCCGGTGAGGATCATGGCGGCGATGGTGAGAAAGCCGGCGTAGAGGTAGGAGGCTCGGCGAGCGCGGGCGGCTTCGTCGAGGGGCTTGGTGTCGAGCAGGGTGAAGGAGAGTCTCCAGGTGGGGAAGAGGGGGCCGGCTTGGATGGAGTCGGAGGAGGAGGAGGAGTCGGGAGGCAGGAGGGTGAAGCGGACGCTTTTCGAGGGGGTCTGCTGGTCCAGGAGGGATTGGGTGAGGGATTGGATGGTGGCGGTGCGGTCGAGGGCGATGGCCTCCGCAGGCCGCTGCCTGTCCCAAGGGAGTTGCCAGGTATCGGGCGGAGCAGTATTGGTCGCTTGATATTGCTGGGCGAGTCGCTCGGCTTCCTGGGTGGGGAAGGAGAGCGAGGGGTCGAGGGTGCGGAGTTCGTCCATCAAGAAGAGGCGCTGGGCGGGGGGTATGGTGACGTGATCGTAGTCGTTGAGCAGCGCGGCGAGGTGCTGGATTCGGGCGGGGGTGGGTTGGAGATGGATCGCGAGGAGCTGCTCATCGGCGGCGGTCAGGCGGCCTTGGGGGTCGTGGGCGGACGAGAGCGGGCCGATCAGGAAGTATCGTTGGATGGCTTCGAGAGCGGCGGGCTTGTTGTTGAATTGGAGGTACGTGCGGATTTGTGATTGGCCGGCGGCGAGAGCGAGGTCGGGTTTCACGTCGGGGTTGAAGGGCGGAGGGGGCGGAGGGTAGAGCGGGGTTAGGATGGCGTCGGCGGCTCCGGAGCGGATTGCGCGGGCGAAAGCGGAGGCGGGGCTTTCACCGGCGCGGGGGCCAAGCTGCTGGGTGAGGTTGGCGGTGCGGGCTTGCCAGTAGGATTCGACGCGATCGCGCAGGAGGGGGAGCTGGTTGCGATAGGCTTCGGTGACGGATTGCCGGGCGGCCGCGGCCTGGCTGGTGGCGGCATCGTTCATGAACCAGAGGACGCAGCCGGTGGGCAGCAGGACTCCGAGGATCAGGAACAGCGCAATCAGCGCATTGGAACCGAAGCTGGCGGAGCTGTCGCGCATGGCCTTCGAGACAAACAACAGGATATGGCGTCCATGTTACCGGATTGTTACCGGGAGGGCCGGCCTGGTTACACTAGGCCGCATGGATACCTTCTTCGGGCGCAGTGTCTTTTTTGTGAAGGACGCGCAGGAGTCGCTGGCGTTTTATACAGAGAAGTTGGGTTTCAAGCTGGAGTGGAATCATCAGGTGGAGGGGCGAGCTTTCGTATTCCAGGTGAGTCTATTCGGGTTCCAACTGATCCTGAATCAAATCGAGGACTGGACGAAGGATCGCGCGGGGCACGGGCGCGTGTTTCTGGGGGTTGAACATGAGCAAGGGGTGGCGCTGCGCGAGCATATCCGGGCAAAGGGTATCTCCGTTGCGGTGTTCCATTGGGGAAATCCTACGTTCGTCATTCGGGACATGGACGGGAACGAATTGTTCTTTTGGCTGCCCGAGGAGGATCGCGCGGCGTGGGAATCGGAGCTCGGGGAGCGCGGGGCTTAGGAGCGCGCGCTATTTCTCATAGGCTCCCATGGCGTTCTGGGGGAGCGGGCCGTTGGGTCGCGAGAAGAGGACTTGATCGCGATAGGTGACTTGGGTGGCTTGAAGGGTAGAGGAACCGTCGACGGCGGGGGCTCCGGTGATGGTGATTTGGTCGCCGAGTTTCGGTCCGTTGTCGCGAGTCCAGCCGGCGCGCGAAAGAGCGTTGGTGGAGGCTACGAAGGCTTGCACCAGCGGGCCGAGATGGCTCTGCGAGGACGGGGCGATAGAGATGAAACTGTAGGGGTTCATCAAGGAAACTTGGATCACACGTCCGGTGATGGTCTCGGTCTTACCGAAGTCGAACAAGGCTTCGTGACCGGAGACGGAGTTGTAGAAGATGGTACGGTCGCGGGATTCGGCGATCGCTTGTAGCTCAGCGGGGCTCATGGGGCCGGGGGGGACCTGACTGAAGAAGAAGGTTTTGTTCTCGCCGTTGTATGTTGCGTGGAACGCCGGTTGCACGACGATCCCGGTGGCGATGCTGGATCGTCCGGCGGCGGTGACGAGGTTCTTGTAATCGGGGTAGTCCCAGCCGAGGCGCTGGATTTCCTGGGCGGCGCCGTTGGTGTCGCCTTTGGCGAGGAGCGCCATGGCGAGCCGGTATTGGGCCTGGGCGCCAAGTTCGCGCTGCTGCGGGTGGGAGTCGACAATCTGACGGTAAGACTTGATGGCGGCGTCGAGGTCGCCGGAGGTTTCCTGGGCGAAGATGCCGCGCTGGAGGAGTTCGGAAGGCGTAGGCGCGGGGGCCGGCGTTTGGGCTGAGGCGGCGAGGGCGAATAGGGCGAAGGTGGCTAGGGCTTTTTGCATGGACTCTCCTTTTTGGCTCACGGCAGTTTGGCTCACGGCAGTTTGGCTCACAGGAAGAGAGTAACTGCCTCATATTACCGGATTGTTACCGGAATGGAAGAAGTGCTGCCTGTGATAGAGTGGCGGTTGAAAGTGCCCGGTGGTTTACGGAGGATGGACCATGGGAAGTTTCGCACCACAGAAGAGCTCGGCGAAGAGCGATGCGGCCGCGGTTACGCGACGAGAGGCGGCGGCTCCGGAGAGAATGCCGCATCCGTTGACCGCGCTGCATCGTGCGGTGGGGAATCAAGCCGTGCAAAGGCTGATGCCGAGCGGTCCTCTGGCGACAGAGGCGAATGAGCGGGCGGCGAACTTAAGCGCGGACCGCTTTGTTCGGGCGATGCGTCCGCTGGGGGCGGGCGAGAGGTCCCAGGCGGTCTCGACGGTGGTGGCGGCGAACCGGCTGAACATTCACGAGGGCGAGTCGGCGGCGGAGGTCACTTCGGCGGCGCACGCTCATGGGGTGACGGCGGGCCGCGACGTTTACTTCCAGGGCAATTCTTTCAATCCTCGAACGGATCAGGGGCTGTGGCTGATGGGCCACGAGTTTGCGCACGCGCGTCAGCAGGCGGAAGCCGGGTCGTGCTCGGTGCAGCATTACGGCGATCCGATTCCGACAACCGTGACGCCGACGGTCAAGACGATGCAGGAGTTTATCGACCTGGTGGCGAAGGTGGAGGCCGCGAATCCGGGCATGGGGGCGCTGGAGATCTCGCAAACGATCATGCGTACGAAGTACAAGGGCGACGCGTGGAATTACTTGCTGCCGTCATCGGCGGGGAAAGCGGGAGTGTCGGCGGGGGGCAAGGTCACGGCGGACGATGCAGCCACTCTGGGCGAGGACATCGAGGTTACGGTGCCGGGCGGAGGGAGCGAGGATCCCTCGCACCTAGTGGCGGCGGTCACGGCGAATGCGGAGACCCAGGCTCCGGGCGCGGGAGGGGCGGGCGGATGGAAGGGCAAGCTGGTGGGCGCTCTGCCCTCGGGGCTGAAGCAGCGCGATGTTGCGACGTGGACGGGCGATGTGGCGAGTGCGGCGGCGAACTGGCACACGGTGACTCCACTGCCGAGCGGTGGCAAGGGCAACGCTAAACAGGATTACATGACCGAGTACTCGCCCGAATCCGACATGATGGGCGATGTGGACGGCGTGGCTCTGGGATCGACGAAAACCGCGAACGGATTTGTGTTCGACGCGACCAAGCCGCTGTCGGATAACCTGCGGCGGTTCTTCTTGCCGGGGAAGGCTCGGGAGGGACGGTTCCGGCGGTTCCACACGTTCTGCGATGTGGAAGGGATGGCGCTGAAATCGGACGGCATGACGCTGGATTCGACTGCGGAGACGACGATCGACGACAAGGTGCAGAAGAATACGGACTGGTTCGAGAAGAACGATCCCACGATTCTGAAGTGGATGATGGTGCAGTCGTCGGGCGGGTACAATCCGATCGTCAGCGAGTGGATCACTCGTGCGAATGACTGGAAATGGTTCTCGCAACAGTTCAAGGCGTTTGTGCAGAAGAATCTGTCGGCGGAGGGAAAGTAGGAACTCCGCGCGCTTAGTTGGGGGTCGGGCGGTCGAGGTGGTCGGGGATGAGGATCTGGATGGTGCCTTTGTGGCGTTCGAGTTTTAGGCCTAGTTGTTGTTGGAGGGCGGTTTCGAGGTCGGGATCGTCGTAGACTTCGGTGCTGTTGGGGACCGGGAAGGAGATCTTGAGGACGATTTTGTATTTTCCCTCAAGGCCGGTTTTGTCGACGATGGGCTCGTGGCGCTGCAGGGAGGCGAGGAACTCCGCGAGCTCGGCCATGGTGCGGCCCTTGGGCTGACCGGGCGGGGCGAGGCTTTGCATTTCGCGGCCGTTGAGAGTGAAACTGAAGTCGCGGCCTTCGTCGGTGGGCAGGGCTTTGGGCATTTTAGGGCCGCCTTTGGCGAGGACGAGCTCGTCGATTTGCGCTTCCCGGGTTTCCCAGTGGGCGGCGAAATGGAAGCGGCCGGTGAGAAGGGTTTGGACGAACTGGCGGCACTGGGAGTCGGAGACAGGGGTGGAGGACTTGGCCTCGATGTCGTAGACTCCGTCGGCTTGCTGGGTCCAGGGCGGGAGTTTTTCCTCCATGTCGCGAGACTGGTCGGCGTTGAGATTGTAGGCCCAGTCGATGATGTAGCTCAGGCGGAGAGCGGTGGTGACGAACCGGCCGTTGGTGCAGGACAGCGGGGTGTAGCCCGCATCGCGAACGTGGGGCTTGACGGAGGCTACTTCGAACGTCTGGGCATGGACGGGGAGAGCTAAGAGGAGAATCGACAGGATCATTTCCGGGTCCTTTGGCGCTTCTATCTCGCCACAGCTATGTTACCGGGGTGTTACGTCGAGGGGGATGGCGGACGGACCTGACAGACCACAAAAAACGATGGTCTGTCCTACTTTCGAAGCGGGAGGTACACGATATAATCAATCGGAGTGGATATTTACGACGAGATCGTGAGGCTGAGGAAGCTGGGGCAGAAGTGCGCGCTGGCGACGATCGTCAATGTTCGCGGATCCATTCCGTCCTACGAGAGCGCGAAGTTGCTGGTGCGCGAAGACGGGTCCATGATGGGGACCGTCGGGGGCGGGTGCGTGGAGGCGGAGGTTTGGAACGCGGCTCGCGAGGTGATTGAGACCGAGAAACCCCGGAACATGAATTTCAGCCTGGGGCAGGATGCGGCGTACGATGAAGGGCTGATTTGCGGAGGACAATTGAATATTTTTGTCGAGCCGGTGATTCCGCAACCGTACGCGTTTATCTTCGGCGGCGGGCACGTTTCGAAGAGTCTCTCTAAGGTCGCAGCGATGGCGGGGTTTTCGACGGTGATCGTGGACAATCGCGAGGCGTTCGCGAATGCGGAGCGGTTTCCGGAAGCTGAGGCCACTTACGCGGAAGAGTACGAGGACGTATTTCCGAAGCTGCCGATTACATCATCGAGCTATTTGATCATCGTGACGCGCGGGCATCGCGATGACATGCGGGTGTTGCGGTGGGCGGTGACGACTCCGGCGAAGTACATTGCGATGATCGGGAGCAAGCGGAAGACGATCTCCGTGGTGCATGAACTGGAGCGCGAGGGATTTTCGCGGGAGGTCTTCGAGAAAGTTTTCGCGCCGATGGGGTTGGAGATTGGCGCGGAGAGTCCCGAGGAAATCGCGGTTTCGGTGGTGGCGGAGATGATTGCCGCGCGACGGATGCCGGATTCGGACTGGCGGTCGCTTTCGAAGTCGATCTTCGCGAACGAGAGGCTGAAGGCGCTGCTGAAGTGATTGCCTGCGTCGTACTGGCGGCGGGGGCATCCAGCCGCATGGGGTCTCCGAAGGCGCTGCTGGAGTATCGCGGCGAAACTTTTCTCAACCGGCTGATTCGGGTGATGGGCGCGGTGTGCGATCCGGTGATCGTGGTGCTGGGGTATCACGCGGAGGCGATTCGGGCTCAGGTGCGCGGGCGGGCGACGATCATAGTGAATCCGGAACCGGAGCGGGGACAGTTGAGCTCGCTGCAGACGGGGCTCGCGGCGTTCCTTTCCCTAGTGCCGCCGGCCGAAGCCGAAGGGTTCGCGTTTATCCCCATGGATTGTCCGGCGGTGCGGGAGGAGACGGTGCGCGCGTTGGCGGAGACCTTTCGGAATCGGGATGCGGAGACGCTGTTTGTGATTCCGCGATTGGGTGACAAGAGAGGGCATCCGGTGTTGGGGACGCGACGGATCGCGGAGGAGTTGATGGCGCTGCCGCTGGAGACGGGCGCGGCTCGGGACGTGGTGCATGCGCATGTGGCGCGGACGCGGTATGTGGATGTGGACGACGCGGGGATTCTCACGGATGTGGACGATCCGGCGGCGTACCGGCGGTTGTTGGAGACGGCGATTTGATTAAGAAGATTCTCATTGCGGTGGTGGTGCTGGCTCTGGCGGGCGTCGCGGGGCTGTATTTTCCGATGGATTTTTTGCGGCCCGCGGTGCAGCGGGCTCTGGAGCGCGGACTGGGGCGCAAGGTGGAGACGGGGTCGGTCTACCTGAATTTATTCGGTGCACCTGGATTGAAAGTGGAAGGTGTCACGATTCACGAAGATCCTCGCGCGGGGATCGAGCCGTTCGCTTACGTGGATTCGCTGGATGCGGGCGTTCGATGGCTGAGCGTGCTGCGCGGGCATTTGGATTTCGCCCGTGTGAATCTGAACGACGCTACGTTGAATCTGGTGAAGACCGATGCGGGGCCGTGGAACTTCCAGATGCTGCTGGATGAGACTTCGCGGAAATCGGGGCCGGTGCCTTCGATCAGGATGCGCGGCGGGCGCGTGAATTTTAAGTACGGGGACACGAAGTCCGTTTTCTACTTCGACGATGCCGATCTGGATGTGGCTCCTTCGGATGGGTCCGTGGAGTTGCGGTTCGGGGGCGCGCCGGCACGGACGGATCGGACGGCCCGGGACTTCGGACGGTTTTATGTGAAGGGCGATTGGAGTACGCGCGGGGCTCCGCAGATGCAGCTGGATGTGGACCTGGAGAAGAGCTCGCTAGACGAGATCTCGCGGCTGATCGACCCGTATGGATTCGGGCTGCATGGAATCGTGGCGATGCAGGCGCAGGTGAGTGGGGCTCCGTCGGCGCTGCTGGTTTCGGGGCAGGTGCAGATCGGCGATGTGCACCGGTGGGATTTACTGCCGCAGGGCGGGAGTTGGACCGTTCCGTTGCACGGGCTTTTGGATTTGCATGGCGAAAAGCTGGAGCTGACCAGCGCGAAGGAAGGCGAGACGGCTCCGGTGTCTCTGGATTTTCGGGCGTTCCATTTGTTGTCGTCGCCGCAGTGGGAAGCGGGGGCGCAGTTGACGCAAATTCCGCTGGCGGGGTTGATGGAAGTAGCCCGGCATATGGGCGCGGCGTTGCCGGATAAGTTGGCGGCGGAGGGTGCGGTGTCGGGATCGGTGACGTATCGCGAAGAGGACGGGCTCACAGGGCGCGTGGAGTTGCGCGATGCTTCGCTCACGCTGCCGGACGCGCAACCGATTCGGGCTGGCTCGGCGGCGGTGGAGATCGGCGAGGGAGCGATGAGTCTAGAGCCGACTACGGTCCGGATCGGCGAGAAAGATACGGCGGAGGTGGAAGGAACGTATTCGCCGCAGGAGCCGCACGATCTGGATTTGAAGATTACGACTCGCGGGTTGAACGTGGCGGATATGCGGAGCTTCGGCGTCGCGGCGATTCCGGTGGTGGATCAGACTCCGCAGGGGACCTGGCGCGGATGGGCTCGGTATGAGGAAGGCGCTTGGTCGGGCGAGTACGACGTGCAGAATGCGCGGGTGGCGGTGGCGGGGCTCGCGGAGCCGCTGAAGGTGCAGTCGGCGTCGGTGCGATTGAGCGGCAAGCGGGTGGCGGTGACGAAGCTCAAGGCTAAGGCCGGGGCGATCGCGTTTACGGGCGAGTATCGATGGGAGCCGGATACTTTGCGTCCGCATAAATTTTCGATCGCGATGGGCGAGGTGGATGCCGCGGAGTTGGAGCGGGTGCTGGCGCCGTCATTGCTGCGCGAGCGGGGATTTTTGGCTCGGACGTTGAGGCTTGCGCCGGAGCCGGCTCCGGAATGGTTGAAGTCGCGCGGGGTGGACGGGATGATTTCGATCGGGGCGTTGAAGGCGGGGGATACTACGGTCGCTTTGAAGAGCGGCCGATTGTTGTGGGATGGAACGGTGCTGCGGCTTGCGGGGATCGACGCGGGTGTTGAGCAGAGCGGGGCTAGTTTTGGATCGGTTACAGGGGATCTTCAGGCGGATTTGTGGGCGGGGGCCTCGCCTTCGTACCGGTTCGAGGGCAAGATCGCGGACATGCCTTACAAGGGCGGCCGGCTGGAGTTGGAGGGGAGTTTGGAAGCGGACGGGTCGGGCGAGCAGTTGGTGGAGACGGTTCGGGGCGAGGGGCATTTGCGGGGGCGCGGGGTTTCGTTTTCGACGGACGCGGAGTTTAGTAGTGTGGTGGGGTGTTTTGAGTGGACTTCGGGGAAGTGGAAGCTGCCGATCGTGGAAGTGGTGCAAGGGGGCGAGACTTTTACGGGGAGTGGTTCGAGTTCCAGTGATGGAAAGATGATGCTGGATCTAGCGAAGGGGAATCGGCACGTGCAGTTTGCGGGGACTTTGGTGGCGGGGCTGCCTTAATCTTCCCGAAGCGTGGTGGCGGGATCGAGGCGGACTGCGCGAAGCGTCGGGATTGTGGCTGATGCGACGCCTACCGCGATGAGGAAGAGTAGCGCGATGGTCGTCGAGCCTGGGTCTTGAGGCTGGACTCCGTAGAGCAAGGTCTTGATCCATTGGGCGGCTGACCACGCCAGGGCTGCTCCGGTCAGCAGGCCGATGGCTAGCGGCGGCAGGGCTCGTTTTACTACGAGCCAGATTACGTTGCTGGATTCCGCGCCGAGCGCTAAGCGGAGTCCGATCTCGCGGCGGCGGGCGGTTACGAAATAGGACAGGATTCCGTAGAGTCCGATTCCGGAGAGCGTCAGGGCGAAGGCGCTGAAGCTGCTGGTGAGGGCTGTGAGGAGACGCTCGGCCCAGAGGGAGCGATCTACTTCTTCGGTGAGCGTCGCGATTTGATAGAACGGAACCGTGGGGTCGATCGACTTGAGCAGGCGCTGCATGGGCGCGATGATTTCGGACGGGTCGCCCGGGGTGCGGACGTGGAGGACGAAAGAGTTCGGGTACTGTTTGGGGCCGAAGCCGTAGTTGTAGAAGATCGGCGGCGGGATTTCGCGGAGGGAGCGGTAATTGGTATCGTTCACCACGCCTGCGATTTCGTAATCGGGCTTGGTGAATTCCCTGCCCGTGGCGAACTGCTTGCCCAGCGGATTCTGATTCGGAAAGAAGCGGCGCGCGAAGGATTCATTGACGACCACGCGGGCTAGCTGGCCGGTGTCGGCTTGATCGGCGGGGGTTAAAGCGCGGCCGCTCAGCAGGTGGATTCCCATGACGTCGAAATAATCGGGCGTCACGGCCATGGTGCTGGTGTTGAGGATGCCGTCGCCGTGTTGTCCGGGCAGGATAACCGAGTTGCCCATGCCGATGCCGCGCATTAATGCTCGGTTGGCGATGGCGGCGTTGGCGACTCCCGGTAACGAGTGTGCTTCTTCCAGGAGGCGCTGCTGGAGGGTCCAGGCCTGCTCGCCGTTGTAGCCTCGGACGCCGGGGTCGATGGTGAAGATGACCACGTGGTCGCGGTCGAAGCCGGTGTGGAGCGAGCGGAGATTGGTGAGGCTGCGGGTCATGAGTCCGGCGGAGACCAGGAGCACGGTGCAGAACGCGACTTGAATCGCGCAGAGCGTGGACTGGAAACGGCGATGAGTGGAATCGCTCAAAGTGGTTTTGAGGGCGGCATAAAGATCGCGGCGCGAGGATCGCCACGCGGGGGCGAAGGCGGAGAGGATCGCGGTAAGGGCGCAGAGGGCGAGCGAGAAGGCGATGACTCGCAGATCGGGATGAAGGTCGAGGTTGAGAGCGCGGAGCTCGGCGGGATCGTTGCCTAAGCCTCTGGCAAGCGGAAGCATGCGCTGGAGCAGAGGCATGGTCCCGTAAGCGGCGGCGATGCCGGCGGCGCCTCCGATGAGGGTAAGCAGGAGGCTTTCTACCAGCCACTGCTGAACGATTCTTGCTCTTGTCGCGCCGATGGCCAGGCGAACGGCGGTTTCTTTTTCTCTCGCGGTAGCCCGGGCGAGCAGGAGTCCGCCGACGTTGGAGCAGACCATGAGCAGAAGCAGACCGGTTCCGGCGAGCAGGAGTTCGAGCGCGATGCGGGATTGATCGCGCAAAGGCGAGAGGCCGTAGGTGAGGGAGCGGAGCTCCAAGTGGCCGATCAGGTGGCCCTCGTAGTTTTTCGGCTCGCGCGTGTAGGCGTCTTGCAGGTAGCGGGACCATTGGGCGGCGGTCGCCTGCTCGGCTTGCGCGCGGGTGACGCCAGGGCGAAGGCGGGCGATGATCTCGACGACGAAATTGTTGATGTCGGGGTGTGGGGAGGCCGAGAATTCGAGCGAGTTGGTGTAGGGAATCCACAGGTCGGGGCTGCTATCGAGAGCCATGCCGGTGAAGAGCTCCGGCATAACGCCGGCGATCCGGTAGGGGTGGCCTTTGAGGCGGATGGTTTGGCCGAGGATGTGAGGATCGCGGGCGAAGGCTCGGGTCCAGTAGGCGTAGGAGAGGACGGCTTGGTGATCGTCGCCAGGGGTGAGGACGCGGCCGAGGAGAGCGGACGTGCCGAGGTCGGTGAAGTAGTTTTCGGTGACGGCTTCGGTGTGGGAGCGGTCGGAGACGGGCGACTCGGAGCTGCCTCGTTCGAGTGGGAGAATCCATTCCCACTGGCCGTTGAGCTGGAAGATCGTGTTGGACGTCGCGGCGAGTTGTTTGAAGAGAGGATAGTCGAAATAAGGATAGGGCGGGAGCTTGGGGCGGATCTCGAAGAGTTCGACTAAGGATTGGGGATCGCGGATGGGGAGGGGCCGGAGGAGGAGAGCGTTGACCAAGGTGAAGATCTGCGTGTTCGCGGCGATTCCGAGAGCGATGAGCAGGGCGGCGGCGGCGAAGAATCCGGGCGACCGGCGGAATTGACGCAGCGCGTAACGCAGATCTTGCAAGAGGGACACACGCGTTCGACGCGGCTAAACTGTTTTGGTGTCGAACACCAGGAGCGTCACGCCGGCTTGCGCGAAGTTGCCTACGTCGGCGGCGGCGGCCTGGCCTTCGGGCGACGCCATGGCGGTTTGGAGGTCGGCCATGGTTTCGAATTCGAGGTCGGCGATGAGGTGCGGGGCGAAGGAGCCGACGACCATCATCGGAGCACTGGCGTTCACGGTGTAAGACTTCACGCCCTTGATCTTCTTGGCAATGGGGACATGGGTTTCGAAGTAGTAACGGTCAAAGGCCGCCGGGTCGGCGGGTTGGTTGTAGAGGACGAGTAAACGGGCCATAGGTAGATAAGTGTAGCGCGGGGCTGGAGGGCGCTGTGCCAAGTGGGAAGATGACAGACCACGAAAAACGATGGTCTGTCCTACTTAACGATGGTCGGTTTTGCTAACGATGGTCGGTTTTGCTAACGATGGCGGCCGTGAAGGTTGGAGCGATGATAGGAGTGCTCCGGGAACTTTTCGCGATGGAAAGAAGACTGAAGCTTACGCCACAAGGTAACCAGCCAAGTGAACATGGTGGACTCCTCTGCGGGCACACTATCACAAACGCCGCGGGGCGTCACCGGGGGGCTTAGGAGGCGGAAGGTTTGCGGTGCAGGTCCGAATCCATCATGGTGATTCGGAGGACGGCTCGTTTGGACTCGGCGGCCTTGTCGGGCTTGGCGAACAGGCGCCGGAAGGAGAAGCCGGAACGGCCGGGAATGGGCTCCCCGCAGACGTAACAGTCGATGTCGGTCTTGGTGACGATTCCGTTGCAGGCGTTACATCGTGGCATGATTCATTAGACTCGACCGGGCGGGCCGTGTCCATGAAACGCGCGTACCTTTATGAGGTTGGTCCGTTGGTTTCGCGAATTGAGGCGTTCACCTGAGGCTCGACTGAGGTTTTCACTTCCGCGATTCCGAGTCAGTTCGGCGGAGAGCCGCGGCGCGGGCGCGGTTTCACGGCGGCTCTGATCGCGACCTCGGGGAAAAGGTCGCGATCTTTTCTCACGGCGTCCAGGACGGCGAGAATATCAAGGCGATTGAAAATTTCCTTGGGGGAGCTGGCAAAGAGCTCGGTGAGGTATTCAAGGATTACGGCTCCGCCATATTGGCGGGACCGGTGGTCGGCGTGCGTGAGATGCCTTACGGTGACGAGACTTTGCTTCGCGGGAGCTGCGATCATGACTCATCCTCCTAAATGGATAGAGATTTACTCGTAGAAGCGCGCTTCTGGTACTTCTGGGACCAATAGTACCATCGGGGCGGACGCGCGCAGTTAGGATATTAAACCTACGACCGAAAATTCCGGCCCTACGACCAAGCTCTCAGGCATTCACTTTTTACGTGGACGTTTAGGCACGAACGCCAAGAAACGGCGCGGGTTATCGACCATGATCTTGTGAATGACGGCGTCGCTGGCTCCGGCGGCTTTTACTTTGGGCACGAAGACGGTCATCGTCTTCGAGTAGCCGCTGGAGGCGTCGGCGGAGAACATGATTTGGTCGGCGAACCCGGCTTCGATGAGCGCCATCACCATGGGGACGGCGTTGGCGTCGCCGGGGCCTCCCTGACGGTCAAAGGCGACGAAGGCTCCGCGGCGGCAGATGGTTTTGTGGATGTAGACGTTCGGGTCGACCAGATTGCCGAGGTGTCCGATGACGATGCGCTCGGGCTTGACGCCGCCGTCCACCAGGAGGTCGAGCTGCTCCAGCGCGGACTTTCCGGGGATGCCGGTGTGGGTGAAGACAGAGAGATTGGTGGCGAGGTGGGCTTTCGCGACGGCGCGGAAGACTTTGCGCTCATCGGCGGTGATTTCGTCCCAGGAGCCGATTTCGCCGAAGACGCCCATGGGTCCATCGTCGGCCTGTTTGATGAGGGCCTTGACGATTTGATCTTCGGTCATCGTGGAGATTTCTTGGGGGTAGAAGGGCTGGGTGTAAAAGCCGCCGCCGGCGACGATGGGGACTCCGGATTTCATGGAGACCTGGCGAATGAACTCGATATCGCGGCCCATATCGGGGTGGCCGGCGTCGACGATGCAGGCGATGCCGTTGGCTTTCACTTTGGCGACTTCTGCGGCCATGAGGTTCGAGTCGCGCATGATGTCGGGGCCGGGGGTGGGAGGGGGTCCGCCTTTGGCTCCGCCGCCTTTGGGGGCTCCACCGCCTTTGGGAGCTCCACCTCCGGGAGTTCCACCTCCGGGAGTTCCACCTCCGGGGGCTCCGCCTGCGCGCGCGGCTCCTGCGGGAGGACCGTTCAGGGCTCGGACGGCGGCGGAAGCGGCGGAGAACTTCTGATTGAAGTCGGTGCCGAGCTGCATGTGCTCATGGAAGAGGGTGGCTCCGCCGGCGAGTTCCTCGGGCGCGTAGTCCCTAAACAAGGTGCGGATGACGGCGCCTTTGGGGAACACCGGGGCTTCGCCTTGGGCGTGCGCGAGATTCGGGAGGGCTGCCGCGGCGGCTCCGAGTCCGATGAGTTCGAGAGCGTGGCGGCGCGAGAAGGGATGAGAGAAGGGGGACATCGGGACTATTGTAGGCAATCGGGCGGGCGGAAGGTGGGCTCCCTGAAATCGGGCGCGCGTTGGTGCATAATCGTACGGAGGTGTTTCGATGAAACTACAGAACTTTACAGGGGGCGTCTCGGGCGCTTTGATCGGCGCTTTGATCATTCTAGGCGCCGCGACCTGCGCGTTTGCACAAGAGCCCGCTGCCGGCGCTCCTGGTGGCCGCGGTGGACGTGGTGGTGGGGGAGGACGCGGACCGGCTCCGCAGCCGCCGCCCGCGCTGTTCTTTAAGGAGACGTGGAAACAGGCTCCGGGCAATGTGCCGGTGACGCAGGAGTACGTCACGAATCCGGACCTGCAATTGAATTTGTACGGGACGGGCAAGGAAGATTTCGGCGTGACGAGCGAGGGCAACACGCCGCACGTCTGGACGGGCCTGTGCGCGACGGCTTGCGCGCTGACGCTGAGCAGCAAAGAGAATTTCGTGGATTTGACGGGCAAGGCGAAGATTCGCTGGTCGACCAAGACGAGCGGGTTCCATGAAGTGCGGCCGGTGTTGAAGCTCGCCGACGGGACCATGCTGGTGGGCGATCACGTGGACGCGTACACGTTCGATTACCACGAGAGCGAGATCTTTTTGTCGGAAGTTCACTGGCTGAAGATGGACGGCGCGAAGGTTCAGCCGAAGGGCGAGCTGCTGGAGAAGGACAAGGTGGATCTGAGCAAGGTGTCCGAGGTCGGGTTCGCGGATCTGATGCCGGGAAGCGGGCACGGGTCGGGCGGATATGACGACGTGGCTTGGATCGAGGTGTACGGGAAGCCGGTCAAGCGGTAGGTCGGCTGGAGTTGGGTTTTGAGGGGCGACGACTGAAGAAGTCGCCGCCCTTTTTTATCTATCCGGTACGGCGTCACACGCATCCACGAAGGCCTACTTGCGCCGAATAGCCAAATTCAGTAGTTCATTGATTTGAGCCAGAGCGGGCGGAGATGCGGAAATGACAAGAGAGCAATTCGTGGCATCTGTAAAGCTTGGCGCCAGCGATGCGGCGGTTCGCATGACTACAGGGAGTCTGGTCCAACCGATGGGGCGCCGACCTAGCAAGGAGGCGATCGAACTTGCTTCGTGGTATCGGGATCTGAAGCCGGAAGCCCAGAGTCACGTGCAGAGGGTCGTACGGCAGGCCGCCGAGAGTGCTGTGTTTGGTGTGTTGGCCATCCTCGATGGAGTGCGGGCTGTCGAGGAATCCGGACCCAAGGGCGAGTTCGAATTGGTATATCGAAAAGGGGAGGACCGAGTCCTTCTCAATGATCCAAACGCAGAGCTATTGCACGATACGTTCAGCCGCTTTCAATCGTGAACAAGATCTCTTCGTGCCCCCCAAAGTAAGCAAGAAATCCAGCGACTAGCCACGACTACTGTCGATGAAATGAGGGCGGCGGCTTACACAGCCGCGGCCTTTTTTCTATTGGCGTCGACGCGGGAGTCTACTAGCGCCACGATGGCGTCGAGGGTCGGGTTAGTCAGGCCCTTTTGCTTCGCGATGAGTTGGACGAGTTTGTCGGGGCGCTCGATGTAGAGGGCTCCGTTGCTGAGAGCGCGGGCGGCAGAGGCGGGGCGGATGAGCGATTGCGCGGCGGCGGCGTATTTGTCGAAGGGCACCAGATCCGACGGGTTCGCCCCGAGCTTCACTACCAGGTCATTGACGAAGTCATAGACGGAGCGTGAGGTGTCGAGGTCGCTGTGAACGGCTTCCTGCGCGGTGCGGATGCCGTCGGGCGTGATGCAGCGGTAGTTACCGGCGAGCAGCATGGCCCACTTGGCGAGCGGCACGAAGATGGAATCGTGCACCTTGAGCTTCACGGGGAGCTCGACGGGTCCTTCCGGAGTGTTGAAGCGGGCAGCGTCGATATCCTTTTCCAACTGGCGCAGGATGGCGGTGGATTTCTCATCATCGAAGCGGGCCACTTTGAAATTGGTGGGCAGAGTCACCATCAGGACGTTCACTTTTTCGTCGGGCGGGCGGATGGCCTGCGGGTCCGGGCTGTTGAGCGTGATGCATTTCGGATCGAAGCTGTCCCAGACGGTGGAATCGGAATAGGCGGGCTTGAGCGCGTCGTAATCGAGGCCCGGGATGCGGCGGATGTAGGGCAGCGGCGGCATGTTCATGATGGACATGCACGGGACGCGCGACTTGCCCACAGCGTCCAGCAGTTCGCGGACGCCTGCCGAGCGATATTGCGGCTCCTGCATGCACAGGCCGATGAGGTCGTACTTGCTGGGGTCGACTCCTTCGGCGGGTCCGGCGGTGACTTTGCCGGGGAGCTCGCGCGAATCGAGGATGACGGGGTCCTTGCGGCCGCGGATCGGCATGCGGACGCGGAAGCCTTCGGCGTTGATGAGTTCGGCTTCGGCGGGCAGGCAGACCAGGTGGATGGAGTGGCCTCCGAACAGCATTTTCGAGGCGAGGAGCGAGCCGTAGGACGCGCCCATGAGCAGGATGTTATACGACATGCATTCAAGATGCTAACGCGATGGGGCTCGCGATGCAATCGGAGAGGCGAGAGGGAGACTCTATACTGGACAGAACGTGAATCTGCTGGTCTCCATTCTTTTCTCCGACATTTTGCCGATCTTCGCGATTGCGTGCGCGGGGTTCCTGCTGGCGCGCTTCGTGAAGGTGGACGTGAAGATGGTGTCGCAGTTGGTGTTCTATTCGCTGCTGCCGTGCCTGGCGTTCCGGATGTTGTTGAACTCGACGTTGACGGGGCCGAGCGTGTTGAAGCTGGTGGCGGTAGCGGTGCTGATCATGGTGTCGATGGGCGCGGTGGGGTTCGTGGTGGCGAAGGCGCTCGGGCTGGATGGGAAGACTCTGCGGGCGTTCTTGATGGTGGTGATGTTTTCGAATGGCGGCAATTACGGGCTGCCCGTGGTGACGTTCGCGTTCGGGACGGACGCGCTGACGTACGCGACGATTTTGTTTTTAGCGGGATCGGTGACGACGTACGTGGCGGGGGCGTTTTTCGCGGGGAGCCATCGGAGGAAGATCGCGGGGATGCTCGAAAAGATTTGGAAGATGCCGGCGCTGTACGGAATGGCGGCGGCGCTGGTGGTGCGCTTGGTGGGGCGTCCGTTACCGGAGGCGGCGATGCGTCCGGTGCAGTTACTGAGCGAGGCGGCGATTCCGGTGATGCTGCTGGTGCTGGGGATGCAACTGGAGCGTGCGGTATGGCCGAAGCGGCCGGGGCTGGTGGCGCTGGCGGTGGGGATTTCGCTGCTGGTGGCTCCGGTGGTGGCGCTGGGGTTGACGGCGGTGTTGGGGATTACGGGGGCGGCTCGGCAAAGCGCGGTGATTTTATCGTCGATGCCTGTGGCGGTGATCACGACGATTCTGGCGCTGGAGTTCGATCTGGAGCCGGAGTTCGTGACGAGTGCGGTGTTCTTGTCGACGATTGCGAGTCCGCTGACGCTGGTGCCGCTGATCGCGTATTTGAAGTGAGGGGATGATCAGTCGAAAAGCGCTATGGAGCCCCATTGAATTGGGGAAACTGGAGGACTTGAGGACCGAAGCGATATTGCGCATCGAGTTTGCAGGTGAAAACATAGTTTCCGCTTCCGTTAAAGCGAAACTGATGGCACGTTGCAATTTTGAGTTCTAGTGTGCGTTGGCGGAGGTCCTTCTCATCGCCCGCAGGTGCAAATCTTTCCGTTTGCTTTTCTCCATCTGCAAACTGCGCAGTGAGAATCGCGGTGAATGCTGGAGCGCCGTGGTACATCGTGAACGATCGTTCTTTGATCGACACCTGAAGGTGCTGATTTGAACCCTTGGTCTCCGTGGCTTGCGCCTCGAACGTTGCCGTTTCAGACCACGTCTTCGCTGTAAACGTTATTCTTCCCTTCGAAGTTCGCGAAATTTCCGTTTGCGTGAACGGGCAGGGGCCCGCGACGCAGCGGATTTTTGGGTCTTTCAATTCCCCGTCTCCCTCCGCTGCTATTTCCTGCGACGCGATAGCCGCCTTCCACTTGCCATCAGGTGAACAAACATCGCCTCTACTGCACGGAGTGTTTCCATGATTCACTGCATAGAACGTCGCGATAGTAGTGTTGGCGTCCTTGTTGTGCGCGAGTATGTCGAGCCCAACGATTTCTTTCTCGTTGGTATCGACGGGAATAAAGCGTACGCTGCCAAGAGCTCGTGCTGCCGCCTTGGCCGGAACGAGGTACTCGGTGTAAAGCTTCTCGCCGATTGCCTCGTGGATGTTCGCCGCGTTGTAGCCATTCTTGCGTAATTTCAGAGTTATGGCTTGCCCCATTTTCACGATGTTTTTAAGATGCAACGCAAAGCCGCCGCGATCATCGCTGATCGTGGTTTTCTCCAGCAGGCCTTCCTCATCGCTGATTTCTACGTCAGGGATCGGAAACCACTTCTGAGGATCTGCGTCGGCTTTCATTACGGCGCCGTAGAGAACGAGCGAGGGCTGCGAGGAGAAGTGCTGGATCATAGGAGGAGCGAGACTCGCGATAATCGCGCCTGCCGCGCCAATCACGGCAACAGAGATTGTCACCTTCTGCCCCAGCGTCATGACCAACAGAATAACCGAACGTGCATTCGATCGGGAACCGAGATATTCGGAGCGTTAGATCGGGTTATTTTCCGATGGTGACGGCCAGCCCAGCCGCTCGGCTTGACCCGTCGGGATGGGGCTCTTCTTGGGGTCAATCATCGGGACTTCGACTGATGCAGGCTTTGGTGTCTTTTGCCTCTACCCAGTCCACGGCTCGGAGTTTTCAGTCTACCTCGCGGGGACGGCTGCTCTAGTGTTAAGATACCGGGCGATACCCAACGGGGAGGCTTTATCCAATGACTGTACATGTGTCGGCGAAACGTTTTCTTGTGCTTGCGACCGCGACTTCGGCGCTTTGGGCGCAGGGGGGGCGCGGGGGGCCGCAGAATCGCGAGGCTCCGGTGACTCCGGTGCCGTTCAATCGGATTTTAAACGCGAGTCAGGAGCCGCAGAATTGGCTGACGTATTCGGGCAATCTCAACAGCCAGCGGCATAGCGGGCTGAAGCAGATTACTCCAGAGAACGCGAAGGATCTGACGCTCAAGTGGGTGTTCCAGTCGAGGTCGCTCGATAAGCATGAGGTCACGCCGCTGGTGGTGGACGGGGTCATGTACACGGTGCAGAGCCCCAACGATGTGATCGCGCTGGACGCGGCCACGGGCAAGACGATCTGGACGTATGCGCACAAGCCGGCGGAGGGGACCAGGAATCCGTGCTGCGGGAACTTGACGCGCGGCGTGGCGATTCTGGGCGACAAGCTGTTTCTGGCGTCGCTGGATGCGAAGATGATCGCGCTGGATGCGAAGACCGGCAAGGAACTGTGGTCCACGCAGGTGGCGGACTACAAGCAGGCGTACGCGATGACGGTGGCTCCGATTGTGGTGAAGGACAAAGTGATCACGGGCGTGGCGGGTGGAGAGCACGGCGTCCGCGGATTTCTTGCCGCGTATGACGTGAACACCGGCAAGGAAGTGTGGCACTTCAATACGGTGCCGGGTCCGGGCGAGGCGGGATATGAGACGTGGCTCGGCAAGGACGGCAAGCCGAGCGATTCGTATTTGCACGGCGGGGCTCCGATTTGGGTGACGGGGTCGTACGATCCGACGACGAATCTGACGATGTGGGGCACGGGCAACGCGGGTCCGGATTATAACGGCGATAACCGGATGGGCGACAACTTGTACAGCTCCTCGGTGATCGCGCTGGATGCGGACACGGGGAAGTTGAAGTGGCATTATCAGTTCTCTCCGCACGACGAGTTCGATTGGGATGCGACGCAGGTTCCGGTGCTGGCCGACATTACTTATAAGGGCGCTCCGAAGAAAGTGATGATGTGGGCGAATCGGAATGGCGTGTTCTACGTGCTGGATCGGACGAACGGGCAGTTCCTCTCGGGGACTTCGTTCACGAAGACGAACTGGTACACGGGCTTCGATGAGAAGGGCCGGCCGATGCGCGCGCCGGGAATCGTGCCGACTCTGAACGGAACTCTGGTGTATCCGGGAAATCAGGGTGGGACGAATTGGTACAACCCGTCGTTTAGTCCGGTGACCGGATTGTTCTATATTCCGGCGTGGGAGAACAGCTCCAGCTTGTATAAGAAGAATGAGGCTCCGCCGGAGTTCCAGGAGGGCCAGAGCTTCACGGGCGGCGGCCCGGGGCGCGGCACCGCGACTGACGATGTGTTCAGCTCTATCGTGGCGATGGATCCGAATACGGGACAGCGCAAGTGGGCGTTCCGGCTGTCGGCGGCGTCGACCGAGGGCGGCGTGCTGACTACGGGATCGAACGTGTTGTTCGCGGGCGGCCGCGACGGGCAGTTCGTGGCGCTGGATGCTCGCGACGGGAAACTGCTGTGGGACACGAACCTGGGACCGTCGGTTTCGGCGGGTCCGATGACGTTCATGGTCAATGGCAAACAGTACGTCAGCATCCAGGGCGGGAGCTCGCTGTACACTTTCGCGTTGAGATAAACAGCGAACTCTACTCGTGCGGATCGGCCCCTGGGCGCGCGGGGGCAGCGCCTGGCTTCGGAATTTCTGCCTTGCCATCGAGGCCGAAAAGCAACAGGCGCGGCTTCGAGAGCGACGTGGTGGCTCCGGGGTTGGTGGTGCCCAGGCTTTGTGAGCCGCCCGAACCGCCCATGAGCGCGATGTACTGCTTTCCGTCGATCAAGAACGTGATGGGCGGTCCCAGGCCGTTCTGGATTCCCGTGGGCAGTTCCATCAGAATGGTTCCCTTGTCGGCCGAGTAGGCGATCAAGCGGCCATCCGGCGCCACCTGGAATACCAGATTGGTGGCGGTGGTCAACGTTCCGCCAAAGCGGCTATTGCCGATCGGCACACGCCAGCGGATCTCTTGCTTCACGGGATCGTAGGCGACCAGCGTGCTGACGTTGCCGCCTTCGAGCGGCTCCGGACCGATGGCGGGTCCCGGAGGCCGGCGGGTCATGCCTTGCGTGTTGGTCTTCAAGCCGGTTTGCGATGCTCCGCCGACGCGCGAGGCGTCGGGCTTGAAATCGTAGTCCGTCGCATAGTTGAAGGTGTCCCAGCCGCGGCTCGGAATGTACACCAAGCCGGTTTGCGGACTGTAAGACATGGGCGACCAGCTGTGCGCCCCGCCGCCGCCGGGCGAGACGGGCGTCGGATCCTTGCCGTACTTCACCTCAGTATTGATGATGGGGCGTCCGGTTTTCTGATCGATTCCTTTGGCCCAGGTGACTCGCGAGAAGGGCTGCGCGGAGAGGAACTCGCCGGTCAGGCGGTCCAGCACGTAGAAGAATCCGTTCTTGTTCGCCTGCATGATGACCTTGCGCGTTTTGCCCTTGATGTTCAGGTCCGCCAGGATCATTTGCTGCACGCTGTCGTAATCCCACTCATCGCCGGGGACCATTTGGTAATGCCACTTGAGCACGCCGGTATCGACGTTGACGGCTACGATGGAGGCGACGTACAGGTTGTCGCCGCCGGAGCTGGTGTCCTTGGTGCGAAGAGCGGCGGGCCAGGGCTCGGCATTGCCGGTGCCGACGTACACGAGTTCGCTTTCGGGGTCATAGGAGATCCCGTCCCAAACCGATCCGCCTCCGCCGAGCTTCCACCACTGGCCTTCCCACGTGGCCGCGGCCTTGCGCATGGCATCGGACTCGAAGCCCTTCGCGGGATCGCCGGGGACGGTGTAGAACTTCCAGACCTGGCGTCCGGTGTCGGCATCGTAGGCGGCAAAAAAGCCGCGCGTGGGACGGTCGCCGCCGGCGGTGCCGACGATTACTTTTCCCTTGGCGATGCGCGGCGCCACGGTCAAGGTTTGTTCGTCCTGCGTATAGGAGACGCGGGTTTCCCAGACGGGTTTGCCGGAATCCACGTCGAGCGCGACCAGCCGTCCATCGTTGACCGGAACGATCACTTTGTTGTGATAGAGCGCCACGCCGCGGTTCACGACGCCGCAGCACATTTTGTCACTGGTGGGCTTGCGATTGACTTCGGGATCCCAGCGCCATTTCTCCTTGCCGGTGCGAGCGTCGACGGCGAACACGATGCTCCAGTTGGTGACGCTGAATATCGTGTTGTTCCACACGAGCGGCGTCGCTTCCTGGTCTCCTCCCCCGTCGCCGACTTCGTAGGACCACACCAGGCCGAGGCGCTTCACGTTGGAGGCGTCCAGCTGCGTGAGCGGACTAAAACGAGTCTCGCCCGGGGTGAGACCATAGCTGAGCCAATCGCCATCGGAGGCGGATTTCGCGGCATTTTTGAGCGCGGCGTCGTCGACGCGCTTGGCTTGTCCGAACAAACTGAGAGAGAGGGCAACGGCAAACAAGTAACGCATAGGAACTCCCCTTTGACCAGAGCGAGTTTAGCATGCCGGTTACGGCCGCTACTTGTGCGGCGGCGGTCCGAGAACCGCCATGACCACCAGCCGCTCCGGGCCGGGATTGCGGATGGAGTGGATGACTCCGGACGGCGCGAACGCCGCATCGCCCGCGGATAGCTGCTCGGTCTGATCGCCGATTTGAACCAAGCCGCTGCCTTCGAGAACGAGGTAGAGCTTGTCCTGGCCTTGATGCGCGTGGGGGGCATGCTCCTGGCCGGGCTCGAAGGAGTTCAGGCCGGCGAAGAGGAAACTCCCTTGGGCGACCGTGCTCTTGCCCATTTTTTCAGGCGTGAACTGCGCCAGGCCGGAGATTTGTTTTGCAAACATGACTCTTAGTTTACGGGCGTAGTTGCGCAAGCGGGCCGCATGGGTAGACTAAAGGCAAATGGCTACGAAACAGGACAAGGCGCTGCGGGAACATCTGCTCTACCTGCTCAACGGCGGCGGAGCGCACACCAGTTTCACAAAGGCGGTCGCGGATCTGCCGGTCTCGCTGCGCGGCAAGAGGCCGAAGGGCGCGTCCCATTCGCCATGGGAGGTCCTCGAACACATGCGGCTGGCACAATCGGACATCCTGGAGTTCAGCCGCGACCCGACGCACATCTCGCCACAGTGGCCGGCCAATTACTGGCCGGAGACTCAGGCTCCGCCCTCCAGCACGGCGTGGAACAAGTGCGTGAAGGCGATTCACGCCGATCTCCAGGCGGTGTGTGCGCTGATCCAGGATCCAGCGACGAACCTGTACGCCAAGATTCCGCATGGCGACGGCCAGACCATCTTGCGGGAGGCGCTGCTCATCGCCGACCATACTGCCTACCATCTGGGAGAGCTGGCGCTGGTTCGCCGATTGCTGGGTGCGTGGAAATAAGAAGCGCGGCAGGCGATACTGGGTTGCATGGATATCCTCAAGATGCTGGCGGAACTTCGCGCCGAGCGGGAACATATCGAACAGGCGATTCTTACCGTCGAAAGACTCGCTACCGGAACTCGCGGCAAGCGCCGGGGCAGGCCGCCGAAGTGGATGTCCGCAGCGAACGAAGAGACTGTGGCCGCGGCCACCTTTAGCACGAAGCGGACGGTAAGCGTCTCCGCCCGGAAGCGAATGGCGGAGGCTCAGAAGAAGCGCTGGGCCGCCAAGAAAGCCCAAGCGAATCAAGCTTGACCGGCACCGTTTCGGGGCGAATTACGCCCCGTTCTCCTACACGTCACGCTCCCCGTTAGGGCGATTGCGACTCAGCCCCATACGGGCGCTCTGAACTACGCCGAATCCCGTCGCCGCATTGCAGAATCTCGCAAGCGGTGTGGAGGAATTTCCGGAGAGCCTACGTCCTGTTGAATAGAACTTCGACAGAGACCACATGAATCCTTCCGAATTTTTTGAGAGGCGATCCTTCAATAAAGAGGAACTGCTCGCCTATGCCAATGGAACGCTCCTGGAAGATGGTTCGCGGGAGATGGGCCGTTTACCAAGCCCTCCGCTGCTGATGTTCGATCGTATCGTCGAGGTTGAACACGACGGACATCGGGGCCGGATCGTGGCGGAACAGGATATCGCCCTGGATGCCTGGTACTTCTGGTGCCACTTTCGGAACGACCCGGTTCAACCAGGTTGCCTGGGAGTGGATGCGGTCTGGCAATTGATCGGCTTCTATCTGATGCTGCGCGGCGTTCCGGGATGCGGCCGGGCCCTGGGATGCAAGCAGATCGATTTCTCCGGACAAATTCGCCCGCACAACCGGTTGGTGCGTTACGACGTGAGGATCAAACGCGTGAGCCGATTTCAGGAGGCCGGATCCTCCGTGGCCATCGGCGATGCCACTGTTTCCGTGGATGGGGAGGCGATCTACTCGATCAGCGACGCGAGAGTCGGCGCGTTTGCCGGCATTGGCTATGGCGACTATCCTCTGCGCTCCCGCAACTCCGTCGGCGGCTTGAGCAGCGCGGCGCCGGCCCGCACCGGCGCAGAGGCGGAACGGCAATGTTGACCGGACCTGAGCTGCTGGAGCAGTTGCCCCAGCAGGAACCCTTTCGCTTCGTAGATGAGGTGCTGGAAGCCGATGCGCGGCACATCGTTTGCCGCTATACTTTCCGGCCGGACGAAGCGTATTATCGGGGACATTTTCCGGATCAGCCCATGACGCCGGGCGTCATTCTTCTGGAAGCGATGGCTCAGTCGGGTGTGGTGCTCCAGGGGCTTTATTTGCTCCTGAGAGAGGGCGGTTCTGCGCAGCGCTACCGCACGCTCTTCACCGATGCACAAGTGGAGTGGCATGTCCCGGTGGGACCGGGCGAAACGGTCACGATCCACGCGGAGCTGCTGGGGTGGAGGCGAATGCGCATCCGTTCCCGCGTCGACCTGCGCATCAAAGACGGCCGCTTGGCTGCCTCGGGAGTCCTGGGGGGAATGGGGGTTGAGCTGTGAGAAGGGTTGTGGTCACGGGACTCGGCGTGGTGGCGCCGAACGGCACCGGGACGGAGGAGTTTACGCTTGCCTTGCGCGAGGGGAAATCCGGAATTCGCTTTCATCAGAAGCTGCAGGACTTGAAACTGACTTGCCAGGTGGCGGGGTATCCCACGGTGGACGAATCGCTGCTCTCGCAATTCACGCAAGAGCAGCGGCGGCACATCAACGGCGCGATGACTTTCGGAGGATTGGCCGCCCTGGAGTGCTGGCGGGATGCGGGCCTGAGCCTGTCGCAGGAAAAGACGCAATGGGAAACGGGTACCGTATTCGGAACCGGGATCGGAGCGGCGGATACCATCGGCGACAGATTAGCGCCGATGACCCGCGAAGGACAGTCCCGGCGCATGGGTAGTTCCGTTCCCGAGCAGGCGATGTGCAGCAGCGTGAGCGCGTTCGTGGGCGGCCTCTTCGGATTGGGGAACCGTGTATCGACCAACAGCAGCGCCTGCGCCACGGGAACGGAAGCCGTGGTGGAGTGTTATCGCCACGTCCGGGCCGGCTTTGCGGATCGCATGCTGGCGGGCAGTAGCGAGTGCGATTCTCCTTACGTTGGGGCGGGCTTCGATGCGATGCGCGTTACCGCGCGCAAAGGCAACGATCATCCAGAACAGGCTTCTCGCCCGCTGAGTTCGACCGCTACCGGTTTTGTCCCCGGGGCGGGCGCCGGAGCGCTCTTGCTCGAAGATCTGGACAGCGCTTTGGGACGAGGAGCCCGAATTTACGCCGAGATTGAGGGAGCCGCGGTGAATTGCGGCGGGCAACGAGAGGGCGGCTCCATTACGGCTTCGAATCCGGAAGGCGTGCGGCAATGCATCCGGGCGGCGATTGCCGAGACGCCCTCCGCCTCCGGACGCGAGATCAGCTATATCAACGGACACCTCACGGCCACCGGCGGGGACCCGAAGGAAATTGAAAATCTGCTGGCGGGACTGGGCCTGCCGCCTGACGCGCTTCCGTGGATCAATTCCACGAAGTCGATGATCGGCCACACCCTGGGGGCGGCGGGGGCCATCGAGTGCGTGGCCACGGTGCTTCAGCTTCATCACGGTTTTCTTCATCCCTCGCTCAACTGCGAGGACGTGCATCCGCAAATTGCTCCCATCGCGAAGAGCATCGTGCATGAGCCCTTGGAGAAGGCCCTGCGGAGGGCATTGAAGACAAGCTTCGGCTTTGGCGACGTGAACGCCTGCGTTGTCATCCGCCGATGGAATGAATCCCAAATTTGAGAGAGAGAGAGAGAGATGGACCGAGAGAAAACAAAATCCCAATTCCTTCGGATGCTGCACCCGTTCGTTCGCAATCTTGGAGTGGAGCAGATCCGCGAAGACAGTCTTCTGGTGGAGGATCTCAACGTAAACAGCGCACGGCTGGTGGACATTGTGCTCGAGATCGAAGACCAGTTTGCGATCCGGATCGACGATGAAGAAGTCGGAGCGCTGGCCACGGTCGGAGGCGCGATCGATCTGATCGTCTCGAAGACACGTGCCTCGGTTCAAAACGCATGAATCGGACGATATCATCGCTTGCGGACGCGCAAGGAGCATCATCGTCCCTACTCTGGCTGGATCGCGCGAGGCCGGCGCTGCTCGATCCGGAGACCACCGCGCCTGCGTTGCGGGACCTGGTGGACGGATTAGCGGCCGCACGTTCCTCGCGGACCCCTGGCGAGTGGCGCAACTTTGTGCGGGCCTTTCGAGAACACCCTGTGCTTACCGTGCTGCACGAGGACCCCTACGCTCTGCGTGGATTCCGCAAGCCACGGGGGTATGCCGGCGACGCCGTTCTGATCGACATGATCTACGGATCGGGAGAAGGCGAGCCGCTTGTCGCCAAAGCCTCCCCGCTGGGGCAGCGGATCTATGCGGCCGCGATGATGGAACCCGGGGTCGCGGCGACGCGCGGACGGCGAGACGCTCTGGCGGCTCGCATCGACGAGCTCTGCCGAGAGCGCGGCCGTCCCCACATTCTTTCCGTTGCGTGCGGACACCTGAGGGAGGCCGCGCTCTCGACAGAGTTCCTCGCCGGCCGGGTAGGACGTTTCGTCGGGCTCGATCAGGACAGGAGAAGCCTGCGCGTGGTGGAACGGGAGTCGCCGGGGATCGAGTGCGTCGCGGCTTCGATTTCGCAGCTGATGGATCAGTCTGTTCAGCCAGGAAAATTCGATTTCATCTATGCGGCCGGTCTGTACGATTACTTGGACCAAGCCACAGGCCAACAGCTGTTGCAGACGTTGGCGAGGATGCTTCACCCCGGCGGACGAATCTTGATCGCGAACTTTCTGCCGGACATTAAGGTCGCCGGTTACATGGAGGCCGCGATGGACTGGTGGTTGATTTACCGAACGCCGGAACAACTCCTCGCACTGGCGGACGATCTCCCGGCGTGTGGGTCGAGACGTGTTTTTCGGGATTCCCTCGACCACCTTGGCTATCTTGAGATGCAGTTCGAGGGTTAGGACGACGACCGATGTCCCCCCTCGATCCAGACGCCTCCGATCTGGCGGTGCGAGCCGTTCTGGAAAAATGGCGCGGCTCCGACAACCGGCTCGCCGGCTTTCACTTCGCCGTCGATTCGATTTTGTACATCGTGTGCATCCTGGCGGCCGAACTGGCGCCGGGCTGGCCATGGCGGATCGCCGCTGGAATTGCCGCCGGCGTGATCACGCTTCGACTCGCGTCCATCGCTCACGATGCCTGCCACCGGAGTTACACGACCAGCCATAACTGGAACAGGTTCATCGGCCGGGTGGCGTTTCTCCCGGCTCTGCAACCGCGAGGAACCTGGGAGATGGCGCACAATATCATCCACCATTCGTGGACCAGCGTGAAAGACAAGGATTACGTTTGGATCCCTCTTTCGAAGGAAGATTACGACGCCGCGACGCCAGGACAGCGGCTGCTCGAACGAATCTATCGCAGCCCCTGGGGACACGGTCTCTATTACGCCATCGAGCTCTGGTGGAGACGGGTTGTCGTGCCCAGCTTCAGGTGGTCTGAAATCCCGCGAAGGTCGCAGCGCTTCGATATTCTGCTAACCGGAGCCTTTCTGCTCGTGTGGATCGGCACCGTAGCGGGAATTTGCGCCTTCACCAGCCGTAGTATTCCCTTGGGCCTTTTGTGCGGAGTTATCCTTCCGGCTGCAACCTGGTTCTGGCTCTTCGGATTCGTCCTTTACGTGCAACACACGCATCCGGAGGCTCGATTTTTCAAGGAACGCAGAGAGCAGGATTTCTACTTCCGCCAGTTGGCGAGTGCGACTCATGTCGTATTTCCCGCCGGACTGAACCGGTTCCTGCATGGAATCTTCGAGCACACGGCGCATCATCTGGATGTGACGGTTCCGTTCTACCGCCTGGAGGAGGCGCAGTCGGAGTTGGAGAGTCTCGCGGGCGATCGTATTGTCATCGAACGCTGGTCGCTCCGCGGCTTCTTTCACACGGCGCGGGTGTGCAAGCTGTACGACTACAACCAGCACTGCTGGCTCGATTTTCAAGGACGGAAATCCGGGACGTAGCTGGCCGGCGAAGTTAGGCGGCAGCTTCGTAGGGCGCGGCTCGGAATACGGCGATGATGTCCGCCATGCGCTGCAGGGCAGACCGGCAAGTTCCGCATCGGGACAAGTGCTCCTCGACCACTGTTCGCTGGAGAATCGGGAGATCGCCGAGCACGTGTAACCCGAGGGAGTCCGCATGGATGTGCCGGATCTGTTTATGAGCGGAGTCCAGCTTGGATACGGCTGCCGTTCCCCTGCGGTTTGGTGTATTCATGCGTTTCATACTTAGCACCTTGGTCGCCAAAGTGGTTGCCCCTGAGCTTTCAACAACCTGATCCGCCTTCGATCCCACGGTGGGGACCAAAGGAAGGCGGAAGCTACCGGTTTGGTTCAAAAATGGGAACCATATCTGCGTCTTTCGTGCGACGCTAAGGGTATGGCACTCACGGAGAAAGCTTTCACAATCCCCGAGATCATGCTGATCGCCGGGACTCGCGTTGCGCTCGGCCTGGGCCTCGGCCTGCTGCTTTCGGATCGACTGAACAATGACCAGCGGAAGGCAGCGGGCTGGGCGCTGCTCGCGGTGGGCGTACTGACCACAGTCCCGATCGCGGCAGGCGCGTTGTCCAAACCGGGGGCGAATTCGAGACCAACCGCATCGCATTGATCGCCAAACGGCGCTTGACTTCCTCGCGCCCACCTAGAACAATGGTGGACCATGGGAATTTCGAGATCTCTGGCCGGGTGCTCGCTGTTGCTGGTAGCATCCTTCGCCTTGACCCTGCCCGTCAGCGCCCAAGAAGGCTTCCCTCTAAAAGGTTCGTGGATCGGCGTATGGGATTCGAACACCGTACACGGTAACGACGTTTTGATGGTCCTGAATTGGGACGGCAAGAATATTACCGGAATCATCAATCCGGGTACAGACAACATCAAGATCGATAAAGCGACGTTGGATCCAGCCGGATGGAAAGTGCACATCGAGGCCGACGCCAAGGACAAGCAGGGCAAAGCCCTTCGTTATGTCATTGACGGGGCGATCCAGCAATTGGAAATGCCGAATCGCGCCGTGGTCGGCACGTGGCAGAGCCAAAGCGGCCGCGGTAAGTTCGAGATCCGCAGGCAATAACGATGAACAGGAATCGATTCATGCGCAAGATCGCCACGGGCGCGTTGGGTTTGACGCTATCGGTGTGGGCTGCCGTCGCCTGGGCGCAGCGTCCGCTTTCCGGGAAGTTTGACCTTGCGAAGAAGGTTGACCTGTCGGGCATTGTCACGAAAGTGGATTGGCGAAACCCCCAGGTTCATGTGTTTCTCAATGTGAAGAGCGGCGGAGCGGTCACGAACTGGGCCGTCGAACTCGATGGTCCCTCCCTGCTCGAGATGGACGGCTGGAACGGGGATTCGCTGCGTCCGGGAGAAGCCATCACGGTCAAGGGCAGTGCGGCTCGCGACGGGTCACGCCAGGTATGGGGTGAAGACGTACGGTATGCCGCCAACGGAGCCTTAGTCTTTCCGCCGAAGCCGAAGACCACCCGGCCCCTCGCCGCTCGCCCGACACCGCGGTGGCCCGACGGACATCCGGCGCTCGGCGCTCTGCCCGGGGCCGCCGACGGCTACTGGACCGATCCGAGCAAGACGGCGTTGGTGGAGGACGGCGTCAACGTGAAAATGACGGAATACGGGTTGCTGGCGAACGTGGACGACGCGAGCAAGGTTGCGCCGATGCAGCCCTGGGCTCTCGCGCTGTATCGGAACCGGCAGACGCGTCAACTTCACGACGATCCCTTGTTCTTGAACTGCAAGCCGCCGGGCGGCCCCCGCCAGTACCAGTCTCCGCTGGGACTCCAGTTGATGGAAGACCGCGCCCGTCAGCGGATTTTCGTTCTGCTGGGAAGCGGGAACCATAACTACCGCATCATCTACCTGGACGGGCGCAAGCAGGTAGGCCTGGTCACGGGAGACGACGACAATCCGCTTTACTACGGCCGTTCCGCGGGCCGCTGGGACGGCGACGCGCTGGTTGTGGATGTGATCGGATTCAACGAGGATTTCTGGTTCACGCAGGGCGGGCTGCCGCATACCGATAAGCTGCACCTCACAGAGCGTTTTACCCGAACCGATTTCGACACCTTGCATTACGAGGTTCGGGTGGATGACCCCGGAGCATATACTAGACCTTGGTCAGCTAGTTGGGATTTGAAATGGAACGGCGGCGCTAGCCTGCCGGCACACTTTTGCCAAAACAATAGGCAGTAAAAAAAGAGGATGAACATGAGAACACTGATCGCCTTTGGATTGATTCTCGCCGGTACACTTGCAGCGACTCGCACGGCATCGGCCCACCACTCGTTCGCCGCGGAGTTTGACTCCAAGAAACAGGTCAAGATGAATGGAGTCGTGACCAAAGTGGAATGGACCAATCCACACGTCTGGATCTATCTGAACGTAAAAGATGAAGCCGGGACCGTAAAAAACTGGGGCGCGGAACTGGGTCCGCCGCACGGCCTGCAGGGCAGCGGCTGGCGCCGTGAAACGCTGAAGATCGGCGATCAGATCACCGTGGATGGTTTCCTGGCCAAGAACGGCACCTCGCGCCTTAACGCGCGCAGCATCACTCTGGCCTCCACCGGCGGCCGGCCGGGCCAGACGCTGGATGCCGCTTCCAGCGCCGGCAAGGAAGTCACGGACGCGAAATAGTCACATGCTAAAAACGATCGTCGCGGTAACCGCGGCTCTTACCCTGAGCTTCCTGGTGACGGGTCCCTCGCACGCCCAACAACCGGCGCAAGTCGGCCAAGGGCAAGGCAAAGGCCAAGGTAAAGGAAAAGGGGGAGGCGGAAAAGGAAGAGCCGCCGCCCCGGCCCTGCCGCCCCCCCGCACCCCCGAAGGCAAAGTCATCCTCGACGGTGAAGTCGCGGGGAAGAACGGGGTCTGGACACCGGGAATCGGGATCAACGAACCGGCCGCTCCGCTGGCGAATGTACCGTTTCAGCCGTGGGCCAAGGCGCTCTATGACGAGCGCCAGAAAAATGAGCTCGAACCCCACACGCGCTGCAAAGCGTCCGGCGTGGCGCGGCAGTTTATGACGCCCTATGGCGTCGAGTTCGTCGACATTCCCGAGCTCAGCCGCGTTTTCATCTTCGATATCGGCGGCCCGCACACGTTTCGGACAATCTACATGGACGGCCGGTCCCATCCGGCGAACTTCGCACCGACCAACTACGGCCATTCCATCGGCTGGTGGGAAGGCGACACGCTGGTGGTGGATTCGGTCGGCTTCAACGAAGACTTCTGGCTGGATCGCCGAGGGCTACCGCACACGGACCAGTTGCACACCGTCGAACGCTTCACGCGCACCAACAAAAACACCATCGACTACAAGCTCACCATTGACGATCCGGGCGCGTACACCGCTCCGTTCGACGGTGGATTTAACCTGCGATACAACGAGAACCAGGAACTTTTCGAATACGTGTGCCAGCAGGCGAACTACGCCAGCGAACTGATGGTGGGTGGCGAAACCCGCGTCATCGACCGCAGCAGTCCGATCGTCCCGTAGCAACGGCGGTTGTAAAGTTAAACGCGCCCTCTGTCGAATGAACCAGAGGGCACATGGTAGCAACAGACAATCTCCGAGAGAAGGCTCTGCGAGCCGCCGATCGCTTGCCGGTAGTGGGTGAGGTGCTCCAGCGGGCACTTCGGATCTTCGGGCAGCGGGACGACGTTTCCGTCTCCCAACTGGCCGCGAATGTCGAGCAGGACGCCGTGATCGCCGGCACGATCGTCTCTATCGCCAACTCAGCCCTCTATGGACGTTACACCGTCGTCGCCTCCGTCCGGCAGGCCGTCGCGCGGATTGGCATCAATAAGACCCGCAACGTGCTGCTGGGCCTCTCCGTCTCCAATTCCGTGGGACGGCTTAAAGTCCGAAGTCCCTGGTCTTTGAAGCGATTTAACGCGCATGCCCTGGCTTCGGCGACGCTGAGCGATCTGCTGGTCCGCAAGGTGTCCTCGACGGACCCGGAATGGGCGTTCATGGCAGGCTTGCTCCATGACATCGGGCTGCTGGTGATTGCCGTCGGTTTGCCGGAACAGTTCGACGAACTTCACGCCCCTACCACCGGGGATGTCGGACTGATCGAACGCGAACTCGCGGTCCTCGGCTTCACGCACTTCGACCTGGGCGCGGAAGTGGTCGAGCGATGGAAGTGTCCCCTCCCGGTGCAGGAGGCAACCAAAACCTGCCAGCTGGCAACATTCCCCCTGCAACAGCCCTTGGCCCTCGCGGCTGTCGTGAAGAGCGCGACCTTGATTGCGGATTCTCACGGTCTTTCGAATTTCGATACGCCTAAGGACGCGGGCGTCACGAATGCTTTATTGGAGGCCCTGGAGATTCCCCAGCCTACGGAATTCATGCAGGAGTTCTATTCGGACTATAACGAAATGACCAGCCCCGTTTAGGCACGTCTGGCGCGTCGATCGCCTTGGGGGCTCCATGACCCGTCTATGGACAAGCGACAAAGTGGCCGTGTTCGGTTCGAGGCCTCCGCGATCATGCGGGTTCACGGGACGCCGGGTCCGTACCTGGTCACGATTCTGGACGTCTCCACCGCCGGTCTTCGAGTAGATTCGTCCACCTCGTTTCCTGCCGGGACGACAGTCACCGTTTGCTACCACGGGAGTGAGATGACCGGGCAAATTCGATACTCGCGGGAGATGGAAGGCGATCAAGTGCACGTGGGCATCCAGGTGGAAACGGTGACGGGAGCCTTGGCGCAATCCGAGACCGGTGAAATCGACCTCATGCTGCTTTTTCGCGAGCAGATTCGCGGCAAGACACCTTCCCACGCCTAGCCGGCTTCAAAAACTTTCGAAGTGGCGGAGGAGTGAAGGGAATGGTGGGCGCGCAGGGACTCGAACCCCGGACCTCCTGCGTGTGAAGCAGCGGAAGCGACTCCAACCAGTCTATCCCTTACAGCGACACTTGTGCTTTCACAATAACTTGGGGAATCTGCTTTTCGCTCAAGCACAACCCAAGCGGGCGCAGCACCGATGGTTTTGGCACAGTTTTAGGACAGTCGTCTGAGGTGACTCCGACCGGAAATTGAGTCGGCAGTCGACTACTGCTCCAACAAACAAGCCATGGCGACGGAGGCCGCCTATATAGATGGCGGCACCCCGTCCAGCCGGACTCTGGGCGGCGGCCGGGGGCAGGACGCAGAGGAAGGAATGATCCGGCCCGGCGACCCTCGTGTCGTGCGTTGCGCAGATGGCGCACACTCGCACGGGCACATTCCTTCCTTACGAGCGGAGAGCGTGGGGACGCTCCACCGGCGCCTATGATCGCACGCCGGAGAGCCTCTAGAACTGCAGCCGCATCTCCAGTGTTCCCTGGCGCGGCGGCGCGAACGTGGTTCCACCAACGTAGTTGATAAACCCGAATCCGCCCGTAAGGAGGCCGGCTGCGTTCTTCGTGGTCGGCGTAAGGATATTCGTTCCACTGGGGTTCGACATCTCGGTCCGGTTGAAGATGTTCTGCAAATTCATACGGACGGTGAATGCATAGCGCTCACGGAAACGGAACACACGCCCCACGCTCACGACTTCCGAAGGCCGCCTCTGATAGCGGTAATCGTTGTAGTACGGCGCGGCGGTGCCGAACTGTCCGTCGGTGGGATTGACCCAGGCCGCGGGATTCAACACGAGTTGCTTACTCGGATCGACACAGTGGCAGTTCAGATCCGTCAGGAACAGCGACTGGCCTGAAACGCGGTTGTCGAACGTAGAGCGGAACAGAAGCGTGCTCAGATTATTGGTTGAAGCCGGCGCCAGGATCGGCAATCCGCTGGCGTATTGCATGGTAGCCCCAATGGCCCAGTCGCGGACCGCTTGGGAAACATACCGATTGGTTTCCCACACGGGCAGCTGATAGTGCGCCGAGATCACACTCACCAAGGGCCGCGAAAAGCCGGAGAGGCTCTTATTCTGATCGCGGTTCGCAAAGTCGTTGATGACCCCGCCTTCGGTTCCCATCTGGAGTTCCTTAGACCAAGTGAAGGCATACGTGACATCCAGGCCGTGGGATAGGCGCTTATTCACTTTCAGCTGCAACGAATCGTACCAAGTGCGCCCTTCCGGCGCCCATTGGGGAGTCAAGCCGCTGTTGAACTGGGGGTACGGCCGTAGAGCTTGCGCCACGGTGGCCGTCAGAGGGAATCCTGCGTACGGGATCTTGTTTTGGAAGCGACCGGCGGCGCTCGATCCGATCGTGGCTCGCAGGATGGCCCGGTCGGCGGCGGTGTTGATATCCAGCCCAGCGGCGCTCAGGATCTGGGGCGTCAGAGCGTTGTAGTTATCCAGAGTGGTGCTCAACCACCATGCGCCGCGATTCCCGACATAGGCGGCGTCCACGAACAGGTCTTTGAAGATCTCGCGCTGGATTCCAACGCTCCACTGAATTTGCCGTGCGGGCCGGCCCGCATTTTGATCGACGACCACGGACGGGCCGTTGAGGCTGGCGGGAAAGTTCGGATTAGGATAAGCGCCCGTGGAGCGGTTGGGCCAGGGCAAAACGAGATTGGCCGGGACGCCACCGCCGAGCGTTACCGGTGCATCGCCGAAGCCCGGTGCGCTGAAATTGTTGTTCGGACCGGAGACGGTCGCACCCGTGTTGGCAGTAGCGGTGCCATCGTAGGCGATTCCGATACCTCCGCGAAGCACGGTTTTCGGGAGGAATTGGTACGCGATTCCGAGCCGCGGTCCGAAGGCCAACGGGAAGTTCTTCGCGAAGGAACAGTTGCAGGTCGACTCATACAAGATGCCGCCCGGATGGCCTCCCGCCGTGGGATTTGCGGTTGTGGGCGAAAGCGTCGGCATTCTGCCGTGTTGTTCCCGCGGGTACGTGTCGTAGTCATAGCGCAGTCCGTAATCGACCGTGAGCTTGCGGGTAATCTTCCAGGAGTCCTGTGCGAAGAAGGAAACGAACCGTTTGCCGGTGCGAGCTTCCGCCGGTGGGTTTACTGTACCGGTATTAACCAAGCCCAGCAGGAAACTGGCGTACGGGAATCCCAGTTGGCCGCCGCTGACCGTTGTGGATTGCGCGTAGGGTTGCGCTGTTTGAGCATTGGAGAAATTGAATACGCCGTTGGTTTGCGCCAGGCCGATGTAGGGATAGCCGAAGATGCGCAACTCCGCGCCGTACTTGTAGGTATGGTTGCCTTTGACCTGCGTCAAGGACGCCTGAAACGTCGGCGTCATCTGATCGGTGATGGATTGAGCGCCGCCGATGCCGGGGCCCATGCTCATCATGCCTCCGGTGCCGGTGCAGGGCGAGGTATTGCTTCCCGTGGCAGGCGGCAGGCAAAGCCCGGCGATGGTCGGGAATCGTCCGCCCGGATTCGGCACGCCATTCAAGCCAATGCTGGAATCTTTAAAGTCAGTGGTCGGGGAATGGTCGTTGAGTTGATACTGCAGGATGCCCGCGCCCAAGTGCAGCAGCATGGTTGGCGTGATCGAATAGTCGAAATTCAGGCGCCAGTTCTGGGAACGGCTGAAGGTGCCGCGTGTCGCGGTGATCATCGCGGGCAGCCCCTCCGATCCATTTAGGCTCTGGGAATATTGAGCATTGCTCGAACTGGTCAGATACAGCCCGGCGATCTTGGCCTTGGAACTAATCTGGTGATCAATTTTTACCGATTCATTCGCGGTGTTGCGATCGTTGGGAAATGACGGCAGGTAGTTCAGCGCCAGCGAACCAGGCGAGGTTGGCTCAGGAATCAGCTTCTGAATGGCCAGCGCCACTGGGTCGAACCGCGTGGCCGGGATAATGTTGCCATTGAACTGGTCGCGAATGATCTGTCCGTTCACCGTGCGCGCCGTGCCGGGGTCGAAAATCTGGCCTTCCACAAGAGCGCGGCCAAGTGGGTCGTTGCCCAGGCTGCGGCCCGTAATGGCGGAGGAGAAATTTCCCGTGCGATAGGCGTCGATGGGAACCGTGATCGCCTGGTTGTTGGTGGTAAAGGTCTCTTTGTATTCTTCCCGGTTATAGAAGAAGAACGTCTTGTCGTGGCCGTTGTAAACCTTCGGGATCCGAACGGGGCCGCCTACGTTGAATCCAAAATCGTTGCGGCGGACGCGCGGCAGCGTGTTCACGTAGGGAGTGGTCGCGTTGAAAGCTTCGTTGGACAGATAGTCATAGCCGAGGCCGTGATACTGGTTGGTGCCGGATTTGGTCGTAATGTTGAACAGGCCTCCGCCTACCGAGCCGAATTCCGGGGCGAAGTTGCTGGTCTGGATGGCGGTTTCCTGCATCGCGTCCACGCTGATGCCGGTTCCGGCTTGCACGGCGTTGATCCCATTGGTCCCATCCATGCCGTCAATCTGTGTCCGTTGCGTGCCATTGGGCGCGCCGTTCACACGAACTCCGAGAACAAACCCCGCCGCAGGCACCGAGGCGCCCGGGATGAGTTGGATTTCGGTCTGATAGAAGCGCAGGCCCTGGCTGGACGAGTAGTTGCCGCCGATGCCCAGCAGTCCCAGATCGACCAGCCGGGATGCCTCTATGGTGTGGCTCACCTCGCCGGTTTCCGTGTTGAGCAGGGAAACCTGATCGGTGACGGTCACCGATTCGGTGGCGGCGCCGACCTCCAGGTTCACATCCAGCCGCGCGGTCTGCGCGACTTCAACTGTGATGTTCTGGCGAACGTACTTCTTGAACCCTGTCACCGTCACCGACATTTGGTAGGTACCCACGGGAACTTGGGCGATGGTGTAGTTACCCGTCGAAGTGGTGGCCGCTTGATATACCACGCCTGTTCCGGAATTCTTCACCTCGATCATGGCATTGGCGACCACTGCCCCTGCCGGGTCTAAGACCGTACCCGTGACCGTACCTCTGTCGCCCTGAGCGAACGCCAGCGAAGACAATAGCAGAAAAGCAAATGCCAACCTCATGACCGTTTCACCCCCAATTTGAAGTCCAATCCCCGTGAGCCTGCACTCCTGAAGCTGTCAGTGCACTTCAGGGATTCTATGCGGAAAGCGACTCGCTGTCAAGCACAATTAATACCTGTCGATTGGTATCGGTTGGCCTGGTCGTGCCCTGGTTTTTATGCCGGCCTGGCGAAGCCGGATTCCGATACACACAGGGCCGCCGACCTTAGGGAATGGGGGGGAGGAGACATTTGGGCGAGGACGGCGCAGGCGCACGCCCCGGAACGGTTCTTATTGCTTCCGGGGAGCGGAACGGTGCTGGGCTCCCCCGATGAAGATGCTGCAGAGGGTTGCGCCCAACTCCGACGGACTTAGGGCACCACTACGCTTGTACCAGACCACGGTGCGGTCGAGGAGTCCCTCCAGCGTTTGGCCCAGGTACCTGGATGCGATATCGGTCCGGAGGTACCCTGCCCTCTGCCCCGCTTCGATGAGCGATCGAGTGCGCGCCTGGTATGCTTTCCGCATGCTCACGATTTCCGCTAGCCGGTCGGGGGAGAGTGCGCGCGCCTCGGCGAGGGATGTCGCGTGTTGAGTCTGGTCGCGGAGCAAGCTCACGACGTGCGCCTGAATCCAAACCTGAAGTTGCGCCAGAGGATCGGAAATGCCGTCAATCGCTTCGGTTACATCACTAGACAATTGTTCGATGGACGACTTGCAAATCGCGTACAGCAGATCCTGTTTGCCCTCAACGTGGTAGTACAGCGTTGCTTTTTCCATTCCCAGCAGAGTGGCAAGATCCCGGGTACTGGTGGATTCGTAGCCGTATTTGGAGAATAACTCAGCGGCCGCGCGAATGAACTTGCCGAGCGTGCCTCGATGCAGGCCGCGAGATCGTTGACGGTTGGCGGAAGCGGGAAGCGGCGGAAGGGAAGGGGTATGGCCGAGCTTGGAGCTGATGACACCCTCCCAAAAGATGCCGGCATAGAGGGAGCTCAGGTCTTTGCAAGAAAGCGCGCCCGACGGGTGAAACCAGCGGGGCGTCCAGTTCAAGACGTTCAAGAGAGCCAGGCGGACGTACTTCGAAGAGATGTCGGTTCGCAGGAGTCCTGTCCCTCGTGCCGCATTCATCTCCGCATCGAGGAGACGGGAGTATTCCTTGTAGTTCTCCGAAATTTCCGCGAAATGAAGGCGAGACAATGCCCGAAATTCGGTGACCATCGCCAGCGTGTGGCGGGGGTTTTGCGCCATGACCTCCAGATGAGCTTCAATGAAGGCGCTCATTCGGCCACGTCCGGTCTTCGCCTTGTTCAGAGCAACCGGGAGGTCAGCCAGGAAACAATCCATGACCTGGCGGCAGATGCGATGGAGCAGTTCCTCTTTGTTATTGATGTGGTGATATAAAGAAGCCTGCTGAATGTTCAGACGGGTGGCCAGTTCACGAGTCGTGGTAGCGTAGAAACCCTTCTCGCAGAATAAATCCGCGGCCGCATCCAGAATGCGCGTGGAAGTATTGCCGGAAGCAGCCTCCTTCTTCTTGGGAGGTCGGCCCGGTTTGTTTGCCTTAACCGTGAAGGGCTTCTTTCCCACCAACGCCAGCGCGATGTTACGGCTCGAGTGGGGCTGGCCCTTTAGCGCACTCTCGATGCCATGAATCGCCAGGTCCGCGTGCTGCCGCACGAGAGCGTCGGCGCGCGAAGCATCCCTCGCCTCGATCGCGTTCAAAATGGCTTCATGCTCTTCAAAGGCACGCCGCACACCATCCCCTTCCGCGGGGATCACGACCGCCGCCGGTGAGGCGAACGCCGCCGATTGAAGACGCTGGAGGCTCCACGACAGCATCGGGCTTCGCGCCATCGCGACCAGTGCGCTGTGAAATTCGGCGTTTAAGTCACCAAAGCGGGACATTTCTTCGGCCGTCGGTGGCGAGGGCGAGGGGGAGGCGATCGCCCTGCCCAACTGAGCGTTGACCTTACGGGCCGACTCAAGCTCCGCAGGATCCTGTATTCGTTTGGCCGCAAGGCTCGCCGCCATCCCCTCCAGCGTCGAACGCGCAAGAATCGCGTCCCGGATGTCCTCCAGCGTGAAGTGGCGCGCCGCATATCCCCCATCAAGCGCAGGCTCTAGCAGTCCCTCAGACGCAAGTTGCTCCAGGGTCAACCGCAGTACAGGCCTGGATACACCGAGGCGCCGGCTGAGATCAATTTCTTCGAGACGCTTGCGCGGCGGAAAACTGCCCCTCAGGAGCATCTCTCGCAATGCGAGGAGTGTGCGGCCACGCAATGTGGAAGTCCCATTTGAGTCGCTCATCAGGGGGTGAAATCCGGTAATCATGATAGCGCAGATTGACTGGCGGACATCCGTTTCCGCGATCGATCCGCGATATACAAGCGTAAGAACTTCCTACTTCCCGGACATATGAACTGCGTCGCGCTCGTTCTCCAGGCAATAGTAGTCCAGAAGCTCGCTGTCGAGGATCAGCGGCTGGCTGACCGTTACCGTCCACGGCTTTGTATAGGTCTTGGGGTCGTCGATCGTGATCTCGACCTCCAGCGTTCCGTAGTTCGGGCGTCGGATTCTCTCCGTCATCTTGCCCGCGCTGGTCAGCGGATTCCCAAACGCATCCAGCCACAGATCATCGCGGAAGCCGATGGTCTCGACGACCAGCGTGTCGCCCTCCCACTTCGCCGTGGAATAACCGTTCCAGGTCGGGTTGGGATCGTTGGGAAGTGGCCGTCCATCGATGAAAATCTGACGGTATTGAATGTTGCGCTCGGTCAAGATGATCACGGTGCCGGGCACCATATAGATGCGCTTGTAATAGTCGTCGGTCCAGATCCGCGGCGCTCCCCGCGGCATGCAGTGGACGTTGGGATCGAGATTCTGTTCCCCACTGCGTTGCTTCACGGCTTCCGCCGCCCAGGGCTGGTAGGGCAGACCGCCCTTGAGCGTGCTGGCGATGTTAAGAAACTCCCGGGAGATCTGCGTGTCGGTGCAGCGCTTGCCGCAGTTGGAGGGCGTAATCCATCCCCACATTCCGGAGAAGTCCGGTTTGCCATCGGCGGTTCGTGGTGCCGGAGCGTTGAGATTCGGTTTGCCGTCGGGTGTGTGGGGAACGCCGGGAGTCGGGTAATCCAGCCACTGCGCGGACGCGAGCGTAGCGAACGCGAACAACGGAGAGAGCTTCCAAAGAAGTCGTAGATTCATGATGAGGGCCTTTCGTTTGCTTTAGACTCAGTTGCCTTTAGCGGCCGCGGGGAAATAAGTCGCGATACGGTCGTTCAGAGTGAATTCCATCCCCAGGATGGGATACTGCGCGAGCACTTTCGCCTTCATCTCCGCGGCCGAATGGGACGCCGCGACGTTCTTATCCCAATCCGCGATGTACTGCTTCATGAAGGCGACGGCGGACAGGTCGTCCGTAGCGCCAGAACCTTGGTGTCCCGGAATGACCATGGTCGGCTGCAGCGCCGCGACCTGATCGATGGTCTTCAGCCAATTTTCGCGCGCCGCGTCTTTCGGAACCCCGAAGTAGACGTGGTCGAAAACGATATCGCCGGTCACCACGGCCTTCAACGACGGTATGTACACGAAGCTGTTCCCGGGTCCATCCGCGCCTTGGACTCCGCCGGTCACGGGGAAGCGCTCGCCTTCGAGCGTGAGGTAGGGCTCGGTAAGCTCTTCGGGCAACACTGGATCCGGGCCGGGGATGTTGTTGCCATAAGTGGGGAACCAAAACTTTTGCCGGGCGGGCCAGCCGGTTTTGGCGGCGGCGACGGTCGCCGGAAGGGCGACGATTTTTGCGTTGGGAAACGCCTGATGCAGCACCGCGAGTCCGAACAGATGGTCCGGATGCGGGTGCGTGATGTAGATCAGCGTCAAATTCTTCTTCGTTTCCAGGATCTCCGCCGCAAGCTTATGGGCTTCGCTCAGACTGAATTGGGGATCGATGACCAGCATGTCTTTCGCGCCGGAAATCATGGTGGAGTTGACGTCGTAGCCCGTCTGGCCTCTTCCGGTGTGGACCGTAATCGTAAACTTCTGCGCCTGGGCGGAAAGCGCAGCGGCGAAAATCATCGCAAGCACAACAAGTGATTTCATAAGCTCCTTAGTCTGGACGGCGCGAAACACTTCTGCCAGGCACCATCTTTCGCGCAACCGTTTATACCAATCGACAGGTATACACTAAATTCTTTGCTGTCGTCAAGCGCTTGCGGATTGCTCCGGGGGCATAAGCCCAAAAGGGGGCGGCGGATCTGAGGATCGCATGTTACCAATCGACAGGTATTGACACAAGCGACAAAGTTGCATAGACTCTCCTCTGTGGCGGGCATGGCTTTTGGCCTGTCACAGGGGACGAGTGGCCGGGATCAGGAACGGGCCCACTCTGACGGGAGTGTCCAATCGATGAACCCTGCACTTGTTTCGCGGAGATCGGCATTACGGGGACTGAGCGGCGGGCTGGCACTCGCGGCCGGAGCCTTCGCGCCGCCGTCCACCTTCGCGCAGTCGTCGTCCGCTGGATTGCGGCTCAAAAACACCGGGCTTGAGCATTTCGGCCTGACTGTGCCGGATTCGGAGGCGGCCGCTCGCTTTTACGGCCGGATCTTCGACACGCAGCTCTTCAAGGAGAAAGATCCTCCGCCCCGCTTCTACGTGCGGCTGGGCATCAGTTACCTGGCGTTTGGGCAGCACCCGGAGACGGCTCCTTTCATCGATCACTTCTGCGCTCTCACGGAGGGCTACGAACGCGGCGCAGCGCGCAAGGCCATGGAAGATGCCGGCATCACCTTCGGGAGCGGAGCGCTGGGGATGGCCGCCGATCCGGATGGGCTCAAATTTCAAATCCTGGCGGTTCCCGGAGGCTTGGCGGGCACGATCGTTGCGGGTCCGCGGATCTCCCAGGAAGAACCGCTGTTCCAGGCGATCGCGACGGATCATCTAGTTCTCCATGTGTCCCACCTGGAGGCTTCCGCCGCCCATTACAAAAAAATCTTTGGGCCGGAGTTGCCACGCACGAAGAAGCCGGATCGAGTCTGGTTTCAACTCGCGCGCACGCGGCTGGCGCTGGAACAGGTCTCCGCCGGCGAGAAGCCCAGCATCCATCACCTCTCGATTCGGGTGGCCGGGTTTGATCCCAAGGCCGCGGCGGCCAAGCTGAGACAGGCCAAAGTGGAAGTCACGAGCTCGACCGCCCAAGCGGTGATGTTCAAAGATCTGAATGGGATCGAAATGGAGATTCAGGGTCATGCGTAGATGCCGCCGGCTCGTCAGCGGACTGGCATTCACGGCACTGGCCGCTTCCTGCGCGGATCTTCGCGTTTTGGAGGCAGTACGAACTGAGAACAAGACCCTGTCGCGTTCCTTGATCGCGCAAAAGGCCGATGTGAATGCAGCCGCGGCCGACGGAACCACGGCCTTGCACTGGGCCGTCGAATACGACGACCTCGAGGCGGTGGATCTTTTGCTGAAAGCGGGCGCACACGCGGATGCGGCCGACCGCTATGGCATGACTCCGCTGTTTTATGCGGTGACCAACGGAAACGCGCCGATCGCGGAGCGGCTCCTGGCGGCGGGCGCCAACGCGAATGGTTCCGGTCAGGCCGGCGATACGCTCCTGATGATCGCGGCGCGCGCGGACTTGCCTGAGATCCTGCAGGCCCTCCTCGAAAAGGGTGCTTCGGTGAATGCGGCCGATGAAGTGACCCGGGAAACCCCGCTCATGTGGGCGGTACGCGCGAACAATCTTAAGGCGGTCAAGATCCTTCTTGACCGTGGAGCCGAAGTGAGCGCCCGCACGCGTGAAGGGAAACTCCCGGAGCGCCGTCCGCCCGGCGCCGGCGGCGGTTCGCATGGCGTCGGCATCGTTCGCGGAGGCTGGCCGGATCGCGGCTACCAGCCCGAAGGCCCCGGCGGCATGTCGCCCTTACTATTCGCGGCACGCGATGGACGCCGTGAAATTGCGAAGGTCCTGCTGGATGCCAAGGCCGATTTGAATGGGCCCGACGTGAACGGGATTACTCCCCTGCTGGCGGCGATTTCAAATCATCATCTGCCGGTGGCGCAATTGCTGCTGGAACGCGGCGCGAATCCGAAGACCGCCGATCAATGGGGCCGCACGCCGCTGTGGGCCGCCGTCGAAATCCGCAATCGGGATATCGGCCGGAGCGGGGAGCGCATCGATCGCGACGGCGCGCTTCAACTCATCCGCGCCTTGCTCGATCGCGGTGTGGATGTGAATGCGCGCACCACGGAAGTGCCGCCGGTACGGCGCTTTGTCCTGCCTCTCGGGGATCTCTCCTGGGTGGATTTTACGGGCCAGACCGCGTTTCTGCGCGCCGCCCTGTCGGGTGACGTCACGGTGATGAAGCTGTTGCTCGAAAAGGGCGCGGATCCGAAGATCCCGGCGAATTCAAACACCACCGCGCTGATGGCTGCCGCAGGTGTGAATTGGGTAGTCGCGCAAACATTCACGGAGTCCAAGGAATCGCAACTCGAAGCCGTGAAACTCTGCCTGGATCTCGGAGCCGACGTGAACGCGGTGAACTCCATGGGATTGACCGCCGTCATGGGAGCGGCAAATCGGGGATCGGACGAAATCCTGCAGTTCCTCGTGGACAAAGGAGCGCGGCTGGACGTGAAGGATAAAGAGGGCCGCACGCCCTACAACTGGGCCGAGGGCGTGTTCCTGGCCACCAACGCGCCGGAGCAGAAGCCCGCGACAATGGCGCTGATCAAGAAGCTGAGTGGAGCGCGTCCGTGAAATTCTTCGCAGCCGTATTTCTTGCGGGCGCCGCGTTCGCGCAGGCTCCCGATCAGGCGCTCATCACTAAGTACTGCGCAGGATGTCATAACGATAAAACCAAGAGCGGCAGTTTTTCCTTGGAGAAGCTGAATCCCGCCGCTGCCGGCGATCGGCCGCAGGACTGGGAGAAGGTCGTGCGCAAGGTTCGAGCCGGGATGATGCCTCCCAGCGGAATGCCGCGGCCGCAACGCACCGACCTCGATGCCTTCGCCGGACGAATCGAGACGTCGCTTGACCGTGCCGCCGCTCAGCATCCCGACCCGGGCCGTCCGGGCCTCCATCGGCTGAATCGCACAGAGTATGCGAACGTGATCCGGGATCTGCTCGACCTGGACGTCGATGTCTCCACGCTGCTCCCGGCCGACGATTCCAGTGAAGGCTTCGATAACGTCGCGGAGGCGCTGGCGATCTCGCCCGCGCTGGTGGAGCGCTACACGTCCGCCGCCCTCAAAGTGAGCAAACTCGCCGTCGGCAACATGCTGGCGAGCGCGTCCACAGTCACCTATCGTGCCGCGCAGGACTTTTCGCAAGCCGGGCACATTCAGGGACTTCCGCTTGGCACGATTGGCGGTATGCTGGTTACGCACAATTTCCCGCTGGATGCCGAGTACGCGATCAAAATTCGCGCTCGCGGTGGAGTGGGCGGCATCGGGGCCGCAGGCACCCCGGAACAAGACCTCGAAGTGACGATCGACGGCGTGCGGGTAAAAACGTCGCGAGCGGGCGTCGCGGACCTGAAGTTGCCCGTCCAGGCCGGGCCCCACGCCATTGGAGTCGCCCTGGTCCGGCACAGCCCGAGTGGCGCCGATGAGATCTGGGATAATCCCATTCCGGGGTCGTCCGTGCAGAGCGTGGCGATTACAGGACCGCTGAACCCGACCGGTCCTGGCGACACTCCCAGCCGCCGCCGAATTCTTACTTGCCGGCCCGCCAGTGCCGCCGAGGATTCCTCTTGTGCCAGGAAGATTGTCTCGACACTGGCCACCCGGGCATTCCGCCAGGACGTGAGCGGCACGGATCTCGATACCCTCATGGGCTTTTACCAAAAGGGCCGGGCGTCGGGGTCCTTCGACGAGGGCATCGAGCAGGCCTTGGAGCGCACCCTGGTCGATCCGCGCTTCGTATTTCGTTTCGAGCGCGAACCGGCCAGCGTGGCCGGGGGCACAGCATACCGCATCAGCGATTTCGAACTGGCCTCGCGGGTGTCGTTCTTCTTGTGGAGCAGTATCCCGGACGACGAGTTGCTCGAATCCGCGCGGAGAGGACGGCTGCACGAGCCTGCCGAACTTGAAAAACAGACACGCCGCATGCTGGCTGATCCGCGGTCGAAGTCTCTGGTGACCAGTTTTGGGGATCAGTGGCTGTATCTCCGCGAATTGAAATCGGCCCGCCCCGAAACAAACGGCTTCAACGACAATCTGCGCCAGGGCTTCCGCACGGAAACCGAGATGCTGCTCGAAAGCATCCTGCGCGAGGACCGCAGTGTCGTGGACCTTCTCAATGCGGATTACACCTTTGTCGATGAGGCTCTCGCGAAGTTCTACGGGATTCCCAATGTTCGCGGCAGCCGGTTCCGCAGGGTCACCCTAACCGACGACTCACGCCGCGGACTACTGGGTCAGGGAAGCTTTCTGCTGGTGACCTCGGTCGCCACGCGCACTTCGCCGGTCGCGCGCGGGAAGTGGATCCTGGAAAACATCCTTGGCGTTCCAGCGCCGCTCCCCCCGCCGGCCGTTCCGTCTTTGCCGGAGAGCGACGGCAGAGGGCAGCCCACCTCCGTGCGCGCCAAGATGGAGCAGCACCGCGCAAACCCAGTATGCGCGTCCTGCCACAAAATCATGGACCCGATCGGCTTCTCGCTTGAAGGTTTCGATCTGGTGGGCCGGTCGAGGACGATGGATGGTGGGGCCACGATTGATACGACCGGCCAGCTTGTGGACGGTACGAAGCTAGACGGCGTCTCCAGTCTGCGGGGCGCGTTGCTTTCCCGCTCGGACGTCTTCGTCCGCACCATGACGCAGAAACTGATGATTTATGCCGTAGGCCGTCCGCTGCAATATACCGACATGCCGGCCGTGCGCGCGATCGCCACGGAGGCCTCCCCCAACAATTACCGGCTTTCCGCGCTGATTACCGGAATCGTCAAGAGTCCGCAGTTCCAGATGAGGATGAAGTCCGCAACAGAGGAGCACCCATGAATTTCATCACGAAGAAGCACCTGCCCAGAAGAACGATCCTGCGCGGATTGGGCGCGTCCATCGCGCTGCCCCTGCTGGATTCGATGCTTCCGGCGCAAACTCCGATCGCCAAGACCGCCGCCAACTCTCGCAGCCGCCTGAGCTGTATTTACGTTCCGCATGGCGCGACCATGGATAAGTGGACTCCAGCTAAGCAGGGCAGCGGATTCGAATTTACGGAGATCCTGAGCCCGCTCGATAAATTCCGCGACAAGGTCTGCGTGGTCTCAAACCTCGGCCATGCCAATGCCGCCGGCGTGGGTTCGGATGCGGGAGCCGACCACGCGCGTTCCGCCGCCGTCTACCTCAGTGGCGCGCATCCGGAAAAAGATTCGATCAGAGTCGGCACCACCATCGATCAAATCGCTGCGCAACACATCGGACAAGACACACCCCTGCCGTCCATCGAACTCTCGGTCGAAGAGGTCGCCATCAGCTGCGGTGCGGGCTACGCCTGCGCGTATTCGAATACGATTTCCTGGAAGACGCCGACCATACCGCTCCCGATGGAGAATAATCCGCAGGTGGTCTTCGAGAAGCTCTTTGGCGACGGTAGCACCAACGCCGATCGCTTGGCGCGCAGGCAGCAGAGCCGCAGCCTTCTGGATTCGGTGATGCAGGAAGTCTCTTCGCTTCAGAAGGATCTGCCCGCGAGTGACCGGTCGAAGCTCAGCGGCTATCTCGATGATGTGCGGGAAATCGAACGTCGCATTGAAAAAGCCGAAAAACAGGTTCCGCCGGGAATGAAGCTGCCGGAGGCGCCCGTGGGTGTTCCGGAATCCTTCGACGAGCACTTCAAGATCATGTACGATCTGCAAGTGCTGGCGTTCCGCGCCGAGATTACCCGGATCGCCACGTTGATGTACGCACGCGATACCAGCGGCTCCGTCTACCCGCAAAGCGGCGTGCGCGAGGGCTTCCATGTCGCCTCGCACCATTCCAACAACCGCGCCAATATGGATCGCTTCGCGCTGATCAACCGCTATCACGTAGAGATGCTGGCGTACTTCCTGGACAAGCTGAAATCCACGCCGGACGGCGACGGCACGCTGCTCGATCATTCGATGGTGCTGTACGGCAGCAGCATGTCGAACGGAAACCAGCACGATCACGACCCGCTGCCGGTCATTCTGGCAGGCGGAGGCTCCGGCCAGCTCAAGGGCGGCCGCCACCTGCAGTACGCGCCGCATACGCCGATGTCGAATCTGTTGCTGTCGATGCTCGACAAACTAGGAATTAATCAATCCGCGCACGGCGACAGTACGGCCAAGCTCGAAATCTAGCTATCCAGAACAGGCTCTCGTTCGGGCGGTCTGCTTGACGCCATCACGCAGGGGATCTCGAACCTGGATTACCCGCCGTGTGTGCCGATGGTCAGGCCGATGGAGAAACCGCTTAGGAGTTGGGCTGGCCACCGCGTCGGATGCCCCGCGAATGTGCTCGGGCATTCCGCCCATTCCTTGCAGCGGAGCAGGACCCAACGCCGGCGAAGCCGCTCCGCATCTGGATGCAAGGTTCGGAAAACGATGTCGGCGCAACAAGCGCTTTGGCCGACCGTCGCAACGGCGTGGTCGCGAGTCAACGCCTTGCGGGCGTGCTGAGGGCTAAGGGCTGTCACTACCAGTTTGTTTGCGCCAAGAACGCGGGGATGTCGACGCCAAAGTGATCCACCAGACTCTGACTCAAGTGCTCGAGTATGTGCGGAAGGACTCCCCGATCTCAGGCAAGCAGCCCGGCTATTCCGGGGAGCCGGCATTCTCGCTATCGTCTAGCCGGTAATTTCTCAAATCTTTTTTCAACGGCGTCCAGCGTTTCGTCCTTCTTGGGAAATGCGAAACGCACCAAGCCTCGGCCCAGAGCGGGAGAGGAAGCGTAGAAACTGGAGCCGGGCACAGTGGCGACACCGACTTCATCGATCAACCAGCGCGCGAAGGCCATGTCGTCGTCCCCGCGGCCCAGGTGCCGGAAATCCGCCATCACGTAGTAGGCGCCCTCCGGGACAGCATATTTGAAACCGTGCTTGTCGAGAATTCCCAGCATGCGGGCACGGCGGGAAGAGTAGAATGCTTGAAGCCACTGATAGTACGAATCGGGCAAACCGATCACCGCCGCCATCGCCTCCTGCAGCGGCGTGGGCGCGCATACGGTCGTGAAATCATGGACTTTCCGCAGCGCATCGGTCAGGTCTGGACTCGCGATGCAATAGCCCACACGCCAGCCCGTCACGGCGAACGTTTTCCCCAAACCGCAAATGGTGATCGTGCGATCCTGCATGCCGTCAAACGTGGCAATCGGGACATGGCGAAGGCCGTCGAACACCAGGTGTTCGTAGATTTCATCGGTGATCGCCACAACGTCGTGCTTGACGCAAAGGTCCCGGATAATCGAAAGTTCCTGCTCCGTGAAAACTCTGCCGGAGGGATTGTGCGGGGAGTTGAACAATACTGCTTTCGGTTTCTGTTCGAAAGCGCGCGCAAGTTCATCGGGATCGAATTGATACTCGGGCGGACGCAAAGGAACCCAGATCGGAATGCCGCCGGCGAACGCGATACCGGCATGATAGTTTTCGTGGGCCGGTTCCAGAACGACGACTTTGTCTCCCGGGTTGACTACGCCCAGCAGAGCCGCAATCACGGCTTCGGTAACTCCGCAGGTGACCGTGACATGCCGGTCGGCGTCGACCTCCTGTCCGTAAAACCGCCGGCTCTTCAGCGCGATGGCCTTACGGAGGCTGGGCTGTCCCCAGGTCATTCCATACTGATTCCGTCCGCTGCGAATGGCCTTGCCGGCCTCAGCGAGAACTTCTTCCGGCGGATCGAAATCCGGGAATCCCTGCGCCAACAGGATCGCTCCCTTGTCAAAGGCGTAACGCGTGATGGAGCGGATCACGGACTCGTGTAGATTGTGAAGCCTGTCGGCAGCGTATGTTTTCATGGTCGGCATTTATGCGGTTTGCGATGATTCGAAGTCCACCGAAGCTACATTCGCGACGGAGGACTGGTTAAACGCCATCAATCGCAGATGGTCCGGATGTTGCTGATAGCTGCGCAGGGCTTCCGTGGAGGCAAAGCGCATGATCAGGATGAGATCCCAGCTGCGGGCATCGTGCAGAATGTCGCGTCCGATTTCCAGATGTTCAATGTTGGGAATGGTGATTCGCAGCTCAAGCATTCTTCTACAGACCTCGCTGACGTGTTCGTCGCTGGTCCCTTCCTTGAATTTGATCAGAACATAGTGCTGCAACATCGAGAGTGTCCCTTGTAAAGTTGTCTAGCGAACGGAGGCCCCGGGTGGGATCGTTGGTGCGGCTGCATTGAGCTTCTCAGCCGCAAAGCCCGCGGCAGTTTTATACCGCAGCATGAATTCATCACGCTCCGCCTTGGGAATGACGTCATCGATATTGTCGAACACACTGCCGCAACGATCATCCAGAAGATTCAGCAAGCCAAAGGGGCCCGCGCCGCGATTGCGCAAAACCAGTTGAGACATTTCCGCGCAGAGGAGGGTGTCGTAGGCATGCAGAGCTTGGGAGTTCACACCATGTGCGAGCATACTCGCACCGAGTACGCGTGCATCGATGACAGCCTGGCTGGCGCCGTTGGAACCCGTAGGGTACATCACGTGTGCAGCGTCGCCCAATAGCGCGACATTGCCATCAACCCATGTCGGAACCGGTTCACGATCGATCATCGGGAATTCAAAGACCTCCGCCGCGCCGCGTAACATGGCCGGTATGTCGATCCAGTCGTAATTCCAGTGGTCGAAATGATGCATGAAGTCCTCATGCCGTACCTGCTTGTTCCAGTCGCCATCCGGCCATCCACGGGAATTGTCAGCCGTGATCTCTGCGATCCAGTTGATGTCCGCAAGACCGGTGACCGGGTCGGCGGCCGAGATCGGGTAGAACACCACGCGGTGACGATGTGTCCCCAGGCCTACAAAGGACGCGCCCGTACGGATCGGCTTGCCTTTGGTGACGCCGCGCCACATGATTGCGCCTCCCCACTGAATGGCAGGCTGGTGGGGATGCATCTGCTGGCGCGCCGCTGAATGCAGACCATCGGCCGCAATCAGCAGGGATCCTTCCACCTCAGAACATTCGCCGTCGCGGCCGCGCAACAACACCGTCACTCCCTTTCCGTCCGGGTGATTGCGATAGCCTGCGACCTTCAGACCCGTGCGAACGGAATCCGCGCCCAGACGTTCCCGAGCAGCCCGATAGAGAAGTATCTGCAGTGCGCCCCGGTGCACGGAATATTGCGGCCACTTGTAGCCGGCCCCTAGTCCCCGGAGTTCGGAATAGACCTCATTTCCGTTCAGACCGACGAGAACCCATTCTCTGGTCTGCAGTCCGATCATGTCGAGCGATTCCGGGTCGAAACCCAACTCATAGAGTTCGCGGACGGCGTTGGGCTGAATGTTGATGCCCAGGCCGAGGGGTTTGATGTCGGCGACCGATTCAAAGACGACGCAGGGTACGCCGATTTGATGCAAAGTCAGGGCAACGGTTAAACCTCCGATGCCAGCGCCGGTGATCAGTACGGGAGATGTGGTCATTCTAGGTTGAGATAAGAGTTGTACTTCCATGCCAGGGCTATCGCCTTGGTGTTCGCCCGCGCCCGACTCCAGCGGCCCCCCAGAGTACGTCTTCTTGCGTTGCACCGCGCGGGGATTCCCGCCAGCCTCGCGTCATTCCTTTGCTTCAGGTGAACTGCGCGGATTGCATGAAGGGACATGAACCACCCGATCTCAGGGCGCTACACGCGCAGCGGGAACCGATCGGCACCGCGGTCACCTTTCGGCGCTTCACCGCCCCGACATGTGCGCGAAGTCCTTCTCGTTTTCCAGACAGTAGTAATCCAGCAACTCGCTATCGATCACCAGCGGCTGGTCGATGGTCACCGTCCACGGCATGGTGTAGCTGGTCGGATCGTCGATCGTGATCTCCACTTTC